>NZ_AP024828.1:0-1448757 GCF_019668465.1 Mycobacterium senriense | reverse complement strand
GACGATGGTCTGGCCGTTGATGAAACTTCCGCCCGGCGAGCACAGGAATGCGACGGTGCTGGCGATGTCATCGATGCGGCCCAACCGCTGATGCGGCGTCATCTCGGTGTTGATCTTGCGGAATCGCTCGTCCTCCAAGCGCTTTTCGACCATCGGCGTCACGGTCACCCCGGGCGCGACGGCGTTGCAGCGGATGCCGGACGCGCCGTACTGGCAGGCGATGTGAGTGGTCAGCGCGGTCAGCCCGCCCTTGGCGGCGGAGTAGGCGCCGCCGCGCAGGCCGCCGACGACCGCGAAGGTCGATGTCACGTTGATGATCGCCGACCCGGGCGCCATGTGCGGCAGCACGTCGCGCGCGAGCCGAAACGGCGCCCGCAGCATCAACCCCAGGAAATAGTCCAAGGTTTCGTCGTCGGTTTCGTGCAGCGGCTTGGGGCTGCCCACTCCGGCGTTGTTGATCAAGAAGTCGATGTGTCCCCACCGGCCGACCGCAAGGTCGACGATGCGGCGCGGTGCGTCATCGTCGGTGAGATCGACGGCGAGTGTCGCGACGCGATCCGGATCGCCGACCGCGCTTGCCAGTTCGGCCAGCCGCGCCTCGTCGCGGCCCGTGCCGACCACGGCCATGCCCATCTCGGCCAGCTTTGTGGCGCACCCCAGGCCGATGCCGCTGCTTGCACCGGTGACGATTGCGACCTGCATCTCACCCATCCTTAGTCTCCACGCGGCGACCCGCCGCGCCCGGCTTCGCCGCGCTCGCGATCGCCGCGCATCAGCGACGCCCGGATCTGATGCTTGAGTATCTTGCCCGCATCGTTCTTCGGCAGCGCATCCCAGAGCACAACCTGTTCCGGGGCCTTGAATTTCGCGACGCCCTTGCTCACCAGCACTGCAAGCAGGCTCGCGACATCCGGGGTCGCCGCACCCGCGGGCACGATCACCGCACAGGCCCGCTCACCGGTGCGGTCGTCGGGCAGCCCGACGACCGCGATCTCGGCGATGCCGGGGTGGTCGGCGAGCAGGTCCTCGACCTCCTTGGCCGAGATGTTCTCCCCGCTGCGAATGATGACGTCCTTGGCCCGGCCGGTCACGACGAGGTACTGGTCATCGACCCAGCGCCCGAGATCCCCGGTGCGGAAAAAGCCTGCGGCATCGAAGGAATCGTCCTCGGGATGCCGATAACCCAGCAGCATCTGCGGACCCCGGACACAGATTTCCCCGTCGCCGGCGGGGGCGGCCTCGTGCGTGATCAGCTTGATCTCCGCGATTCCCGGCCTGCCGTCGGTGTCCGCCGCACGATCCGCTTCGTCCGGCCGGGGAGCGCCGACGGTCGCCACCGGCACTTCCGTGCAGCCGTACACCCGGGTGACCGCCGCGCGGTCGAAATACTCCGCGGCGCGGCGGATCAACGACGGTGACACGGACGCGCCCCCGCAGATGAACACCTTCAGGTCGGGCAGGCGGGTGCCGACGCGCTGCGCGGCGGACAGCAGCTGCTGCAGAAACGGTGTGGCGCCGGCCATGTGGGTGCACCGGTGCGAGTCCATCAGTGTGACCGCCCCGGCCGCATCCCAGCGGTCCATCAGCACCGCCGTGGTGCCCAGCAGCAGTGGGCATTCGAAGGCGTATATCGAGCCGCCGATGTGGGCGACCGGCGACGGCACCAGGAACGTGTCGCCGGGGGCGATCGTCCAGTGCTCGCGGATCTGGCAGATGAGTGCGTGCATCGAATTATGGGTGTGCAGGACGCCTTTCGGCCGGCTCGTGGTGCCGGAGGTGTACAGGATCATCCGCGCGGCATCGGGATCCAGCGCCGGCAGGGCCGCGTCCTGCGGCGGCGACTCCAACAGGGCAGCATACGGTGTGTGCGGGCCGGCGTCGCCGCGCAGCACCACCACCTCCGGCGGCCGGCCCATCGCGGCGGTCACGCGTTCCAGCATCGCCGCGTAGTCATGCCCACCGTATTGGTGCGGGACGAAAACCATTGCGGTGCCGGCGTCGTCGAGTATGCAGCGCAGGTCGTGATCGCGCAGCGACGGCAGGATCGGGTTCACCACCATGCCGGCCAGCGTCGCGGCCAGGTAGATGACGGCGCTCTCGTGCCAGTTCGGCAGCATGAACGACACGACGCTGCCCGGGGGGATGCGGGCCAACAGGGCGCCGGCCAGCGCGCCGGCCTGGGCCTGCAGCGCCGCGCAATCGAGACGAATATCCCTGTCCACCAGCAGCGTTCGGTGCGGCGATTCCGTCGCGGCGGCCCGCAGCGCATCGGCCAGCGTGGTGTGCACCCACAACCCGCGCCGGTATGCCTCCGCCGCGTGCGGCGCCTCCTGGGCGGTCCGGGCCATCACCGCGACCTCATCTCGTGCGCCCTATTCGTCCACGCGACGCATGGTCATCGCGTACCGGAACCTCGACGACAGGTGGGTGTTGATCGTCACCTGGGCCACCTCGCCGTCGGAGGTCGTGTACGTGCGCCGCATCTGTAGCGCGGCCGTGCCCGCTTCGACCCCGAGCCCGTCGGCCAGCTCCGGGGACAGCAGGACGGCGGCGATCTCCTGGTGCAACTGGGCGACGCTCACGCCGAAGAGGTCCTCGATCAACGGGAATATCGGGCCGGCGTGGCGTTGCAGCAGCCTGCCCACCGCCGCGAAAGTCCGGTTGATGTAGTACTCCGTGCGGCACAACGGGACCGCCGCATCATCGGCCTGCCGGTAGCCGCGCACCGTTAGCCACTGGCTGCCCACCTCGAGGCCGGTCCGGGCGGCGAGGTCGTCGTCGATCGTCACCATCGCGTTGGATTCGATGGTCAGCTGCGCGCCGGCCGCGAACGCCAAGAGGTCGTCGATCGACATCGCGTCCTGGGCATAGGAGCTCGACGCGGGCCGGGGAACCACCCGGGTGCCCGCGCGCGGCCGGGAGGCCACCAGGTTGTCCTCGCGTAACCGGCGCAGCGCCTCCCGGATGGTGTAGCGGCTCACCGCAAAGCGCTCGCACAGTTGGTGTTCGGTGGGCAACTGCGAGCCCACCGGGTAAACGCCGTCGACGATCTCCTTGCGGAGGGTGCGCGCAATCTGCAGGTAGCGGTGGTCGCCCGCGATGGCCTGGGGCATCACGGTCCGTCCGGTGTCGGACGCAACGCCAGCACGCTGCCGTCACCGTCCGCCGAGACGTACAGGGTCCCGTCGGCCGCGGCGGCGATGCCGGCGAAGGGGCCCTGCGGCCCGGAGAACGGCGGCATGCCGCGCAGCGGCTTGGGTGTCACACCCGGCGGGGGCCCGATCGGCAGCCCGCCGGCGATCGTCCGCCGCGCGTTGGTGCCCAGATCTACCGCGATCAACTCCTTGGCGCCGGCGTCGACGACGTAGAGCACCCCGCCCCGCACCAGAATGCCTTGCGGGCGTTGCAGATCGGCGACAACGGTGTCGGTCCCCGAGCCGCTCACCCTGATCACCCGGCCGGCTCCGGCCTCGGCCACCAGACACGCCCCGTCCGCGTCGATTGCGACTCCCACCGGCTCACGCAACCCGGTCGCCAGCACCCGGACACCATCCGATCGCAGCGCCAGTACCCGCCCGGTGCCCAGCTCCGCGAACATCACCCCGCTCGCGCTCACCGCGACACCGTAGAGCTGGTCGAAACCGTCTGCCAGCACCTCGCTTTCGCTCGCTTCCGGCCGGTAACGGGCGACCTGGCCGCCGGATGTGGTGACGACGAATTCGCCGGGCCCGCTGGCTGCGACGCCGCGCAGGAACCCGGGATAGCCGGGGCTGAACAACATTCCGGCGGTGTGCAGTGACCCATCGGGCAGGGCGACGTAGAAGTACGTGCCGTCGGCGATGTAGAGCTGTCCGTCGTGGCCCACCGCCAGGTCCATCGGCCAGTTGAGGCCGCCGGCCAGAACCGATCGCGTTGTGCCGTCGGGTGATATCTCGGTGATCTCGCCGGTGAAGTTGGACACGAACAGCCGGTCGCCGACGAAGGTGCAGTTGTCCAGGCCCGGAGTGAGCTGGGCGAGCAGGCGTTGTTCGCCATTACGGGGATCGATGCGCAGAACCTGCCCGCTGGCCACCTGTGTGGACACGATGTGGCCCTGCGGGTCGAACTTGACCGAGTCGGGCACACCGAGATTGCCCGCCACGCACTGCGGTTCGCCGCCGTTGGGATCGATGCGCCAGATCTCGTTGGCGCCCATCACCGGGAAATACAGCAGGCCGTCCGGGCCGACCTCCATCGCGTTCGGCGAGGGCACGTTCTCCAAGAGCACCCGCGGCGGCCCGCCCGCCAGGTCGAATTCCAGCAACCGCCCACCCTCGCGGCATTCACCGATGAACAACCGGCCCTGGTGAAAGGTGATGCCGTTGGCCGAAGGCACGTCGTCGCGCAGCACTCGCGTCCGGCCGCCGGTGTCGCGCACGCTCACCCGGCCGTCCATCACCTCGGTCGCGTACAGGTTGCCGTCGGCGTCGAAGGCGACGTCGTCGGGCGCCACGATGTCGCCGCCCTTGGGGCTGGCGGTCACCAGTTCGCCGGTGCGGTGATCCAGGGCGCTGATCTGACTTCCGGTCACCTGGGCGATGTAGATGTGACCGTCCGGGCCGGTGCGCAGACCGTTGGCGCCGAACAGCCGACTGGGAGCGGTGACCCGTTCCAACTCCCAGCCCTCGGCGACGTCGATGGGGGCTGCCGGCGCATAGCGCGAGGGCAGCGTTGAGATGGCCCTTGAGGTGGACATGCTTCGCCGAGGTCCTTCCGTCAGCCGTTTGGGCTGGACGCTATCAACTCCGCCTAGTCCAGACAATAGCCGCCGATGGGCGGCGAACCCACCTTGACAGGCAAGTCCAACGATCGGAATAGTGTTCTCCAAAGGACAGAATGCGATATTTTGTCCGGACAAGGTGCGCGGATTGATCCCGCTGCGGACGCGTGACGCGATGGCGGCAGGGGAAAGCAGGTCATGGCCGATCACGGGGAACTTCTAGGGCTCGACGGCCGCGTCGTGGTGGTTTCCGGCGCCGGCGGGGGCGGCATCGGCACGACCGTCACCGCCATGACCGCGCGGGCCGGGGCCACCGTGATCGCGGTGAGCCGGTCGAAGGAGAACCTCGACGAACACGTCGCCCCGCTGGCTCAGCAGGGGCTGCCCGTGGTGCCCGTCGCGGCCGACGCGTCGACCGACGAGGGCATCGCCGCGGTGATCGACCACGCGCGCCGCGCCGACGGCGACTTGTACGGGCTGGTCAACGTCGCCGGCGGCGCGGAGCCGTCGACGTGGATGCCGTCCACCAGGGTGTCGCGCGGCGACTGGCGCAAGATCTTCGCCGACAATCTCGAAACGGCATTCTTCATGAGCCAGGCCGTCGCCAGTGAACTCGTCGCGCAGCGACGGCAGGGGTCGATCGTGTCGATCTCCTCGATCAGCGGCATGAACTCCGCGCCGTTCCACATCGCCTACGGGACGGCCAAGGCCGCGATCACGGCGATGACGCGCACCATGGCCGTCGAGTTGGCGCAGGCGGGAATTCGGGTCAACGCCGTGGCGCCCGGCGTCACCGAGACCGCGGCCTCGCGCACCTACGTCGACGAGGACCCCGATCGCGACCGGCGGGCGATCGCGATGGGCCGTCGCGGGCGGCCCGAGGAGCAGGCCGGCGCCATCCTGTTTCTGCTCTCCGAGCTGTCGAGCTACGTCACCGGTCAGACGTTGCTCGTCGACGGCGGCCTGGACCTCAAGTGGAGCCACCTCGGCACCGACAACACCTCGCTGTTCCTCAAAGACGAATCCTTCCGCGCGGCGATTAGGAGGATGTGATGACCGACCTGGCCAAGGGCGTGAATCCCGAAGCTGCCGAAGAACTGTCGACGCCGATGACGATCGGGGTCGAGGCATACATCTCCGAGGACTATGCGCGCGCCGAGCGGGACAAGCTGTGGCGCAAGGTCTGGCAGCAGGTCGGCCGCGTGGAGGAGCTGCCGGATGTGGGCAGTTACCTGACCTACGACATTCTCGACGACTCAATCATCGTGGTGCGCACCGGAGAACAGGAATTCCACGCACACCACAACGTGTGCATGCATCGTGGCCGCCGGCTGATCGACACACCCGAGGGCGCCAAGAACGCCTGTGCTCGAACCCGAAAGTCGTTTGTCTGCGGCTTTCACGGCTGGACCTACGGCCTCGACGGCGCGTGCACACACATCCGCGAACAGCAGGACTGGCAGGGAGCGTTGACGCCCGACAACACCCATCTTCGACCGGTACGGGTCGATACGTGGGGCGGCTGGTTGTGGATCAACATGGACCCCGACTGTGAGCCGCTCGCCGACTTCCTGTTCCCGGCCGCCAAAATTCTCGACCCGTTCGGCCTGGAGAACATGCGCTACAAATGGCGCAGGTGGCTGTCCTTCGACTGCAACTGGAAAGTCGCGATGGAGGCCTTCAACGAGACCTACCACGTCTTCACGACGCACCCGGAGTTCAACAAGTTCGGCGAATTCAAGGGCTGGGCCAAGGCGCAAGGCAAACACAGCAACATCGGCTACGACGCGCCAAAGGATTTGGAGGCCACCAAGTCCAAGATCCGCCTCGGCACCGGGGGCGACCCGCGGGTGTCAACCGCCGAGATGCAGATCTACACGATGGAGGAAACCAACACCTCCACCACCGAGACGCTGGTGAACGCCGCCAAGCGGCTGGTCCACGAACTGCCCGAGGGCACACCGCCCGACAAGGTCCTCGAGCACTGGCTGGCGTCGGCGCGCCGCGACGACGAGGCCCGCGGCGTGATCTGGCCGACGATCCCCCCCGACATCCTCGGACAGGCCGGCACCGCGTGGCAAATCTTTCCGAATTTCCAAATCGGTCAGGGTCTGACGGTCGCGCTGTGCTACGGCGCGCGGCCGCATCCGAGCTATAACCCGAACAAGTGCATTTTCGAGGTGTCCGTCTTCGAGCTGTACCCGAAAGGCCAAGAACCCCAGACCGAGTGGGAGTACACGCCGGTCGGTGATCCCCGGTGGCGGTCGGTGCTGCCGCAGGACTTCTCCAACATGGCCGCCGTGCAGCAAGGCATGAAGTCGCTCGGCTTCCCGGGCACCAAGCCCAATCCGTACCGCGAGCGCAGCACCGTCAACCTGCACTACCAATTGTCGAGATATATGGGAGCCGGTGAGCCCCAGGAACTATCAGGGAAGGAGCACCCCGGGGCATGACGATGTACCAAGACGGTTGCGGGCCCACGCAGACGCCCGACGACTTCGACATCGCCGCGCTGCGCGAGAAATACGCCCACGAACGTGAAAAGCGGCTGCGCAAAGAGGGTTCCAAGCAGTACATCGAGTTGGAGGACGACTTCGCCGGCTACTACGAAGTCGACCCGTACACGCCCGCGACGCCGCGCGAGCCGATTTGCGAGGACATCGACGTGGCGGTCCTGGGCGGCGGATTCGGTGGCCTGCTGTCGGCGGCCTACCTGAAGAAGGCCGGCGTGGACGACGTCCGTGTCATCGAGCTCGGCGGCGACTTCGGCGGAGTCTGGTACTGGAACCGGTACCCCGGCATCCAATGCGACAACGAATCCTACTGCTATATACCGCTTCTCGAAGAGCTCGATTTCATGCCGTCGAAGAAGTTCGCCGACGGTGCCGAGATCTTCCAGCACTGCCGCAACATCGGTAAGCAATTCGGCCTCTACGATTCGGCGATCTTCTCCACCCAGGTGCACGACCTACGGTGGGACGAGGGGATCAAGCGCTGGCGGATCAGCTCCAACCGCGGCGACGATATCCGCGCCCGGTTCGTCGTCCTGGCGTCCGGCCCGTTCCACCGCCCGAAACTGCCCGGCATCCCCGACATCAAAACCTTTGGCGGCCACAGCTTTCACTCGTCGCGGTGGGATTACGACTACACCGGTGGGGATGTCAGCGGCAATCTGCACAAGCTGGCCGACAAGCGCGTCGCGGTGGTCGGCACCGGCGCCACGGGCATCCAGATCGTGCCCTTCCTCGCCCGTGACGCCAAGCATCTCTACGTCTTCCAGCGGACGCCGTCGACCGTTGACGCCCGCAACAACACCGCGACCGATCCGGAATGGGTCAAGACGCTGCGGCCCGGCTGGCAACGGGAGCGGCAGCGCAACTTCCACTCGTGGACGTTCGAGGGCATGGCGCTGGGCCAGCCGGATCTGGTCTGCGACTTCTGGACCGAGCTCGGGCGCAACACCGCCGCCCGGGTGCTCGCACTGGACGATCCCGCGTCGCTGACCCCCGAGCAGTTCATGGCCATCCGGGAGGAAGAGGACTACAAGATCATGGAGCGGCTGCGGCGCCGCATCGACACCCTGATCGACGACGGCGCGACCGCCGAAGCCCTCAAGCCGTACTACCGCTTCCTATGTAAGCGCCCGTGCTCCAACGACGACTACCTGGCCAGCTTCAACCGACCGAATGTGACGCTGGTCGACGTGTCATCGAGCAAGGGCGTCGAACGCGCGACCGAGAAGGGTTTGGTCGCCAACGGTGTCGAGTACGAGGTTGACTGCATCATCTACGCCAGCGGCTTCGAAATCACCACCGAGATCAGCCGCCGCTACTCGATCGAAACGATCGAGGGACGCGACGGGCTGTCGCTGTTCGATTACTGGGGCGACGGCTACAAGACGCTGCACGGGATGACCAGCCGCGGCTTCCCCAACCAGTTCTATACCGGCTTCACCCAGGTGGGCATCTCCGCCAACATCGCCGCCAACTACGAGCTGCAGGGCGAGCACATCGCCTACATCATCGCCGAGGCGCTGAAACGGGGTGCGACCACCGTGGAGCCCAGCCAAGCGGCGCAAGAGGAGTGGTGCGCGACCATCCGCGAAACCGCAGTCGACAACTCGGCATTCGACGCCCAATGCACGCCCGGCTACTACAACAACGAAGGCGGCGGCGGGGGAGAAGGAATCCGGTCACACCTGGGCGAGCCGTACGGTCCGGGGTTCTACGCCTTCGAGGACCTGCTGCGGGTGTGGCGCGACAAGGGCGACCTGGACGGGTTGGTGCTCGGCACTTGAGCGAAACCCTGGGGCCCCAACTGCGATTCGACGACCGTGTTGCCGTGGTGACCGGAGCCGGTCGGGGGCTGGGCCGCGCCTACGCACACCTGCTCGCCTCGCGCGGCGCGAAGGTGGTCGTCAACGACGCCGGCGGCGAGCTCGACGGCGACGGGGCCGACGAGGGGCCGGCCGAGCAGGTGGTCGCCGAGATCACCGCAGCCGGGGGAGGGGCCGTCGCGTGCAGCGCGTCGGTGGCCACCAGCAACGGCGGGCTGGAGATCATCCAGACGGCGGTCGACAACTTCGGTCGAATCGACATCTTGATTCACAACGCCGGCAACGTCCGTCGCGGCTCGCTCAAGGAGATGAGCTACGAGGACTTCGACGCCGTGCTCGACGTGCATCTGCGCGGCGCCTTCCACGTGGTGCGGCCGGCCTTTCCGCTGATGTGTGAGGCGGGCTACGGCCGCGTCGTGCTGACGTCGTCGATCGGCGGCCTGTACGGAAACCACAATGTGGCCAACTACGCGGCCGCCAAGGCGGGCGTGATCGGGCTGTCCAATGTCGTCGCTCTCGAAGGCGCCGCCGAGGGCGTGCGATGCAACGCGATCGTGCCGGCCGCGGTGACGCGGATGGCCGACGGCATCGACACCTCGGCCTACCCGCCGATGGGCACCGAGCTCGTCGCGCCGGTCGTGGGTTGGCTCGCGCACGAATCCTGTTCGGTGACGGGCGAATTGTTCATCGCGCTGGCGGGTCGCGTGGCGCGGGCGGTCATCGTGGAGAGCCCGGGCGTGAGCCGGCCGTCGTGGACCATCGAGGAGGTCGGCAACCACCTCGATGCGATCCGGTACGTCGAGGCGCCACTCATTTTTCCGGTCGTCCCCGACGGGCACAACGAGCACATCCGCTACAGCTTCGAACTGGCTCACCGCTCAACCGACCAAGGAGCGCTCAATGGCTAGCCCGACGGGCCCGATGGCCGGCGTGCGCGTGATCGACCTCACCGCGATGGTGATGGGCCCGTACTGCACGCAGATCATGGCCGACATGGGCGCCGACGTGATCAAAGTCGAACCACCGCAAGGCGATAACACCCGATTCATCTCGGTGGGACCGGCGCCGGGCATGAGCGGGGTGTTCGTCAACGTCAACCGCGGCAAGCGCAGCATCGTGCTGGACCTGCAGACCGACGCCGGAACACGCGCGCTGCGCGCGCTCATCGAGACCGCCGACGTGTTCATCCACTCGATGCGTGCCAAGGCGATCGCCAAGCTCGGCTTCGGCTACGACGACGTCGCCGCGATCAATCCCGCTGTCATCTACACCAATTGCTACGGATACGGCCGACGCGGGCCCGACCACGACCGTCCCGCCTACGACGACACGATCCAGGCCGAATGCGGCCTGCCGGCGGTGCAACAGCAACTGACCGGCGAGGCCGACTACGTCGGAACCATCATGGCCGACAAGATCGCCGGCCTGACGGCGCTGTACGCCACGACGATGGCGCTGTTCCACCGCGAGCGCACCGGACAGGGGCAGGAGGTCGAGGTCGCCATGTTCGAGACCATGGCCTCGTTCATGCTCGTCGAACATGCCAACGGCGCCCTGTTCGACCCCCCGCTGGGGCCGGCGGTGTACCCGCGCACCGTGGCGCCCAACCGCCGGCCGTACCGCACCAGCGACGGCTACATCGCCGCGCTGATCTACAACGACAAGCACTGGAACGCCTTCATGAAAGCCGTTCAGCCACCGTGGGCCAGCGAGCTGTATTCGACGCTGGAACAGCGCGCCCGCGAGATCGACACCGTCTACGGGCTGGTCGCCGAGACCATGAAAGAGCGGACCACCGCGGAGTGGCTGGCGCTGCTGCGCGAACTCGAGATACCGGCCGCACCGCTGAACACGCCCGGCGCGCTGTTCGACGACCCGCATCTCAACGCCGTCGGCATGTTCGAGACGGTGGACAGCCCGCACGGACCGGTGCGCTTCCCCGGCGTACCCACCTGGTTCTCCCAGACACCGGGCCGCGTCGCCGGGCCCGCACCCGAGCTGGGCGCACACACCGCGGAGATCCTCGACCAGCTGGGCCTGGCGGTCGACGGTGTTCCTGGTTCCGGATAGCGATCTCAACGAAATATATTGCTGATGAAGGAGTTTGAAGACCATGGGCGTGCCCGTTTACAATCGCATCCTCGACCTGTTCGAGGCCGAGGGCGTGAACACGCTGTTCGGCATCCCGGACCCGAACTTCGTGCACATGTTCGCCGAGGCCGACGCCCGCGGCTGGTCGGTGGTCGCACCGCACCACGAGCTGAGTGCGGGATTCATGGCCGAAGCCGCGTCGCGGATGACGGGTAAGCCCGGGCTGTGCATCGGCACGCTCGGACCCGGCATGGCCAACATCGCCGGCGCGATCCAGTGCGCGCTCGTGGAGAACTCGCCGGTGATCTTCCTCGGCGGTCAGCGCGCCCGCATCACCGAACGCCGGGTCCGGCGCGGTCGCATCCAATTCGTCCGCCAGGAGCCCCTTTTCGCGTCGTCGGTCAAGTACAGCGCATCCATCGAGTACGCCGACCAGACCGACGAAATCGTCCACGAGGCGATCCGGCGCGCCATGTCCGGCACCCCCGGCCCGGCCTACATCGAGTACCCGTCGCACGTCATCTTGGCGGAGCTCGATGTCGCGGATCCGCCGCCGCCGCACCGGTATCGGCTGGTCAACCAGGGCGCGGGCGACCGTGAGGTGGCCGAAGCGGCCAAGCTGATCCGCGAGGCCGACAGCCCGATCCTGTTGGTTGGACACGGGGTCCACACCTCCCGCACCCAGCATCAGGTCAAGGAGCTGGCCGAGCTGATGGCCTGCCCGGTGATCCAGACCTCCGGCGGCACCTCGTTCATCCCGGGACTGCAGGATCGGACGTTCCCCTATCTGTTCTCCCCGGCCGCCAACGAGGCGGTCGAGGAATCCGACCTGTGCGTCGCGCTGGGCACCGAACTCGGTGAGCCGATGCACTACGGCCGGACCCAGCATTGGGCCGGCAACGATGCGAACCGCAAGTGGGTGTACGTGGAGCAGGACCCGGCCGCCATCGGCGTCAACCGTCCGATGGACGTGGCGCTGGTCGGCGATCTGCGCGGCGTCATACCGCAGCTGGTCTCCGCGCTCAAGGATTCCCCACGCAAGCCCGCACCCGCGCTACAGGCCCTGATCGAAAAGGATGCGAAAGAGCTTGCGGATATGGCGGAATCGGCACCGTCCGGACGCTCGCCGATCCATCCGGCACGCTACGTCGTCGAAGCCACCAAGGCGTTCAATGCGCTCGAGGACGGCATCATGGTGCGCGACGGCGGCGCGACCGTGATCTTCCAGTGGACCTACTCGCAGTCCAAGCCGCGCGACGTGATCTGGAACCAGAACTTCGGCCACCTGGGGACCGGCCTGCCCTACGCGATCGGAGCCTCCGTCGCCGAGGGCGGCAAGCGCCCGGTGATGCTGCTGACCAGCGATTCGGCGTTCCTGTTCCACATCGCCGAGTTGGAAACCGCTGCGCGGCAAAACCTTCCGCTGGTGTGCGTGGTGGGTGTCGACCACCAGTGGGGCCTGGAAGTGGGCGTGTACAAGCGCACCTTCTCCCAGCCGTCGCCGCAGCCCGGTGTGCACTGGAGCAAGGACGTCCGGATGGACAAGGTTGCCGAGGGCTTCGGGTGCCACGGTGAGTATGTCGAGAAGGAAGAAGAGATCGGCCCGGCGATCGCTCGCGCCTACGCCAGTGGCAAAGTCGGTGTGGTGCACGTGTGCATCGATCCGAAGGCCAATTCCGAGGAGATGCCCAAGTACGACCGATTCCGGACCTGGTACGCCGAAGGCACCCAGTAGGGCCCGCAGGAAGAAAGAGGATCGATGTCATGCGCGAATACCTGAAGTTCTACATCGACGGACAGTGGGTCGACCCGGTGCGCCCCAACACCTTCGACGTCGAGAACCCGGCAACCGAGCAGGTTTCCGGCAAGATCTCGCTGGGATCGGCGGTCGACGTGGACGTGGCGGTGCAGGCCGCCCGGCGGGCCTTCACCGGCTGGTCGCAGAGCACCCGCGAGCAGCGCCTGGACCTGTTGCAGGCCATCCTCGCCGAATACCAGAAGCGCGCGGACGATCTCGCCGAGGCGGTCACCGAGGAGATCGGCGCGCCGCCCTCGCTGGCCGCGGGGCCTCAGGTCTTTCTCGGGATCGGCCACCTGACCACCGCGATCGACGCCCTGAAGAACTTTTCGTTCTCCGAACAAAAAGGGGCGACGCTGATCGCCAAGGAACCGATCGGCGTCTGCGGCCTGATCACGCCCTGGAACTGGCCGATCAACCAGGTCGCGGTCAAGGTTTACCCGGCGCTGGCGACCGGCTGCACCGTCATCCTGAAACCTTCTGAGGTGGCGCCGTATTCGCCCTACATCTTCGCCGAGATCCTGGATGCCGCGGGCGTGCCGGCAGGGGTGTTCAACCTGATCAACGGTGACGGCGCGGGCGTCGGCGTGGCCCTGGCGAGCCATCCCGACATTGACATGGTGTCGTTCACCGGATCCACCCGCGCCGGTGTGGACGTGGCCACCAACGCCGCCGCGACCGTCAAACGGGTGACCCAGGAACTCGGCGGCAAGAGCCCTAACATCGTCCTCGACGACAGCGGCTTCGCCGCGGGCGTCAGTGCGGGCGTGGCCAACATGATGCCCAATTCCGGGCAGAGCTGTAACGCGCCGTCGCGCATGCTGGTCCCGAATTCCCGGATGGACGAGGCCATTGCCATCGCGCGGGAAACCGCCGAGAAAGTCGCGGTGGGAACCGACGACGCGACCGCGATCGGGCCGGTGGCGTCCAGGACGCAGTTCGAGAAGGTGCAGCGCCTGATCCAGCAGGGCGTCGACGAGGGTGCGACCGTGGTTGCGGGAGGCCCGGGCCGGCCGGACGGACTGGACAAAGGTTACTACGTCAAGCCGACGGTCTTCGCGCACGTCACCAACGACATGACGATCGCGCGTGAGGAGATTTTCGGGCCGGTGCTGTGCATCCTTGGCTACGACGATCTCGACCACGCCGTCGAGATCGCCAACGACACCCAATACGGCCTCGCCGGCTTCGTTTCGGGGGCCGACCTCGACACGGCGCGCGACGTCGCCCGCAAGATCCGCGCGGGATGGGTGACCATCAATCACGCGTTCGACATGAACGCACCGTTCGGCGGGTACAAGCGCAGCGGCAACGGTCGCGAATGGAGCGAATTCGGCTTCCACGAGTACCTGGAGGTCAAAAGCACCCTGGGCTACGCGCCTGACAAGGCCTGACGGGTCGGGCCGAAATCCGAACGCAGCGCGGCGAAAAACACCTCGCGTGTCCTCCACCTGATCCTGCGCGCCCGCCTCTAGGCTGGCTTGCTGAACTCAACAGGAGGGGCAGCGACGTATCGGCATCAACCTTGGCGCCGGGCGAGATGGTAGTTACGGCGCGCTGACAGTAAGCACCGAGCCGGGCGGGTCTCACCCCGCACCGGCTCGTCGTACTCGGCGCCGATGGGTCGCCCCCATGCGCCGCGTCGGCCGGCTGGCGATCTGGGACCGGCCGGAGCGGGCCAGCGGAATCCCGGCGCTCGACGGGCTGCGCGCGATCGCGGTTGCACTGGTGCTCATCGGACACGGCGGCATTCCCGGCGTCAGCGGCGGATTCATCGGCGTAGACGTCTTTTTCGTCCTCAGCGGATTTTTGATCACCTCGCTGCTGCTGGACGAGCTGGGACGCAGCGGCCGTATCGAGCTCACCGGTTTCTGGATCCGGCGCGCCCGGCGACTGCTGCCCGCGCTGGTGCTGATGGTGCTCACCGTGGCCGCGGCCCGCCAGCTGCTGCCCGACCGGTCGCTGACCGGGTTGCGCGACGACGCCATCGCGGCCTTCGTATGGATGGCGAACTGGCGGTTCGTCGCTCAGAAGACCGACTACTTCACCCAGGGCGCCCCGCCCTCGCCGCTACAGCACACCTGGTCACTCGGGGTGGAGGAGCAGTACTACTTCGTCTGGCCGGTGCTGCTGATCGCGGTCACCCTGCTGCTCGCGGCCCGCGCCAGGCGCCGCTCGACCCGGGCGACCGTCGGCGGCGTGCGGTTAGCCACGTTTCTGATCGCCACCGTGGGAGCACTGGCCTCGGCTGCGCTCGCCATCGTCATGACGTCGGATGGCACCCGCGACCGGATCTACTTCGGCACCGACACCCGCGCGCAGGCGCTGCTGGTCGGCGCCGCGTCGGCCGCCCTCCTGGTTCGGGACTGGCCGTCGATGAACCGCGGCTGGTGCATGATCCGTACCCGATGGGGTCGCCGAGTGGCGCGCGTTCTGCCGTTGCTCGGGTTGGCGGGGCTGGCGGCGGCGACGCACTACGCCACCGGCGCCAGCGGTGAATTCCGGCACGGCCTGCTGATCGGGGTCGCGATCGCGGCGGTAATCGTGATCGCACCCGTCGCGCTGGAGCAGCGCGGCCTCATCGCCCGCGCGCTCGCGTTGCGCCCGCTGGTGTGGCTGGGAACCATCTCCTACGGCGTCTACCTGTGGCATTGGCCAATCTTCTTGGCGCTCAACGGCGAACGCACCGGGTGGTCCGGGCTGCCGTTGTTCGCCGCGCGGTGCGGCGCCACGCTGGTGCTGGCCGCGGCATCGTATTGGCTGCTCGAACAACCCATCCGGCGCTGGCGACCGGCGCGGGTGCCGCTGCTGCCGCTGGCGGCCGCGACCGTGGCGAGCGCGGCCGCGGTGACCCTGCTGGTGGTCCCGGTGGGCACCGGGCCCGGTCTGCGCGAGGTCGGCCTACCGCCCGGCGTCTCGGCGGTCGCGGCGGTCTCGCCGTCGCCGCCCGGCGGCACCCGGCCCCGAGATGCCAACCGGCCGTTCACCGTTTCGGTGTTCGGTGATTCGATCGGGTGGACCTGGATGCACTACCTGCCCCCGACGCCGGGGTTTGCGTTCCTCGACCACACCGTCATCGGATGCAGCCTGGTGCGCGGCACGCCGTACCGCTACATCGGTCAGACTCTCGAGCAACGATCCGAATGCGACGGCTGGCCGATTCGCTGGTCGAGGCAGGTTAGCCAGGATCAGCCGGACGTCGCGCTGCTGGTCATCGGTCGCTGGGAAACGGTGGACCGGGTCAACGAGGGCCAGTGGACCCACATCGGCGACCCGACGTTCGACGCCTACCTCAACGGTGAGCTCGAACGGGCGTTGACCATCGTGAGTGCCACCGGTGTGCACGTGGTGGTCGCGACCGTCCCCTACAGCCGGGGTGGTGAAAAGCCGGACGGCCGGCTGTATCCGGAGGACCAGCCGGACCGGGTCAACCTGTGGAACACCATGTTGCGCAAGACCGTCAGCCACCACCCGAACGTCGCGATCCTCGACCTGAACAAGAAGCTGTGCCCCGACGGTGTCTACACCGCCAAGGTCGACGGCATCAAGGTCCGCAGCGACGGCGTCCACCTCACCCCCGAAGGGGTGAAGTGGCTGACGCCGTGGCTCGAGGAATCGCTGAGGTAGTCCTAACCGCTTGTGCGGCAGCTGATCTCCATGCTGTCGCTGTCGCGAACCTGGAAGTTGAAGCTCACGTAGCCGTTCTCCGGGTTGCGCACCCGGTCCAGATAGGGCGCCATGTCGGCCGAGCTGGCGTTGTCGGCGATGACGAGCACACCGGGTGACAGGCGCGGTTCCAGCAACTCGAGCACGGGCAGGTACAGGTCCTTCCAGCCGTCGAGCAAGACGAAATCGACCGGCCCCGCAACGTCCGCCAGCGTGGACAGCGCGTCGCCTTCGAGGATGGTGATGACGTCGTCGAGACCGGTCTCGGCGAACGTCTGCTTGGCCGCGGCGATCTTGGTATCGCTGAGTTCGGTGGTCACCACCCGGCCGGTGCCGTTGTCGCGCACCGCGGCGGCCAGGTGCACGGCGGAAATGCCGAAAGACATGCCGAATTCGACGATGGTGGCCGGGCGGGTGGCGCGTACCAGTGAATACAGCAGCCTGCCTGCTTCCGGTGTCACCGGGATGTAGAACTCGCTCATCGCCTCGGCCCGCTCCTGTGCGGTCATCGGGCGATCGAACGTGCCGCGCCGCTCGCGCAACAGCGCCATCTGGTTTTTCGACTCGGCGTACATGCGGTCGAGCGTCGAAGCGACCCGGGCATCCTGCAACGTTGTGGTCATGGCATCGAGCCTAGGCGCGCAGCCTGGGCGGGCGCTGGGAGAGCCGCGCCGGGCGTCAGGGATCCGTTAAGCGTTTGACGACGCGTTTGACGAGCCCGCGACCGCGGTGCCACTATGGACCCCGCAAGCACCTCGGTAGGTGAGGCGTCTGCATGGATACAGGCCACTGACCCCGAACGTCGAGAGACGCCCCGGGTCAGGACAGCTCTTCCCGGACCCAAGGGTTGAGCCCAAGTGGCTTCTGGAATGTTCCGGATACGCCGTGCAGTGCCGAAGCTCCGACGAGAGGGGTGCGACCCGCGGCATGTGACGCGGGTCATTCCTGCCTCTTTCGTTCAGGTGAATGTGGTGACACCCGCGTGTGTCTTGGCCGTGAGGAGGTGAGGGCGAGATGAGTCCCGGCGATAGTCCCTATCCGAAATCCGTCTTGTCCCGATCCGGTTCCGGCATTTCTCTCACCGCCTGACCTCTCCTGGTGCTGCGCGGCCGAGCAGCCGTGCCGATGCCGATCGGGCCTCCGTCAGGAGAAGAAGATCATGGCTTTTGTTATCACGCACCGTTTTTCCACCG
This sequence comes from Mycobacterium senriense, assembly GCF_019668465.1. Lineage (NCBI taxonomy): Bacteria > Bacillati > Actinomycetota > Actinomycetes > Mycobacteriales > Mycobacteriaceae > Mycobacterium > Mycobacterium senriense. The sequence goes on along the minus strand of NZ_AP024828.1, from coordinate 1,430,914 downwards.
CTTCCCGGATGCGCGGACGCTCGATGCTGCGTGCAGGCCGGTTGTTGGCCAACAGGTTTCACTGGCAGGCCGGCCTGACCCAGCAGGAGCGGGCCAACCTGTACGTGTCGAGGATGCCGATCGCGATGGTCACCGCATCGCTGGGTGGCCACGCCTCGGGTTCGGACCGCTGAACCACCGCCGCGGCGACGGGCGTCACAGCGCCGCCCGTCGCCGCAGGCGCGTTGAGTGCCGCAACCGCGACTGCCTCATCACGAGGTGAGAAGTGTTCGAGATAGCGAGGATTCGATGACTTCGATCGACACCGGCGGCCGTCGCCGCGACTCGGGATTCGCTGCTGCCGCGCGGGAAGACGCACGCCGCGAGGCGCATAGCCCGACGGTGCTCGATTCCGCGCACGTCGGCGACATCGTCGGCGCGTTCGGGCGCATCCGGCGCGACGGGGACGGCGGCTACGGGGCGTTCAGCGGACGCTGGCGCCGGCTGCGCACACTGGCGGTCATCACCGGTCCGGGGTTGATCGTTATGGTGGGCGACAACGACGCCGGCGGCGTCGCGACCTACGCGCAGGCCGGCCAGAACTACGGCATGGGACTGTTGTGGACGCTGGCACTGTTGATTCCGGTGCTGTACGTGAACCAGGAGATGGTGCTACGGCTCGGCGCGGTGGCCCGGGTCGGGCACGCGCGCTTGATATTCGAGCGGTTCGGCAAGTTCTGGGGCGCCTTCAGCGTCGGTGATCTGCTGGTCCTGAACGCTCTGACGATCGTGACCGAATTCATCGGCGTCTCACTGGCTCTCGGGTTCCTGGGTTGCCCGAGGGTCGTCGCCGTCCCTGCCGCGGCCGTGCTGCTGTTCGCGGTGGTGGCCGGCGGGTCGTTCCGCCGTTGGGAGAGGCTGATGTTCCTGCTGATTGCGGTGAACGTGCTGGTCTTCCCGATGGTGTGGCTGGTGCATCCGAACCCGAAAACGGCGGTGGCCGGCCTGATCCCGCAGTTCCCGGGCGGCCTCAACTCCACGGTGCTGCTGCTCGTGGTCGCGATCGTGGGCACCACGGTCGCGCCGTGGCAGCTGTTCTTCCAGCAGTCCAACGTGGTGGACAAGCGCATCACCGCCCGCTGGATCCCCTACGGCCGAGCGGATTTGGCCATCGGAATCGTCGTGGTCATGGTCGGCGCGACGGCGTTGATGGCCGTGGCGGCGTTCGGGTTGACCGACACCGCCGATGCGGGTCACTTCACCGATGCGGGCGCGGTCGCCGCGGGATTGTCGAAGCATCTGGGCGGGACGCTGGGGGTGCTGTTCGCGATCATCCTGCTGGACGCATCGCTGATCGGCGCCAACGCCGTCGGCCTGTCAACCACCTACGCGGTCGGTGATGCCATGGGCAAGCGGCACTCGTTGCACTGGAAGATCAGCGAGGCCCCGCTGTTCTACGGTGGCTACGCGATACTGCTCGGAGTTTCGGCGGCGGTCTCCTTCAGCCCCGACCACATCCTGGGCCTGGTGACGCAGGGTGTGCAGGCGCTCGCCGGTGTCCTGCTTCCCTCGGCGACCGTCTTTCTGGTGCTGCTGTGCAACGACCGGGCGGTGCTGGGCCCGTGGGTGAACACGGTGCGGCAGAACATCATTGCGTGGACCATCGTGTGGTGTCTGGTGCTGCTGTCGCTGGCGTTGACGGCCGCCACCTTCTTTCCGAACCTGTCCACCGCCACGCTCGAGGAGGGCCTTGCCGGCGGAGCGGTGCTGGGCATCGTCGCCGGCGCGATGATGATCGTCGTTGGCCGACGGCACCGCAACCTGACCGACGCCGAAGCCATCGTGCGCACGCTCGGCGGTGGCCTGGACCCAGAGGAGGTCGACGAACTCGACGAGGCCGCGTCGCTGACGCGTGCCGAGCGCCGGGCCGTACGTCGCCAGGACCGGGCCGGCTGGCAGACCCCCAACCTCGCGCTACTCGATCGGCCGACGATGTCGCCGATGCGCCGGGCGGGGCTGTTCACCCTGCGGGGCTACCTGGTGGTGGCCGTGGCCTTCGTCATCATCAAGATCGTGCAGGCAGGTGTGGTCGGGCCGGCAGCCTCACTGTGAGTTAGTGGGCAGCAGAACGATTTTCCCGTGGGTGTGCCGCTGCTCCAGCTCGGCATACGCGTCGGCGACCCGGTCCAGCGGGTAGGTTGCGGCGATGTCGAACTCGATGGCTCCGGAGACGATCAGGTCGGCCATCTCGGCGAGCACCTCGGGCGTCGAGCCCTCCATGCTGCCCTCGGTCTTGGCGCCCACCTCCCCCGCCTTCTGGAACGAGATGATGGTGTCGATCCGCTCGGGCGCCACGCCGAGATCGACGGCGAGCTGGACGTAGTCCGGGCCGAACAGGTCGATGAATGCATCGATGCCATCCGGTGCCGCCTCGCGTAGCCGTTCGAGGAGCCCGTCACCGTAGGCGATCGGTATGACACCATGCGCGCGCAGCCACTCGGCGTTGCCGGGCCCGGCGATGCCCAGCACCCGCGCCTTGCGCAGCACCAGGAGCTGCACGACCAGGCTGCCCACCCCGCCCGCGGCGGCCGACACGGCGATCGTCTCACCCGGTTGGGGTGCCACCGCGCGGACGGCCGCATAGGCGGTCGCCCCGACCACGTACAGCGAACCCGCTGCCTCCCAACCGAGTTGGGCCGGTTTGCGGATCAACTGGTTCACCGGAACCGCGGTGTGGGTGGCGTGGCTGGACCGACGCAGGCTGAATCCCAGGACTTCGTCGCCGACGGAAAACTCGGTGACCCCAGGTCCCACGGCGGTGACGACGCCGGCCAGGTCGCTGCCCTGTCCGGAGGGGAAGGTGGCCGGGAACATCTCGTGCATCGCCCCGACCCGGATGCCGGCCTCGCCGGGGTTTATCCCGGCGGCTCGAACCTCGACGACGACCTCGCCGGGCTCGGGGGAGGGCATCTCGATGTCGGCGACGTACAACACCTCGCGTCCGCCGTAGCGGTCGAACCGTACCGCGCGCGCCGCCGCAGCCGTCATGCCGATCTCCTTCCGGTCGAGGATGCTCCTACCCACGCCAGCATAGGCACCCGATGTGCTACCCACCGGGTGCCCAGTGGGCATATGTTCGTAGCAAGCCTGGTTCACACCAGCATTTCGCCGGCGGCGTCGGGAGCCGCGGTGAAACCCGGATACCGATGACACGTGGAAGGAACATGCGTGGAAGTTGATCGGATCGGCAAAGCCGGCTGGGCCGTTGCCATCGTCGTGATCGGCGCCGCGAGCAGCGGATGTGGCGGCGCCGACAAGGCCTCGCCCCCGTCGGCGTCGAGTTCCGCCGCTTCGACCAGTTCGAGCGTGGTCACCGGCCCGCCCTCGGGTCAGCCCTCGGATTACGGCTTCTTGTTGATCAAGCCGAACGACGTGGGCGGCGGTCTCACCGCGCCGCAGTCGCCCATGCTCAACCCCAACAACGCGCCGGGGGTCGCCCAACTGTTCGCCAACGCCGACAGCAGCCGCCGGCTGTGGGACACCATCACGGTCGCCGCGGACCCGGCGGCAGCCGCCGCCGAATTGGCTTCCACCCAGGGCGGTTACAACGGCAAGGTGAATGGGAGTTGGCAGCCGCTTGCCGTCGGCGCCCACGGGGTGACGATCTCGGGCACCTCGCCGGACAACTCCCAGGCCATGACGGTCTTGGTCTTCACCGAAGGCAAGGCGTTGGTCACCCTGGAATTCGATGGCGCGCCGACCGACCCGCTCGATCCGGCCGTCGCCCTCGACATCGCCCGCAAGCAGGATGCCGCGGTCAGGGCCGGGCTGCCCGGCTAGCGGTTACACCAGGCCAAGCAAGCGCAGATCGGCGACGTACTTGTCGATCAATGCCGCCGACAGATGCGGAATGTCTTGGTCCGCACCTATTTTCGCCGACCGCACGGCGCTGCGGAACACGTCGGTGGGGGCCGGGGCACCGCGCAGCGGGGTCTCCGGTTTCCGGTAGGCGTCCAGCAACGGCAGCACCGAATGCTGGCGCTGCTTGTCGGGCAGGGCGCGAAGGGCGGTCGTGAACCGGCCCAGCCACTCGTCGTAGTCGTCGATGCGCCGAATGTCGTGTCCGGCGGCGATCAGCCAGTCGACGAACACATCCAGCGAGATGCCGTCGTCGTGCGGGTTCATCACGTCGAAGGACCGGTAGGTGCCGGAATCCTCGGCGGCCGTGGCGATCTGTTCGCCCAGCGTGGTCACCGCTTCGGCCACGAAGTCGGCGGGCAACCCGTCGTAGTGGGCGATCGCACGGCCTCCCTGCGGATCGGCCTGGTAGAAGGAGGCCGGTGCGATACCGGTGGTCAGCAAGCTGAATACCAAGCGGGTGAACGCATCTGGAACATTGAGCTGTCCGGCATAACGGCTGTGCGCCAGGATCATGTCGGACCGGAAGACCGCGACGGGCAGGCCGCACAGGTCGTGCGCCTCGCGCAGCAATACCTCGCCGGCCCACTTGCTGTTCGCGTACCCGTTCGCATAACTGTCATCGACCGGCCGCAGTGCGCTGACGGTACGGATGTCGCCGTCTTCGGCGAACGCGGCCGGATCGACCGACAGGGCCACCGCGACGGTCGACATGTACGTGACGGGCTTGATCCGTGTCGTGATCGCCAGGCGAATCAATTCGGCGGTGCCCACCACGTTGGGGCCGAACAGTTGGTCGTAGGGCAGCACGTGGTTGACCAGTGCGGCAGGATGGACGATCAGATCCACACTCTGCGCGAGGCGCTCCCAGGTGCCTTGCTGTAGGCCGAGATTCGGCTCACCGATATCGCCGACGATGACCTCGAGGTGATCGGCGGCCAGCGTGCGGAAGCGCTCCAACAGTTGCGGATCGCCGCTATCGAAGACGGCCTCCAGGCGTTTGGTGGCGGCCGCGGCATCCGCGGCGCGGATGACGGAGATGAGTTTTCCGCCGGTCTCGGCGAGCCGTTCGAGCCACTCCAGGATCAGGAAGCGGCCGAGGTAGCCGTTGGCGCCGGTGAGCAGGACGGTGTGCGGCGTGCCGGTCGCGCGCGGCAGCGCCGGGGCCTCGACCAGGGTGGTCGCGTCGATGAACTTGTCCAAGGTGAGGTCCGCGGCGCGGACCTGCGTCGCGCCTCGCCCGTGGACGGTTGCGAAGGTCGGCCGCCGCGACCCCGATTGGCGTTCGGATTCAACGTATTCCGCGAGCTGGCCCAGGTCGGTTGCCGGGCCGGTGATCATTCCGACGGGCACATCGACGTCGAAGATGTCACGCAGCAGGTTTGAAAACGTCAACGCCGACAGGGAGTCGCCGCCGAGCTCGATGAACAGCGCGTCGGGCGCCGGCGGCCCGCCGGCCAGGCCGAGCAGCGCCTCGGCGGCGCGACTGAGGGTGAAGATCACCGGGTGGTCGGCCGCGCCTTCGCGCAAGGCACGCAATTCGGTCACCCGGTTTTCGGCCAGCTCCGCGTACAGCTGTTCGAGCCGGGCGCCGTAGTGCTCTTTGAGCTTGGGCCGCAGCAGCTTTCCCACCCCGGAGAGCAGGCCGTTGTCCTCGCTGAACGGCTCCGTCTCGACCACGAAGTCGACGGGTACCTCGTAGGACTGCAGCTCGGCGAGTTTGGCCGACTGGCGCAGGGATTCACCGAGGGCGGCCTTCAAGCCGTCGGCGTCGCCGGCGAACCTCTCCGCGGCGTCGTCGGTCGGGACGACAACGGCCAGCAGATAGGGCCGTTCGCTGTTGCCGTAGACGAAGACCTGGCGCACCAGTGCCGCGCTGGAGAACACCGCTTCCAGCCGCGCCACGGCGACGAACTCGCCCTGGGCCAGTTTCAGCACGTTGTTGCGGCGGTCGACGTAGGCGAGCCGGCCCGGCTCCAGCTCGGCCATCACGTCACCGGTGCGGTAGTAGCCCTCGGGGTCGAAGGCCTTGGCGGTGACATCGGGCCGTTTGAAGTACCCGGGCGTGGCGCTCAGCGACTTCACCAGCAATTCGCCTCGCGGATAAGGCTTGTCGGTGAGGAAATAGCCCAACTCGGGAACGTCGATGAGCTTGTAGTCCTGCACCGGCGGTCGGGTGATCCATCCGTCCTTGCTCACCATGCCGACCTCGGTCAGACCGTAGCCGTCGAGAACATGGACTTCCAAACAGGTTTCGATGAAGGCGCGCATCTCGGCCGCCAGTGGCGCGGTGCCGCAGAACGCGGTCACGATGCGTCCACCGAGGACCTGCTCGCGCAGCTCGACCTGCGCGTGCGCCTGTGCCGCGGCGGTGTCGGCGCCCGCGACTTCGAATCGATCGACCGCACTCTGGTAGCGCTGGTACAGCATCTCCGCGACGCGTGGCACCAGTCCCATTTCGGTGGGGCGCACCAGGTTCCAGTCGTCGAACAGGGTGGACAGGTCGCTCTCCGGGACGAAGTAACTGGTGCCGCCCGCCTGGAACGCCGTCGACAGCGGTATCCGGCCGCCCAGGTGATTCAGCGGCATGAAATTCACGTTGATCACCGGGGTGTCGGTGAAGTCCGGCATCAGTTCGGTGGTCCACAACCGGCACAGCATCCGCTCGGTGTACATGGCTCCCTTGGGCAATCCGGTGCTGCCCGAGGTGTACATGATCATGGCCAGCCGCTCGTCGGTGTCGCCGGTGAACATCGGCTCCGGCGGTAGGGTCCGCCCGCGCTCGATCACGTCGTCGAGGGTCTCGATAGTAACGGTGACGCCGGCGTCCGTCAGCTTCGCCTGCGCGCGTTCGACGGGCTCGCGTTGCTCGTCGACCTCGGGCCGGTAGTCGAAGACCACGACCCGCCGCAACGACGAGCTACCCAGTGCCGCTTCGACGGCCAGGTCGAGATAACCGACACCGGCGGCCAACGTGGAGGGCTCGACCTCCTCGACGATCGGCCTCAGCCGCGAGGCCGTCGTGTTGTGCTGCAGCGGCACGGCCACCAGCCCGAGGTAGGCACAGACCAGATCGATGGTGAGGTACTCGGCGCTCGCGAAACCGACGGTGGCGACCAAGTCGCCGGGCGCAACGGGATTGGCGGTGTCGTGTCGCCATGCGCCGGCGATGGCGCGGACGTTGGCCCACAGTTCGCGGTAGGTCATGGTGTCGAACCGAGGCAGCAGTTGTGCGTTGGTTCGGCCGGTGGCGGGATCGGTGGTCAACGAGCGGGCCCGCCAGCCCAGTGCGGGGCGATCGGCGTAGCCCTCGGCGAAGATCTCCAGGATCTCCGGCAGCCGAAGGCCGGGTTGGCGTGCCGCGAGCTGCACGGCGGAATCGGGCTTGCTGCCGCGGAACTCTTCGTCATGCGCGTCCAGGTCGCGGATGCGGTCGGCTACCTGTTGGCGCACCGCGCTGATCGGGCCGGTGGAGCTAACTTTCGTGCGCTTCGCGTCGTCAGTCATGGCCCGCCTCTCGTTGACGATCACTCGTCTACCTGAACGAACCCCCACGGTTCAGGCTTCCGTTCAATGGTTGTGACGGTTGTCACACCGCGACGGAGGCGCCGGTGGGTTCGCGGCACGCCGGGCAGGTGTCGTTGGCGCTCAGGCCACGACCTGAATGGGATCGCCCACGTTCACCTCGTTGAAGTACCAGGCGGCGTTGTCGGGGCTGAGGTTGATGCAGCCATGGCTGACGTTGGCGTTGCCCTGGGAATCGACCGACCACGGGGCGGAGTGCACGTAGACGCCGCTCCAGGTGACGCGAACGGCGTATGAGGCGGTGATCTTGTATCCCTCGGGGGAGCTGAGCGGGATGCCGATGGTCCGTGAGTCCATCACCACGGTGCGCTGCTTTTCGAGCGCGGTGAAGCTGCCCATCGGGGTGGGGCGGCTGGGCTTGCCCATCGACGCCGGCATGGTGCGCAGGACCTCTCCGTCCCTGCTGACGGTGAAGGTGTGCTTGGAGATGCTGGCGACGCCGAGTAGCGCATCGCCGGTGTCGAAGCCCGTCGACAACGCCTGCACGCCGACCGACACGTGGGTGTGCGCCGGCCAGTACTGGTTGGGCACCCACTGCACGACCGTGTTCTGAACCCACTCGAAGTGTCCGCGGGTACCACTGGGCGACGTGACGTGGATCGACCGTTCGACGGCGGCCCGATCGGCCACCGGGGCGGTGAAGGTCACCACGACCGGATGGGCCACGCCGACCACGGCGCCGTTGGCGGGCAAAATCGAGGCGACTGTGGGGCTGGGTTGCGGTAGCGGCACGGAGGCGGTGCCGCGACCGACCGGCGCCACCAGACCCACAGCCGTGATCGCGACCACAACAAATAGATAACGAACACCCCGCCGCATAGCGTCCACCCTTCGAGATGGTGCGATCAACACACCGACATCCTACTGGTTACCCACTCGTCACCGGTTTCAGCAAACAATGACAGGCCAGCCCGGCCGCCACGGTAACGATTCGATCACCGATTGAGTTCAACCGTGTCGGGGCGCAGCGGGATGGGTAGTGCGGCGCATGATCGCCGCCTGTGGGCCGTCGCCCGAGGTCGGGCCGTGGTTGCCTGAAAGGGCCGCCGATGCTTCGGTTTTCGCGGCCGCGACCTTCCGGCCGGCTTACTTGACCGAACTCGTAGGGATAGCCGCAAAAGTCGTGGCCCAAACGTTCGGCTTGGCCCGCCCGCCGGCGACGCGTTAGCCTCAGCGGGATCGGATCGGTGCCCAAGGCCGAGCCCGAACCCGAGGAGTGCGGGTGCTCTTCCGTCAGCTGGAGTATTTCGTCGCCGTCGCTTCCGAGCGGCACTTCGCCCGGGCAGCCGAGAAATGCTTTGTCTCCCAACCGGCGCTGTCGGCGGCGATCGCCAAGCTGGAGCGGGAACTGAACGTCACGCTGATCAACCGCGGGCGCAGTTTCGAGGGCCTCACGCCCGAAGGCGAGCGGTTGGTGGTGTGGGCCAGGCGGATTCTCGCCGAGCACGACGCGTTCAAGTCCGAAGTGGACGCCGTGCGCTCGGGCATCACCGGAACCCTGCGGCTGGGCACCGTTCCCACCGCGTCCACGACCGCGTCACTGGTGCTCTCGGCGTTCTGTTCGGCGCACCCATTGGTGAAGGTGCACATCCTGTCCCGGCTGGCGGCCACCGAACTGTACCGGCGCCTGCGCGAGTTCGAGATCGATGCCGCCATCGTGCATGCGGCGCCCGACGAGGCCCACGATGTGAACCTGATTCCGCTGTACCACGAGCGCTACGTGTTGTTGGCGCCCACGGACATGGTGGGATCCGGTGCGGCGACGATGACCTGGGCCGAGGCCGCGCAGCTCCCGCTGGCGTTGCTCACCCCCGACATGCGCGATCGGCAGATCATCGACAAAGCGTTCGCCGGCCATTCGATCACCATCAGCCCCCAGGTCGAAACGGATTCCGTCGCATCGCTATTCGCGCAGGCATCCGCGGGCAACTGGGCATCCATCGTGCCGCACACGTGGCTGTGGACGTCACCGCTGGGGCCCGACATCCGGGCGGTGGAAATGGTCGATCCGGTGCTCAAAGCCGATGTCGCCCTGGCCACCAACTCGAGCGAACCCGGATCGCCGATCGCCCGCGCGCTGGCAGCGTCCGCCGGGCGGCTTTCGCTGAACGAGTTCTTCGACGCGCAGCTGTTGGGCCTTACCCGCCGGCGCTGACCGCGGCCGGCGGACGCGTGGCCGCGCTCGCCGGGTTCAGGTTGGACAGGTGCCCGCTCTCCACGCCCGCCGCCGGGTCGAGTTCGCAGTCGATGAGCGACGGCGCCCCGGAGCCGATCGCCTCCGTCAGCGCCGTGCGCAGCTCCGACGGCGTGGTGACGTGATATCCCTTGCCGCCGAACGCCTCCGCGAGCAGCTCATGGCGTGCCCGGGCACTCAGGACGGTCGGGGCCGGATCGGATCCCGTTGCCGCCGCCCCGGCTGCGGCCTCGTCGCCGCGGTAGACGCCGCCGTTGTTGAGGATGACGACGGTGACCGGGAGTCGGTACCGGCAGATGGTCTCGATCTCCATGCCGCTAAAACCGAATGCGCTGTCCCCCTCGATCGCGACCACCGGCTTGCCGGTCTCGACGGCGGCGCCGATGGCATAGCCCATCCCGATGCCCATCACGCCCCAGGTCCCGGTGTCCAGCCGGTGCCGCGGCAGCTCCATGTCGATGACATTGCGGGCCAGATCGAGCGCATTGGCTCCTTCGTTGACGACATACACGTCACGGTTGTCCTGCAGCACAGCGCGAATGGCGCCGAGGGCGTTGTAGAACCGCATCGGGTGCGGGTCCTCGGCCAGGCGCTCGCGCATCTTGGCGTCGTTTCGCGCGGTGCGCTCGGCCAGTTCGCCGACCCACTCCGCTGGCGCGGTGATCGGGCGCGCGGCCACGCCGTCACACAGCGCGGACATCACCGAGCCGATGTCGCCGGCCAGCGGCGCATCGATCTGCTGGTTGCTATCGAACTCGGACGCGGCGATGTCCACCTGCACAAATTTGGTTTCGGGGGCCCATTGCGGTGACTCCCCGTGGCCCAGAAGCCAATTCAGGCGCGCACCGACCAACAGGACCGCATCGGCGCGCGCGATCGCCAGCGAGCGGGCGGCCGCGGCGGACTGCGGGTGTGAATCCGGCAGCAGGCCCTTGGCCATCGACATCGGCAGGAACGGAATCCCGGTGGTCTCGACGAACTTCCGAATCACGTTGTCGGCCTGGGCATACGCCGCACCCTTGCCGAGCACCATAAGCGGCCGCTGCGCTCGGGCCAGCACGCCCAGCGCGCGGTCGATCGCGTCCGGCGCCGGCAGCTGCCGGGGTGCGGGATCGATGACCCGCCAGACCGTGTCCGCGGCGGCGGCGGAGTCGATAGCCTGGCCCAGGATCTCACCGGGGATGTCCAGGTAGACGCCGCCGGGCCGGCCGGACACCGCGGTGCGAATGGCGCGCGCGACGCCACGGCCGATGTCCTCGATCCGGCCGATCCGATAGGCCGCCTTGGCGAACGGCTTTGCGGCACTGAGTTGATCGATATCCTGGTAATCGCCGCGCTGCAGATCCACCAGCGCCCGATTGCTGGAGCCGGAAATCTGGATCATCGGAAAGCAATTCGTCGTGGCGTTCGCCAGCGCGGGCAGGGCATTGAGGAAGCCGGGCCCCGACGTGGTGAGGCAGACGCCGGGACGCCGGGTGAGGAATCCGGCGGCGGCCGCGGCGTTGCCGGCCGAGGTCTCCTGCCGAAAACCGATGTAGCGGATCCCCGATGCCTGCGCGACGCGTGCGAGGTCGGTGATCGGGATGCCGACGATGCCGTAGATCGTCTCGACGTCGTTGGCCTTCAGCGCGTCCACCACGAGATGAATGCCGTCGATCAGGCCCGTCGGGTTCGTAGACGTCGAAGCGGTGGACATGGGGCGACTCCTCGGATGCTTTGCGGTACTGCCTTGGCCATCACTGTGACCCCGGCGCACCCCGGGTGTCCAAGACGAGGGCACTATCCGACGATTTACACCGTCTATCGTGGCAGGTCAGCGCCAATGCTGCTGCTTTTTAATAGCCAACGGTTATCGGTCGTGAGCAAATCCATATTGGACGCGACAAACGGCCGCCGGGCAGGGTGGCAGCTGTAGCAGGACTGGAAGGAGTGCGGCGATGACAACTGACGCGATCACCACCGGCGAGGGGACGACGGAATCCGCCCCCGGCATCGCCGATCTGGTCGAGGCGGCGGCACGCCGGTCGCCGGAGGCACCGGCCCTGGTCGTCACCGCCGAGCGCATACCGGTCAACTACCGCGAGGTGATCCGGTTGGTCGACGATCTGGCCGCCCAGCTGAAGGCCGGCGGCCTGCTCACGGGCGACCGGGTCGCGCTGCGCGCCGGCAGCAACGCCGAATTCGTCATCGGGCTGCTGGCCGGGTCGCGTGCGGATCTCGTTGTGGTGCCGCTGGATCCGGCCCTGCCCGCCGCCGAACAACGCGCCCGCAGCGCGGCGGTGGGCGCACGGGCGGTGCTCGTCGACCAGGTCGCCGACGCCGACATGGCTGCACCGGAAGGCTTGCCGTGGTGGCCGATCGCGGTGACCGTCGGGTCTGACGGCGCCGCGGCGGTGAGCCTGGATGTCACCGGGGCACCCGCGGGCGATGCTTTAACGCCGGAAGGGCTGCGCGACGACGACGCCATGATCATGTTCACCGGCGGCACCACCGGCGTGCCCAAGATGGTGCCCTGGACGCGCGACAACGTCGCCCGCTCGGTGGCGGCCATCATCGCCGGCTACGGGCTGGGACCGCGGGACGCGACGGTGGCGGTGATGCCGCTCTACCACGGGCATGGTCTGCTCGCCGCGCTGCTGGGCACCCTGGTGTCCGGGGGAGCGGTGTTGCTGCCCGCGCGCGGAAAGTTCTCGGCGCACACTTTCTGGGACGACATCGAGGCCGTCGGCGCCACCTGGTACACCGCCGTCCCGACGATCCATCAGATCTTGCTGGAGCGCGCCCGAACCGAGCAGCAGGGCGCGACGCACGCCCTGCGATTCATCCGCAGTTGCAGCGCGCCGCTGACCGCCGAGACGGCGCAAGCGCTGCACGACACGTTCTCGGCGCCGGTGGTGTGCGCGTTCGGGATGACCGAGTCGACCCACCAGGTGGCGACGACGGCCATCGGGGGAGCGGACAGCGGCGAAAATCCCGGCGCCACACCGGGTCTCGTTGGTCGGTCGACCGGACCGGAAATCCGGATCGTCGGGCCCGATGGCCAGACGCTGCCCGCGGAGACGGTCGGCGAGGTGTGGCTGCACGGCCCGACCGTGGTGCGCGGCTACCTCGGCGACCCGTCCATCACCGCCGCCAATTTCACCCAGGGGTGGTTGCACACCGGCGACCTGGGCACGCTGTCGCCGGCCGGCGACCTCGTCATCCGCGGCCGCATCAAGGAGCTCATCAACCGGGGCGGGGAGAAGATCTCGCCGGAGCGCGTCGAGGGCGTCCTGGCGACCCACCCCGACGTGCTGGAGGTGGGCGTGTTCGGCATGCCGGACAAGCTGTACGGCGAGACCGTGGCCGCGGTCATCGTCGCCCGCGGGTCGGCCGCGCCGACGGCTGACGAGCTGACGGCGTTCTGCCGTGAGCGCCTGGCGCCCTTCGAGGTGCCCGCCGAGTTCCAGCAGGCCGGCGAGTTGCCGCACACCGCAAAGGGATCGCTGGACCGCCGCGCGGTGGCCGAGCGGTTCGGCCGCAAGGCCTGAACGGCGGGGGTGCTAGACGGTGGCGTTCAGCCGGGCGGCCGCGGATTCCGGCATGGGTTCATAGCGGGCGAACGAGCGGGTGAACGAGGCGGCGCCGTGCGCCAGGGACCGCAGGTCGATCGCGTAGCGGGTCAACTCCACCTGCGGCACCTCGGCCTTGACCACGGTGCGCTCATTGCCCGCGGTGTCGGACCCGAGCACCCGGCCGCGCCGGCTGGACAGGTCACCCATCACCGCACCGACAAAATCGTCGGGCACCAGCACCGAGATCTCGTCGATGGGCTCGAGCAGCGCCACCTTGGTCGCCGCGGCGGCCTCGCGCAGCGCCAGCGAGCCCGCCATCTGGAACGCGAAGTCCGACGAGTCGACGCTGTGCGCCTTGCCGTCGAGCAGGGTGACGCGGATGTCGACCACCGGATAGCCCGCGTGTACACCCTTCTCCATCTGCGCCCGCACGCCCTTCTCCACGCTCGGGATGAACTGCCGCGGCACCGCTCCGCCGACCACCTTGTCGACGAATTCGAAACCGGAGCCTTCCGGCAGCGGCTCCACCTCGATGTCGCACACCGCGTACTGGCCGTGCCCGCCGGACTGCTTGACGTGGCGGCCGTGGCCTTTTGCCTTGCCGCCGAACGTTTCTCGCAGCGGGACCCGCAGTTCAACGGTATCGACCGTTACGCCGTACCGGTTGGCCAGCGCGTCAAGAACCACACCCGCATGCGACTCGCCCATGCACCACAGCACGATCTGGTGGGTTTCGGGGTTCTGCTCGATCCGCAGCGTCGGATCCTCGGCGGCCAGCCGTCCCAGCCCGACCGACAGCTTGTCCTCGTCGGTCTTGGCGTGCGCCGCAATCGCGACCGGCAGCAGCGGTTCGGGCATGGTCCACGGCTTCAACACCAACGGCTCGGACTTGTCCGAAAGCGTGTCACCGGTTTCGGCGCGGCTCAGTTTGCCGATCGCGCAGATGTCACCCGCCACCACGAAAGTCGCCGGGCGTTGCTGCTTGCCCAGCGGGAAGGACAGCACCCCGATGCGCTCGTCCTCGTCGTGGTCGGGATGCGCATGTCCGTCGCCGTTGGGCATGCCGAAGAACGACGCAAAATGGCCCGACACATGAACCGTCGCGTCGGGCCTGATGGTGCCGGAGAACACCCGGACAAGGCTGACCCTGCCCACGTACGGGTCCGACGTCGTCTTCACCACCTCCGCGAGCAACGGTGCGTCCGCGGCACACTTCAGGCCGGCGTGCGGCGCGCCGACCTGTGTGAAGACCTCGGGCAGTGGGTGTTCCATCGGAGACGGGAAGCCGCGCGTGGCGACCTCCAACAATTCCAGGGTGCCGACGCCGCTGCTGCTGCAGACCGGGATCACCGGAAAGAACGACCCCCGGGCGACGGCGCGCTCCAGGTCCTCAATGAGCACGGATTCGTCGATGGCCTCGCCCCCGAGGTAGCGCTCCATCAGCGACTCGTCCTCGGACTCCTCGATGATTCCCTCGATCAGGGCACCGCGCGCCTCCTCGATCTGCTCGGCGTCCGAGGGATTCGGTGGCTGCACGGTGCGATTGCCGTCGGTGTATTCGTAGCGGGTCTGCGACAGCAGGCCGATCAGGCCGTGGCAGGACGGCAGGTCGGTGGGCAGATAGAGCGGTAACACCTTGTCGCCGAACGCATTCTGTGCGGCGGCCAGCGCCTCGGAGTAATTCGCCCGGGTGTGGTCGAGCTTGGTGATCACCACGGCGCGGGGCATGCCGACCTGGTTGCATTCCTGCCACAGCGATTTGGTGGGCTCGTCGACGCCCTCGTTGGCCGCGATGACGAACAGCGCGCAATCCGCGGCGCGCAGCCCGGCCCGCAACTCGCCGACGAAATCGGCGTATCCGGGGGTGTCGACCAGGTTCACCTTGACGCCGTCGTGCGACAGGGACGCCACGGCGACGCCCACCGATCGTTGTTGGCGGATCTCGGCATCGTCGTAGTCGCAGACCGTGCTGCCGTCGGCGACCGAGCCGCCGCGGGTCAGCACACCGGCGGCGACCAATAGGGCTTCTACGAGTGTGGTTTTGCCGCCACCCGACGGACCCACCAGCACGACGTTGCGAATCTGGTCCGGACCGTCGGCGGTAGGAGCGTTCCCCGCTCCTTGGGAAGTATTTGTCCTGTCGGCCATGACTTTCCTCCAGGTTGCCCAGGGCGCGCCGTTGCCGCCCTGGTTAGCACCTATCTAGCTACCATTCACCCAACTTCGGTCGACCACAAGACCGTCGGGCCAGATCAGGTGCCCGGAGCCGCGCCGCAGCTTTCGGGACGCCGCTCAGTAATGCCAGCTGGACCAACGCTGCACCGCGACCTCGATCACCGGGCCGTCCAGCGAAACCGTTTGGTACTGAGGGTATTTAGCGCGCAGCAGGCGGCGGGCGAGCTCAACGGCAGCCCCGTCGGTGTGGACGGTCGCCAGGCCGTCGGCGCGCACCCACCACAGCTGGGTCCAGTCGTCGGCGTAGTGATCGACGAGCAGGCTCACCCGTGGGTTGGTGTCGATGTTGGCCAGGCGGCGCAGCCGCCGCGTCGTTTTCGGTTTCGCGTCGACGGCCGTGTAGACCACGTCGCGGTTGTCGGCGGCGACCGCGAAGACCACCGGCACCAGGTGCGGCAGGCCACCGGGCGCGACCGTGGCCAGCCGGGCTACCGGGGACCGGGTGAAGTCGGCCTTGGGGTCGAATGCGCCCACCGGGTCAGCTTAGGACGGGCGGCAAATAGGGCTGGGAAGCCGATGAGGCGCGTCAGACCTGGCACATGCCGTGCATAGCTACCAGCATTACGGTTATATACACACAAATGTGCCGCCAAGATCCTGAGGCCGGGACAGTTTGTTCTTTACCGCGAAGCAGGAGGGTGACACCGATGAGCAAATCGCAGCACCGCCCGATCTTGTGGTCATGGTTGGTCAGCGTGCTGACCGTGGTTGGACTGGGCCTCGGCCTGGGGTCCGGGGTGGGCCTCGCGCCGGCGTCGGCGGCGCCGTCGAATTTTGCGCTGGACCGGTTCACCGACCGTCCCCAGGCGCCGCTCGATCCGTCGGCGATGGTCGGTCAAGTCGGGCCGCAGGTGGTCAACATCGACACCAAATTCGGCTACAACAACGCGGTGGGCGCCGGAACCGGGATCGTGATCGACCCCAACGGCGTCGTCTTGACCAACAATCACGTGATCTCCGGCGCCACCGACATCAGCGCATTCGACGTCGGCAACGGGCAGAGCTACGCCGTTGACGTGGTCGGCTACGACCGCACGCAGGACATCGCGGTGCTGCAGCTGCGCGGCGCGGCCGGCCTTCCCACCGTCGCGATCGGCGGCGAGGCCACGGTGGGGGAGCCCATCGTCGCGCTCGGCAACGTCAACGGGCAGGGCGGCACGCCCAACGCGGTGACCGGCAAGGTCGTCGCGCTGAACCAGAGCGTCTCGGCAACCGACACGCTGACCGGCGCGCAGGAGAGCCTGGGCGGCCTGATCCAGGCGGACGCCCCGATCAAGCCGGGCGACTCCGGCGGGCCGATGGTGAACAATGCCGGGCAGGTGATCGGCGTGGACACCGCCGCCACCGACAGCTACAAGATGTCGGGCGGGCAGGGCTTCGCCATCCCGATCGGGCGTGCGATGGGCGTTGCCGGACAGATCCGCTCGGGCGCCGGCTCTAACACGGTGCACATCGGTCCCACGGCCTTCCTCGGCCTGGGTGTGATGGACAACAACGGCACGGGCGCGCGGGTGCAGCGGGTCGTCAGCACCGGTCCCGCCGGGGCCGCCGGGATCGCACCGGGCGACCTCATCACCGGCGTCGACAACGTCGCGATCACCGGCGCGACGTCCATGACCGAGGTGCTCGTCCCGCATCATCCGGGGGACACCATCTCGGTGCACTACCGGTCCAACGACGGTGGCGACCGCACCGCCAACATCATTCTGGCGGAGGGACCGCCGGCCTGACATCCGTGCCGACGGGACGCGACCGGTGGCGAATTCGTTTGCTGCCGGGCGTGTTTCGTCGTAAACATGGCGGTGTGATTCCGAAAGTCGCCCCCAGGGTATCCGTGGCATCGTGGATTTGATGAACGACGCAAGAGAAGCTGTCGAGCACCATCCCGAGGGTGGCAGTCACGTCCAGGACGGCGTGGTCGAGCACCCCGACGCCGAGGACTTCAACAACGCCGCCGCGCTGCCCACCGACCCCACGTGGTTCAAGCACGCGGTGTTCTACGAGGTGCTGGTCCGTGCGTTCTTCGATGCCAACGCCGACGGTGCCGGTGACCTGCGCGGTCTGTTGGGGCGCCTGGACTACCTGCAGTGGCTGGGCATCGACTGCATCTGGCTGCCGCCCTTCTACGACTCGCCCCTGCGCGACGGTGGGTATGACATCCGGGACTTCTACAAGGTGCTGCCCGAGTTCGGGACGGTCGAAGATTTCGTCGCGCTGCTCAACGCCGCGCACGAGCGGGGCATCCGGGTCATCACCGATTTGGTGATGAACCACACCTCGGATTCACACCCCTGGTTTCAGGAGTCTCGGCACGACCCCGACGGCCCGTACGGCGACTTCTACGTGTGGAGCGACACCAGCGAGAAGTACACCGACGCGCGGATCATCTTCATCGACACCGAGGAGTCCAACTGGACCTTCGACCCGGTGCGCAAGCAGTTCTACTGGCACCGGTTCTTCTCCCACCAGCCCGACCTGAACTACGACAACCCGGCCGTGCAGGAAGCCATGATCGACGTGCTCCGGTTCTGGCTCGAGCTGGGTATCGACGGGTTCCGGTTGGACGCGGTGCCCTACCTGTTCGAACGGGAGGGCACGAACTGCGAGAACCTGCCCGAGACGCACGCCTTCCTCAAGCGCGTGCGCAAGGTCATCGACGATGAGTTCCCCGGCCGGGTGCTGCTGGCCGAGGCCAACCAGTGGCCGGCCGACGTCGTGGAGTACTTCGGCGACGCCACTACCGGTGGTGACGAGTGCCACATGGCGTTTCACTTTCCGCTGATGCCGCGCATCTTCATGGCGGTGCGTCGGGAATCGCGCTTTCCGATTTCGGAGATCTTGGCCCAGACGCCCGAAATCCCTGACATGGCGCAGTGGGGCATCTTCCTGCGTAACCACGACGAGTTGACGCTGGAGATGGTCTCCGACGAAGAGCGTGACTACATGTACTCCGAGTACGCCAAAGATCCGCGGATGAAGGCGAACGTCGGGATCCGCCGCCGGTTGGCTCCGCTGCTGGAGAACGACCGCAACCAGATCGAGCTGTTCACCGCGCTGCTGATGTCGCTGCCCGGCTCGCCGGTCCTTTACTACGGTGACGAGATCGGCATGGGCGACGTGATCTGGCTGGGTGACCGCGACGGGGTGCGCACACCGATGCAGTGGACACCCGACCGCAACGCCGGCTTCTCCAAGGCCAACCCGGGCCGGCTCTATCTGCCGCCCAGCCAGGACTCCGTCTACGGCTATCAGGCGGTCAACGTCGAGGCTCAACGCGACACCTCGACGTCGCTGCTCAACTTCACCCGGACGATGCTGGCCGTACGGCGCCGTCACGAGGCCTTCGCGATCGGGACCTTCGAAGAGCTGGGCGGCTCGAACCCGTCGGTGCTGGCCTTCGTGCGGCAGGTGTCCGATGACGGTGACACCGTGCTGTGTGTCAACAACCTGTCGCGTTTCCCCCAGCCGATCGAACTGAATCTGCAGCAGTGGAGCGGATGCACGCCGGTCGAGCTGACCGGGCAGGTGGAGTTTCCGCGCATCGGTCACCTGCCCTACCTGCTCACACTGCCTGGACACGGGTTCTACTGGTTCCAGCTGACCGGATGCGAGGAAGATGGATGACGAGGACTCGCGCCGCGACGATGCAAAGCGGAACCGATGAGAAGGAGTGGCGCAAATGACTCAGCCGGCCAAGCTGCCCTGGTCTGAGTGGCTTCCACACCAACGCTGGTACGCCGGGCGCAACCGCGAACTGACCGGCGCCGAGGCGAGCGTCGTCGTCCCGCTCGACGACGGCCTCGACCTGGTGCTCGTCGACGTCGACTACGCCGACGGTTCCCGGCACCAATACCAGGTGATCGTGCGGTGGGATGCCGCCCCGGTCTCCGAATACAGCAGCGTCGCGACCATCGGCGCCGCGGACGACCGGACCGGTTTCGACGCGATGTATGACGCCGACGCGCCGAAGTTTCTGCTCTCGCTGGTCGACTCGTCCGCCTCACGCAGCGGCGCGTCGGGCGCCGAGGTGAAATTCGCCAAGGAACCGGATGCGGTGCTGCCGCTGGAGGCGATGGCGCACGTATCGGACGCCGAGCAGTCCAACACCAGCGTCATCTTCGACCGGGATGCCATCTTCAAGGTGTTCCGGCGGGTCAGCAGCGGCATCAACCCCGACATCGAGCTGAACCGTGTGCTCGGCCGGGCCGGCAATCCGCACGTCGCGCGGCTGCTGGGGACCTACGAGATGACGGGTTCGGACGGCGGCGCCGACGCGGCGTGGCCGTTGGGCATGGTGACCGCGTTCGCCGCCAACGCCGCCGAGGGCTGGGCGATGGCCACCGCCAGCGTCCGCGACCTGTTCGCCGAGGGTGACCTGTACGCGTACGAGGTCGGCGGCGACTTCGCCGGCGAGTCCTACCGCCTGGGCGAGGCGGTGGCGTCGGTGCACGCCACCCTGGCCGAGACCCTCGGCACCTCGCAGGCCTCCTTCCCGGTGGACAACGTGCTCTCGCGGCTGTCGGCGACCGTGGCCCTGGTTCCCCAGCTCAAGGAACACGCGGCGACGATCGAGGAGCGCTTCCAGAAGCTGGACACCGAGCAGATCACTGTGCAGCGCATCCACGGCGATCTGCACCTGGGCCAGGTGCTGCGCACGCCGGAGCGCTGGCTGCTCATTGATTTCGAGGGCGAACCGGGACAGCCGCTCGAGGAGCGCCGCGCACCCGATTCGCCGTTGCGCGACGTGGCCGGCGTGCTGCGGTCGTTCGAGTACGCCGCCTACGGGCCGTTGGTGGATCACGCGGCCGACAAGCAACTGGCGGCGCGCGCCCGCGAGTGGGTCGAGCGCAACCGGACGGCGTTCTGCGACGGCTACGCGGCCGCCTCCGGGATCGACCCGCGCGACTCGGCGCCGCTGCTGGCCGCCTACGAGCTCGACAAGGCCGTCTACGAGGCCGGCTACGAGGCGCGCCACCGGCCGGGTTGGCTGCCGATTCCGTTGCGCTCCATCGCTCGCCTATCAAGCTAGGTTCGCGTCCGCTGCGCGCGCCGCGGCCGTCTGGAAGCATGTGCGTGTGCCGAGTGACATATGCAACAGCGAGTCGCGGTTGTCGTGGGTGCTGGCGGCGCTCGCGGGTGTGCTGGGGGCCACCGCCTTCACCCATTCCGCCGGCTACTTCGTGACCTTCATGACCGGCAATGCCCAGCGCGCGGTGCTCGGGTATTTCCGCGGCGACGTGCTGCTGTCGGCCACGGCGGGGGTGTTGATCGTCTGCTTCGTGGCGGGCGTGGTGGTGGCCTCGGTCTGCCGGCGGCATTTCTGGGTGGCGCACCCGCACGGCCCGACGGTGCTGACGACGTTCAGCCTGGCGGCGGCCACGGTGGCCGACGTCATCGACGAGGGCTGGGAAGAGAATCTGCTCGACTTCGCACCAATCATGTTGGTGGCCTTCGGGATTGGCGCGTTGAACACGTCTTTCGTCAAGGACGGCGAGGTTTCGGTCCCGCTGAGCTACGTGACCGGCACGCTGGTGAAGATGGGCCAGGGGATCGAGCGCCACATCGCCGGCGGATCCGCGGCGGACTGGCTGGGCTACTTCCTGCTGTTCGCCAGCTTCGCGGTGGGCGCCGCGGTGGGCGGTTTCATCAGCACGCTGGTCAACGGGACGTGGATGCTGGTGGTGGCCACCTTGGTGTGCGCGTTGACCACCGGCTACACGTATTTCCACTCCGATCGCCGGGCCCTGCTCGGCGAGGCGTGAAAAAGAGCATCGGCAGTAGCGCTGACCGGTGCGCTACTGCCGATGCTGGCTTTGGGCTCAGGCCGCGGGAGGGTTAGCGGTGGGCGCGCTAACCGGTGCGGCGTTGACCGTGTTGAGGGTTTGCAGGATGTCGGGCTTCATAGCGACCAGCTGCTGGTTCCAGTAGGGCCAGGAGTGCGTCCCGTTGGCCGGGAAGTTGAACACCCCGTTGCGTCCGCCGGCGGCCGCGTAGGTGTTCTGGAACTGCTGGTTGGTGCGCAGCGTCATGCTCTCCAGGAACTTGGCCGGCATGTTGTCGCCGCCGAGGTCGCTGGGGGCGCCGTTACCGCAGTAGACCCAGATGCGGGTGTTGTTGGCGACCAGTCGTGGAATCTGGACCATCGGGTCGTTGCGCTTCCACGCCGGATCGGTTGACGGACCCCACATGCTGTTGGCGCTGTAGCCACCCGCGTCGCTCATCGCCAGCCCGATCAGCGTGGGCCACCAGCCCTCGGACGGGTTGAGGAAGCCCGACAGCGCGGCGGCGTACGGGAACTGCTGCGGGTAGTAGGCCGCCAGGATCAGCGCGGAGCCGCCCGACATCGACAGGCCCACGGCCGCGTTGCCGGCCGGCGAGACCTGCTTGTTGGACTGCATCCACAGCGGCAGTTCCTGGGTCAGGAACGTCTCCCACTTGTAGGTGTAGTTCTGCCCGTTACCCGAGGACGGCTGGTACCAGTTGCTGTAGAAGCTGGACTGGCCACCGACCGGCATGATCACCGACAGGCCGGACTGGTAGAACTCCTCGAACGCGGGGGTGTTGATGTCCCAGCCGTTGTAATCGTCCTGCGCGCGCAGGCCGTCGAGCAGGTACACGGCGTGCGATCCGCCGCCCTGGAACTGGACCTTGATGTTGCGGCCCATCGACGGCGACGGCACCTCGAGGTACTCCACGGGAAGCCCCGGCTTGGAGAAGGCCCCCGCGACGGGTGAGCCGCCGGAGGCTACGGCGAGACCGGACAGCAGGGAGGCCCCCATAGCCGCGATCGCCAGTCGGCGCGGCATGGTAGCCGCAGCGCCACGCAACTTTTCGAAGAACGACATAGCTCTCTACCCATCCCAACTTTCATCTGCCGCATGGTGCGGTCGAATCTGTTCTCGGGGAGTCAAACACAGCGAGAGGGCCGAAAACGGTTGTCGCGGCCGGGATATCAGATCGCGGTTAGCTAACGATTGGGCCTCGCCCAGAAATCGTCACGGTCGGGTCACGATCGGCTCTCGGAACCATGTGCCCTTCTTGCAATGCGCTAGCGCATGCGCTATCGCGTTCGCAATGTATCAGGCGACCAGACGCCGCAAAAGCGTTGATGCCGTGATGATTCCGAGCACGGCGGCCACCACCAGCACGACGATGTCCGCGGGGTTGAAGGGCGTGCCGATCAGCAGCGCCCGCAGCGCGTTCACCTCGTAGCTGAGTGGGTTGACCTTGCTCAGCACGTGCAGCCACGCCGGCATGATGTCGACCGGGTACAGCGCGTTGGACGCGAAGAACAATGGCATGGTGATCGCCTGGCCGATGCCCATCAGGCGGTCGCGGCTGCGCACCAGGCCGGCCAGCGTCATCGACAGGCAGGCGAAGAACGCGGCGCCGAGCATGACGATGGCCATCGCCGCCACGATCCGCAGCGGATTGACCGTCAGGCCGACACCCATCACGTACGCCAGCGCGAGCACCCCCACCACCTGGGCCACCGAACGGACCCCGGCGGCAAACGCCTTGCCGGTGATCAGTGCCGACGCCGGAGCAGGCGTCACCATGAGTTTGGCCAGTACACCGGCGTCCCGGTCCCAAATGATCTGTATCCCATAGAAAATGGAGATGAACAGTGCCGACTGGGCGATGATCCCGGGCGCCAGGAACGCCAGATACGAGACGGATCCGGTGGGGATGACATGCAGGTGGCTGAACGTGGTGCCGAAGATCAACAGCCACAGCGCGGGCTGCACCATCCGGGTGACCAGCTCGGTCCGGTCGTGCTGCAGCTTCTGCAGTTCGACGATCGCGAACGCCCCGATGCGACTGGACAGCGCGCCGACTCGTTGCCAGCCGCGCGGGGCACGAATCAGGGTGCCCGCCATGGCGC
The DNA here is from genome assembly GCF_019668465.1 of Mycobacterium senriense. Classification (NCBI taxonomy): domain Bacteria; kingdom Bacillati; phylum Actinomycetota; class Actinomycetes; order Mycobacteriales; family Mycobacteriaceae; genus Mycobacterium; species Mycobacterium senriense. Next base: position 1,407,564 of record NZ_AP024828.1, on the reverse strand, counting down.
TATCAACCGACACGGCGCGCCACCTTTCTGCTGGAACGGATTTCGCGGATGGACCCGTTGGCTTCCGATGGATCGTCCTCGTCGTCCAGTCCCGATGCCGCGTAGTGGCGGAACACATCCTCGAGCGTGGCGTTCGGAGACACCTTGGACACCTGGGCCTTCAACTTGTCGGGGGTGCCGACGGCACGCAGCTGACCGCGGTGCATCAGGGCGACCCGGTCGCACAGCGCGTCGGCTTCCTCCATGTAGTGGGTGGTCAGCAGCACGGTCATGCCGAACTCCGCCTGCATCTTTTGCACCTGGGCCCACACGCCGTCGCGCGCGATGGGATCCAGGCCGACGGTCGGTTCGTCGAGCACCAGCAGCGACGGGCGGTTGACCAGCGCCTGCGCCACCTCGAGGCGACGCACCATGCCGCCGGAGTAGGACGACGCCAGCCGGTCGGCCACGTCGATGAGGTCCATCGCGACCAGCGCCTGATCGACACGGTCGGCGCGCTCGTTGCGGGGCACCCCGTACAGCCGCGCGAACCACTGCACGTTCTGCCGTCCGGTCAGGGCCGGCTCGATTGAAAGCTGTTGCGGCACATAGCCGATATTGCTTCTGATGTCGGTGGTCCGGCGACGCGCGTCCATGCCGAAAATGCGCAGTTCGCCGTGCTGCACGGGGGTCAGCGTGGTCAGCATCCGGACCAGGGTCGTCTTCCCTGCGCCGTTGGGTCCCAGCAGGCCCATGGTTTCACCTGGCCGTACCTGCAGTGTCACATCGTCGACGGCGGTGAACTGGCCATAGCGATAGGTCAGGTTGCGGCCGTCGACCGCCATCGGCAGCGATCCGCTCATGATCGCCGCTCGCGCAGTTTTCGGGTCATCGTGTCGAGGACCTCCAATCCTTTTGTCAAAGCCTCGATTTGGTCGTCGTCGAGCTCGTCGATCACCTCGGACAGCAACGCCCGCCGGGTGGCGCGGGACGCGTCGACGATCTGCTGGGCGGGCTCGGCGAGCCGGAGTTGGCACACCCGGCGGTCGGTGTTGCCGGCCGTACGCAGCAGCAGGCCGCCGGAGACCAGCTTGGTGACCAGGGTCGAGGCGGTGTTGGGCACCAGCCCGAGCTCGGCGGCCGCGGCGCTGACCGAAATCCCCGGCCGGCGCCCGACCAGCCACAACAGCTCCGACTGCGACTCGGAAAGCTGCGACGAATCGAAGCCACGGCCGGCCGACCTGCGGAGTTGCCGGCGAAACCTGCCGACCACACCGAACAGCTCGGCCGCCACATCAGTGCGAGATTTCATATACACCAATAATACCTCTGTAGCCGAGCTATCTATGTGTGGAAGCTATGTAGCAGGTATGTACCCGCTACCTGGGCAGACGATGCAGCTCGACGTCAGTCAGCGCGCGGTCGACGACGCGGGCGGTCATGTAGGTGCAGAACGGTTGGCGGCGGCGATCCGTCGGCGATCCGGGATTGAGCAAGCGCAATCCGGTCGCGGTGGTGGTGTCCCACGGGATGTGGCTGTGCCCGAACACCAACACGTGGCTGTCGGGGTAGAGCCGCGACATCCGCGCGTCGCGTCCGGTCGCGGCGCCGGTCTCGTGCACGACGGTGAATCGCACCCCCGCCAGCGTCACGTCCGCGCGTTCGGGCAGCCGTGCCCGCAAGGCCGGGCCGTCGTTGTTTCCCCAGCAGCCCACGACCCGGGCCGCCCGGCTTTCGAGCGCCTCGAGGAAATCCGGTGCTATCCAGTCGCCGGCGTGCACGACGACGTCGGCCTCGACCACTTCATTCCAGACCGCCGCGGGCAGGTCGCGGGCCCGTTTGGGGATATGGGTATCGGCAATCAGCAGCAGCCTCACAGCCCCATCTTGCGCCCATCGGGCGGTCGTGCGTGCTGCCCGACGCTGAGCGGTGGGCGCCGCATATACCCTACGGGGTATGGTATAAAGGAGTATGGCAATTGATGGCAACGGAAGCGGACCGCGCAGTGCAGAAGTTGTGAAGCACGAGCCCGGCGACGTCGATGCCGCCCTCACCCGGTTACGGCGGGCGCACGGTCAGCTCGGGGGTGTCATCTCGATGATCGAGCAGGGCCGCAGCTGCAAGGACGTCATCACCCAGTTGGCTGCGGTGTCGAAGGCCCTGGATCGCGCCGGGTTCAAGATCATCGCCTCGGGTTTGCGTGACTGCGTCACGCGATCAGACGATCAGCCGGCCGTTTCCATCGATGAGCTGGAGAAGCTGTTTTTGAGCCTGGCCTGAATGCCCAGGCTTTGAAGAAGGGGAGAGGGCAGATGTCCCCCACCGAAACTGATCGCACCGCACCGACGGTGACGCTGTGGCTCGACCCGGTGTGTCCGTTCTCATGGAACACCGCACGGTGGCTGCGCGCCGTCGCCCAGGCGACAGGGTTGTCGATCGATTGGCGCCTGATGAGCCTGGCGGTTCTCAACGAGGGGCGCGAACTCCCACCCGCGCAGCAGGCCCGCATGCGTGATTCGCGGCAGATCGGCCGCCTGATGGCTGCCGTCATGCGCGAGCATGGCGCCGCGGGATGGACCGCGGCGTATTTCGCCTTCGGCGAGCGATACTTCGACCGCTCAGAACCTGTCAGCGCCGACCTCGTCGCGCAGGTCTTGATGGCGGCCGGGGCCCGTGGCGCCACGGCGGCGGCGGTTTCGGACGCATCTTTTGACGACCTCATCCGGACTCAACATGAGGCGGGCCAACAGGCGCTGGGTGAGACTGGGGGCAGCCCGATACTGCGGATCGGCGAACACACACTCTTCGGGCCGGTGCTGACCGCGCTGCCGGATGCGCACGCCGCGACCGCTGTGTTCGACGCGGTTGCCACGTTGGCCGCAACCCCGCAGTTCGCGCAGTTGCAACGGCCGCGCACGGCGGCCTAGCAGGCATGCGGCGAGATCTTGGGCGGTCCAACGCTGAAATGAGGAGGAAAATGATGACATCGGCATTGAGCACCACGCTGCACACCTCGTTCGAGGATGCTGTCGATCGGACCACAAAAGCGTTGGCGGATCAGGGTTTTGGCGTGCTGACCACGATCGACGTGAAGGCCACGCTGAAGCAGAAGCTCGGCGAGGAGATGGAGAACTATCTCATCCTGGGTGCCTGCAACCCGACCCTCGCGCATCGCGCGCTGGGCATCCACCGACAGATCGGCCAGTTATTGCCGTGCAACGTGGTGGTGCGGTCCGATCCCGACGGCGGTGCCGATGCGGTTCTGGTCGAGGCGATGGACCCCCAACTCATGGTCCAGGTGACCGGCGAGCAGACCGCGCTACAGGAGGTCGCCGACCAGGCAACCGCCAAGCTGCAAGCCGCTATCGGCGCACTCGGATAGGTGCCGCGACCGCGACGGTAAACAGAGTTAGCCGTCCTGGCTGCGGGCTTCGGCGCCCGACTCACCGGCGTCGAAGGAATCGTCGGAACCCGCCGCACCCACGTACGAGCCGTCATCCTCGCCCGCGGCGGCGCGGGACTGAGTCTGATGCGTCTCAGCGTCCACGTCCTCCTCGGCTTTGTGGCCCTTGCGATCTGACATGGTGGGTTCTCTTTTCTATGGAGGCAACGTTCCCGGGGGGATTCCCGCGACACCTCGCGCGAAACGGTCGCGCAGCGCCCGCTACAGGCCGGCAGGCCGAGTACCCGGTCAGCGGCTTGTCGCTGCGCCCGAAACCGCGGCGGTCGTACCCGCGGCGCTATTGTTAGCAGCCGAAACCAAGGAGAAACTTCAATGCGCACCTTCGAATCAGTCACCGAACTTGCCGCCGCGGCGGGCGAAGCCCTCGGGCACAGCGACTGGGTCACCATCACCCAGGAAGACGTCAACCTGTTCGCCGATGCGACCGGCGATCACCAGTGGATCCACGTCGATCCGGAGCGGGCGGCGTCAGGTCCGTTCGGCAAGACCATCGCCCACGGTTTCATGACCTTGGCGTTGCTGCCGCGGCTGCAGCACCAGATCTACACCGTCAACGGCATCAAGCTCGCAATCAACTACGGCCTCAACAAGGTTCGCTTCCCCGCTCCGGTCCCGGTCGGCTCTCGGGTGCGTGCGCAGAGTTCGTTGGTCAGCGTCGACGACGTGGGCAACGGCGCCGTGCAGGCGACGATTTCGACCACCGTCGAGATCGACGGTTCGGCCAAGCCGGCGTGTGTGGCCGAAAGCGTGGTTCGTTTCGTCGCCTGACACCTGGTCCCTAGAACTCGGCGACCGCGTGTTCCAGCCGCTCGGCCAGTCGCGCCTGCGCTTCGGCTCGCCGGGTCGGGATGTGGGCTGACGGGAAAGGCGTTGTCACCGGCTCGTATTCACGCAGGGTCCGGCGGGCGACCGTCATCTTGTGCAGCTCGGTGGCGCCGTCGGCGATGCCCAGCGACTCGGCGGCCACCAGCATCTTGACGAACGGCATCTCATCGGAGACGCCGAGGGCGCCGTGCAGGTGCAGGGCGCGCTGCGCGACGTCGTGCAGCACCTGGGGCATCGCGACTTTCACGGCCGCGATGTCGCGGCGCACCTTCTGATAGTCGTCGTGCTTGTCGATCAACCAGGCGGTGCGCAGCACCAGCAGCCGGAACTGCTCGATCTGAATCCAGCTGTCGGCGATCTTCTCCTGCGTCATCTGGAAGTCGGAGAGGTGGCCGTGCCTGGTCTTGCGCGACACGGCGCGTTCACACATCATGTCAAAAGCCTTGCGCGCCAGCGCGATCGTGCGCATCGCGTGGTGGATGCGGCCGCCACCGAGGCGGGTCTGAGCGATCATGAACGCCGCACCCTCGCCGCCGAGCACGTGGTCGGCCGGCACCCGGACGTCGTGGTAGCGGACGTACCCGTGCGAACCGTGCTTGGACTCGCCTCCCACCCCGACGTTGCGGATGATCTCGATCCCGGGCGTCTCGCCCGGAACGATGAACAGCGACATCTTCTCGTACGTGCGCGCATCGGGCTTGGTCACCGCCATAACGATGAAGAACGATGCGTGCCTGGCGTTGCTGGAGAACCACTTCTCCCCGTTGATGACCCAGTCGTCCCCGTCGCGGGTCGCCGACGTCACGAACATCCCCGGATCCGAACCGCCCTGTGGCTCGGTCATCGAGTAGCACGAGGTGATCTCGCCGTCCAGCAACGGCTGCAGGTAGCGGGCCTTCTGCTCGTCGGTGCCGAACAGCGCAAGGATTTCGGCGTTGCCGGAATCCGGTGCCTGGCAGCCGAACACCGAAGGCGCCCAACGGGAGCGCCCGAGGATCTCGTTGAGCAGTGCGAGCTTGACCTGGCCGAAGCCCTGGCCGCCGAGTTCGGGGCGCAGATGCGCGGCCCACAGCCCCTGGTCTTTCACCTGCTGCTGCAAGGGCCGCAGGATGGCCATCATCTCGGGGTTCTTCTTGTCGTAGGGATCAAGGGCAACCAGGTCGAGCGGTTCCAGCTCTTCGGTCATGAACTTTTCGACCCAGTCCAGCTTTGCCTGGTATTCGGGGTCCGTTTCGAAGTCCCACACGGTGGCCAACCAATCCCCGGCGCAACGCCGCGCCGGACTCGTTGATGAAGCCATTTCATCCTAGAGCGGCGCGATCAAGAATCAGTCGGGGCGGCGGGTGTCTATCACGCCCTGGGCGACGTCGACGAGCTTGGTCTGGCTTTCCTGGGACAGCCGTCGCAGCAGCTCGAAGGCGCGCACGTCGTCGACGCCGTAGCGCTCCATGATGATGCCCTTGGCCTGGCCGATTCGGTCTCGGGTGGACAGGGCCGATTGCATTTGCCGTCCATGGCTTCCGGCCATGATCGCCGAGGCGGCGTGCGCGGCGAACACGGATCCGATCGTCTCGGCTTCGGTGTCCCACACGCCGGGCCGAAAACTGAACAGGTTCAGGGCGCCGGCGGTGCGCTCCGCCGTATACAGCTTGAAGGAGAGGCTGCTCAGCACACCGTGTTCCACGGCCGCCGGTGCGTAATTGGGCCAGCGGGGCTCCTCGCGGAGGTCGTCGGTGCGCACAATCGTTTCCTTGAGAGCGGCGTCATGGCAGGGGCCCTCGCCGAAGTCGTGCTGCAGCTTGTCGAGCTTGGCGACCAGGCTGTCGGTGTCCGCGACCGAATCGAACTCTCCACCCCCTTTGAGCAGCAAGACTCCCGCGATGTCCGCCGCCGGAATCAGCTTGATTGCGGTGGTGGTCACGTCGGTGAGAACTTGGTCGAGCGAGCGTGGTGTGGCGATCTCGCGGGCAAGCTCCGCCATGCGCGTGGCCAGCTCGTGCTGAGAGGCCGGGTCTAAAGACTCCATGGGACCGGATTCTCCACGATGTGCCCACGGGCGTCACCCCCGCGTCTTCCAGGAGCGCTTAGCGGCGAGCGTCCAGAAAGTTGATGTCTTCGCAGTTTGCCGTAATAGGCCCCGGGTATCCGCCGTCGACAGCCCGATCTATCCCAGGAGGCCCCAGTGTTTTTGCACAACAAAGATCTTCAATTCGAAGTTCGCGTCGAGCGACCCGATCCCCGCTTCGCGTCACTGCTGATGGAGCAGTTCGGTGGCGCCAACGGCGAACTGACCGCCGCGCTGCAGTACTTCACGCAGGCTTTCGTGCTGCGCCAAAAGAATCCGAAGATGTACGACCTGTTCATGGACATCGCCACCGAGGAGCTGAGCCACCTCGAGATGGTCGGGTCGATGATCACCCTGTTGCTGGACGGGCTCAACGACAACCTCAAGATCGCCCACGAGAAATGCGACTGGATGCCGGCCGTGGCGGCCGATGGCGGCGGTCGCGACGGCCTCATCCATTCGGTGGCGGTCAACCCGCTGTTCCTGGTGCTCAGCGGCGGTGGGCCGGACGTCAAGGACTCCGGCGGAAACAACTGGACCGGCGCCTACATCGACGCCAACGGCGACCCGACCGTGGACCTGCGCAACAACGTCGCAGCGGAATCGCGCGCCAAGGTCGTTTACGAATACCTCAAGCAGTACACCGACGACCCCGGCGTGCAGGACACCCTGACGTTCCTGATGACGCGCGAGGTGGCGCACTATCAGCAATTCAGCGCCGCGCTCAACGAGCTGCCGGTGAACTTCCCGCCCGGGCAGTTGCCGGGTGACCCGCGCTTCCAGAACGTCGCGTTCAACATGTCCAACGGTGGCGGCGAGTCCGTTCGCGGCCCGTGGAACCAGGGCCAGGGACCGTGGCCCGAGGGCATGGAATGGGAGTACGTCGAAAAGCCCGAAGAACAATGGTTGGGCGGCACCACGCGCAAGAACACCGGCACGGCGGAGAACCCGCAGGGCTCGCCGGCCGTCAACGCCGAGAAGCCGTTCACCCACGAACAGCACGTTCCCACAGGGTAATTGGAGCCGGAAAGGCCGGGCGCCGACATAGTCGGTGCCCGGCCTCCAACCGGTGTCAGTGCATCTGGGGATCCGGCGGGTTGTCCTCGCCGCGGCCGGTCACCGCGTCGCGTACATGGTCGACCACCGCCGCACCCATTCCCACCGTTTTCAGCACCGCGGGGTTCGGCGGGGTGTTGGGATGCGGCCGGGTCGGGGCGATCTTCTTCCCGGCTTCCAACTTTGCGCCGATCTCTTCCAAATCCGCGCGGCTGAGCACCGTTTCGACCTGTGGCCACACCTCGTTCTGTTCGTAGGCGATGTGTTCGCGGGCGGCCTTGACGAATTCCTGCAACGCTTCGTGGTAATCGGGTTCACCCGGCTTGCCGTCCTCGAGGCGCTGCAGCAGCTTCTTGCCGGCCTGTTCCTGCTCGAGCGCATTTTCGACGAGTCCGTCACCGATCGCATCCCGCACCGCGGGCCAGAAGAACTGCTCCTCGATAGCTTCGTGCTGCGACTCGGCGATGATGAGGTTGTTCACCATGGTCTCCAGGCCGCTCGCCTGTGCACCGGAGCCCGACGGCGCACCGTCAAGCGTCTCCAACAAGCCGAGCACACTTTTGTGGTCTTGACGAAGAAAAGTGATTGCGTCCATGTTGCCTTCCAGTTGGGCTGTTAGAAGTTGCGTGCGGATACCCGGAGCGGCGGCACCGAAACGGTAGGCGGCCGAGGTCAGTTCAGCGCAATTTCGGAAAGACGTTGTCGCGGTAGAACTCGATGGCCACGACGGGATCGTCTTGGGGGAAGTGCAGGAACGGGACGGCGCCGGCGTTCAGCACCCGCTGCACGGCGTCGATGTGCGGAGCCGGGTCAGTGCCGACTGTCCAGCCGGCCAGCACCTTGTCGACGGGGTTGGCCTCGGCCGCGCGCTGGATCTCGACGGGATTGGGCTGATCGGCCGCCCCGGCAGTAAAACGCCACAGCGTGGCGGCCCGGGCGGCCGCGGCGTTGTCTCCGACGACCGCGAACAGTTCGGCGCGCTTGCCCAGCGTGCCCGCGTCACGGCCGGCGGCTTGTGCGCCGGCAGCGAAGGCCGCCAACAGTTTTGGGTTCGTGACATCGTGGGCCTGGGTGATCCAGCCATCGCCGCGCTGTCCGGCGAGCTGCACGCTTTTCGGGCCTGCGGCGGCCACGAAGATCGGTGGCGGGGTGGCCGGAACGTCGTATAGCTTCAGCGAGTTCGTCTGGAAATAGCGCCCGGAGTATGAGATTCGAGCGCCACTCCACAGTTGGCGGATCAGATCGATCGCTTCGGCCAGCCGGTCGTGGCGCTCAGCGTAGTTGCCGTAGGTGTTGGTGGTGGCCTGTTCGTTGAGGCGCTCACCGGTGCCCACCCCCAGAAACACCCTGCCGGGGTTGAGGATCGCCAGGGAGGCGAACGCCTGGGCGACGGTGGCGGGGTGGTACCGGTAGGTCGGACATGTCACCCCGGTGCCGAACGAAACATGGCTGGTTGCGCTGCCCACCAGCGCCAGCGTCAGCCAGGGAAACATCGCGTGGCCTTCGTTGTCCTGCCACGGCTGGATGTGATCGCTGGCCCACACGTATTGAAAGCCCGCTCGCTCGGCCGCCTGCGCCTGTGCGACCAGCCGATCGGTGCGGAACTGCTCGTGGGAGAGCACGAACCCCACGCCCTTACCCGCCGGCGGCGGACCGCTGGACTTGCCATGGTCGCCGGCCGGTTTCGCGCATCCGTCGGCCACCCCGACGGACCCGAGCATGCCCACACCGGCTGCCACCCGTCCGAACGCTCGCCGCGAGATGCCGGTCACCGGATCGGCGTACCCATCCCATCGGGCCTCACACGCACTAGCGTGTTGCGGATGACCCCGCAGGTCCGCCCGGCAGTCAGAGCCGACGTCCGCGCGCTGTCGCGCACGCTGGCGCGCGCGTTCTACGACGATCCGGTGATGATCTGGTTGATTCCCGATCAGAACAAGCGGACCGCGCAGCTGGCCCGCCTGTTCGCGACGATGACGCGCCACCACCACCTGTCCCGCGGCGGCGTGGAGGTGGCCTGCGCGGACGCGGGTATCGGCGCTGCGGCGCTGTGGGATCCGCCCGATCAGTGGCAGGAGACGTCTCGCGCGCAGCTGGCGATGACCCCGACCTTCATCCGGGTGTTCGGCCTGCGCTCGATGCGTGGACGCGCGATCCAGGACTTGATGAAGAGCGTGCATCCTGCCGAACCGCACTGGTACCTGGCCGTGATCGGCAGCGATCCGGACGTCCGTGGCAAGGGATTCGGTCAGGCGCTGATGAGATCGCGGCTCGACCGCTGCGACGCCGAGTACTGCCCGGCCTATCTCGAGTCGAGCAAGCCCGAAAACGTGCCCTACTACGAGCGATTCGGCTTCACGGTCACCCGGGAGATCGCACTGCCGGACGGTGGTCCGACCCTGTGGGCCATGTGGCGCCCGCCGCGTTAGCGGATAGCCGCAATGGCGCTCTGCCCGCGTTTAACCCCCGGATGGCGCGGGCAACCGGTTTGGCATGAGCGATAACCCCCAGGCGGACGAGCTGGTTGATCCGGCGGACTTCCCCGAAGAGGGCGGCCCGGGTGACACCTTGAACCCGAGCGAAGGTACCGACTCGGACGAGCTGCGCAACGATGACGGTGACATCGTCGTCGACCCCCCTGAAGGGTGGAGCGAGGCCGACCGGTTCGGTATGACGGCCAGGGAGGAACGCGAGGGTGAATCCCTCGATGCCAGGTTGGCGGCCGAGGAGCCGGACGTTCCCGATGCCATCGAGCCGGTCGACGACAAACCGCGGCGCGCCCATCGGGGCCAGATCGACGGCACCCCCGAAGACGGCGACTCGCTGTACGAGGTCGTCGACGAGTAAGTCAGTGCTCGGCTGTTTACTGCAGGCGACGCACTCAGGGCGTGCTGCGCCAGCCGGCGATACCGGTGGCGATCATCCTCAGCTGCTTGACCGCAAGCCTGCGGATGTCTTCGGTCGCCTCGGTGCTCTGCGAATCCTCGATGGCCTCGGCGATCACGATCATGGCGTTGACGAACAGGGTCGCGAGCACGTTGAGATCTTCGGTGGTCCATTTGTTCAGCCCGGGGAATCGCGCCAGGTCGGTGGCCAGTTCGGAGGTGATCAGCCGGATCTCGGTGCGAATGGCGTACCGCAGCACCGACAAGCCGCTGTTGCGCTCACGGCCGATGAGCCGCCAGTGCTCGCGCCGGTCGGCGACGCTGGCGACCAGGATCTCCACGGACGACTCGATCACCCGGTTCGGGTCGAGCTTGCCGGCGCGGGCATCACGCAGGGTGTCGCGCAGGCTTCGGAACGACTCGTCGATCAAGACCAGGCCGAGGGCCTCCATCGACTCGAAATGCCGGTAGAACGCCGCTGGAACGATTCCGACCTCGCGGGTCACCTCGCGCAGGCTCAGGCTGGAGAAACTACGGTCCTGCAACAGCTTGAGCGCCGCCGCGATGATGGCCCGACGGGTCGCCTCCTTACGCTCCTCACGCGACTGGCTTTCGCGCGAGCGTTCGCGACCAGAGCCGCGCCCGCGTGAGCTAGGAGTACGGCCGTTCACTGTGTGAACCCTACCACAGCCAGGCAGTTAACCCTTGACTGCATGGGCATTGCGGTCGCACGGTATACACATGTTCACTCAAACCGCTCAAGTTTCTGGCCGAGTCCTCGCGCGGACCCTTCGGCAGCGCGTGTTGGGTTCAGAGCTCTTAGACCTGTTGACCGGTCCACACGGCGTCGACCGCTACACCGAGCTGGTGGCGCCGACTTGGACGCTGGGCGAAGCTCGCGCCAAAGTGACCGACGTGCGCCGGACCACCCCGCGCAGTGTCACCCTGACCCTGATCCCCAACGACACCTTCCTGTCCGCCCACAGCCTGAAGGCCGGCCAGTACGTCAACCTCACCGTCGAGATCGACGGCCGCCGGCACACCCGCTGCTATTCACCCGCCAACGCCGAAGGGACGGCCAGCCTCGAGTTGACCATCGGCCGGCACGAGGGCGGCCTGGTCTCGAACTATCTGTACGAATACGCCCACCGCGGCATGGTCGTCGGTCTGACGGGCACCGGTGGCGACTTCACGTTGCCGGCGCGGGGACCGCAAAGCCCCCAGCGCATCCTCTTCATTTCGGGGGGCAGCGGTATCACCCCCGTGTTGTCGATGGCGCGCACCCTGGTCGCCCAGGGCCATCCGGGCGAGATCGCATTCATCCACTACGCCCGCACCCCCGCCGAGGCGTGCTACCGCAACGAGCTGGCCGCGATGGCCCCGGTGCGGGTGCTGCACGGATATACCCGATCCGACGACGGCGACCTCGTCGGGCGGTTCGGTCCGGAACACCTGGCCGCCGCGATGCCGTCACCCGATGCGGTATTCGTGTGTGGGCCAACGCCTCTGGTGGAAGCAGTCCGGTCGCACTGCGACAACGTGTACACCGAGAGCTTCGTGCCGCCGACCTTCGATGCGCCGGCGAATCCGTCTGGTGGACGAGTCACGTTCGCCGACAGCGGAGTTGACATCGTCGATGATGGGCGGTCGCTGCTGGAGCAGGCCGAGTCTGCGGGCCTGACGCCCGAAAACGGATGCCGGATGGGCATCTGCCACACCTGCACGCGGCGCAAAACCGCCGGCACCGTGCGCAACCTGGTCACCGGCGCGGTCTCGACCGCTCCCGATGAGGACGTGCAGATCTGCGTGTCCGTTCCGGTCGGTGACGTGGACCTGTCGCTGTAGCGCTAAATCGGCACAGCTCAGAAAAAGACTTGGAGGACAAGCAATGTCGAACAACACGATCACTCTGACACCCGAACAGGCCGACGCATTCGGCCGTGAACTCGACGCCATCAAGGAGCGAGTGATGGCAGAACTCGGCGAGAAGGACGCCGACTACATCCGCGGCGTCATCAAGACGCAGCGTGCGTTGGAAGTCGGTGGCCGGGCGCTGTTGTTCGCCGGGTTCCTGCCGCCGGCATGGTTGGCCGGCACCACGATGCTGGGCCTGTCGAAAATCCTGGACAACATGGAGATCGGCCACAACATCATGCACGGGCAGTATGACTGGATGCGCGACCCGGCCATCTCCGGTCGCACCTTCGAGTGGGACACGGCGTGCCCGGCCGATCAATGGCGACACTCGCACAACTACATGCACCACACCCACACCAACATCGTCGGGATGGACCGCGACATCGGCTACGGAATTCTGCGGATGAGCGAGGACCAGCGGTGGCAGCCGTACTTCCTCGGCAACCCGATCTACGCCTTCCTGCTGATGGTGTTGTTCCAGTACGGGGTCGCGTTGCACGAGCTGGAAACCGAGCGCATCCGCTCCGGTGAGATCCGGCTCGAGGACAAGCGCGAAGTCCTTCGGGCCATCTGGAAAAAGACCCGTCGCCAGACCCTCAAGGACTACGTCGCCTTCCCGCTGCTGGCCGGGCCCGTCGCGCCGTTCGTCTTCACCGGCAACCTCACCGCCAACCTGATGCGCAACGTGTGGTCGTACATGATCATCTTCTGCGGCCACTTCCCGGACGGCACACAGGAATTCACCGTCGAGGAGACCAAGGACGAGTCGCGCGGCATGTGGTACTTCCGCCAGGTGCTCGGCTCGGCAAACCTTACCGGCGGCAAGCTCTTTCACCTGCTCTCCGGCAACCTGTCGCACCAGATCGAGCACCACCTGTTCCCGGACATGCCGGCCCGCCGGTACTCCGAGATCGCCGCCGAGGTGCAGGAGATCTGCGAACGCTACGGCATCCCGTACAACGGCGGACCGCTGCTGCGCCAGTTCGGCACCGTCGTGCGCAAGATCGTCCGGCTGGCCTTCCCCGACTCGTGGGTGCAGAAAGCCGGCGCCGAGAAGTCCCCCGAGCCCGAGCCGGTCGCCGCGTAAATCCACCCGGCGGGCATTGCCTCGCGCCGGGACAGGGGGACAATGAGGTCCGTGGAATGGACCGGCGCGCGCTACGCGGATACCCCGACAGTGGAAGCTTCGACGTGGATCGACGCCGACCCGGCCCGGGTCTGGAGCCTGGTCTCCGATATCGCGCTGATGCCCACGTTCAGCAGTGAGCTGAAGGCCGTGGAATGGGCGGAGGGATCGGATGGCCCGCGGGTCGGCGCTCGCTTCATCGGACACAATGAGCACGACGCGTTCGGGCAGTGGAGCAGCACCTCACACATCGTCGCCTGCGATCAGCCGCACGAATTCACCTGGGCCGTCGGCCAACCGGACGACCCCGCGGCCATGTGGCGATTCCGGCTGACGCCGCGCGACGGCGGCACCGTCCTGAGTTACTGGATGCAGATGGGACCCGGACGCTCGGGCCTGTCGGTGGCCCTCGAGGCGATGCCCGACAAGGAGCAGAAGATTGTGTTCGTGCGGCTGCGCGAATTCGAGGGCGCGATCGCAAAGACCCTGGCGGCGATCAAACGGCTGGCCGAACACGGAGTGCATTGATGCGGACCGCCACGACGGTCGAGCTCTCCGGTGCCGGGGGCGAGGCCGTTGAGGTCGTGGCGTTGGCCGTCGAGGCGGAGAAGCTGGGTCTCGACGTCTGCTGGGTGGCTGAGGCGTGGGGCGCGGATGCGCCGTCGGCGCTCGGCTATCTGGCGGCCCGCACCGAGCGGATGCTGCTGGGTTCCGGCGTCCTGCAGGTCGGCACCCGCTCGCCGGTGATGGTCGCCCAGACCGCGATCACGCTGTCCAACCTGTCGAACGGGCGATTCCTGCTCGGGTTGGGTGCCTCGGGCCCGCAGGTGATCGAGGGCCTGCACGGCGTCCCGTTCAGCCGGCCGCTGGCGCGCATCTCGGAGACGATCGACGTCGTGCGGCAGGCATTCGCGGGCGGAAAAATCTCTTATGCCGGCCAGGAATTCGAGATTCCCCGGCCCGGCGGCGACGCGGTGCCCATGCGGTTGTCGAACCGCCCCGAGCACCCCATTCCGGTGTACCTGGCCGCCCTGTCACCGGCGATGCTGCGGTTGACCGGGCGGGTCGCCGACGGCTGGCTGGGCACCAGCTTCGTCCCCGAGGGCGCCGGCGATGCCTACTTCTCCCACCTCGACGACGGGCTGGCCGCCGCGAACCGTTCCCGAGCCGACCTCGACATCTGCCAGGGTGCCGAAGTCGCCTTCGCCGCAGACGAACACGAGCTGCGGGGCATGATCGCGGGCCGCAAGAAGGAGCTGGCCTTCAGCCTCGGCGGCATGGGATCGTCGAGCACGAATTTCTACAACCGGGCCTACAGCCGGCAGGGCTGGGCCGACGTTGCCGCCGCGGTGCGCGAGCGCTGGCAGCGCGGCGACCGGGACGGGGCGGCCGGCCTGGTGACCGACGAGATGGTGCTGGCCACCACCCTCATCGGGACCGAGGAGATGGTTTCCGCGCGCCTGGCGGTGTGGCGCGACGCCGGGGTGAACACCGTGCGGCTGTACCCCGCGGGCGAGACCCTGGACGCCAAGCTGGAGACGCTGGGCCGGGCGATCGAACTGGTCCGCCTGACCTAGCTCACGTCGGTGGGGGCGTCGGCCGCCTTGACGAGTCGCACCTCGGGCCGCTGCGGCACGCCGTCGGCAAGGAACCAACGAAAGGCCAGGTTTCCGCGCGGATAGCCTAGCGTGGTAAGCGAATTGGGGTGCGCCGTCTTGCCGGCGGACAAGACGACCGTGACGGAGCCGTCGCTGTTGAGGACGGCGCTGTGGCCGTTGAGGGAGCATCGGGCGTCCTCCGGGCCGACCGTCGCCATGAACTGGTTCCACACCACCAGGTTCCAGAACCTGCATGACGGCGGCCGGTGCGTGATCACCAGTGCCTCGTCCTCGTCGAGCACGAAACTGCCGTACGAGTAACAGGCGTCGCGCGCCGACCAGCCGAAGTTGGCGTCCGGCACCTGATAGGGATCGGCGAAAGTGTTGGCGGCATGGGCGGTTTCGTGGCCCAGCGCATGCTGCTCGTCCACCCGGTTCCCAACCGCCAGCGGCACGATGGCGAACATGGTCCGCAACCAGGTGGCGGCGGCGCGCAGGCTCGCCGCGGTCTCGGCGTCACCGTGCCGGATCGGGTCGGGCTCGTCGAGCGCCTCGATGCGCCAGGTCGCCGGGCGCCCGGTCAGCGGGTCGGCCTGATAGTCGCGGGTCATCAGTACGGCCGCGTCGGGCGTGGCGGGAAATTCGAAGACGAAGTTGCCGTCGGCGTCGACATCGAGGTCGGTGTCGCGGACGATTGCGACGACCCGATCCGACCAGGCGCCCGGTGTGGGCTCGTTGTAGGCCGTCACCGAGAAGTACACGCTGTCACCCTTGTTCCCGCTGATCCGGTACCGGCGCGCGGGATCGACCGGGCAGATGTAGTAGTAGGCGTCCGTGTTGTCCCCGCCCCAGCGGCGGTCGCGGCGAAAGGGCGTGTTGACCGCGACGAACTGCGGCCGGCCCGGCTCGGGAAACAGGTAGGTGTCCAGGGCCACGCCCAGGGTGGCGGCCAGCATGCGGTAGCCGTCGGCGACGTGTCGGTCGTCGGTGACTGCACGGTCCCCCTGGAGGAATGAGTGACCCTGTTCGCCAAGGGTTTTCAGCAGGTCCTGCCACGCCTCGGTCGATTGGTGCGTCATGCGCTGATTCCTTTCAGGAGCAACGTGGTGGTGCGATCGACCCACGCATCGTCGAGTTCGGTGGCGCGGGTGAGCAGGGCTACCAGCGTGATGCCGGCGATGGTCTCGGCCAGTTCGGCGGCCGTAACGTCCGGCCGTACGTCATCGCGCGCCGCGGCCGCCGCCAGCCAGTCGGCGAGGCCGCCGCCGATGACGCCGGCGAAGCGCTCCAAGAGCGCCGAATGCAGCGTCGGATCCGCGGCCATCTCGCCGATCAGCCCCGGCAGGGCCGACCTGGCGGCCGGCGTGGTGAGGAAAGCCATTGTGCGGCGGACCATCTCGCGCAGGCCGTCGGTCGTCGATCCGGTATCGGGGATGGCGGTGCCGGCGCCGATCGGGAAGACCGCCTCGTGCACCAGGTGCGCCTTGCTGGGCCAGCGGCGATAAATCGCGGGCTTGCTGGTACCGGCGCGCTCGGCGATGGCGGAGACCAGTAAGCCGGGGTAACCGGTTTCAGCCAGCAGTTCGACCGTCGCGCTCAGCACCGCGGTGTCGATCCGGGGGTCACGGGGTCTGCCAAAATCTACTACCATTACGGAACTCAGAGTAACATAAGTCGCCGTGACCGTTCGACTCGACGACCTCGCCCGGCCCCGGTTCAGTGCCGAGGGCCAGCAGATTCTGGACATGATGGCCACAATGGCTCCGGAGTGCCCGCTGGATGCCGACGCGCTGCACGCCAACGCCAGCGCCGACACCGGTTTGCACGATTTCGGACCCGACGACTACCGCGAGCGCCTCGAGGTCTACCTCGCCGCGCTACGCGAGATCGACGGATTGCACGACGCCGGAGTGGTCAATTTCTACGGGCAGCTGCTGCAGGTCCTCAAGAACCGGCTGCTGTTGACCGATCTGCTGACTCGCCATCCCGAGATCAACGGGATCGAACTGCGCTCGCCGGTGGTCATTGCCGGGCTGCCCCGCACCGGCACCACGCACCTACACAACCTGCTGGCAGCGCCGCCGACCTTTCGCACCGTGCCGTACTGGGAAAGCAACGAGCCGTTCCCCATCCCGAACGAAGCTGGGGTGCAACCGGATCCGCGGCGGACCCGGATGGATGTCGCGGTCGGTGTGATCAACATGGTGATGCCGCATTTCCCGCTGATGCACGAGATGACCACCGACCACGTCCACGAAGAGATCCAGCTGCTGGCCAACGACGTGTCCACGATGCTGCTGGAGACGCTCGCCGACGTGCCGCGCTGGCGTGAGTACTACCAGGCTCACGATCAGACGCCGCACTATCAATACCTGGCCACTCAACTCCGGGCGATGCAGTTCCTGCGCGGCGGACGGCGCTGGCTGCTCAAATCGCCTCAGCATCTCGAGCAGGTGCCCGTCCTGAATCGGGTGTTCCCCGACAGCATCGTCGTGTTCACCCACCGCGACCCGGTCCCGGTGGCGCTGTCGATGATCGCGATGATCACCTACTCCGCCCGCATGCACCGCTCGCCGGTGCCGGTGCAGCAGATCGCCAGCTCTTGGATCGACCGCCTCGACCAAATGCTCACCGCGCTGATCCGCGACCGCGACACCATCGGTCCGGACCGCTCGATCGACATCCGGTTCGACGACTTCATGGCGGACGAACTCGGCGTTGCCGAGCGGGTATACGCCCTGGCCGGCGAACCGTTCACCGAGGAGGCGCGTGCGGCCGTCGGCGACTACCTCGCCGGCCACCGGCGCGGGCGACTGGGCAATGTCGAGGCGTCCTACGAGATGTTCGGGCTGGATGAGGGCGACTTGCGCGAGCGCTTCGCGCCGTACGTCGAGCGGTTTCTGGCCTAAGCCTCTCCGAGCCGCTACGTTCTCAATTCATGGTCACTATGCCCGCGCTGGACGGTGTGCAACACAGGTACGTCGATCTGGGAAGCGGCGTGACGATCCATGTCGCGGACGCCGGGCCGGCGAGCGGGCCCGCGGTGATGTTGGTGCACGGCTTCCCGCAGAACTGGTGGGAATGGCGCGAGTTGATCGGGCCGCTGGCCGCCGACGGCTACCGGGTGTTGTGTCCGGACCTACGCGGCTCGGGCTGGAGCTCGGCGCCACGCACCAGCTACACCAAGGACGAGATGGCCGACGATCTGGCCGGGGTGCTGGATCGCTTGGGTGTCGCAACGGTCAAGCTGGTGGCCCACGACTGGGGCGGGCCGGTCGCGTTCATCATGATGCTGCGCCACCCGGAGCGGGTCACCGGGTTCTTCGGCGTGAATACCGTTGCACCGTGGGTGAAGCCGAGCCTGTCGACGCTGCTGAACATCTGGCGGTTCTGGTATCAGATCCCTATTTCGCTGCCGGTCATCGGGCCGCGGGTGATCAGCGATCCCAACTCCCGGTTCGTCCGAATGCTCGGGTCATGGGTCGGCGGTGGTTATACCCTGCCCGAGGACGACACCCGCATGTATCTCGAGTGCATGCAACAGCCCGGCCACGCGGAGGCGGGTTCGCGGTGGTACCGCAGCTTCCAAACCAAAGAGATGCGCAAATGGATGCGCGGCCAGTACAACGATGCTCGCGTCGACGTCCCGGTCCGCTGGCTGACCGGAACCAAAGATCCGGTGATCACCGCGGACCTCACCGACGGATATGCCGATCACATCGACGATTTCGAGGTGGAGCTGGTCGACGGCGTCGGCCATTGGATCGTCGACCAGCGTCCCGATCTGGTCCTGGACCGGGTTCGCGCTTTTCTCGCCGAAAAATAAAGCGAACGAAGCCTTTTGGCCCCGACCCTATTCGACGCCGATGGTGACTTCGGTCGATTTGATGAACACGGTCGCCGGCTGGCCGACCTTGAGTCCGAGGTCGGCCGCGGCATCCTTGGTGACTGACGACGTGACGACCTGATCGCCGCCGTCGAGCGTCACCTTCACCACGGCCATCACGGTGCCGAGTTCGACCTCGGTGATGGTCCCCCTGAGCTGGTTTCGTGTCGAGAGCCGCATAGCAGGATCCTCCAAGTCGGAAAGAATGGGTCTGCGGTGAGCCTAGCCTGACCAGGTCAGGGCCGGAATGGCTTGTGACACTTTCACTTACGCGGATGTGCGGGCCTAATAGCGCGGACCGAGCAGAGCTACGGATGCATCCACGGCCGGTTCCACGATTTCTCGGACCGGTTTATCGTCTTCGACCGCAAGTGCGGTCAGCTCCCGCAGGCCGCCCAACAGGATCACGGCCAACGGTGCGGTCAACGGGGGCAGCTTGGCGCGCCGGAACCCGGGACTGGCGCTGAGGTCGATCAGCAGGCTGGTCAGCAACTGCAGCCCCCGGCGCTGGACCGGGCGAGCGGCCGCACCCAGCGAGGGCAGTTCGCGTATCCAGCTCAATGTGATGGCCGGGCGGGCCTCGATGTATCCGACATAGGCCTCGACCGCCTGGCGGATCTGGACGTGCCAATCGGCCTCGGGATCGACCGAGGCGGTGATCTGGGCGCCCAGTTTCTCGATGTCGACGGCCAGCAGTTCGAGAAAACACTCTTCCTTGCCGGCGAAGTGGTCGTAGAAGGTGCGCTTGGACGTGCGCGCACAGCGGACGACGTCGGCGACCGTGCTGGCGCGGTAGCCCCGCTCGGTGATCGAGGCGGCGAGACCGTCGAGCAGGCGTTGCCGAAACGGATCCGGCTCGGCGGGTGCCTCGCCCGCGACCGCGTCGGCGGCCGTCGTTGTCACCGCTGGTGTCACGCGGGCGCCCCTTTCGGTGTGTGCGGCACCTTGTCAGGCTTGGTACTTCAGAGTACCGTACTCAGAAGATGTTGCGGTACATCGTCGTACCACCCCGGTGCCGGGGCAGATGTTGGGAGAAATGGTCGTCATGAGCCAACAAGTCGCCGCCCCGCCGACCGCGGTCCACTTGCCTCCGGCCGCCCGAATTCCCAAGGTGCTTCAGGGCCTTGGCTTCGCGATGTCGCGGCGCTGGATGATTCAACGGCTGACGCGCCGCCACGGCAACATCTTCACGCTCAACCTGCCGATGTACGGGCGCGTCATCGCCGTGGGTGACCCGCAGTTGGCCAAGCAGATCTTCACGACCAGCCCCGAGGAGCTCGGCAACATCCAGCCCAATCTGGGCAGGCTGTTCGGCACCGGGTCGGTGTTCGCGCTCGAGGGCGATGCGCATCGCCAACGGCGCCGGCTGTTGGCACCGCCGTTCCACGGCAAGAGCATGAAGAAGTACGAAAGCATCATCGAAGAAGAGACGCTGCGCGAGATCGCCGACTGGCCAGAAGGCAGCGCGTTTGCCACGCTGCCGCCGATGATGCGGATCACGCTGAACGCCATCCTGCGTGCGGTTTTCGGCGCGGAGGGCGCCGAGCTCGACGAGCTGCGCCGGCTCATACCACCGTGGGTCACCCTGGGATCGCGATTGGCCTCGATCCCGATGCCCAAACGCGACTACGGCCGGTACAGCCCTTGGGGCCGGCTGGCCGAATGGCGGCGCCGGTACGACCGGGTCATCGACAAGTTGATCGACGACGAGCGGGCCGATTCGCACTTCGACGAGCGGACCGACGTCCTGGCGATGCTGTTGCGCACCACCTACGAAGACGGTTCGGCCATGTCGCGCAAGGACATCGGCGATGAGCTGCTCACCCTGCTGGCCGCCGGACACGAAACCACCGCCTCCACGCTGGGGTGGGCCTTCGAGCGGATAAGCCGGCACCCTGAGCTGCTCAAGGCGCTCGTCGAGGAGGCCGACAACGGCGGCAGCGAGCTGCGTCAGGCCACGATCTTGGAGGTCCAGCGGGCCAGGACCGTAATCGACCTCGCCGGCCGCCACGTCTACCCCGAGGCCTTCCGCCTCGGCGAGTGGGTGATCCCGCGGGGCGATTCCATCATCATCGGAATCGGGCAGATTCACAGTAACCCCGACGTGTTCCCCGACCCCGACCGTTTCGACCCGCAACGCTTCATCGGGACCAAACCGTCGGCGTTGTCGTGGATCCCGTTCGGTGGTGGGACCCGCCGATGCGTCGGGGCGGCGTTCGCCAACATGGAGATGGACGTCGTGCTCCGGACGGTGTTGCGCCGCTTGGCGATCGAAACGACGGACGCGCCCGGCGAGCGGTGGCATGGCCGCGGGGTCGCGTTCACCCCGAAGGGCGGCGGCCGGATCGTGGTGCGCCGGCGCTGAACTCGGCGCCAGGGTTCCGGTTTGCGACGCGGCGGATGGTTTCTAGCGCGACACACAGTTCCGCCGCGGCGCGTGGTTCGGTGACCGGACGCCCCGTCCGCTGCTCGATCTTGCGCAGCCGTTGGCGCACCGTGTTGGCGTGAACGTACAGGGCCTGTGCCGCGCGCTCGGCCGAACCCCCATGGTCGAACCACGCCTCGAGCGTGTCGAGCAGCGCCTCTCGTTCGTGCTCAGGCAACTCGTCCAGAGCACCGAGGACGTTGGCCGCAACGCGGTCCATCACCTCGGGGGCGGCCACCGCCGTGATGGCCATGACGTCGCGATCGAAGACGGTGATCGGCCCGCGATCGGGGCGCGACGCCGTCATCGCGATCCTCGCGTAGCGCAACGCGCCTGCGGTCTGCCCGAGATCCATTATCGGAGGGCTGATCCCGATCCGGGTGGCCGTATGCTTGCTCAGCTCCTCGATCACGAGGTCGATCGACTTGTTCGGGCCGAGTTGCAGGATGCCGATCTCGATGTCGGGCTGTAATCGCCAGGCGGATGAAACCCCTCGCGCAGCCAGCCGGTTCTCGATGCCCGGCAACACCGATCGGCCGATGCTGGACAATTCCGCGCAGACCACCGTGTAGGGCCCCCGCACCGAAATGCGCAGTGTGTCGGCGGTATTCCAGAGGTCCACGGTATCTGCCAGCCGGCCGTCGATCAGCGCCTGCACCATGGCCGAGCGCTCCTGCTGGCGGTCCACGAGCCGGCGGGCCATCTCTTCCTGGTACCCGCTGACCATCGCGGTGGTGAATTCCTCGAGCGCAAGCCACATCGCCGACGAGGCGCGCACCAGCCCGCCGTCGGTCACGGCCCCGGCGCGGCCCGCTTCCACCCGCAGTTCGTCCCAGAGAAAGCGAGCGCAGAGCCGGTAGGAATCCATCACCGCCGGCAGTGGAACCCCGGCAGCGGCCCGGCTGCGCCCGGTCGCGGCGGCCGCCGCGGTGTCGTAATCGCGCTGCGGAGCACCGAAAACGCCCAGAATGAAATCCAGATGAGTCCGGATCGCGCCGCGCAGTTGGTCGTCCGTCACCAACGCCACGGTGCGGTGGAAGCCCACGTCGCGCCGCAACAGCGCCACCATGGTATCGGCCAGCTCGTCGGCGCGCGACAGCAGGGCCGCGCCGAGTTCGGCCAATTGCGGGTCCGCCGCAGAGGCTGCCATGACGGAAGCCTAGTCCGTGCGGCGCACCCCCACCGGGCGCTCACATCGGCTATCGCGCCGCATGCGAGATCACAGGTACAGGAGCCGCTCAGCCCAGGTGTGCGACTTGGGGTTTCGTCGGCACCACGATGACGGTGGGCCCATCGGCGGAAAGCGCGGCGTTGAACTCCTTGACCAGCTGCTCGGTATCGCCCACCGTGACGGCGTGGCAGCCGAAGCCCGTGGCCAACGATTCGATTTCCAGGCCGGGCAGATCCAGGCCCGGCACTCCCGGTGTCTTCTCAAGCAACGCAAATGATTTCAAGACGGCATATTCACCGTTGCGCATCACGACGAACACGATCGGTAGCTTGTGCTGAGCCGCCGTCCAGATCGCCTGGATCGAATACTGGAATGACCCGTCACCGATAGTCGCTACAACCGCACGTTTGCGCCCCGCGGCGCGATCGCCCAGCGCGACGCCGACCGCGCCCGGCACTCCCCACCCGATGCCTCCGCTGCCCGTGGCGAAGAAGGAGGTCGACCGGACGGTGGGCAGCCAGTGCGCCTGCTCGGCCATTGTCGACGTCGACTCGTTGACCAGTGCCGCCTCGGGCGGCTTCACCGTGTTCAACGCGGAGTACACCTGAGCCGGTGTCAGCGGGGTGCTGGCCGGCTCCACCGTTCCCGGCGTCCGGTCGAGTGGCCTGGGTGTTGTTCGGCCGGAACCGGTTTCGATCAACGGGGTCAGCTCCTGCAGGGCGAGCAGTGTGTCGCTCAACAAGCTGTCGCCGACAGGTGCCGCGGCCGTCAGCCCCGGATCGGCGGTGATGTGCAACAGGTCAGTGCCCTCGGGCAGATAGTCCCCGGCCACGTACGGGTAGTAGCGGAACACCTGCGCGCCTATCACCACCACGAGGTCATGCCCGCGCAGCACCTCTGTCACCTCGGCGATGGTCATCGGCAACATGCCCTGATAAAGCGGGTGATCCTCGGGGAACGACAATCGGTCCGGCAACGGGCCGGCATGCACGGGCGCGTTGACCTTCTCGGCGAATGCAACGGCGGCATCCCAGGCGCCGGCCCGATCGACCTCGGGTCCGAAGACCAGCAGCGGCCGCTGCGCCCGGTTGATGCGCTCAGCGAAGGCCCGCAGGCGCTCCGCGTCGGGCGCACACCGCTGACTCGCCGTGCGAATCACGGCCGGGCCCAGGGCCGGCTTCTCCCAATCGTCCAGGGGGATGGATAGATACACCGGACCCGCGGGCGGCTGCACCGCGACGGTGTAGGCCCGCATGAATGCCGCCGGCACGTCCTCGGCGCGGACGGGCTGATACGCCCACTTCACCCATGGCAGCGGCAGTTGAGTCTCGCTGGTATTCGTCAGATATGGCTCACAGAGCACCATTTCGCGCGTTTGCTGCCCGGCCGTGACGATCAGTGGGGTGTTGCTCTTGTACGCCGCGATCAGGCTGCCCATGGCGTTGCCGGTGCCCGCCGCGGTGTGCAGGTTCACCAGCGCCGGCTTGCCGCTGGACTGGGCGAACCCGTCCGCCATGGCCAGCACCGACGCCTCCTGCAGTCCCAGCACGTAGCTGAAGTCGGCGGGGAAGTTCTTGAGGAATGTCTGCTCGGTCGATCCCGGATTGCCGAACACCGTCGTCAATCCCAAGGTGCGCAGCAGATCGTAGGTGACATCCCAGACGGTGGGTGGAGACGACATGAGCCCGAGTTCCCTTCGCGAGCGGACTTTTCATGCATATGAAAAGCGCACCCACGCCGGCGCGCACTGCATCCGATGGGTTAGATCTTGCGCCTGCAGGATCGCAATGTCGATGTTGTGAGCGACATCGGTGTGCGCCGTTAACGGTGGCGCCGCACAGTGCCGGGGGCGAGCCCGGCGCCGCTACTGGCCCGCGGTCGCCCGGCGCGGCAGCTTCCAGCCCGGGCGGATGAAGTGGCAGGTATAGCCGTTGGGAAAGTGCTGCAGGTAGTCCTGGTGTTCGGGCTCGGCTTCCCAGAAGTCGCCGGCCGGGCTGACCTCGGTCACCACCTTGCCGGGCCACAGCCCGGACGCCTCCACGTCGGCGATGGTGTCCAGCGCGATCCGCTTCTGCTCGTCGTCGACATAGAAGATGGCCGACCGGTAACTGGGTCCCCGGTCGTTGCCCTGCCGGTCTTTCGTTGTCGGATCGTGGATCTGGAAGAAGAACTCCAGCATCGTGCGGTAGTCGGTGACCGCTGGGTCATAGACGATCTCGATCGCCTCGGCGTGGGTGCCGTGGTTGCGGTAGGTCGCGTTGGGGACGTCGCCGCCGGTGTAACCGACCCGGGTCGAAACCACGCCCGGCTGCTTGCGGATCAGTTCCTGCATCCCCCAAAAGCAGCCGCCGGCGAGGATCGCCTTTTGCGTGTTGGTCATGTCGTTGCCTCGTTTCGCTCTGACCGAATGGTCGCAATCTCCCTCCGATTATCCTGACGTTCGTCATCGGATACACCTACGAGGCAAAGCTCTCGACAAACCACGGTAGAACGTGTTCTAGTTTTCGCGTGAACAGCCGGCAATTCTCGCGTAGCGAACTGGCCGCCGCCTTCGAGAAATTCGAAGCGACCGTCGATGCGGCGGCGCAATCCCAGGACTGGGACGCGTGGGTTCAGCACTACACACCCGACGTCGTATACATCGAGCACGCGGCCGGCACCATGCACGGCCGCGACGAGGTCCGCGAGTGGATCAGCAAGACGATGGGCAGCTTTCCCGGCAGCCATATGGTCGCGTTCCCGTCGCTGTGGTCGGTGATCGACGAGGCAGGCGGCCGCATCATCATGGAACTCGACAACCCGATGCGCGATCCCGGCGACGGCACCGTAATCAGCGCGACGAACATCTCGATCATCACCTACGCCGGCAACGGCCTGTGGCGTCAGCAGGAAGACATCTACAACCCGCTGCGCTTCGTGCAGGCAACGTTGAAGTGGTGCCGTAAGGCGCAGGAGCTCGGCACACTCGACGATGACGCCGCGCGTTTCATGGAGCAGTACGGCGGCGCCCAGTGAGCACCAAACCCAAACTGGTTATCGGCGCCAACGGTTTTCTGGGTTCGCATGTGACCCGCCAACTCGTCGCCGACGGCCACCAGGTGCGGGCCATGGTGCGCGAGGGCGCGAACACCCGCTCGATCGACGACCTCGAGCTCACCCGGTTTCACGGCGACGTGTTCGACACCGCCGTGCTGCAGGAGGCGATGGACGGCGTCGACGACGTCTAGTACTGCGTCGTGGACACCCGGGCCTGGCTGCGCGATACCAGGCCGCTGTTTCGCACCAACGTCGAAGGACTGCGCAACGTTCTCGACGTGGCCGTCGCGCGACCCGGCCTGCGCCGGTTCATCTTCACCAGCACCTACGCGACTGTGGGCCGGCGCCACGGGCACGTCGCGACCGAAGAGGACGTCGTCGGCACCCGGGGGTTGTCGGACTACGTCCAGTCCCGGGTCCAGGCCGAGAACCTGGTGATGCGCTACGTGGCCGAGGCCGGGCTGCCCGCGGTGGCGATGTGCGTGTCGACGACGTACGGCAGCGGCGACTGGGGCCGCACCCCGCACGGCGCGTTCATCGCCGGAACGGTCTTCGGCAAGCTGCCCTTCACGATGGAGGGCATCCAGCTCGAAGTCGTCGGTGTCGCCGACGCCGCCCGGGCGATGATCCTGGCCGCCGAACGCGGGCGCATCGGCGAGCGGTACCTGATCTCCGAGCGAATGATCCCGTTGAAGGAGGTAGTCCGGATCGCGGCCGACGAGGCCGGTGTGCCTGCGCCGCGGCGCTCGATCCCCGTCCCGGCGCTTTATGCGATGGGCGCGCTGGGCAACCTGCGGGCACGCCTCACCGGCAAGGACGCCGAACTCAGCCTGGCGTCGGTGCGCATGATGCGGGCCGAAGCGCCCGTCGACCACAGCAAGGCCGTCCGAGAATTGGGCTGGCAGCCGCGCCCGGTCGAGGAATCCATCCGGGAGGCGGCCCGGTTCTGGGCCGCGATCCGAGATGCCAAAGGCAGGAGCGCAACTCCGAGCTGAACACCACGCCGACCGCTGTTCAGGACGCGGCGCGGGCGCCTGGTGTAGGACTAGCCTCGGGCGGTGTGACCACAGCGCGAGTTCCCGTCGATCTCAGCGGGGCGCCGCAGACCATGCTGGCGACGTTCTACGCCAAGGCGCTGGACGCCGATTTCCCGAAACCGATCCTGGGCGATCGGTATGCGAAGGAGCTCGTCGAGCGCATCGACTACGACTGGAAGAAAACGACCATCACCCCGCGGCGGGCGCCGTCGGTGACCACCCGGTCGGCGCACTTCGACCAATGGACGCGCAAATTCCTTGCCGCGCATCCGCGTTCGGTCGTGCTGCACCTGGGCTGCGGGCTGGACAGCCGATTCTTCCGCTTGCAGCCGGGTCCGGACGTCCAGTGGTACGACGTCGACTACCCCGAGGTCGTGGCGCTGCGAACCCAGCTCTACCCGAGCCGCGATCACTACCACGTCGTCGCCGCCTCGGTCACCGACCCGGCATGGCTGGCGGAAATCCCGGCCGACCGTCCCACGCTGATGATCGGGGAGGGGCTGACCATGTATCTCACCGAGAGCGACGGCACCGCGCTGCTGCGCAGGGTGGTCGCCCGGTTCGGTTCGGGTGAGCTGCAGTTCGATGTGTTCAATTGGCTGGGCATCAAGTCGCAATGGCTGAACACCGTGGTGCGGCGGTCCGGATCGACGCTGCACTGGGCGATCAACGGGCCCGACGACATCATCGAAGCCGTGCCGGGGGTGCGGCTGCTGGCCTGGGAACGATGGTTCGAGTCGTACACCTTCGCGCAGTTGCCCCGCTCATCCCGAGCCTTGGGCAGAATCATGTCGCACGTTCGCGCGGCTGCGAACATGTCGCAATACCACCGCTACGCATTCGGAGCGCCGGACGGGAAGCCTTGACCACGGACGCGCGTTGCACAACGGTAAGGCGTCTAAGGAGGAACCACCATGGCCCACCCGGAAATCAAAGAACCCAGCGCCGGGCACCCGATCACCATCGAGCCGACCAAGGGGCGGGTGCAGGTACGCGTCAACGGCGAGCTCGTCGCCGACACCACGGCCGCGCTGGAATTACGCGAAGCCACTTTGCCTGCGGTGCAATACATTCCGATCGCCGACGTGGTGCAGGACCGGCTGACCCGGACGGACACCAGCACGTACTGCCCCTTCAAGGGCGACGCGAGCTACTACAGCGTGACCACCTCGGCCGGTGACACCGTCGACGATGTGATCTGGACGTACGAGCAGCCGTATCCGGCGGTTGAAAAGATCGCCGGGCACGTCGCGTTCTACCCCAACAAGGCCGACATCAGCATTTCGGCTCAGTAGGGCATCCACCCGGGAAGCGCGGCCGCCACCGCGCGGGTATCGCTGTACACGCGCATCGAGACGATCAGCCCGTCGTGGGTGTCGAAAATGCACACGAACGGGCTGTCGTACTCGACACCGTCGGACGTGGTGCCAGTGGCCTGTGCCTCCACCACCACGGTCTCGCCCTCGTTGACGCAGCGCACCAAATCGATGGTCAGCTCGAGGTCTTGTTTGCGTCGCTCGACCGATCGCCGGAGCACGTGCTTGTCGCAGGGCGTGCGCGTGTAGAGCGTCCAGTACGTGAAGTCGTCACTGAGCAGGGCGAAACCCTCGTCCAGGTCGCCGCCGTCGCTGGTGCTCTGCAGGAACATCCAGGCCAGTTCGCCCTGCGGGTCATCGAACGGCGTCATCACAACGCAATACTGACTGGGGACGCAGTTCACGGTCAATGAGAGCAGTCGGAGAGTCATCAGGTGCAGACCGCGCGCACGGTCGTGTTTCCCGGAGCGGTCAGCTTCGGGCACACGTTGGCGCCCCTTCGCCGCGGCCTCGGGGATCCGTGCTTCCGGGCCCCCGGTGACGGCTCGATCTGGCGCACCAGCCTGCTGCCCAGCGGGTCCGTCACCGCCCGGATCACCCGCGTCGGACCTAATGCCGCGCACGCTGCGGCCTGGGGCAGCGGCGCGCAGGAGTTCCTCGAAACGGTGCCCGCCATGCTGGGTTTCGAGGACGACGACTCGGACTTCGTGCCGCGGCATCCGACGGTTGCCGCCGCCTACCAACGGGTCCCGCACCTGCGCCTGGGCCGCACCGGGCTGGTGCTGGAGGCCCTGATCCCCGCGATCATCGAGCAGCGGGTGCCCGGCGCCGATGCGTTTCGCTCGTGGCGGGTGCTGGTGTCGAAGTACGGGACGCCGGCACCGGGCCCCGCGCCGGACGGGATGCGCGTCATGCCGCCGGCGCAGGTGTGGCGGAACATCCCGTCGTGGGAATTTCATCGCGCCAACGTCGACCCGCGACGGGCGCAGACCGTGGTGACCTGTGCGCGGCGGGCCCCGTCGTTGGAGCGGCTGGTGTCGCGGCCGACGGTGCAGGCGCGTCAGGCGCTGATGTCGCTGCCGGGCGTGGGGGAGTGGACCGCCGCCGAGACCGCACAACGCGCCTTCGGCGACGCGGACGCCCTATCGGTGGGCGACTACCACATTCCCAAAATGATCGGCTGGACGTTGCTGGGCCGGCCCGTCGATGACGCGGGCATGCTCGAACTGCTCGAGCCGATGCGGCCGCACCGCCAGCGTGTGGTCCGGCTGCTCGAAGCCAGCGGACTGGCATACGAGCCCCGCCGCGGCCCGCGGCTGCCGGTGCAGCAAATCCACTCGCTTTGATCCGTCGCGTTTTTCAGCCTGGCCATCGGGTAACCAACGAGGCAAGTAACCGTGCGTGAATTTCATGGAAGGAAGCTAGGAAAGAAGCGATGACTCAGTTCACAATTCCGGGATTGACCGACAAGCAGGCAGCGCGGCTCACCGAACTGCTGCAAAAGCAACTGAGCACCTACAACGATCTTCATCTGACGCTGAAGCACATTCACTGGAACGTGGTTGGCCCCAACTTCATTGGCGTGCACGAGATGATCGACCCGCAGGTGGACGCTGTCCGCGGGTTTGCCGACGATGTTGCGGAACGCATTGCGGCCCTAGGTGCTTCGCCGCAAGGCACGCCCGGCGCCATTATCAAGGACCGCTCGTGGGACGACTATTCGGTCGGTCGCGACACGGTCCAGGCGCACCTGGCCGCTCTCGACCTCGTCTATACGGGTGTCGTCGAGGACATTCGCCACTACATCGCGGAGACCGACGAACTCGACCAGGTGACCCAGGACCTGCTGATTGGCCAGGCGGGACAGTTGGAGAAGTTTCAATGGTTCGTCCGGGCGCACCTGGAAAGTGCCGGCGGCGAGCTGGCGCACACAGGTAAGACCACCGAGAAGGACGCCGCCAGCAGCGCTCGTGGCAAATCCTAGCTGTCAGTAGGTAATTCAGTCTCAGTGGCCGCCGAGGCTTGGCTTTTGCGCTCAGCCTCGGCGGTTTCACGGTTCAGCCGCTGTGCCTCATAAATAGTGACGTTGGTCCGTGACATCAGCAACGCCGCTATTCCGACGGCCAGGATCGCTCCGGGCACGATCGAGAATGAGCCGGTCATTTCGGCGACCATGATCATGATGGCCAGCGGCGCGCGGGCAACGCTGCCGAAGCAGGCCATCATTCCCACCACCACGAAGATCCCAGGCTCGTGCGGCACTCCCGGCAAGCCGGACAGCTCACCCAGCCGCCAGAGGGCAGCCCCCACGAAGGCGCCGATCACGATGCCGGGACCGAACAGACCGCCGGAGCCGCCGGTGCCGATCGATAGCGACGTCGCGACGATCTTGGCCATCGGCATCAGGAGAACGATCCACAACGGAATAGCCATCAGCGAACTGCGATCGGCCGCGAGCTGTGCCCACCCGTAGCCGCTGCTCAGGATCTGGGGAATCACCAGACCCAGCAGGCCGACTAGCAGTCCGCCCAGCGCCGGCTTGAGCACCGGCCCGCCCGGCAGCCGTCGGGTGAGCCGCACCGAGGCGTGAAACGTCCTGGCGTAGAGATAGCCGATTGCCGCCGCCGCTAGGCCGATGGCGACGAACCACAGCAGCGGCCAAGACTTTTCGAAGCGATATTCGGCGTCGATATAGCCGAAAAGCGGATCAAACCCGAGGAACGCCCCGAACACCGCATAAGCCGTCCCGGACGTGATGAAACCGGGCAACAGGCAGCGGTAATCGAAGTCGTCCCGGTATGTGATCGAGGCGGCCAGCACCGCGCCGCCCAGCGGAGCGGCGAAAATAGCGCCGATGCCGGCACCGATACCCAACGCCACCGCGATTCGGCCGTCCTCATCGGAGAGGTTCAGCCGGCGGGTGAGCAAGGAGCAGAAACCGGCCGAGATCTGAGCGGTCGGCCCCTCGCGCCCAGCTGAACCCCCTGAGCCTATGGTCAGTGCGCTGGCCACCATCTTCACCACCACCGCCCGGAAGCGGATGGCCCGGGGATCACTGTGCACTGCTTCGATGGCTTGGTCCGTCCCGTGACCGGTGGCCTCCGGCGCCAGCTTGGTCACGATCAGCGCGGACAGCAACGCACCCGCCGTCGTCACCAACGGGATCGCCCACGCGCGGTGGAAGCCAGTGGAGCCGCGACTCCCACCCTCTCCGACGGGCGTCGGAATGTGATAGTCGGCCAAGTATCCGAGTAGGTCGGCAGCGTACTTCAGCGCCACGTAGAAGGCGACGGCGCCGAAGCCGGCAACGAAACCAATCGTGATGCCGAGCAGCAACCATTTCTGCAGATAACCCGAATTACGAATAGAAGACCCGAATCGCCCGCCGGCCGCCGCGGCGGGCGCTTCCGCAGGCTGCATCTCGTCGTTCCGCCGGTCGCTCACGTGCTCATTCGCGGCCACCGCCGTGTCTCCCCCGCCACCA
Organism: Mycobacterium senriense; assembly: GCF_019668465.1. NCBI lineage: Bacteria > Bacillati > Actinomycetota > Actinomycetes > Mycobacteriales > Mycobacteriaceae > Mycobacterium > Mycobacterium senriense. The sequence goes on along the minus strand of NZ_AP024828.1, from coordinate 1,376,295 downwards.
CGTCATCCTAGGCAGGCCGGCCGACACACCGCCTCCGGAATAAGCGGACCCTAGTCCGGTTATATAAGGCATCCACTATATGAGGAGGCCAGATGCCTGCGGTCACGGCAAACACGCTGACGTTGCCACGAGTCAGCGGTCCCGGCCCCGCCGATACCGAGCGGCCGGTCCGATCGATCACCACCGGCCCTCGTGGCTACGAGGGCGAGGGTTTCCCGGTGGTGCGCGCCTTCGCGGGAGTCAGCACCGCCGCGCTGGATCCCTTCGTGCACATGGACCAGATGGGTGAGGTCGAGTACCAGCCGGGGGAGCCCCGGGGCACGGACTGGCACCCGCACCGCGGCTTCGAGACCGTCACCTACATGCTCGACGGAAAGTTCGCACACCAGGACTCGCACGGTGGTGGCGGCCTGATCGCCGACGGCGCGACACAGTGGATGACGGCGGGCTCGGGCATCCTGCACATCGAGACGCCGCCGGCCGAGCTGGTCGACAGCGGCGGGCTCTTCCACGGCGTCCAGCTCTGGGTGAACCTACCCAGGAAAGACAAGTTCGCGCCCCCGCGGTATCAGTCCATCGAAGGCGGCGACGCCGCGTTGCTCGCATCCGCGGACGGCGGAGCGCTGATCCGGATCATCGCCGGCGACATCGACGGACACCGGGGCCCCGGCGTCACCCATACCCCGATCACCTTGGCGCACACGACGATCCAGAACGGGGCCGAGCTCAACATTCCATGGCGGCGTGACTTCAATGCGCTGGTCTATGTGTTGTCCGGCAGCGGGTACGTCGGCCCGGTCGCTCATCCGATCCACCAGGGCCAGTTGGCGGTACTGGGTCCCGGGGATCGAATCACCGTGGGAGCCCGCCGGATCCAGGATCCAGGCCCGACGGCCGTTCACGGAGCCATTGATTTGCTGCTTCTGGGCGGTCGCCCGATTCGCGAGCCGGTATTCCACTACGGGCCTTTCGTGATGAACACCCGCGCGGAATTGATCGAGGCGCTCGAGGACTACCAAGCCGGAAAATTTGGCAGCATTCCGCCAAATGCGCTAATGCCGCACCGCGGGGGTGGCACACTCTAGCAATGCTTCCACGGGGGAACCGCAGGCCCGGACGGCCGCCTGCCGCGAAGGCTGACGAGACGCGACAGCGGATCATCCAAGCTGCCCGTTTGGTCTTCAGCGAACGCGGCTACGACGGCGCGACGTTCCAGGCCATCGCGGCGCGCGCTGACCTGACCAGGCCGGCGATCAATCATTATTTCTCGAGCAAGCGGGCGCTTTATCGGGAAGTGCTGGATGACACCAACGAATTCGTGATCGGGGCCGGCATCAAACAAGCCGAGCATGAGACCACGCTGGCGGCGCAGCTGGCGGCATTCATCACCGAAGCGACCAGAGCCAATAGAAAGAATCCAGCCGGATCCGCGTTCCTAATCAGCGGTGTGCTCGAATCACAGCGACATCCGGATTTGATAGCAACCGATAACGATTCCATACGGATCAGTCGGGAATTCCTGTTGCGCGTCATCAACCAAGCCATGGAGCGCGGCGAAATCGTCGCCGACGTCGATGCGACGGTAATGGCCGAGGCGCTGCTCGTGCTCGTCTGCGGAGTGGGCGTGTATGCCGGATACGTGTCGAGCCCCGAAAACCTGCTGGCACTCGTCGGGGTAATGCGCCAGCTCTTGGAAGGCGCATTCCGGCGGCCGGAGGCTTAGCGCTCGTCGGCGCGCAGTGAAGTTGCGCACAAAGCGCATAGGCTAACTAACTTATCCCGGTACGATGGATGGGATATGACTGACCTGGATGCCTCGTTGCCGCCGTCCGTACGGTCTGCCGGCGACAGTTGGACCATCACTGAACTCGTCGGGGCCACCGCACTGGGCGTGGCCGCGTCGCGCGCCGCGGAAACCGCCGGACCCAATCCGCTGATCCGCGACGACTTCGCGCGTCTGCTGGTCTCGTCGGCCGGCCCCGCGTGGGCGCGGCTGGCCGATCCCGAGCTCGGCTGGCTCGACGGTGACGAGCACGGACGGCGCTCCCATCGTTGCGGCATCGATTACCAGGCCGTGCGCACCCACTTCTTCGACGAGTACTTCGCGAACGCCGTCGGCGCCGGAATCCGGCAGGTGGTGATCCTGGCCGCCGGGCTCGACTCCAGGGCGTACCGGTTGGACTGGCCGGCCGGCACCACGGTCTACGAGATCGACCAGCCCCAGGTGCTGGAGTACAAGACCGGCATCCTGCAGCACCACGGCGCCGTGCCGTCCGCCATCCGGCACCCCGTCGCGGTGGACCTGCGTGACGATTGGCCCGCGGCGCTGACCGCCGCCGGGTTCGACCGCACCCAACCGACCGCCTGGCTGGCCGAAGGGCTGCTCCCGTACCTGCCCAGCGATGCCCAGGACCGGCTCTTCGAGATGGTCACCGCGCTCAGCGCGCCGGACAGCCAGATCGCCATCGAAATGTTCGGCATGAATTCCCGGAGCAACTCGCAGCGCTGGCTGCGGATGCGCGAGCGGCTCGGGCTGGACGTCAACGTCCAGGCGCTGACCTACCACGAGCCGGACCGTTCGGACGCCGAGGCATGGCTGGCCGACCACGGCTGGCACGTGCACAGCGTGAGCAACCGGGACGAGATGGCCCGACTGGGCCGTCCGGTACCCGACGACCTGGACGACGAGGCGGTCCGCAGCACACTGCTGCGGGCGCGTCTCGGCAAGCCCACCGCCTGACCAAGGATCCATCCAAGGAGCATCCCCATGAGTTCACTGCGCACCCACGACGACACCTGGGACATCAAGAGCAGCGTCGGCACCACCGCGGTCATGGTCGCCGCCGCCCGGGCGATCGAGACCGAGCAGCCCGACGCGCTGATCCGCGACCCCTACGCCCGGCTGCTCGTCAACAACGCCGGTGCCGAGGTCTTGTGGGAGGCCATGCTCGACCCGGACGTGGTGGCCAAGATCGAGGCCATCGATGAAGAATCCGCGGCCCGCATGCAGCACATGCGCGGCTATCAGGCGGTGCGGACCCACTTCTTCGACTCATACTTCGCCGACGCCGTCGCCACCGGGATCCGGCAGGTGGTGATCCTCGCGTCGGGCCTGGACTCGCGGGCATACCGCCTCGACTGGCCGGACGGCACCACGGTTTACGAGATCGACCAGCCCCAGGTGCTGGACTACAAGACCACCACGCTGGCCGAAAACGGCGTCAAGCCTTCCGCCGATCGTCGCGAGGTGGCGATCGACCTGCGGGAAGACTGGCCCGCCGCGCTGCGCGCCGCCGGATTCGACCCGGCCCAGCCGACCGCCTGGCTGGCCGAGGGACTGCTGATGTACCTGCCCGCCGAGGCCCAGGACAAGCTGTTCACCCAGATCGGCGAGCTGAGCCCGGCAGGAAGCCGCGTCTCCGCCGAAACCGCACCGATGCACGCCGAGGAGCGGCGCCAGCAGATGCGGGAACGGTTCAAGAAGGTGGCCGAAGAGCTCGGCCTGGAGGAGACCGTCGACGTGGGCGAGCTGATGTACCGCGACGAGCACCGCGCGAACCTCGCCGACTGGCTCAACGAAAACGGCTGGCGCGCCACGGCGCAGAACTCGATCGACGAGATGCACCGCCTGGGCCGCGGGGTGCAGAGTTCCGAGGTGGACGAAGACCGGGACGCCTTCTCCGACTTCGTGATCGCCGAGCGGCTGTAAAGCCACGCTGCGAGGCGCCTAACCTCGTAGACCCGTCGCACGTCAACCCGTTGGCTCGCGGTCCCGGTTACCGGGAATTCGCCTGGTCATCGGGGACAATGGTCACTCATTATGGGCAGTGGCGGATCCGACCGGTCGCACCGTTGGGCGCTGCGAAAGGGCCGGTCCGTCGCCGCCGTCGCTTCGGCCGCGGTCATGGCGATCACCGGTATGGGCTGGACGGGCTATCACACCGCGCTGGGCAAGATCATCATTTCGCATGCGCTGCAGAATGGGGCGACGACACTGGACGGCAACCAGAACATCCTGCTGATGGGTCTGGACAGCCGGCTGGACCAGAACGGTAAGCCGCTACCCCAAGACGTCTACGAGGCGCTGCACGCCGGTGACGAGAGCTCGGGCGGCTACAACGCGAATGTCCTTATCGTCGTGCATATTTCGGACGGCGACGGGCCGGTGACCGCGATATCGATTCCGCGTGACGACTACGCGGAGTTGCCGGGCTGCCCGGGATCGGTCTGCACCGGCAAGATCAAGCAGGCGTACGGCCTGGCCTACCAGCAGTCGCTGAATTCGCAGGCAGCCGGGAATTCGGGCGGGGCGGGCGCCACCAACTTGACCGCTCGCGAGCAGACCGCGCGCGAGGCCGGCCGCAAAGCCGAAATCAACGCCGTCAAAGACTTTCTGGGCATCTCGGTCGATCACTTCGTCGAGGTCACGCTGGGCGCGTTCTTTCAAATCGCCAAGGCCGTCGAGCCGATCACGGTGTGCCTCAATGCCGATACGCGGGACAGCTATTCAGGCGCGGACTTCCACCAAGGCGTTCAGCGCATCGACGCCGCGGACGCGATGGCCTTCGTGCGGCAGCGGCGCGACGAAAACGACGGCTCCTTCACCGATTTCGACCGCACCCGGCGACAGCAGGCGTTCCTGGTGTCGTTGGTCAACGCGGCTCGCAGCGGCGGCGCGCTGTCCAGCGTCAGCGGGCTGCGCAAACTGCTGCAGGTCGCCCGCGACAACGTCGCCGTCGACGACGGGCTGGACATCATGGAATTCGCTTCGCGCGCCTCGCAACTGAGCGAGCGGCCGCTGTCGCTCTATACCCTGCCGATCGCCGGCTTCGGCAAAGACGCCAACGGGTCCGACATCAACCAGGTCGACCTGCCGACCATCCGGCGCATCGTCAACGAGCGCTTCATGTCGGATACGGCGGTGGCGCTGGAGGCCGCATCGCCGTCCACCCAGCCCCCGCCGGCGCTGGCCGAACCCGCGATTCTCGACGTCGTCAACGCCACCTCGCGGGACGGACTCGCGGGTGCCATCGAGGACACTTTCGCCGGTCGCGGCTTCACCCGCGGCAGCGCCACCACCGCGGCGGCCCCGGCCGACGACAGCGTCATCGAGTACGGCCAGGGGGCCGACCGGGCCGCACAGGTTCTGGCCGATCAACTGCACCTGCCGGTGACGGCGAACAGCGCCGTGGCCGCCGGCACAGTGCGGCTGACCGTCGGACCGCAGTTCCCCGCATCCGACTACCTGGCCCACCCCGGTGCGACGACCGACCCATCCGGGTCCGGGCAGGTGAGTGCCGTGGCCGCCACCGGCACCGGCGATCGTGCGCCGGCACCGACCGACCTCAGCCAGATGACCGCCGCCAACGTGCCCTGCGTCAAGTAACCGCGCCGGTCATCGCGCGTGCGGACCGAGCGCTGGGGCTATCCGACGCGGCGAGACCGGGGTTGGCACGGATCCTTCCTATTGCTCTCCCAACCGGATGGTTAGTATCGCGGATATCACCGACGAGCGGCCGCCATGCGGCGGGACCCTGCTCGGGAAGGACAATGATGACCACCGAATCGGTTGCATCGAAAACCTCGGACACCACGAACGGGACCGCACCGACCGACATCCCCGCCACGGTTGCCCGGCTTCGCCAGACCTTCGCCACCGGACGCACCCGCGACATCGAATGGCGCAAGCGCCAGCTGCTGCAACTGGTGAAGCTGATGGAGGAGAACGAGGCCGCGCTTGCCGCGGCGCTCGCCGAAGACTTGGACCGCAGCCCGTTTGAGGCCTACATCGCCGACATCGCCACCACCGCCGGCGAAGCCAAGTACGCGGCGAAGCGGGTGCGCCGGTGGACGCGCCGCAAGTACCAACTGCTCGAGCTCCCGCAGCTGCCCGGACGCGGCTGGGTGGAGTACGAGCCCTACGGCACCGTGCTGATCATCGGCGCCTGGAACTACCCGTACTACCTGACGCTGGGCCCCGCGGTCGGAGCGATCGCCGCCGGAAACGCCGTCATCCTCAAGCCTTCGGAAATCGCGGCGGCGTCCGCGCACGTGATGGCCGAGCTGGTGCCGAAATACCTCGACAACGACGCCATCGCGGTGGTCGAGGGCGACGGCGCGACGAGCCAGGAACTCATCGCCCAGGGGCTGGACCGCGTGCTGTTCACCGGCGGCACCGAGATCGGCCGCAAGGTCTACGAGGGTGCGGCGCCGCACCTGACCCCGTGCACCCTGGAGCTCGGCGGCAAGAGCCCGGTCATCGTCGCGGCGGACGCCGACGTGGAGGTGGCCGCCAAGCGGATCGCCTGGATGAAGCTGCTCAACGCCGGGCAGACCTGCGTCGCACCCGATTACGTCCTGGCGGACGCCGCGATTCGCGATGAACTGGTCGACAAGATCAGCGCCGCCATCACCAAATTCACCTCCGACAAGCCGGACGGCATGCGGGTGGTCAATCAGCGCCAGTTCGACCGGATCAGCGGTTACCTGTCCGGAGCCGACGGCAAGGTCACCGTCGGCGGGGCGTGCGACGCGTCGAGCCTGCGTATCCAGCCCGCCGTCGTGGTGGATCCCGACCCGAACGGGCCGCTGATGCAGAACGAGATCTTCGGTCCGGTCCTGCCGGTGATCACCGTCCAAAACTTGGACGAGGCAATACGTTTCGTGAACTCGCGACCCAAACCGCTGTCGGCCTACCTGTTCACCAAGCGGCGCGAGACCCGCGAGCGGGTGATCAAGGAGGTGCCGGCCGGCGGCATGCTGGTCAACCACATCGCGTTCCAGGTGTCCACGGCCAAGCTGCCATTCGGCGGTGTCGGCGCGTCGGGAATGGGCGCCTACCACGGCAAGTGGGGGTTCGAGGAGTTCAGCCACCGCAAGTCGGTGTTGACCAAACCCACCCGGCCGGACCTGTCGAGCTTCATCTACCCTCCGTACACCGAGCGGGCTTTCAAGATGGCCCGCCGGATGTTCTGACACGTTGCTTCAATTCGATTGCTAGAACGAGTTTTTCACAGCAGAGAGGAAACTTATGCCCGGAGTGCAGGATCGCGTCATCATCGTCACCGGAGCCGGTGGAGGACTGGGTCGCGAGTACGCCTTGACCCTCGCCAAGGAGGGCGCCAGCGTCGTCGTCAACGACCTCGGCGGCGCCCGTGACGGCACCGGCGCCGGCCACAACATGGCCGACGAAGTGGTCAAGGAGATCAAGGACGCCGGCGGGCGGGCGGTTGCCAACTACGACAGCGTCGCCGAGTCCGAGGGCGCCGAGAACATCATCAAAACCGCGCTCGACGAATTCGGCGCCGTGCACGGCGTCGTCAGCAATGCCGGCATCCTGCGCGACGGCACCTTCCACAAGATGTCCTTCGAGAACTGGGACGCCGTGCTCAAGGTGCACCTCTACGGTGGCTACAACGTCATCCGCGCCGCGTGGCCGCACTTCCGCGAGCAGAGCTACGGCCGCGTGGTCGTCGCCACCTCCACCAGCGGGCTGTTCGGCAACTTCGGCCAAACCAACTACGGCGCGGCCAAACTCGGCCTGGTCGGCTTGATCAACAGCCTGGCGCTGGAGGGTGCGAAGTACAACATCCACGCCAACGCGGTCGCCCCGATCGCGGCGACCCGCATGACCGAGGACATCCTTCCCAAGGAAGTGCTCGAGAAGCTGACGCCCGAGTACGTCGCACCGGTGGTCGCCTACCTGTGCACCGAGGAAAACCCCAACAGCGCTTCGGTTTTCGTGGTCGGTGGCGGCAAGGTGCAGCGCGTCGCGCTGTTCCAGAACAAGGGCGTCAACTACGACAAGCCGCCGACGGTGGAGGACATCGCCTCGCACTGGGGCGAGATCACCGACCTGTCCGCGGCAAAGCAGGCCGATTTCAAGCTGGGGTAGGCCAATTTCGACCGGGTGGTCAGCGAGTCAGGCGAGCAGCTCGCCGCGCAGACGTTCCACGTCCGCCTCGCTGACACCCGCGTCGCGCAAATAGGCGTCCAGCGACCCGAATTCCTGGTCGATGGTCTGGCGTGCGGCGTCGAGGTATTCGGGACGCACGCCGAGGACACCGTCGGCGAGCCGGGCCTTGGTGAACGTGACGACCTCCGGGGTCAATTCGACGTCGGGGCGCCGCTGGATCATCTCGTAGATGTGCTCGCGCAGTTGGGGCACCGCGGCGTTGCTGCGCAGGTAGTCGGCGACGATGGTGTCGCGATCCACGTCGAGCACTTCCAGCACCGTGGCGATCACGAAACCCGTGCGGTCCTTGCCCGCGAAGCAGTGCGTGAGCACCGAACGCCCGGCGGCCAGCATCGAAAAGACCTGCCGCACAGCACGTTGCGCGCCATTGCGGGTCGGGAATTGCCGGTACTCGTCGATCATGTGCCGGATGGCGGCCTCGTTGACCTCTTCGTCGGATTGGCTGACGTCGCCCTCGAACAGCCGCCGAAACGCGGTCTCGTGCGGCGCGTCGTCATCGCTGGGCTGATCGTCGCCGAGGTCGGGCAGGGGGAGCCGGTGGATCTCGATGCCGTCCGGAACCAGACCCGGACCGCGCTTGGTGACCTCCTGGTTCGCGCGCAGGTCGGCGACGTCGGTGATGCCCAACTCGCGCAGCGTGGTGCGGCCCTGGTCGTCGAGCCGGCTCAGCTCACCGGACCGGAACAACCGCCCGGGGCGCAGCGCCGGCGCGCCGTCGGCGACGTCGCGAAAGTTCCACCCGCCGGACAGCTCTCGCAGCGCCTCAGTCATTCGGTGTGACCGCCGCGGCGAAGGCCGCCTGTTCGCGGCCGATCTCGGTGCGCGCGATGGTCCTCATGTGCACTTCGTCGGGCCCGTCGAAGATCCGCATGGCGCGGTGCCAGCCGTACAGGCGGGCCAGCACCGTGTCGTCGCTGACGCCGGCGGCGCCGTGCACCTGGATCGCCCGGTCGATGACGTCGCAGGCCACCTGCGGCGCCACCGCCTTGATCTGCGAGACCAGCAGGTGCGCGGCCTTGTTGCCGTGCTGGTCGATCGTCCACGCAGCCTTTTCGCAGAGCAGTCGGGCCTGGTCGATTTCGTTGCGGGACTTGGCAATTGCCTGCTGCACCAGGCCCTGGTCGGCCAGCGGCCGGCCGAAGGCGATGCGGTTGTTCGCGCGGTGCACCATCAGCGCCAGGGCGCGTTCGGCCCCGCCGAGCGCGCGCATGCAGTGGTGGATGCGGCCCGGACCCAGCCGGGCCTGGGCGATGGCGAAGCCGCCGCCCTCCTCACCGAGCAGGTTGGTGGCCGGCACCCGGACGTTGTCATAGACGATCTCGCAGTGCCCGTGCTGGTCCTGCCAGCCGAACACCGACGTGGAGCGCAGCACGCTCACGCCCGGGGTGTCCATCGGCACCAGCACCATCGACTGCTGCTGGTGACTCGCGGCCTCGGGGTTGGTACGCCCCATCACGATCAGGATCTTGCACCGCGGGTCGGCCGCGCCCGACGTCCACCACTTGCGCCCGTTGATGACGTAGTCGGCGCCGTCGCGCACGATGGCCGTCTGGATGTTGCGGGCGTCGCTGCTCGCGACCGCCGGCTCGGTCATCGAGAAGGCGCTTCGGATCTCGCCGGCCAGCAACGGCTCCAGCCACTGCTTGCGCTGCTCCTCGGTGGCGAACAGGTGCAGGGTCTCCATGTTGCCGGTGTCCGGGGCCGCGCAGTTGATTGCTTCGGGGGCGAGTTCCAGGCTCCAGCCGGTCAGCTCGGCCAGCGGGGCGTATTCGAGGTTGGTCAACCCCGACTCGGCCGGCAGGAACAGGTTCCACAGGCCCCGCTCCTTGGCCTTGGTTTTGAGTTCCTCGATGACGGGCGGGACCGTGTGGTCGTTGGGGCCGGCTTTTTCGCGGTATTTGTCGTATTGGGCCTCGGCCGGAAAGACGTATTCCGTCATGAAGTCGGACAACCGCTTGTGGTAGTCGCTGGCTTTGGCCGACATCGCGAAGTCCATGCCCGTCACGATAGGACACGTGTCGAGTCGCCGCGTTTCCGGTCGTCAGCGCGATGCTTACACCGCGGTGAAAACACGCCGGCGGGGGCGGCACGATGGACGGCATGAGTGAATCCCGCCCCCCGTTGCCTCCGTTCACCCACGAAACCGCGCTGCAGAAGGTGCAGGCGGCCGAGGACGCGTGGAACAGCTGCGACCCTGAGCGCGTCAGCCTGGCCTACACGGTCGATTCGCACTGGCGCAATCGAGACGAGCACATCATCGGCCGCAACGAGATCGTGGCGTTCCTGACTCGCAAGTGGCAGCGCGAGCTGGATTATTCGCTGCGCAAGAGCCTGTGGAGTTTCAACGGCAACCGCATCGCGGTGCGTTTCCAATACGAGTGCCACGACCGGTCCGGCCAGTGGTACCGCAGCTACGGCAACGAGCTGTGGGAGTTCACCGAGTCGGGACTGATGGCGCGCCGCGAAGCCAGCATCAACGACGTGCCCATCGACGAGTCGCAGCGGCGCTACTTCGGGCCGCGCCCCGAGTCCGAACACGGCCAGGAGATCCCGCTCTGGTAGCGCCGCGCAATCGAACCCGCGCACAACGCCGTCTTGTGACGTCACAACGGCGCGGGCGCTACTGCATCGGGTGGTGGCGGCGAACCATCGACCGAAGCGGTGATCACCCGGGGCAGGGGTATCCCGCCGTGGGCGTTCGCGCGTCCATGGTGAAACCTGGTTAAGGTAGCGACGCGCGGCCGAGCCGGCGCCACGCCCATCGGCAGGGACAGTACGGGAAAGTACGGAAAGTAGATGTACGCGCCATGACAAATGCGCAGACGACGGTAGGAGTGGTCGCCGAATCCGGCGCCGACGAGCGGCGGGTCGCGCTGGTGCCGAAGGCGGTCGCGTCGCTGGTAGCCAGCGGCGTGGCGGTGGTCGTCGAGTCCGGTGCGGGCGAACGGGCGCTGCTGCCCGACGCGCTCTACACCGAGGCCGGGGCCAGCATCGGGGACGCGTGGGGCGCCGAGGTGGTGGTCAAGGTCGCGCCGCCGACCCAGGCCGAGGTCGCCAAGCTGCGCAGCGGTCAGACGCTGATCGGTTTCCTCGCGCCGCGCAACGCCGAGAACTCCATCGGCGCCCTGAAACAGGCCGGCGTGCAGGCGTTCGCGCTCGAGGCCATCCCACGTATCTCCCGCGCCCAGGCCATGGACGCGCTGTCGTCGCAGGGCAACGTGTCCGGCTACAAGGCCGTGCTGCTGGCGGCCTCGGAGTCCACCCGGTTCTTCCCGATGCTGACCACGGCCGCCGGCACCGTGAAGCCCGCCACCGTGCTGGTGCTCGGCGTCGGCGTGGCCGGGCTGCAGGCGCTGGCGACGGCCAAGCGGCTGGGCGCGCGCACCACCGGGTACGACGTCCGCCCCGAGGTCGCCGACCAGGTGCGGTCAGTGGGCGCGCAGTGGCTCGACATCGGCATCGACGCCTCCGGTGAGGGCGGCTACGCCCGTGAGCTCACCGACGAGGAGCGCGCCCAGCAGCAGAAGGCGCTGGAAAAGGCGATCAGCGGATTCGACGTCGTGATCACCACGGCGCTGGTCCCGGGACGCCCGGCGCCGCGCCTGGTCACCGCGGCCGCGGTGGAAGCGATGAAGCCCGGCAGCGTGGTGGTGGACCTGGCCGGCGAGACCGGGGGCAACTGCGAGCTCACCGAGCCCGGGCAGACGGTCGTCAAGCACGACGTCACCATCGCCTCGCCGCTGAACCTGCCGGCCACCATGCCCGAGCACGCCAGCGAGCTCTACAGCAAGAACATCACCGCGCTGCTCGACCTGCTGATCACCGACGGCAAGCTGGCTCCCGACTTCGACGACGAGGTCGTCGCGGACTCCTGCGTAACTCGCGAAAAGGCGGAGGCCTAGATGTACGACGAGCTACTGGCCAACCTGGCGATCCTGGTGCTCTCCGGATTCGTCGGGTTCGCGGTCATTTCCAAGGTGCCCAACACGCTGCACACGCCGCTGATGTCGGGCACCAACGCCATCCACGGCATCGTGGTGCTGGGCGCGCTGGTGGTGTTCGGCTCGGTCGAGCACCCCTCGCTGGCGGTGCAGATCATCCTGTTCGTCGCGGTGGTATTCGGAACGCTGAACGTCATCGGCGGATTCATCGTCACCGACCGGATGCTGGGCATGTTCAAGGGCAAAAAGAAACCGGTGCCCGCCAAAAGTGAGGAGCCGGCGGCCAAATGAATTACTTGGTAATCGGCCTGTACATCATTTCCTTCGCCCTCTTCATCTACGGCCTGATGGGCCTGACCGGGCCCAAGACGGCGGTGCGAGGCAACCTGATCGCCGCGGTGGGTATGGCGCTGGCCGTGGCGGCGACCCTGATCAAGATCCGCCACACCGACCAGTGGGTGCTGATCATCGCCGGCCTGGTGGTGGGCGTGGTGCTCGGCGTCCCGCCGGCTCGCTACACCAAGATGACCGCGATGCCGCAGCTGGTGGCCTTCTTCAACGGCGTCGGCGGTGGCACGGTCGCGCTGATCGCGCTCTCGGAATTCATGGAAACCAAAGGTTTTTCGGCCTTCCAGCACGGCGAGTCACCGACCGTGCACATCGTGGTGGCCTCATTGTTCGCCGCGATCATCGGCTCGATCTCGTTCTGGGGATCCATCATCGCGTTCGGCAAGCTGCAGGAGATCATCTCCGGATCGCCGATCGGCTTCGGCAGGGGGCAGCAGCCGATCAACCTGCTGCTGCTGGCCGCCGCCGTGGCCGCCGCGGTGGTGATCGGTCTGCACGCGCATCCCGGCAGCGGCGGGGCGCCGCTGTGGTGGATGATCGGGCTGCTCGCCGCCGCGGGTGTGCTCGGTTTGATGGTGGTGCTGCCGATCGGTGGCGCCGACATGCCCGTGGTCATCTCGCTGCTGAACGCGATGACCGGGCTCTCGGCCGCGGCCGCGGGCCTGGCGCTGAACAACACCGCGATGATCGTGGCCGGCATGATCGTCGGCGCGTCCGGTTCGATCCTGACCAACCTGATGGCCAAGGCGATGAACCGTTCGATCCCGGCGATCGTCGCCGGCGGCTTCGGCGGTGGCGGGGTCGCCCCGAGTGGTGGCGACGCCGGCGACAAGACCGTCAAGGCCACCTCGGCCGCCGACGCCGCCATCCAGATGGCCTACGCCAACCAGGTGATCGTGGTGCCCGGCTACGGCCTGGCCGTCGCGCAGGCCCAGCACGCCGTGAAGGACATGGCGGCCCTGCTGGAGAACAAGGGCGTCACGGTGAAGTACGCCATCCACCCGGTGGCGGGCCGGATGCCCGGGCACATGAACGTGTTGCTGGCCGAGGCCGAGGTCGACTACGACGCCATGAAGGACATGGACGACATCAACGACGAATTCGGCCGCACCGACGTCGCGATCGTCATCGGCGCCAACGACGTCACCAACCCGGCGGCGCGCAACGACGCGTCCAGCCCGATCTACGGCATGCCGATCCTCAACGTCGACAAGGCCAAGTCGGTGATTGTGCTCAAGCGGTCGATGAACTCCGGCTTCGCCGGCATCGACAACCCGCTGTTCTACGGCGAGGGCACCAGCATGCTGTTCGGCGACGCAAAGAAGTCGGTGACCGAGGTCGCCGAGGAACTCAAGGCGCTGTAGCGACAAAAGCGCCTGTGCGCTGGGAGTTTAGACGGGCGGGTACGCCGGCGGCGGGTATCCGTTTCCGTCGGTGACCCCGCGCAGTCCCCAGGTGAAATACCGCATGAAGAACTCGATCTCGTCGCTTCCGTCGTAATCCGGACTCGGATCCATCGGCCCCACCTCTCGACTCGTCGCGCTCGATGGGAAGTCTAGTCGCACACGGCTGCACGTGACACCCGGCGTTTTGCATAAACTGTCCAACCAGTTGATTGATAGCTATTCTGGCCGAACCGGCTCTGGCCTGGCCGTACCGACGATAGTGAGAGCAGATGCCCACCGACAGCATCACCCCGAATGGGCTGACCCGGCGCGAAGAGCTGCTGGCGGTCGCCACCAAGCTGTTTGCGGCGCGCGGCTATCACGGCACCCGGATGGACGACGTGGCCGACGTGATCGGCCTGAACAAGGCGACCGTCTATCACTACTACGCCAGCAAGTCGCTGATCCTGTACGACATCTACCGCCAGGCGGCCGAGGGCACGCTGGCCGCCGTGCACGACGATCCGTCCTGGACGGCGCGCGAGGCGCTCTACCAATACACCGTTCGCCTGCTCACTGGCATCGCCAGCGATCCCGAAAGGGCGGCGGTGTACTTCCAGGAGGCGCCTTACATCACCGAATGGTTCACCAGCGAGCAGGTCGCCGAGGTCCGCGAGAAGGAAGCCCAGGTCTACCACCACGTGCACGGCCTGATCGACCGCGGGATCGCCAGCGGCGAGTTCTACCCGTGCGACTCGCACGTGCTGGCGCTGGGCTACATCGGCATGACGCTGGGTGCCTACCGCTGGCTTCGCCCGAGCGGCCGGCGATCGGCCAAGGAGATCGCCGCCGAGTTCAGCACCGCGCTGCTGCGCGGGCTGATCCGAGACGAGGAAATCCGCACGACGTCCCCGCTGGGTCCCTAAGCGCGCAGGTGCTTGTCGAGGAACGCGAGCTGGTCGGCGACGACACGGTCGAAGGCGTCGTCGACGTAGATCGCGAAATGGCCCTCGGGGTATCGCCTGATCTCGCCGTGGGGCGCTTTGGCCGCGTGGCGCAGCGTCGCCCCCGCGGGGGCCACTGAGTCGGCCTCGCACACGCAGAACAGGATCGGGCAGGCGATCCGGGCCGTGGCGCGGCCCGGGCGATAGCTGAAGACCTGCAACGCGATTCGCGCGGCGACCTCGTTGCGGAAGTCGAATCCGTCGGGCACCAGCCGCAGGTAGCCCGCATACGCGTCGGGCGTGTTCATCAACGCGACCTCGCCGGGCTTGCCGGCCGTCGCGACCATCACCGGCGGCCGGCCCCGCCGGCGCGCGAGCAGGTCGCGCACCACCCGCGCGGTGATGCGCGCGGCGATCAACGGGTTGGTGATGCTGCGCGCCGAGGCGAGACCGTCGGTGAACGGACATTGGACGACGGCCGCCGCGATGCCCGGCAGCCGGGCCGCGGTGGCGATCACGTGGCCGCCGGCAAAAGAGGTGCCCCACAACGCGATCCGGTCGGGGTCGACTCCCGGGATGGTGCGGGCGTACGCGACGGCCGCGGCCCAGTCGGCGAGCTGCATGCCGACGTCGAGCACCTGACGCGGCCGGCCCTCACTGTCGCCGAAGTTGCGGTAGTCGAACACCAGGCAGCCGTAGCCGGCCGCGCTGAAACGCTCCGCATACGCGTCCAGGCGCATGCCGCGCACCGCACCCAGGCCGTGGGCCATCACCAGCAGTGGTGCGGGCCCGTCGCCCGGAGGCCGGTAGAGCCAGGCGCTGATCAGGTCGTCGCCGGAGGCGAACCGAACGTCTTCGCGCGGTGTCATCAGCGATTGATTCTGCCCGCGCGGGCCGCGTCCCGTCGGGTAGGTATGCCGCCCAAAATTTATGGACTACTGTCTAGAAAAGTTGTCCAGGGTTTTACAGGGACGGAGACTGTCATGGCGATCCGTGTCGCGCACGTCGGTACCGGGAATGTCGGAGGGGTGGCCCTCGCCGAACTCATCACCAACCCCCAGTTCGAGCTGACCGGGGTGTGCGTCTCGACTCCGGAAAAGGTGGGCAAGGACGCCGGCGAGCTGTGCGGCGTCGGCCTGGACGCCGGCGTCGTCACCGGCGTCACGGCCGTCAATGACCTGGACGCGATCATCGCCGCCAAGCCCGATTGCGTCGTCTACTGCGCGATGGGCGACACCCGGCTGCCCGAGGCGATGGCCGACGTCATGCGCATCCTGGCCGCCGGCATCAACGTCGTCGGCTCGTCGCCCGGCCTGCTGCAGCACCCGTGGGGCGTCATGCCCGACAAGTACATCGCCCGCGTGGAAGACGCTGCCAAGCAAGGCAATTCGAGCATCTTCATCAGCGGCGTCGACCCGGGATTCGCCAACGACCTGATCCCGTTCGCGCTGGCGGGCACCTGTCAGCGCATCGAGCAGGTGCGCTGCATGGAGATTCACGACTACGCGTCGTACAACGGAACCGAGGTCATGGACTACATGGGATTCGCCAAGCCCATGGACGAGATCCCGATGCTGCTGCAGCCGGGCATTCTTTCCATCGCCTGGGGTACCGCGATCCGTCAGCTGGCCGCCGGCCTCGGCATCGAGGTCGACGAGATCACCGAGTCCTACCAGCGCGAGCCCGCCCCCGAGGACTTCGACATCGCGATCGGCCACGTGGCCAAGGGCACCGTGGCCGTGCTGCAGTTCGAGATCCGCGGCATGGTCAAGGGTCACCCAGCCATCGTCATCGAGCACGTCACCCGGTTGCGGCCGGACCTTCGCCCCGACCTGCCCCAGCCCGCCTCCGGCGACGGCTCGTACCGGGTCGAGATCACCGGCGAGCCGTCGTATGCGGTCGACATCATCCCGAGCAGCCGCAAGGGCGACCACAACCACGCGGCGATCGCGGGCGCCGCGGGCCGCATCGTCAACGCCATCCCCGCCGTGATCGCGGCGCCACCGGGCATCCAGACCACCCTTGACTTGCCGCTGGTAACGGGCAAAGGCCTTTACGCACCAAGCACTTTGGTGACCACCTAAATCGAAAGGAGACCCACGTGGGTCGGGTAGACGGCAAGGTAGCGCTGATCAGTGGCGGCGCCGGCGGCATGGGAGCCGAAGACGCGCGGCTACTGGTGGAGGAGGGCGCCAAGGTCGTGATCGGCGACATCCTGGACGACCAGGGCAAGGCGCTGGCCGACGAGATCGGTGACTCCGCGCGCTACGTGCACCTCGACGTCACCCAGCCCGACCAGTGGGACGCCGCCGTCGCCACCGCGGTCGGCGAATTCGGCAAGCTCAATGTGCTGGTCAACAACGCCGGAACCGTCGCGCTCGGGCCACTGAAGGACTTCAGACTGGACAAGTGGCAGAAGGTGATTGACGTCAACCTGACCGGGACATTCCTGGGCATGCGGGCGGCGGTCGAGCCGATGACCGAGGCCGGCGGGGGCTCGATCATCAATGTGTCGTCGATCGAGGGCCTGCGCGGCGCGCCCATGGTGCACCCGTACGTCGCGTCCAAGTGGGGGGTGCGGGGCCTGGCCAAGTCGGCGGCTTTGGAGTTGGCTCCGTTGAACATTCGGGTCAACTCGATCCACCCCGGCTTCATTCGCACCCCGATGACCGCCCACCTGCCCGAGGACATGGTGACGATCCCGCTTGGGCGTCCAGGCGAGGTCCGCGAAGTCGCGACGTTTGTGCTCTTTCTGGCCAGCGACGAGTCGTCCTACTCCACCGGCAGCGAGTACGTGATGGACGGCGGCCTGGTCACCGACGTGAATCACAAGGAGTTCTAGGGCGCGGATCACACGTCGCCCACTTTATAAGTGACCGGTCGGCTAAGATCGGTGAGATGCCACGCCCGCCAAACCCCGACGTGCCGCGCCGCCTGCTGGCGGCAGGACTCGACCTCGTACATGCACGGGGGTTTGCGGCCAGCGGCGTCAAAGACATCACCGACGCGGCCGGCGTACCGAAGGGGTCGTTCTACGCGTACTTCCCCAGTAAAGAGGCGTTTGCCGCGGCCATCCTCGAGCATTATTGGGCCGATATTGAAGCGCGGTTGGTGCCCATCCTTGGGGCGGCCGGATCGGCGCGGGAGCGAATCACCCGCTTCTTCCACGCGCTCGCCGACGAGCACGAAACCGGCAACTTCCTGCTCGGCTGCCTGGTCGGCAACCTCTCGCTCGAGCTCGGGGGATCCAGCGACCAGGTGCGTGCCGAACTCGTCCGCATTCTCGATCGCTGGGACACGGCTATCGCGGAATGTGTGCGTTCCGGCCAGAGTGGATCGGGAGAGATTCGAGCGGGCCTTGATGCGGAGCAACTCGCAGCCCAGTTGATCGAGGCATGGGAAGGGGCTGCCCTGCGCGGCAAGGTGACCCGCAGTCGTAGCCCATACGATCGGTTCGAAGCGGTCACGGTCCCCGCACTCCTGGATTGATGGGTAAGACCAGGAATGTCATCGTCGCGGCACGAGTTAAATAGACGACTGGTCATTTATTAAATCGGAGCGCAGACGAGGAGCGCGATTAGAATGGCAACGATCACCGGCCCCAATCAGCAGACATTCGCCTTGAACCACGGCAGCGGTCACCTTCCGGCGCTCGGGTTCGGGACGTCACTCTCTGACAACACGCAAACCCGCAACGCCGTCAAGACCGCGGTCGAGGTCGGCTTCCGCCACCTCGACGCCGCCGAGCGCTACCGCAATGAAGCCGAGGTCGGTGTGGCGCTCAAAGAGTTGTTCGCCGACGGAACCGTCCGCCGGGAGGACTTGTTCGTGACGACCAAGCTGTGGAACAACAACCATCGACCGGAACGCGTGAAGCCGGCGCTGCGCGCGAGCCTTGACAGGCTAGGGCTCGACGCGGTCGACCTGTATCTGGTGCACACCCCGTTCGCGTTCAGGCCCGGCGATGATCAAGATCCCCGCGACATCCACGGAGCTGTCGTTTATGACACCGGCGTCACGCTAAAGGAAACGTGGGCCGCGATGGAAAGCCTTGTCGACGAGGGACTTACCGGCGCGATCGGCCTGTCCGACATCGACGTCGAACGCACCCGCCAGGTCGTCGAAACCGCCCGCATCAAGCCGGCGGTCGTGGAGGTCGAGTCGCACCCTTACCATCCGCAGTGGGACCTGCACGATTATCTGACGGCCGAGGGCATCGTTTTACTGGCATTCGCGTCGCTGGGGCATGCATTGGAACCCCGATTGCTCGACGACCCCCTCATCGTTTCGGTGGCCCAGCAGTTCGAGAAGACACCGGCGCAAGTGCTTTTAGCCTGGGGCATCCAGCGTGGCAGCGCGGTTCTCACCGGATCGGTCAACCCCGCACGCATCCGCGAAAACTTCGACGTCACGGCGCTTCCCGAGAGTGTGATCCACGAGATCAGCGAGCGCCTGGAGACTCGAATCCGGTTCAATTCCGTTGTGGAGGGCGGAGAACCGGGATTCACCGAAGTGCCGAAGGGATAAGCGCGGTGAAGGCGATGGCCGGTGTCGACATGGCACCGGAGCTGCCGACCGTGGTGTCCGGTGCCGACGGCGTCGTCCGGTGTCGTTGGGCCAGCGAGACGGGCCGCGATCTGATCGCCTATCACGACGACGAGTGGGGCAGGCCGACCCGCGACGAGGCCGAGCTGTTCGAGGCGTTGGTGCTGACGTATTTCGAGAACGGCCTGTCCTGGGGAACCGTCTTCGACAAGCGGGACAGCCTGCGCGCGGCGTTTCACGGGTTCGACCCGGCCGCGGTGGCCGCGATGACCGACGACGACGTCGAGCGAATGATGGCCGATACCTCCATCATTCGCAATCGGCGAAAGATCGAGGCGACGCTGCACAACGCTCGCCTGCTGTCCGAACACTCGTTGGCGCGCCTGGCCTGGAAACATCAAGCGCGCCAACATCATCGGTTGCGGAGCTGGGCCGACGGCCGGATGACCAGCCCGGAGTCCGATCAGCTGGCCCGCGCGTTGCGGCAGGCGGGATTTCGGCATGTCGGACCCGTCGTCGCGCACTCTTTCATGCAGACCGTGGGGATCGAGAACGGCCATTTCGAAGGATGTTTCCGCGCGGTGCCGCCTCCCTCGGGCTGACACCGCACAACTCGCGGCCGGTGTGAGCGACGCGCGCCCGCGGTGCTATAACCGCGAACATGCTGCGCAGTCTGGCGAGCCTGGTCGGATCGAACCACGTCGTCACCGACCCCGATGTGCTGGCGGCGCGCAGCGTGGACCACACCGGCCGGTACCGGGGCAGGGCGAGCGCGCTGGTGCGGCCGGGTACGGCCGAGCAGGTCGCCGAGGTGCTGCGGGTGTGCCGGGACGCCGGGGCGCACGTGACGGTGCAGGGCGGTCGGACCTCGCTGGTGGCCGGCACCGTTCCCGAGCACGACGACGTGTTGTTGTCCACCGAGCGGCTGCACGCCGTCGGTGACGTCGACACGGTGGAGCGCCGCGTCGAGGTGGGCGCCGGAGCCACCCTGGCCGCGGTGCAACGGGCCGCGGGCGGGGCCGGTTTGGTGTTCGGCGTGGATCTGGCGGCCCGCGACACCGCGACCGTCGGGGGGATGGCGTCGACGAACGCCGGCGGCCTGCGCACGGTGCGCTACGGCAACATGGGCGAGCAGGTGCTCGGCGTGCAGGTGGCGCTGCCCGACGGCACCCTGTTGCACCGGCACAGCCGGGTGCGCCGGGACAACACCGGCTACGACCTGCCCGCGCTGTTCGTGGGCGCCGAGGGCACCCTGGGCGTCATCACCGAGCTGGACCTGCGGCTGCATGCCACCCCGTCGCACCGGGTGACGGCGATCTGCGGGTTCGCCGATCTCGAGGCGCTGGTGGAGGCGGGCCGGGTGTTCCGCGACGTGGACGGCATCGCCGCCCTGGAATTGATCGACGGCCGGGCCGCAGCGCTGACCGGCGAGCACCGCGGCGTCGGCGCCCCCGTCGCCGGCGAGTGGTTGCTGCTGATCGAATTGGCCGCCGATCACGACCAGACCGAGCGGCTCGCCGAGTTGCTCGACGACGTGCCGATGCGCGCCGACCCCGCGGTCGGCGTGGATCTTGCTGCGCAGCAACGGTTGTGGCAGGTTCGCGAATCTTTGGCCGAGGTGCTCGGGGTGTACGGGCCGCCGCTGAAGTTCGATGTCTCGCTGCCGCTGTCGGCTATCGGCGAATTCGAAAGGCACGCGGTCGATTTGGTCCACATGCATGCCCCCGACGCGCTGCCGGTGCTGTTCGGTCACATCGGCGAGGGCAACCTGCACCTGAACGTGTTGCGCTGTCCGGCCGACCGGGAGCGGGTGCTGTATGAGCCGATGATGGACCTCATCGCGCGATCCGGCGGAAACGTCAGCTCCGAACACGGCGTCGGCAGCCGAAAACGGCCCTACCTCGCCATGTCACGGGAGCCCGCCGACATCGCCGCGATGCGGACCCTCAAGAGTGCGCTGGACCCGACCGGCTACCTCAACGCCGCGGTGCTGTTCGACTGATCAGACGGCCGCGACTCAGCTGCCCTTGATTCCCACCGCGTGGCGCAGCTGCGCCAAAAACTGATCGGCGTCATCGCTTCGCACGATGTAGTGCGAGATCGCAATCCGGATCACCGTCGCCGCCTTGACCGCGGCGTTGGGACCGGGCATATGCCGCTGCAGGCCCTCGCGCATCTGCGGGATGACCCAGGAGAACTGGGCGATGGTGTGCTCAGGCTCGACGTCGACCATGCGCACCCCGGAGTACGAATGCTGGTACTCGACGATGAACCGCAACACGGCGTCGAGCTTGTCCACGCCCTTCAGCCCCGCGGTCGCCTTCACCAATCCGCTTTCGAAGATCTGACGCTCGTAGGCCGAAAACGCCGACAGCAGCTCCTCTTTCGACGCGAACCAGCGGTACAGCGTCGGGCGGGAGACGCCCGCCTGGGTGGCGACGTCGGACAGGCTCAGCTTGGTCTTGCCGTTGCGGCCGAGCACCTCGGCGGTGGCCGCCAGGATGCGCTGACGCGTCGAGGTGTCCGTTTCGGCGATCGTCGTCGCCCGGGCCGGCTGGCTCATGATTCAAACTTTTCGCGGTGTCGCCGAGGTGTCATGGTGATTCGCTCCCACGTTAGGCCCGAGGCGGGCGCCGGCGCACCAGCACCGACTGCTGGATGGCGCCGACCGCGCCCTGCTCGTCGAACAACGTGCCGATGGTCGTCCCGATGCCGTCCGGCCCGTAGCTGGTCTCCGCCCGAATGCCGATCCAGTCGCCGTCGGGAACACGAAATACGTGCACGGCCAGATCGGTGTTGAGGAAAGTCCATTTGGTGATGTCGAGCTTGCTGCCGATGCCGTTGGCGCAGTCGGCCACTGCGAACAGCCGTTCCAGCTGCGTCATGGATTCGCCGTTGACCAGGTCGACGGTCGGGTTGATCCAGGATTCGCCGGGCCCCTTGCTGAGCGGCTCGGTCAGCCACAGCCACTGAAGGCTGTGCACGTAATTGCGGTCCCAGTCCCGCGCCTTGAGGTTGCGGTCGAACGCCTCGGACCTTGGCCGGGGCAGCGGCGCCGCGGCGTGCGCCAGCGGCTCGGTGTCCTGGTGCTGCAACCGCCACCCGCTGGCGCGCGCCACCGGGCGCGGTGCGCCGTCCGGGCCGGGGGCCAGCATCTCGGCGCTGAGCAGCTCGATCTGCTTGCCGGGGCGTTGCACCTCCGCGCGCACCCACAGGTCGCCCTCGGCCGGCACGCCGCCCAGCAGGTCGATGACGACCCGGGACAGGCGCGTGTCGTCGCGCTGCTCGCACCGCTCCAGCGCCCGGACCAGCAGCGCCGACACCGGACCACCGTGCTGGATGGCCGCCGACCAGGTGCCGCGCGCCAGATCGGTCGCCCGGAACTTCTCGCCCAGCCCGGCGTCGTCACCGGTCGGGTCGATCAGCTCGTAATAGGCGTCGGTCATCGTCAACCTCTCGGGTCAGGGCAGGCCGGCGCCGGGAGTGGTCACCGTGACGGCATCCAGCCGGGAAAGCCGGGTGCCGACCAGGCGCTGAGGATAGGCGTCCGTGCTCGACAACAGAAACAGGGTGCGGCGCTGCGGGCCGCCGAGGGCACACGCGATCGCGACCCGGTCGCCCATGTCGATGCGGTCGGTCACGGTGCCGCCCGCCACGATCCGCTCGAATTGGTGGGCCAGCGTCATCGACGCCCACACCCCACCCTCGGCGTCCAGCGCGATGCCGTCGGGCGGGCCGTCCAGGCCGTCGGCGAAAAGCCGGCGGTCCGACAGGGCGCCGTCGTCGGCGATGGAAAACGCGGTCAGCCGCCGGCCCGTCGATTCGGCGACGATCAGCGTCTTGCGATCCGGGGTGATCGCCATGCCGTTGGGGAAGTCGAGGTCGTCGGCCACCACGGCGGCGCCGTCGTCGGGGTCCAGACGAAGGATGACCCCATCGCTGAGCGCCTGGCAGCCGATGTAGGCACCGCCCGCGTCGTCGATGACCATGTCGCCGAGGCTGGCCGGCGCCAGGTCGGCGAGATCGGCGATGGTGACGACGGTTTCGCCGTCATAGCGCAGCACCTGCCGGTCCTCGGTCGAGGCGATCAGCAGCGACCCGTCGGGCCGGAAGCCCAGACCCGACGGCGAGTGACCGGGCAGCGGCAGCGTGGTCAGCGAACCACCCATGGTCGCGGTGTGGACGGCCTCGCCCAGCATGTCAGAGAACCACAGCAGGCCCTCGAACCAGCGCGGGCCCTCCCCGAAGCAGAATCCGTTAGCCAGCGGCTCGGGAATCATCCGTTCCCGCCTTCGGCAAATCGGTCCGCTTTACAAAACACCGAAAAAGTGTCATGCACCGCGGGTACCGGTGTCAATCTGCCGATCGGCGAGCTCCCGCGCCACCGCCTGGTGGTACGCGTCGATCTTGGCCGGATTGGCCCGGCTCGGCGTCTTGTTAGCCGAGCTTTACAAATCCTACTCAAAGTGTCACGCTGAGCGCTGAGCTGAGTTCGAGAGGTGGAGTGGGTTGACGAAGGCGTCTGAGGAATCCGCGCAGACCGAATGGACCGTGCAGGGCCTGCTGGATCTGTTCGACGTACAGGCCGACGGGGACGACCGGTTCACCGGTGAGACCGGCATCGCCGCCGGCGACGAACGCCAGGTCGTCGAAGGCACCCAGGTGCTCGCCCAAGCGATCGTCGCGGTGGCGAAGCGCTTTCCGGACAAGTCGGTGCGCTCGGCGCACGCGGTGTTCTCCCGTGCCGTCGTCGTCGGTCCGCCGATCGAACTCGTCATCGACGTCGTGTCCGAAGGCCGGTCCACCGCCACGGCGGTGGTCGCCGTGCACCAGAACGGCCGGCGCTGCCTGAGCATCACCGTGCTGGCCGACGTCCCGACCGACGATGTCATCCGGCACCACCTGCCCCGCCCCGATGTGGCCGCCCCGGCGGACGCCCACCACTCGCCGATGCCGATGGTCGGCCGCGAGCTACGCCTCGTCGACGTCGTCGACATCAACAGCCCCGACGAGGTCGGCCCGCCCGAGCTCTACGCGTGGCTGCACTACGACCCGATCCCGACCCGCGACGAGTTGGCCAAGGCGCTGCTCGCCTACTTCACCGGCCATCTGGGCATCTCCACCACGATGCGCGCACACGAGGGCATCGGCACCGCCCAGGCGCACCTGACCGTGTCGACCGCACCGATGAGCATCTCCGTCGCTTTCCACGAACCGGTGGACTGGACCGGGTGGTTGCTCTATACGCACGAGAGCACCCAGGTCGGCGCGGGCATGTCGTATGTGCGCGGCACCGTGCACGCCGAAGAGGGTGACCTGCTGGCCTCGTTCGCCCAGGAGGCTCTGATCCGCCCGCTGCGCACCAGCGACACGGCGATCGACTCGCGCGCGCGGTTCTAACGGCCATGCGGTTCACCATCACCCACCCGATGCACAGCCATCCGTACAACCCGGAACTGGTGAGCGGGGACGGCATCGGCAAGGTGGCAGCGGCGACCGAGGCGGCCGGGATCCACGGTTTCGGCTTCACCGATCACCCGGCGCCCTCACAGCGATGGCTTGAGGCCGGCGGACACGACGCGTTAGACCCTTTTGTCGCCTTGGGTTTCGCGGCGGCCACGACGTCCACGCTCAGACTGATCCCCAACATCGTGGTGCTGCCGTACCGAAACCCGTTCGTAGTGGCCAAGTCCGGCGCCACCCTGGACCTGCTCTCCGGTGGGCGCTTCACGCTGGCGGTGGGCGTGGGCTACCTCAAGCGCGAGTTCGCGGCACTCGGGGTGAGCTTTGACGAGCGCGCCGAGCTGTTCGAGGAGTCCCTGCAGGTGATCCGGGCCATCTGGACCGGCGACGATATATCCTTTGAGGGCAAGCATTTCAGCGCGCGCGGCATCACCGCGCATCCCCGGCCGGTGAGCGATCCGCATCCGCCGATCTGGATCGGCGGCAACACGTCGTCGTCGCGGCAGCGGGTGGCCCAGTACGGCGACGGCTGGTGCCCGTTCCCGGCGCCGCCGCAGCTGGCCCAGACGGCCGGCACCGCCGTCATCGACTCCGTGCAGAAGCTCGCCGACGGCATCGACGATCTGCGGCGCAGATGCGATGCGGCACAACGGGATTGGTCGGGAATCGATATCACCTTCACCAACTTCGAGGGCGGCAGCCCGGCGAGCGACGACTTCAACGCCGACGCCTACCTCGAGGGCCTGGACAAGCTGGCGAAGCTCGGCGTGACGTGGGTCAGCATCCACCTCCCCGGCGACAGCATGACGCACGCGCTCGAGACCCTCGACCGGTTCCGCACCCTGGTCGTCGACGCGGCCTAGTTGGATCGAAGACGTCACATGGACTTCTCCCGTGTAGTTCTCTCGCCAGAGGATCAGGACTTCTTTGACCAGACCCGGGCGTTCATCGAGAAACACGTCACCGACGAGGTGCGGCGGCGCGATCGCGAGACCGGTGAAAACTTCAGTGAGCAAGTGCATTTAGCGCTGGGGGAGGCGGGTTACCTGACGTCGGACTACCAGGCGGAGTCCGAAGGGGGATTCAATCCGGTGCGCCGGCGAATCTTCCACCTCGAGATCGGTCGTGCGCACACGCCGTGGTTCCACTGGGGCACCACGGCGGTCGTCGCGCGGCTGGTGAAGCAATTCGGGGCGGCCGAACTCGCCGACGCGATCCTACCGGGCGTGCTGTCCGGGGAGATCCGGCTCTGCCTGGGCTACACCGAGCCCGAAGGCGGCTCCGACGTCGCCACCTGCAAGACCCGGGCCGTGCGGGACGGATCGGGCTGGGTGATCAACGGCTCCAAGATGTTCACCTCGAACGCGCAGAACGCCAAGTACGTCTTCCTGTTGACCAACACCGATCCGCAGGGACGCAAACACAAGAACCTGACCATGTTTCTGGTGCCGCTGGATTCTGACGGCATCGAGATCCAGGGCATCCGCACGGTGGACGGTGATCGCACCAACATCGTGTACTACAGCGACGTGCGGGTCGATGACCTCTATCGGATCGGTGAGGTCAACGGCGGCTGGACGGTGATGCGGTTCGCCCTCGACGCCGAGCATGGCATTACCGACCCCGAAGATCATGGCCTGCAGAACATTTCGATGCTGTCGGAGCACGGCCACCTGATGGCCGAGGCGGCCGACGGGGTTGCGGCGGTGCTGGCCACGCCCGATGCGACAGGGCGGCGCCCGATCGACGACGACGCCGCGAAATACCGGCTCGGGCGCAGCATGGCACGCATCGAGGCGGCCATGTCCACTCCAGGAATGTACGGGCGGGTGGCTCTGATTCAGACCATGCGTGAGGTCTCCCCGGAATTGATGGACCTGCTGGGGACGGCATCGGCATTGCCCACCGACACAACGGGTTCCGCGGACGACGGCGCCATCGAGTTCATCTTCCGGCACGGCGTGCCCGCCGGCATCTACGGCGGCACCATGGAGGTGTTCCGCAACATGATCGCCCAGCACGAGCTGGGACTGGGGCGTCCTAGCTACGGCCGCTGACCGGCAGCTCGGCCGTCATCTCGACGCGGGTGTCGTCGAAGCTCAGGAATCCTTTGATGGGCAGGCTTTCCGGTGGCGGGCCGGGATAGCACCACGCGACGTCGGAGACGACATGGTCGCCCGAGACGAACGACCAATACGTCGCGAAGCCCTTGTAATTGCAGTAACTCTCCGTCTCGGAGCGCCGCAACAGATCGGTGCGCACGTGTGCCGGATCGACGTAGAGCCGTGGGCCGAGCGCGGTCTCGAACACGATCACCGTGTCGTCGGTGTCTACCAGCGTGGTGCCGGCGACGCGCACGCGCAGGCGGCGTTGGGTCGGACGGCAATCGACGCGGTGATAGGGATTGGGCGGGTAATGCACGAGCCTGCGCCCCTCTTCCAGCCAGGCGTCGACCGCGTCCCAGGGCACCTCGACGAAACCGGGTGCCTCGGGTTCCGGCTCGTTGGGTAGGTCGCCGACCTCGTCGGCCGCGAACACGTAGCTCAGCGGCCGGCCGCGCCGGTGCACCATCAGCACCCGTTCGGTGTCGATCACCACGCGGCCGTCCTTGACGGCCTGCACGCGCCGGGGATGCGGTTCGACGTAGACGACGTCCTCGGGTATCGGGGGCGAGAACCGCCCCGCGGGATCGCTGCTGAGCGGACCACGCCCGGCCACTAGAGTCATGCGTTCCTCCCGGTTGCTTGCCCCCGCTCTACCCAATCACGTGCGACGCCCGGATGGGGTAACGCGTTGGATCCGGATATCGGCGGAGCGCTTTCCCGGTGTGCCGGTGTCGGTGGTCACGCGCACCCCGACGGTCTCGCCGGTGTCGGCGTCGACGAACTTCAGGGGGGCGGGACCGTCCTGCAGGTAGGCGTCTCCCCACTGCACCAGCGACATGAACACCGGCAGGAAGTCCTCCCCGGCCTCGGTCAGCCGGTACTCGTCGCGGGCGCGCTGCCCTCGCTCCTGATATGGAACGCGCGCGACGATGCCCGCCGCCTCGAGCTGTTTGAGGGCCCGCGACACCGCAGGTGCCGACGTCGCGATGCGTTCCACGAAATCCTCGAAACGCGTTGTGCCGAAGAATAATTCGCGGACTACCTGAAAGGCGGTCTTGGTGCTCAGCAGTTCGAGGACCTTCGACATCGAACAGCCCTCGCCGATCGTCCACTGCCGGCGGTCGTGCAGCCGGTTATCGAACTCCATCACGAACCCCTTTGGCTAACGCTTGCGTTATCCAGCATAACGTGCTTGTATCTTACTAACGACATCGTTACTCAGCAAGGAGTCAAGAAATGTCATCGGATCAGCTGTTTCTCATCACCGCGGCGACCGGCAACACCGGTGCGCCCACCGTCGAGATGCTGCTCGGCGCCGGGCACCGGGTGCGCGCGTTCGTGCACCGCAGCGACCAGCGCTCCGAGGCGCTGGCCGCCCTGGGCGCCGAGATCGTCGAGGGCGATCTGCTCGACTTCCGCGCGGTCAGCTCGGCGATGGCCGGCGTCAGCGCCGCCTACTTCTGCTACCCGATCGCCCCGGGAGCCTGTTGCCGGCCACGGCAATCTTCGCCCAAGCCGCCAGCGAGGCGGGCGTGCGGGCGGTGGTCAACATGTCGCAGATCTCGGCGCGTCGCGAGGCGAAAAGCCATGCCGCGCAGCAGCACTGGATCGCCGAGCGGCTGCTGGACCGGTTCGCCTTCGGCACCACGCATCTGCGCCCGACGTTCTTCGCCGAGTGGCTCAAATGGCAGTGGGCGCGCAGCGGTGACGAGGGCGTGCTGCGGCTGCCGTTCGGCAACGGGCGCCACGCTCCCATCGCCGGGCGTGACCAGGCGGGCGTCATCGCCGCCATCCTGCAAAACCCGGCCCCGCACGATCGGCAGGTCTACCCGCTGGTGGGTGCCGAGGAACTCGACCACTACCGCATCGCCGAGCAGATGTCGGATGCGCTCGGCATCGCGCTCCGCTACGAGCCCATTGGCATCCCCACGTTCGCCGCGGCGCTGACGGCGCAGGGCCGGCCGGACTTCTTCGTTCAGCACATCAGCAGCGTCGCGCAGGACTACCAGGACGGCGTCTTCGCGGGTGAGAACAACCTGGTCGAGGTGATCAGCGGGCACCGGCCGATGACCGTCGGCGAGTACGTCGACGCCAACCGAGCCGCCTTCGACCACGACGGCAGCTTCGCGGTGCGCGAAGCGCGCGTGGCGAGCTGAGGCCACACCGCCGAACCGGGGGGATGCGTGCACCCCGGCGCCCCTACAGGGTAGGAACTTACCCATGGCGGGACCGGTAGCAGGCGTCAAAGTCGTCGAACTCGGAGTCTGGGTAGCCGGACCGGCCGCCGGCGGCATCTTGGCGGACTGGGGCGCCGACGTGATCAAGATCGAACCGCCCACCGGTGATCCGGCGCGCATGTTCGGCCGGATGCTGGGCTGCGACCTGGGCCTCAACCCGCCGTTCGAGATGGACAACCGGTCCAAGCGCAGCGTCGTGCTGGACCTGGGGACCGATGCGGGCCGCGGCACCGCGTTCGAATTGCTCGCCGACGCAGACGTTTTCCTGACCAATGTGCGCCCCGGCGCGTTGCAACGGCTCGGACTGGACTTCGAGACGGTGGCGGCCGCCAACCCGCGGCTGGTCTACGGGCTCATCACCGGATACGGCCAAGACGGGCCCGACGCCGACCGCGCCGCCTTCGACGTCGCCGCATTCTGGTCCCGGGCCGGGGTGGCCCACCTGCTCACCCGGCCCGGTGACACGCCCCCGTTTCAGCGCGGCGGCATGGGCGATCACTCCGCCGGGATGACGATGGCCGCGGCCGTGTGCGCGGCCCTGCTGGCGCGCGAACGCACCGGAATGGGCCAGCTGGTGACGACCTCGCTCTACCGGCAGGGCGCCTACACCGTGAGCTTCGACCTCAACACCTATCTGATGAGCGGCCAGCCGATCGCGATCGGCCAGCGCGAAACGATGGGCAACCCGTGCATGAACAACTACGCCGCCTCTGACGGGCGGCGGTTCTGGATAGTCGGCCTGGAGCCCGAGCGGCACTGGCCGGCGCTGTGCCGTGCGGTGGGCCGGCCTGAGTGGCGCGACGACCCCCGGTTCGCCGATGCCCGGGCCCGCGCCGTCAATTCGACCGCGCTGATCGCCGCGCTGGACGAAATCTTCGCCACGCGACCCCTCGACGAGTGGGCGCAGGTCTTCGCCGGCGAACCGGATTTCTTCTGGTCACCGATCAACACCCTGGAGGACGTCGTCGCCGACGAACAGTTCCATGCGGCGGGCGGCATCGTCGACGTCCCCGACGGCGACGCAGTCGTGCCGATGGTGGCCACACCCGCGGATTTCCATGGGACGCCGTGGGCACCGCGTTCTGCGGCACCGGAACTCGGGCAGCACACCGAGGAAGTCCTGGCCGACCTCGAGGCGCGCCGCGGGTCCTGACCCGCAGCCGGGGACCTTTACAAATTTCGTCAGAAGTGTCACGCTGTCCGGTGAGCCGCATCGCCCGATGCGTGACGCGGCTGCAGCCTTGAGAAAGCCCATGACAAGCGCTTGAGACCCGCCCGCCGACCGGAGGCGGGTGGTGGTGAGGAATGGATCGATGGTCGCTCCGACGTTCGACATCAGCAAGACCGACGCCGCGAAAGCAACCCGCGCGAACGGCGAGGGTCTGCGTTACCGGCTCGACGTCGTCGCGGCCAACGCCGTCGATGTCGTGCAATCGGCCGGCGGCTGGCTCTACGACCGGGCCATGGCCGGCTGGGAGGTGACCGTGCTGCTCCCGCGGGGCTGCGACACCCGGTCGCTGCGGATCCTGGGGGTGCGGGCGGCGGAACTCGAGCCGGAGCTCGCCCGGCTGGGGACGGGCTCGACCAGCCTGGCCGTCAGCGCCGAGGTGTTCGCCGCCGACGCCCGGGTGCGCGGCGCGGTGCTCGAGTCACTGGACAACCGGCTGATCGAGGTCGCGTTGTGGGGTGAGGGATGGCCTCTGGGCGTGAACCGTGCGACCACCCGGGCGCAGCACCTGCTCAGCGGCGCGGCCCGCATGTTCAAGGGCTATGCGCTTGCGGCGGTGGGCATTCCGGGCGCGACGGTCGATGCCACCGAGACGCTGCTGTGCGATGTGGGCTCGGGGGCCGACTCAGAGCTGATCCGGCTCGACTAGTCCATGAAGAAATACTTCGGCCACACACTGCTCTACTTGCACGAGACGATCTCGCTGGGATCCGGGCGAAGCGACCGCTTCACCGAAATCTTCACCGACACGTATCAGCCGATGATGGAGCTACTCGGCGCCCGGCTGTTCGCGATCTGGGAATCCACGCCGTACAACGGTCACTGGCCACAGGTGACGGTCATCTGGGAGATCGACGGCTTCGCCGATTACGCCAGGATCGGCGCCGCGCAGGCCCGTGGCGGCAGCCACGAGGCCGCGTCCGGCAAATGGTCGGCGTTTCTGGCCGACATCGGCGCCTCCGGGGAGGGCCGCATCATGTACCCCGGCCCCAGCAACAAGACGCTCGCTCAGCTTCGCGACGCGAATTTCACTGCGCCGCTAGTGATTCAAGAGATCATGCAGACCAAGCCGGGGCGTCAGGATGACTACATCCGCGAACTGGAGCGGCTGTACGTTCCGTGGTCGGAACGCACCGGTAAGCGCTGGCTCGGTTCGTTCACCACGACCTTCCGCTACAACGAGGTCATCCACTACTGGGCGCTGGACGGCGGCTGGGACTGCTTCGCCGAACACTATCCGTCCTGGAAGGAGAGCCCACCGGCCGAAATCGTCACGTGGATGAGTGTGGCTCCCGCGCTGCGCGACGGGTGGGAGGACTCCATTCTGCAGGCCCTCCCGCCATCGCCACTGCAATGACGGAGCGACGAAACCCCTTGCACACGGTCGGCTTTCACTACGACCCATTCGATGCGGCGGTGATGGCGAACCCGTTGCCGTACTACCGAATCCTGCGCGATGACCACCCGGTGTACTACATGCCGCAGTGGGACAGCTTCGCGCTGTCGCGCTTCGACGACATCTGGACGGTGCTGGAAGTCAACAACGGCACGTTCGTCGCCTCGGAAGGCACGCTGCCACCGGCATCGGTTCTCGCGCAACACAACAGCGGCCCGGTCGACGACCCGCCGCTGCACCCGCTGCCGTTTCACGCCATGTTCGACGCGGACCTGTACGGCGAGATCCGGCGCACCCACTCCCACCCGTTTAGGCCACGGTCGGTCATGGACCTGGAGGGCCGGATCCGCACGCTGGCCAACGAACGCCTCGACGCCCTGCTCCCGGGCGGTTCGTTCGACCTGACCCAGGACTACGGCGGCATCGTGGTGGCCGCCATCGTCTGCGAATTGTGTGGTATACCGACCGATCTCGCGCCACAGGTCCTCGCCACGGTCAACGCCGGCAGCCTCGCGCAGCCCGGCGAAGGCGTGGACACCGGCCAAGCGCGGCCCAACTACTTCGAATATCTGCTGCCCGCCGTGCGGCGCCGCCGCGCCGATCCGTCCGGGGGACCGCTCGATGTCGTCGATGGCCTGCTCGGCTATCACCTGCCCGATGGCAGCGCGCTCGACGACATGGAAGTCGCGACCCAGATGCTGTGCATCTTCATCGGGGGGACCGAGACGGTGCCCAAAATCGTGGCGCACGGACTCTGGGAGCTCAGCCGGCGGCCCGACCAACTCGCCGCCGTGCGGGCCGACCTGGACAACAACGTGCTCGTCGCGCGCGACGAGATGATCCGATTCTGCGCGCCGGCGCAGTGGTTCGCCCGAACGGTGCGCAAGCCCTTCGAGATTCACGGCCAGACCCTGAATCCGGGTCAGCGCGTCATCACCTTGCTCGCCTCGGCAAACCGCGACGAGCGGGAATACCCCCAGCCCGACGAATTCATCTGGGACAGGCCCATCCGCCGCTCGCTGGCGTTCGGCCGCGGCCAGCACTTCTGCATCGGATATCATCTGGCGCGGCTGGAAGTGGCTGTGCTGCTGGCCGAATGGCTGCGCCGGGTACCGGACTACGCGATCCAGGGCGACATGGCCACCCGGCTGCCTTCCAGCTTCCAGTGGGGATGGAACAACATCCCGGTGGAGGTCTGACGTGTGGTCCCACCGGATCATTGCCCCGTATCTGTTCGAGCGCAACACAATCCACGACAAGACTCCCGAGTGCCTGGCCGACGGGCAGGTGCTACTGCGGTTTTCGGCCGCGGGTGTCTGCGGCAGCGATCTGCCGGCCTTTCGCGGCGCCAGGGGACGGATCCCCGGTGACGACGGCCGAAGCGGACCCGAGAAGGACGGCTTTCCCATCCACGAGGTCGCCGGCGAGGTGATCGCCAGCCGGCACCCCGCACACCGCCCAGGCGATCACGTCGTCGGCTGGGCGTCCGGATTCGACGGCCTAATGGAACGCATCGTCAGCCACGGTGACGGGCTGGCGCCGTACGATCCGGCGTTGACCCCTGCCCAGGCGGTCGGGCTGCAACCACTGGCTTGCGTGCTGTACGCCTGCGAGCAGCTCGGCGACTTGGCCGACCGGCACGTCGCGATCATCGGCCAGGGATCGATCGGCTTGTTGTTCTCCTACGTCGCCAAGGCGGCGGGCGCGCGTCGTGTCACCGGGGTGGACCCGATTGATCGCCACGATCTGGCAAGGGCTTTCGGGGTCGACGACGCGGTGCGCGCGACCAGCGACCGCTGGGTGAGCCAGCTCGGACCGGGTGACCGCGCGGACGTCGTCATCGAGGCCGTCGGCCACCAGGTCGCCACCCTGAACCACGCCATCGACGCCGCCGCCCCCGGCGGCACCGTGTTCTACTTCGGCGTCGCCGACGACGAGATGTATCCGATCAGCATGCGGGTGATGCTGCGCAACAACCTGACCCTGAAATCCGGTGTGACGCTGGACCGGCGCCGGATGCTGGAGCTCGCCGGCAAGTTCGCCGCCGAGCACCCCTGGCTGCTGGGCGCCTACCTCACCCACACGTTCGGCATCGACGGGGTGCAGGACGCCTTCGACCTGGCCTGCCGGCCGGATCCCGAACGCATCAAGATCGCGATCGCCGAATGAGCCGGCCATGACTTCGCCCAGTAACCTGCAGCAGGCGCTGAGCCGCAAGACCCCGATCTTCGGCGGCTGGGTCACCGGCCCGACGGCGTTGGGCCCCGAGGAATTCGCCCGCGCCGGTTATGATTACGTCGGCTTCGACGCGCAGCACGGCTATCTCGACGACGCCGGTATCGCCCGCACCTTGCGCCGCATCGAGCACCTGCCCGTCGGCACGGTGGTGCGCCTGCCCAACGCCGACGCGGCGCCGATCGGGCGGGTGCTGGACGCCGGCGCCGATGCCGTCGTCATCGCGATGATCGAGTCGGCGGACCAGGCCGCCGCCGCGGTGGCCGCCGCCCGCTACCCGCCGAGGGGCGTGCGCAGCTTCGGCCCGCTGCGCGCCAGCCTGGGACACGACCCCGCCGTCCACGAGTCACGAGTCAGCGTGTTCGCGATGATCGAGACCGCGGCCGCGCTGGCCGGCATTCACGAGATCTGCGCCATCGACGGGCTCACCGGAATCTACGTCGGCCCAGCCGATCTCGCCATTTCACTGGGTGCCGGCGTCGTGGGCGCCACCCGGCATCCCGAGGTGCTGGACGCGATCGTGCGCATCCATCGGGCGGCGTCGGACGCGGGCCTGGTCACCGGCATTCACGCCGGGGACGGCAAGACGGGTCATGCGATGGCGCAGCTGGGCTTCGGCCTGATCACCCTGGCCGCAGAGTCACAGGCGCTGCGACGCGGCGCCGCGGAGCACCTGCATGAGGCGACGCAATGACGGGCGACGCCCGCAACGATGAGGCCGCGATCCGCGAACTGCTCGCCGGTTACGCCCTGGCGCTTGACGTCGGCGACATCGACGAATGCGTGCAGCTGTTCGCGCCCGACGGTGAATTTTTGGTCTACGGCAAGACCTTTGCCGGCCGTGACGCAATCGCGGGCATGTTCCGCGCCGCGGCCCGCGGCCTGCACCTGAACGGCAGCGCGCGGATCGAGGTCGCGGGGGAGCGAGCCACCGCCAGATCGCAGGTGCTGTTCGTCCGCGCGGGCGACCTGCAACTGCGGCCGGCGATCTACGACGACGAGCTGACCGGCACCGCCGGGCAGTGGCGCTTTGCGCGGCGCCGCTGCCGCTTCGTCACCAGCGCCGGCCTGGCCGACAGCCCCGAGGTGAGTCCATCATGAACCAACGCGTCGCACTGGTGACCGGCGCCGCCGGCGGACAGGGCCTAGCCATCGCCAACCGCTTGCGCGGCAAGGGATTTTCGGTGGCCGCCTGCGATCGGCGCATCGGCGAACTCCGCACCGCGGTCGGCGAACCGGCCGACGACGGCGTGATCGGCCTCGAGCTCGACGTCACCTCTGCGGAGCAGTGGGACTCCGTGGTGGCGGAGGTCGTCGGGCGCTTCGGGTCGCTGAGCACGCTGGTCAACTGCGCCGGCGTGCTGCACCGGGCGTCGCTGACCGAGGAGACGACCGAAGGTTTCGAAACAGCCTGGCGGGTCAACTGTCTGGGCCCGTTCCTGGGGATGCGCGCGGCGCTGGAACAACTACGGCTGGCGTCGAACGCGTCCATCGTCAACATCTGCAGCACCGGTGCGATCCGCCCCTTCCCGCAGCACAGCGCCTACGGGTCGTCCAAGTGGGCGCTGCGCGGACTGACCCAGACCGTGGCCGCCGAACTCGCACCCTCCGGCATCCGCGTCAACGCCGTCTTCCCCGGGCCGATCGCCACATCGATGCTAGACGAGTTGACCCAGACACGGCTGGCCGAGGCGTCGATGTTCGGGCGGATCGGCGAGGCCGGTGAAGTCGCCGACGCCGTGGCCTTCTTGGTCTCCGACGAGGCGTCGTTCATCACCGGCTCCGAACTCGTCATCGACGGTGGGCAATGCCTGCAAATTCGATGAGCGAGATCTCCATCGGCATCATCGGCGCCGGGCCCGGCGGCCTGGCCCTGGGAATCATGCTGTCACGGGCCGGGTTTGACAGGTTCACCATCTTCGACCGGGAGGACGGCGTCGGGGGCACCTGGCGAATCAACACCTATCCGGGGCTGGCGTGCGACGTCAACTCGCACCTCTACTCCTACTCGTTCGACCTGAACGCCGACTGGTCACGGCTGTGGTCGGGACAGCCCGAGATCCTGGACTACTTCCAGCGCTGCGCCGACAAGTACGGCCTGCGGCCACACTTGCGACTGCGCACTGAAATCACAGCGGCACAATGGGATCCGGACAGTCAGCTCTGGTGCCTGACCACCGCATCCGGCGACCAGCACCACTTCAACGTCGTCGTATCGGCGGTCGGACTGTTCACCCGGCCGTTGCTTCCCGACCTCACCGAAGAAGAGCCGTTCACCGGTACGGTGATGCACTCGTCACGCTGGGACCATTCGATACCCTTGGAAGGCAAGCGGATCGCCGTGCTGGGCACCGGTTCGACGGCCTCCCAGCTGATCCCCGAGCTGGCCAAGGTCGCCGACAAGGTGTATTCGGTGCAACGGTCACCGACCTGGATCCTGCCCAAGCCGGACCGGCACTACACGCGCCGCGAACGCTGGCTGTTCGCGCACCTCCCGTTCGCCAAAAGGCTCTATCGGGCCCGGCTGTGGCTGCGCAGCGAATCGAACATCGCGGTGATCGAGCACGGCAGCGAAAAGACCGAACAATTCAAGGCCGTCGCGCTCGGATTGCTCGAGAAGACGGTCGACGACGAGGAATTACGCAACAAGCTCACCCCGGAGCACCCGATGGGCTGCAAGCGGCTGGTGTTCTCCTCGGCCTACCTGGCCGCACTGACCCGGCCCAACGTCGAGGTGGTGACCAGCCCGGCGCGCGCCCTGCGGAGCCGATCCCTGAGGACCGACGACGGCACCGAACACGAGGTGGACCTGGTGGTCTGCGCCACCGGTTACGCCGCGGCCGACTATCTCGCGGAACTGGACGTGTCCGGCGAAGGGGGACTTACCCTGCGGGAGGCATGGCAAGACGGGGCGCACGCCTACCTCGGCATGGCCGTGCCGGGATTCCCCAACTTCTTCATGCTGTACGGACCCAACACCAATGTCGGCTCCAACAGCGTCATCTTCATCCTCGAGGCGCAGGCCCGCTACATCGTGCGGGCGCTGAAATACCTGCGGCGCAGGGGCGGACGCTACGTCGCGGTGCGCCCCGCCGCGCTGGCCGGCTTCGTCGCCAAGATCGATCGATGGATGGTCGGCACGGTCTGGACCACCCAGTGCAGCAACTACTTCCGCGCCCCCAACGGTCGTGTGGTCACCCAGTGGCCGCGCAGCGCGCGGGCCTTCTGGAGCATGACGCGCAGGTTCACCCCCGCCGACTTCTGCTTCACCGCGCCCGTCACGCAAGTGCCCGACGCGGTCACCGTGCCGGAGCGGGGCGCGTGATGACGGGGCTGGACGGCGCCGATCGCCTGGACCCGACGCTGCGTGAGGTCGCGACGACGCGCACCGACTTCTCCCTGGCCGCAATCCACCTCACCCGGGAACCGTTCAACGAACGCCGCCGGCTGACCGCCGAGCGGACCGATACCCACGGGGTCCGGATCGTCGGGGACAGCGTGCCGGCGGGATCCGGTGACGTGGGGGTGCGCATCTATCGCGGTGGGCCCGCCCCGGCACCGGCGGTGGTGTTCTGCCACGCCGGTGGTTTCGCGCTGGGCAACCTCGACACCGACCACGTGCAGTGCGTGGAGCTTGCGCGCCGTGGCCGCTGCACCGTGGTGTCGGTCGACTACCGGCTCGCCCCCGAACACCCCTATCCGGCGGCCCTCGAGGACGCCGGCGCCGTGCTGCGCTGGGTGGCCGCGAATGCGGTTGAGCTCGAAGTGGATCCG
The DNA here is from genome assembly GCF_019668465.1 of Mycobacterium senriense. Taxonomy (NCBI): domain Bacteria; kingdom Bacillati; phylum Actinomycetota; class Actinomycetes; order Mycobacteriales; family Mycobacteriaceae; genus Mycobacterium; species Mycobacterium senriense. Next base: position 1,338,719 of record NZ_AP024828.1, on the reverse strand, counting down.
GCACGGCTGGCGGTCGCGGGCAGCAGCGCCGGCGCCGCCCTGGCCGCGTGCCTGGCGCAGCGGGCCGCCGACGGGGATGCGCCGCCGGTGGTGTTCCAGCTGCTGCACCAACCGGTGCTCGACGATCGGGCCACCCCGTCGAAGGCGCAGTTCCGTGCCAGCCCAGCGTTCGACGGTGAGGGCGCCGAGCTGATGTGGCGCCACTATCTGGGCCCGGCCAGCGCGTCCGAGTCCGCGGTGCCCGCCCGGCGCGGCGAATTCGCCGGGCTGCCACCGGCTTTGATCACCTGCGCGGAGATCGACCCGTTTCGGGACGAGGCGGTCGACTACGCGCTACGGCTACTGCGCGCCGGGGTCTCGGCCGAGCTGCACGTCTTCGCGCGGGCCTGCCACGGGTTCGACTCGCTGCTGCCGGATTGGGCTGGCTCGCAACGACTGTTCGCGCTGCAGGGCCACGCCCTGGCCAGCGCGTTGCACAACGACTAGCCGTCGAATCTGATCAGCTGCCGCACGGCGGTGCCGTCGGCCAGGTTGTCCATCGCCTCGTTGATGCCGTCCAACCGAATCGTCGACGACACCAGCGATTCCACCGGCAGCCGGCCAGACTGCCACAGCTCGACGAAACGGGGAATGTCCCGGCTGGGCACCGCCGAGCCGAGGTAGCTGCCGATCAAGGACCGGCCCTCGGCCACAAAACCCAACGGCGACACGCTGATTCGCGCGGCAGGCGGCGGCAGACCCACGGTGATGGTCCGCCCCCCGGGCGCGGTCAAGCCGATCGATGTCTCCAGCGCGGCCGGATGACCGACGGCCTCGACCACCACCGCGGCCTTCACCCCGGCGTCCGCGGCCTGCTGCGGCGTGTAGGCGTCATGGGCGCCCAGGCGGCGGGCGGCCGCCAACTTCTCCGGCAGCTGGTCGACGGCCACCACGCGGACGTCGTCGTAGGTCAGCGCGGTGAGCAGCGCCGCCATCCCGACACCCCCCAGCCCGACGACGGCGACGGTCTGGCCGGGCCGCGGATGCCCCACGTTGAGCACGGCGCCACCACCGGTGAGCACCGCGCAGCCCAGCAGCGCGGCGACGTCGGGCGGCACGTCGCCGGGCACCGCGACCGCGCTGGCCCGATTAACGACCGCGTGTGTCGCAAAACCCGACACCCCGAGGTGGTGAAACACCGGGTGCCCGGCCCGGCTGAGTCGAATGTCGCCGCCGAGCAAGGTGCCGGCGCCGTTCGCCGCGCTCCCCGGTTCGCACGGCGTCAGGCCGTCGGTCGCGCACGCCGCGCAGTGGCCGCACCGCGGCAGGAACACCAGCACCACCCGCTGACCCACGGCCAGGTCGTCGACACCCTCGCCGACCCGCTCGACGATCCCGGCGGCCTCGTGGCCGAGCAACATCGGCACCGGACGCACCCTATTCCCGTCGACCACCGACAGGTCGGAGTGGCAGACGCCGGCCGCCTCGACGCGGATCAGGACTTCATCGCGCCCCGGCGGCGCCAGCTCGAGTTCGGTGATGGTGATCGGCCGCGACTGCGCGTAGGGCCGAGGCGACCCGATGTGCTCCAGTACGGCGCCCCGGATTGAAGGCATGTTGGAATACAACCATGGCGTCGGCTTCCGTAGTTCCGCCCGCACCGGACGGGCTGACCAGCAGCGACTTTCCGGTGCTGTGGCCGGTCGGAACCCGGTGGGCCGACAACGACATGTTCGGCCACCTCAACAACGCCGTGTACTACCAGCTGTTCGACACCGCGATCAACGCCTGGATCAACACCGGCACCGGGCTGGACCCGATCACCACGCCCGCCCTGGGCATCGTCGCCGAATCGGGATGCCGCTACTTCTCCGAACTGCAATTCCCGCAGGACCTCATGGTGGGCCTGGCCGTCACGCGGCTGGGCCGCAGCAGCGTTACCTACCGGCTGGGCGTGTTCCGGACCGACCCAGCGGAAAGCACGGCGCAACCCGTCACCGCGCTTGGGCACTGGGTGCACGTCTACGTCGACCGGGTCACCCGCAAGTCCGTCCCGATTCCCGACGCCGTCCGCGCGCTGCTGGCTACTGCCACCGTGGACCAATAGTCGCCCAATAGGGGCCTGGCACCAGGGCTTTCGTCACCGAACGAGGCCGCGACAGCGCCGCCTGGACGTGCCGCAGGCCCGGCTATGCTTCGCGCATGCCAGTCATGAGCAAGACCGTCGAGGTGGACGCCGACGCCGCATTGATAATGAAGATCGTCGGCGACTTCGAGGCCTACCCGCAGTGGAACGAGGAGATCAAGGGCCTCTGGGTGCTTGCCCGCTACGACGACGGGCGCCCCAGTCAGCTGCGGCTCGACACCGATTACCAGGGCATGCAGAGCATGTTCATCCAGGCCGTGTACTACCCGGGCGAAAACCAGATCCAGACCGTCCTGCAGCAGGGCGACCTGTTCACCAAGCAGGAGCAGTTGTTCAGCGTGGTGTCCATGGGGGCGTCGAGCCTTTTGACGGTGGATTTAGATGTCGAGACCTCGATGCCGGTTCCGGCGCCGATGGTGAAGCAACTCCTCAACAACGTGCTCGACCATCTGGCCGAAAGCCTCAAGCAGCGCGCCGAGCAGCTGGCTTCGACCTAGCTAGTCGAAGATCCCGGTGCGGTCGCGCATCTCGGTCAGCCGGTTGGCCGCGTCGGTGAACTGCCACACGGTGTGCTCGATCACCGCGGCGGTGTCGCGGCGGCGCAGCGCCGCGATCAGCTGGCGGTGGTTGTCCACCGCCGCCTCTCCCCACTGCGGGTCGGCGGCGTAGACCAGCACCGGCATGTACCGCGCGGCGTTGAGCAGGAACCAGGCCAGCTTGATCCGGCCGCTCGCCTGGTTGAAGACGCGGTGGAACGCGAACTCGATGCCTGCGATGGTCTCGGCGTCGCCGGACCCCACGGCCGCGGCCAACGAGTCGTTGATCCGGTCCAGCTCGTCGATCTCGGCGTCGGTGATGTGGTCGGTGGCTGCGGCCGCCAGCTCCCGGGCGATCGATGCCTGCAGCCAGAAGATGTCCTCGATGTCCTGCCGGGTCAGCGGCAGCACGACGTGGCCGCGGTGCGGTTCGAGCTGCACCATGCCCTCGCCGCGCAGCTTCAGCAGGGCCTCGCGCACCGGGGTGACGCTGACCCCGAGCCCGGCCGCGGTCTCGTCCAACCGGATGAACGTCCCTGGGCGCAGGGCGCCGGACATGATCGCCGCCCGCAGGTGGCCGGCCACCGCATCGGACAACTGCGCCCGGCGTAGCGGCCGCCGACTCCTCGGCTGCATTGACATGGGTGCGTTCACGGGGGCTGCCAGGGCTTTCGTGGGCTTGGCGGGACGGGGTTTAAGTTTTGACGGGCGTAAACGGGGACTTGTCAGTAGACCGTCGACGCCATAGTGTGACCCACACAACACCAAGTTTTATCAAATATCAACCTGGCGCAAGCGGTGCGCGAGTGAAGGGAAGTGCTGGGCTTGACCGCGCAATTGGCGAACCATCCGACACAGGCGAACGAGCAGCCGTATCTGGCCCGGCGACAGAACTGGGTGAACCAGCTGGAGCGCCACGCGCTGATGCAGCCGAAGGCGACGGCGCTGCGGTTCCTGGGCAAGACCCTGACGTGGGGTGACCTGCGCGACCGGGTGGCGGCGCTGGCCGACGCGTTGAGCCGCCGGGGTGTCGGCTTCGGCGATCGGGTCATGATCCTGATGCTCAACCGCACCGAGTTCGTCGAGTCGGTGCTGGCCGTCAACATGCTCGGCGCCATCGCGGTCCCGCTGAACTTCCGGCTCACCCCGCCCGAAATCGCGTTCCTGGTCCAGGATTGCCAAGCCCGCGTGATCGCCACCGAGCCCGTGCTGGCGCCGGTGGCCGCCGGGGTCCGCGACATCGAGTCGCTGCTGGGCACCATCGTGGTGGCCGGCGGCTCGACCGACGACCACGTGCTCGGCTACGAGGACCTGATCAACGAGCCTGGGCAGGAGCACCAGCCCGTCGACATCCCGAACGACTCGCCGGCGCTGATCATGTACACCTCGGGCACGACCGGCCGGTCGAAGGGTGCCGTGCTGACCCATGCCAACCTGACCGGCCAGACGATGACCGGCCTGTACACCAACGGCGCCGACATCAACAACGACGTCGGGTTCATCGGTGTGCCGTTCTTCCACATCGCCGGCATCGGCAACCTGCTGACCGGGGTGCTGCTCGGCATCCCGACGGTGATCTACCCGCTGGGCGCGTTCGAACCAGGGCAGCTGCTCGACGTGCTTGCCGCCGAGAAAGTCACCGGCATCTTCCTGGTGCCCGCCCAGTGGCAGGCGGTCTGCGCCGAACAGCACGCCCGCCCGCGTGACCTGAAGTTGCGGGTGATCTCGTGGGGCGCCGCGCCGGCCCCCGACGCGCTGCTGCGGGAGATGTCGGCGAGATTCCCCGGCACCCAGATCCTGGCCGCGTTCGGCCAGACGGAGATGTCGCCGGTCACGTGCATGTTGCTGGGCGAAGACGCCATCCGCAAGCGCGGCTCGGTCGGCAAGGTGATCCCCACCGTGGCCGCCCGCGTCGTCGACGAAAACATGAATGACGTGCCGATCGGCGAGGTCGGCGAAATCGTTTACCGCGCACCGACTTTGATGAGCGGCTACTGGAACAACCCGGAGGCCACGGCGGAAGCGTTCGCCGGCGGCTGGTTCCATTCCGGCGACCTCGTCCGCATGGACGAGGAGGGCTACGTGTGGGTGGTCGACCGCAAGAAGGACATGATCATCTCCGGTGGCGAGAACATCTACTGCGCCGAGGTGGAAAACGTCCTCGCCGGCCACCCCAGCATCGTCGAGGTCGCCGTGATCGGCCGCGCCCACGACAAGTGGGGTGAGGTGCCCATCGCGGTCGCCGCTGTCGCGGGCGACAATTTAAGACTCGACGAGCTCGACGATTTTCTGACCGAGCGGCTGGCGCGGTACAAGCATCCCAAGGCGCTCGAGATCGTAGACGCGTTGCCGCGCAACCCGGCCGGGAAGGTGCTCAAGACTGAACTACGGGTTCGCTACGGTGTCGGAGAAATCGACTAAATCCATTCTAGGGCAAGAGGTTTTGAGAGCAGAAAGGAAAGTTAACGGGACCTGTAACGTTTGCCAGCTGTTGGCGAAGGGTTAATTGTGCAGATGCGGTTCACACGTGCTTGGCCATCGGGTACATTCCTGTGGTCTCCGTTACTACTTGCCAGTAGGGAGCCGATGGTCACAGGCATCAAGCCGGGGCGAGGTGGGGACGCCCCCAGCTACATAGCGGTGAGGGGGCGAGGCGTGCTAGACGATCCGCCGCGACGCCAGGGAGCGCGCGGTGACGGCCGGAGGGGGGAACGGTGACTTCAACGTCGACAAATCGGCAAGGCCCCTACCTGGTCAGCTATGTGCGTGACCAAGCGCGGACGCCCTTGACCCTCGTCGGGGGATTCTTCCGGATGTGCGTCCTGACCGGGAGAGCGCTGTTCCGTCGGCCGTTCCAGTGGGGCGAATTCATCCTGCAGTGCTGGTTCATCATGCGGGTCGCATTCCTGCCCACCGTCTTTGTCTCGATCCCGTTGACCGTGTTGCTGATCTTCACGCTCAACGTGCTGCTCGCTCAGTTCGGAGCCGCTGACCTCTCCGGTGCCGGCGCGGCAATCGGCGCCGTCACCCAGCTCGGCCCGCTGACCACGGTGCTGGTGGTCGCCGGCGCCGGCTCGACGGCGATCTGCGCGGACCTCGGTGCTCGCACCATCCGCGAGGAGATCGACGCGATGGAGGTGCTCGGGATCGACCCGATTCACCGCCTGGTGGTGCCCCGGGTGCTCGCCGCGACCCTGGTCGCTACGTTGCTCAACGGCCTGGTGATCACTGTCGGCCTGGTCGGTGGCTACCTGTTCGGCGTCTACTTGCAGAACGTGTCGGGCGGTGCGTACCTGGCCACCCTGACCACCATCACCGGCCTGCCCGAGGTTGTCATCGCGACAATCAAAGCCGCGGTGTTCGGCCTGATCGCCGGCCTGGTCGGCTGCTATCGCGGCCTGACCGTGAGCGGCGGCTCCAAGGGCCTGGGCACCGCGGTCAACGAGACCGTGGTGCTCTGCGTCGTCGCGCTCTACGCCGTGAACGTGGTGCTGACGACCATCGGCGTGAGGTTCGGGACGGGGCACTGACATGTCGACATCCGCCGTCTTTCGCGCCCGCTTTCCGCGGGCGGCAGAGAACCTCAACCGCTACGGCCTCGCGGCGTCCCGCGGTCTCGACGACATCGGCCAGATGGCGTGGTTCGGCACGACCGCCGTCGGGAGCATCCCGCACGCGCTGCGCAACTACCGCAAAGAGACGCTGCGCCTGATCGCCCAGATCGGCATGGGCACCGGCGCCATGGCGGTCATCGGTGGCACCGTCGCCATCGTCGGCTTCGTGACGTTGTCCGGTAGCTCGCTGGTCGCCATCCAGGGTTTCGCCTCGCTGGGCAACATCGGTGTGGAGGCGTTCACCGGGTTCTTCGCCGCGCTGATCAATGTGCGCATCGCCGCGCCCGTCGTCACCGGCATCGCCATGGCCGCCACGGTCGGTGCCGGCGCCACGGCGGAGCTGGGCGCCATGCGCATCAGCGAGGAGGTCGACGCCCTGGAAGTGATGGGCATCAAGTCGATTTCGTTTTTGGCGTCCACCCGCATCATGGCCGGGCTGGTCGTGATCATCCCGATCTACTCCATGGCGATCATCATGACGTTCCTGTCCCCACAGATCACCACGACGGTGATCTACGGGCAGTCGAACGGTACCTACGAGCACTACTTCCGGACGTTCCTGCGTCCCGAGGATGTGTTCTGGTCGTTCGTGGAAGCCATCCTCATCACCGCGGTCGTGATGATCACGCACTGCTTTTATGGCTACCACGCCGGCGGCGGTCCGGTCGGCGTGGGTGAGGCCGTCGGTCGGTCGATGCGTTTCTCGCTGGTGTCGGTACAGGTTGTCGTGCTGTCCGCCGCGTTGGCGCTCTATGGCGTCAACCCGAACTTCGCCCTGACGGTGTAGACGCCATGTCCCGACCGATACAAATCAACGCCCCGCGGACCCCGCCGTACAAGCTGGCCGGGGTGGCGCTGCTGGTCGTCGCCGCACTCGCGCTGGCGCTCGTCTACGGGCAATTCCGGGGTGCCTTCACGGAAAAGACGCGGCTGACCATGCTGGCGGCGCGGGCCGGGTTGGTGATGGATCCGGGTTCGAAGGTGACCTACAACGGGGTGGAGATCGGCCGGGTGGGGTCGATTTCGGAGACGGTGCGCGACGGCAAGCCGGCCGCGAAGTTCATCCTCGAGGTGTATCCGCGGTACCTGAAGCTGATCCCGTCCAACGTCAACGCCGATATCAAGGCGACGACGGTGTTCGGTGGTAAGTATGTGTCGTTGACGACGCCGGCCAACCCCTCGCCGCAGAAGATCTCGACGCACACGGTGATCGACGCGCGGTCGGTGACCACCGAGATCAACACGCTGTTCCAGACGATCACGTCGATCGCGGAGAAGGTCGATCCGGTCAAGCTGAATTTGACGTTGAGCGCGGCGGCGCAGTCGCTGTCCGGCCTGGGGGAGAAGTTCGGTCAGTCGATCACCAACGCGAATACGCTTCTCGATGACGTGAATCCGCAGCTGCCGCAGGCGCGCAAGGACATTCAGCGGTTGGCCGCGCTGGGCGATACGTATGCGAACGCGTCGCCGGATCTGTTCGACTTTTTGAACAATGCGGTGATCACCTCGCGCACCATCAATGCCCAGCAGAAGGATCTGGATCAGGCGTTGTTGTCGGCGGCCGGGTTCGGCAACACCGGCGCGGAGCTGTTCAACAAGGGCGGGCCGTACCTGGCGCGCGGTGCCGAAGACCTGGTGCCGACGGCGCAGCTGCTCGACACCTACAGCCCCGAATTGTTCTGCACCGTGCGCAACTATCACGACATCGAGCCCAAGGCCGCCGCCTTCCTGGGCGGCAACGGCTACTCCCTGGTCGCCCACACCCAGGCGCTGTCGGGATTGGGGTTGGTCGCCAACCCGCTGTCGCTGGTCGCCGTCGCCGCGCTGACGCTGGGCCTCGGCGGGGCGGCCGGTCTGGTCGGCGGCGCGCCGAACCCCTACACCTATCCGGAGAACCTGCCGCGGGTGAACGCGCGCGGTGGCCCGGGCGGCGCGCCGGGATGCTGGCAGCAGATCACCCACGACCTGTGGCCCGCACCGGAGTTGGTGATGGACACCGGCAACAGCATCGCGCCGTACAACCACCTGGACACCGGATCGCCGTATGCGATCGAGTACGTCTGGGGCCGCCAGGTAGGGGATAACACGATCAACCCATGAAAAACACCGGAACCCTCGTCAAACTCGGCATCTTCTCGGTGGTGCTGCTGATCTTCACCGTGATGATCATCGTGGTGTTCGGTCAGATGCGCTTCGACCGCACCAACGGGTACACGGCGGAGTTCACCAACGTGAGCGGCCTGCGCGCGGGCCAGTTCGTCCGCGCCTCCGGGGTCGAGGTCGGCAAGGTCGACGAGGTGGAGCTGGCCGACGGCGGCAAGCGGGCACGGGTGAAATTCAACGTCGACCGCTCGATCCAGCTGTACCAGTCGACGACCGCCCAGATCCGCTACCTCGACCTGATCGGTAACCGCTACCTGGAGCTCAAGCGCGGTCAAGGCGAAGGCGCCGACAAGGTCCTGCCGCCCAACGGGTTCATCCCGGTGGCACGCACCCAGCCGGCGCTCGACCTCGATGCGCTGATCGGTGGGTTCAAGCCGCTGTTCCGGGCGCTTGACCCGCAAAAGGTCAACACCATCGCGAGCTCGCTGGTCACCGTCTTCCAGGGGCAGGGCGGCACCATCAACGACATCCTCGACAACACCGCGCAACTGACCAGCCAGCTCGGTGAGCGCGACCAAGCGATCGGCGAGGTGATCAAGAACCTGAACATCGTGCTGGACACGACCGTCCGGCACCGCCAGCAGTTCGACGACACCATCAACAATCTCGAAGTGCTGATCACCGGCCTCAACAACCACCGTGACCAGCTGGCCGGTGGCGTCGCGCACATCAGCAATGCCGCCGGGACGGTGGCTGATCTGCTGGCCGAGGACCGCGGGCTGCTGCACAAGACGATCAACTACCTGGACGCGGTGCAGCAGCCGCTGATCGACCAGCAAGACCAACTGCAGGACTACCTCAAGAAGGTGCCGACCGCGTTGAACATGATTGGGCGCGCCATCGGGTCCTACGGGGACTTCGTGAACTTCTACGCCTGCGACATCACCCTGAAGATCAACGGTTTGCAGGCCGGTGGCCCGGTCCGCACGGTCCGGCTGTTCCAGCAGCCGACGGGTAGGTGCACGCCGCAATGAGAACACTGGAACCACCGAACCGGGTCCGCATCGGGCTGATGGGCATCGTCGTGACGCTGCTGGTGATCGGCGTGGGCCAGAGCTTCACCAGCGTCCCGATGTTGATGGCCAAACCGCACTACTACGGGCAGTTCACCGACACCGGCGGCCTCAGCAAGGGTGACAAGGTGCGCATCGCCGGGGTGGACGTCGGCAAGGTGGAGGGCCTCAAGATCGACGGCGATCACATCGCGATCCAATTCAACGCCGGCACCGCACAATTCGGCACCGAGAGCCGGCTGGCAGTCAAGACTGACACCATCCTCGGAAAGAAGGTCCTCGAACTCGAGCCGCGCGGCAACCAGCCGCTGCGGCCGGGGGCGACATTGCCGGTCGGCCAAAGCACCACGCCCTACCAGATCTATGACGCGTTCTTCGACGTCACCAAGGCCGCCCAGGGCTGGGACATCGACACCGTCAAGCAGTCGCTGCACGTGCTGTCGCAGACCATCGACCAGACCTATCCGCACCTGAGCCCGGCGCTCGAAGGGGTGCAAAGGTTCTCCGACACCATCGGCAAGCGCGACGAAGAGGTCAAGCACCTGCTCGCCCAGGCCAACCAGGTGGCCGGCATCCTCGGTAAACGCAGCGATCAGATCGACCGGCTGCTGGTCAACACCAAGACGCTGCTGGTCGCCTTCAACGAGCGCGGCCAGGCGATCAACGCCCTGCTCGGCAACATCGCCGCGTTCTCCCAACAGGTCAAGGGCCTGATCAACGACAACCCGAACCTGAACCACGTGCTGGAACAGCTGCGCACGGTCAGCGGCATCCTGGTGCAGCGCAAAGATGACCTGGCCAACGGTCTCACCGAGGTCGGCAAGTTCCTGCCATCACTGAACGAGGCCATCGCGTCGGGGCCGTTCTTCAAGGTGGTCCTGCACAACCTGGCCCTGTACCAGATCACGCAGCCCTGGGTCGACGCCGCCTTCAAAAAGCGCGGCATCGATCCGGAGAACTTCTGGCGCAGCGCCGGTCTGCCGGAATACCGCTGGCCCGACCCGAACGGGACCCGGTTCCCGAATGGTGCGCCGCCGCCGGCACCGCCGGTGCTGGAGGGCACACCCGATCACCCGGGTCCGGCCGTCCCACCGGGATCACCGTGCTCGTACACGCCGGCCAACCCCGGCGGCAATGTCACCGTCGGGGACGAGGGCCTGCCGCGTCCGTGGAACCCGCTGCCCTGCGCTGGCGCCGCCAGCGGCCCGTTCGGCGGGCCGGGCTTCCCGGCGCCGGTCGACGTGATGACGTCGCCGCCGAACCCCGCGGGTCTGCCGCCGACGCCGGGCATCCCGATTGCGGGCCGGCCGGGCGACCCGCCGCCTGACGTGCCGGGCACACCGGTGCCGTTGCCTGCTCAGGCACCCCCGGGTGCTCGCACCGAGAACCTGGCACCGGCCGGACCGACGCCGCCGCCGTCGACGTTCGCGCCGGGGTTCCCGCCGGGACCGGCGCCGCCGCCCGGGCCGGGCAACCAGCTGCCGGCACCGTTCATCAACCCCGGCGGATCCGGAGGCAGTGGCGCAGCGGGGGGAGGTAGCCAGAATTGAGCACCATCTTTGACATCCGCAACGTGCGGTTGCCCAAGCTGACGCGGGCATCGGTGATCGTCGCATCGCTGGTGGTGATTTTGGCGCTGGTCGTCGGCTACGTCGGCTGGCGGCTGTACCAGAAGGTGACCACCAACACCGTGGTGGCGTATTTCTCGGCGGCCAACGCCCTGTACCCGGGGGACAAGGTCCAGATCATGGGGCTGCGGGTGGGCGCGATCGACAAGATCGAGCCGGCCGGCAACAAGATGAGGGTCACCTTCCACTACGAGAACCAGTACCGGGTTCCGGCCAACGCCTCGGCGGTGATCCTCAACCCCACCCTGGTGGCGTCGCGGGCCATCCAGCTGGAGCCGGCCTACAAGGGCGGGCCGGTGCTGGCCGACAACGCGGTCATCCCCGAAGAGCGCACCCAGGTGCCGGTGGAGTGGGACCAGCTGCGCAACAGCATCACCAACATCATCTCCAAGCTGGGCCCGACACCCGAGCAGCCCAAGGGCCCGTTCGGTGAGGTCATCGAGTCGTTCGCCAACGGGCTGGCCGGCAAGGGCAAGCAGTTCAACGCCACGCTGACCAGCCTGTCGCAGGCGCTGACCGCCCTCAACGAGGGCCGCGGCGACTTCTTCGCGGTGGTGCGCAGCCTGGCGCTGTTCGTCAATGCGCTGCACAACGACGACCAGCAGTTCGTCGCGCTCAACCAGAACCTGGCCGACTTCACCACGCGGCTGGCGCATTCCGATACCGACCTGGCCAACGCGATCGCGCAGTTCGACAGCCTGCTGACCACCGTGCGGCCCTGGCTGGACCAGAACCGCGGGGTGCTCGTCCAAGACATCAACAACCTGGAAACCGCGACGAACGCGCTGCTGCAACCGGATCCGCTCAACGGGCTGGAGACCGCGCTGCACGTGGTGCCGACGGCCGCGTCGAACATCAACCAGATCTATCACCCGTCGCACGGTTCGGTGGTCGCCATCCCGTCGATCACCAACTTCGCCAACCCGATGCAGTTCATCTGCAGTGCGATCCAGGCCGGCAGCCGCTTGGGCTACCAGGAATCGGCCGAACTGTGCGCGCAGTACCTCTCCCCGATTCTCGACGCGATCAAGTTCAACTACCCGCCGTTCGGGTTGAACCTGTTCAGCACTGCCGAGACGCTGCCGAAGGAGGTCGCCTACTCCGAGGATCGGCTGCACCCGCCGAACGGATACAAGGACACCACCGTCCCGGGCATCTGGGTGCCGGACACCCCGACCTCGCACCGCAACACCCAGCCGGGCTGGATCGTCGCCCCGGGCATGCAGGGCCAGCAGGTCGGGCCCATCTCCGCGGGTCTGATGACCCCGGACTCGCTGAACGAGCTGATGGGTGGTCCGAACATCGCGCCGGTCCAGTCGACTCTGCAGACGCCCCCGGGTCCGCCGAACGCCTACGACGAGAACCCGATAGCGCCGGTCATCGGGCAGAACCCGCCCCAGGTGCCGATACCGCCGCCACCGCCGGGGCCGGAGGTGGTCCCGGGTCCGGTCGCTCCGACGCCGGCGCCGGTGTCCGCGCCCGCCCCGAACGCGGGCGGCCCGGCGGCACCCGCTGACTTTGGAGGTGGCCAGTGAGGCGCCCGACGATCAAGACGAAGCGCCGGGGCGCGCTTCGTGTGCTGCGCCGTCGGAGCTGGCAGGGCCTGACCCTGCTGGTTGCGGCGATGGTGCTGAGCTCGTGTGGCTGGAAGGGCATCTCCAACGTCGCGATTCCGGGTGGCCCCGGCAGCGGCTCGGGAGCCATGACCCTGTATGTGCAGGTGCCCGACACCCTGGCGATCAACGGCAACAGCAAGGTGATGGTCGCCGATGTGTTCGTCGGCTCGATCAAGGCCATCCAGTTGAAGAACTGGATCGCCACTTTGACGCTCGGCGTGAGCAACAGCCTCAAGCTGCCGAAGAACGCCGTCGCCAGGATCGGCCAGACGTCGCTGCTGGGTTCTCAGCACGTCGAGCTCGCCGCGCCGCCGAACCCGTCGCACGAGCTGCTCAAGGACGGCGACACCATTCCGCTGAAGAATTCGACGTCGTACCCGACCACCGAGCAGACGCTGGCCAGCCTCTCGCTGATCCTGCGCGGCGGCGGCATCCCGAACCTCGAGGTGCTGCAGAACGAGGTCTACAACATATTCAACGGCCGCGGCGAGCAGATCCGGGCGCTGCTCGGCAAGCTGGACACCTTCACCAATCAGCTCAACCAGCAGCGCGATGACATCACCCACGCCATCGACTCCACCAACCGGCTGCTGACGTACGTGGGCGGACGCGCCGACGTCCTGGACCGGGTGCTGACCGACATCCCGCCGCTGATCAAATATTTCGCGAACAAGGACTATCAGCAGCATCTGATCAATGCCGTCGACTCGGTGGGACGCCTCAGCCAGGCCGCCGACCAGTACCTGTCGGAGGCGCGCGGTCCGCTGCACACCGACCTGCAGGCGCTGCAGTGCCCGCTGAAGGAGCTCGGCCGCGCCTCGCCGTACCTGATCGGCGCGCTGAAGCTGATCCTCACCCAGCCGTTCGACATCGACACGGTGCCGAAGATCTTCCGCGGCGACTACATCAACATCTCGCTGACGCTCGACCTGACCTACAGCGCCGTCGACAACGCGTTCCTCACCGGGACCGGATTGTCGGGAGCCCTGCGGGCGCTCGAGCAGTCGTTCGGGCGCGATCCGGAGACGATGATCCCGGACGTGCGCTACACGCCGAACCCGAATGACGCACCGGGTGGACCGCTGGTGGAAAGGGGGGACAGGAATTGCTGACTCCCTTCATCCGACGCCAGCTGATCGCCTTCGGGATCCTGACCGTCATCTCGCTGCTCGTGCTCGGGATCTACTATCTGCAGATCCCAAGCCTGGTGGGCATCGGCCGCTACACGCTGAAGGCCGACCTGCCCGCCTCGGGTGGGCTGTATCCCACGGCCAACGTCACCTTTCGCGGCATCACCATCGGCAAGGTGACCGACGTCGAGCCCACCGAGCGCGGCGCCCGGGCGACGATGAGCATCGACAGCGACTACAAGATTCCGATCGACGCCACGGCCAACGTGCACTCGGTGTCGGCGGTCGGTGAGCAGTACCTGGACCTGACGTCGAGCGGGAACACCGGTAAGTACCTGGCCGAAGGGCAGACCATCACCAAGGGCACCGTGCCCGCCGAGATCGGGCCGGCCCTGGACACGGCGAACCGCGGGCTGTCGGTGCTGCCCAAGGAGAAGATCGGCCAGTTGCTCGACGAGACGGCGCAATCCGTCGGCGGGTTGGGCCCCAACCTGCAGCGGTTGGTCGACGCGACGCAGGCGATCGTCGGCGACTTCAAAAACCAGATGACCGACGTCAACGACATCATCCAGAACTCCGGGCCGGTGCTGGACAGCCAGGTCAAATCGGGTGACAACATCGAGCGCTGGGCACGCAACCTGAACCGGCTGGGCGCGCAGTCCGCGCAGGAAGACCAGCACCTGAAAAGCATTCTGCGCCAGGCGGCGCCGACGGCCGACCAGGTCAACTCGGTCTTCAGCGACGTCAAGGATTCGCTGCCGCAGACGCTGGCCAACCTCGAGGTCGTCTTCGACCTGCTCAAGCGCTATCACACCGGCGTCGAGCAGGTCCTGGTGTTCCTCCCGCAGGGTGCGTCGATCGCCCAGACGGTGGCCGCGCCGTTCCCCAACATGGCCGCGCTCGACCTGGCGCTGTCGATCAACCAGCCACCGCCGTGTCTGACCGGGTTCATCCCGGCGCCGGAGTGGCGGTCGCCGGCCGACACCAGCATCCAGCCGTTGCCCACGGGTACGTACTGCAAGATCCCGATGGACACCCCGGCGAACAGCGTGCGCGGCTCACGCAACATTCCGTGCGTTGATATCCCGGGTAAGCGGGCGGCCTCGCCGCGGGAATGCCGTGACCCCAAGCCGTATGTGCCCGCGGGTACCAACCCCTGGTATGGCGATCCCAACCAGATTCTGACCTGTCCCGCGCCCGCAGCGCGCTGTGATCAATCGGTCCGGCCCGGGATGGTGATCCCGGCACCGTCGGTGGACAACGGGTTGAACCCGGCACCCTCGGACCGGGTCGCGGGAACACCCCCGCCCACCAGCGATCCGTTGTCCCGGCCGGGGTCGGGTACCGTGCAGTGCAATGGCCAGCAGCCCAACCCCTGTGTCTACAAGCCCAGCGGGCCTCCCTCGGCGATCTACAGTCCCCAAAGCGGTGAACTGGTAGGGCCAGACGGAGTTAAATACTCCGTCGAGAACTCGACCAGAACAGGAGACGATGGATGGAAGGAGATGCTGGCACCAGCCGGCTGAACCCCATCGACACGGACGATTCATTGACCACTCAGGACAAGAACGAGGGTTCGGCGGCACCCGAGAACGGAGCCGAGCAAACCGGTCCGCAGGACGCTTCCGAGGACGCGGTGGAATCCACCGACGGTGCTGCCGACACTGACGCGTCCGAGTCCGGTGACACCACCGAGTCCGGCGGCGCTACCGAGTCCGGCGGCGCCACCGAGGATGCGGCGGAATCCGGCGAGCCCGCGGTGGCCACACCGCGAGGCCCGTCCCGGGTGGGCCGCGGATGGCTGGCCGCGATCGCCGCGGTGCTGGTGTTGTGCGCCGTCGGCGTCGGCGGAGGCGGCTACCTCGCGTTGCACTACCACCACCAAAGCCAGCGGATCGCCCGTAACGACACCGCGGCGCTGAAGGCGGCGGTGGAATGCGTGTCGGCGACCCAGGCGCCGGACACCAACGCGATGACCGCGAGCGAGCAGAAGATCGTCGACTGCGGCACGGACGCCTTCCGCTCGCAGGCGCTGCTCTACACCAGCATGCTCGTACAGGCATATCAGGCCGCGAACATCCACGTTCAGGTGTCGGATGTGCGGGCGGCCGTCGAGCGCAACAACCCCGACGGTTCGATCGACATCCTGGTCGCGCTGCGCGTGAAGGTGGCCAGCGACCAGAACCAGAGCGAAGCGGGCTACCGGCTGCGCGTGAAGATGGCGTTCGCCGAGGGGCAGTACAAGATCTCCAAGCTCGACCAGGTGACGAAGTGACGGTGGTGGTCGAACAGACTGCGCCCCCGGAAATCCAGGAGTCACCGCGGGAAGCCTTGGCGCCCTGGCATTCTCGCGTTCGCGCATTCGCCGTCGACGTGCTGCCGTGCCTCGCGGTGATCATCACGATGGCGCTGGTGTTGCGTACCGTGCCGGCCCACGGGGCGTGGTGGTGGCTGGCCATCTCCGTCCTCGGCGTCGTCACCCTGCTGGCGCTGGTCAACCGGCTGCTGCTGCCGGTGATCACCGGCTGGAGCCTGGGCCGCGCGTTGGTGGGCATCGCGGTGACGGGACGCACCGGTGATTCGCCGGGCCCGTGGACCCTGCTGCTCCGGGACGTCGCCCACCTGCTCGACATCGTCTCGATCGTGGGATGGCTTTGGCCCCTGTGGGATTCACGCCGCCGCACATTCGCCGACATGCTGGCGCGCACCGAGGTACGCCCCCTCGGCCCGGGCGCGGTGCCGGCCCGCATCCGGCGCTGGACCGCGGTCGCGGTGTCGAGCGCGGTGGTGCTCTGCCTGGCCGGGGCCGCGATCAGCTTTTTCGTGGTGTACTCCACGGACCGGGCGACCGATCAGACGCGCGCCCAGATCGCCACGCAGGGACCGAAGATCGTCGCCCAGATGCTGACGTACGACCCCAAGTCGCTGCACGAGGACTTCACCCGGGCGCTGTCGCTGGCGACCGACAAGTATCGGCCCCAGCTGGCCGCCCAGCAGGACCTGGTGCAGAAGGGGCACCCGGTCATCAACGAATACTGGGTCACCAACAGCTCGATCGAATCGGCGGGGCCGGACCGGGCGACGATGCTGCTGTTCATGCAGGGCCGGCGCGGCATCGGGCCCGAGCGGCGCTACATCAGCGCCACCGTGCGGGTGAACTTCGCCAAGGGCGGCGGAAACACTTGGCGCGTCGACGATCTCAACGTGCTGACCAAGCCGAAGCAGCCCGGGGGCGGAAAATGAGCCCGCGGCGCAGGTTTGCACCCGGCGATCGACCCCTGCTCATCGCGCGCCCGGTCGAGGCCGAGGCGCGGCGGCCATGGCTGGTGCCGTTGGCCGGAACGGTCGCCGCGCTGCTCATCGTCGCGGCGATCACCGCCTGCGCGCTGATGCTCGGCTCACATGAATCCCGGGTGCGGACCGCGTCGAGGGACCGCGAGGTGCTCAGCTACGTGACCGGATTCATGACGCAGTTCACCTCCATCGATCCCTTTCACGCCAACGACTACGTGAACCGGATATTGGCGCAGGCGACCGGCGACTTCGCCAACCAGTACCAGAAGAACGCCAACGAGATCCTGCTCCAGGTCGCACGGGCCGAACCGGCCACCGGCAGCGTCCTGGACGCCGGCCTGGAGCGATGGAACGACGACGGCAGCGTCAGCGTCATGGTGGCCACCGCGATCACCACCAAGTCGCCGGATGAAAAGCAGGTCTTGGAGAACACCAATCGTTGGGCGGCAACCGCGACGCAGGAAGGGAACCAGTGGAAGATCAGCAGCCTGCAGCAGGTGATGTGACCGCCGAGCAGAACCCGGCCGCCCCCGAGACCGAGGCGACGGGCGCGGCGGGGGGCGACGGCCCGGAGGAGCGCGACGAAAAGTCGGATGCCACAACGGATTCCGACAGCGCCGAGGGCGACGAGGCCGCGCCGGACGGCGCCGATGCCGAGGCCTCCGGCGAGGACGCGGAACAGACCACCGACGCGGCGCCGGCCGGCGGCGCGAGAAAGAAGCGGCGGGCCGGTAAGGCCTGGGCCATCGTCGCCGTGATCGCCGCCCTGCTGTTCGTCGGGTCCGCCGCGTTCGCCGGCGCGATGGTGCAGCCGTACCTGACCGATCGGGCTACCGCCGCAACGAAACTGAACGTCGCGCGGACCGCCGCCAACGCGATCACCACGCTGTGGACGTACACGCCGGAAAACATGGACACGCTCGCCGACCGCGCATCTCGCTATCTCAGCGGGGATTTCGAGGCGCAGTACCGCAAATTCGTCGACGCGATCGTGGCCCCCAACAAGCAGGCCAAGATCAGCAACAGCACCGAGGTCACCGGAGCGGCGGTCGAGATGCTGGACGATCCCAACGCTTCGGTGCTCGTCTACACCAACACGACCTCCACCAGCCCGCTGACCAAGAACGTCCCGTCATTGAAGTACCTGTCGTACCGGCTGTTTTTGAAGCGGTCCGACAACCGTTGGCTGGTGACCAGGATGACGACGATCACGTCGCTGGATCTGACGCCGAAGGTTTGACGGCGGCTGCGGGCGGCCCCGAAATATACTGCACCGCATGGCTGTCACGTCACCGGTATCGCAACGATGGACCGTAGCGGCGTTGCTGCTGTTGACCTTCGCCACCGGCTTGGCCGACTCGATCAGCATCCTGGCACTCGGCCACGTGTTCGTCGCCAACATGACCGGCAACGTGGTCTTCCTGGGGTTCTGGCTGGCCCCGAGCACCACCATCGACCTGACCGCCGTCGCGGTGGCCCTGCCGACCTTCATCTGCACGACGATCGTCAGCGGCCGCCTGTCACGCTACTTCGGCATGCGCACGCGACCGTGGATCACCACGGTGCTGGCAACCGAGATCGTCCTGCTGGTGGCGCTGGCCATCCTGGCGGGCTCGGGAGTGCTGCGCTACCAAGGGAATTCCAAGCTGATCATGATCGGCATCCTGGCGGTGACCTTCGGCCTACAACATTCGAGTGCGCGCCAGTTCGGCATCCAGGAGCTGTCCACCACGGTGCTGACGTCGACGATCGTCAGCCTCGGACTGGACAGCCGCCTGGCCGGCGGCGCCGGCGAACGCCAGGGGCTGCGCATCGGCGTGGTCGCCACCATGTGCGCCGGCGCCTTTTTGGGCGCGACGATGTCGAGATACGTGATCGCCCCGGTGTTCGTGGTCGCCGCGGCGGTGATAGCTGCGAGCCTGTTGATCTTCCGGTGGGGTCCGGCGGCGACGAAAAGCGCTGCGGCGGTGGCTAGTTAAACGCCAGCCAGCTAGGCAGAGCCCGCTCGTGTGAATCGCAGAGCACCTGGCGGGTGTCACACGAGCCGCGCGGTGATCCCGCGCCGGCCCACATGCCGCCGGTGTCGCGGCGCAGCACGATCGCCGACGAGCCGCCACCGTCGAGCAGCACGGCGTTATCGCTACCCAGGCCGCGGAACAGGTCCTGCATGTTGTCCGGGGTGTAGTTGCCGCCCTCGAAGACGTACATCTCGTCCTTTTGCCTGGCGTAGGCCAGCGCCGTTCGGGCCGCGCTGGGCCCGCCGTCGTGTAGCTGTCCGGTGTTGCCGGGCGCCAACAATCCGATGCCCGAGACGGCGACGAACTTCTCGTTCTTGTTGAGCAGGTCGGCGACCACCGGGGTGGCGGCGTCATAGTCGCTCTTTGTCTTGGGCCACACCACATATGGGGCACCACCGGACGGCAGGATCATGGTGGACAGGGCGCTCCAGCTTTCGCCGCCACCGGACAGGCCCTGCTTGCCGGGGTAGGCGACGGTGCCGGTGACCGCCTGGTTGGCGCGACCCTGGCCCTGGGTGTTGTCGACGAAGGCGCCCAGCGGTGAGCTGCACCCGGTCTGGCGCCACGAGCCGCCCTTTTGGCCGCGGACGTCGAAGAAGTTGGCGTTGATCGCGATGGTCGGCTGGCCCATCCGCTGCCAGGCCTGCAGCGGGGCGTACAGCTCCGAGGCCTGCCAGAGTCCCTCGGCGGTGCGCGCGCCGGGGTTGTTCTCGCAACGGGCCTGATCGCCCTGGTGCGTGTCGACCAGGAGGTGCGGCGACAGGCGTCCCGCCGCGTTCTTGATGATCATCAGGTGGCCGCCGTTGTTCATCTCGTACCAGCTGCCACCGGCGTTGAGCATCGGTGCGGGATGGCCGGGGCCGAAGTTGTAGACCAGGTAGGAACCGCGGGTGCTGCCGATGGCGTTGGCCAGCAGATCGCGTCCGTCGGCGGCCCGGGCGAGGGGTTGTCCGGACGTGACGGCCAGGGTGAAGCAGGCAACGACGGCGGCGCAGCACGCCGCCAGCCGGCGGAAGCTGGCGCGTCGGGTCAGCACGATAGCCCTTTCCGCCAGGTACTAATGCAACAGGAACATCATCAGTACCATAAGTCACACTGTCAACAAAAATAACGACGCGGTGACGGTCAGGCTACGCGCGAATTAAGCTTGCTCGCTTGAACTTTCAGGCTTGGCGGCGGCGGGCTGGGCCGGCTCCGCGGCGGGTTCGGCCGGCTCCACGACGGCCGGCTCCGGACCGGCCAGCTCGCTGTTGGCGACCGGGTTGGCGTCCGGTTCCGCGTGCTTGCTGCGGCGGGTTTGGTGCTGCGCCTGGTGCTCCTGGGCGATAGCCAACTCGACCGCCCCCTGAATCCGGTGAAAACCCTTGCGGTCGTACAGGTGTGTGACAATGCCACCGAGCAGCAAGCCGATCACGAGGCCGATCGTCGTCATGGTCACCGCCTGCGTCAGGCCCGCGTCGCCACGGCCGCCGAAGTACAGCAGCGACCGGGTCCCGAGGAAGACCTGGTGCATCGGCTCGAATTCGGCCAGCCAGCGAAAGAACGACGGCGTCGCCTCGAGCGGCACCGTGGCGCCGGCCGAGGGCAGCCCGAGGATCACGAAGATCAGCAGGCTGACCAGCATTCCAGCTGTGCCCAGCACCGAGAGCAGGGAACTGGACGTGATGCCGACGGCGGCGATCGCGAAGACGCCGAACGCCCACAGCTGCCAGCTGTGATCGATGGGCATGCCCAGTCCGTCGGCGATCGCCAGGTACACCGCCGAGGTCAGCAATCCCAGCAGCACCATCATGGCCCACTTCAGCAGCAGCGTCTGAAATCTGGAGATCCTGACCTGCTCGGCGAACCGGTACACCGGGCCGAATTCGGCCGGCACATAACCGAGCAACGCGTCGACCAGCGTGCTGACCACGATGCTGCCGGTGAAGCCGGCCAGCAGCAGCAAGAGCGCGTAATAGAAGGCCGACAGCCCGTTGCCGGTGCCGTTGGGCAGCGGGTTGTAGACGTTCGACTGAATATCGATCGGCGCGCTCAGGCCCACCTGGGCCGCACCGGCCAGCGGCGCACCGCGGGTTTGCGCGGCCACCTCGGCCATAACCTGTTGCCCGGCTATGCCGTTCGCGATTCCCATCGCCGTGTTGAGGGTCTGGCCGGCGATGCTCGCCCCCAGGGTGCCGGCCCGCGGATTGATGGAGACCGTGATCGATGGCCGGTCCGCGCGGGCCGGCAGCACCGCACCGGTGGCGAAGTCCCGCAGCTTCGACGAGAAGCTCGGCGGTATCAGCACCTGGCCGTACACCCGGCCGGCGTCCAGTTGGTGCCGGGCCTCGCTACGGGAGAGCACGCGGACATCGAACTTGTTCTTGTCCAGCCCGTTGACCAGCCGGTCGACGATCTGTGCGCCCCCGGGCCCGGCATCCTCGTTCACCACCGCGATGGGGAAATGACGCAGGTTGGTCGTCGGATTCAGGATGCCGCCGAGGTAGAGCGCGCACAACGCCGCCATCAGCGCCACGGTGATGACCAGGGGTGCCGCCCAGAACCGCAGGGTGCGGATCGCCTCGATGTTGCGGCCGGGGTTGGGCGCCGCGTGCTGCGGTTGCGAGTGAGGCATGCCGACTCCTGTCTGTCGTGCCCACTCTATGGGCTGCGGCGCCGACCCTCTATGGGGCGCGGCCCGCGATGGCCTCACTCACCCAGCTTCGCGTGCATCTCCCAGATCAGCAGTTCCGACGGCTCGCCCGCCGACACGCGCCGGCCGTCCGCGTCGGTGAATCGCACAGCATCGCCCTCGTTCACCGCGCCGAGTCCTTCGACGTTGACCCGGCCCCGGGCCACGAAAAGGTGCAGGTAGGGAGCCCGCGGAAGGCTGACCGCGGCGCCAGCCGGCAACCGGGTCGCGTGTAGCGCGGCATTGCGGTTGTGCAGCGTGATCGCGGTATCGTGCGCGGACATCCCTGACGCGATCGTCACAAGGTTGCCTGCCAGCTGCCGGTCGTCGATCTCGTGCTGTTGGTAACTCGGCTGCACCCCGGCCTCGTCGGGCACCACCCACATCTGCACGAAATTAACCGGCTCACTAAGGGACTCATTTCGCTCGGAGTGCAGGATTCCGCTGCCGGCCGACATGCGTTGCGCCAGGCCGGGATAGATCACCCCGCGGTTGCCGGCGGAATCATGGTGCGACAGTTCCCCGCGCAGCACCCAGGTCACGATCTCCATGTCCCGGTGTGGGTGGGTGTCGAATCCCGTTCCGGGCGAGACGATGTCGTCGTTGTTCACCAGCAGCAGCCCGAAGTGGGTGTTGTCCGGGTCGTAATGGTCGCCGAAGGAGAAAGAGTGCCGGGAGGTCAGCCAGGGGGTACTGGTGACCGCCCGGGTTGCCGCATCCCTGAGCTCCGCGGTGGCCGGCATCAGCCCAGCCTAATCCCCGGCCGCATCAGGGCAGCGTCGCGGCGAGCAGGCCCTGGGCGTGCCGCAGCGCGGCGTCGAGTTCCGGCAGGGTCAGCGCGGTGGCGTGGCTCAGGTGAATCTCGATTTGGTACTCGGGCTGGCCGTCATGGGCGAATATCGGCAGGACGACGAATTCCGTTGTGGCTAATTCCGTTTCGAGGACATCGGTGACCGACTGCAGGGCCACCATCGTCATCAGCCTGGTGAGCTGGTGGGTGACCTGTGCCGTCGGCTCCAGCGAGGCCAGCACGTCGACCAGCCGGGTGTGCAGCGACCGGTGAGTGTCGTCGAACCGCCAGGCGCCGTAGCCGCGGGCGCGGATACTCGCCAGTACCCGCTGGTGCTCGGCGATTTCGCCACGCGTAAGCCTGGGCGTCACGCGGCGCAACCACGCCTCGACGGAGTCGTCGTCGCGCCAGGCCATGGCGACCAGGCCGAACGGCGGGTCGATGGGGAAGCGTTGCCCCACGGCGTGCTCGCCGTCGGGGCCGTGGCCAACCGCATCGACGGTGGTCAGATGCCGTGCGCCGATCCTGGACATCGAGCAACCCGCGCCGAGCTTGTCGTGCAAGAAGCGCAGCGCGTCACGCCCGCGGTCCAGCAGCGGGAACTGGTCGCGCAGCCCGTGGACCAGCCCGAACAATCCGCTGCCCAGGACGTAGCGGCGATTGCCGCGGCGCGCCACCCAGGCCCGTCGCTCCAGTTCGGCCAGCACCAGGGCACAGGTCGAGGTGCTGATCGCGCAGCGCTTGGCCAGCTCGGCCGAGGTGAGGCCGAACTTCGAATTCGCCAGGGCGGCAAGGACGTCCATCACCCGCGCGGTTGGCGGTGACTTGGCACCCGATTCGTCTGGCGTCTCGGCCATTGACGTTTCCACGCCACCTCCCTACGATCCGTCCAAAATACAATAATATCCGTCCTAATATTAGGAGATAATCGTGTTCAAGGTGGGGGTGTGGGGTCCGGGATCCATGGGTGTGATCGCCCTGCGTGGGGTCATCGACCATCCGGAGCTTGAACTGGTTGACGTCGTGGTGCACAGCGACGCGAAGGCCGGCCGCGACGCCGGGGAGTTGTGCGGCATAGGGCCGGTCGGCGTGGTAGCCACCCAGGACTCGGCGGCGCTGCTCGCCGGCGACGCCGACGTGGTGGTGTATGCCGCCGGCGCCAATTTACGGCCGCTTGATGCCACGGCCGACATGGTCTCGATCCTGCGGTCCGGCAAGAACGTGGTGTCCTGCTCGATCGTGCCGCTGGTCTTTCCCGACGGGCTCGACGCCGCCTTCACCGGCTCGCTGCGGCAGGCCGCGCTCGACGGGGGCGTGTCGTTCTTCACGACCGGCATCGACTCCGGGTTCGCCAATGACGTGCTGCCGCTGGTGCTTACCGGCGTCTCCCGGGCGGTCGAGTCGGTGCGGGTAACTGAGATGTTCAACTACGCGACCTATCCGGACCGTGCTGCGGTGTATGAGATCCTCGGCTTCGGCAAGCCGCCGGAGTATCAGGCATTCGCGGCGCAGCCCGGAATTTTCACCTTCGCTTGGGGACCCGTCCTGCACCAGCTCGCCGCGGGTTTGGGCGTCAAGGTCGACAGCATCGAGGAGAGCAACGAGCGGATTGCCGCCACCGAGTCCTTCGACACCCCCACCGGTCACATCGGCGCCGGAACCATCGCCGCGATGCGCTCCACGCTCACCGGTTATGTCGACGGGAAGCCGACTTTCGTGGTCGACCACGTGACGCGGATGCGCGACGACATCGCGCCCGACTGGCCGCAGCCGCACATCTCGATCCCGCCGAAGGACCTCGGCTACGGGCTGGCCTCCGGGCAGGGCCTCTACCGCGTGGAGATCGAGGGATCCCCGAGTATGCGGTGCGAATTCGAGATGGCCGAAGACCACGACCACGACCTGGGGGCGCGCATCGCGGGCGCCTCGCGCATGGTGAACGCGATCCCGGCGGTGTGCGCGGCCCCGCCCGGTCTGCTGTCGGCACTGGACCTGCCGATGGTCACCGGGGCCGGATTGCTCCGCCCGGTCCAGGGGCC
The DNA here is from genome assembly GCF_019668465.1 of Mycobacterium senriense. NCBI lineage: Bacteria > Bacillati > Actinomycetota > Actinomycetes > Mycobacteriales > Mycobacteriaceae > Mycobacterium > Mycobacterium senriense. The sequence continues at coordinate 1,314,082 of NZ_AP024828.1, read as the reverse complement.
CCCGCCGGACAGCCGGCTGTTCTAAGGCCGCCCGCCGGGATATATCGCGGCGGCAAGCTGCAGGATCTCGGCGCGGTCGGCCGGCAGGATGAACCCGGCACCGATCGCCGCGTCGAGGGCCCCGGTGAAGCTTTCCAGGTACTGGGTGCTGCCACCGGGATAGAGCCGCTGAATCGTGTTGGCGTCGAACAGCTCTCCTGAGCCGAAGATAGCCGACATGATGCTCTCTTCGCCGCCCAGGCCCGACGTCCTGGCGATCGGCACGTCCACCCACGGCGTCCTGATGCCGCCCCGGGCGATGCCGTTGCCGTCCGGAACAGGTTGTGGCAGAGAGCTTTCACGGACCTCGAGCGAGTCGGCCCTCGGCGCCGGTTCGCCGGTGGCCACCCAGTTGTTCAGCGCGGCGAGCGCCGCCTGCACCACATAGTGGTGCTGCGGGCCAAAGTTGATATTGTGCGCGAGTTCCTGGCCCATCAACGTGTTGGTCGGCGTGTAGCCGGCCACGATGGCCTCGAGCGGTGCCGAGCCGCTGTCGATGAACGCCACCTGGATCGTGTAGTTGTCGGCGTGGGCCGCACCGGCGATCTCCCAGACCCGCAGCCGGTCATTGTCGGGCTGCCTGGCGAAGTAGTAGCCCTCGCGTGGTCCGCCGAAAACGTCGGTCTCGGTGATGACGGTGAGCAACGGGACACGTAGTTCCGGCCGGAACGTAACTGCCGGCGTCGCAGGGGATTCCTCGAAGATCGAGCTGCCGTCCAGCGGAGCGGCCGGGCCGAACCGGGAGTGGACCAGGAATCCGTCGTAGTGCGGGGACAGCGGATCGACGGCGTTGACGTAGGTGGTGAGGAACATCGCGGACTGGGATTCGCCCACTGCGATGACGCGCTGCGCGGGCAGGTCGCGCAGGATCGCGCCGTGTTCGCCACCTTTGATGAGCGCGCCGATCTGGGAGAAGATGTCGTAAGAGAACGCGTCGCCCGGGTGGTGCAGGCCCGCGTACCGTTGCGAATCTTGGCTTTTCAGCGACATATCCGCGCCGAGCAGGCTCTCGCCGCCCTCGACCCCCACTCGCTGGGCCGACACCGCGACGTAGGCGTAACCGGAGCGCAGGATTTCGCGATGCGCCATCATCCACACCGCGGCGGCGTCGATGCCGCCGCTCACGTTGAGCCATTCGACCAGCACCGTGCCGTTGAACCGGGCCGGGTCGGCTGGCGTCAGCGCCACGATGCGGGTGGTGTAATCGGCCGAGCCCGAGGGGGTTACGTCCCAACGGCCATCGGGGCCCAGCCCGCCCACCGGGGCGTAGCAGCAGGCCGTGCCGGAGACGAAGAACTCCTCGACGACGTAGCCCACGTCGGCCAGGTCGAAAGCGCTCAGCAGCAGCGCCGGCTTGCCGGGGACGGGCGTCACCTGGGTGGTGTTCGTCATGAAAGCAACCTTCTCAACTCTGGCCCGCGGACAGCGAACCGGGCAGCCCGAACTTCGTGAACAAGCTGTTGTCGAGGAAGGCCACCACGTGGGACACCTTGCCGCCCTGCACATCCAGCACGTGCAGCTGAAAGGGCACGTGCGCCTCGCCGGCGCGCATGTACATCGCCGCGGCCAGCTGTCCGTTGGCGATCAGCGGCAGCATGCGCATGTCCCCGCTGCCCTCCGCCGGGCACTGCTGATGAATGAGGGTGACGATGGCGCCCGCGCCCTGATACCAGCCGGTGTACGGCGGCATCTCCCAGATCGCCTCGGCGGTGAACAGGTCGACCAGCCGATCGATGTCGTAGGTTTCGAACGCGGCGATGTAGCGCGCCAGCAGGTCCTGGGCCTCGGCCGAATCCGGCTGCAGCAGTGGGTCTTCGGAGCTGGGCCCGGCGGCCTCGAGCTGGGATCGGGCCCGCTGCAGCAGGCTGTTGACGGCGGCGGTGGTGGTGCCGACCGCGTCGGCGACCTCGGCGGAGCGCCAGCCCAACACGTCGCGCAGCAGCAGCACCGCCCGCTGCCGGGGCGGGAGGTATTGCAGCGCAGCAACAAACGCCAACCGCACCGACTCCCGCGACCCGACGACGACTGACGGGTCGGCGGGATGCTCGGTCAGCTCCGGTAGCGGTTCCAGCCACGGCACCTCGCGTCGCTCCACCAGCTCGGCGGTCGGGTCCGAACTCGGACCGCCCAGGCCCACCGGCAACGGCCTGCGCTGGCGGCCCTCCAGCGCGGTCAGGCAGGTGTTGGTGGCGATGCGGTGCAGCCAGGTCCGCATCGAGGACTTGCCTTCGAAACGGTCGTAGGCCTTCCAGGCCCGCAGCAGGGTCTCCTGCACCAGGTCCTCCGCGTCGTGCAGGGATCCGGTCATTCGGTAGCAGTGGGCCAGCAGTTCGCGCCGATACGGTTCGGCGTGCGCCGAGAAATCCGCGCCGGCCGCGGGGTCACCTTCAGAGTTCTGCGCGAGAAGGCTCATTCGCATGAGCCTACGCAGTGTCTGCCAACACGTCCCGCATCAGCAGCCATTACGCTGCCGGTAATGACTAGGACCTCCGAGTGAACCGCACCGAACGCAGTTTCGACGGGTTCGGCGGTGTGCGCATCGTCTACGACGTCTGGACACCCGACACCGCACCGCGGGCGGTCCTGGTGCTGTCACACGGTCTCGGGGAGTACGCCCGCCGCTACGACCACGTCGCCAAGCGCTTCGGTGAGGCGGGGCTGGTCACATATGCGCTGGACCATCGCGGCCACGGCCGCTCCGGCGGTAAGCGGGTGCTGGTGCGCGACATCCACGAGTACACCGCCGACTTCGACACCCTGGTCGGCATCGCCACCCGGGAACACCACGGGCTCAAGTGCATCGTGCTGGGGCACAGCATGGGCGGCGGCATCGTCTTCGCCTACGGCGTCGAACGTCCGGACAACTACGACCTGATGGTGCTGTCGGGGCCCGCGGTGGCGGCCCAGGATCAGGTGTCGCCGCTGCTGGCGCTGGCCGCCAAGGTGCTCGGTGCCGTGGTGCCCGGGCTGCCGGCCCAAGACCTCGACGTCGATGCCATCTCCCGGGACCCCGCGGTGGTGGCCGCCTACAAAGACGATCCGCTGGTGTACCACGGCAAGATGCCCGCCGGCATCGGGCGGGCGTTGCTGCAGGTCGGCGAGACCATGCCGCAGCGGGCACCGGCCCTGACGGCACCGCTGCTGGTGGTGCACGGCGAGCAGGACCGGCTGATCTCCGTCGCGGGCAGCCGTCGCCTGGTCGAGTGTGTCGGGTCCACCGACGTCGAGTTGAAGGTCTACGCGGGGCTCTACCACGAGGTTTTCAACGAGCCCGAGCGCGAACAGGTGCTCGATGACGTGGTCGCCTGGATCACCGCCCGGCTGTGAGGGGGGGCGTGTCGGCCGGCTCCCGTACTTTGGCCACAGAGCCACGCGATGGGGAGGAGCGGCGCTATGACTGACGACAAGATGCTGGCGCGCATCGCTGCATTGCTGCGTCAGGCCGAGGGCACCGACAACACCCACGAAGCCGACGCGTTCATGTCCGCCGCGCAGCGGCTCGCGACGGCCGCCTCCATCGATCTCGCGGTGGCGCGCTCGCATTCCGCCCAGCGGACGGCGGCGCAGACTCCGACGCAGCGCACCATCACCATCGGGGAGGCGGGCACCAAGGGGTTGCGCACGTATGTGCAGCTGTTCGTGCTGATCGCCGCGGCCAACGACGTGCGCTGCGACGTCGCCTCGAATTCGACGTTCGTGTACGCCTACGGGTTCGTCGAGGACATCGACGCCAGCCACGCGTTGTACGCCAGCCTGGTTGTGCAGATGGTCCGCGCGTCGGACGCCTACCTCGCCTCGGGCGCGCATCGTCCCACGCCGACGATCACCGCGCGGCTCAACTTTCAGCTGGCGTTCGGCGCGCGCGTCGGCCACCGGCTGACCGAGGCCCGCGATCAGGCGCGGCAGGAGGCCACCAAAGACCATCGACGATCGCCAGGCACCGCTATCGCGTTGCGGGACAAGGAGATCGAGCTGGTGGACTACTATCGCGGTGCGTCGAAGGCGCGCGGCACCTGGCAGGCCAGCCGCGCGTCGGCCGGATATTCCTCGGCCGCGCGGCGCGCCGGCGATCGGGCCGGCAAGCGGGCGCGGCTCGGCAACAGCCCCGAACTTCCCGGGGCGCGGAGCGCGCTGAGCGGGTGACCGCGGGGAACTCCCCACGCCGGGATTCTCAACGCTCCAAGGTGTATGCGGCCGAGGAGTTCGTCCGGACGCTTTTCGACCGCGCCGCCCAGCACGGCTCGCAGGTGGTGGAGTTCTTCGGTACCCAGCTGACGTTGCCGCCCGAGGGCCGATTCGGTTCGGTGGCCTCCGCGCAGCGCTACGTGGACGACGTGCTGGCGCTTCCGGCGGTGCGGCAACGCTGGCCGGATCTGACGCCGCTGCGGGTGCGGGGACGGCGCGCGGCCAGCGCCGCGCACTACGAAAACCACGACGGCACTGGCGTTATCGCGGTTCCCGACCGGGACACCGCCGACTGGGCGCTGCGCGAGCTGGTGATGCTGCACGAGGTGGCGCATCATTTGTGCCAGGCCGACCCGCCGCACGGCCCCGAGTTCATTGCGACGATCTGTGAGCTGACGGAGCTGGTGATGGGACCGGAACTGGGGCACGTGCTGCGCGTGGTCTACGCCAAGGAGGGCGTCCGGTGAACCCCGCCGACCCCGACGCCCGGGCGCGTGAGGTCGAAGCTCAAATGACCGACGACGAGCGGTTTGCGTTGCTGGTCTCGGTGATGGGGGCCGGCGACATGTGGCCCGTGCGCGACGAACGCATCCCCGCGGACGCGCCGATGAGTGCGGGATACGTACCGGGGGTTCCCCGTCTCGGTGTCCCCGCATTGCTGATGAGCGATGCCGGCCTGGGTGTCACCAATCCCGGGTTCCGCGTTGGCGATACCGCCACCGCACTGCCCGCCGGCCTGGCGCTGGCCGCCAGCTTCAATCCGTCGCTTGCCCGGGCCGCGGGCGAGGTGATCGGCCGCGAGGCGCGCAGCCGCGGGTTCAACGTGCAGCTGGCCGGTGCGATGAACTTGGTCCGCGACCCGCGCAACGGCCGCAATTTCGAATATTATTCCGAGGACCCGCTTTTGACCGCGACGATGGCCGCCGAGTCGGTCGAGGGCATTCAACGCCAGGGCGTCATCTCGACGGTCAAGCACTACTCGCTGAACTGCAACGAAACCAATCGGCATTTCCTGGACGCGGTCATCGATCCCGACGCGCACCGCGAATCCGACCTGTTGGCCTTCGAATTGGCGATCGAGCGCTCGCGGCCCGGCGCCGTGATGACCGCCTACAACAAGGTCAACGGCGACTACGCCGCCGCGAACGCCGTCTTGATCAACGACGTGCTGAAGGGCGCGTGGGGTTATCGCGGCTGGGTCATGTCGGATTGGGGCGCCACGCCGAGCTGGCAGTGCGCGCTGGCCGGCCTCGATCAGGAGTGCGGGGCTCAGATCGACGCGCTGCTGTGGCAGGCCGAGTCCTTCGGTGCACCGCTGCGCGACGCGTACGCCGACGGCAGGCTGTCCGCGGAGCGCCTGTCGGACATGGTTCGCCGGATCCTGCGATCCATGTTCGCCGTCGGCGTCGGCAGCGGCGGCGCGGCACCGAAACCGGACCTGGCCTTGCACAACGAGATCGCGCTGGAGATAACGCGGCAGGGAACGGTGCTGTTGACCAACCGCGGTCTGTTGCCATTGGCGCCCGGGTCGAGCCCACGCATCGCCGTCATCGGCGGGTACGCGCACGTGGGTGTGCCGGCCGGATACGGCTCGAGCACCGTCGTCCCGCCGGGCGGATACGCGGGTGTGGTGCCCATCGGCGGCTCGGGACTGGAGGCCGGGATGCGCAATCTGTACCTGCTGCCGTCGAGTCCGCTGGAGGAGTTACGAAAACTCCTCCCGCAGGCCCAGATCGAGTTCGACCCCGGCGTCAGTCCGGCCGGGGCGGTGCGGGCGGCGCGCACGGCCGACATCGCGATAGTGTTCGCGGTCCGCGCGGAGGGCGAGGGTTTCGACATCGGCGACCTCTCGCTGCCGTGGGGTCAGGACGAGCTGATCGCGGCGGTCGCGGTCGCCAACCCCAACACCGTGGTGGTGCTGCAGACCGGCAATCCGGTATCGATGCCCTGGCGCGATGCGGTGAATGCCATTGTGCAGGCGTGGTTTCCGGGCCAGGACGGCGGCCGGGCCGTCGCGGAGATCCTTACCGGGACGGTGAATCCCTCGGGCCGGCTGCCGATCACTTTTCCAGTCGACCTCGCCCAGACGCCGCGCCCGCAGCTGCCCGGCGCCGGCGAACCGTGGGGGACACCCACCACGATCGACTACGCCGAGGGAGCCGACGTCGGCTACCGCTGGTACGCCCGGCGCGGCCATGACCCGATGTTCGCCTTCGGTCACGGGTTGTCCTACACCAGGTTTGACTACCGCGACCTGGTGGTCAGCGGCGGGGAAACCATCAGGGCCAGTTTCAGCGTCGTCAACGGCGGCGACCGCGCCGGGGCCGACGTACCGCAGCTGTACCTGACGGCCGCCGCCGGTGAACCGTGTTTACGGCTGCTGGGATTCGAGCGGGTGGATCTCGCGCCCGGTGCGACTCAGCGGGTGACCGTCGAGGCGGACCCGCGACTGCTCGCCCGCTATGACGGCCGCGCCAAGAGTTGGCGGATCCGCCCGGGCGCCTATACGGCCGCGGTGGGCACGTCGGCGATCGAGATGCGGCTGGAAGCCGCGGTCGAGCTGACCGGTCGTACGTTCGGGCGATAGGTCACCGGGGACTACGCCCGAACGCACGACCGGCCCGGCGGTTTACTTGACGGGGGTCAGCTCGTCGCCGCACGTGCAGCGGTACGGCTCACCCGAACCCGAGCAGTGGCAGGGGACCTCGATGCGGACGCGACAGCCGCAGCCTTCGTGACCGCACGTCAGCTCGGTCCCGGCCTCGTAAGTTGCCATTCAACTCACCCTTTTCCTGTTCTGGTGATTCTTGCGGTGCGGGTCGACCGCACCATCACTATATACCCCCCATGGGTATACGTAAACGGGCGCGACCGGTTCGATACCACCCCGGGCCGTCCGTGTCGACGCGGCGGGGCGCGGCTAGCGTGGGCGCCATGACCGAGAACCCAACCCCCAAAGACGTCGACGCATTCTTGGACAGCACAGTGGTGGACGGCGACCCGTCGTTGAGCGCGGCCCTCGAGGCCAGCGACGCGGCCGGGTTGCCGTCGATCGCGGTGTCGGTGCAGCAAGGAAAGTTCCTGAGCCTGCTCGCCGGTGCCATCGGTGCGCGCAACATCCTCGAGCTCGGCACGCTGGGGGGTTTCAGCACCATCTGGCTGGCGCGCGGCGCCGGGCCGCAAGGACGGGTCGTGACGTTGGAATACGAGCCCAAGCACGCCGAGGTGGCGCGTGCCAACCTGGAGCGGGCCGGTGTCGCCGATCGGGTGGAGGTGATCGTCGGAGCCGCACTGGATACGCTGCCGACGGTGACCGGTCCGTTCGATCTGATCTTCATCGACGCCGACAAGGAGAACTATCCCGCGTACCTGGAGTGGGCGGTGCGCCTGGCCCGCCCCGGCGCGGTCATCGTGGCGGACAACGTGATTCGGGAGGGCCAGATTCTTGAGCCCGAGTCCAACGCCCAAGCGCAGGCGGTGCGCCAGACGCTGCAGGCGATGGGTGAGCACCCGCGGCTGGACACCGCGGTACTTCAAACGGTGGGTGCCAAACGCTGGGACGGCTTCGCGTTCGCGTTGGTGCGGTAGGCCTCAGCGAGGGGCGAGGTCGGCGACGGCCTGCTCGGCGGAGGTCAGTTCGCCGATTCGCAAAGCGGTTTCGCCCGCGTACAGGGCCGCACTGTCCAGCCAGGAGTCGGGCACGCCGGCCACCGGCGCCAGCGGGGTGAAGAACGGGAGGGCGGGTGACTGCAGGCGCATCAGCGGTCCCGCGTCGAAATAGCCCAGTACCGACAGCGGGCGGCTGGCCGCGTTCAGGGCGGCGGGCAGCGCCTTGGCCTTGCCGTTTTGGTGGCACCACCGGCGGGTGGCCGCGTTGGGAACGACGCGGTGGCGCAGCGGCCAGCTCAGGCCGAACAGGTTGGTTTCGATTGTCTTGTCCGCCCGCAGAATTCGTTGCTGGTACGCGCGGTTCGCGTTGGCCTCGTGGGTCAACAGGAATCGCGTGCCGGCGATGACACCGCTGGCGCCGGCGTCCAGCGCGGCGCGCGTGTCGGCGCCGGTGGCGATCCCGCCGGCCACGAACACCGGACGGCCGGCGGCCGCGGCGAGGGCGCGCGGCAGAAAGTCCAGCGCCGCCACCGTTCCCACCAGATGGCCACCGGCCTCGCGTCCCTGGGCGATCAAGCCGTCGGCACCCGCGGCGATCGCGGCACGCGCCTGCGCGTCGGTGCCCACCATCACCAAAACGAAGATCCCCGCATCGCGCAGGTGTGCGACCAGCCCCCGCTTTTCCCCGAACGCCACCACGACGGCGTCCACCCGCGCGTCGACACAGACCGCGACGTGCCGGCGATGAACGAAGGGCACCAATAGGTTTACCGCGACCGCCCGGCCCGGCGCCTGCGCGCGTACCCGCTCGATCGACCTTCGTAGTCGCTGGGGCGTGTCGATGCCCAGCGTGCCCAGTCCGCCCGCCCGGGCGACCGCGCCCGCCAGTGCCGCGCCCGCCAGTCCGCCGCCCATCCCGGCCTGCCCGACCGGAACATCGAGCCGCAACCGGTCCGCGATGTCCATGACCCAAGACGCTACGCGCGTTGTCCATCCGGCCAGCTCGGGCGGCCCTGCCGGGGCAACGATTTTCGTTGCTGGCCAACGGCGTGCGGGCGTAATCTTGACGGTAGATGGATGGGTGCGACAACGCTCAAAAGGCTTGCCGCATAACAGAAAGGTCACAAAATGAGTACAGTCCATTCATCAATCGATCACCACCCCGATTTGTTGGCTCTGCGTGCGCGTTACGAGCGCGTGGCCGAGTCGATGAGCGCGCATGTCACGTTCGGTCTGGCCCTGCTGACGGGCCTGTACGTGGCCGCTTCGCCGTGGATCGTCGGATTCAGCGGCACGGCATCGCTTGCCACGTCCGACCTGATCGTCGGGATCGCGGCGGCGTTCCTGGCCTACGGGTTCGCGACGACGCTCGATCGCGCGCACGGCATGACCTGGACGCTGCCGGTGCTGGGGCTGTGGGTCATCGTCTCGACGTGGATCCTGCCGGGCGTCGTGATGACCACCGGCATGACCTGGTCGAATGTCGTTGCGGGTGCGTTGTTGGCGTTCCTGGGCTTCAACGCGACCTACTTCGGCATGCGCACCCGCGCGACGGACACCCACACCTGATCGCCAACTCGGTTAGGTCGCAAGGCAGTTCGCCCGCCCCGAACCCCATCGGGCCGGCCCGGGACGGCGATCAGCCGCAGACCGCGCCGATGGCGGCCGAGCTGACCAGCTTCACGTACTTGGCCAGCACGCCGGTCTTGTAGCGCGGCTCCGGCGGGGTGAAATCCTTGCGCCGAACCTCGAATTCGGCCGGATCGGTCAGCACGTCGAGCACATGGTTGGCCACGTCCAGGCGGATCCGGTCACCGTCGCGCAGGAACGCGATCGGTCCGGCGTCGACCGCCTCGGGCGCGATGTGGCCGACGCACAGGCCGGTCGTCCCGCCGGAGAAGCGGCCGTCGGTGAGCAGCAGCACGTCTTTGCCCAGACCGGCGCCCTTGATGGCCCCCGTGATGGCCAGCATTTCGCGCATGCCGGGGCCGCCCTTGGGTCCTTCGTAGCGGATCACCACCGCGTCGCCCTTGGTGATGGTGCCGTCCTCCAAAGCGTCCAGTGCGGCCCGCTCGCCGTCGAAAACCCTTGCGGTGCCCTCGAACACGTCGGAATCGAATCCCGCCGACTTGACCACCGCACCCTCGGGCGCCAGCGATCCGCGCAGGATGGTGATCCCGCCGGTCGGGTGAATGGGATTGCTCAGCGCGCGCAGCACCTTGCCGTCCGGGTCGGGCGGGGCGATCGCGGCCAGGTTCTCGGCCACCGTCGCACCGGTCACCGTCAGGCAGTCGCCGCGCAGCAGCCCGGCGTCCAGCAGCGCCTTCATCACCACCGGCACGCCGCCGATGTGGTCGACGTGGGACATGACGTGGCGGCCGAACGGCTTGACGTCGGCCAGGTGCGGGACCTTCGACCCGATCCGGCTGAAATCGTCGAGCGACAGCGCGACGCCGGCCTCGTGGGCGATGGCCAGCAGGTGCAGCACCGCGTTGGTCGAGCCGCCGAACGCCATCACCACGGCGATCGCGTTCTCGAACGCCTCCTTGGTGAGGATGTCGCGGGCCGTGATGCCGCGCCGCAGCAGTTCGACGACGGCCGCACCGCTGCGCCGCGCGAACCCGTCGCGGCGGCGGTCGGTCGCCGGCGGCGCCGCGCTGCCCGGCAACGACATCCCGAGCGCCTCGGCGGCGCTGGCCATCGTGTTGGCCGTGTACATGCCGCCGCACGCGCCCTCGCCGGGACAGATCGCGCGCTCGATGGCGTCGACGTCTTCGCGCGGCATCAGACCCCGGGCGCAGGCGCCCACCGCCTCGAACGCGTCGATGATGGTGACCTCGCGCTCGGTGCCGTCGGACAGCTTGGCGACCCCGGGCAGGATCGAGCCCGCGTAGAGGAACACCGAGGCCAGGTCCAGCCGGGCGGCGGCCATCAGCATGCCGGGCAGCGACTTGTCGCAGCCGGCCAGCAGCACCGAGCCGTCCAGGCGTTCGGCCTGCATCACCGTCTCGACGCTGTCGGCGATCACCTCGCGCGACACCAGCGAGAAGTGCATCCCCTCGTGGCCCATCGAGATGCCGTCGGACACCGAGATGGTGCCGAACTCCAGCGGGTAACCGCCGGCCGAGAACACGCCCTCCTTGACCGCTTTGGCGAGCCGGTCCAGCGAGAGGTTGCACGGCGTGATCTCGTTCCACGACGACGCGACGCCGATCTGCGGCTTGGCGAAGTCCTCGTCGCCCATGCCTACGGCCCGCAGCATGCCCCGGGCGGCGGCCTTCTCCAGGCCGTCGGTGACGTCACGACTACGCGGCTTGATGTCGGCGGTTCCGGCCGAATCGGTGGTGGGCATCGTTCAAGTATGCGCTGGCCAGTCGCGATGCCAATTTCCGGGGTGATACCCCGACGGGGTATAAGCTGGAGTTCGGCGTGATGCCGCCGCAGGGCGGGCGATTGGCAGGGGAGACAGATGACGAACGACCACGGGTACTCGCAGCAGAAGGACAACTACGCCAAACGGCTGCGGCGCATCGAGGGCCAGGTGCGGGGCATCGCACGGATGATCGAGGAGGACAAGTACTGCATCGACGTCCTCACGCAGGTCAGCGCGGTCAACAGCGCGCTGCGTTCGGTCGCCTTGAACCTGCTCGACGAGCACCTGAGCCACTGCGTCACCCGCGCGGTTGCCGAGGAGGGGCCGGAGGCCCCGGAAAGGGCCCAAGCCAAGCTTGCCGAAGCCTCCGCCGCGATCGCACGCCTGGTTCGTTCCTGATTTCGTTCTTCATCGGTGATGTAGTTGAGACCGGTGTCCCGGCCCTGATTCAGGGGGAGGCGTAGTTGCGGTCCGTACGGTAAGGCAGTGTGATCGCATTAGGCGCGACAACCCAGGAGATGGGTAGTCCGGCCGATACAGACGCCATGACTGCCGAAACCAACGCCGCCGCGCGAACGTGGACTCCACGCATCGCGGCTCAGTTGGCTGTGCTGGCCGCCGCGGCCTTCACCTACGTCACCGCCGAGATTCTGCCGGTCGGCGCGCTGCCGGCCATCGCCCGCGACCTGCACGTCAGCCTGTTTGCGGTGGGAACGCTGTTGACCTGGTACGCCTTCGTGGCGGCCCTGACGACGTTTCCGCTGGTGCGCTGGACGGCGCATTGGCCGCGGCGCCGCACGCTCATGCTCAGCCTGACCTGCCTCACCGCCTCGCAGGTCATCTCGGCGCTGGCGCCCAGTTTCTCGGTGCTGGCCGCCGGGCGCGTGCTCTGCGCGGTCACCCACGGCCTGCTGTGGGCGGTCATCGCGCCGATCGCGACCCGGCTGGTGCCGCCGAGCCATGCCGGACGCGCCACCATGTCGATCTACGTCGGCACCAGCCTCGCGCTGGTGGTGGGCAGCCCGCTGACCGCCGCGCTGAGCCTGATGTGGGGCTGGCGCCTGGCCGTCGTCTGCGTCACCGTCGCGGCCGCCGTCGTCACCCTCGCAGCCCGGCTGATGCTGCCGGAGATGATGCTCACCGAGAACCAGCTCGCCCACGTCGGTCCGCGGTCACGACACCACCGCAACCCGCGGCTGATCCTGGTGAGCGTGCTGGCGATGATCGCGGTCACCGGCCACTTCGTGTCCTACACCTACATCGTCGAGCTGATCCGCAACGTCCTGGGCGTGCGCGGGCCGAACCTCGCCTTCGTGCTGGCCGCCTACGGGCTGGCCGGCCTGCTGTCGTTGCCGCTGGTGGCGCGGCCGCTGGACCACCGGCCCAAGGGCGCCATCATCCTGTGCATCACGGGCCTGACGTCGGCCTTCGTGGTGCTGACCGGGCTGGCACTGGGTGGTAGGACGGGCGTGGCCACCGCGCTGATCGGGACCGCCGCCATCGTGCTGTGGGGGGCGATGGCCACGGCGGTCTCCCCGATGATGCAATCCGCGGCGATGCGCAACGGGGCCGACGACCCCGACGGGGCGTCGGGGCTCTACGTGACCGCTTTCCAGGTCGGCATCATGGCCGGCTCGCTGGCCGGCGGCCTGTTCTACGAGCGCAGCGTCACGATGATGCTGACCGCTTCGGCAGCCCTGATGGCCGTCGCGCTCATCGGGATCGTGGCCAACCGGCGGATGCTCGACGTTGCTCCGACAAGCTCACCCGATTCATATCCGCCCAGATCAGCCCGGTAATCGGCGCCCTTTCCGGGCGCGGGCAACCGGCGGTGACGGTAGCTGGCGCGGCCCCTATGCCACACTGTGTCGAGAACACGAGTGGAGGTATGCATATGTCGGGCTGGACGAGGGCCGGTACCAAGAAGGGCCTCTTCGCCACTCTGAACGCCGCCGGCTTGGCGTCCGTCATGGGCTTGGTGCTGGTGCTGAGTGCGGCTCCCGCGCTGGCGGATCCGGACCCGGCGCCCGCTGACCCTGGCGCGGTCGCGGCCCCCGCCCGGACCGCCGCCGCCACCCGACCCGCTGGCGCCCCCCGCCGCCGCCCGACCCGCTGGCGGCCCCGCCGCCGCCCAACCCGCTGGCACCGCCGCCCTGGCTTCCCCCGGGTGCGCAGCCCGCCGCGGCCCCGGCCGATGGGCAGAACAACACGCCGTTCACCGGCACGGCCCCGTTCGGGCCGCCGTCGTTCGTCCCCAAGGGCGGCTCGACCGTGGGTGTGGCCCAGCCGATCATCATCAACTTCCCCGGAACGGTCGAGAACGCCGACGCGGCGATCGGCGCCGTGCACGTCTCGTCGGTCCCGCCGGTGCCGGGCAAGTTCTACTGGATGACCCCGACCCAGCTGCGCTGGCGCCCAATCAATTACTGGCCCGCGCACACCGCGGTAACCGTCGACGCCGGCGGTACCGTGTCCACCTTTCAGACCGGCGACTCGCTGATCGCCACGGCCGACGACGCGACTCATCAGCTGACCGTCACCCGCAACGGCACCGTGGAGAAGACCTTCCCGATGTCGATGGGCATGACGTCGGGCAATCACCAAACCCCCAACGGCATCTATTACGTGCAGGACAAGAAGGCGTCGGTGGTGATGGACTCCTCGACCTACGGGGTGCCGGTCAACTCGACCTACGGCTACAAGGTGACGGTGGAGGACGCGGTCCGCTTCGACAACGTCGGCGACTACGTGCACAGCGCGCCGTGGTCGGTGGATGACCAGGGCAAGCGCGACGTCAGCCACGGGTGCATCAACATCAGCCCCGCCAACGCCAAGTGGTTCTTCGACAACTTCGGTCCGGGCGACCCGATCGTGGTGAAGAACTCCAGCGGGGGCAACTACAAGAAGAACGACGGGTCCGCCGACTGGCTGAACTGACCCGCATTACTCACGCAGAATCGCCCATTTCCTCTCGGGGATGGGCGATTTCGCGTCGGTGAGCCCCTCGAGGCGCTGAGCGACCGTGCGATCCGCGAAAAGGGGGCTTTCGCTTGCCGGTCGATTATATATAGCATCATACATAACGAGAAGAGCCGAGGAGCTGCGATGCGTGGTCCACGCGAGCGGATGGTCGTTTCTGCCGCGCTGCTGATTCGGGAGCGCGGGGCGCGCGCCACCGCGATCTCCGATGTGCTCGAGCACAGCGGTGCGCCCCGCGGATCGGCCTACCACTACTTTCCCGGCGGTCGCACCCAGCTGCTCTGCGAGGCCGTCGACTACGCCGGCGAGCACGTCGCCGCCGTCATCACCGGCGCCGACGACGGCCGGCAACTGCTGGACACGTTGATCGACAAGTACCGTCGCCAGCTCCTCGACAGCGACTTTCGCGCGGGCTGCCCCATCGTGGCCGTCTCGGTTGAAGCGGGCGAGCACCACGACGCCGAACGCATGGTGATCGAACGCGCCGCGGCGGTCTTCGACCGATGGACGGACCTGATCGCCGCACGGTTCATCGCCGACGGGATTGCGCCGGAGCGGGCGCGTGAATTGGCGGTGATGGCCACCACCTCGCTCGAGGGTGCGATCGTGCTCGCGCGGGTGCGACGCGACCTGATGCCCCTCGACGTCGTCCATCGCCAGCTGCGCGACCTGCTGGCGGCGGCGTCGTCTGGTCAGGCGCTCGGAAAGGAAACCCACGATGACCGGTGAATGGCAATCCAGCGCGTGCATCCTGTGTGAATGCAACTGCGGCATCGTCGTCCAGGTCGAAGACCGCCGGCTGACCCGCATCCGCGGTGATAAGGCGCACCCGGCCTCGCAGGGCTATACCTGCAATAAGGCGTTGCGGCTGGACCACTATCAGAACAGCGGCGCCCGGCTGACCTCCCCGCTGCGCCGCCGCGCCGACGGCAGCTACGAGGAGATCGATTGGGACACGGCGATCGTCGAGATCGCCGAGGGTTTCAAACACATTCGCGACAGCTACGGCGGCGACAAGATCTTCTACTACGGCGGCGGCGGTCAGGGCAACCACCTGGGCGGGGCATACAGCGGCGCCTTCTTGAAGGCATTGGGGTCGCGCTACCGCTCGAATGCGCTGGCGCAGGAGAAGACCGGCGAGGCCTGGGTGGACGGGCACCTCTACGGAGGTCACACCAGGGGTGAATTCGAGCACGCCGAGGTCGCGGTGTTCGTCGGGAAGAACCCGTGGATGTCGCAGAGTTTTCCGCGAGCCAGGGTGGTGCTCAACGAGATCGCCAAGGATCCGGCCCGCGCGATGATCGTCATCGATCCGGTGGTCACCGACACCGCCAAGATGTCCGACTTCCACCTGCGGGTGCGACCCGGCACCGACGCATGGTGCCTGGCCGCACTGGCCGCCATCCTCGTCCAGGAAAACCTGTGCAACGAAACCTTTCTCGGCGAGCACGTGCGCGGCGCGGATGCCGTCCGGGCCGCGCTGCGCGAGGTTCCGGTGGCCGACTACGCCGCGCATTGCGGGGTCGACCAGGAGTTGCTGCGCGCCGCCGCGTGGCGCATCGGCACGGCCGCCAGCGTCTCGGTGTTCGAAGACCTCGGCGTGCAACAGGCGCCCAACAGCACGCTGTGCTCCTACCTGAACAAGTTGTTGTGGATCCTGACCGGCAATTTCGCGAAAAAAGGCGGGCAGCACCTACATTCGTCGTTCGCCCCGCTGTTCGGCCAGTTCTCCGGGCGCACACCGGTCACCGGCGCCCCGATCATCTCAGGGCTGGTGCCCAGCAACGTGGTGCCCGAGGAAATCCTGACCGACCACCCGGATCGCTTCCGGGCCATGATCGTGGAAAGTAGCAATCCCGCACACTCGCTGGCCAACTCGGCCGCCTGCCGGGAGGCCTTTCGAGCCCTGGAACTGATGGTGGTCATCGACGTCGCGATGACCGAGACCGCCAGGCTAGCCCACTATGTGCTGCCCGCGGCGTCCCAATTCGAGAAGCCGGAAGCCACCTTCTTCAATCTGGAATTCCCGCACAACACCTTTCATCTGCGCCGCCCATTGATGGCGCCCCTGCCGGGAACCCTGGCCGAGCCCGAAATCTGGGCACGGCTGGTGCGGGCGCTCGGCGTCCTGGACGACGCGGATTTGCGACCACTACACGAAGCCGCACGAAACGGTCGGCAGGCCTACACCGAGGCGTTCCTCGGTGCCATGGCCAATCCGAGCGTGGCGCAACTACTTCCGTACGTGCTGTACGAAACACTCGGGCCGACCCTACCGGAAGGGTTACGCGGTGCGGCCGCCCTGTGGGGCCTTGCCCAAAAGACCGCCATGGGTTATCCGGACGCGGTGCGGCGCGCCGGACACGCCGACGGCAACGCCCTGTTCGACGCGATCCTGGACACCCCGTCGGGCGTGACGTTCACCGTGCACAACTACGAGGACGACTTCACGCTGATCAGCCACTCCGACCACAAGATCGCGCTCGAAATCCCGTCGATGCTGGACGAATTGAAGACGCTGTCCCGGGTTCCGCCCCAGCTCACCACGCCGGAATTTCCGATCGTGCTGTCGGTGGGGGAGCGGCGCGCCTACACCGCCAACGACATCTTCCGCGACCCGACCTGGCGCAAACGCGACGCCGAGGGCGCGCTGCGGATCAGCGTCGAGGATGCCCAGACCCTCGGACTCGTCGCGGGAGACCGGGCGCGCATCAGCACCGCGGCCGGGAGCGCCGAGGCCACCATCGAGATCACCGAGACGATGATGGCCGGGCATGCCGCCCTGCCCAACGGTTTTGGGCTCGATTACGTCGACGGCGAGGGACGCACCGTCACCCCCGGTGTCGCCCCGAACGTGCTCACCTCGACCGAGTGGCGCGATCCTTACGCCGGCACGCCGTGGCACAAGCACGTGCCCGCACGCATCGAGCCCGCCCCCTTGGCCAGCGGCGTCAGTTCCAGATCTTGACCCGGCGGTCCGGTTCCAAGAACAGCGCACCGGAGTCGGCACCGTCGAAGGCGTCGTAGAACGCGTCCATGTTGCGCAGCACGCCGTTGCAGCGGAACTCCGGGGGCGAATGCGGATCCACCGCCAGGCGCCGGATAACCTCCGCGTCACGGGATTTGGTGCGCCACACCTGGGCCCAGCCGTAGAACACCCGCTGCACACCGGTGAGGCCGTCGATCACCGGGGCGGGCTGGCCGTTCAGCGACAACTGGTAGGCCAGCAGCGCGATCGACAAGCCGCCCAGGTCGCCGATGTTCTCCCCGACGGTGAATGCGCCGTTGACGTGATGGTCACCGGCCAGGCCGCGCGGCGTGTAGGCGTCGTACTGCTCGATGAGAGCCTTTGTGCGGGCGCCGAATTCGGTCCGATCGGCGTCGGTCCACCAGTCGACCAGGTTGCCGTCGCCGTCGTACTTGGCGCCCTGGTCGTCGAAGCCGTGGCCGATCTCATGGCCGATCACCGCGCCGATGCCGCCGTAGTTGGCCGCGTCGTCGGCCTCGGCGTCGAAGAACGGCGGCTGCAAAATTGCTGCCGGGAAGACGATTTCGTTCATCCCCGGGTTGTAGTAGGCGTTGACCGTCTGCGGCGTCATGAACCACTCGTCTTTGTCCACCGGCCCGCCGAGCTTGGCCAGCTCACGGTCGTGGTTGACCGCGTAGCCGCGCTGGTAGTTGCCGTACAGGTCGTCGCGGTCGATCACCAGCGAGGAGTAGTCCCGCCACTTGGACGGGTAGCCGACCTTGGCGGTGAACTTCTCCAGCTTGGTCAGCGCCCGTTCCCGGGTCTGCGGTGTCATCCAGTCCAGGTCGCTGATGCTCATCCGGTACGCCGCACGTAGGTTCGCGACCAGCTCGTCGATGTGGGCCTTCGCTTCGGGCGGGAAATGACGCTGCACATACAGCTTTCCGACGGCGTCGCCCATCAGGTTCTCCACCAGCGACACCGCGCGCTTCCACCGGTCCCGGATCTGCTCGGTGCCGGTCAGCCGCCGGCCGTAGAAGTCGAAGTCCGCGGACACCAGCTCGTCGGTCAGCAGGGCGGCCCGCGCGCGGATCAGTCGCCACCGCGCCCAGCTCTTCCACACCTCGAGGTCCTCGCTGCGCCACAACTCGGCGAAGGTGCGCAGGTAATCCGGTTGGCACACAATCACTTCCGCGAGGGCATCGGGGTCAGCGCCGAGCCCGCCGGCCCAGCCGGCCCAGTCGAAGCCCACCGACTCGTCGCGAAGCTCGGCGAACGTGCGCAGGTTGTAGGTGAGGTCGGCGTCGCGGCGCTTGACCACATCCCAATGCGCCTCGGCCAGCCGGGTCTCCAGCGCGACGATGCGGTCGGCGGTCTGGACGTGGTCGGCCGGCTCCCCGCCGAACACCAGGCCGAACATCCGCGCGATGTGCGCGGGATAGGCCTCCAGCACCTCGGCGTGCCGCTCCTCGCGGTAGTAGGACTCGTCGGGCAGCCCTAGCCCGGACTGGGTGAAGTGCACCAGATAGCGGGCCGAGTTCTTGGCGTCGGTGTCCACGTACACCCCGACGCCGCCGCCCGCGCCGGTGCGCTGCAGCGCACCGATGGCGCGGGCCAGCGCGTCGGCGTCGGCGGCATCGTCGATCACCGTCATCTCGTCCAGCAGCGGCCGCACGCCGCGGCGCTGCACGGTGTCCTCGTCCAGGAAGCTGGCGTACAGGTCGCCGATGCGCTGCGCGTCGTCGTCAGCAGCGCCCGAACCCTGCCGGCTGGCCTCCACGATCAGGTCGCGCACCTGTTCTTCGGCGCGGTCATAGAGCTGGCGGAAGGCGCCGTCGGTGGCCCGGTCCGCCGGTATCTCGTATTCGGCCAGCCAGCGGCCGTTGACGTGACCGAACAGGTCGTCTTGGGGGCGGATGCTTTCGTCGACAAAGCTCAGGTCGATGCCCGAGCGGATGGCCGTATTCGTCACCCCGCCATCCTTCCATCTTCCCCGGGTGCAACGATCGGGCCATGTCCGAGGGCGACCGAACCGAGCCACCTACCGAAGAAGATTCCGTTGACGTCGCCCCCGACGACGACTCGACCGACGTCGACGACGACGAGTCCGAGAGCGCCGAAGTCTTTTCCCATTACGGCATCGCGTCGGCGGTGCTCGGGGTGTTGTCGGTGGCCGCGGTGGTGCTCGGCTTCATCATCTGGTCCGGCCACCGCGACCAGGTCGCGGAGCGCGGCTACCTCAGCCGCGCCATGCAGACCGCCGCGGATTGGGCGAACGTGTTGATCAACATGAACAGCGGCAACGTCGACGCCAGCCTGCAGCGGCTGCACGACGGGACGGTCGGCGAGCTCAACACCGACTTCGACGCCGCCGTGCAGCCATACAAGGCGGTCGTGGAGAAGCTGCAGTCCAAGAGCGCCGGGCGGCTCGAGGCGGTGGCGATCGAAACCGTGCACCATGATTTGGACAGCCAGCCCGGCGTCTCGAGGCCGGTGGTCACCACCAAGCTGCCGCCGTTCGCGAGCCGAACCGACTCGGTGATGGTGATCGCCACGTCGGTCAGCGAAAACGTCGGCGCCAAGCCGCAAACCGTGCACTGGAACCTGCGGCTGGACGTCTCCGACGTGGACGGCAAGCAGATGATCTCCGGATTGGCTTCGATCAGGTGAGGACCCGATGAGGAACATCTGGCGGTTATTCGCCTTCGACATCCTGGCCCCGCTGGCCGCGATCGCGGCCCTGCTGGCCATCGGGCTGGTGCTGGGCTGGCCGCTGTGGTGGGTGTCGGCGTGCTCGGTGCTGATCCTGCTGATCGTCGAAGGCGTGGCGATCAACTTCTGGCTGCTGCGTCGCGACTCGGTCAGCGTCGGCACCGACGACGACGCCCCGGGGCTGCGGCTGGCCGTCGTGCTGCTGTGCACCGCGGCGCTGACCACGGCCGTGGCGACCGGCTACACGCACTGGACGAGGGCCGACAACGACTTCACCAACAACTCGCACCAGGTCGTTGCGACCGCGACCGGCATGGCGGAGGCGATGGCGTCGTTCAGCCCCACCGCGCCGACCGGCTCCATCGACCGGGCCACGGCGATGATCGTCCCGGAGCATGCGGCCGCGTTCAAGGAGCAGTACAGCAAGTCCAGCGCCGAGCTGGCCCAGCACAACGTCACGGCGCAGGCCACCACGGTGTCGGCCGGAGTCGAGGCCCTCGGACCGACGGCGGCCAGTGTGGCGGTGATCCTGCGGGTCACCCAGAACACCCCCGGACAGCCGCCCAGTCAGGCGGCGCCGGCGCTGCGCGTGACGCTGACCAAGCGGGGCAGCGACTGGCTGGTCGCCGACGTGCTGCCGGTCAGGTAGCCCTGATCAGTTGGCTTCGGCGGACCGAGCGGCCTTCACCTTGACGAACCGGTCCGACAACCGCCGGATCCGGATCATCAGCGCGGCCGTCGGGCTGGTGCTGCCGTCGAGGTAGCTGCCCAACTCCTCGGCCGTGACCCCGATGCGGGACGCGAACTCCTGCGGGTCCAGACCCGACCGTTCGATCAGGAGCCGCACGTGACGCGCCACCTCGGCGCGCTCGTTGGACTCCAGGTGGGTGCGGGCCCGCTCGAGCACCTCCCACAACGCCTTGGCGATGCCGTACGGCCGGGTGCCTTCGAGGACCTCCTCGACCTGGCGGGCGGTCCGCCCGTACGGGTCGCGCTTCAGCGCTCCGGCGATGCGCTTCCAGGTCGCGATGTCACCACCCTGCAGCGCGGACCGGATGGCCGCGGTCGGCCAGAATTCCACCGGCTGGTCCGGGTCCTGGAAGGACCCGGACGGTCCGTTGCCGCGTGGCCGCTGTTCGGGGCCCGGCGGGCGGGGCGGCGGTGCGGGGCGTCGGTCGGGTGCCAACGTCACCTCGCCTCCTCCAGCATCGCTACGGCCACGGCCAGGCAGCGTTGCCTTATTCCCTCCCAGTCCGCGTTAGCGTCGGCTTCCGATCCCTGATCTTCCGGGTAATCGCGGGGGTCAGGATCTGCGAGTCGACGGACCAACTGGGTGGCAATCCACTGCTGCCTAGATGATTTACAACAGTAATACCTGTCCATTCCGGCCAGCACCACCGCGGCGGTCTCCGGCTCCAACGCATCGACCATGTCTGCAAAATCGGCATAGTCGCGCCGACTGTTACGGCACATGATCAGGTAGCCCTTCAGCCGCAGGGTCTCGGCGCCGGTCGGGACCAGCAGCCGGTCGCCGGTGGGCAGCTGCACGTTAGTGGTCTCCACGGGGCTGCGCCGCTCGTAGCTCGGTCCGTCGCCCGCGGCGGTGTCGCTTTCCAGCGCGTCGATCGCGACCGACAGGCGTCCCCGCCACAGCGTCACCGGGTGAACGGGCCGGTCCGCCCCCACGATGGCCTTGGCGATGCCGTTGCGCGAGGTCAGGCCGCCGACCAGCTTCTTGGCCGCCAGGGAACCGTTGGTGTGGCCGTTGGTGCCGGGCTTCTTGTTGCCGGCGCCGACGCCGACGCTGACCTTCTCCTCGTTGAGGGCAACCTGGTGGGGGATCTGCGCGGGTCCCAGGCCGCGGGTCTGATCCTCGTCCGGGCCCGGCGACGCCTGCGCGGCGTTGCGGCCACAGCCGGTGAAGGCGAGCGGATCGGTGACGCAGATGGCGTCGGGCGCCAGGTGCTTGAGCTTCGCGGCGGACTTGAGCACCATCCGCAGGTCGGCGTTGGGCGCCACCAGCGCCGAGATGTCGTCGGGGATGACCACCACGTCGCCCAAGTCGACCTCGGGCAGTGGCCGGTCGAAGTCGACCGACGGCAGCACCCTGGACAGCCACGGCGGCAGCCACCAGTTCCACTGGGCGAACATCGCCATCAGCGCCGGCACCATCACCAGCCGCACCACGGTGGCGTCCACCGCGATCGCGACCGCGCACGCCACGCCGATCTCGGCCACCAGCGGCATGCCGGCGAACGCGAAGCCGACGAACACCGCGATCATGATCAGCGCGGCGCTGGTGATGGTGCGGGCGCTGGTGCTCACGCCGTAGGCCACCGCGTCGCGGGTGTTGCCGGAATGCAGGAAGCGCTCCCGGATGCGGGTGAGCAGGAAGATCTCGTAGTCCATCGACAACCCGAAGGTCATCGCGAGCACCAGCGGGGGAACGGTGCTGTCGATCGAGCTGATCTGGGCGAAGCCGAGGTCCTTCAGCCACCCCCACTGGAACACCATCACCAGGCTGCCGTAGGCGGCGGCGACCGACAGCAACGTCATCAGGACGCCCTTGAGCGCCAGAAACACCGAGTGGACCGAGACCAGCAGCATCACGAACGCGATCGCCGCGACGATGGCCAGCACCAGCGGCTCGGTCGCCGACACCTGGTCGTCGAAGTCCTTGATCAGCGCGGTCGGGCCGCCGACGTCGACGCGTGCGGTGCCCGCCTCGGGAATCTTGGGCAGCTGCGCGCGCATCCAGCCGACGGTCTCACGGGCCTTCATGTCCTCGGGGTCCACCGACAGCACCGCGGACAGCAGCGCGCTGCCGTTGTCCTCGGCGAACTGGGGCGGCGACACCGAGACGATGTTGGGTGCCTGCGACATCCGCTGGCGGATCGCCCCGACGGTGTGGCTGTGTTCGGGGGAGGCCGCGCCGCCATCGGGGAAGTTGATCAGCACCCGGATGGGGCCCAGCGCGCCGGGACCGAGGGCCTGGGCCGCGGCGCCCACCCCGGCGCGGATCTCATGCGACGAGTCGAACTGGCGCAGCAGGCTGTTGCCCAGCACCATCGAGGCCGCCGGGACGGCCATCATGAGCAGCACCAGCGATGCCGCCAGCGCGGCCACCCACGGCCGGCGCATCACCCAGCCGATCCAGCGGTTCCAGAACCGGGACTGGGTGCTTTCGGGTCGTCGCGACCAGTGCAGGAAGCCCGACCGCTTGGCGGCCGCCCGCCCGAATGTCGCCAGGGCCGCCGGGGTCAGGGTCGTCGAGGTCAGCATGGCCACCCCGACGGCCAGGATGGCGCCGGTGGCCATCGACTTCAGCGCCGGGGTGTTGATCACGTAGATCCCGGTGAGGGAGGCGATCACCGTCATGCCGGACAGCACCACCGCCAGCCCGGAGGTGGCCATCGCGGCGTCGACGGCGTCGCGGGGCTGACGCCCGGTGCGCAGCTCCTCCCGGAATCGCATCAGGATGAACAGTGAATAGTCGACGGCCAGCGCGATCCCGAACATGGACACCGTCGAGGTCACGAACACCGACATGGTGGTGTAGGCGGACAGCAGATAGACCAGGCCCATGGTGACCACGACCGTGCAGATGCCGAGGGCCAAGGGGATGGCGGCGGCGGCCAGCGACCCGAACACCGCGAGCAGCACGATCAGGATGACCGGCAGGTTCCACTTCTCGGCGGCGGCGATGTCGTGCTTGGTGTTGGCGGCCGCGGCGGCGGACAGCGCGCCCTGCCCGATGACGTAGAGCCGGACGCGACCGTTCGCGGTCTGGCCGGGCTGGTCGCCCTTGATGCCGACCTTGGTGCGGAGCTGCTTGGCGACGTCGCTGGTGTTGCGCGAATCCAGCCGCACCGACAGCACGTAGGGCCGGTCGGGCTGCGGGGGCCGCTGGGCGGGGTTTGGGATCTCGGTGGTGCCGGGGATGCCGGTGGCGATCTGTCGCAGCTGCGCGACGGCGTCGTTCATGTCCTGGTAGCTGGCGTCGGGCCGGGGGGCGGCCACCAGCGCCAGCGACGATCCGCCCTGGTCGTGGTACAGATCCTCGAGCTGGTCATGCACCGCCAGCGACTGCGATCCGGCCACGTCGAACCCACCGCCGGTGAGGTTGCCCGACTGCGTCAGCGCCAGGTAGACCGCCGGAACCAATGCCAGCAACCAGCCTGCGAAGACCAACCAGCGGTACTTACGCAGGCTGCGGCTGAGGCGCATCATTAACTGCTGGATTTTGTCGTCCCCCGCTTCTTGCTAACGCGTGCTGGCGACGATACCGCAGCAGCCTGTGGATTATGTGGGCTTATCTGGTTCCTGAGCTGCGGCGACGGCGTTGTTGCCAAGACGCTGCGAAGACGTTGTGAACCGGTGACCAACCGGGATTTCGGTCACATATCCCGTCCCGGCCTTCGTTCGGACTGGCAGGGGTGATATCGGCGGTGGCAGGATGTCCGATGGCCCGAGGCCCCGGGGATTCGGGGGACGCCTTCGTCGCGTGGGGCCGTTCTTATCGCAGTCGTTTGCGAGCCGCCGATCGACGGTCGTCGCAAGCTCCTAAGGAGTTGTCCATGACGAGAGCCACCGCTGGACGGGGTCGCATTATCTTCGCCGGGCTGATCGCCGCCACGGTGCCCGGTGTGGCCGTCGCGGTGCTCGCCGGAGCCCCGGCGACCGGCGCCAACGACCCGTGCGCGGCCAGTGAGGTCGCCCGGACGATCGGCTCGGTCTCCAAGTCGATGGGTGACTACCTGGATTCGCACCCGGAGACCAACCAGACGATGACCTCGATGCTGCAGCAGCAGGCGGGGCCGCAGTCGGTGAACGGGCTGAAGTCCTACTTTGAGGCGAACCCCAAGGTCGCCGGTGACATGACGTCGATCGCCCAGCCGCTGACCAACCTGTCGCTGCAGTGCAAGTTGCCGATCTCGATCCCGCAGGCGATGGGCCTGATGCAGCAGGCGCAGGGCGCGGCCGGTGGGCTGCCCGCGCTGCCCGGGAACCCCGCGGGCGCTTCGCCGCTGGGCGGGACCACCGGCGGCGCCCCGGCCGCCGTACCGCAGCCGGCGCCGCCCACGGCGACCAACCCGCTGCCGGGCCCGTCGCGCGGCAACACCGTCGGCTAGGCCCGATGGTGGCGACCCGCTTCGCCCGGCTACGCCGCCCTCGCGATCGCCACTAGGCCCGATGGTGGCGACCCGCTTCGCGCGGCTACGCCGCCCTCGCGATCGCCACTAGGCCCGGCCGTCTTTCTCTGGATTGCGATCCGCCGGATTCCGGTCGGGGGGCAACGGCCCCTGCAGCGCGGTTTCGGTCGGGTCTGCCGCGGAGTCGCCCTGCAGCGGCACGATCGGGAGCGGACCCGTGATCGGGTCCTCGTCGGAGTCGGCGATGTTCTCGGTGCGGAACACGAAGAAGAACACCACCCAGCCGATTGCGGAGATGAGCAACCAGCTGATCAGCCGGTAGATCAGCATGGCCGAAATCGCGTTGGGCAGCGACATCCCGCTGGACACCAGGCCGGGCACCAGCACCGCCTCGACGATCAACAGGCCGCCGGGCATCAGCGGAATCGTGCCGACCGCGCGGGCGGCCGCGTAGGCCACCGTCAACCCGGCCACCGAGGCGTGGTCCCCGGCGGCGTAGGCGGCGAAGCCCAGGCAGGCGACGTCGGCGATCCAGTTGAACATCGACCAGCCGAACGCCACCCCCAGGTCGCGCCGGCCCAGGCTCACCGATTCCAGCTGCATCAGCGTCTCGCGCCACTTGTCCAGACCGGTGTCCGCCGGCCTGCCGCGCACCGAGTTGACCCATGCCAGCACCCGGCTGCCGATGCCGTCAATCAGCTCCGGCCGGGACGCGACGGCCTGGGCCAGCAGCAGCAGCGCGACGAAGCCGCCGAGGGTGAACAGCAGCGAGAACGGGTTGTTCTTCGCGCCCAGCAGGAAGGCGCCGCCGAGGCCGAGCAAGGCCAAACCCACCGCCTGCAGCACGCCCGACATCACCAACTGCCACGACGCCACCACGGTCGAGGCACCCCACAGCCGCTGCTGCCGGAACAGGAAGGTCGCCGACAGCACGGGTCCGCCCGGCAGCGTGGTGCTCAGCGAATTGGCGGCATAGAACGCGGCCTCGGAGCGCAACTGCTTGACGTGCACGCCGGCCGACCTGAGCAACGTGCGCTGGATCTGAGCAAAGCTGTGCATCGACGCGGCTGCTGCCGCCACGGATGCGAGCAACCACCACCAGTTCGCCTCGTACAGGCTCATCCAGGCTTTGGCCAGCTGATGCCAGCCCAGCGAAACCTCGACGGCAAGCACGATGGCTACCGCGGCGAGGATCACCCAGCGCACCCACCAGTACTTCCCGCGCGGGGTTTCTTCGCGCGGGAAGTCGAGATTGCGGGCGGGTGCGTCGTGCGGCACGTGATTTAGGGTAACGGTGCAGGTGGCGCCACGATCGCTGCGCACCGCGTACCGTGTCTCGGACGTTCTGGGGTCGTAACCGGATCGTGCCGACGGCGATGGCTCCCGCCGACGCGCAGCAACCCTCGAGGCGGCTCCGAGGCACGTTTGGCAGCGCGCCGCGGCGGATAGGCTGGCTAAATGTCAGCAAACGCCGACGACGCGTCGGTCGAACCCCTCGTCCGCAAGACCGCCGCCTGGGCCTGGCGCTTGCTGGTCATCCTGATCGCCGTGCTCGCCCTGTTGTGGGTGGTGCAGAAACTTGAAATCATCGTCGTCCCGGTGCTGGTCGCGCTGCTGCTGAGCGCCCTGCTGGTGCCGGTGGTCGACTGGCTGGACAAGCGGGGCCTGCCCCGCGGCGGCGCGGTGGCCCTGGTGCTGCTGGGTGGCTTCGCGATCCTGGGCGGCATCCTTGCGTTCGTCATCCTGCAGTTCATCGACGGCCTGCCCGGCCTGACCGAACAGGTGACGCAGAGCATCGAGTCGACGCGCCGCTGGCTCATCAACGGGCCCGCGCACCTGCGCAACGAACAGATCGACAGCGCGGGCAACGCCGCCATCGAGGCGTTGCATAACAATCAGGCGAAGCTGACCAGCGGCGCGCTCTCCACCGCGGCCACCGTCACCGAGCTGGTCACCGCGGCGGTGCTGGTGCTGTTCACGTTGATCTTCTTCCTCTACGGCGGGCGCAACATCTGGAAGTACGTCGTGCAGATCATCCCGTCGGACGTCCGTGGCCGGGTGCACGAAGCCGGCAACGCCGGATACGGGTCGCTGATCGGCTACGTGCGGGCCACCTTCCTGGTGGCCCTGACCGACGCCGCAGGCGTCGGCACCGGTCTGGCCATCATGAGCGTCCCGCTCGCGCTGCCGCTGTCATCCGTGGTTTTCCTGGGCGCGTTCATCCCGCTGGTCGGTGCCCTGATCTCGGGCCTGGTGGCTGTGGTGGTCGCGCTGCTGGCCAAAGGCATCGTGTACGCCTTGATCACGCTGGGCCTGCTGATCGCGGTCAACCAGATCGAGGCCCATCTGCTGCAACCGCTGGTGATGGGACGTGCGGTCTCCATTCACCCGCTCGGGGTGGTGCTCGCCATCTCCACCGGCGGCGTGCTCGCCGGGATCGTCGGCGCCCTGCTGGCCGTACCCACGGTCGCGTTCCTGAACAACGCGATCCAGGTGCTGTTGGCGCGCGATCCGTCCGCCGAAGCCGAGAAACAAATCGAGGAGACGGACGAGAAGAACGCGATCCTGCAGGCCGAGCCCGACCAGCCTCAGGACGAATCCGCCTGAGGCTCAAGCCTTTCGGGGCTTTCAGCGACGCGCGGGAGCCTGGTTACAGCCGTCCCTCGCGGCGCAGCAGATCCTGGGCCGACAGGCCGCCGCCGGAGCGCCGGCGTTGCCGCGCCGGGTCGCCGTTCTCATCCTGTTCGTGCGCGTTCACCTGGTCGGTGGCCGCTTTGGGGTCGTTGCCGCCCGGGCGCATCTTGGGCAGGGCGGTGGTGGGTACGGCGGCGTCGCCGTCGCCGTCGTCGTCGGACCGGTTGCCGGGAACCGGGATGGCCCGCGTCTGATCACCGGACGGCGGTGCCGCCGGACCCGGCCCCGGGGGTCGCTGCGGAGGCTGCGGCGCGGGACTGGCGGGACGCGGGTCGGCCGGCCGGTCGTGGCCGGGCGCGCCCTGGGCGGCGAAGCGCGTCGTCTTGGCTTCGGTCGGCTGGCTGGGCCGGGCCGGGATGCGCGTGGTGCTCGCGGCCGGTTCCTGCGCGGGCCGCGGGTCCGTGGGGGCCCGGCCGCGCGGGCCGCGCCGGATCCAGCGCTCCGGGGTGCGTCGGGTCGTGCGGGGGCCGCGGCGCGGCGGCGACCAGGCTGGCCGCCACCGGCGGCCGCGCGGGCCGGCCGTTGAGCGTGGGCCGCTTGCGCTCGTCGGGCAGGTCGATCTCGCCGAGGCCGATCTTGTTCTGCAGGCGCCGGGCCCAGCGCGGCGCCCACCAGCAGTCGTCGCCGAGCAACTTCATCACCGACGGCACCAGGAACATCCGGACCACGGTGGCGTCCAGCAGCAGCGCCGCCATAAGACCGAAGGCCAGATACTTCATCAACACCAGGTCGGAGAACACGAACGAACCGGCGACCACCGCCAGCACCAGCGCGGCCGCCGTGATCAGGCGTCCGGTGGTCGCCGTCCCGATCCGGATGGCCTCGGCCGTGGACATGCCGCGTTCGCGCGCCTCGACCATGCGCGAGACCAGGAACACCTCGTAGTCGGTGGCCAGACCGAATCCGACGGCGACGACCAGCGCGATGACCACCACCATCAGCGGGGTCGGGGTGAAGTTCAGCACGCCCGATAGGTGCCCGTCGACGAAGATCCAGGTCAGGATGCCCATCGTGGATCCCAGCGTCAGCGCACTCATCACTGCCGCCTTGACCGGCAACACCACCGATCCAAACGCCAGGAACATCAACAGCATGGTCGCGCCCAGCAGCAGCACCAGCATCAGCGGGGCTTTATCGAACAGGCTGTGGATGCTGTCCTGTTCCAGGGCCGGCGTGCCGCCGACATAGAGGTTCAGCCCCTTCGGCGGATTCACGGACCGCAGTTCGGCGATCTTCTTGGCGGCGTCGTTTTTGTTGACCAGGCCGTTCTGGATCACCCGCACCGAGCCGTCCTTGGGCACCGTCGTCCCGTTCGGGCCGGCGACGCACGGGTTACCGGCGATGGCCGGACACGGCCGCTCCTGCCACTGCTTGTCGGTGAACCCGCCGATCGGGGAAATCCGGTTGCGGATGTCGGCCACCTGCTGGTCGGTGACCTTGCTGCCGTTGCTGCTCTGGATCACCACCGTCAGCTGCTCGGTTCGGTAGCCGGGGAATTGCTTGTCGAAGTGCTCCTGCGCCAGGCGCACCGGGTTGTCCGGCGGCAGGTACTTCTCGCTCATGCCGCCGAACGACAGGTTGCCCAGCGGAATGACCAGCAGGATCATTCCGACGGCGATCGGAATGGCGAACGCCAGCGGTCGCTTCATCACCGAGTTGACGAGCTTGCCCCAGAAGCCGGCCTCGACCTCTTCACGGGTCTTGGTCTTCTGCAGCCGGTCGGCCAGCCAGTTCAGATAGGCGCGCGACCACTTCCAGTTCCGTAGGAATGGCACCCGGAACGCGGTCCGCACGCCCAGCGCGTCGACGTGGCGGCCGAGGATGGCCAGGCACGCCGGCAGGAACGTGATCGACAGCAAGGCGGCAAGTCCCACGGCGGCGAAGATCGCGTAGGTGAGCGAATGCACGAAGCCCTGCGGCAGCACCAGCAGGCTGGCGCTGGACGCGATGATCAGCACCGCGGAGAAGGTCACGGTGCGCCCGGCCGTCATCACGGTTCTTCGCACCGCGGCCTCGGTGTCGTAGCCCTCGGCTATCTCCTCCCGGAACCGGCTCACCACGAAAAGCCCGTAGTCGATGGCGATACCCAGGCCGATCAGCGAGACCACCGGCTGAGCGAAGAAGTGCACCGGCCCGAACACGGCGACCAGGCGCAGGATGCCCAGCGAGCCCGCGATGCTCAGGCCACCCACGATGGCCGGCAGGCCGGCGGCTATCGCGCCGCCGAAGACCAGGAACAGCACCACCGCCACCAGCGGCACCGCCAGGACCTCCATGCGGCGCTGGTCGGTGGCGATGGTGCCGGTCAGGGCGTTGGCGATCGGCTCCAGGCCGGCGAGTTCCACCGCGCCGCCGTTGAGCTTCTGCAGACCCGGCGCGATGGCCTTGTAGTTATTGAGAATGCTGTCGTCGTCGTCGCCCTTCAGCGGGATGGAGACGAAGGTGTGCTTCTTGTCATCGCTGACCATTCCCTTGATGACCGGGTTGGTGCTGTCGGGAGCGGCCAACCAGCCGGCCCAGCCGACGACCTGATCGGGGTGGTCGGTCTTGAACTTGTTGAGCTCGGCGACGACCTTGTCCCGCCACGCCGCATCGTTGACCGTCTGACCGTTGGGAGCCGTGAAGGTGGCGACCACGTGACTGGTCCGGTCCCGGCCGTACGTCTTGTCGCCCAGCACCGAGGCCTTGACCGATTGGCTGCCGTCGTCGTAGAAGCCGCTCTGTGTAACATGCTTGCCCAGGCTGATTCCGAAGACGCCGCCCAGCAGACACAGAGCTACCGTGACCCCGATCACGATGTACCGGTATCGGTACACAGTTCGACCCCACCAGGCGAACACGCAAGCTCCTTACTGGATCGTTAACGACCCGCGCATTGGTTTTCCAGTGTCACACACGCGCGGTCAGCAGCGCGGACAGCGGCCGGAACGGCTGCAGCCACGCACCCTGGTCAGGCAGCGAATCTAGGCCGATCCGCGGCAACGGTTCCCGGAAGACACCAGCGATATCCTCCAGATCAACGAAGTCCAAGGTATCCGACGCTAGCGCCCAACTCGCGTGTTCGCGAAATCCGATCACCTGGACGCCGACCCCGCTTCGTGCGATGTCTTCCAGCGGGTGACGAAACGCCTGACCGTCGGCGGAGGCCACCACCAGCGCCGCCAACCCCTCGGTGCGCCGCAGTTCGATGTGGGCCAGCATGTCGCGGTCGACGTCGCTGTCCTCGTCGATCTTCGGCTTGGCGAAGACCGCGAACCCCACGTTACGGAGCGCGTCCACCCACGGCCGGACGACGTCGGCGCTGCCCGGCGCGATGTTGGTGAACACCGTGGCCTCGGGTTCCACCACGACTCCGGGGCGAGCGGCGCTGACCTCGGCCGTGCGCGCCAGCAACCAGCGGCCTAGGGCGTCGAACCGCGGCCGTTCCAGGGCTGTCGGGCGGCGGCCCAGGATGGAGCCCAGCCCCATGTCCAGGTTCGGGGCGTCCCACACCAACAGCACGCGTCCACCCGGGGGAGAGAAGCCGCCCAGTTCGTCGCCGGTCAGCACGGCCGGTGGCGCGACGGGTTCGGCCCCCGCCGCGGTCTCTTCGGTCAGGCTCATACTCATCGCCTACTCATCGTCTAAGCCAAATGAATTCGGTGACGGCGCTGCCCGCTTCTTGAGCCTTCGTCTCGTACTTGGTGGTCGGGCGCGCGGTCGAGATCGGCAGCGCACTGTCGGGATCGGCCGGGTGCAGCCGGGGTTCGCCCGCGCCGACCTCGGCGATGTGCTCGGCGTAGCCGGCGTGGTCCGTCGCAACGTGCAGGACACCACCAGGGAGTAGCCGGTCGGCTATCAAGCCAATCGTGCCCGGCTGCAGGAACCGGCGTTTGTGGTGCCGCGCCTTCGGCCACGGATCGGGAAAGAAGACGCGTACGCCGGTCAACGAACCCGGCGCGATGAGGCGTTGCAGGACATCCAGGGCATTGCCGCGGATCAGCCGGATGTTGTTGACGTTGTCGCGGTCGATCGCGCACAGCAGCTGCGCCAGCCCGCGCCGGTAGATCTCCACCGCGACCACATCGATACCGGGTTCATCTTTGGCCATCGCCAGCGTGGATATGCCACTGCCACAACCGATTTCGAGTATCACCGGTGCCTGTCGCCCGAACCAGGCGCGGGTGTCCAGGGTGGGTTCGGAGCTGTCGGGTTCGTCGGTTGCGGCGCCCACCGACAAGCCGAGCTCGGGCCAGCGCCGTTCCCAGGTCTGGCGCTGGGCATCGGACAGGGCCGATCGTCGCGATCGGAACGCCGTGGCCGGGAGATAGCGCTGGTCGGGGCGGTCCGAACCCTCGGTCGGCGTGTCGGCAGACATCGCCACCCCGCGCTGCGGATGCATTTGTCCATGGTGGCCTATAAACCTCGGATGTAGCCGCCCCTGGTCCGGATTGATACCCAACAGTTGCCTCCACCTGGTAACTCATTAACGGTGGCTCGCTTCTTGGTGACGTGGGTGCCACCATTCGGTGGGACTGCTCGGGCCCGGCGCTGCCTCCGGTAGCGGCGACGCCGGCCGGGCATGGGGTCATCCAGACCGAACAGGCGGGATATGAGGGGACAAGGACACCAGAGTTTCGTCGACGAGCTGGCGCGCTTCGCCGCCGGCCACGTCGACCCGCGCCTGACGGCGATCGCGCGGCGGTCCGCCGCGCCCCTGCGCGTGGTTGTGCGCGGCCGCCGGGGGGTCGGCTGCCGCACCGTGCGCCGCGCCCTGGACGGCGCGGGACGCGCGGCGGGCATCTCGGTCGACAGCCCGGCGACCGAGCGCGCCGTCGACGCGGTGGTCTACGTGATCACGGAGGTGGTCAAGCCCGAGGACACCCAGGCCATCGCCCAGGCCTCAGCGGCCGGGCGCCCGGTGCTGGCCGTGCTGAACAAGGCCGACCTGGCCGGCTCGCTGTCCGGCCGGGGCGGCGACAGTCCGGTCGCGGCGGCGCGCGCCAGGTGCACGGAGTTCGCGGCGCTGATCGGCGTGCCCATGGAACCGATGACGGGTCTGCTCGCCGTCGCCGCGCTCGACGATTTGGACAGCGCCCAGTGGACGGCGCTGTCCGCACTCGCCGCTCACCCCGGCACCGCGCGCTTCGACGGCTCCTTCGCCGCATTCCTGGCCGCCGACGCCCCTGTGCCGACCGAGGTGCGGCAGCGCCTGCTCGGCACCCTCCACCTGTTCGGCACCGCGCTGGCGGTCGCCGCGCTCCGGCATGGCCGGACCCCCGCCCAGGTGCTGACCCTGCTGCACCGGATGAGCGGCGTCGACGCCGTCCTGGCCAAAATCGGCGCGCTGGGCGCCGAGGCGCGCTATCAGCGGGTGCTGGACGCCGTCGCCGAGCTCGAGGCACTGGCCGCCGGGGGCGGCACGCTCGCCGAGCGCATCAGCGGGTTCCTGTCCCGCGACGACACCGTCGTCGCCCGCATGGCGGCCGCCGTCGACCTGGCCGAGGCAGCCGGACTGGAGCCGGGCAACCCGCGACCCCTCGACGCGCATCGCGACCCGTCCGGGCACCTGCCGCGGGCGGTCCGGTGGCAGCGCTACAGCCGCGCGTCCGCCACCGAACTGCACCGCGCCTGCGGCGCCGACATCGCGCGCGGATCGCTGCGGCTGTGGTCGCAGGCGTGCGGCTCGCTGCCGGGGGAATCCTGGTGAGCGGCGAGACGGGCGACGATCCCGTCGCCGCGGTGGACGCCCTGGTGGCGGCTGCCGGGCCGGGGCTGGATCCGCCGGCGATTCAGCGCCGCGACGTGGTACTGGTGACCGGTCCGTGGATGGCCGGGGTCACGGCGGTGGCCGACGCCCTGCGGAAGCGGCTGCCGCAACACAAATTCGTGGAGTCGACGGACCTGGGGCCGGGCGAGGTGCCGACGGTCGTGGTGTTCGTCGTTTCCGCGGCGGCCAACCTGACGCCGTCGGACTGTGCCCTGCTGGACGCCGCGACCGAGCACACCGATGCGGTCGTCGGTGTGGTGTCCAAGGTCGACGTGCATCTCAACTGGCGCGACATCGTCGCCGCCAACTGCGACGTGCTGGGCGCGCACGCGGCCCGCTACGGCCGGGCGCCCTGGGTGGGTGCGGCGGCCCTGCCCGACCTGGGCGACCCCGAAGTCGACGACCTGGTCGACACCGTCTCGGCGCAACTCGAAGACCCCGATCTTGCCCGGCGAAACCGGTTGCGGGCGTGGGAATCTCGCCTGCAGACGGTGGCGCGGCGGTTTGACCGCGAGGTCGAGGGGTCGGGTCGGCGGGCTCGGGTCGAGGCGCTGCGCGAGGAGCGCAGCGCCGCGTTGCAGCAGCGGCGTCAGGCGAAAAGCGAGCGCACCATCATGCTGCGCAGTCAAATCCAGCAGGCTCGGGTCGCGCTGTCGCACTCGGCCCGTAACCGGTGCGCGGCCGTGCGCACCGAACTGCAGGAGTACGCGGCGGGTTTGTCGCGGCGCAATATGTCCGGCTTCGAGGCGGTCACTCGTGACCAGCTGGACGGGGTGGTCGCCGAGGTCAGCGAAAGCACCGACGCGCAACTGGCCGAGGTGGCGCAGGCGATGGATGTGCCGATGGAGCTGCCGCCGGTCGAGCAACTGCCGGCGGTGGACGTCTCCCCGCCGCCGCTGAAATCGCGGCGCCAGGAAACGTGGCTGACGGTCCTGCTCGGCGTCGGATTCGGCTTGGGGGTGGCGCTGACGCTGAGCCGGCTGATGAGCGGCCTGGCCTCGCGGCTGAATCCCGCGCTGGCCGTCGTCGCGGCACTGGCATGCGTGGCGATCTCGCTGGGGCTCACCTTCATGGTGATCAACCTCCGTGCGCTGCTGCACGATCGGGCGCTGCTGGACCGCTGGGCGAGCGACGTCACGGCCTCGCTGCAGTCGGTCGCCGAGGAGCTGGTCGCCACCCGGGTGCTGGTCGCCGAGTCGGTGTTGAGCAAGGCGCTGCTGGCCCAGGACGAGGCCGAGAACGCGGAATTGTCCGCCTCGGTGGGCGTCATCGACACCGAACTGCGCGAGCACGCCCTGGCTGCCGCGCGGGCCTCGGCGGCACGCGATCGGGAGATGCCCGCGGTGACGGCGGCCCTGGCGGCCGTGCGTGCAGAACTGGGAGAACCGGGTATACGAGAAGGCGAAAGTCACTCCGAAGACGACGCCGGTGACGAGACCGAAAAACCCGCTTCGAGGAGCGAAGATGGCGACCAGTCGTGAGCTTCTGAATCGTTGTTGTGAGAAGGCTTATACCTGCCCGAGACTCACCCGACAAGGTCCTCACGATAACCTGTAGTTAACGCCACCAATTCCTTAATTGTGTGGGCGAGAGCATAGCGAGCAACACCAGCCCGATACGCAGATGAATCCAGGAGAGTTCGATGACCTCAGCGACCATTCCCGGTTTGGACACGGCACCCACGAACCACCAGGGCCTGCTGTCATGGGTGCAGGAGGTCGCCGAACTCACCCAACCCGACCGGGTGATCTTCGCTGACGGCTCCGACGAGGAGTTCAACCGGCTGGCCACCCAGCTGGTCGAGGCCGGCACGCTCAAGAAGCTCAACGAGAAGAAGCACCCGAACTCCTACCTGGCGCTCTCGGACCCGTCCGACGTGGCGCGCGTGGAGTCCCGGACCTTCATCTGTTCCGAGCGTCAGATCGACGCCGGGCCGACCAACAACTGGATGGACCCGTCCGAGATGCGGTCCACCATGACCGACCTGTACCGCGGCTGCATGCGCGGCCGCACCATGTGGGTGGTGCCGTTCTGCATGGGTCCCCTGGGCGCCGAGGACCCCAAGCTGGGCGTGGAGATCACCGACTCCGAGTACGTCGTCATCTCGATGAAGGTGATGACCCGGATGGGCAAGGCCGCCCTGGAGAAGATCGGCGACGACGGATTCTTCGTGAAGGCGATGCACTCGGTGGGCGCGCCGCTGGAGCCGGGCCAAAAGGACGTGCCGTGGCCGTGCAACGACACCAAATACATCACCCACTTCCCCGAGACCCGCGAAATCATGAGCTACGGCTCGGGATACGGCGGCAACGCGCTGCTGGGCAAGAAATGCTACTCGCTGCGGATCGCCTCGGCGATGGCCCACGACGAGGGCTGGCTCGCCGAGCACATGCTGATCCTCAAGCTCATCTCCCCGGAGAACAAGGCCTACTACTTCGCCGCGGCCTTCCCGTCGGCGTGCGGCAAGACCAACCTCGCCATGCTGCAGCCGACCATTCCGGGCTGGCGCGCCGAGACGCTCGGTGACGACATCGCCTGGATGCGGTTCGGCAAGGACGGCCGCCTGTACGCGGTCAACCCCGAGTTCGGTTTCTTCGGCGTCGCGCCGGGCACCAACTGGAAGTCCAACCCCAACGCCATGCGCACCATCGAGGCCGGCAACACCGTCTTCACCAACGTGGCGCTCACCGACGACAACGACGTGTGGTGGGAGGGCCTCGAGGGCGAGCCGGAGCACCTGACCGACTGGAAGGGCCGCGACTGGACGCCCGATTCCGGCGAGAAGGCCGCGCACCCCAACTCGCGCTACTGCACCCCGATGTCGCAGTGCCCGATCCTGGCGCCGGAGTGGGACGACCCGCAGGGCGTGCCGATCTCGGGCATCCTGTTCGGCGCCCGCCGCAAGACCACGGTGCCGCTGGTGACGCAGGCCCGCGACTGGCAGCACGGCGTGTTCATGGGAGCCACCATGGGCAGCGAGCAGACCGCCGCCGCCGAGGGCAAGGTCGGCACCGTGCGCCGCGACCCGATGGCCATGCTGCCGTTCCTGGGCTACCACGTCGGTGACTACTTCCAGCACTGGATCGACCTGGGCAAGAACTCCGACGAGTCCAAGATGCCGAAGGTGTTCTTCGTCAACTGGTTCCGCCGCGACGAAGACGGTGGCTTTCTGTGGCCGGGCTTTGGCGAGAACAGCCGGGTGCTCAAGTGGATCGTGGACCGCATCGAGCACCAGGCCGGCGGCCAGGACACCCCGATCGGCATCGTGCCGACCGCCGACGACCTTGACCTGGACGGCCTGGACGTCGATGGCGCCGACGTAGCCAAGGCGCTGGCGGTCGACCCCGCCGAGTGGCGCGAGGAACTGCCCCTGATCGAGGAGTGGTTCGAGTTCGTCGGCGACAAGCTGCCCACCGGCGTCCGCGACGAGTTCGAGGCGCTCAAGCAGCGGCTGTCCGAAGCGGGTTAAGACCCGCGACGGCCGCTAGCCGCTAATCGCCCGCCGCCGTAGCGATCTCGGCAGGTACATCGCTCCCGCTCCGGTGCTGGCCGCCTGGTCGCCCGGGTTGGAGATGGTGCAGCGCTTCAGCGACAGGCAACCGCAGCCGATACACGAGTCGAGGTTGTCGCGCAGCGCGACCAAGCCGGCGATCTGATCGTCGAGGCGGGCGCGCCAGGTTTTGGACAGTCGGCCCCAGTCGGCGCGGGTCGGCGTGCGGCCATCCGGAAGTGTGGCGAGTGCCTCGGCGATCTCATCCAGGCTCAAGCCGACGTTGCGGGCGGCCTTGATGAAGGCCAGGCGTCGCAGCATCTGCCGCTCGAAGCGGCGCTGGCCACCGGTGGTCCGGGTCGCGGTGATCAGGCCCTGGCTCTCATAGAACCGGATCGCCGACGCCGCGAAGCCGCTGCGGTTCGCTATCTCACTGACGGTGAACAAGTCTCGCTTATCCATTGTGGCCTTCTCGAATTCATGACTTGACTTAAACTTTACTTCAACTATCAGTATGGGGGGCATGACTCAACCCAAACAGCAACCCGTCGCGATTGTCACCGGCGCCTCGCGCGGCTTCGGGAAAGCGCTTGCCGCCGCCCTGCTCGACCGCGGTTGGACCGTCGTCGGCGATGCCCGACGCGCCTCCGAACTGGAATCAACTGTCCGAGAACTGAATTCACGGAATTTCATCGCGCTGCCCGGTGACGTCACCGACGCGTCGCACCGTGCCGAGTTGGCTGCGGCAGCATCGGTCGGGCCGCTTGGCCTCTTGGTGAACAACGCCAGCCACCTGGGGCCCAGCCCGCAACCGGTCCTCACCGATTACCCTGCGAGCGAGTTATGGACGGTGTACCAGACGAACCTGTTCGCGCCCCTGGCCCTGATCCAGATCACGTTACCGGCGCTGTCCGAAAACGCCGGCGTGATCGTCAATCTGACTTCCGACGCCGCCGTCGAACCGTACCCGGGCTGGGGCGGGTATGGCTCGTCGAAGGCCGCGCTCGACCAACTATCGGCCGTCCTGGCCGGCGAGACGCCCGCGGTGCGCGTGTACGCCTTCGACCCCGGGGACATGCGCACCGAGATGCACCAGGCCGCCTTCCCTGGTGAGGACATCTCCGACCGTGCCGAGCCGGCGTCCGTCGTGCCGACATTGCTGCGATTGCTCGACACGCGTCCGGCTCCCGGCCGCTACCGCGCCGCGCAGCTTGCGCCGTCGGGAGTGCAGCTATGACCGCCTCATGGACGCTGCCGAGCCCGCAGACGCAGTTCCACCGATTGCCGACGTCGGGTGCCACCGAGCCGCCGGAGGCCCGCGGCGTCGCCAGGGACGCGGTGAAGCTGCTGGTCGCCCAGCCGGGCAGGGTCGACCACGCGCGATTCAGCGACCTCGGTGACTACCTGCGACCGGGCGATCTACTGGTGGTGAACGACTCGGCCACCCTGCCCGCCGCCGTCGATGGTGACCGCGCCGGAGGGCCGATCGCCATTCACTTCTCCACGGCACTCGCCGCCCTGGTCTGGGTGGTCGAACTCCGGCCGGCGGGCAACGCGACGGGGAACCTGACCGACATCCGGCCGGGCGAACGCATCGAGATGCCGGGCGGCGGCGTGCTGGTCATCGAGTCGTCCTACCCGCAACCGGGGATCCGCGGGGCGCGGTTGTGGGCCGCGCGAGTCGTTGTGGAGGGTGACGTCGCCTCGTATCTGGTCCGGCACGGCCGACCCATCCGGTACTCGTATGTGCCACGGCCATGGCCGCTGCGCTACTACCAGACGGTCTTCGCCAGGCAACCCGGCAGCGCTGAAATGCCGAGCGCGGCGCGGCCGTTCAGCACAGAACTAGTCACCGACCTCGTGGCCGCCGGCATCGCCATCGCGCCGATCACGCTGCACGCGGGGGTGTCGTCGGCGGACGTGGGCGAGCCACCGGTCGCCGAACCCCTCCACGTGCCCGCCGCGACCGCGCGACTGGTGAACTTCACGCGCGCGACCGGCGGACGGGTGATCGCGGTGGGAACCACGGTGACGCGCGCCCTGGAGTCCGCCGCTGGCGCGGACGGCGTGGTGCGGCAGGTGGACGGCTGGACGGATCTGGTGCTTGGGCCCGGCCGGCCATGTCGTGTCGTCGGCGGCCTGGTGACGGGCTGGCACGATGCCGGCGCCTCGCACCTGTTGTTACTGGAGGCGGTCGCCGGTCCGCAGCTGGTTGCCAGGGCGTATCGGGAGGCGGTGGAACACGGCTACCTGTGGCATGAATTCGGCGACAGCGCGCTGCTCCTGCCCGGCGGAGCGACCACTTAACACCCGTCAAGTTTGGCGGCGGTACAGTCTGCGCATGCAGATCCGCCCGTACGTCGGCGCCGACAAAGCTGCTGTCATCCTGTACCCGTCCGGAACGGTCGTCACATTCGACGACCTCGAGGCCCGTGCCAATCGGCTGGCGCACCGGTTCCGCGCGGCGGGTCTGCGCGAAGGCGACACCGTCGCCATCCTGATGGAGAACAACGAGCACATCCACGCGGTGATGTGGGCGGCTCGTCGCAGCGGCTTGTACTACGTGCCGATCAACACCCACCTGACCGCGGCAGAGGCGGCCTACATCATCGACAACAGCAGCGCGAAGGCGATCATCGGGTCGGCGGCGCTGCGCGATACCCTCGCCGGCCTGGCCGAGCATCTGCCGGGCGGGTTGCCGGAACTGCTGCTGATCGCCGACGGTGACCTGCCCGGCTGGGAACGTTACCCGGAATGCGTTGCAGGCCAGCCCGATACCCCGATCGACGACGAGATCGAGGGCGACCTGCTGCAGTACTCGTCGGGCACCACCGGCCGGCCCAAGGGCATCAAGCGCGAATTGCCGCACGTGCCACCGGCCGAGGCGCCCGGCATGATGTCTGCTCTGGTTGGTTTCTGGATGACGCCCGACTCGATCTACCTGAGCCCGGCTCCGCTGTACCATACGGCGCCGTCGGTGTGGTCGATGAGCGCGCAGGCCGGTGGCATCACTACGGTGGTGATGGAGAAGTTCGACGCCGAGGGCTGCCTGGACGTCATCCAGCGGCACCGCGTCACGCACGGCCAGTTCGTCCCGGCGATGTTCACCCGCATGCTGAAACTGCCTGAGCGGGTTCGTCATTCGTACGACCTTGGCAGTCTGCAGCGGGTGATGCACGCCGCCGCGCCTTGCCCGGTGGAGATCAAGAAGCAGATGATCGACTGGTGGGGCCCGATCATCGACGAGTACTACGCGTCCTCGGAGGCGCACGGGTCGACGTTGATCACCGCCGAAGAGTGGCTGGCGCATCCGGGTTCGGTCGGCAAGCCCATGGGGGGTGCCGTGCACATCCTCGACGAGCACGGCAACGAGCTACCACCCGGGCAGGCCGGCGAGATCTACTTCGAGGGTAGCTATTCCTTCGAATACCTCAATGACCCAACGAAAACCGCCTCATCGCGCGACAAGCACGGCTGGGCCACCGTCGGAGACATCGGCTACCTCGACGACGAGGGCTACCTGTACCTGACGGACCGGCGCCACCACATGATCATCTCCGGCGGGGTGAACATCTACCCGCAGGAGGCGGAGAACTTGCTGGTCACCCACCCGAAGGTGCTCGACGCCGCGGTGTTCGGGGTGCCGGACGACGAGATGGGCCAGCGCGTCGTGGCGGCCGTGCAGACCGTCGACCCGGGTGACGCCACCGACGAATTCGCCGACGAGCTGACAGCGTGGCTGCGAGACCGGCTGGCGCACTACAAGTGCCCGCGATCGATCGCCTTCGAAGCGCAGCTGCCGCGCACCGACACCGGCAAGCTCTACAAGAATGGGCTGATCGAGAAATACTCGGTGTGAGCGATGCTCCGGGTGGTCGACCTGTCGAGCGCGCCGCAGGACGGGCTGCCCTCGTCGCCCGGGGTGATCGTCGCCGCCGGCTCGGTCGCCGACATCGCCGAAGCCGGATCCTGGCTTGACGCAGCAACTTTCACACTGACCGAGGAACCGTGCACCGATCGGCGGGTGATAACCGTCGATTCGGTGCCGGCGACCGTGGCTGAGTTGACGGCGCGGTGCCGGCGCTGGCCGCACGCCAGCGGAATCTGTGACGACGTATTGCGCGCGGTGGATCCGCGCGGCTCCACGCTGTCCGGGGTGGTGACGGAGTCGTTGGCGTACTCGACCCTGCAGGCCGGCCCGGAGTTCGCGCAGTGGTTGCGCGAGCGCGGCCCGGTCCGCATGCCGGAGATCCCCGACCCGGTGCGGGTGACCCGCGACGGCGACGTCGTGCGAATCGCGTTCAACCGACCGCAACGGCACAACGCGTTCTCCACCGATGCCCGCGCCGCGCTGCTGGAGGCGCTGACGGTGGCGCAGCTGGATCCCTCGGTCACCGGCGTCGTGTTGAGCGGCACCGGCCCGTCGTTCTGCAGTGGCGGTGACCTGGCCGAATTCGGCACCTTCGCCGATCCGGCGAGCGCGCACCTGGCCCGCACCCGCTACAGCCCCGCCTTGGCGCTCGATGCGCTGGCCGCCCGGCTCGGCCGTGCGTGCCGGGCCGAGGTGCACGGCCGGGTGATGGGCAGCGGATTGGAGATGGCGGCGTTCTGCGGGTGGGTCAGCGCCCGCGACGACGCGGTGTTCGGGCTACCCGAGCTGGCGTTGGGGCTGCTCCCGGGGGCGGGCGGCACCGTCAGCGTCACACGGCGGATAGGCCGTTGGCGCACAGCGTATCTCGTGTTGTCCGGCCGCACCGTCGACACGGGGACCGCGACGGCCTGGGGGCTGGTCGACGAGACCTGGGATCAGAAGCCCGGGTAGGTGGTGGTGGTCGTGGACGGGATGGACGACACTATCGCCGCGAACATGGCGAACCACAGCACGACGCCGATCACCGCGGCGGCGGCACCGACCACCGCGCTGATGATGGCCCACTTCTTGGCGTTGTTGGACGCCTCGTAGGCCTCGGCGTACCGTCCCTGGGCCCACAGCCCGGAAACCTTGTTGGAGTAGACGATCGACACGATCCCGATCGGCAGGCAGCACAGCACCGTGCACAGGATCGCCCAGACCAGATAGTTGTCCGGCTCCTGCCCGTACCAGCCCGGTTGGGGTGCCGGCCATCCCGCGGGCGGGGGCTGGCCCTGCCACCCCGGCGGCTGCTGAGCCTGCCATCCGGCGGGCTGCTGGCCCTGCCATTCCGGTTGCTGGCCTTGCCATTCCGGTTGCTGGCCTTGCCATTCCGGTTGCTGGCCTTGCCATTCGGGCTGCTGCCCCGGCCACTCTGGCGAACCTCCGGGCGGCACGGGGGGATAACTCATAGCGGCTGCCTTTCCCTTTGGTTCCCGCGTCCGGCGAACGACTTTGCTTACGCACGGTTTGCCAGCCGGAGAAGTCAGGTAAATATACTCCGAAACTTCGGGTGGGTGGGCAGGGCCGAGCCCGAAAGGAAAGTCAAAATTTCCGCTTGGCCGAATCGCTTACGCCTGAATCGGTACGCGGGATTGGTAGATCGGCAAGGGCAGGGTCGCCACCAGATCCACCGTGCCGGTTGTCCTTCTCACGAAACGCCGGCCTCATCCTTGTCACGGCCGGCGACGGCATTTGGGTGGGGGTTAAGACCTGTAGGCGGTCGCGCGTGTTACGACCGCATCGTAACAGGGGCGCGTCGTGTCTTGTTTGTACACACATTCGCCTGCATTGATCCGCGCAGCATCAGCATTCGCGTCTCCCTCGGTACTCCAGAAGCGCACGATCGAGCCCATCCGCGGGCGGTCGTCGTTGCTTCGGCGAACCTTGGCGTCGACGGCCCAGTACTGCCCCGTCTCGGTGATGGCATGCACGCTTGAGTGTTTGGCCGCCCGGTAGCTGTCCGTCCCGCAGCGGCCGCGGGCGGTAACGCGCAGTTCCTTCGCCGTCACATTTGATTCCTCTCTTCGGGGTCACTGCAGCTCTGCACGTAGCACTACAGGCATTCGCCGTTATGGACCATGAAGCACTTGTCGCACCGTGCCTCTGGCTTCTCGGGGCGCGCCGCGTCACTGCCGCCCAGGTGGACGTTGCCTAGCGGTGTCAGCTTGATCGACGGATCGAGTTGTTGGAGTTGAGTCAGTCGCGTCTTGATGTGCTGATCTAGCTCAGGAGAGCGTGGATAGTTGAGCAGCTCTCGATAGAGAGTCCGACTTGCATTTCGGCCTCAGAGGGGGCGGCGAGTCTATCGTCAAGTGTCAGTTGAACATTCCTGCGCACCTCGGTGATCCGGTCGACCTTTACGGGCTCTCCCGCTGATGCGGCAGCGGCGATTTCGGTGTCGGTGAGATCCTGCTTCATGCCGATGAGCACCTTCGCGTAGCGGGTACGCGGGTGTTTGAGCAGGATCTGCTTGATCTCGTCTCGTAGCTGGTTTTGGCCGGACATCTGATCCCTCCATCGAGTCGGCTCGACCGCTTTAGCAGAATAAGGGTCTGGCCTGACATGTCTGGGCTCCCGGCAGCGCCGAGGGATCAGTAATTGCCGGCTGTTTCACTGAAAGACCCTGAGCGGTTGCTGGTTTGGCAGGGTTTGCATCGGTCGGTTTAGCTGTATCGATTCAACGATTCCTAGCGGGGGGCGGTTAAGGGAGCCAGAAGCTCCATCCTGGGGGTGCCGGGGGCCAGGTGGGGTCTGGTTTCCAATCGGGTGGCGGTGTCCAGCCGGGGGGGATTGGCCATGTGGGTGGGGGATTGAAGCGTCTCGGGGGGGTTACTGCCGATGGGGACGGCGTGGAGGTGGCACCGGGATGGAGGGGCGGAGACGGGTGTTGCCAGGCGGGATGCGGGGAGTTCGGATCGCGGTAGGCCGCGAGGTTGTTTGCGCCGGCTTTCCATGCGCCGGTGACGCGTTCCTTGAGTCCGCGGGCCTTATCGGGGTTTCTCATCAAGTAGCCCCCGACTCCGGCGATGAATAGGATGGGCGCGGCAAGCCAGGCCGATCCTCCACCGCCACCGAAGAAGAAGAAGTGCCGCGAGCGGCCGCCCCGGCGAGCGACGAATTCGATGGCGTCGGCCATTCTTGGCGATCCGCCGGAGCCGTGCAACGACCACAGTGTGTCAAGTGTTGTGGACATGCCTTGGCGGGCCCTCTCTGACGATTGAAGATTCGCTACGTGAC
Organism: Mycobacterium senriense; assembly: GCF_019668465.1. Lineage (NCBI taxonomy): Bacteria > Bacillati > Actinomycetota > Actinomycetes > Mycobacteriales > Mycobacteriaceae > Mycobacterium > Mycobacterium senriense. Next base: position 1,269,981 of record NZ_AP024828.1, on the reverse strand, counting down.
AGAGCGCAGCTCAGGTCGCCCGTGCGACGCGCGCAGCCCTGGGCGCGCCAGTCGTGGCGACTTCGTGTCACTGGGGGCGTGTCTTGAAGGCCCCGTTGGTTGATTGGTGGTGCTGCTGAAGGGCTTTGAGTAACCGGTCACCAAAGGATTTGTAGAGTCCGTAGCCATCCATGCGTTTCGTCAGGGGCACCGGGATGAAATTGACCCGGTTACGCCGCCACGTCCACCTGTCGAGGTGGGTCGAAACGAAGGTCCACCCCGATGGGTCGGGTCGCAGCGTGACGTGGAACTCCAGGGGTTTCCAGGTTGAGCCGCGGACGGTGAAGTTGGCACGGTCGGCGGTGGAGCCGGTGAACTCGACGCTCGAGAGGGGGCCGCGCAGGCTGTTGGCGGCGTCGACCGCGATGCGGATTGCCTGGTCTGCGGCTACGGGGGTTTGGGCTCGTAGTCCGGCCTTTTCGTGGTAGCCCTGGCGAAAGCACAGGGCCCAGACCGCAATCGCCAGGAGGAGCGCGGGGATTTTGACGCCTGGGCCACCGGTCAGGAACAGCATCAGCGCGACGAAGCCACCGGCGACTCCTGCGACCAGTTTGAGATGTCCGGGGGCGGCCAACCACTGCGCGATCGCGTCCCCGGTGAAAGGGGTGTTCTGGGGTGGCGCGGCTCCGGCACTGGCGCCTGCGGGGGGCGGCGGTGGCCAAGCTGGTTGCGGGGGCGCGGTGTAGTAGGCGCGGTCGGGATCTGCGTGGGCGAAGCCGGGTTGGTTTGGTGCGGTTGCGCCGAAATGCGTTGCGGCTTGGCGGTGGTATTCGGCGTGCGGGTTGTTGTGATGGGGACCGGTGGGGGTATCGCTGGCCGGGAGCCCCATTGGGGCGCGACTGTCGCCTGGGTGGGGTGTAGGCCAGCCGGCGGCAGGCGGCGCGGTGGGGGCCCATGGCGGGCTTTGGGGCGCGGAAGCAGAGCCGTTGTAGGTGTAACCGGTACCGAATTCGCTCGGCGGCAGGTTGTCGCTCATTACTTGGGTGTAGCACGTGGTTTCCGTCGACGGGCCTTGCCGAGATGCTTTTAGTACGAACGACTGACAGGGTCGCCGGCGTTGAGGCGACGTCGGTGTGTGTCGAGTCTTAGTCATGCGCCCTGCGGTGTTTGTACGGCAGCGACGCCCGTTGATTGCACTGGCCGCTGAACACGATCTGCGCAACGCCGAGGGATGGCCGACGGTGTCATTACGCCGAGCGGTCCCACCGCGGGGCGGGCGCACTCACAGGTCCGTCAGGCTCAGAATGCCGTCTTCGATGGCGCGTGCCAGCAATGCAGACTTGGTGGGCGCGGGGCGGCCGACGGCGGCGTATTTGGCCCGCGCGCGCTGCAGGTGGGTGCGCACGGTCGTGGGAGCGATGAACAGTCGCCTGCCGACGAGGTCCTTGCTTTCCGTTTGGAACCAGGCGATCAGCACTTCTTTTTCTCGCTCGGAGAGGTTGATCCGCCCCTGGGTTTGGTCGTTGATCAGTGCCTTGGCCATGCGGGGGCCCACATAGGGTTCCGCGGCGTGAGCGGAGTGGACGGCTTCGATAAGGTGCCGTTGCCCTTCGGTTTTGACCAGGTAGGTGAGTGCACCCAAGTCGAGGCTGGTCAATATGACTTCGTCGGCGAACATGTGCGAGAAGACGATGACGGGTTGGCCCGCGTCGCACAGTTTGCCTAGGGTATCCCAGTCAGGGCGCCTGCCGTCGATTTGCAGATCGAAGATGACGACATCGACCTCGTCGCTGGGCTGCGTCAGGTAGCGCGCGAAGTACTGCCGGGGATTGTGGAAGCTGCCGACGACATTAATCGGCGGATCGGCCTTCGCGCACCATGCTTCAACCCCGGCATGGACGACGTCGTGGTCGTCAATGATTGCGACCCTGACCGACGGTGACCGATTATCGGTAGCGGCCATAGCCGTAATCCCCCCCGACTATTCAGATTTAGCAAACTGTCGTGTTGGATGCCCGTGGGCATAGTTAAGCACCGTTCGGGCAAGCGCGCGGGCGGGTCTTGAAAAATTTTGGTTACCGCCATCTCGCTGGGCTTCCCTGTCGCAGGACCGGCGCATGCCGCCCGCTTTTTTGCACGTGCGTAAAGGTTGATCCAGGCGGCGGCGACAGGTTGTTAGCGGCCTAAAGCAAATAATGGCCTGCGCGATGGCGGAGCCGCCCTTGTAGAGCGCTCACGGGAAACGGTTCTTGTGATGGCTCACGATGAGGGGCCTTGTGCCCGAGGCCTAACAATCCGTCGGCGTCGCATGGCAAGGAGGCGCAGGGATGAGCTGTCACCAACAGCTGCCTGCCCCAGGAAATTAGCGGGACACCCTGGATTCGTTAATGCGAGGTCTTCCATCTGGGTTCTGTCACGAAGGCGCCCTACGGGAGCCGCGGGCACAGGACTCGTCCCCTGCCGGCGGGCGACCCACGCGTCGATGTGCCGGTTACCCCAGGTGGTGCCGTCTTGGCCGATGCAGTTCCGTGTTCGATGTCATGTGTGCAACGGTCGTCATGTGAACTCGGTCGTCGCGGAAGACCCGTCGGTGGTGGGCCGGGCCGCAAGCGCGCCGGCACCCGGGGCCGCGTCGCAGCGCCAGCTGATGCGTCGCGCCGCGGCCGTCGGCCTACTGATGCGCAATTGCGCCAACCTATTAGTGGTTTCGATGTCGCTGGCTGATCCGGCTTCGCAGGCTCGGTTGCCGGGCAGATGGCTGCTGGGCGCTCTGGGGCTGTGGTCGCTGTACCGTCTGACCACCCGTTCACAGCACGCTGCCCTCATGGCCGCGGACTACGGATTCGTGCTGGCGATATGTGTGGGTATTCCGATGTTGGTTGGTCCCGGTTTTTACACACACAACAGTGCTCCTGTGGCGATCGCCGGCACCAGCGTCATCGCGTTTTCGGTTGCGCTGTCGGCGCGTGTGTCGTTGCCGATGACGGTGGGCGTCGCCGCCGCGTTCGCCTGCGGGTCGGCGTCCGAGGTGGGCTGGGCCCACCTCGGAGAGGTCTTCAACCTGTACTACTTCGCTCTCCAGTGGACGACGTCGGCGCTGATCCGTGTGGTTTTGTTGCGGGTAGCCGCCGCGGTGGACCGGGCCCGTGCTGATCGGCAGGCTACCGAGGTGAACGAAGAGGTCATGAACGCGGTGCGCGAGTTCGAGCGCGAGCAGCTGGCGTTGCTGCATGACACCGCCGCGTCGACGCTGCTGATGGTGGGGCAGGGCACCATGTTGCCGCCGCCTCGGCTGGCCGCCCAGGCCCGCCGCGATCTCGAGCTGCTCGAAGAGAGTCCGTGGGTGGCGCCGCCAGCGCGCACGGAGTTGGTCGCGGCTTTGCGTCAGTGCGCTGCTCACCTGTCAACGCCGGTGCGCTTTGTCGGGAGCGAGCAGGTCTGGCTCGACGGTGAGATCGTCAGGGCGGTGATCGCAGCGGCCCGCGAGGCGATGAACAATGTCGATCGCCATGCAAACGCCGGACTGTTAACCATCACCGTGTCTTCTGCCGCAGTGGTGCTTGAGGACGACGGCGTCGGGTTCGAGTTTCCAGCCCCGCAGCCTGGTCATGGCATCGCTGATTCCATCGTCGGACGGATGCGCCGCGCGGGCGGCGACGCCCTCATCGGCTCGGCCCCGGCAGCGGGAACCCGGGTGGAAATGTCCTGGCCAACGGGCCCCTACCGTGCCGCACCCGTGTCGCCGGTCGACCCGGAACGGATGATTCACCGCAGCCGGGCAGGCTACGGGCTGGCGCTGACAACCTATGCGGTGGCCAACGTGGTGGTGATGTTTCCTTACTCGCTGGTGCGTGGCGACCATCCGGCGGCTCAGGTATTGCTGGCGGGAATTGCGGTGACCAGCACCTTGATGGCGGTGTCTGGCATCCGGCACGGGCGCTGGCGCGCGCGGCGGATGGCTGTGTTGGCCCTTGCGGTGGTGACGGCCGTTCAGCCACTTTTGTTGCCGCCTGCGGAGCTGGGTGGCCAGCACCATTGGGCGCAAGCCGCGGTCGGCTGGTGCCTGCTGCCGTTGCTGCTGGGGTCACGCGCCGGCACGGGCGCGGCCCTGCTGGTGGGCTACTGGGTGCTTGGGGCGGGGGTTGAACTGAGCCGTGCGCCCTCGGCGGAGCATGTGGTCAACATCGGATTGGGCGCTGCGAGCATTCTGGGGGTGCAATTGTTCGCCTTGGCGTTCACCGCGTTGATGAGTGACGCCGCAGCCGACGCTCAGGCCGAGACCGAAGCTCACCACCGCCTGATTCGGCGTGACCGGGTCGCGCAGGCGGTACGGGTCGAGTACCGGCAGCACTATGCGACGTTGGTGGATAACGTCGTGCCGTTGTTGGAGACGCTCAGCCGCGGCGGCGCCGTAGACGACGATGTGCGCCGTCGGGCCCGCGCCGAATCGCGCCGTTTGCGGGTGTTGTTCGACCAGGCCGCGGTGTTTGACCATGCGCTGATGCGCCGACTGAGGCCCGCGGTAAATGAGGCGGCGTTCAGGCAGATTGATGTGGCCGTGGGTGTGGCCGGTGAGCTGCCCGAGCTGACTGATGCTGAAATCGACGCTCTGGTAGCCCCGTTGGTGCAGGTGTTGCAGGAGGCTACGTCATCGGCGCGTGTTGTCGTGTGTACGACATCAGGTGAGTGTTGCGCCAGCATCGTCTGCGATCAGATATCGGACGCGGACAGCCTTAATGCGCGGCTGCGCTGCGACGCTGACGACGTCGACGTCGACGTGGTAGCGGCCGGGCAGACGGTGTGGGTGCTGGTTCGGCATCGGTTCAATGGGAGGGCCGTTGGAGGCGCCGCGCCGCGGCAGCTTGGCTGACCGCCTATCGCCGAAATTATGTCGAAGGAAGCTGTGTCGCAACCTGTTCGGCTGCTGGCGCTGTGGCCCCCGACGTAATGCGTTGCGGCGCTTGAGTGGGTCCGCGTAGCCGGCGGGGGACAGCGGACTCCGAGGGCCTGAAGACGCAGAGCACGATGTCGAAGGTGCTCGCCATCTGCTGGCGATGGCGTTGCACGGCTTACGGATTGAATGCTGTGGTGCCGTCGACGGGGTGGGTGGTGCTGACGAGTTTGGCGTAGCAGTGGTCGTGGTCGAGGTGGTGGTCTCGGCACCATGCCAGCGCGCCGTCGGCGTCGGAGAAGACGACGCCAGCGATGGTGACCCAGAAGTCGGGCACGGAGAAGGTCGACCAGTCCCCGGTCCGCAGCAGCCGCACCTCGGGGTACTGCAGCCGCATTTGAAGGTGCTCACGCAGGGTGGCGACGTTGTCCCAGGTGATTCCGTCGGCGACGAGCCCGGGTCGTTTGGAACTTAGTTGCGGTACCCAGCGGTCCACGAGCGAACCGATCACGAAGGGCCGGTCGGCGTTGGCGAGGGCGCGCAGCGCGTCGAAGCTCGCCGACTCGTTGTCGCCGGATGGCGGTGGGGCAGGCCCCACCGCGATGCTGGTCGGATTCGACCTGGTGGTGCCGGTGACCGGGGCGGTGGTAACCGTGGACGGGGTTTCCTGGCAGGCCACCACGAGTGTCTGGACGTTCAGATCGGTCGGGCCGGTCTGCGGGGCGCCGCTGGTGGGTGCCTGCTGAGTGGAAACCGGTAAGCGCCAGAACGATCCGAGCGGGAAGCGGAACTCGTGTTCGACGGCGGGTTGGGAGCTGGTACCGGAGCCGGGTGGGATCACGATCGGAGACTTCGACAGGTCGAACACCCCGGCGGCGACGTCTTGGCCGCCCGAGGTCACGCTGATGGTTGTTTGCGGGGAGATGAGCACGTCCCCGCCCGGGCACAACGCGACGATTTTCATCCTGATCATTAGTCCGCCCGAGTCGGTGCGGATCGCTTCTGGCTGAAATTGCGGTGTTCGGCCGCATTTGGTGACCAGCCTGGTACCACCTTGACCTTCGGTGGGGCTGTCGCTTGCGGCGGCGGTTTGCGCCGCGACTGCCACGTAGAAAGCCTTAGCCACTTTCCGGGTGGCCAGATGCCCATCGGCGGGGCCGACGCTCACGCTCCAGCCGCCGAAGCCCTTGTCGATTCCCTGGTCGGGTGGTCCCCACACGGCCGAGAAGGTGCGCGGCGAGGAGATCGAGGATGGGTCATGGCAGGCGTAGTGACCCACCCAATTGGGGTGCTCGGTCGGTCGGTCCCAGGCACCGCCGATGCGTACCCGGCATTGTGTGCCGTCGTCGAGCTGCAACGCGAATGGGATGGGGTCGCCGGCCAGCGGCTTGCGCGGCGTGTTGAGTCCTTGCGCTCGGATGCGGTAGAGCACGTGGGAGAAAGGATCAATCAGACATAGAACGTGTGTGCCGTCAGCTGCGGGCCAGCAGGCATCACCAGAGTCGGCGCTGGCGCCACAGTCGCGCACTCCGGCGGATTTGTCGTAGCGCGACGGCGAGCCGAACGAGCAGTCGATGGGTTGGTTCGCGCGACTGGTGTCTTCTGTCCAGCCATTCTCGACATTGCCTTGGGCATCAACGGGTTGCAACACGACGATGTCGGGCTGGTTCGCGCGGTGATAGACGTAGGCGATGACGGAAGCCAGGGCTACGGTTGCCACGACCGCGATTGCGACCCATCGCGGATAACGCCGGAGGAATAGGGCCGGCGCGGAGTTCGGAGACCCAGGGGCCCACAGTGGCGCTGCTTCCCTTGCCGGTAGGCCCGCGCTGTGGTGGGTTACGGGCTGGTCGATAAAGAATTTCCATCCCGGTGGTGCAGGGGGCCACGACGGATCCGGTTCCCAGTCAGGGGAAGGCATCCACCCTTGGGGCACTGGCCAATTCGGGGGCGCATTGAAGCGCGTTGCAGGCATCAGGCGTCCTCCGGCGGGTTGATGAATGGCCTCGTCGTCACCCACCACTCGAAGCTGGCGGTCGACAGGAGGTGGATGGTCGCTGGTGATTGGACTGTCCGGGCCAAAGCGGTTGAGGCAAGGACGCATTCGGTCCAGCCTCATTCGCTTTATGGTTCACCATCACCACGGTGCTTCTGCCCAGCCGAGGTAGGTTGCGCCGGGCGTGGGGTCGTAGGTGTTCATTACCTGAACGTTGTGGCCGGCGCCGGCGACCCCTCGATAGTTCGCCTCGACGCCGCCGGAGACGAAGGTGCCATCGCCCCGAGCGATGTCGATGTGGCCTGCTCCGCCATCGAGTGAGTTCTCCGAGAAGACCAGTGCGCCGCGTGGAAAGTTCTTGTCCATGTGAATGCGTCCCTGGGAAGCGAGTGCGTTATGGAACTCTTTGGCCGTCTGGTAGCCGATTCCTGGCACCCCGTAGGCCCAGGCGACGAACTGGCCACAACCGCGCGGGCCGAACATGTCGCTGCCAACCGCGGAATTGGCCTTGGCCACAGCGGCGTCGGCCTTAGAGGACGGTGCGGCAGCGGGCTGCTGTCCGCCCGGGCTGCACTCCGGTCCAAGCGGGTTGAGGGTGTGCGTCTCGATATCGACGTCGGCGACGAAGTGACCGTCTGACGTCTTATACCAGAGGTTGTCCCACCCGCCGTTGGGGATGTTGAAGCTGAAGTAGCCCTTCACCCGCTCGCCGGTGGTGTGGCAAACCAGGCTCAAGACCTGGCCGGCGTGGTATGTACCGTCCTGCCCGGCGTTCAATGCGGGCCCGTTCATCCGCTGTGTGCTCTGGGCCTTCACTGTAGCTGTCACGTCCGCGTTTGCCGTGACGGCTAAGACAGCGCTGCATAGCAAGGTACACGATAGACCAACAGCCAAGCGCCGCGGCAGCAATGGCGGTTGGGAAGTCGCTGCACGCCTGATGGTTCGTACGGCGGTCGTCATTTGCGCTACCGCGGCTTTGAGGCTTGTGTCGTGGTTCGTGGGCGTCCGCTCCACAGGGTCGGGCACTGTGGTGTTGAGGTAGCGAGTGCGGAGTCGCTGGACCCTCAACCTTTTCGGCGTGGCGCCAAGAGGAGCCGTTCCGCACTTGATCCGCCCGTTACCTGGTTGCGCTGGCTTAAGGCTGTCGTTCACCGCAATGTCGTCCATGAGTGATATCAGTGATCTCGCTGTCCCTGGGGCCCTTTGTCTTACAGAAAGCCACCACCGAGATCCGGTCAGAGCAACCTCTCTGTTAGACGGTTCCCCGACGCTGTGCTGATCCTTCAGCATTGCACCGACCTCGGTGTCTTGCTCTTCTGATCTTGAGATGTGAAGTTCCTGCGGGTGGTGCTGTCTGCTTTGTTTCTGGAACACTCGCTGAGCAATGCGGTGGCTGGTGAAGCGGCCGCAAATGCGGCTGTGTCCTCTTCTCATGACGCCCTTTCGGTGCCGCGACGCTGGCTCGGCCAGCCAAATGCCATCTCTCACAGCTGACGATGACAGGACGGCCGCCCCTGTGGTATCAGTCAATCGGATGAATCCGGCAGCCTGACGGCACCAAACGAAATTCCTGGAATCAGACACGGTGCCTCGTCGTCGTGAAATTCTTGCGACGCGCGGTATGCGTGTTGGGGTGCTGCCGGATAGCGATGTGGCGCTTACGCCAATCGCTGGTGCTGAGCAGTGACGCCGGCCCTTCCGCCGGCAATACCGTCTGCGCCTCAGATTGTTGGGCTCGGGTCTCGCTAACTCACGGATTCGGCTGGCATCCATGCTTTTCTGGTTCCTGTCGGAGTTTGTCGGTTCGGTAGGTAATCAACCGTTCTGCATGCGGGCCAGGATGAGGGTGGCTACTTGGGTGGAGTTGTGCTGGTCACCGTTTGGTGCCACCTGGACGCTGATCGCACGTTGCGCGTCTACCTTGACGATCAGCAGGTTGAGCGCCTGACCTGAGGTAGCGGTGGTGAGTAGCTTGGCGTCGACCCCGAGTCCTGGCACGTCGGTGATGTTGGCCCGGCCGGCTTCGTTGGTGAGTTCATGGTCGAAGCCGCCTGCGCCAATGGTGCTGACTGCGACGAATGTCTTGGCGCTGAAGGCGTTTTCGCCGTTGTTATAGGTGCAGCCGGAAGAGCCGCGATCGACCTCCGAGCTCACATGCACTCCGGACGCTTCGGCGATCTCTTGCGGGTACGCGTAGCGGCAGCCGTTGGTTGGGAACGGATGCGGCCATCGGTCTCCCCCCGGGGGCGGTGAGGGAGTCGGAGCGAACCGAGTCACCGACGTTTGTGCGGGGGAAGGAGCCTGGCCCCGAACACTATTCGGCGTTGCGCATCCCGCGGCCCCGCTCGCGACGGCCATAAGGGTGACAATCGTGGCACCCGACTTGTGTCCCAGCCGCATGGATCTCCTCCTGTGGGGCGTCATCATCAGGACACCGCGTTCGTAGGTATATCGAGAGGTTCCTGGGGAAGTGAGGGGCTCAGTGGCATCTTCATACCTTCGGCTGACACCGCGCCAGGCGAACACGCCTAATTTGTCTTGAAATTCGACCACGCGACGCCCCGGTCGATCGTCGAGCCAGGATTGCTAGCGCAGTAGTGGGTGACCTCGTCAGAGGCTACAGTGACGTTCATGACGTGATCGCCCGCGGCGGCGTCGTAATGATGATTGCCGCCGGGGTTGACACCGTGTCCCAGCAGCAGATCGCTCACTGCGCGCGTGTTTTCGGTGTACTGCGCGGGGTTCGTATTCACCGAGTTGTAGGTGGAGCAACTCATCGATGATCCGACGCTGCCGGTGCTGTGACCGCATCCTGCGACGGCTGCAGCCACCCCGGTCGCCAACGATAGGGACGCGCCTACTGAAAGCGCCCAGTTTGCGCTCGATCTCGTCTGCGCGGGCATGTTTCAGGTCTCCTTGTGTCTCCCTCGGCATTGTCAGGAACTGGTCTAGCATCGTCGGCCTGCCCGAATCAGCGGATTCGAGTCGATAGCGTGCCGGGGCCGCGATATTCGAACGTTCGGATGACACGAGAGGGAGTCCGTTCGCCGTTGCACAGCCACCGTGACGCAAGGGAAGTGCGCGGGGATAGCTCCAGAAGCGGGGATAGCTCCAGAAGGCGGTGGTCGTGGCGAGCGTCGCCGGGCGGTGGCCGTCCCCGGCGCTCTGGGCGACCGGCTGCGCCACCGTGGTCACCGGACACCGCTCATCAATGCTGTATGACACGTTTCACGTCGGACGCCTGTGGGCTGGTGTGAGGGATCCGCCGCCGGTGTCGACCGGCTTCGCGTCGCCTTGTCGATCGAACGTACGAATCGGCATGCACGCGCGCCCTTTCCGCCAGATCCTGCGGTTAAGTAGCACGCGTGAGGATCCTCGGCACCGCAAGGACACGTCTGATGCGGCGACATGCATGAGGACTAATTCGACCCATAGTCGCGGCGGACAACGAGAGTAAGCACATTCGCATCCTTTACTCATCTGCCGTCGGCTCCAGGAAGGCGGAGAAAGTGAAAAAGTCACTCGGCGTCATCGCGGCGTCAGGATTGATCGGTCTAATTCTCACAGTGGTAGGGCTTGACGGAGCGACGCAAGCCGGGGCTCAGCCCGACAGTCAGTGCCAGGATCCTGCATACACAACGGCCATTGTTTACCCGAACGATGGCCCCTGGGCGCATTCACCGGTCGTAGCGTGCGTCCCGGTAAGCGTTGTCGGACATGATTGTCGGGCACCATTGGGCGAGCCGCACACTCTCCTGTATCCATTGGGTCAGGGGCAGCAGCCCGCATGCCGGAGTATTTACGGACCGCATTAAGGTGCGCAATAGATGCGGATCTCCTGCGTTTTGTGGGTCCCTGGCGTCGAACCCGGCTTACGGATCTCCTGACCGCTGCGCCAAGTTTGACACAGCAGATCGCCGGATGGCAGTGCAGCGTCTCCTGCCGGCAGAGGACTTGTACTGGCTCGAAGCTGCTTGGCCGCCCCCGGAATTCATCCGCTGCCTATCCATCGGCGCGTGCGGCACCCATGGGTGTAGACGACAACGTCGACCGGCCGATCGTGCTGCGACCGGGGTAAGCGGTTATAAGCATTTGGTTCATCTTCTAGAGCTATTGAGAAGCGGGGCTCCAACGCATGAGAGAAAGGAGTGGCGGTGGGTGCTTTGATCGGGATCGGAATCTGGGCATTGGTGGCGTACGTGGTCTATAGGCGATTAAAGCGGACGATGAATCGTCGTCGTCGGGACGGCCAGAAATTTGGATTGATGCCGGCAAATGCAGCGGCAATTCTGGGTGTGCTGGCCATGATCCCGGGTTTCTGGATCTTGAGGGTCGAAGGGTGGAAGGAGACGTTGTCGATTGACATCGCTACCGGACATACATCCAGCACCAGCACCTTCAGTTCCCAATTGGCCAGGGCTGCAGTGTACTTCGTCATCGGTGCCGCCCTACTTCTCGTGGCGAAAGTTCTGGCGGATAAGCAGACCCCCTGGCCGCCGGCGGTTCAGCAACTGATGGAGCGATTGGGACTGGCTCCGTACAGCTCACGTAGCCCATCGCCAATGGCGAACGGCATTCTCAGCGAACGCCCTCACGGGTTACGTCGATTCAACACGCCACCGAACTGGCCTCCGACTCCCGCAGGCTGGGCACCGGGCCCCGGCTGGGAACCAGATCCATCCTGGCCGCCCGCGCCGCCCGGCTGGCAGTTTTGGATCGACGATTCGTCGACACATGCCGAGCCCGGCCACAGCGCTGACATAGCTCCGGTCAAGGTCAGACGAAAGACGGCGCGGGTCAAGCTGGTGATTGGCGCCTGTGCACTCATCGCCGTTTTGCTAGGTGTCTACGTGTGGGCGACGCGGGGAGTGTCTGATCACCAGGTCGAGCGGGCGCTCAAGGCGCGTAGCCAGACGGCATACCTATTCAAAAGCGATGGCAGGCCGCGGTTTCATATCACCTCGAGTACGGAGCCTGAGCCGGGATGGTATGTCGTCAAATTGAAACTCGACGACGTGGATACCGAGGAGGGCACTGTTGTTCTGCAACAGCGGCAAGGCTCATCCGACAAGCAACTCAACGTCATTGCTGGACCGGGGACGGCATTTCCCAATGAATGCGCGTCGTATGTCTTTCCCGCGGCAGTACATAAAATGATCTGCGGCAGCTGATGCCAGCGCTCGTAGCACAGACAGATAATGCCCCAAACGCGCTCAGTGGCCATTCGCTCCGATATGCTGCCGCGGCCTGACCGAGGGATTGTAACGGCATGGGCCCGAACCGACAGACGCTACCGCCGTCACGGCTGGGGCCGAACTGAGAGCAGCACAACCGATTTAGAGGCATTGGCGATTAATCTCCAACGCGCCCCTGTCGTCCGATCGACTGAATTCTGGGTCATGTTGGCTCTCGGGAGGCAGCCTGCTGACCTGCTTCAGGGGCCTTGAACTGCTGATCTATACGGATCTGCCTATCCGTCAAGAAGGTTACGAGCATCAGCTTATCGAGGAGTGGAGCCGGGACACGGGCCGCAGCCCGGCATGACAATGGCTGGTGCTGATCTGCGATTAGTGGCGGTTGATAAGGGGCCCAGGCCCATTCTGTGAGCCTCACACGCCCGAGTTATCCCGGCGTGCGGCGAAGTATCGGAAACCACAGGCACACAAGCGCTTTCACTATTGAGCTGGCATGGTCGCGGTGCACAACATCGGGACTGTTTAGATCGCCGACAGCGGGAAAGGCGTGGTCGAGCTACCACGAGTCTCCGGCCTCCAGGCTAATCTGGCTTTCGATGGGCCGAATATTCTGCATAGTCCCGCTATCAACAGCCAAAAGCCAAATCGTTTGCAGGGCGGTATTCGACCGCACTCGAACAGGCCCGTCCGATTCCGCCGAGCAGGGCGTCCGTCTTTCGCCGGCCGCGAGGTTGGCGGGCCGGGTTCAGATCCCGCCCCGTGTCACCAGTTGCCGGGCGATCACGTTGCGCTGGATCTCGTTGGTGCCTTCGCCGACGATCATCAGCGGCGCGTCGCGGAAGTAGCGTTCGACGTCGTATTCGGTGGAATAACCGTAACCGCCGTGGATTCGCACCGCGTTCAGCGCGATCTCCATGGCGATCTCGGAGGCGAACAGTTTGGCCATCCCGGCTTCCATGTCGCAGCGTTCGCCGCTGTCGTATCGCTCGGCGGCATACCGGGTGAGCTGGCGGGCCGCTGTGAGTTTGGTCGCCATGTCGGCCAGGTAGTTACCGATCGACTGGTGCTGCCAGATCGGCTGGCCGAAGCTCTCCCGCTGCTGGGCGTAGGCCAGCGCGTCTTCCAGCGCGGCGGTGGCGACGCCCAGGGCGCGGGAGGCCACCTGGATGCGTCCCGTTTCGAGCCCCTTCATCATCTGTGAAAAGCCTTCGCCCGCAGCGCCGCCCAGCAACGCCGTGCGGGGCACCCGGAAGCCGTCGAACGACAGCTCGCAGGACTCGATGCCCTTGTAACCCAACTTCGGCAGGTCCCGCGACACCGTCAGGCCCGGCCCGTGCTCGACGAGCACGATGGAGATGCCCTTGTGGCGCGGCGTGGCGTCCGGGTCGGTCTTGCACAACAGCGCGATCAGCCCTGAACGGCGCGCGTTGCTGATCCACGTCTTGGACCCGTTGACCACCAGATGATCGGCGTCGTCGGGGTCGGGCAGCGCGGTGGTCGTCATGTTCTGCAGATCCGAGCCGCCGCCGGGCTCGGTCAGCGCCATGGTGGCGCGCACCTCGCCGCTGGCCATCCGCGGCAGATAGGCCCGCTTCTGGTCCTCGGTGCCGAACAACGTCAGCAGCTTGGCGACCACGGTGTGCCCGCCCATCGCCCCGGCCAGGCTCATCCAGCCCCGCGCCAGTTCCTCGGTGACCCGCACGTAGCACGGCATGGACACCGGCGAACCGCCGTACTCCTCCGGAATGGCCAGACCGTAGATGCCGATCCGCTTCATCTGCTCGATCCACGCCTCGGGGTAGGTGTTGGCGTGCTCGACCTCGCGGATGCCCGGCTTGACGTCGCGGTCGATGAACGCCCGCACCGTGGTGACCAGCATCTCTTCTTCGTCGTTCACCTGTGATCACCCTCCAACCCTGATGGTGACGACCCGCTTCGCCCGGCTTCGCCGCGCTCGCGATCGCCACGTGCCCCGATGGTGACGACCCGCTTCGCCCGGCTTCGCCGCGCTCGCGATCGCCACGTGCCCCGATGGTGACGACCCGCTTCGCCCGGCTTCGCCGCGCTCGCGATCGCCACGTGCCCCGATGGTGACGACCCGCTTCGCCCGGCTTCGCCGCGCTCGCGATCGCCACGTGCCCCGATGGTGACGACCCGCTTCGCCCGGCTTCGCCGCGCTCGCGATCGCCACGAAGTTGACCCTCGATTCCACAGCCTGCCAGCATGGGCGTGGTGACCAGTGACGGGTATGCGGGAATCCGCGAGGGCGGGCCATACTTCGACGACCTCGCGGTGGGGCAGGTGTTCGACTGGGCGCCCTCGATGACGTTGTCGTCCGGGTTGGCGGGTGCGCACCAGGCGATCGTGGGGGACCGCCTGCGTCTGGCACTGGACGCCGATCTGTGCGCGGCGGTGACGGGTCTACCCGCGCCGCTGGCGCATCCAGGGCTGGTGTGCGACGTGGCGATAGGGCAGTCGACGTTGGTGACCCAGCGGGTCAAGGCCAACCTGTTCTATCGCGGCCTGGTGTTCCACCGGTTCCCGGTCATCGGCGATTTGCTCTACACCCGCACCGAAGTGGTTGGGCTGCGGGCGAATTCGCCCAAGCCGGGCCGGGCGCCGACGGGGCTGGCGGCGCTGCGGATGATCACGATCGACCAGGCCGATCAGCTGGTGCTCGACTTCTACCGGTGCGGGATGCTGCCCGCCAGCCCGGATTTCGCGCCCGACGACGCCCCGCACGACGACCTGTCCGCCATCGGCACCGACGTGCCCGGGCCGGCCCACGATCCGACCGCGCAGTGGGACGGTGCGGTGTTCCGCGAGAAGGCGCCCGGTCCGCACTTCGCCGCCGGGCTGGCCGGTTCGGTGTTGCGCAGCACCGCCGACGTGGTCAGCAGCGCTCCCGAACTCGCCCGGTTGACCTTGAATATTGCTGCCACGCATCATGATTCGAGGGTCGGCGGGCGGCGGCTGGTGTACGGCGGGCACACCATCGGCCTGGCGCTCGCGCAGGCGAGCAGGCTGCTGCCCAATCTGGTGACGGTCCTGAACTGGCAATCCTGCGATCACACCGGGCCCGTGCACGAAGGCGACACCCTGTACAGCGAGCTGCACATCGAATCCGCCGAGCCGACCGATCACGGCGGCGTGCTGGGGCTGCGGTCGCTGGTGTACGCGGTCAGCGATACCGCCGGTGAGCCGGACCGTCCGGTGCTTGACTGGCGGTTTCACGCGCTGCAGTTCTGAGCCCCGGGTTTGCCGCTTGCCGCGGCACCGCGGGCCGCGCGCACAATGGGGGCGTGAGTTCGGCTTCGTCAGTGGGGGAGTCCCAGCAGGTCAAGGAGTGGGGGAGCAGCGGGCTGGCCTACTTGACCGGCCTGCCCGACGGTCCCGCCGACTTCTCCCGCGCCCACGTGCTGACCCGCGCGCGCGACGTCGCCGCAGCCACCGGTGACCGGTTGGGCGTCGACATCGACGCGGCGAGCCTGTTGACGGGGCGGGCCGCCATGCTGGGGTTGACGCGCGGCGGCCGGGTGTCGCCGGGCGGCGGCACCCGCCTGCTCGTCGCCCGCGATGGCTGCTGCGCGCTCACCCTCTCGCGCGCCGACGACCTCGACGCCGTGCCGGCGCTGCTGCAGGCCGATGAGATAGCCGCCGACCCGTGGCCGGCGCTGCAACGCTGGGCCGCCGGCCGCCCAGTGGCCGAGATCGTCGACCGGGCGGGGCTGCTGGACATTCCTGCGGCGGGACTGGGCGAGGCCGCACCCACGCCGGCGCGGATAGACGCGAAAGGATCGCGGGCGACGCCGCGGGCACCGCGGGGTCTGCTGGTGGCCGACCTGTCCTCGATGTGGGCGGGCCCGCTGTGCGGGCAGCTGCTCGCCCGGGCCGGCGCGACCGTCGTCAAGGTCGAAAGTCCGCGCCGCCCGGATGGCACCCGGGGCGGGGATCGGACATTCTTCGACTGGGTCAACGGCGAAAAGCTCAGTTATGAACTGGATTTCGACGGCCAAGCCGACGAACTGGGTGAACTGGTCGCGGTCAGCGACGTCGTCATCGAGGGCTCGCGCCCGGCGGCGCTGGCGCGCCGAGGGCTCGGGCCCGACGACGTCGCGCCGCGCGCGGGGCGAATCTGGTTGCAGATCACCGGGTATGACGGCCTGCGGCCGGGATTCGGCGACGACACCGCGGTGGCCGGTGGCCTGGTCGGCACCAGCGCCGAGGGACCGGTGTTCTGCGGTGACGCCATCGCCGACCCACTGAGCGGGCTGGAAGCCGCGCTGGCGGTGGCCGAATCGTTGGGTCGCGGCGGCGGCGAGCTGATCCGGGTATCCATGGCCGGGGTCGCCGCGACCTACGCGGCGCTGCCGGTCGAGCCGTCGCCATCGCCGGCGCCGGTGTCGGCACCGGCGGCCCCGCCCGCACCGCGTCCGGCCTCCGGGCCGGGCGCCGACAACGAGGCGGTGCGCCGCCTGGTCGCCCAAAGACGGGTGCTGTCATGCTGATTCAGCGCGCCACCTTGCTGGACGGCACCACGACAGACATCAGGGTAGGCGCGCTGATCGAGGAGATGGCGCCGGGCGAGGGGCTGGTGCCGCGGGCGGGGGAGGGCGTGCTGTACGCGGGCGGCGGCGCCGTCCTGCCCGGGCTGCACGACCACCATGTGCACCTGCGCTCGGCGGCCTCGGCGCTGGATTCGTTTCTCGTCGGACCGCCCGGGGTCAGCACCGAGTCGCAGCTCACCCGATTGCTGACGAACGCCACACCGGGGCCCGACGGCTGGATTCGCGCTGTGGGCTACCACGATTCGGTTGCGGGGGAACTCGATCGGGGCGCCCTCGACGCCATCGTTCCGCACATTCCGGTGCGCATCCAGCACCGCAGTGGGGCGCTGTGGATCCTGAATTCCGAGGCGCTGGGCCGGGTCGGCCTGGCCGAACACCCCGACGGGCGGCTGCGCAGCGCCGACCGCGGCTGGTCGCTGGCGCTGCAGCGGCGCGAAACCGACCTCGCCGAACTGAGCCGCCGGATCACCGCCACCGGTGTCACCGGCGTCACCGACGCAACCCCCGACCTCGATGCCGACGACATGGAGTCGCTGACGACGGCACACGAGCGCGGCGAGTTCCGGCCGCGGCTGAGTTTCCTGTCGCCGGGCAAGAAGATCCTGCACGACGATCGCCTGGACCTCGATGCTCTCACGGAATGGATTGCGCACCAACATGACAACGGGCAACCGGTCGCCATGCACTGCGTGACCGCGGCCCAGCTGGTGGTGACCATCGCGGCCCTGCGCGCGGCCGGCGGCCATCCGCGAGACCGCATCGAGCACGCCGCCGTGGTGCCCGACGACAACCTGGCCGACCTCGCCGAGCTCGGGATCACGGTGGTGACGCAGCCCAACTTCGTCGCCGAGCGCGGCGACCAGTACCTCGCCGAGGTGCCCGCCGCCGAGCACGATCAGTTGTGGCGCGTCGCCTGCCTGCGTGACGCGACGGTGCCCGTCGCGCTGTCCACCGACATGCCCTTCGGCCACGCCGACCCCTGGACGGCGATGCGCGCCGCGGTGCACCGCACCACGCCGCAGGGCGCCGTGCTGGGCCCGCGCGAATGTGTCTCCGCGCGAGAGGCTTTGACGATGTTTCTGGGCCGGGCGGATCAGCCCGGCCGGCCGCGCAGCGTGCAGATCGGGCAGCCGGGCGACCTGTGTGTGCTGAACGAACCGCCCACGATCGCACTGGAAGCCCTGGACGCGGGGCTGGTCGCGGCCACCGTCATCGGCGGTGAACTCGTGTACTTCGCGATGTGAGGCGCATCAACCGGTGGGGGCCAGCGCCGCGCGCAGGCTGTCGCACTGGCTGTCGAAAAACCGCCGCGACACTTGGGCTTTCGGCAACACCAGGTCGAAGCCGTGGAAGGCGCCCGAGATGGTTTCGACCTGGCACGGAACCCCGGCGGCGCGAAGGCGTTCGGCGTAGGCCAGGTCTTCGTCGTGGAACAGGTCGTGCGTGCCCACGCCGATCCAGGCCGGCGGCAATCCGCTGAGGTCGTCGCGGCGCCCGGGAACGGCGACCTGCGGGTCGGCATTGCCGAGATACGCCGCCCAGCCGAACCTGTTGCTGCGGTTGTCCCACAGCCGGTAATTCGAGCTCGGCGCGGTGGCCGAACTGCGGTCATCCAGCATGGGGTAGGTCAGCAGCTGAAATGCCGGGCTCACCTCGGCGCGGTCGCGGGCCAGCAGGGCCAGGGCCGCCGCCAGGCCGCCGCCGGCGCTGGCGCCGCCGATCGCGATGCGGTAGCGGTCCACCGAGGGCAGCCCGGCCAACCACATCAGCGCCGAATAGCAATCCTCCAGCGGTGCGGGATACGGATGTTCGGGCGCCAGGCGGTAGTCCACCGACGCGACGGTGACGCCCAGCCGCCTGCTGAACCCACTGCAGAGCTGGTCGTCCTGCTGGGCGGTGCCGATGACGTATCCGCCGCCGTGGATCCACAACAGCGCGGGCGTGGCCGCGGTGGCCCCGGCGGGACGGAACAGCCGAACGCCGGCACCCGAGTCGAGCGTGATCGCCTCGACTCCGGCGACGGGCTTGCCGAGGCGCCCCCGCCACGCGATCCCCGCCCGCATGAGCGGCAGGGTCCGGGGGCCGACGAGCCGGCGCGGGGCGAAGCGGGCAAATCTCTGCAGGTCAGGATGAACATCGTTGTTCGTCACCGGACAAGTATCGCCGACGCGGAAAATCAAAGGACGGGGATGCGCATCTGCCGTGCGACCTACGACGTGAGGAGGCAGCGTGACCGCCCACAACCCATTGCTGAATTCGCGGTCGGTGGATACGGCCCTCGGGACGATCCGGGTTCAGCTGAGTGCGGGCACCGGGCCCGCCATCCTGATGTGGCCCAGCCTGTTGATGACGGGCGACCTGTGGGCCGGCCAGGCCGCGCACTTCGGCGACACCCACCGCCTGGTGCTCATCGACCCGCCCGGCCACGGCGGCAGCGCGCCGCTGCGGGCGATGTTCAGTTTCACCGACTGCGCGCGATGCGTCGTCGACCTGCTGGACGGCCTCGACATCGAGCGGGCCCACTTCGTCGGCAATTCGTGGGGCGGAATGATCGGCGGCACCTTCGCCGCGCTCTATCCCGATCGGCTCGACCGTGCGGTGCTGATGAATTGCACGGCTTCGAAAGCCGGTGTCGCGCAAAAGATGCAGTATGCGGCCCTGGCGCGGTTGGCGACGGCGCTGGGTGAAATCCGGCCGCCGCTGACACGCTCGGCCATCCGCGCTTTCCTGGGGCCGACGACGTTGCGCACCCGCCCGGACGTGGTCGACACCGTGCGGGCCAACGTGCAGTCGGTGAACACCGATTCGGCCCGATGGGCGGTGCGCAGCGTGGTTTCGGCGCGGCCGGACCAGCGCGCACTGCTGGCCCGCGTCACGTCCCCGGTGCTGGTGGTCGCCGGCGCGGAAGACGCCACATTCCCGGTTGCCGAAACCCGCGCCATGGCCGACTCGATCCCAGGCGCGTCCTTCACCGTGCTCGACGGGGTCGCGCACCTCGCGGCGCTGGAGGATCCCGCGCGGGTGAACCAGCTGCTGGACGCGTTTCTGTTCGGACAACGACGGTGAGACAGCGGTAGTCGTCCGGACAATCCACCGAAATACCTCCGAAACACGCACCACGTAGCTTCGGCAGCGAAGGGCCGATCGGGAGGCTACATGGAAGGTCTACATCGCGGGGCCGGCCGAATGCGTGGCGGCCCCGCAGCTGAGTGGTGATCGCCGATGGCGTCGGCGCCGACGAAAACACACTGCCCATACTGTTCGTTGCAGTGCGGGATCAGCCTCCACGCCGTCGGGGGTCAGGTGGCGCTCGCGCCACAGAACGACTTTCCGACCAATCGTGGCGGCTTGTGCGCCAAAGGCTGGACGGCCGCTGACCTACTGGGTCATCCGGAACGCCTGACCCGCCCACTGGTCCGCGACGGACGTGGTTCCCCGCTGCGCCCTGCCACCTGGAACGAGGCACTCGAAAAGGTTGTTGCGGCCTTTCAGAACGCGCAGCGCGATCATGGCCCAGACGCGGCGGGCTGCTTCGGTGGTGGCGGCTTGACCAACGAGAAGGCTTATCAACTGGGCAAGTTCGCGCGCGTTGCGCTGCGCACCTCGGCGATCGACTACAACGGCCGATTCTGCATGTCATCCGCGGCCGCCGCGACGAACCGATCGTTCGGTATCGACCGAGGATTGCCGTTCCCACTGGCTGATATCGCTGGAGCCGACGTGGTCCTGCTGGTTGGCAGCAATCCTGCCGAGACGATGCCCCCGGCAATGCAGTTCTTCGACCAGGGTCGGGCACGCGGTGCCAAGCACATCGTGGTGGATCCTCGGCGCACCGCGACTGCTGCTCGTGCCGATCTGCACCTGCAGCCGGTCCCGGGCACCGACTTGGCTTTGGCCAACGGCATGCTCAATGTCGTTGCCCGCGAAGGCCTTCTCGACGAGAGATATGTCGTCGAGCGCACCAGGGGATTCGAGGCGGTGCGCCGCGCCGTGCGTCTATACTGGCCGGACCGGGTGGAGCGCATAACCGGCGTGCCCGAGAACGACATCGTCACGGCGGCGCGGATGCTGGCCAACGCCGACCGCGCGATGATCCTGACCGCTCGGGGTGCCGAGCAGCACAGTTCCGGCACCGACACGGCGCAAGCGTTCATCAATCTCGCCCTGGCGCTGGGGCTGCCAGGCCGTCCGTACAGCGGCTTCGCGACCATCACGGGACAGGGCAATGGGCAGGGCGGTCGCGAACACGGGCAGAAGTGTGACCAGTTACCGGGTTATCGCAAGCTCGACGATCCTGTCGCTCGGACCCACGTGGCACAGGTGTGGGGCATCAACCCCGCCGATCTGCCGTCTTCGGGACGGTCGGCATACGAGATGCTCAGCGGCATAGGCAGTCCCGGTGGTGTACGGACGCTTTGGGTGCTGGCGTCCAACATCGCGGTGTCCGCACCGAACTCGACGTACGTAGGCGAAAAGCTCGCGGAACTGGATTTCCTGGTAGTGTCCGACATCTTCCTGTCCGAGACCGCTGCGCTGGCCGACGTGGTGCTGCCCACGACGCAGTGGGCCGAGGAGTCGGGCACCATGACGAACCTGGAAGGACGGGTAATTCTGCGCCGGGCGGCGGTCACGCCGCCCGGGGATGTGCGCTCCGATCTGGACGTGATGACCGATCTGGCCAAACGCCTAGGTGCGCAAGGCTTTTCGGCCGAACCCCGAGAAGTGTTCGAAGAACTGTGTCGAGCGAGCCAGGGCGGCAAGGCCGATTACCGCGGAATCAGCTACGAACGGATCGAGGCCCAAAAGGGGGTGTTCTGGCCCTGTCCGTCAGCGCTGTACCCAGACACGCCGCGACTGTTCGTCGAGGACTTCCCCACGCCCGACCGCAGGGCCCACTTCCACGCGACCGAACAACGCGCCGCCGCCGAATTGCCCGATGACGACTACCCGTACTACCTGACGACTGGGCGAGTATTGCGCCAATACCAATCCGGGACCCAAACCCGGCGCGTGGCACAACTTTCCGATGGCGAGTCAGAACCCGTGGCTGAGTTGCATCCCGCACTGGGTCAGCGGATCGGAATCGGTGACGGTGACAAGGTCCGCCTGACCACGCGTCGAGGCGAAGTCGTGATGACAGCCCGCATGGACAGCGGTATCCGGCCCGACACCGTCTTCGCACCGTTTCATTGGGGCGGCGCGGCATGCATCAACCGGCTGACCAATCCGGCACTGGACCCGCAGTCACGCATGCCGTCGTTCAAGGTATGTGCGGTCGCGGTGAGCGCGATTCACGCCGAGCCGAGCATTGCAAAGGAAGGAGATTGACCCATGGGTGACGACAGCATGGCACGATTCTTGCAGGGCGCCTTCGCGTTCGACGGCAAGGGCTACGACGCGCCGGTTCTCCTCGATGCGTCGCTGCGCTACATGGTGCCGGCTGGGGCGATCGCTCAGCCGGTCTATTTCCGGGGCGGCAATAGCACCGACGAGTTGATCACCGTCGTGGTGATGCGTGACGGTGCCCCGATGCGCTACTTCCCGATCGGCGCCAAAGCAGCCGTCCACGTGCCGCTGCGCGTCGTCGAAGACCTGCTCGCCGACACCGTCCTCGAGATTTTCGTCGCCGCGCCGGACGGGCTGAGCGGCACGGTGTTCGTTGACGTCGGCCTGGTCGAGATCTAGTCCCGGCGAGGATCATTCATGACCACACTCATTCAATGTGAGACCAACGGCCACCGTCCGCAGGCCCCGGCTACCCTGGTGGTGGTCGGGAACGGCATGGCGGGAGCGCGGGCGCTCGAGGAAATCATCGCCCGCGGCGGCAGTGAGCGGTTCTCGATCACCGTGTTTGGCGACGAACCCTACGGGAACTACAACCGCATCTTGCTCTCCAACGTGCTGGCAGGCTCCGACGATGCCCGCGAAATCTATCTCAATCCGCTGGATTGGTACGCCGACAACGACATTGACCTGCGGCCAGGGGTGCGAGTGGTGCGCATTGACCCCTTTGCGCACCTGGTGCACGCCGACGACGGCAGCACCGTGCGCTACGACAAGCTGATCCTCGCCACCGGCAGCAGATCGTTCTTCCCGCCGGTGGACGGCATTTGGGTGGACAACAAGACTCTTGCGCCCGGCGTCTTCGGCTTTCGCACACTCGACGACTGCGCAGGCATGATCGGCTTCGCCGAGGGGCGAAGCCGGGCGGCCGTGATCGGGGGTGGTCTCTTGGGTCTGGAGGCCGCCAGAGGCCTGCAGAACCGGGGACTGCAGGTGAGTGTCGTGCAGGGCGGTCCTACATTGATGAATGCTCAACTCGACGATCAAGGGAGCGGCATTTTGCGGCGGCTGGTCGAGGCGCTGGGCATCGAGGTGTGCACGGGTAGGAAAACCACCGGGATGCTCACTCAGGACGGGTTGCCGTCGGCGATCGAGTTCGACGATGGCAGCCGGCTGCACTGCGACATGGTGGTGATGGCGGCAGGCATCCGCCCGAATGTCGGGTTGGCGGTGCGCGCCGGTTTGACTGTCGAACGCGCCATCGTCGCCGACGATCACATGCGGTCGGTCGATGACGGCGACATTTACGTGGTGGGGGAATGCGCGCAGCACCGCGGTCAGGTCTACGGCCTGGTCGCGCCGCTATGGGAGCAGGCCACCGTGCTTGCCGATCACTTGACGGGCGTCAATCCCCGTGCGGCATACCATGGTTCGCGCACTGCAACCAAGCTCAAGGTTGCCGGAGTGGACGTGGCGGCGATGGGCATCAAGAGCCCGGAGCGCGACGACGACGAATTCGTACAGTACTCCGAGCCCCGGCGGGGGGTGTACAAGACCGTCGTGGTGCGCGACGACAAATTGGTCGGGGCGACGCTGGTCGGCGACGTCAGCAAAGTGGCGTTTCTGATGCAGGCCTTCGACCGCGGTCTCCCGCTGCCGCCCGAGCGCGTGTCGCTGATGTTCGACATCGGCGGTGCTCCGGACCAAGCCACCGGGGCGGCCGAATTATCCGACGACGCTCAAGTATGCAACTGCAACGGCGTCGACAAGTCCGCCATCGTGCGGTGCGTCAGAGACGGGCAAACGTCACTCGAGGGCGTGATGTCAGCGACCCGCGCCGGCAAAGGATGCGGGTCCTGCAAGGGCCTGGTCGCGCAGATCGTCGAGTGGGCGGCTGACGGCGCGATTTCGCAGGACGCCGAAGCCAATTGGTACGTGCGGGGGATCCCTTACGAGAAGCCGGAGCTGATGCGCAGGATCCGCGAGCTCGAACTGCACTCGGTGTCGTCTGTTTTCGCCGCGCTGGCGCCGGAGGGCCGCGAGGACGCCGGATCCAAAATGGCCTTGTCCTCGTTGCTGCACATGATGTGGGGCGACGAATTCGTCGACGAGCGCGACGGCCGGTTCATCAACGACCGTGTACACGGCAACATTCAGCGGGACGGAACGTTCTCGGTGGTGCCCCAACTCAAGGGTGGGGTGACCAGCGCCGAGCAACTGCGCAAAATCGCGGACGTCGCCGACAAGTACCGCATCCCGATGATCAAGCTCACCGGCGGCCAGCGCATCGATCTGTTGGGCGTGCGGAAGGAAGACCTCCCGCTGGTGTGGGCCGACCTCGGAATGCCGTCCGGGTATGCGTACGGCAAAAGCTTCCGCACCGTCAAAACCTGTGTGGGAAGCGACTTCTGCCGCTACGGCCTGGGTGATTCGACGGCGCTGGGCATTGCGATCGAGGAGCGCTTCCAAGGCATACCCGCCCCCGGCAAGATGAAGCTGGCGGTGACCGGGTGCCCCCGCAACTGTGCCGAGGCGCTTTGCAAGGACGTCGGCGTGGTGGCGATAGAAGGCGGGCAGTGGCAGATCTACGTCGGCGGCGCCGCCGGTGCACACGTACGCAAGGGCGACCTGTTGACCACTGTGGACACCCCGGACGAGGTGATTGCGCTGACCGGACGCTTCCTGCAGTACTACCGCGAAAACGCCAACTGGCTGGAGCGCAGCTACGACTTCGTCCCGCGGGTGGGTATCGACCGGATTCGGAACGTCGTGGTCTTCGACAGCGACGGCATTGCCGCCGACCTGGACGCGCACATGCAGAAGTCGGTCGACGCGTATCGCGATCCGTGGGCGAATAGCCGAAATGCATTGAATAGCAGTGAATTTCGTTCATCCTTGCCGCTGATCCCGCTGCCCCAGGTGCCGGTGCGATGAGCGACGTCAACCTGGGTCCGGTGGATCAGATTCCGGTCGGACAGGGCCGCACGTTCGTCGTCGACGGCCGGCAGATCGCGGTGTTCCGGTGCCGGGATGGCTCGCTGCGCGCACTTGACGCCGTGTGCCCGCATCGCGGCGGTCCGCTGGCCGATGGGCTCATGGATGCCGATGTCGTCATCTGCCCGCTGCACGGCTTCACCTACCACCTGGCATCGGGACGCGAGGTCGCCAACGGCGGAGCACCGGTCACTGCCTATCCCGTTCATGCCGACGACGGGTTGGTTCACCTGTCGGTCGATGGGAAAGTCCACATCTGACTGAACCGTCCCCCTTCCGGTCCCGTGCACCAGTGCGTTGGATTATCCGACCCAGGATCGGGGTATCGGAGCAATGCTGGCGCACGGGCTTGCTGTCAGCTTGTTGGGTTCGCCGGTACGTCGCCGCAACGTCCCGCACGGGGCCGAGCGCCGCCGCGCCGCCCGATCGGCCAGGACGCGAGGGACGTGGAATGCTTGGGCAACTTTACGATCGGGCACTCGGCGGGGAGCGATGTTGGATCCGGCATGAGGACGGCGAACTGCGGCCACTGCCGGCGCACCGATGGCTTGGTGTGCGATGCCCCGGTGATGGATCTGGCGACGCCTTCGACGAGGTCTTCGACGAAGCCGTCACGCAGATGTGCACCGGGCCGACGATCGAGCTGGGCTGCGGTCCGGGCCGGTTGGTGGCCAGGCTGAGTCAGCGCGGCATCCCCGCACTCGGCATCGACCGGTCCGCGACCGCGATTCAGCTGGCGGGCCGAGGCGGCGCGCCGGCCCTGCTGGGCGACGTGTTCGAGCCGCTGCCGGGTACGGGCCTGTGGCAGACGGTTCTGCTGGTCGACGGCAACGTCGGGCTCGGCGGGGACCCGCGCCGAATCCTGGGACGCGCCTTCGAACTGCTGGCCCGCGGTGGCCGTTGCATCGCCGAATTCGAAGCCGAGGCCATCGGAATCTGTTCGCGATGGGTGCGGCTGGAGGCGGCGGGTGAGGTCGGGCCCTGGTTTCGCTGGGCATCGGTCGGGGTGGACAGCGCCGCCGCGCTGGCCGCACAGGTGGGACTGACGCTGACCAGCGTCAGTCTTGTCGGCGGCCGGGTGATCGCCGACCTGACGGCCAGGTAAGCGTGTCGTCCACAGCAAAATTCACCAAATTCAGCGAACCGCGAAAAACGGTTCAAACAGCGTAAATACCGAGCTCAGCGAGCGGGCCGGGCAAAGCGTTTTCGCCCCGTCCGCCCGTTGTGCGGAAACGTCAGTTTGCGCACCGTCGTGAGGGGTACAGTCCCCACCATGACGGTGCGTGGACCGGGCATTACCGATTGCGTGAAATGGTTGCTGCGGGCCCGCCCCGGTGACTATGCGCTGGCGTTGAGTGTGGCCGGGGCTTCGCTGCCCGTGGTCGGCAAGCACCTTGAGCCCCTGGGCGGTTTGACCGCTATGGGCGTGTGGGGCGCCCGGAACGCGCCCGAGGCGATCTCCGCGGTGACCAAGGACTGGTTCACGCCCGGAATCAACGACGCCCGGCGCCGCGACCGGGAGAGCACCCAGCAGGTTTCCCTGGCCGCGTTGCGCGGGGTCGTGTCGGCCGCGGACCTCGAGATGGACTGGCCGGTCGCCGAGAAGACCCCCCCGATCTGGGACGGCCTGCGCCAGCGCCGCTACCTCTACCGCCGCGCCGTCCACTACGGCGACCACCCCGATCAGGTGCTCGACGTCTGGCGGCGCAAAGACCTGCCCGCGCAGCCCGCGCCGGTCCTGATCTTCCTGCCGGGCGGCGCCTGGGTGCACGGCAAGTGCATGGGTCAGGGATCGGCGCTGATGTCCCGGCTCGCCGAACAGGGATGGGTGTGCCTGGCGGTCAACTACCGCGTCTCGCCGCACCACCGCTGGCCGCGCCACATCATCGACGTCAAGACCGCCATCGCGTGGGCCCGTGCCAACGTCGACAAGTTCGGCGGCGACCGCACTTTCGTTGCGATAGCGGGATGTTCGGCCGGCGGCCACCTGTGCGCGCTGGCCGGGCTGACGCCCGATGACCCGCAGTTCCGGGCGAAGCTGCCCGAGGGCGCGGACACCTCGGTGGACGCCGTCGTCGGGATCTACGGCCGCTACGACTGGGAGGACCGCTCGACGCCGGAGCGCGAACGGTTCGTCGAGTTCCTGGAGCGGGTCGTGGTGAAGAAGTCGATCGCCCGTCGCCCCGAGATCTTCCGCGACGCATCCCCGATCGCGCGCGTGCACCGCAACGCGCCGCCCTTCCTGGTCATTCATGGCAGCAAGGACACCGTCATCCCCGTCGAGCAGGCGCGCAGCTTCGTCGAGCGGCTGCGGGGGGTGTCGCATTCGATGGTCGGTTACCTCGAATTCCCCGGGGCCGGCCATGGTTACGACCTCATCGACGGCGAGCGTGCCGGCGCGGCCGCGCACGTCGCCTCGCTGTTCCTCAGCCAGATCTACCGGACCAAGACACGCGTCGGGGCAAAAGAGGTTATCTGAAGCGGCGCCGCTGAGTATGGTCCGTCTATGGGCAAGGGGCAGCGGTGAAGAGGCTTAGCGGGTGGGACGCCGTACTGCTGTACAGCGAAGCGCCGAATGTGCACATGCACACCATCAAAGCGGCCGTCATCGAACTGGACGCCGATCGGCGCTCACTGAACGTCGACACGTTTCGTGAAGTCATCGCCGGGCGGCTGAACAAGCTCGATCCGTTCTGCTACCAGCTCGTCGAGGTGCCGTTCAGTTTCCACCACCCGATGTGGCGGGAGAACTGCGAGCTCGACCTGGACTATCACATCCGCCCCTGGCGGGTGTCGCCGCCGGGCGGCCGGCGCGAACTGGACGAGGCCATCGGGCAAATCGCCAGCACACAGCTCGACCGCAGCCGCCCGCTATGGGAGATGTACTTCGTGGATGGCTTGGCCGACAACCGGATTGCCGTCGTCGGCAAAATTCATCACGCCCTGGCCGACGGCGTCGCCTCGGCGAACTTGATGGCTCGCGGCATGGATCTGCAGCCGGGTCCGGAGGGCAAGGCGTATATGTGCGACCCGGCCCCCACCACACGCCAGCTGATGGCGTCGGCGTTCGCCGACCACATGCGCCATGTCGGGAGCCTGCCGCGCACCATCCGCTACACCGCCCAGGGGCTGGGTAGGGTGCGCCGCAGCGCGCGCAAATTCTCCCCGGAGCTGACGCGGCCGTTCGAACCGCCGCCGACGTTCATGAACCACAAGATCACCCCGGAACGCCGGTTCGCCACCGCAACGCTGGCGCTGGCCGATGTCAAGGAGACCGGCAAGCGACTCGGGGCAACGATCAACGACATGGTGCTGGCCATGGCGTCCGGCGCGTTGCGCACCCTGCTGTTGCGGTACGACGGCACGGCCGTGCCGCTGCTGGCGTCGGTGCCGATGAGTTTCGACTTTTCGCCCGAACGGATCTCCGGCAATCGGTTCACCGGTGTGCTGGTGGGTCTGCCGACCGATTCCGACGATCCGCTGGAGCGGGTGCGGTGCAGCCACGAGAACGCCATCGCCGCCAAGGAAAGCAACCAGCTGATGGGGCCGGAGCTGGTCAGCCGGTGGGCGGCCTACATGCCCCCCGCGCCCACCCAGGCCTTCTTCCGCTGGGCGTCCGGGCGCGACGGGCACAACAAGCTCCTCAACCTGAACATCTCCAATGTGCCCGGCCCCCGGGAACGCGGCCGGGTGGGCGGCGCGCTGGTCACCGAGATCTATTCGGTCGGCCCGCTGACCGCCGGCAGCGGCCTGAACATCACCGTGTGGAGTTATGTCGATCAGCTCAACATCTCGGTGCTCTCCGACGGGTCCACGCTCGAGGACCCGCACGAGGTTTCCGAGGCCATGGTCGCCGACTTCATCGAAATCCGCAGGGCTGCAGGGCTTTCCGAGAAACTGACGGTCGTCGAGACCGCGATGGCGCCAGTGTGATCGGCCCCGCTCGGCAAGGAATCGCCTTCGGCGGTAAGCGGGATCTCGGGGGACGTTAACGCCATTTCCGCCGACCGTTACCATCGGTCCGACAGCAGCCACCCCTACCGAAGGAGCTGTGCGGCACGTGAGCACTGGGAACGACGAAGCCAACGAACCCGAAGTTCTGGTCGAACAACGGGATCGAATCCTCATCATCACGATCAACCGGCCGAAGGCCAAGAACGCGGTGAACTCCGCGGTGGCCAACGGCCTGGCCGCCGCCGTTGATCGGCTCGACAATGAGACCGGCCTCTCGGTGGGCATCCTCACCGGGGCGGGCGGCTCGTTCTGCGCGGGCATGGATCTCAAGGCCTTCGCCCGCGGCGAGCTTCCCATCGTCGAGGGCCGCGGCATGGGCTTCACCGAACGTCCGCCGGTCAAGCCGCTGATCGCGGCGGTCGAGGGTTACGCGCTGGCCGGTGGCACCGAGCTGGCGCTGGCCACCGACCTGATCGTGGCTTCGAAGGACTCGGCATTCGGCATTCCGGAGGTCAAGCGTGGCCTGGTCGCCGGCGGCGGCGGGCTGCTGCGGCTACCGCAGCGCATCCCGTCCGCGATCGCCATGGAACTGGCACTGACCGGTGAAAACCTGAGCGCCGAGCGGGCGCACGCGCTGGGCATGGTCAACGTGCTGGCCGACCCGGGCGGCGCGCTGGACGCCGCGATCGAACTGGCCGAAAAGATCGCGGCGAACGGGCCGCTCGCGGTGGCCGCCACCAAGCGGATCATCGTGGAGTCCCGCGGCTGGAGCCCCGAGGAGATGTTCGCCGAGCAGAACAAGCTGCTGACTCCGGTGTTCTCCTCCAACGACGCCAAGGAGGGCGCCATCGCCTTCGCGGAGAAGCGCCCACCCAAGTGGACGGGCACCTGATACGCCGCTAGGCGGCCCGATCCTCTTCTGCCGCTGGGCTTTCCGCGTCCGCGCTGTCCTCGGCGGTGACGGGGCCGGCCACCCTTGACGCGGCATCGGTGGTCGGCAGCGGGGCCAGGCCCGGCTCCGGGGTCAGCAGCATGATCGCGCGCGCATCCAGCACGTGGCCGATGAAGAAGTCGTAGAGGAAGATGCCGATCACGGCGCCGGCCAGCGGGCCGACGATCGGGATCCACCAATACTGCGTGGTCCCGCCGTAATCACCGGAGAAGGCCAGCTTCCCCCAGCCCATGAAGTAGGTGAATACGCGCGGACCCAGGTCGCGGGCGGGGTTGAGTGCGTAGCCGGCGTTGGTGCCGTACGAGCATCCGATCACCGCGACGACGAAGCCGATGATCAGCGGCGCCATGTTGCCCGCCGGTGCCTGGTTGCGGTGGTCGATCAGCGCGGCGATCAATGCCACCAGGATGGCGGTGCCGACCAGCTGGTCCACCAGCGGTCCCAGGTAGCCACCGTGGAAGTACTGGGCCGGGAACGTCGCGAAGATCGAGTAGGTGTCCTGCGACTCCGGCCTGCTCAGGTGGTTGGCCGTGTTGTAGTTGTCGATGGCCGAGCCGTAGACGGCGTACACCGCCGCAGCAGCGCTGAACGCCCCGAGCAGCTGGGCGATCCAGTACGGAATGACGTTGCGCCAGTCGAACTTTCGCGCCACCGACGAAGGCCAGCGTCACCGCGGGGTTCAGGTGCGCACCGCTGATACCGCCG
Source organism: Mycobacterium senriense (assembly GCF_019668465.1). Classification (NCBI taxonomy): domain Bacteria; kingdom Bacillati; phylum Actinomycetota; class Actinomycetes; order Mycobacteriales; family Mycobacteriaceae; genus Mycobacterium; species Mycobacterium senriense. The sequence continues at coordinate 1,239,464 of NZ_AP024828.1, read as the reverse complement.
GCGACGTAGGCCGCGAGCATCACCGCGAATGCCCAGCCGAACACGATGATCAGCCAGTTCGCCGGGCCGAACGGCACCGTCTGCCGGCCCGACCCGGGTAACCCGACGACGTTGAGCGCGCAGGTGCCGAGTCCGAGCAGCAGCAGGATGAAGGTGCCGAAGAACTCGGCGAGCATGGCGCCGGGCAGCCCGGCGCGCAGTCTGGTCATCGCGGAGGCGGTGATCCGGGTCTGTCCTGGAAGGGTTGTCGATGTCGATTCCACGTGGTTCCCAACTAGGCCGGCGGTCTAGGCCGTCGGGCGCCCTGCAACGGCGGCCCGGGCGGAGCTTCGGGGTGGGTTAACCCACCGCCAGCTGCGGGTAAACCTCGCCGGCACGCTCGGGCGATGCGATGGGCTGACGGTGCTGGGCCGCAAGATAGTTGCGTGATCTAAACTACAGTCGGGCATGACACTTTTGGTCAGCTTTGTAACGTGTTGATACCGGAGAAAGATCGAGGATGAGCATTTCGCTGCTGCTCGAGATGGCCGCGTCGGGCGACGCCGAGCGCACCGCGGTGGTGTCTGGAGACCTGCGGCTGACAACGCAACAGCTCAGCGATCTTGCCGACGGCGGCGCGGGCGTGATCACCGGGTCGAACGCCAAGCACGTCGCGTATGTGGGCACCGGCGGCGCGATGCTGCCGGTGCTGATCTTCGCCTCCGCGCGCGCCGGGGTGGCCTTCACGCCGATCAATTACCGGCTCTCCGCCGAGGGGATCCAGGCGTTGATCGAGCGGCTGCCCGAACCGTTGGTGATCGTCGACGGCCGCTACCGCGAGATGGTGGGCGATGTCTCGGACCGGGTGATGGTGTCCGACGACTTTCTGGCCGCTGCCCGCGACGCCGAGCCGGCTGCGGAGTTTCCCGACCCGGACTCCGTCGCGATCGTGCTGTTCACCTCGGGCACCACCTCGCAGCCCAAGGCCGTCGAACTCTCGCACAACAACCTGACCAGTTACGTCACCGGGACCGTCGAATTCGGGGCGGCCTCCGACACCGACGCCGCCCTGATCTGCGTGCCGCCGTACCACATCGCCGGGGTCAGCGCCGCGCTGTCGAACCTGTATGCCGGCCGCAAGATGGTGTACCTGCCGAATTTCGATGCGCAGGAATGGGTTCGGCTGATCAACACCGAGAACGTCACCACCGCCACGGTGGTGCCGACCATGCTGGACCGCATCATCACCGTGCTGGAGAACGGCGACGGGCCGCCCATCGAGCTGCCGTCGCTGCGCAACCTGGCCTACGGCGGCTCCAAGGTGGGGCTGCCGCTGGTCCGCCGCGCGCTCGAGCTGTTGCCCAACGTGGGCTTCGTCAACGCCTACGGCCTGACCGAGACCAGCTCGACGATCGCGGTGCTGACGCCCGACGACCATCGCACGGCGCAGGCGGGGTCGACCGCCGACGTCACCCGCCGGCTGGGATCGGTCGGGCAGGCGGTGGCCGGCATCGAGCTGCAGATCCGCGACGAGGCCGGCAACGTGCTGCCACCGGGTGAGACCGGCGAGCTGTTCGTGCGGGGCGAGCAGGTGTCGGGCCGCTACACCGGGATCGGTTCGGTGCTCGACGAAAATGGCTGGTTCCCCACCAAGGACATCGCCATGCTCGACGACGAGGGCTACCTGTTCATCGGCGGGCGCAGCGACGACACCATCATCCGCGGCGGCGAGAACATCGCGCCCGCCGAGCTGGAAGAGGTCCTGGTCGAACATCCCCACGTGCGTGACGTCGCCGTGGTCGGTGTCGAGGACCCCCAGTGGGGGCAGGCGATCGTCGCGGTCGTGGTGCCGGCGGCGGGCGTGGAGCCCGACCCCGAAGAATTGCGGGAGTTCGTCCGCAAGAGTTTGCGCGGTTCGCGCACCCCCGACGAGGTAGTCTTTCGCGACGAGCTGCCCACCACCGCTACCGGCAAGGTCTTGCGGCGGGAGATCATCCAGACCCTAACTCCGATTGCGCGTCGGACGGCCCAGCAGTAAGCGATCAAGGACGGAAATCAATGATCAAGAACGGAACTCGTCTCGCCAGCCAGGTCTGTGACACGCAGGTGATCGTCGTCAGAAGTGCCGACAGCCTGGACGACCTGCGGTGTGGCGGTGCGCCGATGGTGCCGGTCGGCGGCGAGCGGTCGGGCGAACTGGACCCGGCATTCGCCGACGGCACGGTCATGGGCAAGCGCTACGTCGACGACGCCGGTGCCGAGGTGCTGGTGACAAAGCCGGGCGCGGGCAGCCTGAGCATCGGGCAGACCGCCCTGCAGCTCAAAGAGGTCAAGCCGCTACCGGCCAGCGACTGATCGGGTCACTGCGCGGCGTCCTGCTTTCCCGGGATCTTGTTGCGGGCCACGAATTCCTTTGCCTTGATCAGGAATTCGAGCTGTTCGCCCACCTGGTGTAGCGGGCCCGCGTTGCGGGTGGAGCGGGAGAGCACGATGGCGCCCTCCAGCGCGGCGATCGACGTGACGGCCAGCGACGCGGCGTCGGCGTGGTCGAAGCCGTCGTTGACGAAAGCCCGGGTGAGCGCGGTGCACCAGCGGCCCAGGATGGCGCCGGCCTCGGTGGACAGTTTGGGGCCGTCGCCGTCCGAACAGCCGATCGCCGCCGCCACGACCGGACAGCCGGCGGTGAATCCGCCGTCGGTGAGCAACCGCTCCCAGAATGCGACGAACTCCTGCAACAGCACCCGGGCGCCCCGCCCGGCGGCGTCATCGATCATGGCGGTGATGGAGTCGCCCGAGTAGCGCAACGCTTCTGTCAGGATCTGATTGCGTCCGTCGGGAAAGTGGTAGTACACCGAGCCGCGTGGGGCGCCGCTGCGGGCGAGCACCGCGTCGATGGTGACGCCCGCCGCTCCGCGTTCGCGCATCACCTCGGCGGCGCTGGCCAGCATGTTGGTTCGGGTGCCCCCGCGTTTTGTTGGGGCGTGCTCCGGCGCTGACTCACCGATGGTCGGCACTGGCGTACCTCCTGTGGCCGGGGTCATGCAGCGTGCGAGTGCCGCAGCGCCGGCCAGTGCATGTGGCGTGGGCTGAAGCGGAAGGTGCGGCGCCGCAAGTCCGGCATCTCGCGGGTGAATTGATAGCCGGCGACGTTGAGCTCGATGATCCACATGATGTTCTCCCGGCCTGTGTACGGCCCTTGATTATGCTATGAACCATATAAGACAATTGTTAATTAATCTATTTCTCAGGTGAAGTGTGACGTACGCCGCATAAATGGCGGGAGGTTGGGCGAGGGCCGCGCTCCCGGTTGTACAGATGCTCAGAAAATTATGCCCTATTGCATAATTACTAGCGCCGCGGACGCGCCTGTCGACCGGGCACGCCGCTGCCGTTCACGTGCCGTCGGCCGCACAACGCCGAACGTGCACCCATGGCGAAAAACCGACGGAATTTTCGCCATGAGTGCACGTTCGAAGCGCGCGAGAGTCAGCTCTCGACGGAGTAGCCCATCGGCATCAGCACGCTCTTCTGCTGCGTGAAGTGCTCGACGCCCTCCGGCCCGTTCTCGCGGCCGATGCCGGAGTTCTTGTAGCCGCCGAACGGGCAGCACGGGTCGAACGCGTACCAGTTGATGGCGTAGGTGCCGGTGCGGATCTTCTCCGAGATCGCGATCCCCTTGGGGATGTCGGTGGTCCACACGCTGCCGGCCAACCCGTAAGCCGAGTCGTTGGCGATCTTGATCGCGTCCTCCTCGGTGTCGAACGGGATGATGCTCAGCACCGGCCCGAAGATCTCCTCCTGGGCGATCGTCATCTTGTTGTCGACGTCGGCGAAAACGGTGGGTTGGACGAAGAATCCGTTGTCCAGGCCCTCGGGACGGCCGCCACCGCACACCAGCCGGGCGCCCTCCTCGATGCCCTTGGCGATGTAGCCCTCGACGCGGGCGCGCTGCTTCTCCGAGATCAGCGAGCCGACCTGAGCGGCCGGGTCCGACGGCGGTCCGACAGGCAGGGCCTGCACGAATTCGCTTACCGCGTTGACGATTTCGTCATACCGCGAGCGGGGCGCCAGGATGCGGGTCTGGCCCACGCAGGCCTGCCCGGTGTTCATGATCCCGGAGAACACCAGCATCGGGATCGCCGAGGCCAGGTCGACGTCCTCGAGGAGGATGGCCGCCGACTTACCGCCGAGCTCCAGCGTGCACGGCTTGAGCATTTCCGCGGCGCGACGGCCGATCTCCTTGCCGACGCCGGAGCTGCCGGTGAACGTGAACAGGTCGACGTCCGGGTTGGAGGTCAGCGCCTGGCCGGTCTCGATACCGCCGGGCACCACCGACAGCACGCCCTCGGGCAGGCCGGCCTCGGCGAAGATGTCCGCCAAAGCGTTTGTGGTGAGCGGGGTTTCGGCGGCGGGCTTGAGCACCACGGTGCAGCCGGCCAGCAGCGCCGGGCCCAGCTTGTTGACCGCCAAAAACAGCGGCACGTTCCAGGCGACGATCGCGCCGACCACGCCGATCGGCTCGCGGTGCACGATGGTCTGGCCGTAGGAGCCGTTGCGAATCTCGCGCCACTTGACCTGGTCGACGGCCGGGCCGGCGAAGAAGTTCATCGCACCCATCGAGCCCATCCAGTGCATCGTCTCGATGGTGGTCGGCGGCTGGCCGGTCTCGCCGGCGAGCAGCGCGCTCAGCAGCTCCTTGCGCTCCTCCATCAGCTTGACCGCGTTGGCGATGACGGCCGCGCGTTCCTTCGGCGGCGTCGTGGGCCAGGGGCCGTTGTCGAACGCGGCGCGGGCCGCGGCGACCGCGGCGTCGACGTCCGCCGCCGCGGCCAGCGGTGCCTTGCCGAAGTACTCGCCGGTGGCCGGACAGCGCACCTCGATCACCTCAGAGGTCGACGGCTCCGTCCACTTGCCGCCGATGAAAAGCTTGTCGTATTCGGTCTTGATGTCGCCCATGGCGCCACCCTACATAAGCCGACGCAAAACGAGAACACGTTTCACTATTGGGGTTGTAGGACCAGCACCAGATTGCTCACCAGGAACTCGCGCAGCCCCGGTACGCCGGTCAGCCACCACGCCCATCGCGGGTGGTAGCGGGGAAATGCGGCCACCAGCGCCCCAGTGTTCTCGGCCCAGTTCAGGCCCGCGGCCGCCGACACCTCGAACAACGACGACCCGTAGTGGTTTTTGGGCGGATGGCCATGCTTGCGGGCGTAGCGGGCCGCGGCGCGGGCACCGCCGAGGTAGTGGGTCAGGCCCGTCTCGTGGCCGCCGAACGGCCCCAGCCAGACGGTGTAGGACAGCACGGCCAGCCCGCCCGGCTTGGTCACCCGCAGCATCTCGGCGCCGAGTTGCCAGGGTCGCGGGACGTGCTCGGCGACGTTGGACGACAGGCAGATGTCCACGCAGTCGTCGGCGAACGGCAGCGCCATTCCCGAGGCGCGCACGAAGGTGCCGGCTCCGCCGGCAACGGCCGGCCCGGCGGCGTGCATCTCGCTGGGGTCGGGTTCGACCCCGACGTAGTGGACGCCGGCATCGGTGAAGGCCGCCGCGAAGTAACCCGGCCCCCCGCCGACGTCGAGAAGCGTGCGGCCGGAAAGGGGCTCGCCGTGGGTGGCCCGCCACAGGTCGCTCACCATGGCCGCGGTGTCGGCCGCCAGGGCGCCGTAGAAGCGGGCCGGATCCGGCTGCTCGTAGCGAAATTCCGACAGCAGCCGCACCGAGCGGGCCAGCGTCGCCCGGCGCGCGAAGATCTCGGTGGCCGCCACCGGCCACACCCTACGGATGTGTAGCGCTGCCCGGTGCACATCATCGCCGGTTAGGCTGACGACCGATGTCTTCCTTGCGCTCCGTGCTGCTGCTGTGCTGGCGCGATATCGGGCACCCGCAGGGCGGCGGCAGCGAAGCCTATTTGCAGCGCATCGGCGCGCAGCTGGCCGCATCGGGAATCGCCGTGACGCTGCGCACCGCCCGCTATCCCGGCGCGGCGCGCCGCGAGGTCGTCGACGGCGTGCGGATCACCCGGGCCGGGGGCCGCTACACGGTGTACGTCTTCGCGCTGCTGGCGATGGCCGCGGCCCGGCTCGGGGTCGGGCCGCTGCGAAAAGTGCGGCCCGACGTGGTCATCGACACGCAGAACGGCCTGCCATTCCTGGCCCGGCTGATCTACGGCCGTCGGGTGGTGGTGCTGGTGCATCACTGCCACCGCGAGCAGTGGCCGGTGGCCGGGCCGGTTCTCGGCCGGCTCGGCTGGTTCGTCGAGTCGACGCTGTCGCCGCGGGTGAACCGGCACAACCAGTACGTCACGGTATCGCTGCCGTCAGCGCGCGATCTGGTCACCCTGGGCGTCGACGGCGCCCACATCGCGGTGGTGCGCAACGGCCTCGACCGGGCGCCGGCGCAGTCGTTGTCGGGCCCGCGCTCGGCCGCGCCGCGGGTGGTGGTGCTGTCGCGGCTGGTACCGCACAAGCAGATCGAGGACGCCCTCGAGGCGGTCGCGCGGCTGCTGCCGCGGACACCGGATCTGCACCTGGACATCGTCGGTGACGGCTGGTGGCGCGAGCGGCTGGTCGAGCAGGTGCAACGGCTCGGCATCAGTCCGGCGGTGACGTTTCACGGTCACGTCGACGACGTGACCAAACACCATGTCCTGCAAGGGGCCTGGGTGCACCTGCTGCCGTCGCGCAAGGAGGGCTGGGGCCTGGCCGTCGTCGAGGCCGCCCAGCACCGGGTGCCCACCATCGGCTACCGGTCCTCGGGCGGCCTGTCGGACTCGATCGTCGACGAGGTGACCGGGATCCTGGTGGACAGCCACGCCGAGCTGGTGGATCGGCTCGAAGAACTGCTCGCCGATCCGGTGCTGCGCGAGCAACTCGGCGCCAAGGCGCACACCCGCAGCGGGGAATTCTCCTGGACGCAAAGCGCCGACGCGATGTGCGGCGTGCTGGAAGCGGTGCAAGACGGCCGCACGGTCAGCGGGTTAGTCACCGGGCGGGGCTGAGCGCGCCCGGCGCCGCCACGCGCCGATCGCCGCGCCGGCGCCGCCGCCGATCAGCATCGCCAGCCACGCCAGATGCGCGACCATCGTCGCCGTCCGCCGCCCGGCGGCCACCCCGGCGGTCTGCCCGCCGATCCGATACAGCGCGATCTCGTGGTCCCGGTAGGTCGGCGCCAGCGCGCTCAGGGTGCGCGCGGCCGCCCCCATGTCGCCGGCGCTGTCGGATTCCACCACCAGCCAGCCCACCCCGGCGGCGGCCAGCGCCGCCGGATCGGGCCCGGACAGCAGGAGCTCCTGCACCGCCCGGGCGTGCGCGCCCTCCCCGGCGATGGTGGTCCCCGAGATCACCAGGTCGCCGGTGCTCAGCACGTCGGCGCGCACCCAGCGGGGCAGCGGGTCCAGCACCGCTGCGGGGCCCGACCAGGAGAACAGCCGCATGGTCCCGGCGGGCAACACCGCAACGGCCGCCGGCCGGTCGTTGATCGCCGCGGCGACGGCGGTCCAGCCGCGCGGATAGCGCACCGGCGCCACCTTGCCGAACACGCCCCAGCCCAGGTCGGGCAGCGCCAGCAGCAGCGCCAGGCAGCAGACCAGCGCCGGGACCGCGGTCCCCGGAAGTCGTAGCCACCGGCGCAGCGTCACCGCCGCACCGGCCCCCGCCAGCGCGTAGCCCGGCATCGCCAGCGCCACCCACTTCTGCGCGTCGCGCAATACCCCGAAGCCGGGCACGGCGTCGACCACCGTGCTCAGCAGCTGCAGGCCCGGGCCGGTCGCCAGCGCCGCCGGGACCAGCACCGACACCGCCGCCAGCACCAGCAGCGGCACCGCTGCCGGGCGCCGGGCGACCGTCGGCAGACCCACCGCAACCACACCCAGCAGCACCGCCGCCGAACACACCGCGAAAAGCGTGGTGCGCGAACCGGGTACGGCGTCGCCGTTCCAGATGCCGCCGAGACTGGCCAGGCTGGCCAGGGTGCCCAACCCGGGCTCGGCGCGGGGCGCGAACGCCTCGACCCCCAGCCGGTTGGCCGCCGTGTGGGCGGTCAGCGACGAACCCATCGCAGACGCCGTCAGCCACGGCAGCGCCGCCACCAGCGCGGCGCCCAACGCGGCCGCGGCGCACCACCCGCGTGCGGTGCCGGTGCCCGGCACCGCCACGCAGACCAGCGCCACCGTCGCGGCCAGCAACAGCCCGGTCGGGGTCAGCCCGGCGAACGCGATCCAGAAGGCCAGGCCGAAAAACGCCAACCGGCCAGCCGCCGTCGTCCGCAGCGTCAGCACGGCCGCAGCCACCCACGGCAGGCAGCCGTAGCCGACCAGCAGGCTCCAGTGACCCTGCACAAGTCGTTCCGCGACATAGGGATTCCAGATCGCCACGGTGGTGGCGACGAACTGGCCGGGCGCACCCGCGCAGGGCAGCGCGACCGCGACCAGCCGGGCCGCGCCCCATCCCGCCAGCCACAAACCGAGGACCAGCAGGGTCTTGACCACCACGCCGCCGTCGACCAGATGGGAGGCCAGCGCCACCGCGAAATCCTGGGGGGTGGCGCGCGGCGCCGACGTCAGCCCCAGCGCGGTGTCGGACAGGTAGGACCGCGGCGTCGACACCGCGTCACGCAACAGCAGGTATCCGGGCGCCAGGAGCGGCCCGACCACCAGCAGCGCCAAGACCAGTGCGTACCCGGGCCGGGTCCAGCGCACGGTTAACGCATCCGGGCCGGGCTATTCCCGGTCGTGCTGGCCGTGCGGATTGGGCTCGGCCGGCCCCGCCTCGGTGGGCTCGTCCGGGCCGGGTGGGCCGGAGCCGGACGGACCGGCCTCCTCACGCGCCTCGGGACGCTGGGTCGGCAGCTTCTCGGTCTCGGCTTCGGCGCCGGGCACCGGCTCCTCGAGTCCGCTGCGGCCGAAGAAGTCCTGGTCGCCGCGGTCCAGACCGGGGTCGGTCAGCGCGCTCTCGCTGCGCAGGCTGAACGAGGCGAGCAGCCCACCGCCGATCAGCGCGATCAGGCCGACCGCGGTGAACGTGATCGGCAGCACCCGCGACCAGAGCGCCAGCCGGTCGCGCTCGTCGCGGGCCGCGTTGATCTGGGACTCGACGGTGTCTTCGTTCGAGGTGACCTTGTAGTCCGCCAGCGTGAGCTCCGGCTTGAGCGGGTCACGGGCGAAGTAGTGGTCGGCGTGCTCGGTCTGCTTGACGATGGTGCCCGACACCGGGTCCACCCAGAACGTGCGCTGCGCCGCGTAGTAGCGGGTCATGGTGATCTGCTCGTTCGGGTCGCCGCCCTGGATGCCCCACATCGACGCCGACGTGGTCTGCTTGGCGTCCTCGTTGCCGGCCAGCAGCGACGGGTAGGCCACCGGCGCCACCAGCTTGCCGTCGGCGTTGAAGCCGACGTTCTGGGTGAACTTGTACGTGGTCAGCCCGTTGACGTCTTCCTGTGTGTCGTAGTTGACGTCGAACGCCTTCTGCGCGATCGGATCGAAGTAGGGGTAGGTCTTCTTCTCTGTGTGGAACGGGAACCGGTAGGACAGCCCGTCGTGGCGCAGCGGCATCGCGGTGGGCGGGTTCTCGTCGTTGACCGCGCGCGGCTTCTGGACCGAGCCGCCGGCGTGGGTGTCGTCGGAGACGGCCAGCGCGGTCTTGCGGTTGAGCGTGACGGTGTCGACGATCGCCAGCAGCAGCCCGCTGTCCTTCTGCTTGTCGGTGCGCCGCAACGAACTTCCGACCTGGAGCGTGACCACGTCGGCGTTGGCGGGCGACTCGACGCTGATCTGCTGCTGGGAGACCAGCGGCACGTTCTGGTTGACGACGACGTGGTCGGTCGACAAGGACGCGGAGTCGAGTGTGGTGCCGGTGCCGTCACCGATCAAGGTGGCGTCGATGTCCAGGGGGACCTTGGTGATCCTGCTGGTGGTGTACGTCGTCAAAAGCAGCGCGGCGATAAGCAGGGCAGCTCCGAGTCCGATGATCCCGCATGCGGCGAACCTCAACATGACTGCTCGGTTCACGTCGCTGTGCCCTCCTCAATTCCTTGCTTCATCAGCCGCGACCCGACCCGAGCGAGCAGCCCGGGGCAAACTCGTTTGACCCTAACAGCACAAAGTAAGGCAGCGACTTACGAACCTGTTGCTCGCGCGGACGGGTCCACCGGGTGTGCCCATTCGCCTGGCAACGCAGCACAGGCAAACTGTGGTGGTGAGCGATGACCAGCGGGTGGGCGGGGTCCGCAGCTTCCTGCCGGCCGTGGAAGGCATGCGCGCCTGCGCGGCCATGGGCGTGGTGGTCACGCACGTCGCGTTCCAGACCGGGCACTCCAGCGGCGCAACCGGCAGGCTGTTCGGCCGCTTCGACCTGGCCGTGGCGGTGTTCTTCGCGTTGTCGGGTTTTCTGCTGTGGCGCGGACATGCCGCGGCGGCAAGGGATCTGGGACCGCGCCCGCGCACCGGCCACTACCTGCGGTCGCGGGTGGTCCGCATCATGCCCGCCTATGTGGTTGCCGTCGTCGTGATCCTGACCCTGTTGCCCGACGCCGACCACGCCAGCCTGACGGTGTGGCTGGCCAACCTGACGCTCACCCAGATTTACGTGCCGCTGACGCTGACCGGCGGGCTGACCCAGATGTGGAGCCTGTCCGTCGAGGTCAGCTTCTACCTGGCGCTGCCGATCCTCGCGCTGCTGGCCCGCCGCCTGCCGGTGCGGGCCCGGGTGCCCGCGATCGCGGCGTTGGGGGCGCTCAGCTGGGCGTGGGGCTGGGTGCCGCTGGGCGGTGAGTCCGGAATCAACCCGCTGAACTGGCCGCCGGCGTTCTTCTCCTGGTTCGCCGCGGGCATGCTGCTGGCCGAATGGGTGCACAGCCCGATCGGCCTACCGCATCGGTGGGCGCGGCGGCGCATCGTGATGGCCGCCGTCGCGGTGGTCGCCTATCTTTTGGCGGCCTCCCCGTTGGCCGGTCCGGAGGGCCTGATTCCCGGCACGGCCACCCAGTTCGCGGTGAAGACGGCAGCGGGTTCCGTGGTTGCCTTCGCGCTGGTGGCGCCGCTGGTGCTGGATCGGGTGGACACGCCGCACCGCATCCTGGGGACCACCGCGATGGTGACCCTGGGGCGCTGGTCCTACGGGCTGTTCGTGTGGCACCTGGCGGCGCTGGCCATGGTGTTCCCGGTGCTCGGGACCTTCCCGTTCACCGGCCGCATGCCCACGGTGTTGGTGTTGACGTTGATCTTCGGCTTCGCGATCGCCGCGGTCAGCTATGCGCTGGTCGAATCGCCGTGCCGAGAAGCGTTGCGCCGCTGGGAGAAACGCGAGAGGCCGGGCGAACCGGCGCAGGCCGTCGACGCCGAGGCGGACGCGATCGCGCCGTGAACCTGCCCTGACCGCACCCGAATTCCTCTTCGACGCGGTACCGAAGGTCTCGAAACGTCATTTTTGGGTAACCCCGGGTGTGATAGAGCGGCGTATTACCGGGTGCCGACGGCGGCGAAGGCAACGAAGTCGCGTCAGTGCTGGAGAGGTGTTGAACGATGAACAACGACACGATCGCGGCGCGGTCTTTGGCGGACACGTCACACGAGGAGTCGCGTCCTGGCGAGCGTCCGCTCTCGCCGGACGACGACCCGTTCTACCAACCGCCGCCGGGGTATGAACAGGCCGAATGTGGCACCGTGCTGCGCTCTCGCACCGTCGCGTTGGGCTTCCTGGGTGTGCTGCCGCAAAGCTTCCCGGCCACCCAACTCCTTTACCGCAGCACGAACCTGCACGGCGACCCGGAGGTGGCCGTGACCACTGTCTTGCTGCCCGAAGACCGCGATCCGCGCGCAGTGTGTCCGCTGCTGTCGTATCAGTGCGCTATCGACGCGGTGGCGTCACAGTGTTTCCCGTCGTACGCGCTGCGCCGCGGCGCGGGGCCGATCGGTGCGTTCACGCAGGCGGAATTCCTCCTCGTCGCCGCGGCCTTGGCCGAAGGGTGGGCGGTCTCGGTACCCGACCACGAGGGCTGTCACGGCATGTGGGGTGCACCCCGCGAACCGGGGTACCGGATTCTCGACGGTGTCCGCGCCGCGGTCAGTTGCGAACGGCTGGAGTTGTCACCGTCGGCCCCGGTGGGGCTGTGGGGTTATTCGGGCGGTGGCTTCGCCTCCGCCTGGGCGGCCGAGGCGGCCGGCCGCTACGCGCCAGAACTCAATATCGTCGGCGCGGTGCTCGGCTCACCGGTCGCCGACCCGGAAAGCGTCGCGCGCCGCCTCAACGGGTCGTTTTTCGCCGGACTGGCCGCACTGATGATCACGGCGCTGACCGAGGTGTTCCCGGAAGCGCAGCGGGTCGTCATCGAGCACGCCACCGAAGAGGGCAAGGCGGTGCTGAACGAATTGCGCAGGCTGACCACCGCGGGCGCGGTTCGGCTGCTGCGCAATGCCGACATCGCCTCCTACGTCGACATGACCACCGACGAACTGTGGGACCTGCCGGAGGTGCGCCACATCTTCGACGAAACCAAGCTCGGCAAGACCCCACCCGTACTGCCCCTGCTGGTGATCCAGGCCGTGCACGACAGAATCATCAGCGTCGACGACATCGATCAGCTCGTCGAGACCTACATCGCGGCCGGGGTAGCGGTCACCTATCACCGCGATCGATTCTGCGGCCACCTGCTGCTTCACCCGCTATCCTCGCCGATGGCCCTCAGGTGGCTACGCGACCGGTTCGCCGGACGGCCGCTCGACGAACACAAGAACCGTACGGTGTGGCCGACCCTGTTCAACCCGTCCACCTACCTCGGCATGCTGAAGCTCGGCGCGATCACGTCCAAGGTGATCTTGGGACGGCCGGTCCGGTCCAGTCCGCTGTCCAAATCCGACGCGGCGTAGCGGTTTGGTCGGGTCAGCCGGCTTCCGCAGCGGCCAGCCGTTCCAGGATTTGTTCGCGCACCGCCGAGCGGCGAGCCTTGCCGGCGTCGTCGCGCAGCGGGGTGTCGACGAACTCGACGACATGCGGCACCTTGTACCCCGCCAGGTGCTCGCGCAGAAACGCTTGCACGGCAGCGGAATCCAGTACCGAGCCGTCGATCGGGTGCACGAGCGCGTACGGCACCTGGCCGAGATCGTCGTGAGGGACGCCGACGACCAGGCAGGACAACACATCCGGGTGCGCCGAGAGCGCGTTCTCGATCTCGGCGGGATAGACGTTGCGGCCGCCGACGGTGAACATGTCGACCCGCCGGTCCGAGAGGTACAGGAACCCGTCGGCGTCGAAATAGCCGAGATCGCCCAGCGAGTCCCAGCCGTCGCGGCTCTTCGCCGTGGCGCCGACGTAGCGGTAGGTGGGCGCGCTGTCCGGGCCGGGTCGCATGTAGATCTCGCCGATTACGCCGGGCGGGCAGGGGATGCCGTCGTCGTCGAGCACCTTCATCTCCCCGGCGACCACCACGCCGACCGACCCGCGGTGCGTCAGCCACTGGTCTCCGGAGATGAACGTCAGCGCCTGTAATTCGGTGCCGCCGTAGAGTTCCCAGACTTTCTCCGGACCCAGCAGATCGATCCACGCCTGCTTGATGGCGGGCGGGCAGGGCGCCCCCATGTGCCAGAACCGCCGAATGGACGAGAGGTCGTAGGCGCCTGGGTCGGCCTGGTAGACCGGCAGCGCCCGCTGCATGATCGTCGGCACCGTCGTCAGAAACGTCACGCGATGGTCGGCGATCAGCCGCAGGAACCGCTCGGGGTCGAACCGGCTCATCAGCACCAGGTGATGCCGCATCAGCAGTGCGATGGTCGCGGTGGTGAAGCCGGTGTTGTGTGACAGCGGGATCGGCACCAGGGTGGTGTCGCCGTCCTGGGCGCCCAGCGGATAGCCGATCGCCGACGGTATCCGGCTGTCGCCACCGGACTCGATCAGCTTGGGCCGGCCGGTGCTGCCGCCCGAACCCATCGCCTTCCACACCGGCGACACCGCCTCCGGCAGCGCGCCGTCCGACAACCCTGGGTCGGGTATGAAACCGATTGGCACGCTTGGTATCTGGTGATGCTCGCGGCCGACCAGCAGGGCGGGTGGCCGTAGGTCCACCAAGCTCTGCAGCTCTGCGTCCGGCAACCGCGCGGACAACGGCTGCGGCACCGCGCCCAGCTTCCAGCACGCCACCGCGGCCTGGATCCACTCGACCGAGTTGGGCAGCACCATCGTCACGTAATCGCCGGCGCCGACGCCACGTTCGGCATAGGCACGCGCCAGCCGGTTGGTCGAACGCTCGAGCTCTCCGCGGGTGAGGGTGATGCCGTCGCAGGTGACCGCCGGCTCGTCGGGGGCCAGTTCGGCCAGCGCCGAAATCTGCGTGCCGATCGGCGGGATCGGCTCACTCATACGCGCCCTGCCGCTCGAAGATGCGGCGCGGGTTGTCCACCAGCATGGTGTGCAGCTGTTCGTCGGTGACGCCGCGCTCCTTGAGCGCCGGAATCACGTCGTTGTGGATGTGCAGGTAGTGCCAGTTCGGCATCACCTGCGACACCAGCTCGTCGGGCAGCGCATCGAAGTAACAGTTGGCGTCGTGGGAGAGCACCATCTTGTCGGCATGCCCGCGCTCGCACATCTGGGCCACGATGTTCACCCGGTCTTCGAACGGCGAGATTGCGTCGATGCCGAACCGGTCCATCCCGAGATAGGAACCGGCGGCGATGAGCTCCTCGAGGTATCCGACGTCGGTGCTGTCACCGGAGTGGCCGATGACGACGCGGCCGAGGTCCACGCCCTCCTCCTCGAAGATGCGCTGCTGTTCCAGCCCGCGTCGCATGCCCGCGTGGGTGTGCGTGGAGATCGGCACCCCGGTGCGCTTGTGCGCCTGGGCCACCGCGCGCAGCACCCGCTCGACGCCGGGGGTGACGCCGGGTGTGTCGGTCGCGCACTTGAGGATCCCGGCCTTGATCCCGGTGTCGGCGATGCCCTGCTCGATGTCGCGCACGAACATGTCGGTCATGATCTCCGGGCCGCCGAGCTCGCCGCCCGGGCCGAGGTAGTGGAAGTACATCGGCACATCGTTGTAGGTGTAAAGCCCGGTCGCCACAACGATATTCAGCTCGGTCTCGGCCGCGACCCGGGCGATCCGCGGGATGTAGCGGCCCAGGCCGATCACGGTGAGGTCGACGATGGTGTCCACGCCGCGGGCCTTCAGTTCGTTGAGCCGCTTGACGGCGTCGGCGACGCGCCGGTCTTCGTCGCCCCACGCTTCGGGATAGTTCTCGGCGATCTCGGTGGTCATGATGAACACGTGCTCATGCATGAGGGTCACGCCCAGTGCGGCGGTATCGATGGACCCGCGAGCGGTATTGAGTTCTGACACTCCAGTGATGCTAGGGCGGTGGGCACCCAACCAACAGGGTCGTTTTGTTCCGGTCGCCCCGACGGCCGCGCGATTGCAGTACCGTCACCCTCGTCTTCGTCGAGAACCCGCTGGGAGTCACGTCATGTTGCTCAATCCCAACCACTTGCAACGCCAGTACCCAGACCGCCGTTCGGGGGAGATCATGGCCGCGACGGTCGACTTCTTCGAGTCCCGGGGCAAGGCCCGGTTGAAGACCGACGACCACGAACGGGTCTGGTATTCGGAGTTTTTGGACCACATCGGGCGGGAGCGCATCTTCGCCTCGTTGCTGACCCCGTCGGGGTATGGCGCCTCGGATGTCGAGGCTTGCCGCTGGGACACCTACCGGATCAGTGCGTTCGCCGAGATCGTCGGCTTCTACGGGTTGAACTACTGGTATCCCTTCCAGGTCACCGCGCTGGGCCTGGGCCCGATCTGGATGAGCGGCAACGAGGACGCCAAGCGCAAGGCCGCCGCGCTGCTCGAGGCCGGCGAGGTGTTCGCCTTCGGCCTGTCGGAGCAGACGCACGGCGCGGACGTCTACCAGACCGACATGAACCTGACGCCGAAAGACGGGGGCTGGACCGCCACCGGGGAGAAGTACTACATCGGCAACGCCAACGTGGCGCGGATGGTCTCCACCTTCGGCAAGTTCGACGGCACCGACGAGTATGTGTTCTTCGCCGCCGACTCACAGCATGATCGCTACGACCTGATCAAGAACGTGGTGAACTCGCAGAACTTCGTCGCGAACTACGCGCTGCGCGAGTACCCGGTCACCGAGGCCGACATCCTGCACCGTGGCCCCGAGGCCTTCCACGCCGCGCTCAACACCGTCAACGTCTGCAAGTACAACCTCGGCTGGGGCGCGGTCGGCATGTGCACCCATGCGATGTACGAGGCGGTCACCCACGCGTCCAACCGCATCCTGTACGGGACCGTCGTCACCGACTTCACCCACGTGCGGCGGCTGCTGACCGACGCCTACGCGCGGCTGGTCGCGATGCGGCTGGTCGCCACCCGGGCGTGCGACTACATGCGCAGCGCGTCGGCCGAGGACCGCCGCTACCTGCTGTACAGCCCGCTCACCAAAGCGAAGATCACCAGCGAAGGCGAACGGGTCGTCACCGCGCTGTGGGACGTCATCGCGGCCAAGGGCGTGGAGAAGGACACCATCTTCGAGGCGATGACCCGCGAAATCGGCCTGCTGCCAAGGCTGGAGGGCACCGTCCACATCAACGTCGGGCTGCTGGGCAAGTTCATGCCCAACTTCCTGTTCGCCCCCAACAGCACGCTGCCGTTGATTCCGCGCCGCGACGACGCGGCCGACGACACCTTCCTGTTCGCGCAGGGGCCGACCGGCGGCCTGGGCAAGGTCCGCTTCCACGACTGGCGCGCGTCGTTCGACAGCTTCGGGCACCTGCCCAACGTCGCGCTGCTGCGCTCGCAGATCGACGTGCTCGCCGACATGCTGGCCGGCGCCACCCCGGATGCCGCGCAGCAGAAGGACATCGACTTCGCCTTCGCCGTCGGGCAGTTGTTCGCGACCGTGCCCTACGCCCAGCTCATCCTGGAGGAGGCCGGGCTCTCGGGCGTCGACGAGGGGTTGCTCGACGAGATCTTCGCTGTGCTGGTCCGCGACTTCAACGCCTATGCCGTGGAGCTGTCCGACAAGCCGGCGACGACCGACGCACAGGCCCGCTTCGCGCTGCGGATGATCCGCCGGCCCGCGCATGATCCCGCGCGTTACGACCAGATCTGGAAGGACCACGTGCTGCCGCTCAGCGGCGCGTACCGGATGCGCCCCTGACGTTCGCCGCCGCTCGAGGAACTCCCGGCGCCCTGCGGCAAACGCGTCATGCGCGAGTTTGATAGGCCTTCCAGCGATCAGGGTCGTCTTCAAGCGCAGCGCGGTCCCACCCGCCATGCACCGCGGCCGCTTCGTAGGTGTCCTGCAAGAACCCGAGAAGAGTCCGGTCGGGGTCGGTTACCTGCCGCACCGCCTCGTACGGCAACAGGTATTCACCGAGATCCTTGTCGTAGCCCGCCTCGTCGGGTCCGACCGGGTAGTCGGCGAAGCCGTCGGGTTCGGGGTAGGCGTACGCGTAGAAAGCGCCCTCGTCACCCCCGCCGGGAAAGAATCCACAGCTGCTCAGTTCTCGCGAGTAGCCTTCGGCCATCACCCAGTCTCCGCAGTTGGGTGCGCCGCCCGGGTGGCGGGGTGCACCCCGCCCGGAAAATCTGGTGCATGCGAGATCCATTGCACCCCAAAAGAAATGGACCGGACTTACCTTACCCATGAACCGGGACCGAAACTGGCCGAGCACGCGGTTCGCAGCAAGCAGCTGGCGCCAGAACAGGTTCGCCGCATCAGGGTCGTACGACGCGTGTTCGACATCTTCGGCGAACGGCAGGGCCGGGTCTACCTCGTTGGGGTGCGCTTGGATGCGCGTCGAGAAACCCAGCTCGTCGAGTGCCCGCATCGTCTGCGAGTAGAACTCGGCCACCGATTTCGGTTCCAGGCGCACGCTGCGGGTCGCACCGGTGCTGCCGCGGATCATCAGCACGTGGTCGATGAAATCGAACTCCATATCGAAGATCGCTGTCCCATACGGGATCGCCGACGTCGTCAAACCGCGCGGGGTCACATACGAGGTGACCTGCCACCAGTGGTTGACCAACGGCGAATGGGCCAGCCGGACCTTGCCGACAATCTGAGCCCACATGTGCAGTGTCTGCCTCGTTGGAGCCCAGTCGTCCACCCGCAGGCTCGGCCACGCAATGCTGTCGTGGTGCGTCGTCACGATCACTCCTCGGCTTTGGTCGGCGTCCGGTTTTCACTGGGCCGCTATCACCGATAGTGCTCGTCCGCCGAGGAGACCGCCCCTGGCGCCCTTGACTGTGGCGTGGCTCACAGTAGAATGACCAGTGGTCATTCACCATAGGAGGCGGCATTGCCAACGGTCACCTGGGCGCGCGTCGATCCCGCTCGCCGCGCGGCGATCATCGAGGCAGCCGAGGCCGAGTTCGGGGCGCACGGGTTCTCCCGGGGCAGCCTGAACGTCATCGCCCGCCGCGCCGGGGTCGCCAAGGGCAGCCTGTTCCAGTACTTCGCCGACAAGCGTGGCCTGTACGCGTTCATCGCCGACATCGGCAGCCAGCGGGTGCGTGCCTACATGGAAGACCGCATCCGTGAACTCGACCCGAGCCGGCCCTTCTTCGACTTCCTCACCGACTGGCTCGACGCGTGGGTGGCCTACTTCGCGGACCATCCGCACGAACGCGCGCTGCACGCCGCGGCGACCCTGGAAGTCGACACCGAAGCCCGCGTCAGCGTGCAGAACGTCATCCACCGGCACTACCTGGAAGTGATGCGCCCGCTCGTCCGCGACGCGCACGTCCGCGGTGACCTGCGTGCGGATTCCGACACCGACGCGCTGTTGTCGTTGCTGCTGTTGATCTTTCCGCACTTGGCGCTGGCGCCGTACATGCGCGGCCTTGATCCGATTCTGGGGCTCGACGAGCCCACCCCGGAACAGCCGGCGCTGGCCGTGCGCAGGCTCGTCGCCGTGCTTGCGGCCGCGTTCTCGGCTGCGCCGAACACCCCGCCAATCAGCTCAGCCCCCAAACGATCTGAGGAGGTCACATGAATCGCACCCGAATCGCCTCGATGGCCGAGGGCGGTCTCAACTGGGACAGCCTGCCGCTCAAGCTGTTTGCGGGCGGCAACGCGAAGTTCTGGAATCCGGCCGACATCGACTTCTCCCGCGATCGCGAGGACTGGGAACGGCTCACCGACGACGAACGCAGCTATGCGACCCGGCTGTGCGCCGAGTTCATCGCCGGCGAGGAGTCGGTGACCCAGGACATCCAGCCGTTCATGGCCGCGATGCGGGCCGAAGGCCGGCTCGGCGACGAGATGTATCTGACGCAGTTCGCCTTCGAGGAGGCCAAGCACGTGCAGGTGTTCCGCATGTGGCTCGACGCCGTCGGCATCACCGAGGACCTGCACGACTACCTCGAGGACGTCCCGACCTACCGCACGATCTTCTACGACGAGCTGCCGGAGTGCCTGAACGCGCTGACGGTCGATCCGTCGCCGGCCGCCCAGGTGCGGGCGTCGGTCACGTATAACCACATGGTTGAGGGCATGCTCGCGCTGACCGGTTACTTCGGCTGGCACAAGATCTGCGTGGAGCGCGGCATCCTGCCCGGCATGCAGGAGCTGGTGCGGCGCATCGGCGATGACGAGCGACGGCACATGGCCTGGGGCACCTTCACCTGCCGGCGCCACGTCGCCGCCGACGACGCCAACTGGGGCGTCTTCGAAACGCGGATGAACGAGCTGATGCCGCTCGGTCTGCGCCTGATCGAGGAAGGCTTCGCCCTCTACGACCCGATGCCGTTCGGCCTGTCGGTGGACGAGTTCATGCAGTACGCCTCCGACAAGGGGATGCGGCGCTTCGGCACCATCGCCAGCGCCCGAGGCCGCCCCGTCGGCGAGATCGACCTCGACTACACGCCAGTGCAGCTCGAGGACACCTTCGCCGAGGAGGACGAGAAGCTGCTGGCCGGGGCCTCCGCTTAGCCGGCGACTCGGCTCACTCGACCTTGTTGTCGCCGGCCGAGGAGCCGCTCTCGGTTTCCCCGACCCACACGGTCTTGGCGTTGACGAACGCCCGGATGCCCAGGCCCGCGAGCTCGCGTCCATAGCCGGACCGCTTGACGCCGCCGAACCCCAGTTCGGGATAGGACACCGTCATTCCGTTGATGAAGACCTGGCCGGCCTCGATGTCGTCGATGAAGCGCTGCTGCTCGGCCTCGTCGTTGGTCCACGCGTTGGACCCCAGGCCGAACGTGGTCGCGTTGGCGATCTCGATGGCCTCGTCGATGTCGGCCGCCCGGTACATCGACGCGACCGGGCCGAACACCTCCTCGGTGTACAGGGCCATGTCCTTGGTGATGTCGGTGACCACCGTCGGCGGGTAGTACCACCCCGGCCGGTCGATGGGCTTGCCGCCGAGCCGGATCTTGGCTCCCGCCGCGGCGGCGTCGTCGACCTGCTTGGCGATCTCGTCGCGGCCCGACTCGGTGGCCAACGGGCCTACGTCGGTGTCCGGGTCGGTCGGGTCGCCGACGGTCAGCGCCTCCATCTGCTTGGTGAACTTGTCGACGAACGCGTCGTAGATGTCGGTGTGGACGATGAACCGCTTTGCGGCGATGCAGGACTGGCCGTTGTTCTGCACCCGGGCGGTGACCGCGGTCTTGGCGGCCTCGTCCAAGTCGGCCGACGGCATCACGATGAACGGGTCGCTGCCGCCGAGCTCGAGCACGGTCGGCTTGATCTCGTCGCCGGCGATGGCCGCCACCGATTGGCCGGCCGGTTCGCTGCCGGTCAGGGTGGCCGCCGCGACGCGGGGATCGCGCAGGATGCGCTCGACCGCGCTGGACGAGACGAGCAGGGTTTGGAAACACCCCTCCGGGAAGCCACCGCGGGCGATGACGTCGGCGAGGTAGAGCGCGCTCTGGGGAACGTTCGACGCGTGCTTGAGGATGCCGACGTTGCCGGCCATCAGCGCCGGCGCGGCGAACCGCACGGCCTGCCACAGCGGGAAGTTCCACGGCATTACGGCCAGCACCACGCCCAGCGGTTGATACCGGGTGTAGGCCTTCTTCGCGCCCACCGCCTCGGCGTCGGCCGGCTCGTCGGCCAGCAGCCGCTCGGCGTTTTCAGCGTAGTAACGAAAACCCTTGGCGCACTTAAGCGTTTCCGCCTTGGCGGACTTCAGCGTCTTGCCCATCTCCTGCGTCATCATGGCGGCGACATCGTCGGCCTCCGCCTCCAGCAGGTCGGCGGTCGCGTTTGCCCACTGGGCGCGCTGGGCAAACGTGGTGTTGTGGCGGTAGTCGAGGAAGCGTTCGTAGGCACGGGCAATCGCGGCGTCGACTTCTTGGTCGGTGGCCGGGGTGAAGGTCTTCACTGTCTCGCCGGTAGCCGGATTAATGGTGGCGATGGGCACGTCGGCCCTCCTTCATCGGGTTCGTGTTGCTTAGTGGCTGCAAGTCCAACACCTAGCCTGCCACTATCGTTCCCCTAAGGGAGGTGTCGGATGAGCAAAGCCGCTGAGCTGATCGTCAAGTGCCTGGAAAACGAGGGTGTTTCCGTCGTATTCGGGGTGCCCGGCGAGGAGAACATCCGGTTCGTGCAGGCGCTGGCGGCATCACACATCCGCTACGTGCTGACCCGGCACGAGCAGGCCGCCTCCTTCATGGCCGAGATGTACGGCAGGGTCACCGGGCGCGCGGCGGTGGTGTCGGCGACGCTGGGGCCCGGCGCGATCAACATGCAGCTCGGGGTGGCCGACGCCACCACCAACAGCACCCCGCTGGTCGCCATCTCCGCGCAGGTGGGTCACGACCGGGAGTTCAAGGAGTCCCACCAGTACGTCGACCTGGTGTCGATGTTCGCCCCGATCACCCGGTGGGCGGCGGGCATCCCGACCGCGCGCGCCATCCCCGAGATGGTGCGCAAGGCGTTCAAAGTCTCCGAGGCGGAACGCCCGGCCGCGGTCTACCTTGCGGTGCCCGAGCACATCGACGCCGACGAGGCCGACTACGACCTGCGACCGTTGCCGCGCAACGTCGTCCGCCCCGACGCCCCGGCCCCCCGCCAGGTGGCGCGCGCCGTCGACGTCCTGCGCGGCGCGAAGCGCCCGGTGGTGCTGGCCGGGCATGGCGCCGCGCGCGCCGACGCCACCAAAGCCCTGGTGCGCTTCTCCGAAGAGTTCGGCATCCAGGTGGCCAACACCTTCCACGGCAAGGGCGTCATGCCCGACGACCACCCCAACAGCATCGGCACGCTGGGCTTCATGCGGCACGACTACGTCAACTTCGGGTTCGACAACGCCGACGCCGTCATCGCCGTCGGCTACGAGTTGCAGGAGTTCGACCCGGTGCGGATCAACCCGCAGGCCGACAAGAAGATCATCCATATTCACCGGTTCCCGGCGGAGGTCGACGCGCACTACTCGGTAGACGTGGGGATCATCGGTGACATCAGCGATTCGCTGAACGCCCTGACCGACGCGCTGTCCGGCCACACCTTCAATCACGCCGCCGAAGTGCCCGGCTCGGGCCTGTTGGCCGAGGAATTCGCACGGGGTCAAGAGGATTCGCGCTATCCGCTGGCGCCGGCGCGGGTGGTCGCCGACACCCGCGCCGCCCTGGGCCGCAGTGACATCGTGCTGGTCGACACCGGCGCCACCAAGATGTGGATGGCCCGGCTCTACCCGACGTACGAGCGGAACACCTGCCTGATCTCAAACGGGTTGTCCACCATGAGTTTTGCCCTGCCTGGGGCGCTGGGTGTCAAGTTGGCGCAGCCGGATTGCAAGGTGCTGGCCGTCGTCGGCGACGGCGCGTTCCTGATGAACTCGCAGGAGATCGAGACCGCCGTGCGCGAGCGCATCCCGCTGGTGGTGCTGATCTGGGAGGACGGCGGTTACGGCCTCATCGAATGGAAGATGGACCTCGAGCTCGGCGAGCATCACTACGTGAAGTTCGGCAACCCCGACATCATCAAGTACGCGGAAAGCTTCGGCGCCAAGGGATATCGGATCAACAGCGCCGAGGAGCTGCTGCCGACGCTGCGGACCGCGCTCGACGACGACGGCGTCTCGCTGATCAGTTGCCCGGTCGACTACTCCGAGAATCTGCGGTTGACCGACCGCCTCGGCGAGCTGGACGAAACGCTGTAACGGCCGAGCCCGGCGGCCCGGCTCAGGACGACTGCTTGATCTGTATCTGGTCGGTGTACGAGTAGCCCGCCGGATGCCCGCAGGCCGGGATCAGATACGTGTGTTCTGCCGTGCCCGCAAGGGTATTCGGGTCCCACGTCAAGTGCGAGTTGGTGGCGTAGAGGACGTAGGCGCCGTCGGAGCAGGTGACGTTGTTCATCGTGTCCAGGACCCATTGGCCGTCGACCAGCCGCGCCTGGCTGCCGCCCACCCCGGCCTTGATGTAGACGCATTCGTCGCCGCAGGAGTTGACCGTTGGCGGAGCGTGATCGCGACGAATCGGGTCGGCCGCGAAATGCCCGACCGCGCGACGCCGTGGGTCGACCACTTCCGCCCGGCAGCGCGGGCGTGCCACGCGTGCCGGATGACCTGGTGCGTCGCGGCTACTGCCCCGTCTCGTGGCCTGATGTGTCCTTGCCGGCGCGTTTTGCCCGCCGGCAGTGTCGCGCTCGTTCTAGTCGATCTTCTCCAAGGCGTCGCCTTTGTGCATCGCGATGTGGTCGGTTTTGTCGCTTTTGATCTCGTATTGCGGGTCGTCCTTCGTGCAATGCCGTTTGTGGCCTTGGTACTCGGTGTCGCGGGTGTGCTTTTTCACGATGGCGCCGGCTGACCTGGCCGGCTTCTGAGTTCCATCTGACGCGATCTCCGAGCTTGAATTGCTTCGTCACTGTGCGCCTCCTTCGCATCCTGCCTGGCGTCACCAACCATGGCTGACCCGCTGCGGTCACCAAGACGGGTGCCCGCTAGCGGCCGGCGGCATGGTCGAATGGCACATGCTGTTCCGTCAGCTGGAGTACTTCGTCGCGCTCGCTCAAGAGCGCCACTTCGCGCGCGCCGCGAGCGCCTGTTACGTGTCGCAGCCGGCGCTGTCGGAAGCCATCCGCAAGCTTGAATCCGAACTCAACGTCCCGCTGGTGCGGCGCGGTCAGAAGTTCGAGGGTCTCACCCCGGAGGGTGAGCGGCTGGTGCCGTGGGCGCGGCGCATTCTGGCCGACCGCGACGCCCTCAAACAGGAGGTCACTGCGCTGCGGGCCGGCCTGACCGGCGAACTGCGGCTCGGCGTGGTGCCGGCCGCCTCGACCACCGTTGCGCTGCTTACGGATCCGTTCTGTGCGGCGCATCCGTTGGTGCGCGTTCAACTCGAGGTCAACCTGCGCTCGGCCGGCATCGTGGAGCGGGTCCGCAAGTTCGAATTGGACGCGGGCATCTTGTATCCGGACCAACAGGACACGGCCGATCTCCTGGTCACCCCGCTGTACCACGAGCAGCCGGTGCTCATCGCCGCCGCCGAACTGCTTGGCGGCGAGGCGAAAACGATGGCGTGGTCGGACGCCGTGCAGTTGCCGCTGTGCCTGCTGACCCAGGGCATGCGGGGCCGCCGGGTCATCGACGACGCGTTGGCCACCCACGGTCTGCAGGTCACCCCGCAGCTGGAAACCGATTCCGTGGCCGCGCTGTTCGCGCACGTTCGCACCGGCCGGTGGGCGAGCATCGTGCCGCAACCGTGGATCCACACCCTGGGCGTGCCGGCCGGGGTGAGCGTGCTGCGGCTGCGGCGCCCGTCGGTGACCGCGTTGATAGCACTGGTGACCAACCGGGCGGAGCCCGGCTCGTTGCTGGCGCGCGCGCTGCGACGGACCGCGCGCGAGGCCCGCATCGGCGCGACGCTGGGCGAGCTCTCCTAGCCGCGCTGATCGGCGCCGCCTATCAACCGGTCGGAATCCTGTCTTGGACACCGCGGCGGGCGCGCTCCGATACTGGGCGTGATCGCCGGTTTAAGGAGAATTCGAATGTCCAAGTGTGTGATGGTGCTCTATCCCGACCCCGTCGACGGGTACCCACCGACCTACGCGCGCGACAGCATCCCGACCATCCGGGGATACCCCGACGGCAGCACCGTGCCGACCCCGTCGAAGATCGACTTCGCCCCCGGCGAGCTGCTCGGCTGTGTCTCGGGTGCCCTGGGCCTGCGCCAGTTCTTCGAAGACGCGGGCCACGAATTGGTGGTCACGTCGGACAAGTACGGCCCCGACTCGGAATTCGAGCGTGAGCTGGCCGACGCGGAAGTCGTGATCTCCCAGCCGTTTTGGCCTGCCTACCTGACCGCGGAACGCATCGCCCGCGCCCCCAGGCTCAAGCTGGCGCTGACCGCGGGCATCGGCTCCGATCATGTCGACCTGGACGCGGCCCAGCAGCGCGGGATCACCGTGGCCGAGGTGACGTACAGCAACAGCATCAGCGTCGCCGAGCACACGGTGATGCAGATCCTGGCGCTGGTGCGCAATTTCGTGCCGTCACACCGGTGGGCGGCCGAAGGCGGCTGGAACATCGCCGATTGCGCCCAGCGCGCCTACGACCTGGAGGGGATGGACGTCGGGTTGATCGCGGCCGGCCGGATCGGGCGTGCCGTGCTGCGCCGGCTGGCGCCGTTCGACGTCAACCTGCACTACACCGACACCCGCCGGCTGACACCGGAAGCCGAGAAACAACTCAACGTCACGTTTCACCCCACGGTCGAGTCGCTGGTGCAGGCGGTCGACGTGGTGTCCGTCCACTCGCCGCTGTACGACGACACCCGCCGGATGTTCAACGAGCAGCTGATCGCGACCATGCGCCGCGGCTCCTACATCGTCAACACGGCCCGCGCCGAGGAGACGGTGCCGGAGGCGATCGCGGCCGCCCTGAAGTCCGGTCAGCTCGCGGGCTACGCCGGAGACGTGTGGTATCCGCAGCCGCCGCCGCCCGACCATCCGTGGCGGACGATGCCGAATAACGCTATGACACCGCATGTTTCGGGCACCACGCTATCCGCCCAGGCGCGTTATGCGGCCGGCACCCGGGAAATCCTGGAGAGCTGGTTCGCCGGCAAGCCCATCCGCCCCGAGTACCTGATCGTCGAGGGCGGCAAGCTCGCGGGCACCGGGGCGCTGTCCTACCAGAAGTAGCGGCCCGCGCCCAGCACTCAGTTGGCGCTGGTCGTCGTCGACAGGGCCATCGGTGGCACGTAACCGCCGATCAGGGCGCGATGCCACCAAGCCCGATCGTGGCGGAGCTCGGCCGGTGTGGTGAAGCGGTACTGGTAGAGCTGTGCCCGCACGTACCGGGGTGGTGAATCGGGAAACGGGTTGTGGCGCAACAACCGCAGGGTCGGCCGATCGTTCTCCAGCAGCCGTTGCAGGAACGGCCTCAGCCACGGCTGCGCGTACCCCGGCGAGATCGCGGCGAACCACATCAGCCAGTCCAGGCGAAGGTGGTACGGCGCCCACTGGCGGGGCAGCCGGCAAACATCGCCGGGCTTGCCCTTGAACTCGTATTCCCGCCAGTGTGTTTCGCGGGTGATCTGCTCCTCGTCGGTGCCTTCGATCACCACCTCCCGCCGGATCCGCCCGATGCTGCCGAATGCGCCGTAGGTGTTCACCAAATGAAATGAGTTGAACGACATGTTCATTCGCTGACGCGAGGACAACATGTTGGCCAGCGGCCAGTAGCTCATGAACAGCACCGCGGCCGTGACGGCGGCCACCAGCCCGACGAACCACAGCGGTGTGGGCGCCAGGCCCGCGTGCGCCGGGACGAAGCCCTTGGGCACAACCAGCGCGAACGACGCGTCGTCGATGGCGCTGAACGCCAACACGATCGTCACCCAATTGAGCCACGCGAAATTGCCCGAGGCGACCAGCCACAATTGGGTGATCACGATGATCGCCGCGGCCACGCTGGCCACCGGCTGCGGCGCGAACAATCCGAACGGCACGATCAGCTGCGCGAAATGGTTGCCCGCCACCTCAATCCGGTGCAGGGGCTTGGGCAGGTGGTGGAAGAACCAGCTCAACGGCCCCGGCATGGGTTGCGTCTCGTGGTGGTAGTACAAACACGTCAGGTCGCGCCAGCACGGGTCGCCGCGCATCTTGATCAGTCCGGCACCGAACTCGACCCGGAACAACAGCAGGCGGACCATCCAGAGGGTCAGCACTGGCGGCGCCACGTCGTGATTGCCCAGGAAGATCATCAGGAACCCGGTCTCCAGCAGCAACGACTCCCAGCCGAAGGAGTACCAGGTCTGCCCGACGTTGACGATCGACAGGTAGAGCATCCACAGCATCAGCCACATCGCCATCGCGGCCCCCAACGGCACCGCGTCGGCGGCCCCGGCGATGATCGCCGCCGACAGCGCCGCACCGAACCAGGAGACGGCCGCAAACAGCCGATCCGAATAACGCAGGTGAAACAGGCTCGGCGTGCGCCAAAAGGATTGCCTCGCCAAGAACTGCGGGATGGGCAGGATGCCGCGCTCGCCGATGAGCGCGCGGAACTGGACCGCGGCGGCAACGAAGCCGAGCAGGTAAATCGCCGCGGTGCCGCGCTCGAGCACCAGTCTGCCCACCCAATATTCGGGTGCGGAAAACCAGTCCATCGCGCTAACTCCTCGGTTGGTGACGGTTACGCCAACCCGCGTATCCAGTCAATCAGCCGGTAAACGGGTAGCCAATAGGCTGGCGAACTATTCGTCGCGCGCTCCCCGCGCACGTTCGGGGAGCGCAACCACCGAAGCGGCAAGCACCGCAAGCGAAATCAGCGCCAGCAGCTGAACACCGGCGGAATGGCCGGCGTAGCCGTCGGCCGAACGCCACGGCTGTCGTGACAGCACCGCGCCGGCCAGGATCAGACCGCCGGCGCTGCCCAGCACGCTGAGGCGTTCCCAGTGCCCCTGGCGCAGCGCATACCGCAGTCCCAGTGCTGCGCCCATCACCGCGACACCGCCCAGGCCGGCGATCACCCCCGCGGCGGCCAGCGCGGGGACGGCCGCCCAAGGGCCGGGCCGCCATGGCCGCGCGGGCGCGTCGCCGTCCTCCTTTCTTCGGGTGCGCCAGAGCGCGAGCATCGCCAGCAGCGGCAGCAACGCCAGTCCGACCGCCAGGCCGGCGCGGTAGAGCGAGTTGGAGGCGAATGTCAGCGTGATGGTGCCCGGGTCGCCCGCGGGCACCAACCAGCCCTGCTGCCATCCGTTGACGGCGATCGGCGTCAAGCGGGCGCCGGCGCCGGAGCGTGCCACCCAGCCCGGGTTGATGCTTTCCGGGATGACCAGCACCCGCGAGGTCGACGAGGCGGGCGCCTGCACTTCGCGGCGATCCGAACCCCAGGCCCGCCAGGACGAAACACGCAGCGGCCGTGCGACTTCGGTGACGGCCGGCACCGTCAGTTCGGCTCCGTCCACCACGAATTGTGCGCCGGGACTGATTAGCAGCTCCTGTTGGCCGGCGGGCAACTCGATCGGGTCGCGTTCGCAGGGCA
This sequence comes from Mycobacterium senriense, assembly GCF_019668465.1. Taxonomy (NCBI): domain Bacteria; kingdom Bacillati; phylum Actinomycetota; class Actinomycetes; order Mycobacteriales; family Mycobacteriaceae; genus Mycobacterium; species Mycobacterium senriense. The sequence goes on along the minus strand of NZ_AP024828.1, from coordinate 1,211,055 downwards.
CGGCGGCGACGGGAGCGTCATCCAGGATCGCCCCCACGGTGGTGTGGATGGCGGTGTGCATGAACCGGCCCGCGACCGCGACGACGGGTCCGCGGTCGCAGCCGATGCTGATCTCCCGGGTGCGGTTGCGGGCCGCGTCGGCGGGCGCGATCGGGTTGCCGTCGACGCCCAGCGCCGTGACCTCGGCCAGCCCGGGCGGCTTGAGCTGGTCGAAACCCAAAGCGTTGCGGTCGATGACGTCCTGCCAATTGAGCAGGCTGATGGTTACGGTGTCGGTCACCCGGGCTTTCAGCGGCACCGTCTGCGTGATGTCGGGTTTCAGCGCGGCGGCTTGCGGGCCATCGCCCAGGTTGACGGCCACCATCGTCGGGTGCGCGGGCAACGTCGACCGGCTCGGCGCCAGCCGCACCCCGGTGACCTCGGTGGGGCGGGGCAGCCTGAGCGTCAGGGTCGGCGGGGTTTTATGCTGCACCACCCGCTGCGGCGCCGTCCACGCGGTGGCCGGGTCGCCGTCGGCGGCGGCGTACGCCGAGCCCAGGACATCGACCGTATCTGAATCGCCGTGGGCGACAGCGGTATTCGGCTCGGCGATCAGGTCGGCCAGCTTGGGCCCCTGGCGCGGGCGCACCCACACCGTCGGGGTCACCGACATCGGCGCCGGCACGGTCAGCGTCCGGCTGAAGTTGACCGGTTCCTCCGGTGCCAGGGCCATCGACGGCGCGCAGCGCACACCGTCGGGCGCGGCGGCGCAACCCGGTCTGCCCAGCAGCTCCGAGCCGAGGTCCCACCCGGCGATCGGCGAACCCGGCGGCGGCCCGGGCACCCGCACGGTGTGCCGCAGGTCGACCTGGTGGGCGAATCCGGAGGCGTCGTACTGGGTGATGGACAGGTCGGTGATGCCGAACTGCACGCCGGCGGATCGGTCGTCGGTGCCCGCGGCGGTGATCCGCACCCACGGGGTTTCGCCGTAGGGGAGCGCCGCGGCAAGCGGCTTGCCCGGCTCGTCGAAACGCAAAGTGGTGCTGCCGGTGGCGGTTTCGATCAGGATGCGGCGCACCTGGGCGCCGACGGCGGTGGCGCTGGGCGTCAACGTGATCGCCGCGTTGGTCACCGGATGGTCGAAATCGATCCGCATCCATTGACCGACGGCGGCCTGCAGCGAGTTGGACACCCAGGCGGTCGCGGAGTCGCCGTCGATCGCGGCGGCCGGCGAGTTCGCCGGTGCGACGTCGGGCATCGCGGTGGAATCCGACGACGAGCTCGATACCGTGATCCGGCCGCCGGTCCAGGCGCCGGTCACCGGGTCGGCGCCGGGGACGGGATAGTCGGGCACCCGGTTGTAGGTGTGCCGCGCATCGCCGGGGGCCCTGATCGCCGACGAATGTTGGTCTACCCGGCCATAATCCGTCTCACGGGCCACCGGGGTGTCGGTGATGGTCACCCCGGCGTCCCCCGGCAGCCCGGCGCCGCGCGCGTCGGCGGTCAGCAGCGCCGGACCCAGCGGCGCCTGGCCCTGCAGCCGTCGGCGCTCGTCAAGACGCAGCAGCGCCTCGGGGCCGCCGTCGACCCGGGCCAGCCGGTCGGTGTCCACGAAATACGGTGTGGCGGGGTCACTGTCGTCGCCGACCCGGAAAATCTCGACCGCCGGATATCGCGGCCGCAGCCCGCTGTCGGCGACGAAACCCGCGAGCGTGCCGGGCCCCACCGGCGCGCCGAACTGCGCGACCTTGCGCAGTCCGGGTGACCCGTCGATGGCGCGATGCACCAGGATCGGGCGCGCCGAGCGCGACGTGTCGGGATCCAGGTCGTTGCGCAGCGCCACATAGGAAATGCCTTGGCGGGCAAGGGTATCGGCCAACCCGGCCGAGGGACGGCCAGCGGCGAACAAGCGCTGCACCGAATCGAGCGCCCGGATGGTCTGCGGCGGGGTCAGCGGGATGGAATCGCGCACCCCCCACGGGCTGGCGCCCAGCACTTGCAGCGGCTCATCGTGGCTGGTGCCCCACACCTGGGTGGCGAAGGGCGCCCCCGGGACCACGAGCACCCGCCCGGGCGTCGGTGTCCCGGTGTTGTGCTCGGTGAGCCAGTCGGCGGCCTCGTGCCAGTACTGCGGGATCGCGGTGAAGGTTCCCGGCGGGGCCAGCCGGCCGGTCCACGCCAGTGACGTGCTGACCAACAGCGCCGTCACCACCACGATCGCGGTGGCGAGCCGTTTGTCACGCTCGGGGTGCGCAAAGGCGCGTAGCCACACCAACATTGGTGCGCTGCCCGGCAGCGGTATCCGGCCCAGCAGCTGCGCGAGGCCCAGCACCACCGGGATCCTGATCACCGATCCCAGCTTGTGCACGTTGCGCAGCGGGGCGCCGCCGGCGTCCAGGAAGGCCTGCGCCGCGTGCGCCACCGGCGAGCCCAGCCCGCCGCTGTATCCGGCGGCCATCAGCACCACCCCGACCAGCAGCATCGTCACCAGCCGACCGCGCGCCGGCATGTCCCGGCGGGCCAGCCCCGCGAGTCCGGCCGCCGCGACCAGGCAGGTACCCAGCACGGCCGCCGACCCGGTCACCAGCGGAGCGCCCGCGGTGGCGGTCGGCGCCACGTACGGGGTCCAGCTGTCGGTGCCGCGCAACATCTCGACCAGTGAGGACCATTGCGTTGTGACGCCGGACGATTCGATGAAATCCAGGAAGGGAGGGCTGATGGCGCGCAGCATCACCAGCGCCACCACCCACCACAGCGTGGCCAGCACCAGCGCCACCAGCCACCACCCGGTGTAGCGCCACCACAACCGGTTCGGCCGGTGGCACGCCCACCAGATCACCGCCGGCAGGCAGCCGGCCGCGGTCGCGATGGCATTCACCGCGCCCATCAGCGCGATAGCCAGGCCCGCCTGCCCGGCCAGCGCTCGCACGGATCGGCCGCCGCTGGCCCGCAGCGCGAGGATCGTGGGCAGCAACACCCACGGCGCCAACATCATCGGCAATGTTTCCGACGAGATCGATCCGAGCGTGGTGAGCACCCGCGGCGACAGCGCGAACGCGGCCGCGGCGATCACCCGCGACGTCGGGCTGCCGATCCCCAGCGCCTCGGCGACCCGCAACAGACCCCAGAAGCCGACGGTGAGCAGCAGCGCCCACCACAGCCGCTGGGTCATCCAACCGGGCACGCCCAGCGCGTGGCCGAGGAGAAAGAAGGTGCCGTGCGGAAACAGGTATCCGTAAGCCTGGTTCTGTGCCTGCCCGAACGGCAGCTCGCTGTTCCACAGATTGGTCGCCCGGGCCAGAAAGCGCAGCGGGTTCGCGGTCAGGTCAAGCTTGGTGTCGGGGGAGATCCGTCCGGGGGATTGGGCGAATGTCAGGGTCAGCGCGATCGCACCGACCAACCACAACCACCGGCGCGACACCGGCCCAGCCGTCGAGCATGAGACCGGCGCTCCGGTCCCCGTTCGCGACTGGCTAGCTACGGTTGCCGTACTCGACCCGGTTGAGCACTGACGACTGCGGATCGCCCCCGGGGAGTGGCGGCTTCGTGTCTTGCTGGACCATCAGCGTGATCCCGAAGATCGCGGCCGCGCCGAGCAACAAACCAACCACAACGCTCGCTGCGGCGGGCGCAACGATCCGGTTCATCGAGGCTCCTGGGTGTCGGCTTGCGGTCGTGACTTTCGACCTAGCGCCAACCTAGCAGAAGGGCCCCCGGCCAATGGGAGCCCTGGTCACCAGTGCAGACAGTGCCCGTGAAAGCAGCGGTCGCCGTATTCCACCTGATAGGGACCGGCCGGAAGCGCAGGGGGCTGCATGCTGGGCACCTGCACCGGCCTGTGGTCGGCCACGGCGAGCGTGATGCCGACCGTCGTCGCCACCCCGACGGACAACCCCACCGCGACGCTAACCGCGGCGGCCACCGAGAAACCGTTAATTGCTGGCTCCTCCCTGCCAGTCAATGGGCGTCTCGAGCACCCCGACCCCCTGATCAGCAACGTACCGTTGATGCCCCCTGGAGCCGGGCACGAAACGCCCGCCGTGAAAGCATGGCCCGATGGCATTTTCGCGCACCATGGCCGTGCTCGCAGCCGCGTCGATGCTGGTGGCCGGTTGCGGCCAGCATGCCGCGCACCCATCCCACACGTCGACGAAGACGTCGAGCAAGCCGGTGGCCGCTCCGGCGCCGCCGGTGTGTGCCGACCCGTCGGCGGTTCCGGCGACGTTGGGCATCCGCGACAAGCTCGCGCAACTGCTGATGGTGGGCGTGAAGAACGCCGACGACGCCCGCGCCGTCGTCAACGGCTACCACGTGGGCGGCATCTTCATCGGCAGCTGGACGGACCTGTCGATCTTCAAGGGGCCGCTGGCCGAGATCGCGGCCAAGGCGGGCCCGCTGCCGCTGGCGGTCAGCGTCGATGAAGAGGGCGGCCGTGTCTCGCGGCTGAAGTCGTTGATCGGGACCTCGCCGTCGCCCCGCGAGCTGGCGCAGACGCAAACCGTCCAGCAGGTGCATGACCTGGCCGCCGACCGCGGCAAGAAGATGCGTGACCTGGGCATCACCGTCGACTTCGCGCCCGTGGTCGACGTCAGCGACGAGCCCGACGACGCGGTGATCGGCAACCGTTCGTTCAGCGCGGATCCGGCCAAGGTCACCGATTACGCCGGTGCCTATGCGCAGGGGCTGCGCGACGCCGGGCTGCTGCCGGTGCTCAAGCACTTCCCCGGCCACGGGCACGGCTCGGGCGATTCGCACACCGGGGGCGTCGTCACGCCGCCGCTGGACGATCTGCAGAACAACGATCTGGTGCCCTACCGGACCCTGGTGGCTTCGCCGCCGGTCGGGGTCATGGTGGGCCACCTGCAGGTCCCCGGCCTCACCGGCGACGCCCCGGCCAGCCTGAGCCCCGAGGCGGTGCAGCTGCTGCGCAACGGGGTCGGCTACAAGGGGCCGCCGTTCACCGGGCCGGTATTCAGCGACGACCTGTCCAGCATGGCCGCCATCTCCGACCGGTACGGGGTGTCGGAGGCGGTGCTACGCAGCCTCCGGGCCGGCGTGGACGTCGCGCTGTGGGTCACCACCGACGAGGTGCCGGCGGTCTTGGACCGGTTGCAACAGGCGGTGGCGTCCGGCGACCTGCCGGCCAAGCAGGTCGACGAATCGCTGGTGCGGGTGGCGACGATGAAGGGCCCCAGCCCCAGCTGCGGCCACTAGCGGGTGTGCGGCAGAAGCAGATTGCTTACTCTTGAGTCAGATTGACGGCTGGAGAGGCAAGCGATGGCGGGTGGTACCAAGCGGTTACCGCGTGCCGTCCGCGAGCAGCAGATGCTCGACGCCGCCGTCCAGATGTTCTCCGTCAACGGCTACCACGAGACCTCGATGGACGCGATCGCCGCCGAGGCGCAGATCTCCAAGCCGATGCTGTACCTGTACTACGGCTCCAAGGAGGACCTGTTCGGCGCCTGCCTGAACCGGGAGATGGCCCGGTTCATCGACGAGGTGCGCGCCGACGTGGATTTCCAGCAGAGCCCCAATGACATGCTGCGCAACACCATTGCGTCGTTCATGCGCTACATCGACGCCAACCGGGCGTCCTGGATCGTGATGTACACCCAGGCCACCAGCTCGCAGGCGTTCGCCCACATGGTCCGCGAGGGACGCGAGCAGATCATCGACCTGGTGGCCGGGCTGATGCGGGCCGGTAGCCGCAACCCGCGCTCCGAGCGCGAGCACGAGATGATGGCCGTGGCCCTGGTGGGCGCCGGCGAGGCGGTCGCCAACCGGCTCAGCACCGGCGACGTCGACGTCGACGAGGCGGCCCAGCTGATGATCGACCTGTTCTGGTACGGCCTCAAGGGCTCACCGGCCGAGCGGGAGGCGGCCGCGGCCCACCCCGACGCGGGCGGCTCGGACGCCGCCGCCGACTAGGCCTACATTCGGTCAGGTGGCCCGCATGAGCGCTCTCCGCTCGGACCGCGGCAACCTCGACTTCTTTTGCGCGGTAATCATCGTCGGGTTGCTCGCCGGAGTTGCCGGATTGGCGACGACCTACGTGCTGCGCCTCGCCCAGCACGCCACCTACCACTACAGCTTCGGCGCGCAGCTGGCCGGAGTCGCCGCCAGCAGCCAGATACGCCGGGTGGTGGGCCCGATGATCGGCGCCGCCTTGGCGGGCCTGGGCTGGTGGTTGTTGCGACGGCGGGCCGAGGTGCCCCCACTGGCGCAGACCATCGCCGCCCGCAAACCCGTGCCGAGGCTTTCGTGGAGCATCGACGCCCTGCTGCAGGTGCTGCTCGTCGGATCGGGGGCGTCGTTGGGGCGAGAAGGGGCCCCGCGTCAATTCGCCGCAGCGCTAAGCGATTTGGGAATCGGATGGCTCAAGCGGCTCGGACCGCGCGACCGCGAGGTCCTGCTGGCGTGCGCGGCGGGCGCCGGCCTGGGCGCGGTGTATGCGGTGCCGCTGGCCGGTGCGCTGTTCTCGTTCCGGATCCTGCTCACCACTTGGCATCCGCGCGCGGTGGGCGCGGCGTTTCTGTCCTCCGGCCTGGCGGTCGCCGTCGGTTCGGCCATCACCCGCGATCAGCCCAACCTGCGGTGGCCGGTCGAGGAGTCGACGTATCTGCTGACCGCGCACGGATTGCTGCTCGCGCCGGTGGCTCTCGCGGTGGGTCTGGCCTTCAACCGGTTGATGGCCGTGGCACGCCCGGTCCGCCAGGTGCGGACTCCGCTGCTCATCCCCGCGCTCGCCGGGGCCGGCCTGGTGATGGGGATCTGTTCGCATTGGTGGCCCGAGCTGCCCGGCAACGGCCGCAGCATCCTCACGGTCAGCCTGGCCAGCGGCATGACCCTGCTGTCGGCGCTGGCGATACTGGCGCTCAAACCCCTACTGACCGCAGTGTTTCTGCGGGCCGGCGGTGCGGGCGGGTTGCTCACCCCGTCGCTGGCCACCGGTGCCGCCGCCGGGGCGGCGCTGATCTTGACGATCAACGCGGCGACCGGTACCCACCTGCACGTGCCGGCGGTGTCGCTGGCCGGCGCGGCCGGCGTGCTCGCGGTGACGCAGGGCTCACCGATCTGGGCGGCGATCTTCGTCTGGGAACTCGCCCGGCCACCGCTGTGGCTGTTCCTGCTTTTCCTGCTGACCGCGACCAGCGCCCACGGTCTGAAACTGCTTGCGCAGGGCCGCACTTCGACGCACCCGGGCTAGTGGCGGATCGCCACCGTCGGCATTAGAGCGCCCGGACCGTGCCGGTCAGGTGCGGGTAGCCCTTGGCGATGTTGCGCAGGGAAATGTCCCACCCGCCGTCGTGCTCGTCGATGTAGAGCCCCGCGGTCGCGGGCAGCACCACCGGCTTGCCGAACCGCACCGAATACCGGACGGCATCGGGAATCTGCGCCTCGACATTGGCCAATACTGCTGCCGCGCTGAACATTCCGTGCGCGATCACCGTCGGGAACCCGAATAACTTCGCCGCGACCGAGTTGGTGTGAATCGGGTTGTGATCGCCCCCGACGTCGGCGTAGCGCCGGATCAGCCCCGGGCTGATGCGCAACACGGTCGACGGCGGCGGCAGCTTGGGCTGCTTCTGCGGGGGCGGCTTGGGTTCGTCGGACAGGCTGGTCCGCTGCTGGTGCAGGAAGGTCGTCACCTGGTGCCAGGCGGTGTCGTTGCCGACGCTGACATCAGTGACCAGATCGACCAGTAGGCCCTTGCGGTGCTCGCGCAGGTTCTCAGCGTGCACGCGCACGCCGACGGTGTCGGTGACCGCGATCGGGCGGTACTGCGTGATGTGGTTCTCGGTGTGCACCGCTCCCATTGCGGCGAAAGGGAAGTCGAATCCGGTCACCAGTGACATCAACGCCGGAAAGGTCAGCGCGAACGGGTAGGTCAGCGGCACGTGATTGCCGTAGCGCAGACCGGTGACCCCCGCGTACTCGGCCACGTTCGCGCGATCGATCGGCAGTTCCTCGATGGTCACCGTGCGGGTGGGCAGCTCGCTTCCGCGCGACACCACGGGCAGCGCCCCGGCGGCGGCGCGCAGCATGTTCTTCAGGCCGCTTGGCTGATTCATGACGTTCTCCTATGCGCCCAGCATGGCCTGGCCGCAAACGCGAATGACGTTGCCCGTCACCGCATTCGAAGCCGGGCTGGCGAAGTATGCGATGGTTTCCGCGACGTCCACGGGCTGCCCGCCCTGAAGCAGCGAGTTCATCCGGCGTCCGACCTCGCGGGTGGCCAGCGGGATGGCGGCCGTCATCTGGGTTTCGATGAATCCCGGCGCGACCGCGTTGATCGTGATGCCCTTGCCGTAGAGCTCCGGGGCCAGCGACTGGGTGAGGCCGATCATTCCGGCCTTCGTCGTCGCGTAGTTGGTCTGGCCGCGGTTACCGGCGATGCCGGCCATCGACGACAGGCCGATCACCCGGCCACCCTCACCGAGGGTCCCGTTGGCCACCAGCCCTTCGGTAAGACGCAGCGGGGCAAGCAGATTGACGGCCAGAACGGCGTCCCAGCGGGCGTCGTCCATGTTGGCCAACAGCTTGTCGCGGGTGATGCCCGCGTTGTTGACCAGCACGTCGGCGCGGCCGCCGTGGTGTTCGCGCAGGTGCTCGGTGATCTTGTCGACGGCGTCGGAGGCGGTGACGTCGAGCCACAGCGCGGTGCCGCCGACCCGGCTGGCTGTCTCGGCCAGCGCCTCGGCGGCCGATTCAACGTCGATCGCGACCACGCGCGCGCCGTCCCGGGCGAACACCTCGGCGATCGTCGCACCGATTCCGCGGGCCGCGCCGGTGACGATGGCGACCTTGCCGTCCAGCGGACGCTCCCAGTCGGCCGGGGGCGTGGAGTCCGCGTCCCCGATGTAGAAGACCTGACCGTCGACGTAGGCGGACTTGGCCGACAGGATGAACCGCATCGTCGATTCCAGGCCCGTCGCGGCGGGTTTGGCGTCCGGCGAGAGATAGACCAGGGCCGCCGTGGCACCGTTGCGCAGCTCCTTGCCCAGCGAGCGGGTGAAGCCCTCCAGCGCGCGCTGCGCGATCCGCTCGTGCGGGCTGGCGGCGGCGTCGGGCGTGGTGCCGACCACGGCCACGCGCGCGGAATGGCCCAGATTGCGCAGCAGGGGGGTGAAGAACTCGTACAGCCCCCTGAGCCCCTCGGGCGTGGTGATGCCGGTGGCATCGAACACCAGGCCGCCGAACTTGTCGGCCCACCGACCGCCCAGGTTGTTGCCCACCAGGTCGTAGTCGGCGTCCAGCGCCGCGCGCAGCGGTTCGACGACCCTGCCCTCCCCGCCGATCAGCAGCGCCCCGGCCAGCGGCGGTTCACCCGCGCGGTAGCGGCGCAGCGTCTCGGGTTGGGGAACGCCGAGCTGCTTGGCGAGAAACGATCCAGGACCGGAATTGACGATCTGAGAGAACAGATCGGACGAAGCCTTGGGAGCCACCGGAGCTACCTTCCATGTTCTTGCGAAGTCGGGGTATGCCTACAGCACAACCGTATCGAGGACGAACTTACTGCAGAGTAAGAACAGTGGGTAGTATGGCCCCAGACGGGCGATTCCCAAACCGACAGATCGCAAAAACACGGAGAAGAATAGTGGCCCCTGCAAGTTCTGAGGCAAGCAAACAGCGCAGTTCCGAGCGGCGCCGCGTGGCCGTCCTGGGCGGCAACCGCATCCCGTTCGCCCGGTCCGACGGGGCCTACGCGGAGGCGTCCAACCAGGACATGTTCACCGCCGCCCTGGGCGGGCTGGTGGATCGCTTCGGGCTGGCCGGCGAACGGCTGGGCGTGGTGGTCGGCGGCGCCGTGCTCAAGCACAGCCGCGACTTCAACCTGACGCGCGAATGCGTGCTGGGTTCGCAGCTGTCGTCCTACACGCCCGCGTTCGACCTGCAGCAGGCCTGCGGGACCGGGTTGCAGGCGGCCGTCGCCGCCGCCGAGGGCATCGCGGCCGGACGCTACGAGGTGGCCGCCGCGGGTGGCGTCGACACCACCTCCGACGCGCCCATCGGCCTGGGCGATAACCTGCGCCGCACGCTGCTCAAGTTGCGCCGGGCCAAGTCCAACGTGCAACGGCTGAAGCTGGTCGGCACGCTGCCCGCGACGCTGGGCGTCGAGATCCCGGTGAACAGCGAACCCCGCACCGGGCTGTCCATGGGGGAGCACCAAGCGCTGACCGCCAAGAAGATGGGCATCAACCGCGTCGCCCAGGACGAGCTGGCCGCCGCCAGCCACCGCAACATGGCCGCCGCGTACGACCGCGGCTTCTTCGACGACCTTGTCACTCCGTTTCTGGGGCTGTACCGCGACGACAACCTGCGCGCGGACTCGTCTGCGGAGAAGCTGGCGAAGCTGCGTCCGGTGTTCGGTGTGAAGGCCGGTGACGCGACGATGACCGCCGGCAACTCGACTCCGCTGACCGACGGGGCGTCGGTGGCGCTGCTGGCCACCGACGACTGGGCGGCCGCTCATTCGTTGACGCCGCTGGCCTACCTGGTCGATTCGGAGACCGCGGCGGTCGACTACGTCAACGGGCGCGACGGCCTGCTGATGGCCCCGACGTACGCGGTGCCGCGGTTGCTCGCCCGCAACGGCCTGAGCCTGCAGGACTTCGACTTCTACGAGATCCACGAGGCGTTCGCGTCGGTGGTGCTGTGCCATCTGCAGGCGTGGGAGTCCGAGGAGTACTGCAAGGAGCGGCTGGGCCTGGACGCCGCGCTGGGCTCGATCGACCGGTCCAAGCTCAACGTCAACGGGTCCTCGCTGGCCGCCGGGCACCCGTTCGCGGCCACCGGCGGGCGGATCCTGGCCCAGGCGGCCAAGCAGCTCGCCCAGCGCAAGGCCGAGCAGAAGGGCGGCGGCACCGTGCGTGCCCTGGTCTCGATCTGCGCGGCCGGCGGCCAGGGCGTCGCCGCGATCCTGGAGGCATGACGGGTCGTCCGCACGCCGCCCCTGGTGGCTCCGCTCCGGCGATGAGTTGAGTCACATCGGGTTAGTCGGATGGGGGTGCGGGTATTCGACCCACCGGATGGCCCCGTGTTGTGGTCTGACCCCCCGACCCCGACGGCAATACGGGGCATCCCCCGAATGCGAGCGTTGGTTCGTTTTGCACGGACCGGCGTACGAAAAGGGCCGCCGCTGGTTTGAGGGGATCCAGCGGCGGCCTTTTTACTGTCTACCAGCGTGCCTTCTGCGCCCGCTAACTGCGACAAGTCCCCCGCCTCGGGGGCGAAGCGGGGGACTTGTCGTGTCGTTCGCGTCGGCCTAGAAGGCGGCCTCGTCGAGCTCCATGATGTCGTTGTCCAACGTGTCGATGACCTCGCGAGTGCTGGTCAGCAGCGGCAAGAAGTTCTTCGCGAAGAACGATGCCACCGCGATCTTGCCCTCGTAGAAGGACCGCTCCTCGCCGCTGGCACCGGCGTCCAGCGCGGCCACGGCAACCGCCGCCTGACGCTGCAACAGCCAGCCGATGACCAGGTCACCGACGCTCATCAGGAAGCGCACCGAACCCAGACCCACCTTGTACAGGCTGGTCACGTCCTCCTGCGCTGCCATCAGGTAACCGGTCAGCGTCGCCGCCATCGCCTGCACGTCGGTCAGCGCCTTGGACAGCAGCTCCCGCTCGGTCTTCAGGCGGCCGTTGCCGGACTCGCTGTCGACGAACTTCTGGATCTGCTCGGACACGTGAGCCAGCGCCACACCCTTGTCGCGGACGATCTTGCGGAAGAAGAAGTCCTGCGCCTGGATGGCGGTGGTGCCCTCGTAGAGCGAGTCGATCTTGGCGTCGCGGATGTACTGCTCGATCGGGTAGTCCTGCAGGAAGCCGGACCCACCGAAGGTCTGCAGGCTCTCGGTGAGCTTGGCGTACGCCTGCTCCGAGCCCACACCCTTGACGACCGGCAGCATCAGGTCGTTGACCTTGACCGCCAGCTCGGCGTCCACCCCGTGCAGGGCCTCGGCCACGGCCGAGTCCTGGTAGGTCGACGTGAACAGGTACAGCGCGCGCAGACCCTCGGCGTAGGCCTTCTGGGTCATCAGCGACCGGCGCACGTCCGGGTGGTGCGTGATGGTCACCCGCGGTGCGGTCTTGTCGGTCATCTGGGTCATGTCGGCGCCCTGCACGCGAGACTTCGCGTACTCCAAGGCGTTCAGGTAGCCGGTCGACAGGGTCGCGATGGCCTTGGTGCCGACCATCATTCGGGCCTGCTCGATGACGTCGAACATCTGCGCGATGCCGTTGTGCACCTCGCCGACCAGCCAGCCCTTGGCGGGGACGTCGTGCTGTCCGAAGCTCAGCTCGCACGTCGCCGAAACCTTCAGGCCCATCTTGTGCTCGACGTTGGTGACGAAGACGCCGTTACGCTCGCCCAGTTCACCGGTCTCGAAGTCGAACAGGAACTTGGGCACGAAGAACAGCGACAGACCCTTGGTGCCCGGACCGGCGCCCTCGGGGCGGGCCAGCACCAGGTGGAAGATGTTCTCGAACAGGTCGCCGGAGTCGGCGGAGGTGATGAACCGCTTGATGCCGTCGATGTGCCAGGAGCCGTCCTCCTGCTTGACGGCCTTGGTCCGGCCCGCGCCGACGTCGGACCCGGCGTCCGGCTCGGTGAGCACCATGGTGGCGCCCCAGCCGCGCTCGGCGGCAAGGACGGCCCATTTCTTCTGCTCTTCGGTCGCCAGCTTGTAGAAGATGCTGGCGAATCCGGCGCCGCCGCCGTACATCCAGACCGCCGGGTTGGCGCCCAGGAGGTGCTCGTGCAGTGCCCACAGCAGCGCCTTGGGCATCGGCACGCCGCCGAGCTCTTCTTCGATGCCGACCTTGTCCCAACCGGCCTCGATGACGGCCTGAACCGACTTCTTGAATGATTCCGGCAGCGTCACCGAGTGCGTCTTCGGGTCGAAGACCGGTGGGTTGCGGTCGCCCTCGACGAACGACTCCGCGACCGGGCCCTCGGCCAGCCGGCTGATCTCGTTCAACATTTCGCGGGCCGTGTCGGCGTCCAGATCGCTGTACTCGCCTTGGCCCATTGCCTTGTCAACGCCCAGAACTTCGAACAAGTTGAATACCTGGTCGCGCACGTTGCTCTTGTAGTGGCTCACTACGGTCCTCCTCGTTGAGAATGCCACTTGTGGTTGGGTACTACTTCTAAGTTACCCACCAGTAACACCGCTAAAATATCGCTAGCGTCAGCGGTATGCAAGCCAATGTGAGCTAGATTTCATTGTCTAATTAACCAACCGGTTGGGAACCTGCAGGTCATGCCGTCGGAATCCGATTTACCTGCGACGATGCCGCGCACATGACCGGTGTGCGTGGCGTCACTGCGCTGCCCGTCGTAGACCTGCGGGCCGACCCCGGCCGGCTGCGCGACGGTCTGCGCGAGACCGGCCACGAGGTCGGCTTCTTCTATCTGACCGGGCACGGCGTACCGCCGGACTTGGTGACACGCGTCCTGGACGCCGCGCGCCGGCTGTTCGCGCTGCCGCACCCCGACAAGGACGCCGTCGCGATGGTGCGCAGCCCCCACTTCCGCGGATACACCCGGCTCGGCGGCGAGCTGACCCGCGGGGAGGTGGATTGGCGCGAGCAGATCGACGTCGGGCCGCAACGCCCGCCGATCGGCGGGCTGGACAAGTCCGACTATCGGTGGCTGCAGGGCCCCAACCAGTGGCCGGCCGCGCTGCCGGACCTGCCCGGGATCGTCGCGGAGTGGGACGCCGCGCTGTCCGCGGTGGCCCGCACCCTGCTGCGGCACTGGGCGGCCGCGCTGGGCAGTCCGTCCGACGTGTTCGACGCGGCCTTCGCCGAGGCGCCGGCCACGCTGATCAAGATCATCCGCTACCCGGGCAGCGCCGCCAGCGCGCAGGGCGTGGGCGCGCACCGCGACTCTGGGGTGCTGACCCTGTTGCTGGCCGAGCCGGGCAGCACGGGCCTGCAGGTGCGGCCGGCCAGAAACTCCGATGACGGCTGGATCGACGTGCCGCCGCGCGAGGGGGCGTTCATCGTCAACATCGGTGAATTGCTGGAGGTGGCCACCCGCGGGTACCTGCGGGCCACCGAGCATCGGGTCAACTTGGCGGGGCCCGCGGGCGAGCGCATCTCGGTGCCCTACTTCTTCAATCCGCGCCTGGACGCGCGGATCCCGGTGCTGTCGCTGCCCGACGAGCTCGAGGCACACGCGCAGCGCGTGGACGATCCATCGGATCCGATCTTCGCGGTCTATGGTCGCAACGCCTGGAAGAGCAGGCTGCGGGCCCATCCGGATGTGGCCGCCGCGCACGGATATTCGGCAGAACGCTTAGAAAACGGGTAAGGGTGGCCGTGCCGGAGTGAGCGGCGCCGGGTAGGGTCGTTTGCGATAAATCCCGTCTCCGGCTGTAGGGGCAAATAGGTCCGGTGAACTCGAACAACAAGCTGACAGCGTCGTCACTTCGTGAGGCCTTCGGTCATTTCCCATCCGGAGTGGTGGCGATCGCCGCCGAGGTGAACGGAACCCGGGAAGGCCTGGCGGCCAGTACCTTTGTCCCCGTCTCGCTGGACCCGCCGCTGGTGTCGTTCTGCGTGCAGAACACCTCGACGACATGGCCCAAGCTCAAGGATCGGCCGATGCTGGGCATCAGCGTGCTCGGCGAGGAGCATGACGAGGCCGCGCGCACGCTGGCCGCCAAGACCGGCGACAGGTTCGCGGGATTGGAGACGGTTTCCCGCTCCACGGGTGCGGTTTTCATCAAGGGCACCGGCCTCTGGCTGGAGAGCGCGATCGAGCAGCTGATCCCTGCCGGCGATCACACCATCGTGGTGCTGCGGGTCAGCGAGGTCACGGTGGACGCCGACGTGGCGCCCATCGTGTTCCATCGGAGCGTTTTTCGCCGACTCGGCGCGTAATCGCCTCGCCCGGCTAGGGGCGGTGGCTCAGCTCGTCCCGAAAGCCCTGGATGCGGCTCTCGAGTTCGGCAGCGTCGCTGTACCGGCCTTCTTTGTTCGCGAGCTGGGCGCGCACCGACAACTGCCGAATGGCGGTGCGAATGTTGTTGATGCTGGCGGTTTCTCGCCTGGGGTCCATGAACTGCCTTCCCGGTCGTGAGTAGCTGGCCGCACGAGGCGGCCCGACAGGATGCAGTTTGGTTACCCGGGTCCCGCGACGGCCTAACGTGCCATACCGGATCGGGCCCGGATTACCGCGGCGTGGAGCTCAGCGACGGAACAGCTTGTTACCGAGCCACACCACCGGGTCGTACTTGCGATCGGCGACCCGCTCTTTCATCGGGATCAGCGCGTTGTCGGTGATCTTGATGTTTTCCGGGCAGACCTCGGTGCAGCACTTGGTGATGTTGCAGTAGCCCAGGCCGTGCTCGTCCTGAGCGTCGTTGCGCCGGTCGCGGGTGTCCAGCGGATGCATCTCCAGCTCGGCGATCCGCATCAGGAAGCGGGGGCCGGCGAACACCTTCTTGTTCTCCTCGTGGTCGCGGACCACGTGGCACACGTTCTGGCATAGGAAGCACTCGATGCACTTGCGGAACTCCTGGGACCGCTGCACGTCCTCCTGCGCCATCCGGTACTCCCCGGGCTGCAGGTCCTTGGGCGGCGCGAAAGACGGGATCTCGCGGGCCTTTTCGTAGTTGAACGACACGTCGGTGACCAGGTCGCGGATCACCGGGAACGTCCGCAGCGGCGTGACGGTGACGACCTCGTCCTCGGCGAACGTGGACATCCGGGTCATGCAGAGCAGGCGCGGCTTGCCGTTGATCTCGGCCGAGCAGGAGCCACACTTGCCCGCTTTGCAGTTCCACCGGACCGCCAGGTCGGGCGTCTGGGTCTGCTGCAGGCGATGGATGATGTCGAGGACGACCTCGCCCTCGTTGACCTCGACCGTGAAGTCCTGCAGGCCGCCGTCGGCAGCGTCGCCGCGCCACACCCGCATCGTCGCGTTGTAGGTCATTTGCCACTCCGTCCTGGGTGCCCGGCGAGTTCTTCGTCGGTGTAGTACTTCTCCAGCTCGGCGATGTCGAACAGTTCCAGCAGATCGGGCCGCATCGGCGTCTGATCCTTCTTCGTGATGGTGATGTCGGGAATCACCTCGTCGCCGCCGCCGGCCGCCTCGCAGACCAGCAGCACCTTGCGCCACGACGAGTCCATCGCCGGGTGGTCGTCGCGGGTGTGCCCGCCGCGGCTCTCGGTGCGCTGCAAGGCGGCCTTGGCGACGCACTCGCTGACCAGCAGCATGTTGCGCAGGTCGATGGCCAGGTTCCAGGCCGGGTTGTACCGGCGCTGCCCCTCCACGTACAGGTTCTTGAACCGCTCACGCAGCTTGTCCAGCCGCGCCAGGGCCTCCGCGACTTCGTCGGCGTTGCGGATGATGCCGACCAGGTCGTTCATCGACTGCTGCAGCTCCAGCTGCAGGGTGTAGGGGTTCTCCGGTGCGCCGCTGGCCGGTGCCTCGAAGGGGGACAGTGCCCGTTTCGCCGCCCCGTCGACGGCGCCGTCGGCGATCGTCGGGCGGCTGCTCAGGGCCCGCACGTAGTCGGCTGCGCCCAGCCCGGCCCGCCGGCCGAACACCAGCAGGTCCGACAGCGAGTTGCCGCCGAGCCGGTTCGAGCCGTGCATACCGCCGGAGCATTCGCCGGCGGCGAACAAGCCGGGGACGGTGGCCGCTCCGGTGTCGGCGTCCACTTCGACGCCGCCCATCACGTAGTGGCAGGTCGGCCCGACTTCCATCGGCTCCTTGGTGATGTCGACCCCGGCCAGCTCCTTGAACTGGTGATACATCGACGGCAGGCGGCGGTTGATCTCCGCGGGCGCCAGCCGCGACGCGATGTCCAGGAAGACGCCACCGTGTGGGCTGCCCCGGCCGGCCTTGACCTCGGAGTTGATCGCGCGCGCGACCTCGTCGCGCGGCAGCAGGTCCGGAGTGCGGCGGGCGGAGTCGTTGTCCTTGAGCCACTGGTCGGCTTCTTGTTCGGACTCGGCGTACTGGCCCTTGAACACCGACGGGATGTAGTCGAACATGAACCGCTTGTCGTCGGAGTTCTTCAGCACCCCACCGTCACCGCGGACACCTTCGGTGACCAGGATCCCCTTCACGCTGGGCGGCCACACCATGCCCGTCGGGTGGAACTGGACGAACTCCATGTTGATCAGCGACGCGCCCGCCCGCAGGGCCAGGGCGTGGCCGTCGCCGGTGTACTCCCAGGAGTTCGAGGTGACCTTGAACGACTTGCCGATCCCGCCGGTGGCCAGCACCACCGCGGGCGCCTCGAACAAGATGAAGTTCCCGCTTTCGCGGATGTAGCCGAACGCCCCGGCGATCGCGTCGCCGTCCTTGATCAGCTCGGTGATCGTGGTTTCGGCGAACACCCGGATCCGGGCCTCGTAGTCGCCGAGCTCGGCGTAATCCTCTTGCTGCAGCGAGACGATCTTCTGCTGCATGGTGCGGATCAGCTCCAGGCCGGTGCGGTCACCGACGTGGGCCAGCCGAGGGTAGGTGTGCCCGCCGAAGTTGCGCTGGCTGATCTTGCCGTCCTTGAGGCGATCGAACAGCGCGCCATAGGTTTCCAGCTCCCAGACCCGGTCCGGTGCTTCCTTGGCGTGCAGTTCGGCCATGCGCCAGTTGTTGAGGAATTTCCCACCGCGCATCGTGTCGCCGAAGTGGGTCTTCCAGTTGTCCTTCGGGTTGGTGTTGCCCATGGACGCCGCGCAGCCGCCCTCTGCCATCACCGTGTGAGCCTTGCCGAACAGGGACTTGCACACCACCGCGACCCGCAAACCCCGTTCGCGCGCTTCGATTACCGCACGCAGTCCGGCGCCGCCGGCACCGATCACGACCACGTCGTACGTGTGCCGCTCGATTTCAACCATGAAACCCTCGCTAGCTAAATCTGATTTATTCGGGAATGGCTTGTCAGCCAACAAATCTCAGGTCAGTGATGGCGCCGCTGGCCACTAGCGCGATGTAGAAGTCGGTGAGCATCAGGGTGCCCAGCGTGATCCACGCGTACTGCTTGTGCCGGGTGTTAATTTTGCTGACCTGGGTCCAGATCCAGTACCGCACAGGGTGTTTGGAGAAGTGCTTGAGCCGGCCGCCGGTGATGTGCCGGCAGGAGTGGCAGGACAGCGTGTAGACCCAGAGCATGATGACGTTGCCGACCATGATCACGTTGCCCAGGCCAAACCCGAATCCACCGGGTCCGTGATCGGAATGGAACGCCACGATCGCGTCGTAGGTGTTGATCACAGAGATGATGCCGGCGATGTAGAAGAAGTACCGGTGGGAGTTCTGAATGATCAGCGGGAGTTTGGTCTCGCCGCTGTAGTGCACGCGGGGCTCGGCCACCGCGCAGGCGGTGGGCGACTGCCACACCGTGCGGTAATAGGCGCCGCGGTAGTAGTAGCAGGTCAGCCTGAACAGCAGCAGGAACGGCAGTGTCAGCGCCGCGAACGGCAACCACCAGACGTTCGGCAGGATTTGCGGCCAGAAGTCGCTGGCACCGCCGCAAGCGTTGCTGAGACATGGTGAGTAGAACGGCGTCAGGTAATGGTATTGCGCGACGAAGAAGTCACCCCGCTGGAACGCCCGCGCTGTCGCATAAATAATGAATGCGGCGAAGCCGAGATCGATTCGCAGCGGCGACATCCACCACCGGTCGGTGCGCAGGGTGCGTTGCTGGATACGGGCGCGCGTGGGTGAAAAGACACCGGACGCAGGACGGTTCGCCGTAGGTGCGCTCATTTAGTGTGTTCCTCTTCGAACGGGCTGTAGGTCGAAGGGTACACAGATACAAGGCCCCCTTTTCTGGGGGGCTTGACTTGTTCAGGCCCTGTTGTGACCGCCGACACCCTCGTCGTCGACGTCGCGCCAGAATTCGCTGTCGTACTGGGTGTCTGGAATGACGATCTTCTCGCCGGACTGCTGCACGGTGGCGCCTGCCAGGTCCAATTCGGACACGTCGGTGTCGAGCAGCTCGACGTCGGACATGATGCGGTCGGCGTCGATGACGATGCGCCGCATGGCCGGGCTGTCACCGTATCGGGCCCGCAGGGAGCTCACGCACCGCCGCAGGCCGCCGATGAGGTCGTGCAGTTCGGCGAATTCGGTCGTGCCAGTCGTGCTCGTCAACGGATCTCCTCGGCAGTGTTTCGGATCACAGTACGCCCTCGATACTATCCACGGCATACGCCAGACGTCAGGCCGTTGAGCCCGGATGCCGAGGGAGCAAACACCTATGACGGGACCCGCCACACCCGCCGAGCGCGCCGCCACGCTGCTGGAACTGCACCGGCCGGGCGACCCGGTCATCCTGCCGACCGTGTGGGATGCGTGGTCGGCGCGGCTGGCCACCGGTGCCGGGTTCGCCGCCCTCACGGTGGGCAGTCACCCGATGGCCGACTCGATCGGCAAACCCGACAACGAGGGCATGTCGTTCGACGACGTCCTCACCCGGGTCGCACAGATCACCGCCGCGGTCGACGTCCCGGTGTCGGTGGACATCGAATCCGGCTACGGGCAGCCGGCGGGCCGGCTGATCGAGGGCCTGCTGAGCGTAGGGGCCGTCGGGCTGAACATCGAGGACACCGTGCACTCGGAGGGCAAGCGGTTGCGGTCTGCCGACGAACACGCGGAGCTGGTCGGGGCGCTGCGGTCGGCCGCCGACGCGGCCGGGGTGCATGTCGTCATCAATGCCCGGACCGATCTTTTCCTGCGCCAGGACGGCGAGGCGTCCGATCGCGTCGACCGCGCGGTGGCGCGGTTGAATCAGGCGGCGGCCGCCGGCGCTGACGTGCTGTATCCGGTGGGCCGCCACGACCCCGACACATTGCGGCGCTTGACCGCCGAGTTGGACCTGCCCGTCAACGCCATCGCCCTGCCCGACCAGGACGACCCCTCGTCCTTCGGCCCGCTGGGCGTGGCGCGCATCAGCTTCGGGCCGTTCCTGCAGGCCGCGCTGGCGGCCCGGGCCAAGGAGCTGCTGGCTCGCTGGGGCTGATGCGCTGAATCCGGCGGAGTCGTTGCGGCTCCGCCGGATTCGGCTACTTGTCTCCGAACTGGCGGAGACTATTTGGTGATCTCGATGCGCTGAGCCTGGTTCCCGGCTGGATCTTTCAGGGCACCGGCGACCCGCACCGTCAGCACGCCGGCGTCGTAGGTCGCCGTGATGGCGTCGCCGGTGACGTGGGCGGGCAGCTGGAACGACCGGCGGAACGATCCGTATGCGCTGAGCCTGGTTCCCGGCTGGATCTTTCAGGGCACCGGCGACCCGCACCGTCAGCACGCCGGCGTCGTAGGTCGCCGTGATGGCGTCGCCGGTGACGTGGGCGGGCAGCTGGAACGACCGGCGGAACGATCCGTACCGGATCTCCCGCAGCGTGCGGGCTTCCTTCTCTTCCGAACGCTGATCGCGGTGCTCGCCGTGGATGACCAAGCGCCCGCGGTCGACCTCCACGTTGACGTCCTGGTCGACGTCAACGCCCGGGAGCTCGACACGTACGATCGCGTCGTCGCCGTCCTTGACGATCTCGGCGCCGGGCTTGAAACCGCTGTTCGCCGGAGTGTTCCAGTCCGCCGCGGCGGCGGGGCCGAAAAGTCGCGCAACCACCGGTCGGTGTCCCAGGCCGGCCGAGACCACAATGCGAGGCCACTCATGGCGCTTCCCTTCTAATTCCTTGAGCTTCGTTGTGAGATTCCTGTGACCGGCGCCTGCGCGGCCGGCTATTAGGGCAAACCTGAGTCGACCCCGCTGAAGTTCCACCTCGTCGTTCGCCGCCGGCGAACGATCACTCACAGACCTTCCTGTGAGTTGTGAGATCCTCGTCATAGGACCGTGACATTGCGCGAAAAGAACGTAATTTCTGGCCGTTACTCTCAAAGCCATGTCTGCAGACGGGATTTCGCGAGCCAGCTGTGCGCCTCGTCACATCATCGTAGTCGGACATGGCATGGTGGCTCACCGGTTCGTCGAGGCGCTCCGCGCCCGTGACACCGAGGGACTGTGGCGCATCACGGTTTTCGCCGAGGAGACCGACGCGGCCTATGACCGCGTGGGACTGACCTCCTACACCGAAAGCTGGGATCGCAAGCTATTGGCATTGCCGGGCAACGAATACGAGGGTGACGAGCTGGTCCGGCTGGTGCTGAACCAGCGGGTTACCGAAATAGACCGCGCCGCAAAGACGGTGGTCACCGCCGACGGCCAGCGGCACGGCTACGACACCTTGGTCCTGGCGACCGGGTCGTACGCCTTCGTGCCGCCGGTGCCCGGCCACGATCTGCCCGCCTGCCACGTGTACCGCACGCTGGACGACCTCGACGCCATCCGCGCGGACGCCCAGCGCACGGTCGAAACCTCACACGTCACCGCGGCTGTCGTGATCGGTGGCGGCCTGCTCGGGCTGGAAGCCGCGAATGCGTTGCGTCAGTTCGGATTGCAGACCCACGTCATTGAGATGATGCCGCGGCTGATGGCCCAGCAGATCGACGAGGCCGGCGGCGGGCTGCTGGCCAGGATGATCGGCGAGCTCGGCATCTCGGTGCACGTCGGCACGGGCACTGAATCGATCGAGGCGGTTGACCATTCGGACGGCACCACCTCGGTGCGGGTAAGCCTGACCGACGGCCAGGTCATCGACGCCGGCCTGGTGATCTTCGCGGCCGGCATCCGGCCGCGCGACGAGCTGGCCACCGCCGCCGGGCTGACGCGCGCCGAGCGCGGCGGGGTGCTCACCGACGTGGCCTGCCAGACAAGCGATCCCGACATCTACGCGATCGGTGAGGTCGCCGCGATCGGCGGCCGCTGCTACGGCCTGGTGGGGCCGGGCTACACCTCGGCGGAGGTGGTGGCCGACCGGCTGCTGGACGGCGTCGCCGAGTTCGGCGAGGCAGACCTGTCCACGAAGCTCAAACTGCTGGGCGTCGACGTGGCCAGTTTCGGCGACGCGATGGGGACGACCGAGAACTGCCTCGAGGTCGCCATCAACGATGCGGTCAATCGGACCTACGCCAAGCTGGTGCTCTCCGACGACGCCAAGACGCTGCTCGGCGGCGTGCTGGTCGGCGACGCCTCGTCCTACGGGGTGCTGCGGCCCATGGTCGGCAGCGAGCTGCCCGGCGACCCGCTGGCGCTGATCGCGCCGGCGCAGTCCGGCTCCGGCGCGGCGTTGGGCGTTGGGGCGCTGCCGGATTCGGCACAGATCTGCTCGTGCAACAACGTCACCAAGGGCGACCTGAAGTGCGCGATCGCCGACGGCTGCGCCGACGTTCCCGCGCTCAAGGCGTGCACCTCGGCCGGCACCTCGTGTGGGTCGTGCGTCCCCCTGCTCAAGCAGCTGCTGGAAGCCGAGGGCGTGGAACAGTCCAAGGCGCTGTGCGAGCACTTCAGCCAGTCGCGCGCGGAGCTGTTCGAGGTCATCTCGGCCACCGAGATCCGGACCTTCTCGGGTCTGCTGGAGCGTTTCGGCCGCGGAAAGGGTTGCGACATCTGCAAACCCGTGGTGGCCTCCATTTTGGCTTCCACCGGGTCGGATCACATCCTGGAAGGCGAGCAGGCCTCGCTGCAGGATTCCAACGACCACTTCCTGGCCAACATCCAGAAGAACGGCAGCTACTCGGTGGTGCCGCGGGTTCCCGGTGGTGACATCAAGCCCGAGCATCTGATCCTGATCGGTCAGATCGCCCAGGACTTCGGGCTTTACACCAAGATCACCGGCGGGCAGCGGATCGACATGTTCGGGGCCCGGGTGGACCAACTGCCGGAGATCTGGAAGCGCCTGGTCGACGGCGGCATGGAATCCGGCCACGCCTACGGCAAGGCGCTGCGCACGGTGAAGAGCTGCGTGGGCACGGACTGGTGCCGGTACGGGCAGCAGGATTCGGTGCAGCTGGCCATCGATCTGGAATTGCGTTACCGCGGACTGCGGGCGCCGCACAAGATCAAGATGGGCGTCTCGGGTTGCGCGCGCGAGTGCGCCGAGGCCCGGTCCAAGGACGTCGGCGTCATCGCCACCGAAAAGGGCTGGAACCTCTACGTCGGCGGCAACGGCGGTATGACGCCCAAGCACGCGCAGTTACTGGCCAGCGACCTGGACACCGAAACGCTGGTCCGCTACGTCGACCGGTTCGTCATGTACTACATCCGGACGGCCGACCGGCTGCAACGCACGGCGCCGTGGGTCGACTCGCTCGACGGCGGGCTCGACCACGTGCGCGAGGTGGTGTGCGAGGACTCGCTCGGCCTTGCCGAGGAATTCGAGGCCGCAATGGAGCGGCATGTCGAGAACTACAAGTGCGAATGGAAGGGCGTGCTGGACGACCCGGACAAGCTGTCGCGGTTCGTGTCGTTCGTCAACGCCCCGGACGCCGTCGACTCGACGGTGGCGTTCACCGAGCATGCCGGCCGCAAAATCCCTGTGTCCATTGGCATGCCGCGGGTTCGTGAAGCGACAACTCCGGAGGAATGAGGAAGGCATCATGACACTTCTCAATGACATCCAGGTGTGGACCAGCGCTTGCGCTTACGACCACCTCATTCCGGGTCGCGGCGTCGGCGTGCTGCTGGACGACGGTTCCCAGGCTGCGTTGTTCCGGCTTGACGACGGCTCGGTGTACGCGGTGGGCAACGTCGACCCGTTCTCCGGTGCCGCGGTGCTCTCCCGCGGAATCGTGGGCGACCGCGACGGCTGCGTCACGGTTCAGTCGCCCATCTTGAAGCAGGCGTTCTCGCTCGAAGACGGTTCCTGCCTGGACGATCCAGCCGTTTCGGTGCCGGTCTACCCGGTGCGGATCACCGACGACGGCTACGTTCAGGTCGCGCGCGACTACCAGCCGCGGGCTGCCTGAGCCCGACCGCCCGGCTCACCGGGTGATGTCGCCGACCAGGTAGCGCTGCATCGTCGGCCCGATCGCGTCGACGAGCGCGTCCACCGACATGGAGTGCAGCGGCTCGGAGCGGATGCCGTAGCGCATGATGCCCAGGCCCACCAACTGCGAGGCGCACAACGAGGCCCGCTGGGCCACCTTGTCCGCGCCAAGAATTTTCAGCAGTGGGCCAAAGACCGGGCCGATGAACATGCCCTGCACGATTTCGGCGGTTTTCGCCATCCCCGTCGACGCGATGGCGCTGGCCGCGAACGGGCCACCGCCCGCGGCGTCCCACGTCGTGATCAGCGTGCGCAAGGTCCGCCGGCCCACCTGGTTTACCCCACCGGTGACGATGCGGTCGATGAATTCCGGTGTGCCAAAGGGCAACCGCAGCATCTTGGCGACCGGGTCGAGGATCCCGGGCGATGGCTCTTGGCGGCGGGGCATGGTGTCAGGATCACCCGTCTGCGATCAAAGATCAAGGAACGCCGGACATCGGCGCGCCTTACCAGCAGGCGTTTTGCGCTAGGGCGCGGACCGCACGGTGCGGCCGTGGGCCAGCTGGTGCGGGCTCGGTCGGCGCGACGACTGCCGGGCGGTGGGCGCGAGGACCGTCGGCAGGGCCCGCCGGAATCGGTTCGCGACCAACCGTGCCAGCCCGGGATGGGTGCCCAGCGGCTCACTGACCAGGTCGGCACCGCAGGCGTGCAGCCGTTGCTGGAACAGGCCGTCGGCCAGTAGATATGAGGCGACGACGACGCGTCCGCCGGCGCGGCGCGCCCGGGTCCGGGCCCGGTCTACCGCCTCGGGCAGCTGCGGCTCACCGGTGGCCGCGAACGCCAGGCTCACCCGCGATCCGGTCAGCGCCGACACCAGAGTCGCGGTGGTGTGCAGGTCGGTGCGCGCCTTGACGTCCGAGGTCCCCGCGGCCGCCAGGATCACCGAATCACCCGGTCGCCAACCGCATTTCACCAACTGATCGCCGACGATTCGGGCGATTTGACCGCTCGGGCCCAATGCCGGGGTGACGAGAACGTTCGGGTGTCCACTGATCTCCACGTGGGCGGGCAGATCGGCCCGGACGTGGTATCCGCGCGACAGGAACGCGGGCACCACGATGGCGGGGCGGTCGGAGGCCTTCGCGCGCACCAGGACTTCGCTGGGGGTGGGGCCCACCACGTCGACGAACGCAACGTCCACCGTGCTGCGCACCAGCGTACTCACCTGTGCCGCAAGGTCTTCGATCATCGACACGCCACCCGGCCTACGGGTGCCGTGCGCCACCAGAATCAGTGCCATGGGGAATCTTCCGAATGGTCGATCGCGAGCCGGTAGCCGCGCTTGACCACCGTCGCGATGATGTTCTTGTCGCCCAACGCCGTTCGCAGCCGCAGCACTGCGGTGTCGACGGCGTGTGGGTCATTGCTGTTGCCGGGAAGCACTCGTAACAAGTCGTTGCGCGCGACGACATCGCCGGGGCGCTGGGCCAGCGCGCGCAGGGTGGCCATGCCGGATCCGGACAGCGACTTCACCGAACCGTCGACCAGCACGCAGGTTCCACGGATCTCGATGTCGTGACCGGCCGCCCGGATGGCGCACGACCGCAGGGGCGGGAGCTCCTGCGCGATGTGGCGGGCCAACGCCCCCAACCGCATTCGCTCGGGCGACGACGTCGGGATCCCGGCTCGGATCAAAGGCTGCGCGGTGACCGGACCGACGCACATCGCGTGCACGTCGCTGCGAAGCGCTTGCAGC
The DNA here is from genome assembly GCF_019668465.1 of Mycobacterium senriense. NCBI lineage: Bacteria > Bacillati > Actinomycetota > Actinomycetes > Mycobacteriales > Mycobacteriaceae > Mycobacterium > Mycobacterium senriense. Next base: position 1,185,471 of record NZ_AP024828.1, on the reverse strand, counting down.
AGTTGATCTTCGATGCCCAGCTCGCGGCTGCGCTCCAGCAGCGCCGCGCCGGCGGGTGCCGAGGTGAAGGTCACCGCGTCGAATTGCCGCCGCGCGACCGAGGCGACGAGTTGGTCGAAGTCGCCGCCTGGCGGCGTCGGCTTCCAGCGGTATACGTGGATGGGGACCACCTGCGCGCCCGCCGCCCGCAATCCGTTGATGAATTCCGGGAACGGGTCCCATCCGTTGGCCGCGCCGTGCAGCTGGACGGCGATCCGCTTACCGGCGACATCCGACTCGAGGAGGTAGCGCAGGACCTCGCGTGACGATTCGGATTTGGGTGACCATTCCTCATGCAGCCCGGCGGCGCGCAACGCGCCGGTCGCCTTCGGCCCGCGGGCCACGATCCGCGACTTGGCGAGCGAGGCCAGCAGTTGGGGGGCAAGCCCCCAGCCGTCGGCCGCTGCGACCCAGCCGCGAAAGCCGATGCCGGTGTGCGCCACCAAGATATCGGGTGGCTGGGCGATCACCGCTTCGGTGTGAGTCTGCAGTTCGTGGTCTTCGGGCAGCGCGATGATGTTGATGGCCGCGGCACTGGAGACCTCCGCGCCGTTACGGCGCAACAACGCGCACAGCTCTTCGGCGCGGTTCGCCGACGTGACGGCGATCCGATAGCCGGTGAGCGGCGCGGAGTCTGGCGGAGCCAGTTGCGGGGCCATATGAAGTGTGTATGCCTGTGACGTTTCGGTTGCGTTACCGGTCAATTGCTGCGGCATTGCCCGTGTTGCGAGTCCGCTCACACACCGGCGGCCTCGGTTTCCGGCGCCGACCCGGACAGGCTCTGGGCCGACGCGGGACGGCGCACGTAGACCATCCACGTCATGATCGCCGCCACGACGTAGGAAGCCAGAAACGCCCAGTATGCCGACGTTTCCGTGCCAGTACTCAGATAGGACTGGCGCAGCGCCAGGTTGATTCCCACCCCGCCGAGCGCCCCGACGGCAGAACAGATGCCGATCAGCGACCCCGACATCGCCCGGGCCCAATGACGGCGCTCGTCCTCGCTCGTGTCCAGCGAACGGCTGCGCGCCTCGTAGACCGAGGGGATCAGCTTGAAGACCGAGCCGTTGCCCATGCCGGACAGGACGAACAGCACCATGAAACCGGCGATGTAACCGATCATGCTGGCGGTGTGCGTCGCGGCGTGGTGATCGTCGAGCGTGCTGACGGTGACCAGGAGCCCGGCTCCCAGTGTCATGCCGGCCAGCACGCCAAGGGTGACGCGGCTGCCACCGAGGCGGTCGGCCAGCCGGCCGCCGTAGATCCGCGCCAGCGAGCCCAGCAACGGCCCGACGAAAGCCAGCTGCGCGGCGTGCAGCGCCGCATGTTTGGGGCTCTCCCCGCTGTCGGCGAAGTTGACCTGCATCACCTGCCCGAAGGCGAAGGCGAAGCCGATCCAGGAGCCGAAGGTGGCGATGTAGAGCAGTGAGATCACGTGGGTATCGCGCTCGAACAGGATCTTGCGCATGGTGCTCAGCTGGGTGCCGTGGTTGATGTTGTCCATGCACAACGCGGCCGCGATGCCCACGACGACCAGGAACACCAGGTACACCGCGCACACCCAGTAGGGCGCCTCGTGCCCGGCGGTGGCCAGCACCAGCAGGCCGACCAGCTGGATCACCGCGACCCCCAGGTTGGCGACGCCGGCGTTGACGGCCAGCGCGCCGCCCTTGAGCCGCTGCGGATAGAAGGCGTTGACGTTGGCCAGCGAGGCCGCGTAATTCCCGCCGCCCAGGCCGGTCAGGGCCGCGCACAACACGAACGGCCACAGCGGCAGACCGGGATTGGCCAGCAACACGATCGTGCCGGCCGTCGGGATCAGCAATACGAAGGCCGAGAACGTCGTCCAGTTGCGGCCGCCGAAGGTGGCGATGCCCAGGGTGTAGGGGATCCGGGCGCACCCGCCGACCAGGGTGGCGACCGCGCCCAGCAACAACTTGTCGCCGGCGGAGAAGCCGTAGACGGACCCCGGCATGAACAGTGCCATGACGGGCCACAGGGTCCAGATCGAGAACGCCACGTGATCACCGGCGATGGTGCACAGCAGGTTGCGCCGGGCGACCTTCTTGTTGCCGGCCTCCCAGGCCACCGTGTCTTCCGGGTTCCAGTCCGCGATGCGGTGGTCGCGGCGCAGCAACCGGCCTGCCTTCGGCGCGACGCTCATGCCCGTCCACCTTTCGCGAAAATGGACTGCGTCCCAACGGCATCGCACCGATCGATGTGCATACAGCTCCCTCTCGTCAGGCCCCACGAACCGCCGCGTCCGGCCGCCACCACGCCAGGGGTCACCACGCTCGCCCGGTATCGGGAAAGCTGTTCGGAGGCTGGCTTTCGACGCTTGGGCGCCCCGAATGAAGGGGCGTGCCCCGTCGCACGGTCCGATGCTCACATTTACGACGCGAGCGGGTCAACCGAAACGGGCCGATATCGCCTGTTAGTTGTTTACCAGTTATCTGGTAAATCCCTGAGGGGCAACCAGATCGCGAGCGCACAGTTCATCGTGCCCGAATGAGGGCCGGCATCAAGTGATTTCACACATACCACCCGCCATGTGTGAGCTGTAATACATTGTGATTGCGGCGCCGACAAATTGTGCGCGAATTGCGTTAGGAAAACGGCCAACTCGCGGCGCCGGAGTGGGCGCCCACCAAGGCCCTGGGCCGCGCCCAGTGCAGTCGCACCGTCTGGCCGGGCCGCACCTGGGCGATCTTGTCGACGTCCTCGTCGACCACCACGCCGATCACCGGGTAGCCGCCGGTGACGGGATGGTCGGGGCCCAGGATCACCGGTAAACCGTTGGGCGGCACTTGAATTGCGCCGCGGGTCGCCCCCTCACTGGGCAGCTGACGGTCCGGATAGCAGTGCTGCAGGGGACGGCCGGTCAACCGCATTCCCACCCGGTCGCTGCGATCGGACGCCACCCAATCGGTGTGCACCAGGGCGTCGGGGTCGACGAACCAGTCATCGCGCGGCCCGGGCACCGCGAACAGCTCGACGACGCCGCCGGTGATGGCCGCCACCGGCGCCTGGTCCAATTCGGGGTAGGCGTCGGTGTGCTCGCCGATCGGGAGCCGGTCGCCGGCCTGCAGCGGCGACGGGCCGATGCCCGACATCACGTCGTAGCTGCGCGAGCCCAGCACCGGCTCCACGCAGATGCCACCGCGGACCGCCAGGTAGCTGCGCAGGCCGGCGCGGGGCGCGCCCAGCGTGATCACCTCGCCCTCGCGCACATGATGAATGCTGTTGGTGCCGAACTTGATTCCGTTGACGGTGGGATCGGCGTCGGCGCCCGTCACCGCGATGTCGACGTCGCCGCCGGACACCCTGGCCGCGAAACCGCCGAACGTCACCTCCACGGTGGCGCGGTCGTCGGGGTTGGCCACCAGCCGGTTGGCCAGCCGGTGCGCGCGCCGGTCGGCGGCGCCGGACCGGCTCACGCCCAGATGGGCCAGTCCCGGACGGCCGAGGTCTTGGACGACGGCGAGCGGTCCAGTGCGGAGGATCTCCAGGATTGCCACGGTTGTCTCCTTAGCTATGGTGATGATCCGCTTCGCCGGCCAGCGCCGCGCTCCCGATCGTCACTGGCTAGACGGCCCGGAACTGAACCCACATGCCCTGCGTCAGCAACGCAGGGTTCGGGCGCTGCAGGTCCCACAGCACCGCGTCGGTGCGGCCGATGAGTTGCCAGCCACCGGGGGACTGACGCGGGTACACCGCGCTGAAGTCACCGGCGAGGCCCACGGAGCCGGCCGGCACCGAGGTCCTCGGCTCGGCGCGGCGTGGCACCCGCAGCCTCGGGTCTCCGTCGACCAGATACGCGAAACCGGGTGCGAATCCACTGAATCCGACCCGCCACAGCGTCGAAGTGTGGGCGTCGATCACCGCCGCGATGGTCAGTCCGGTGTGGCCTGCGACCTCGGCCAGATCCGGACCGTCGTAGACGACATCGATGACCACGTCGGCGCGGCGCTTTGAGGCGGTGTCCGGGGCGGCGACGACGTCCATCTTGCGCAGCCGCCGGCGGATGACGCCTTGGCGGCGCGGGCCGTCCAGCTTCACCAGCACCGTGCGGGCGGCCGGGACGACGTCGACCACGCCCGGGATCGCCGCGGCTCGCAGCGCGTCCGCCCACGCCAATACCTCAGCGGTACTTCCGCATTGCACCATCAGCGCGCGGTCGCCGTAGTCCACGACGGTGTTGCCGACCAGCTCGGTCGGCAGGTTGTGGGCCAGGTCGCCGCTAAGGTCCGTCACGCTCATTACTCGACGGTAACCCCGGGATCGGGGCATGTGCGAGGGTCGCCGACGGAATTTCGAGCTCTGCCAGAGCTGCCTTAGCAAACGCTCAAACAGCCCCGGCATGCCCGCGCGGCTAGCCCAGGATCTTGGTGATCAGCGGCGGCAGTTGATCGGCGATGACGGGGTAGCTCAGCGGCGACCCGAACGCGATCGCCCCGGCCTGGTCCTTGGAGGTGAAGATGTTGCGGTTCTGCGCGGTGGTCAGCGACCCGGCCACCTCGGGGTCGGCCAGTATCGCCTTCTGGTCGTCGGGGTTCTGCGTCGTCCAGATCACGACGTCGGCGGACTCGAGCACCGATTTGATGTGATCGCGGGGGATGACCGCCCGCTGGTCGGTGCCGAACGGCTTGATGGCGTCGGAGATGACCAGTCCCATCCGGTTCAGGAAGTCCGTCCGCCAGCCCGCCATGGTGGCGACGACCGTGCCTTGCCACAGCGCGCCGTGCATCAGCAGCGCCTTCTTGCCGGTCCACTGCTGATTCTTTTTGCCGATGTCGGTGAACTTCTGGTCGACGCCGTCGATCAGCGACTTCATCTGGTCGGCCTGGAAGACCGCCTGGCCGACGATGGTGGCCTGCTCCTTCCACGGCTCGAAGAAGGCGTCGCCGTCCGATTGCGCGACGGTCGGGGCGATCGCGGACAGTTTCTGATACGTGTCGGCGTCCAGGCCGGCGTTGACGGCCACGATCAGGTCCGGTTTGAGACCGGCGATCTGGTCGACGGGAATGCCGTTGTCGAGGTTCAACACCGTCGGCTGCGCGCCGTTGAGTTTGGGTGTGGCCCATGGCCAGACGGCGGAGGGCTGGTCACCGAACCAGTTGGTCACGGCGATCGGCACCACGCCGACCGCGAGCAGGTCGTCCTGCTCGGTGTAGCCGGCGCTGACGACGCGCTTGGGTGGTTCCTTGATGACGGTCTGACCGAACAGGTGGGTGACCGTCACCGAACCCGGGGTGGCGCCCGGAGCCGGTTCGCGAGACGAGCATCCCGAAGCGAACGTGGTCGCGCCACCGATCGCGGCAACCCCGGCGGCCCCTGCGAGCTGCAAGAATCCCCGTCGATTCCATCCCTGTCGCATCGCGTGAGAGTATCGCGTTCCGCCCGCTCAGATGCATCGCCGCGCTGTTGAAGCCGGTCAGCCCAGCGGCATGCCGGCGTCCATGAAGTCCAGGGCGCGAAAGATGGTGTCGGCGGTCTTGGGTGCGCTGTCGAAGGCGGCCATCATGGCACCGGTCAACGCCCCCGCGTACACCCGGACTTCGAAATCGTCTGCGGCACGGCCGATCCGGTGCGCGATCGCCGCGGCCGCCACCGTGACGGTGCGGTAGTACTCGTCGTACATCGCCGCCTTGAGCTCGGGTATCGAGAACATCAGGCGCTGCCGGGTGCTCTCGAACTCCAGTTGGTCGTCGGGCAGTTGGTCGATGACGGCCTGATAGGCCCGGCGGAAGGCCTGCGCCGGAGACAGGCTGCGCGGCTGGGCCTTCAACGCGTCCAGGATCAGCGGGTCCAGGTCGTCGGCGAGCAGCAGCGATTCCTTGGATCCGAAATAGCGGAAGAAGGTGCTCGGCGACACGTCGGCCGCCTCGGCGATCTGTTCGACCGTGGTCGCGGCGTAGCCGTTCTCTTCGATGAGGCGAAACGCCTCGCGCCTGATGGCGCGGCGGGTCTTGATCTTTTTGCGCTCCCGTAGGCCCAGGGGAGTCTCAGGCACCTGCATGGCGCCGATTGTCGCGCATCCAGCCCCGCCGTGGTCTCGCTGCGTCGTTGCGTTGCAGAGTTCTGACAAACGTGACCGGGGCGTTGCGATTTCTGCGTATTGCCCGCGTAACTGTGCACACCCAGTCCGGTAACAGTGCGTCTTTAGCGTCGAGTGGTCACTGCCCGCGCCCTCATCCAACTCAGGAGTCCCACCAGATGACCACGACCATCAACCCGGTATCGCAGCCCGCGCCACCGCGTGAGCGTCATACGGGACGGCACTGGATCGATGACTGGCGGCCCGAGGACCCCGAATTCTGGGAGACGACCGGCAAGCCGATCGCTCGCCGGAACCTGATCTTCTCGATCTTCGCCGAGCACGTCGGGTTCAGCGTGTGGATGCTGTGGAGCATCGTGGTCGTGCAGATGACGGCCGGGGCCCACGGGCACCCCGCCGCGTCCGGGTGGGCGCTGACCGCCAGCCAGGCCCTCTGCCTGGTCGCCGTCCCCAGTGGCGTCGGGGCGTTTCTGAGATTGCCCTACACCTTCGCCGTGCCACTGTTCGGCGGCCGCAACTGGACGACCATCTCCGCGGCGCTGCTGCTCATCCCGTGCCTGCTGCTGGCGTGGGCGGTGAGCCATCCCGGCCTCCCGTTCGGCGCCCTGGTGGCGATCGCCGCGACCGCCGGCTTCGGCGGCGGCAACTTCGCCTCGTCGATGGCCAACATCTCGTTCTTCTACCCGGAGAAAGACAAGGGCTGGGCGCTGGGCCTGAACGCAGCCGGCGGCAACATCGGCGTGGCGGTGGTGCAGAAGATCATTCCGCCCATCGTCATCGCCGGCGGCGGGATGGCGCTGTCGCGCGCCGGACTGTTCTACGTGCCGCTGGCCGTGGTGGCCGCAATTTGCGCGTTCCTGTTCATGAACAACCTCACCGAGGCGAAGGCCGACGTGAAGCCGGTGCTGGAGTCGCTGCGGCACCCCGACACCTGGATCATGTCGCTGCTGTACATCGGAACCTTCGGCTCGTTCATCGGCTACTCGGCCGCGTTCCCGACCCTGCTCAAGACGGTCTTCGGGCGCGGCGATATCGCCCTGGCGTGGGCCTTCCTGGGCGCCGGCATCGGATCGGTCATCCGGCCCCTCGGCGGCAAGCTGGCCGACCGGATCGGCGGCGCCCGCATCACCGCCGCCAGCTTTGTGATGCTGGCGATCGGGGCGGCGGCGGCGCTGTGGTCGGTGACGGCGGTGAACCTGCCGGCCTTCTTCGCCAGCTTCATGTTCCTGTTCGTCGCGACCGGCATCGGCAACGGCTCGACCTACCGGATGATTTCGCGGATCTTCAAGATCAAGGGCGACCTGGCCGGGGGAGATCCCGACACCATGGTCGCCATGCGCCGCCAGGCGGCCGGGGCACTGGGCGTCATCTCGGCGGTGGGCGCGTTCGGCGGGTTCGTGGTTCCGCTGGCCTATGCGTGGTCGAAGTCGGAGTTCGGCAGCATCGAACCCGCGCTGCGGTTCTACATCGCGTTTTTCCTCGGCCTGCTCGCCGTCACTTGGTACTGCTACCTGCGCAAGCACAACGCGATAACGCGGGTGGGGATCTAGGCGGCCGGAGGTCAGCTCGACGGCTTCTGCTTCCCGCCGTAACCCTCCCAGGGGCTGTAGTCGGCGATCAGCTCTTCCTGGGGTGGCCGCTGGTCTTCGGGAACGTGCTGCAGGTTGATCCTGATCCGGTACCAGATCGAACTGGGCCCGCGCATCCCGTCGACCAGGACGTCGACCGGCTCCAGCCGGCGGGCCACCGCGGGATAGCGGTCGCGCCAGACGTCCAGCGCGGCCAACGCCTCGTCCTTGGTCTTGGTGCGGGCGATCTCGATCAGCGGCATCTTGGACTGCCGCCTGCCACTGGTGCCCTTGCCGCGCTTGCCCGACCCTTTCGGCGCACGTTCGGGTGGACCCATCTCCTCGGCCAGCACCAGCAGCCGGTCGAGCTCGCCGACGGCGTCGTCCATTCCCGCCCAGGGGTCACCGATCTCGGCAAATCGGGCGGGCACGGTGTCGATGGTGAACACCCCGGGGTCGCAGCCGGCGACCTCGTCCCAGTGCAGCGGCGTCGAGACCCGGGCATCGGGGGTCGCACGCACGGAGTACGCCGATGCGACGGTGCGGTCCTTCGCGTTCTGGTTGAAGTCGACGAACACCCCCTCGCGCTCTTCCTTCCACCAGCGGCTGGTCGCCGCCTCGGGCACCCGCCGCTCGACCTCGCGGGCCACGGTCTGCGCGGCCAGCCGCACCTGGCGGAACTCCCAGCGCGGCGCGATGCGGGCGTAGATGTGAAAGCCGCGCGATCCCGACGTCTTCGGCCACGCCGTCAGGCCGTAGTCCTCGAGCACCTCGCGCGCAACCAGCGCGACGTCCACGATGCCCCGCCAGGAGACCCCGGGCATCGGATCGAGGTCGACCCGCAACTCGTCGGGGTGATCGAGGTCGTCGGCCAGCACCGGATGCGGGTTCAGGTCGACGCAGCCCAGGTTGACCGCCCAGGCCAGGCCCGCGGCGTCATGGATCACCGCCTCGGCGGCGGAAGTGCCTCGCGCGTAATGCAGTTCGGCAACGTCGACATAGTCCGGCCGCTTGGCGGGCGCGCGTTTCTGGAAGACGGCTTCCTCGGCGATGCCCTTGACGAATCGCTTCAGGATCATCGGTCGGCCCGCAACGCCGCGCAGCGCCCCGTCGGCGACGGACAGGTAATAGCGGACCAGGTCGAGCTTGGTGTACGGACCCGAGCCGCGGTGCGCTTCGAATACGACCTTGTCGGGATGGGTGATGGTGACCTCGCGCCCGGCCACTTCCAGCGAAACCGGACCCATGTTCATCATCGTAAGTGGATGGGTACTAACCCCTGGTAATGCGACGGACGTCACATAGGGTGGATCCATGCCTAATCTGATCGGCCTGCCCGGGCAGGCGGTTTCCAAGGTTCAGCAGTATGCGGAGCGCGGCTTAGCCGAGCTGCACTATGTCCGCAAAATTCTCGAAGCCGGAGGCTTTCCGCTGGAGCCTCCCCAGAACCTTGCCGCGATGGTGAGCGACATCCGCAAATGGGGCGAGATCGGCATGCTTCCGGCCATGCACGCCCGGCGCACCCCGGACAAAGTGGCCATCATCGACGATGACGGCGAGTTGACCTGGAAGGAACTCGACGACGCCGCCAACGCGGTTGCCCACGCCCTGCTGGACAAGGGCGTCAAAGGCGGCGACGGTGTCGCGATCCTGGCCCGCAACAGCCGCTGGTTTTCCATCGCCGAGTTCGGGTGCGCCCGAGTCGGTGCTCGCATCATCCTGTTGAACAGCTCGTTCTCCGGGCCGCAGATCAAAGAGGTGTCTGAGCGCGAGGACGCCAAACTGATCATCTACGACGACGAATATTGCGAGGACGTCAGCAAGGCCGACCCGCCACTGGGCAAGCTGCGGGCGCTGGGCACCAACCCCGACTCGGATAAGAAGTCGGGCAGCAAAGACGAGACACTCGCCGACCTGATGGAACGCAGCAGCGGCAAGCCCGCACCCAAGGCGGGTAAGCATTCGTCGATCATCATCCTGACCAGCGGCACCACCGGCACGCCGAAGGGTGCGAACCGCAGCACCCCGCCGACCCTCGCACCGATCGGCGGCATCCTGTCGCATGTCCCGTTCAAGGCCGGCGAGGTGACGGCGCTTCCCGCGCCGATGTTCCATGCGCTGGGATTTCTGCACGCCACCATAGGAGCGTTCCTGGGCTCGACGTTGGTGCTGCACCGAAAGTTCAAGCCCGACGTGGTGTTGACGGACATCGCGAAGTACAAGACGACCGCAATCGTCGTCGTCCCGGTGATGTTGTCCCGGATGCTGGAAGCCCTGGAAAAGATGGATGAGAAGCCCGATTTGTCTTGCCTGCGAATCGTGTTCGTCTCCGGCTCCGCGTTGAACGCCGATGTGGCCGAGAGGGGTCTCAAGGAGCTTGGCGACGTTATTTACAACATGTACGGCTCGACGGAGATCGCCTTCGCCACGATCGCCGAACCCAAGCACCTCAAGCACAACCCGTCGACGGCGGGACCGGTGGTCAAAGGCGTCAAGGTCAAGATCTACGACGAAAATGGCAAGGAGTTGCCGCAGGGCGAAGTCGGTCGCATCTTCGTCGGAAACGCTTTCCCGTTCGAGGGTTACACCGGCGGCGGCAAGAAGCAGATCATCGACGGACTGTTGTCCTCGGGCGACGTCGGCTACTTCGACGAGCACAATCTGCTCTTCATCAGCGGCCGCGACGACGAGATGATCGTCTCCGGCGGCGAGAACGTCTTCCCCGCGGAAGTCGAGGACTGCCTAAGCGGACATCCCGACGTGGTGGAGGCCACGGCGATCGGTGTCGAAGACAAGGAGTGGGGTCACCGCCTGCGCGCCTTCGTGGTCAAGAAGGACGGCGCCGACCTCGACGAGGACACCCTCAAGAAGCACGTGAAGGATCAGTTGGCCAAGTACAAGGTGCCGCGTGAGGTCGTTTTCCTCGACGAGCTGCCGCGCAACCCCACGGGCAAGATCCTCAAGCGCGAGTTGCGCGAAATGGACGTCGACTAGCCCATTCGGGCCGGCGAGCCCCCTGATGGGCGGGGTCAGCGGCGGTCTTTGATGGCTCGGGTGATCTGCGCCGTCAGCTTGGGGTCGACCAGCAGTTGGTCGATGAGCGCGGTGAGGACCTCTTGCCCGGTCACCCGGGCGACTCCCAGCCGGTCGGCGGCCTCGCGCTGCCAGATGTCGAGGGCCCGGTGAGTGGCCGCCGACAGGTCGACGGTTCGGCGTGTCCGCTGCGTGCGTCCCTGTGGGCCGGCCGCCGGCGGGCTGGCGATCCGCGGGGCACCCTGCTGGCCGAGGCTGGTGAGCCGCTCGGTGGGGGCGGCGTCTCCGGAAGGCCCGGGGGCCGAGTTGGGGGCGCGAAAGGCTCCGGCGCTGTGTCCGCTGTGGCTGCTGTTGAAGTTCACTTCGGTTCTTCCTCCGTGAGTGCCAATCAGTAAATCAGCGCTCGGTGCCGTTGTGTCAATACTGATTCTGTCACCGACGCCAGCGTAAGTCGCGTCGCCGGGCCCGCCCACCTCCCGGCCGGCCACCCCACGGGCGGGAACGCAGATGCGTGGCGACGCGGCGGCCCGCCCCGCAGATCGTGTCGTCAAAAGATAAAAAGTAGCTGTTTGCTCGGAATCCTTCCTCCGGGTACATGCAATGCGTTGGCTTATTTTTCACGAAAAGTCCGGAAGTCAGAATAGTCGTTAATGCGGAAAGCCTGACTTCAGTAGGTACGCGCTCCGTAGCACAGTACATCAGTAGATGGCCGATTTACTCGTCTAATAGCGGGTTGGGGCCTTCGTGTCAGTATCTGCAAGGGAAATGAATTGCGCAAATACGCATTAGCAATGCCGCCGATTATTCGTCGGATTCAACACCGTTGTTAGCCAATTCACAATGGACAAATAGCGAATTGCCCTTGTTTGCCCAGAAATGTCCAACTAACGTTATTGCTAACGGTGGCAAGGGGTTGGAAAGGAAAACTTCGATGATCCTCGGGCGATCATTATCCGGCGGGGCCGCAGGTGTCCTAGGTGCCGGGGTTGTGGCCGGCGCGCTGCTTTTCGGCAGCGCCCCCACGGCCCAGGCCGCTCCTGCGCCCGCAGCCACCACGAGTTTCGCCAGTGCTGGGCCGCACAGCGGACCGGGCTTCATCCCCGATCGCCCCGGCGGTCGTGGATGGGGCGGCCATGATGGTCGGGGAAATGGCAATTGGGGGCACGGCAACTGGGGCCGTGGCGGTGGCTACTGGGGCCCCCAGCACTGGTGGAACTGGTGGTGGTGATCACCATCTCCGCGCGGTAGGGCCATCGCCGACACGCCAACCCCCGGGATGGCCGACCGCGTTATGGGGGGACCCATGCCGACCTGACCTAGTCAGGTCGGCATGGCCCTGTTCGGGGCCCTTTTCGCGACGCTCTACGGGTCGCGGGGCAGGCCCAGCAGCCGCTCGGCGATGATGTTCAACTGCACCTCGGAGGTGCCGCCGTAAATGGTGGTGGCACGGCTGGCCAACAGGTATTCGCCCCATTTACCGGGTAGCTGGTCTGGGTCGCCGATAGCGGCGTCGGTGCCGAACGACGAGACCGCGAATTCGGCGTAACCCTGGCCGGTACGCATGGACAGCAACTTGGAGATGGCCGCTGACGGCATGGCGTCCCCACCGGCCAGCGTCAACAGCGTCGAGCGCAGGTTGAGCACCTTGGCTGCGTGGCCCTCGGCGATCAATTGACCCGCCCGATGCTGGGCGATCTGATCGAAGTGCCCATCACGAACGAACTCGACGAACTGCGCCAGCGTGGCCAGAAAGTTCGCCTCGCTGCTGCCGATCGACACCCGCTCGGCGGTCAGGGTGTTGCGGCTGACCTCCCAGCCCCGGTTGACCTCACCGAGCACGCACGCGTCGGGCACGAACACGTCGTCGATGTAGACAGTGTTGAACATCGCGTTGCCGGTGAGCTCGCGCAGCGGCTTGACGTCGACGCCCTCGCTCTTCATGTCCAACAGGAAATAAGTGATCCCGGCGTGTTTCGGGGCGCTGGGATCCGTCCGGGCCAACAGCGCCCCCCACTGCGAGAACTGCGCGGCGGTGGTCCAGATCTTCTGGCCGGTGATGCGCCAGCCACCGTCGGTCCGGGTGGCCTTGGTGGTGAGGCCGGCCAGATCCGATCCGGCGCCCGGCTCGGAAAACAGCTGGCACCAGATCATCTCGCCGCGGAAGGTCGGCGGCAGGAACCGCTGCTTTTGCTCCTCGGTCCCGAACGCCACGATCGACGGGACGATCCACGTCGCGATTCCGGTCTGCGGCCGCTTGACCCGCCCGGAGGCGAATTCCTGGGCGATGATGATCTGCTCCACCGGGCCGGCGCCCCGGCCCCACGGCTTCGGGAGATAGGGCAGGACCCAACCGCCCTCGGCGATGGCGACCTTGCGCTGCTCCCGCTCGATCTCTTTGAGCGCGGCAACCTCGGCCCGGATCTCCGCCCGCAGCTTCTCGGTGTCGGGGTCGAGGTCGATGTCCACAGCCCGCATGCCGGTGGTGGTGGCGGTGTCGACGACCTTTTGGGGGTAGTCCGAACTGCGGCCGAATGAGGCGGCCAGCATCAGCGCCCGGCGGTAGTAGACGTTGGTGTCGTGCTCCCAGGTGAAGCCGATCCCGCCGTGCACCTGAATGCAATCCTGGGCGCAACGCTGGGCGGCCGCCGGCGCCAGCGTCGCCGCGACGGCGGCCGCGAAGTCGACGTGTGAACCGGCTGTGTCCCAACCGTTTTCGCGGGCCTCGTCGATCGCGCGGGCGGCATCCCACACGGCCGCGGTGGCCCGCTCGGTGTCAGCGATCATCTCGGCGCACTTGTGCTTGATGGCCTGGAACTGGCCGATCGGGCGGCCGAACTGCTCACGGATCTTGGCGTAGTGCGAGGCCGTGTCGGTCGCCCAGCGCGCCACACCGATGGCTTCGGCGGACAACAGCGTGGTCATCACCGCGTGCGCCGTGGCCATGCTCAGGTTCGTCAGCACGACGTCCTCGCCGACCTCGACGGCGTTGGCCCGCACATCGGCGATGGGGCGCAGCGGGTCCAGGCTCTTCACCGGCTCGATCTCGAGCTGGTCGGCGCGCAGCACCACCCACGCCTCACCGCTGTCGATCGCGACCGGCAACACCAGCAGCGTGGCCTGCGCCGCGGCGGGGACCGCCCGAACCTCGCCGCGGATCACGAGCGAATCGCCCTGCCGGGTTGCGGTCAGCGCACGGCAATTCAGGCCGTAGGAGGCGATTTCGGCGCCCGACGCCAGTTCGGAGAGCACTTTTGCGTCCGGGTCGTGCGCGGAGATCAGGGCACTGGCGATCGCCGACGGCACGAACGGCCCCGGCACCGCCCCGTAACCGAATTCGGCCAGCACGATGGCCAACTCGAGGATGCCGAAGCCCTGACCGCCGACGGATTCGGCGAGATGGACACCGTGCAGTCCCTGGTCGGCTGCCGCCTGCCAGTACGGCGGAGGGTTGTCTACGGGCGTCTCCATGGCCGCATGCAGCGTCTCGGACGGCGCGACTCGCGCCACCAGTGACCGCACGGAATCGGCCAGGTCTTGATGCTCGGGATTTATTGCGATCGGCATTGGTCGCCTTCCGTTGCTGCAGGTCGCCGTTTCGGCCCAGTACCTTCCAAGCTAACAACCAGTCGGTTGGTTGACGACACGGGCCAGTGGCCGTCCGTCGCAGGCGCCCGGGACGATATGGACAAGGATTTTCAGCGCCACCGTTGGCCGATCCACTGGGTGATCATGTCGGCCTGCTCGCCGCGCGCCCCCGGAGTGGTGAAGTAGTGGTCGGTGTCCACCGAGCCCTGCGTCTTGTCGGTGCCGGCGAGCGCGTCGAAAATGCGTTGGGCGTCAGAGGGAAACACCCCGGTGTCGGCCTCGGCGTTGATCACCAAGGCGGGACAGCTGATCCGGGCCAGGTGCGGTTCGGCGCGGGTTTGGGCCATCCGCAGGCTCCACATGCTCAGCCAGTTGCGCAGCGTGCAGGCCGCCGCGATCCCGTGGGCCGAGCGGTTCGCCTTGACCGGGACGCCCGCGTAGCACATGTTGGCTTGCCGCTTGGTGGGCTCGATGCCGGGGTCGACCATGCGGGGATCGGCCCAGGTCCGCATCACGCTGAACGGGCGATCGGAAAACCCCGCCGCGCGAACGCGTTTGAGCTCGGTTTCGGCCCAGTCGGTGATCGCGTTGTTGCGCGCGGTCTGCGCGCTGCGGTAGCGGGCGAGGAACTCCGGCGAGTAGGGCGGGCCGTTGCGCTCGTTGAACAGGTCGAGGTCGGCGTCGGTGGCCACGGGGTCGTTCTCGTCGACGACGGCGGCGTCCATCCAGGCGGTGAGGACCTCGGGGCGCCCGGGATGGGCGGCGGTGGCCACGTAGCCGTCGGCCGGCGGCAATTCGGTCAGCCCGGCGGCCGGGCGCATCCCGTCCAGCGGAGTCACGTTCGGCTCGACCGCCTGCGACTGGTAGGCGGCCATCAACGAGCCGCCACCCGAATTGCCCAACAGCACGACGGTATCCACGCCCTGGACCTCGCGCAGCCAGCGCACCCCGACGCCGATGTCGACCAGCGCGTGGTCGAGCAGAAAGCTGCTTTCGAAGCCGCGGAACCTGGTGTTCCAGCCCAGAAAACCGACGCCGCGCGTTGCCATGTAGTCGGCGAGATAGTGCTCGGAGAAGTCGATCTGATAGTGCGTGGCGATCATCGCCACTTTGGGTTTGCGTCCCACCCCCCGGTGATACAGCCCCTGGCACGGGTGCCCGCCCGCGCCCGCGCGCCCCGCGGTGGGCGACGGCAGCCCGATGAATTCGCGGATCACTCCGGCACCGGTACGACGCGTCAATTCAGCGTTCCCCCTTACGTATAGATGGTCCGGTAGTAGATGTTGGCCAGGGTCTGGATGCAGGCCTGATCGTCGGGTTCCGCTGCGCGTGGCCGACCGAGCTGGATGTAGCAGAACTGGTTGAACATCGCCACGATGGCCTCGGCGATCAGCCGGGGATCGTCGCCGCGGCAGTGGCCTTCGGCCTGGGCGCGCCGGACCGACTCGGTGATGAAAGAGATCGGTATCTCACAGATCTCGGCCCAGTATTGGGCGAAATCGTCGTTGATCATCGCCAGCTGCGACACGCTGATCACCTCAGCGAGCCGGTGGCGGTAGGTGTGCCAGTGCGCGGCGGCCGCGGCATGGGCCCGCTCCCGATCGGACAAACCGTGTTCGGTCACCGCCAGCGCGCGCTCGTTGGCCTCGTCGCGGAAGCGCAGCGCC
The DNA here is from genome assembly GCF_019668465.1 of Mycobacterium senriense. Classification (NCBI taxonomy): domain Bacteria; kingdom Bacillati; phylum Actinomycetota; class Actinomycetes; order Mycobacteriales; family Mycobacteriaceae; genus Mycobacterium; species Mycobacterium senriense. The sequence continues at coordinate 1,169,521 of NZ_AP024828.1, read as the reverse complement.
CACTGGCGCACCATCGCCTCCTTGGAGTCGTAGTAGTTGTAGAAGGATGCCGCCGAACGTCCGGCTTCCGCGGCGATGTCGGCGATGGTCGCGGCGAGGACGCCCTTGCGCGCGATGACAGTCCGGGCGGCCATGTCGATGGCGGCCTGCGTGCGCCTGCCGCGAACGGTGGGAAGTCCGGCGGGCGGGCCGGCCCGGCCGGCAGGGGACGCCGCGGTCGACACCTGCGCACCTCCCTGGGCCAAAACTGAAACTGATGTTAGATTCAGATTCGGATCTTGGCCAGGATCGTCAAGCCGGGGACCGAGGGGAGCCACCAGATGATCAAGCCGCACAACACCAACACGGAATTCGAACTCGGCGGGATCAACCATGTCGCACTGGTGTGTTCGGACATGGCGAAAACCGTGGACTTCTACAGCAACATCCTCGGTATGCCGCTGATCAAATCGCTGGACCTACCCGGCGGAGCCGGCCAGCACTTCTTCTTCGACGCCGGCAACGGCGACTGCGTCGCCTTTTTCTGGTTCGCCGACGCCCCCGACCGGGTGCCGGGGATCTCGTCGCCGGGCGCCATCCCGGGCATCGGCGACATCACCAGCGCCGTCAGCACGATGAACCATCTCGCCTTCCACGTGCCGGCCGAGAAGTTCGACGCCTACCGCCAGCTCCTCAAGGACAAGGGGGTGCGGGTCGGGCCGGTGCTCAACCACGACGAAAGCCCCATGCAGGTGTCCGCGACCGTGCATCCCGGCGTCTACGTGCGCTCGTTCTATTTCCAGGATCCCGACGGCATCACTCTTGAATTTGCTTGCTGGGTCAAGGAATTCGAAAGCGGCGACGCCCAGGCGGTGCCCAGGACCGCGGCGGACCGGCGGCCCCCGGTGGGCGCCGCCCACTGATTCGACCGGGCCGAGCCGGAGGATGTTTTCATGACCGACGGCATTCTGACCGACGCGCAGATCGCGGCGCTGACGCCCGAGCAACGGCGGCAACTGATCACCCGGCTGGAGCAGCCGCTGGGTGACGTCATCGACCCGGAGTTCCTGGCGCGGGTGCGGCGCATCCGGCTGAGCCTGATGATCGGTGGCTCCATGGCGATGGTCCCGTGGCTGGGGTATCTGTCGGTGACGCTGCCGGAGAACTACGTCGCACACAACTGGCCCATCACCTGGATCGGCTTCGACGTGCTGCTGGTCGGGTTCATGCTGACGACCGCGGTGCTCGGGTACCTGCGTCGTCAGTTGCTGGTGCTCGCCGCCTTCACCACCGGGGTCCTAATGATCTGCGACGCGTGGTTCGACCTGATGACCGCCGGACCCAAGGACATCTGGCTGTCGGTGATCACGGCGCTGCTGATCGAGGTGCCGCTGGGGATCTTCATGATCACCAGTGCGGTCCGCATCTTGCGGCTGACCATGCTGCGGTTGTGGCTGCTGCATCCCGGCATGCGACTGTGGCATCTGCCGCTGTTCCCGTGATGCCGGGCAGGTTTGGCTCGCGCCGCCCGCGTTCGAGGCCATGCCGGCGGCCCTGCGCACGGGCCGAACCATGCTATCCCGAGTTCTAGACGCGGACAGGCGATTCGGCGACAAATCGTGCGTCGCTGGATACTTTTTGGTACGCATGCGCCACTCGCCGGGTCGATCATGCGACCGGTAAGCGAAAAAGGCTACCGCCGCGCAGACAATCGCGCGGGAGAATGCGAGTCTTCGTAAAACGGCGAAATCTTCGTCGCCGTCAACTAGCGTCCACAGCAGCGACATAGGGGGTGTTAGCGACGCGGTAGTTCGGCCCAACATAGGCCAAAATTACGTCGCGAAATTTCACGCGCGAAACCAACACGAGATGCGTCAGAAGCCAAGCGCTCATTGCACTTTCACCACCTCCCAGACCGCGCAACAGATGTCGATATCTCACAGCACAAGGACTCGACGAATGGTCGCACTCGGAAACATCAACGAATGGCAACCGCCCCACGGCCCGGTTACCATGTGGATGGCCACGACTACGGCGCTTGAAGCGGCGCGCGCCGCGCGGCGAAGTGAGCTGGTTCCGAGTTATCAACAGAACCAACACCTCTGGGGCTGCTATCACGGCAAGAACCTCAACCGCCAGCTGCCCCGGCTGATGATCGTGGCGTGGGACATTCCCGGAACCTGCGACGTCGAGGCGATGACCGCGACGATCAATGCCCATGTGCGCCGCCAGGACACGTATCACTGTTGGTTCGAATTCGACAACGGAATCTTCGTGCGCCGCGAAATCGAGAACCCCGACGACATCGACTTCGTCCCGGTGGCGCTCGGCGAGATGACCCCGGACCAGGTGCGCACCCACGTCCTGACCACTACTCCGGAGACCCTGGAATGGGGCTGCTTCACCTACGGAATCATCCAGCACGCCGACTATTTCACGTTCTATGCCAGTGTCGACCACCTGCACATCGACGGCCTGTCCGCCGCCCTGATCTTCCTCGACATCCACCTGATGTATCAGGAACTGGCGCAGAGCGGGTGCCGCACCGCCGCGCTGCCCGAGGTGCGGAGCTATCGCGCCTACGTTGTGCGGCAGCGCGACAAGGCCGCGACGCTGGACCTGTCGTCGCCCGAGATCAAGGACTGGATCGCATTCGCCCGTGACACCGACGGCGACTGGCCGAGTTTCCCACTGCCGCTGGGCGATATCTGGGCGAGCACCAAGGGCGATCTGCTCACCGTCGAACTGATGGACGCCGCCGAGACCGAGGCCTTCGATGCCGCGTGCGTCGCCGCCGGCGCCCGGTTCATCGGTGGAGTTCTGGCGTGCGCAGGTTTTGCCGAGCACGAATTGACCGGCAAGGACACCTATCACGGCTTCACGGCCAAGGACACCCGGACCGCCGGTGTCGACACGATGACCGTGGGGTGGTTCGCCAGCCTGATCCCGATCACCGTGCCGACGGCCGGCGAGACGTTCGCCCAGGCGGCCCGGGCAGCGCAGAAGTCGTTCGACGGCGCCCAGCGCCTCGCCGACATCCCGGTCGAGCGGGTCCTGGAATTGGCCACACCGGAAGAACTGGGCATCAAGCTGCCCACGCAGCTGCCGATGATGCTGTCCTTCCTCGACTTCCGCAAGATTCCCCTCAACGGGTTGTGGGCGGAGACGAAGTTCGGCACCTACGGCGACAGCCTTTCCCACGGCGGGATCAACATGTGGATCAACCGTCAGGCCGAGAACACCACGGTGACGATGTCCTTCCCGGACAACGCAATCGCACGCGACTCGGTGCTGCGCTACATCGCGACGCTGACTCAGGCGTTCGTGCGTGTCGCCACGCCCACCGCGGATGATCCGGTTGTGGTTGTACCTCAGGCGAATTCGGAAGCTCCCTCTCCGCTCGAGCCGGACGCGGACGACAACGAAGCTGCATAAAGATGAGCAACGTGCTGGACCTGGCCGACCAGACGCTCTTTCTCGGCGAGCGGGCGACGGGAGCCACCAGCCTGCTGCAATCAAGAACGCGCTGATCCGCCATCAGGACGTGCCCGACGAGCGGAGGGCGTTGCTGCCGCTGGTTCCGCTGATCCCCAAGCGGCTGTTCCGGCGACTGATCAGCGTGGTCACCGGCGGCGCCACCACCGTCGTGTCGTCCAACCTCGGTGCACTCGACCCGGCGGTGAACCGGCCGGACGGCAGCGACGCCGACTACTTCGCGATGAAGTCGGTGTACCCGGGCGTGATCAGCGCGACGATGCACCGCACCAACGGCGCGCTGGCGTTGTTGTCGGGACGGGTGCACGGCCAGGTCTTCGTGTCGGACCTCGGTTATCAGTTGGGTCGCCGAAACTCGATTTCTCGCTGACCGCCACCACGGGCTGGCGCACGTTCAGCAGAGTGTGAGCCGCTAGGTATTGGAACGTGTTGCAGTGAGAGGTAGTAGTCGATGCGGCTAGCTGGACGGCGTCGATGATCAATTCGCGGCAACTCATGCATTCCACGCCTTCCCGACGTCGGGGGTCCGCGGACGTCCAATCGGCAAACACACGGTAGTGCCGTTTGGTGGCCGCGAATGTGACGATGATCACAATGGGGCTACGTTTGTGACTTAATTCGACTAGCGTCAATTTCCGCGACGCAGGGGGCCGCAAGCAAGACGGCAACGTCAGTCCGCATGCCGAGGCACGTCGTGACAATTCCCGATAAATGGGATTCATGCTGCGCGAACGGTCACCGACCTCTTCGCTGTTCCCTTGCTGCGCGACAAGTGTCGGCACTACGGGAGGGACGACTTAAGCAAATGGTCGCACTCGGCAACATCATCGAATGGCAACCACCGAACGGTCCACTCACGATGTGGACGCCCGCGCCCGCGTCGCACGACGCGGCCCGCACCGCGCGCCGCTCTGAGCTGGCTCCGAGTTACCAGCAGAATCAACATCTTTGGGCAGCCCACATCGGCAAAGCGATGAGCAGGCAGCTACCCCGCCTGATGGTTGTGGCGTGGGATATCCCCGGCGTATGTGACATTCCAGCGATGACAGCAACCATCAATGCACACGTCCGCCGCCAGGACACCTACCACAATTGGTTTGAATTCGAGGACGGCCAAATCGTGCGCCGCACGATCGACGACCCCGCCGACATCGATATGGTTCCGGTGCCGTTCGGCCAGATGAGCGCCGACCAGGTGCGCACGCACGTACTGACGACCACCCCGGAAACTCTCGAATGGGGTTGCTTCACATTTGGCGTCGTCCAACATGCCGACTACTTCACCTTCTATGCCAGTGTCGACCATCTGCACATCGACGGCTTGTCCGCAGGGCTGATCTTCGTCGACATCCACCTGACTTACCTGGAACTGTCGCAGGGCGCACGTCAGCACCAGCCTCAACTCCCCGAGGTCAGGAGCTATTGCGATTACGCCGCGCGACAGCGCGAGAAGGCTGCGACGCTGGATCTGTCGTCGCCCGAGATCAAGGGCTGGATCGCATTCGGCCGCGACACCGACGGCAATTGGCCGAATTTCCCACTGCCGCTGGGGGATACCTGGGCGAGCAGCAAGGGCGACTTGATAACGCGGGACTTGCTGGACGCGGACGCGACCGAATCTTTCGACGCCGCCTGCCGCGCGGCCGGCGCCCGGTTCATCGGGGGAGTCCTGGCCGCCACGGCGCTGGCCGACCACGAATTGACCGGCAATCAGACCTATCACGGGTTCACGGCCAAGGACACCCGGAGGGCGGGCGTCGACACGATGACCGTCGGCTGGTTTGCCAGCCTGATACCGGTCACCGTGCCGACCGGCGGTGTCTCGTTCGGCGAGGCGGCCCGTGCGGCCCAGAAGTCCTTCGACGCCGCGAGGGGTCTTGCCGATGTCCCGTTCGAGCGGGTCTTGGAGCTGGCGACCCCGGATGACCTGGGGATCAAGCTGCCGACTCAGCTGCCAATGATGCTGTCCTTCCTAGACTTTCGCAAGATCCCCCTCGCTGGACTGTGGGCTGAGACGAATTTCGGTACCTACGGTGACAACCTGTCCGCCGGTGGCATCAACATGTGGATCAACCGGCATGCCGAAAAGACCACGGTGACAATCTCGTTCCCGGACAACGAGATAGCCCGCGAGTCGGTGCATCGCTACATCGCGACCTTGGCCGAAGTGTGCGCGCACGTCGCCAAAACCGCATCGGCGGACCCGGATGTCGCCGCATCCCAGGGGGATTCGGGCGAGCAGCGGGACTTCGCCGACGAAGACGACACCGAGGCGGCCTAGGCATGAGCAATGTGCTGGATCTGGCCGACCAGACCCTGTTTCTGGGGGAGCGGGCGACCGGCACCACCAGCGTGGTGCAATGCATCTGGGTGTACGACAGACCCGTCGACATCGACGGCCTGAAGAGGTTCCATGACCACCTGGGCAGGGGGAGGTTGGCCCGCCGGATCGAGCGGTCCCCCTTGCCGTTCGGCCGGCACCGCTGGGTCTCGCCCGGCGAGCAACCCGGCCTCGAGATCGTCGCTACGCCGCGTCCGCGGGAGGAAATCGACGACTGGTGCGACGAGCAGGCCGGTACGCGGCCGGATGCCGAGCATGGCCCCGGATGGCACCTCGCGGTGCTCCCGTTCACCGACGGCGGGGCGGCGGTCAGCTTGGTCATCACCCATTGCCTCAGCGACGGCGTCGGACTCTGCGAGGCGGTGGCGGATGCGGCGTCCGGACGCGCCACGGCGGAGCACTGGCCCGCCGCGGCGTCCCGGCGGTGGTGGCGGGCGCTGCGCGAGGACGCACGCCAAACCGCCCGCGACACACCCGATATCGGTCGCGCGGTGGCCGCGGCCGCGCGCTTGGTCCGGGCCGGCCGCCCAGATAGCGGAGGCGTAGCACCGTCGCCCGCAAAGCGGCCCGCTCCGTTTGCCGACCGGACCGTCACGCTTCCCGCCGCGACGCTCTTCATCGACGCCGACGAGTGGGACGCGCGCGCCAACGCGCTCGGAGGGAGCAGCAACGCGTTGCTGGCGGGCATGGCGGCCCGCCTCGCCCAGCGAGTCGGGCGGGTCGGCGCCGACGGTTCGGTCAACGTGGGAATGCCGGTCAACGAGCGCACGCCGGGCGACACTCGCGCGAACGCCGTCACGAATGTCGACATCACGATCGAGCCCGCGCATGCGATGGACCTACGCGAGATCCGCGCCGCAATCAAGCGAGCGCTGGTTCGCCATCAGGATGTGCCTGACGAGCGGTGGGCGTTGCTGCCGCTAATTCCGCTGATACCCAAGCGCATCTTCCGGCGGCTGATCAGCGTGGCCACCGGCAGCGCCACCGCCGTCGTGTCGTCCAACCTCGGTGCACTCGACCCGGCCGCCAACCGGCCGGACGGCAGCGACGCCGACTACTTCGCGATGAAGTCGCTGTACCCGGGTGTGACCAGCGCAACGATGCAGCGCACCAACGGGGTGCTGGCGTTGTTGTCGGGACGGGCGCACGGACAGGTCTTCGTCTCGGTTCTCGCCTACGATCCGGGCGGGGACAACTCGGATGCTGGCTTGAGACAACATATTTCGAAAACATTGAGCGATTTCTCGCTCACCGCCACGACGGACTGGCGCACGGTCAGCCCGGTGTGAGCCCCTGGTGGGGCGCTAGGCGTCCGCGCGTGTTTCGGTGAGGCGGTACAGGTTTGGTTCGGCGAGCTCGTCGAGCAGCGCCGCCAGCTGATCGACGAGCTGGTCCGGTTCGAGTTGGACGTGACCGGCCAGCCAGGCGCTGATGGTCTGCCCGACGCCACCGACCACGAAATGCGCGGCGGCCTTGATGCGTTCGTTCGCCGGTACATGTAACGCGTGGCCGACGTGCTGGCCAGACAGCATGGCGAACAGTGCGCTGGACTCGGCGCGTTTGCGCACGATGACCGGATCGGCGAGGTGCGTGCTGAACAGCAGGCGCCCCACGTGGGGTCTTTCGGTGATGGTCCGCACGATGTTGGCCATGCCCGCGCGGGTTTGCTCGCCGGCCGGCACCGCGGCCACTGCTGCCTGGGTGGTGGCCGCCAGTTCGGCGACCACCCAGTCGAATACGCACCCGACGAACTCGTCCTTGTCGGCGAAGCTCTCGTAGAAGTACCGGGCGGCGAGGCCGGCGGCTCGGCACACCCCGCGGACGGTGACCGCCGAGATGCTCTGCTGTTCCGCCCCCAGCAGGTCCAGGCCGGTGGCCAGCAACCGGTTACGGCGGGTGGCCAGGCGCTCGGCGGCCTCGACACCGCGGTACGGCCGCGCGCCGGACGTCTCGCTCATGGCAACCATCTTGACACTAACGCCCTGGCGCGACAATATCAGGAAACAAGCGTTCGCACATTAGCGGAGGAGCGCTGCGGGAGGACCTGACGATGGCAATTCACGAGCCGGTGCACCAGCCCAATGGGCACGTCGAGCGCCGAGCCACCGACCCGCCCCGCCCGCAGCGGCGCCGGCGGCGACGGGCGCTGGGGATCGACGAGGGTTTGATGGGCGTCGCATTGCTGGCTGGTCCGGCGAACGTGATCATGCAACTGGCCCAGCCCGGCGTCGGATACGGCGTGATGGAGAGCCGCGTCGAAAGCGGCCGGGTCGACCTGCACCCGATCAAGCGTGCCCGCACCACCTTCACCTATCTGGCCGTCGCGACCAACGGCAGCGACGCCCAGAAGGACGCCTTCCGCCGCGCGGTGAACCGCGCTCACGCACAGGTCTATTCGACCCCGGAAAGTCCGGTGTCCTACAACGCTTTCGATCCGGCGCTGCAGCTGTGGGTCGGGGCCTGCCTGTACAAGGGCGGGCTCGACATCTACCGCATGTTCATCGGCGAACTCGACGGCGAGGACGCCGACCGTCACTACCGCGAGGGCATTACGCTGGCCACCACCCTGCAGGTGCCGCCGAAGATGTGGCCGGCCGACCGCGCGGCGTTCGACCGCTACTGGGAAGAGTCGCTGGCCAAGGTGCACATCGACGACGCCGTGCGCGAGTACCTGTTTCCCATTGCCGCCAACCGGATTCGGGGCGTGACACTGCCGCGCCCGCTGCAGCGCCTCTCCGATAACTTCGCGCTGCTGATCACCACGGGCTTCCTGCCGCAGCGATTCCGCGACGAGATGCGGCTGCCCTGGGACGCGACCAAGCAGCGCCGCTTCGACCGGTTGATCGCCGTGTTGGCCACGGTGAACCGGTATCTACCGCGGTTCATCCGGCAGTTCCCCTTCAACGTCTTGCTGCACGACCTGGACCGCAGGATCAAGAAGGGCCGTCCACTGGTGTAGCGCTTCGGGCGCAGCGCCGCCCTCGGTTGAAAACGACAATCATATTCATTAAGCTCACGGCAGTCCCACTCAGTCCTCCAGCCCGAGGAGTTGCCGGTCATGAGCCTGCGCGTCGTACTCGAAGGACTAACCGTCGTTTACACGACCGGTGCCGCGATCGCGGCGGCGTCGTATCTGGTCGGAGCCGGCGGGCGATGACGGCGCGGATTTGGATGGCCTCGCCCCCGGAGGTGCATTCCGCGTTGCTCTCCAGCGGTCCGGGCCCCGCGTCGCTGCTTGCGGCCGCTAGTACATGGTCGGAGTTGAGTACCGAATATGCTTCTGCCGCAGAGCAATTGAGTACATTGCTGGCCGCGGTGCAGGCAGGCGCATGGGAAGGGCCGAGTTCGGAGTCGTATGTGGCCGCACATGTCCCGTACTTGGCGTGGCTGACGAAGTCGAGCGCTGACAGTGCGGCAGTGGCCGCTCAACATGAGATCGCCGCCGCCTCCTACACAGCCGCGTTGGCGGCCATGCCGACCCTACCTGAGCTGGCCACTAACCACGTTGTGCACGGAGCTTTGGTGGCAACCAACTTCTTTGGAGTCAACACGATTCCGATTGCGGTCAATGAGGCTGACTACGCCCGGATGTGGACCCAGGCCGCCACGACGATGACGACCTATCAGGCGGTCTCCACCGCCGCGGTCGCGGCGACACCGCCGGCCGACCCGCCACCGCCGATTATGAAAGCCTCTGACTCGTCCGCTAACAACAACTCTGGGACCGACTTCACGAACGACTTCCCCGACCCCACGGTCGACAACCCGCTGAACGACTTCATTGCGCAGATCCTGCGGCTCTTCGGCATCAATTGGAATCCCGGCCAGGGGACCGTCAATGGACTGCCCTACGACGCCTATACGAACCCGGGTCAACTGATGTATTGGGTTGTGCGAGCGCTGGAACTTCTCGAGGATTTCGAACAGTACGGCGCCTACCTGCAGCAGAATCCGGCATTGGCTGCTGCGTACATGGTCGCCCTTCAGACGTCGGACTGGCCCACTCATCTGGCCCAGATTGCCAGCTGGCTATCCAGCGCGCCGCAGTTGCTGCTGGTTCCGGCCCTTTTGGCGGTCGCCCCCCTGGGCGCCGCCGGCGGATTGGGGGCGCTGGGCGCGCTGGCCGCCATGCCTCAGCCCGCGGTCGTTCCGGCACCCCCGGCCCCGGCCGCGCCTGCGCCGCCCGCTGTGGCACCGACGCCCACAACAACCCCCATTGCCGCGCCGGCAGCCGCCCCCGCCACGGCGCCCGCACCGGCACCCACTCCGACGGCGAGCACCGTCGTCAGTTCCGCCCCGGCCGGGGCGCCGCCCCCAGCCGCCGCCCCACCGGGCTTCACCCCTCCCTACCTGATAGGGCCCGGCGTTGGGCTCAGCTCGGGCATGAGTGCCAGCGCCAGCTCCAGCGCCAAAAGAAAAGCACCCGAGCCGGATGCGGCCGCAGCGGCGGCCGCCGCCGCGGCGCGGGAGGCGGCCGGGGCGCGTCGGCGGCAGCGGCAGCGGAAAGGGCAGCGCGGGTATGGCGATGAGTTCATGGACATGAACGTCGAGGTCGACCCCGACTGGAGTGTGCCGCGCAGCGCCGAAACGCTGGCGTCGGCCTCCGGAGCCGGTCCGGCGGGCTTCGCCGGCACGGCGCGCAGCGCAGTGGCCCCTACCGCAAGCGGCCTGGCCACGCTGGCCGGTGACGAGTTCGGCGGCGGTCCCACGATGCCGATGATGCCGGGCACCTGGGATGCCGACGACGCCAACCAGGGGACGCAGGACGGCGAAGGCCGGGACGGCAGCCCTGGGTAGGCGGGCCGCCCCGGCTTGTCCGGGGCCTCGGTCTGCGGGCCCGCTGACATACTGAGACGGTGGCGACGCTGAAGTCCGGGCTCAGGCTGCGGCCGGGCTCGATGGAAGTACTTGTGGCCCTCCTGCTGGCCTGCGCGGCGGCCGCGACGACCCTACGCAACGCGGTCTTCAACAGTGCCGCGCTGTCGACGGTGGGCACGGTGTTCTGCGGGGTGTTCGTGCAGGCGGTGCCGTTTCTGGTGCTCGGGGTGGCCGTCAGCGGACTGATCGCCGTGTTTGTGTCGCCGGAGCGCTTGGCGCGCTGGTTGCCGCGGCGGCCCGCGGTGGCCGTGGTCGCGGCCGGCATCGGCGGGGCGGCGCTGCCGGGGTGTGAATGTGGGTCGGTTCCGCTGGCGCGACGATTGTTCGGCGACGGAGGTGCCAGCGGAGCCGCGGCATTGACATTCATGCTGGCCGCACCGGCGATCAACCCGGTCGTCCTGGTGGCCACCGCGGTGGCGTTTCCGGGTGCGCCCCGAATGGTGTTCGCCCGCCTGGCCGCCTCGTTGCTGACCGCGGTCGTCATGGGATGGGCATGGTCGCGGTGGGGCCGCCCGGAATGGATCACCCGCCGGTTACCCGCCGCGGGAACACAGAGCGAATCACGTTGGGTGGTTTTCACCGAGGCGGCCCGTCACGACTTCCTGCAAGCCGCATCGTATTTGGTGGTGGGCGCCGCCGCCGCGGCGTTGCTTCATGTGGTGGTGCCGCAGTGGGTGTTCGCGCACTTGGCGACCGACCTCATCCTCGGGGTCGCGCTGATGGCTGTCCTGGCGGTCGTTTTGGCATTGTGTTCGGAGGCCGACGCGTTCGTTGCGGCCAGTATGACGATGGTGCCGCTGCTGCCCCGGTTGGTCTTCCTGGTCGTCGGGCCGGCCGTCGATGTGAAGCTGTTCGCCATGCAGGCGGGGATGTTCGGCCGGTCGTTCGCGGCGCGCTTCGCACCCTGCACGTTCCTCGTGGCAACCGTGAGTGCTTGTGTGGTGGGGCTATTCATCCTGGGTGGTGGATAAATGAGCCGTGAAACCGAGAACACCGTGTTGCTCTTGATGGGCATCAGCATCGTCATGATCACCGTGTCCGGCGTGTTCACCCGCTACGTCAAGCCGGGATTGCTGCCGTGGCTGGCCGCATCTGCGGTGGTGCTGATCGGCCTGGCGCTCTTGGCGATCATCGGCGATATACGCCGGGGCGGCCCCCGTACGAGCGATCTGACCGAAGATCACGGCCACGAGCACTCCCATCGGACCGGCATCGTCTGGTTGCTCGTCGTTCCCATCCTGGTCTTGATGTTCGTGTCGCCGCCGGCGCTTCGGCCCTCGGCTGCAGCTCCGTCGGTGACGTCGGTATCCAATGATGTTCTCAATAGGTCATTTCCGCCGCTGCCGCCGGGCCAAGCCCCGGAAGTTTCGCTACCGGAGGTGTTGATGCGCGAGGCGCATGACATCACCGGGTCATTGACGAATCGAACTATCACCATGACGGGTTTTGTGCTCAACGAGGCACAGGGTGTGGATCTTGGTCGGGTCGTCATCATCTGTTGTGCCGCCGATGCGCAGTTGGCCCGCATCCATCTTCGTGGCCCGGCCGCCGGGGGCGCCGCCGGGCTACCGGACAATACCTGGCTGAGGGTCCAGGGCCAGGTCACACCCGCTGCGCGGCAAGCGAACTCGGATGCGATTCCGACGCTGCAGGCGACCGTCGTCACGCGGATCGACGCGCCGCCCAACCCCTACGCCTATCCGCACTGACGACCCTTCGTCAATTCCTTCGACCGCGCGCCCAAAACTGGTGGCGGCCAAGCGATCTGGGAACCGGCGTGCTTTCCCACTGCCCCCGCTCCAGCCAGTCGCTCAGCGCGGCAGCCTCATCGCTGTCGGCGATGAGGCCGACCCAATGGGGTGGCCCGCACGCCGCCCGATCACTCGTGCAGGGCTGCACCACGGCCATCACGCCGCATCCGGTGGGGCGGGAGGCGCAGGTGAGCGGCCCGAGCATGCAGGCAGCCTCCACCAGCATGGAGTGTGGGCAGCGCCGGATGGTGGGACGTAGTTCGTCGATGACCGACACGTGGTGGTCGGCCGTGCATGCGGCGCACACGATGACGGTGAACGGGCGATCGGTGCCGCGACGCGGAGACGTCACCGTGCCGTGTTCCCTCCCGGATAGGGAAGCAGCGCCATCTCGCGGGCGTTCTTGATGGCCGTCGCTACCTGCCGCTGTTGTTGAACGGTTAGACCGGTGACCTGACGGGACCGGATTTTCCCACGCTCGGAGATGAAGACTCGCAGAGTGGCGGTGTCCTTGTAGTCGACCGCGTCCAGTCCCAGGCCGCCGAGGAGGTTCCTCTTCTTGGACCTGACGGCCAGGGGGGTGGCACGACGAGTCCGTTGCGGTTTCTTGGCCATTACCAGCTCGCCTTCCGCACCCCGGGTAGCTGCCCGTTATGAGCCAACTCCCGGACCCGCACCCTCGACAGCCCGAACTTGCGCAAATGCCCGCGTGGACGCCCGTCGACGGCGTCACGATTGCGCACCCGCACCGCGCTGGCATCGCGCGGCTGGCACGCCAATTCCGTTTGCGCCGCGGCCCTTTGCCCTGCGGTGCTCGACGGGGAGCGGATGACGTGTTTGAGTTCGGCGCGGCGTTTCGCGTAGCGCGCCACGACCGCCCGACGGCGGTCGTTCTTGACGATTTTGGATTTCTTGGCCATGCTCAGCGCTCCTCTCGGAAGTCGACGTGGCGGCGGATCACCGGGTCGTACTTGCGCAGCACCAGCCGGTCGGGGTCGTTGCGCCGGTTCTTGCGGGTGATGTAGGTGTAGCCGGTCCCGGCCGTGGACCGCAGTTTGACGATTGGGCGAATCTCGTTGCGCGCCATTAGATTCGCTGCCCTTCGCGGCGCAATCGCGCCACCACGGCCTCGATGCCGTCGCGGTCGATGACCTTGATGCCCTTGGCGCTGACCCGCAGCCGAATCCGGCGGCCCTCCGTGGCCAGGTAATACGTCTTGAGCTGGACGTTGGGTGACCAACGCCGAGAAGTCCGGCGATGGGAATGCGACACCGCGTTACCGAAACCGGGTCGCCGGCCGGTGACCTGGCAATGGGCGGACACCGTGCACCTCCTCTAGCTTATTGAAAATCATTTTCGACAAGTCCTGTCAGGCACGGTACCGTAAATGTCATCTAGATGAAAATGATTATCAACAAGGAGGGTGATGCGGACACCCGTCATCCTGGTCGCCGGCCAGCAGGACACCGATACAGTCGTGGGTACTCTGTTGCGCACCCCGGGAACGGTGGTCGTCGAGCACCGTTTCGACGGCCACGTGGTACGCCGAACGACGGTCACGCTGCAGGACGGCGTCTTGACGAGCGCCGAGAGCGGACTCGAGCTAGCGCACGGCTGCGTGTCGTGCACGATCCGCAACGATCTGTTGATCCTGTTGCGGCAGTTGCATCGTCGCGACGACGTTGACCGGATCGTGGTGCATTTGGCGCCCTGGCTGGAACCCGAACCGATTTGCTTCGCCATCAAGCACGTTCGGGTGCGTGTGGCGCCGGGATATGTCGACGGGCCCGCCGCCCTGGATGTGTCGATTGCCGCGGTGGTGACCGCCATCGACTCAACGACGTGGCTGAACCAGGCGCTGGGTGAGGATGAACTCGACGACGGGCGCACCCAGGCCCAAGTCGTGATCGGTCAGGCCGAATTCGCCGATGTAGCCGTGCTCAATCGCGCCAATCCGTTCGTGGCTGCCGTGCTGCGCCGGCTGTGCCCGCGCGCCCGTGTTCTGGTGGGCGACAACGGCATCGAGGATGCGCTGAACAATCTTTACCGCGACGCGCGCCGCGGTCGCAGCGACAACCCGCACGGTCCGCTGCTGGCCGGGCAGCCGCCGTTGGAGTCCCGCGGCCCGATCAACCTGGTGGAATTCGACGCCCGGCGCCCCTTCCATCCGCAGCGCCTGCATGCGTGCCTGGATCTCCTACTCGACGGCGTGATCAGAACCCGGGGGCGGCTCTGGTTGGCGAGCCAACCCGAACAGGCGATGTGGCTGGAATCGGCCGGCGGCGGTCTGCGGGTCAGTTCCGCGGGCAAGTGGCTGGCCGCCCTGACGGGTCCGGAGCTCGACGGCATCGACACGGAGCGACGCGCGTTCGCCGAATTGGGTTGGGACGACGTCTACGGCGACCGGCACACGGCGATGGTCATTTTGGTCTGCGGCGCAAAGCCCGCCGACATTCTCGACGCCCTGCACGGCGCCCTGCTCACCGATGAGGAATTTGTGTCTCCGCACGAGTGGGTCCACTTCGACGATCCGTTCGGCGACTGGCACGAAGAACCGTGTGCAGAAGGACTGGCCGAAGCCGCTGACACCACCCGATACAGGCAGGATCCACATCGACCATGAAGCCCGACATTCATCCCGATTACCACCCTGTCGTCTTCCAGGACGCCAACACCGGTGCGAGGTTTTTGACCCGCTCCACGCTCACCAGCGCGCGTACCGTCGAATGGCAGACCCCGCAGGGGGTCTCGACCTATCCATTGGTGGTCGTGGAAGTCACCTCGGATTCACACCCGTTCTGGACGGGCGGGCGACGGATCGTGGACACCGCCGGGCAGGTGGAGAAGTTTCGCCGCCGCTACGGCAGCCGGCTCCCACGTGATGCCGCCGCTGGAACCCGTTAGCCCACAACGAAACCGGGACATTGCCGCTGCCTGGGCCCTGGCGGGCGGGACGGGACGCTCCCGCTAGCTGTTCGCCACCTCACGAGAGCCGAACGGCATCCACTTGGCGGCGCGGCTCCTCGCGAGGGACTGGCGCACAGCCGGGCTGGCCAGCCGGACGACGGCGTAAATCGCGAAGCTGATGCCGCTGATGAAGACGCTGGCTTTGACGTGGGGCTTGAGCAGGCCCAGGAGTAGCCCGCCGTCGGCAGCGATCAACGCAAATCCGATCGACAAGGCGATCAGCACCGGTGTCCGCGCGGTGAGCCGGGTGGCCGCAGCCGCGGGCGTAATAGCCAGGCTGAGGACCAGCAGCGTGCCGACTATCTGTGCGGCCTCGGTGACAGTCAGCGCGAGCAGGTAGACGAACACCAATCCGACCAACCGGGTCGGAACCCCACGCGCGAGTGCGACGTCGGGATCGACGGAGGCGAAGAGCAGTGGGCGGTACAGCAATGTCATCGTGATCAGCACGGCAATAGCGACGACGATCAGCAACGCGATCTGGCTGGGGCTGACGCCGAAGAGTTGGCCGAACAATATGTTCGTGGCGGCCGTGGCGAAGCCGGTATACAGCGAGAGCAGGTATACACCCACACCCAACCCGAAGGCCAGGATCACGCCGATCGCGGAGTTCCGCTCGCGGGGCCGATTGCCCAGCAGTCCAATGGCGGTGGCGACGACGACCGAGCCCAGCAGCGCTCCCAACACGGGGTTTTTGGCGACGAGCAAGCCGGCCGCGGCGCCGGTGAACGCGAGCTCGGCGGTGCCGTGCACCGCGAACGCGAGGTCGCGGATGATCACGAACGGGCCGATCAGGCCGGCTGTCACAGCCACCAGCGTGGCCGCGATGAGGGCGTTCTGAACGAATGTGTCGTGCAGGTAGTCCCAGAGAGTCACCGGGCCACCACCGTGTCGGCTCGATCGTCCGCGGTTCGCGCCGCATCCGGTGCGCCGACGATGATGATCCGCCCCTGAACGCGCAGCACCTCGACGGTGGTTTGATACAACTCCGAGAGGCGGGCGCTGGTCAGCACCTCCTCGGGCGCGCCGATCGCCCAGCGGGTGCCCACCAGGTAGAGGACCCGGTCGACAACCCCCAGGATCGGGTTGATCTCGTGAGTCACAAACATCACCGCGATGTCCGAGATGCGGCGTTGGCGATCGAGCGTGTCGACGACCTCGGCCTGGTATCTGATGTCCAGCGACAGCAGCGGCTCGTCACACAGCAACAGCTTCGGGTTCCCCGCCAGGGCCTGGGCGATTCGCAGGCGTTGCTGCTCTCCGCCGGAGCACCGCCCGATCGGGACGTCGGCGAAGCGGGATGCCCCGACGGCATCGATCGCCATTTCGATGCGCCGACGCCGGCCGGGGCTGGGTAACCCAATTCCCCAGCGGTGGCCGTCGACCCCGAGCCGCACCAGATCGCTACCCCTGATCGGCAGGTCATCATCGAAGCCCCGCTGTTGCGGGACGTAGCCGATCGCGTGATTGCCGCGCCGCGGCGCAGCACCGCACACCCTTGCCGATCCCGACGACAGCGCGGTCAATCCGAGCAGTACCTTGACCAGCGACGTTTTGCCCGAGCCGTTGGGGCCCAGCACGGCAACGAATTCGCCAGGGGCCACCGCGAGGTCGACGTTCTGCCACAGCGGCCGCGAACCGTAGGCCAGTCCGGCGCCGGACAGCTCGACGATTGGCTCCTTGGAGCTGGGGTCGGCGGAGATTGTCATCTTTGGCTATTTTCCTAACGCGCTGGCGAGCTCGTTGATCTGCCGCAGTTGCCAGGCTTGAAAGCTCGCGTCGCCGGCTGGCAGCGTCTCGGTAGCCCCGACGATCGGCACGCCAATTCGGAGGGCGAGGGCCTTCAGCGCGTCGGTAGCGGGACTGGTGACCTGTGCGTTGAACAACAGGACCTTGATCGCCTTATTTCTCACCGCGGCGTCCATCGCCGAGTTGTCGGCGGGGCTGGGGTCGTTGCCGTCCTCGACCGCTTGGGCGAACGAGGCGGGCGTGGCCAACTTCAACCCGGCGGCGTCCAGGAGATAGCCCGGCACCCGCTCGGTGTAGCCGACCGGGGCACCGGCGTACTTCGATTTGATATTTGCGATCGCGGCTGTGATGGGTGCCAGGCTGTCGCTGAAGGCCTTCGCGTTGCCCATGAAGGTCCGGGCATCCGCGGGGTCGATCGTGCTCAGCTGGGCGGCGATCGCAGAGCTCATCTCGGGAACCTTCGCGATGCCATACCATATGTGCGGGTTGGCGTTAGACCCCGAAATCTGCATCACGTCCGCCGCGGTGAGCATCTTGCGGCCCGGATTAGGGGACGCGGACAGCAGTTTGCCCATGAAATCGTCGTAGCCCAGACCATTGACGACGACGAGCTGCGCATGGCTTACCGACGCAGCGGTTGTCACGTCGGATTCATACAGGTGTGGATCGGCATTCGGATCGCTGATCACCGAGGTGACCGTTACATGGTCGCCGCCGATCTGCTTGACGATGTCGCCCCAGAAATTCTCCGCGGCCACAACGTTCACCTGCGTCGACGATCCCGAGCGCGGCAGCGTCGGTGAATGGGAACCGCAACCGGCCAGCGCCAAGACGAGCATCGACCGGACGACACCGCGCATCGCGGCGCGACGACACTTTCGGGCAGTCACGTGGGCTCCCGTTCGGATGACCAGTAAACACGACAATGATTTTCATTAGCATAGGTGCTGACCTTCCGAGGTGAAAGCCGGAATTACCCAGCGGGCAGACGTCGGTCACAGCCAGCGTTCGGCGATACCGCATCGAACCCCCGCCGCCCCGCTCTGCGGTTGCGCCGTCGTTCCCATTAATGTTGCGCGCCACCGGAAAAGGCGTGTCGGTGGCGCGGCGTACTGTGGTGCTCGTGCGAAGCGAAGGCGATACCTGGGACATCACCACGAGTGTGGGCTCCACCGCGTTGTTCGTGGCGACAGCGCGGGCGTTGGAAGCGCAAAAGCCCGACCCGCTGGCCGTAGATCCATACGCGGAGGTCTTCTGCCGCGCCGTGGGCGGTTCATGGGCGGACGTGCTGGACGGCAAGGATCCCGACCACCAGCTGAAGACCGCCGACTTCGGTGAGAACTTCGTCAACTTCCAGGGCGCCCGCACCAAGTACTTCGACGAATATTTCCGCCGCGCGGCCGAAGCGGGGGTGCGGCAGGTGGTCGTCCTGGCGGCAGGCCTGGACTCGCGCGCCTACCGCTTGGACTGGCCGGCCGCGACGACCATCTTCGAGCTCGACCAGCCGCAGGTGCTCGACTTCAAGCGCGAGGTGCTCACCGGCGCCGGCGCGCAACCGCGTGCCGAGCGTCGGGAGATCGCCATCGATCTACGTGAAGACTGGCCGCAAGCCCTGCGCGACACCGGCTTTGACCCCGCCAAGCCTTCGGCGTGGATCGCCGAGGGCCTGTTGATCTACCTCCCGGCGACGGCCGAGGAGCAGCTGTTCACCGGTATCGACAGCCTGGCCGGCCACGGCAGCCACGTCGCCGTCGAGGACGGAGCCCCGATGAAACCCGAGGACTTTGAGGCCGCGGTCGCGGAAGAACGGGCGGCCACCGCGCAGGGCGACCAGCGGGTGTTCTTCCAGCTCGTCTACAACGAGCAGCACGCGCCGGCCACCGAATGGTTCGCCAAGCACGGCTGGACCGCGGTCGGCACTCCGTTGGCCGACTACCTCCGCGAGGTCGGCCGCCCGGTACCCGGCCCGGACACCGAGGCCGGTCCGATGATCGCGCGCAACACCCTGGTGAGCGCCATCCGGGCCTGAGCCGTGGAAAGCCGGCCGTGATCGTCGATCGCGCGGCCGGCTTTCGATGAGTTCTCCCTGAATCGGTCGCCCGCAGGAACTTCTTCCGGCCGCCGCCCGACTACTACCGGGCTCATCCTTGCGCCGCTGACAGCCCGGCGGTTGCTGACATCGCCCGGCGAGGAGTCTCTGACATGGCGCCATGCGTTTTCCCTCATTGCCCGGTCGCGCCGCCACCTCCGGGTGAGCGGGCATGACCGCGCCGGTCTGGATGGCGCTGGCCCCCGAGGTCCACTCCACGCTGCTGAGCAGCGGACCGGGGCCAGCCGGCCTGTTGGCGTCGGCCGCATCGTGGAGTTCGTTGAGCGAGACGTATGCGTCGGCCGCCGACGAGCTCAGCGCGACGCTGGCGGCCGCCCAGGCCGGATCGTGGGAGGGCCCCACTGCGGAGCGGTATGTGGCCGCCCACCTGCCCTACCTGGCCTGGTTGGAGCGGGCTAGCGCCAACGCCGCGGCCGTGGCTGCCGAGCACGAGACCGCGGCCACCGCCTACACAACGGCGCTGGCCGCGATGCCGACCCTGCCGGAATTGGCCGGCAACCACGCCACGCACGCGGCACTGATGGCGACCAACTTTTTCGGGGTCAACACCGTGCCAATCGCGGTCAACGAGGCCGACTATGCACGGATGTGGGTCCAGGCGGC
This sequence comes from Mycobacterium senriense, assembly GCF_019668465.1. Taxonomy (NCBI): domain Bacteria; kingdom Bacillati; phylum Actinomycetota; class Actinomycetes; order Mycobacteriales; family Mycobacteriaceae; genus Mycobacterium; species Mycobacterium senriense. The sequence continues at coordinate 1,149,648 of NZ_AP024828.1, read as the reverse complement.
CACCACCATGTCGACCTATCAGGCGGTGGCCGGCACGGCCGTAGCGGCGGCGCCGCAGACCGATCCGGCACCAACGATCGTGAACGCCAGCGACAGCAGCGGCGAAGACAGCGACGATACCGGCATAGTCGACAATGACGGCGGCAACCCGTACCAGCTGAGCTGGTGGGTAAACCGCTTCCTCGAGATTTTCCAGACCCTGGGGAAAGATTTGGCGGAATTTCCTGAGGACCCAGCCGACGCATTAGAGGATTTAGTGGAAGACATTTTCGGGCCCGCCGGACTCATCGCAGACGAGTTCACCCACCTCGGGGAGGCCCTTCAGGCGTTCCCCCAGCTTGCTGCCCTTCCGTTCATCGTGCCGGGTGGATTGGCGGGAGGCATAGCGGGCTTGAGTCTGCTGGCGGCGATCCAACCAGCCCCAATTCCGGCGGCCGCCCCCGTGCCCGCACCGATGCCGGAGGCGCCCAGTGCGCCGGCTGTTAGCAGCACTCCGGTCGTGAGCGCTGCCCCGGTCGCCGCGCCGGCGCCGTCCCCCGTCTCCACTCCCGCTCCGGCGCCCGCCCCGGCCTCGGCACCTGCGCCCCCAACGTCGCCGCCGCCCGTGACCGGCGGCGAGACCGTCGCCTACCCATACCTGGTCGGTGGCCCCGGCATCGGGACCGGCGCTGGCCTGGGCAGCGGCGCCCAGCGCAAAGCGCCCGAGTCCGATCGGGCCGCGGCCGCGGCGTCGGCCGCGGCATCCGTCGCCGACAGGCAGCGCGCCCGACGCCGCCGTCAGGCGGCGATGAAGGACCACTACCGCGGCTATGAGTACATGGATCTCGAACCGGACCTCGGCTCGAATCCCCACCCCGGCTCGTCGGTGGCATCGGATCGGGGTGCGGGGTCGCTGGGCTTTGCCGGAACGGCGCCGGCGGAGAACACCGAGGCCGCGGGGCTCGCCACGCTGGCCGGTGACGAGTTCGGCAACGGACCCTCGTTGCCGATGTTGCCGGGCAGCTGGGGGAGCGACTAGGGGTGGAACTTTTTGGGCCCGGCGGCCGACTACTGGCTGCGTGATCGTTCCGGCGGCCACCGGCCGGCCCGGACGGTCCCGGGGCGCGAGCCGAGTTGATAATGAAAATGATTTTCATTAAGGTAAGGCCTTGTTGTGAGACCACCCGACGTGCGGCTGTGAGTATGCCGGAAATGCGGCGAATTGCTACCCGAAACATCCTCAACAGCGGTAAAAGAAGGACTGTGCAGTGGTGAGCAGGACAGGCCCAAACGCCTCGACAGTTAGCTTATGCAATGCTAACTTCAGGCAGTTAGGTTAGGGGAGGCTACATACATGAAAAGACGCGGCCGTGGAACTCGGTGACACCGGCATGCTCACAGCTCCCGTTAATTCACGGGGGGACGCGCGGGTCGACGAGGACGTCGTCAGCCGGTTCGCCACCTGCTGCCGCGCGCTGGGCATCGTCGTCTACCAGCGCCAGCGTCCCGCCGATCTGGCCGCCGCGCGCTCCGGTTTCACCGCACTGACCCGCATCGCCCACGACCAGTGCGACGCGTGGACGGGCCTGGCGGCCGCCGGCGACGCGTCCCTGCGGGTGCTCGAGGCGGTGTCGCGCAACGTCGCAACCGTGGGCACGCTGCAGCGCCAGGTCGACCTGACGCCCGGCTCGCTGGGTTTCCGCTACGACACCGGACTGTATTTGCAGTTTCGTGCCGCGACCCCCGACGACTTCCACCTCGCCTACGCGGCCGCGCTGGCAACGGCGGGACGATTTGCTGAGGCCGACGAAATCGTCACCGGCCTGACCGCCGGCCGCCCGAACTGGCGCGAGGCCCGGTGGGTGTCGGTCGTCATCAACTACCGCGCCGAGCGCTGGTCGGACGTCGTCAAACTGCTGACCCCGATCGTCAACGACGCGGATCTCGACGAGGCGTTCTCGCACGCCGCCAAGATCGCGCTGGGCACCGCGCTGGCCCGGCTGGGGATGTTCGCCCCGTCGCTGTCGTATCTGGAGGAGCCCGAGGGGCCGGTCGCGGTGGCCGCCGTCGACGGCGCGCTGGCCAAGGCGCTGGTGCTGCGCGCGCATGTGGACGAGGACTCGGCGAGCGAGGTGCTGCAGGATCTGTACGCCGCGCACCCGGAAAACGAACAAGTCGAACAAGCCCTGACCGACACCAGTTTCGGCATCGTGACCACCACGGCGGCGCGCATCGAGGCCCGCACCGACCCCTGGGACCCCGAAACCGAGCCCAGCGCAGAGGATTTCGTCGACCCCGCCGCGCACGAACGCAAGGCCGTGCTGCTGCAGGAGGCGGAGCGCCAGCTCGCCGAATTCATCGGGCTCGACGAGGTCAAGAACCAGGTATCGCGCCTGAAGAGTTCGGTCGCCATGGAACTGGTCCGCAAGCAACGCGGCCTGGCGGTCGCGCAGCGCGCCCACCACCTGGTCTTCGCGGGCCCGCCCGGAACCGGTAAGACCACCATCGCCCGCGTTGTCGCCAAGATCTATTGCGGCCTAGGGCTTTTGAAGCGGGAAAACATTCGAGAGGTCCACCGCGCCGACCTCATCGGCCAGCACATCGGCGAGACCGAGGCCAAGACCAACGCGATCATCGACAGTGCCCTCGACGGCGTGCTGTTCCTCGACGAGGCCTACGCGCTGGTTGCAACGGGCGCCAAGAACGACTTCGGGCTGGTGGCCATCGACACCCTGCTGGCGCGGATGGAGAACGACCGCGACCGCCTGGTGGTCATCATCGCCGGATACCGCGCCGACCTGGACAGGTTCCTGGATACCAACGAGGGTTTGCGTTCCCGGTTCACTCGCAACATCGACTTCCCTTCCTACGCACCGTCGGAGTTGGTCGAGATCGCAAACACGATGGCCGAGCAGCGCGACAGCATCTTCGAGACGGCCGCGCTCGAACACATGGAGGCGTTGTTCACCAAGTTGGCGACCGAGTCGACCCCGGACGCCAACGGAATCTCGCGACGCAACTTGGACATCGCCGGTAACGGTCGATTCGTCCGGAACATCGTCGAACGCTCCGAAGAAGAACGAGAGTTCCGGCTCGACCATTCGGAACACGCCGGAACCGGCGAATTCAGCGACGAGGAGCTGATGACGATCACCGACGACGACGTCGAACGGTCGGTAGAGCCGCTGCTGCGCGGCCTTGGCCTGTCGGTGCCGGCATGACCTCCAACAACGAGTCCGACGAACGCCGTTCGTTCACCTCTCGCACGCCGGTCAACGACAACCCCGACCAGGTCGAGTACCGCCGCGGTTTCGTCACCCGCCATCAGGTCACCGGCTGGCGGTTCGTGATGCGCCGGATCGCCTCCGGTATCGCCTTGCACGACACCAGGATGCTGGTCGACCCGCTGCGCACGCAGTCGCGCGCGGTGGCGATGGGCGCGGTCCTGCTGGTCACCGGCCTGGCGGGTTGCTTCGTGTTCTCGCTGATCCGGCCCAGCGGCACGGTGGGTACCAACGCCGTGCTGGCCGACCGCTCGACGGCCGCGCTGTACGTCCGTGTCGGCGACGACCTGCACCCGGTGCTCAACCTGACCTCCGCCCGGCTGATCACCGGCCACGCTGTCGACCCCACCATGGTGAAAAGTAGTGAGCTGGACCGCTTTCCGCGCGGCAACCTGATCGGCATCCCGGGTGCGCCGGAGCGCATGGTGCAAAACCCCTCGCACGACGCGAACTGGACGGTGTGCGACGCCGTCAGCGAGCCGGCCCACGGCGGGCACGCCGCCCACAGCACCGGCGTCACGGTGATCGCGGGCCAGCCGGACAGCAGCGGTGCACGCGCGGCGTCGCTCGCCTCGCAGCAGGCGCTCCTCGTCGACCGGGACGGCAGCACCTGGCTGTTGTGGGACGGCAAGCGTTCGCAGATCAACCTGACCGACCACGCGATCACGAACGCACTTGGCCTGGGGCAGAACAACTCCGAGGTGCCGGCGCCCAGGCCCATCGCGCTGGGCCTGTTCAATGCGATCCCGGAGGCGCCGTCGCTGACGGCACCCGGCATCCCGAACGCCGGTGCCCCGGCCCCGTTCAGCGTGCCCGCTCCGATCGGCGCGGTGGTGGTCTCCTACGCGCTGGAGCAGAGTTCCTCGGGTGCGCCGCGCTACTACGCGGTGATGCCCGACGGCATGCAGCAGATCTCACCGGTGCTCGCCGCGATCCTGCGCAACACCAATTCCTATGGGCTGGACCAACCGCCGCGGCTGGGTGCCGACGCGGTGGCCAAGCTGCCCGTGTCGCGGATGCTGGACACCGCGCGGTATCCGGATCAGCAGGTCAGCGTGGTTGACGCGGCCAAATCGCCTGTCACGTGCGCCTATTGGAGCAAGCCCGCCGGGGCCGCGACCAGCTCGCTGCACCTGATGTCGGGCTCAGCGCTGCCGATCGCCGAATCGATCCGCACCGTCGACCTGGTGGGCGGCGGCGCCGCGACGACGGCCACCCGCGTCGCCCTGGCGCCGGGCACCGGCTACTTCACCCAGACCGTCGGCGGCGGCCCGGACTCGCCGGGCACCGGGTCGTTGTTCTGGGTCTCTGACACCGGTGTCCGCTACGGCATCGACAACGAGTCGGAGCACTCCGCCGCCGGACACGGCAAAACGGTTGAGGCCCTTGGCCTTAACGGATCGCCGGTCCCCGTTCCGTGGTCGGTGCTGTCGCTGTTCGCGAATGGTCCGACGTTATCGCGCGCCGACGCGCTGCTGGCTCACGACGGGTTGACGCCCGATCAGAAGCCCGGCCGTGTGGCATCTGCCGAGGGAGCCGCCCGATGAGCCGACTGATCTTCGAAGCGCGCCGCCGTCTGGCGCCGCCGGCGACCCGCAAGGGCACCATCTCCATCGAGGCGCCACCCGAGCTGCCCCGGGTGATTCCGCCGTCGTTCCTGCGCCGCGCGATGCCCTACGTGCTGGTGATCCTGATCGTCGGCATGATCGTCGCCCTGTTCGCCACCGGGATGCGGCTGATCTCTCCGCAGACGCTGTTCTTTCCGTTCGTGCTGTTGCTCGCCGCGACCGCCATGTATCGCGGCAACGACAACAAGACGCGCACCGAGGAGGTCGACGCCGAACGCGCCGACTACCTGCGCTACCTGTCGGTGATCCGGGACAACATCCGCACCCAGGCCACCGCGCAGCGCGCCGCGGCGCAGTGGTCCCACCCGGAGCCGTCCGCGCTGGCGACCGTGCCGGGATCGCGACGCCAGTGGGAGCGCGACCCGCACGACCCCGACTTCCTGGTGCTGCGGGCCGGTCGCCACCACGTGCCGCTGGCCACCGCCCTGCGGGTCAACGACACAGCGGACGAAATCGACCTGGAGCCGGTGTCGCACAGCGCATTACGCAGCCTGCTCGACACCCATCGCATCGTGCGCGATGTGCCGACCGGAATCGACCTGACCAAGGTCGCCCGGATCACCGTGCTGGGCGAGGAAGACGAGGTGCGGGCGGCGCTGCGCGCCTGGGTCGCCCAGGCGGTGACCTGGCACGACCCGACCGTGCTCGGGATCGCGCTGGTCACCCCGAATCTGGACAGTCCGGACTGGTCCTGGCTGAAGTGGTTGCCGCACATCGACGTTGCGGGTGAGTTCGACGGGGTCGGGCCGGCCCGCTTCATGTCGACCAACGCGGACGACCTGGTCGCCGGCCTGGGTTCGGCCCTCGTCGACCGTCCGACGTTCACCGGCGAGCCCGCCGATGCGCTCCGTCACCTGCTGATCGTCATCGACGACCCCGACTACGACCTCAACGCGTCGACGCTGGCGCTGGGCCGGGCGGGCGTCACCGTCGTGCAGCGCAGCACCACGGCGCCCAACCGCGAGCAGTATTCGGATCCGGAAAAGCCGATCCTGCGCGTCTCCGGGGGTGCCATCGAGCGCTGGCAGACCGGCGGTTGGCAGCCCTACATCGACAACGCCGACCAATTCGGCGCCGACGAGGCCGCGCATCTGGCGCGCCAGTTGTCACGCTGGGACTCCAACCCGACCCACACCGGGCTGCGCTCCGCGGCCACCCGTGGCGCGACGTTCACCACGATGCTGGGCATTTCGGATGCCTCTCGACTGGACGTGCCCACGCTGTGGGCGCCGCGCCGCCGCGAGGACGAGCTGAGAATACCGATCGGCGTCACCGCGACCGGTGAGCCGCTGATGTTCGACCTGAAGGACGAAGCCGAGGGCGGCATGGGCCCGCACGGGCTGATGATCGGTATGACGGGTTCGGGTAAATCCCAGACCCTGATGTCGATCCTGTTGTCGCTGTTGACGACTCATCCGGCCGATCGATTGATCGTCATCTACGCCGATTTCAAGGGTGAGGCGGGAGCCGACAGCTTCCGTCACTTCCCGCAAGTCGTCGCCGTCATCTCCAACATGGCCGAGAAGAAGTCGCTGGCCGACCGCTTCGCCGACACGCTGCGCGGCGAGGTGGCCCGCCGGGAGACGCTCCTGCGGGAAGCGGGCCGCCGGGTTCAGGGCAGCGCGTTCAACTCGGTGGTGGAGTACGAGGCCGCCATCGCCGCCGGACACGACCTGCCGCCGATCCCGACGCTGTTCGTGGTCGCCGACGAGTTCACCCTGATGCTGGCCGACCATCCCGAATACGCGGAGTTGTTCGATTACGTTGCGCGTAAAGGCCGCTCTTTCCGTATCCACATCCTGTTCGCGTCGCAGACGCTGGATGTCGGCAAGATCAAGGACATCGACAAGAACACCTCCTATCGCATCGGTTTGAAGGTGGCCAGCCCTAGCGTTTCCCGCCAGATCATCGGTGTGGAGGATGCCTATCACATCGAGTCCGGCAAGGAGCACAAGGGCGTGGGCTTCTTGGTGCCCGCCCCGGGTGCGACGCCGATCAAGTTCCGCAGCACTTATGTCGACGGCATCTACGATCCGCCGCAGAAGGCCAAATCCTTTGTCGTGCCGTCCATCCCGGAGCCAAAGCTGTTCACGGCCGGTCGCGTCGAACCGGATCAGGACACCGTGATCAGCGCCCCCGAGGATGACGAATTGACCGGGCCGCCGCGCAAGCTGATCGCCACCATCGGCGACCAGCTGGCCGGCTACGGGCCGCGGGCGCCGCAGCTCTGGCTGCCGCCGCTGGACGAGCCGATCCCGTTGACCGCCATGCTGGCCCGCGCGGGCGTGCCGCCCCGGCAGTGGCAGTGGCCGCTCGGCGAGATCGACAAGCCGTTCGAGATGCGCCGCGATCCGCTGGTGTTCGACGCCGCCTCGTCGGCCGGGAACATGGTCATCCACGGTGGCCCGAAATCGGGCAAGTCGACCGCGCTGCAGACATTCATCCTGTCCGCGGCCAACCTGCACTCGCCGCGCGAGGTCACCTTCTACTGCCTGGACTACGGCGGCGGCAAGCTGCGGGCGCTCGACGACCTGGCGCACGTCGGCAGCGTGGCTTCGGCGCTGGAGCCCGAACGCATCCGGCGCACCTTCGGCGAACTCGAGCAGCTGCTGCTGTCGCGGCAGCGCCGGGAGGCGTTCCGGGACTCCCGCGGTGCGGCCCCCGACGACGGGTACGGCGAGGTGTTCCTGGTCATCGACAACCTCTACGCGTTCGGCCGGGACAACACCGACCAGTTCAACACCCGAAACCCGTTGCTGGCCAGGGTCAGCGAGCTGGTCAACATCGGTCTCGCCTACGGCATCCACGTCGTCATCACCACGCCGAGCTGGCTCGAGGTTCCGTTGGCCATGCGCGACGGCCTCGGATTGCGGCTCGAGCTCAAGCTGCACGACGCGCGGGACAGCAACGTGCGGGTGGTCGGCGCCCTGCGCCGCCCCGCCGAGGCGGTGCCGCACGACCAGCCGGGACGTGGATTGACCATGGCCGCAGAGCATTTCCTGTTCGCGAGCCCCGCGTTGGACGCGGAGATAAACCCAGTGGCCGCCCTCAATGCGCGCTACCCGGGCGTCACCGCGCCGCCGGTGCGGCTGCTGCCGACCAACCTGGCGCCGGAAGCGGTCGGGTCGCTGTATCGCGGGCCGGAGCAGGTCGTCATCGGTCAGCGCGAGGAGGACCTCGCGCCGGTGGTGGTCAACTTCGCCGAGAACCCGCTGCTGATGGTGTTCGGCGACAGCAAGTCCGGGAAGACCACGCTGCTGCGCCATCTCATTCGCACGGTGCGGGAGCATTCCACGCCCGATCAGGTGGCCTTCACGGTGCTGGACCGCCGGCTGCACCTCGTCGACGAGCCCTTGTTCGCCGACAACGAGTACACCGCCAACATCGACCGCATCATCCCGGCGATGCTGGGGCTGGCCAACCTCATCGAATCGCGCCGGCCACCGGCCGGCTTGTCGCCCGGCGAGCTGGCTCATTGGCGCTACGCGGGCCACACCCACTATCTGATCATCGACGACGTCGACCAGATACCGGATTCGCCGGCGATGAGCGGCCCCTATGTAGGGCAGCGGCCGTGGACCGCGCTGATCGGATTGCTGTCGCAGGCGGCCGATTTGGGGCTGCGGGTGATCGTCACCGCACGGGCCACCGGTTCGGGGCACGCCCTGATGACCAACCCGCTGCTGCGCCGGTTCAACGACCTGCAGGCGACCACGTTGATGCTGGCGGGTAACCCGCAGGACAGCGGCAAGATCCGCGGTCAGCGATTCGGCCGGCTGCCTGCCGGGCGGGCCATCCTGCTGGGCGACAGCGACGCCCCGACGTACGTGCAGTTGGTCAACCCGTTGGTCGGGGAGTCCGTGATAGAGGGCGCGACAGACGGTTTCGCCCACTGATGTTTATCGAAGTCCGAAAAGGACCAGGAAAGGAGTAACCATGACCCTGCGAGTGGTTCCCGAAGGTCTGGCCGCGACCAGTGCGGCGGTGGAGGCCCTGACGGCACGGCTGGCGGCCGCGCATGCGGCGGCGGCTCCGGCGATCACCGCGGTGGTGCCGCCGGCGGTCGATCCGGTATCGCTGCAAACGGCGGTCGGATTCAGCGCTCAGGGCCAGGAGCACTCCGCCATGGCCGCCCAGGGCGTCGAAGAGCTTGGCCGCGCCGGCGTCGGCGTCGGGCAGGCCGGCGCAAGCTATCTCGCGGGTGACACCGCGGCCGCTGCGACGTTCGGAATCGCGGGCGCCTGACGATGACAGCCCCCTTCGGACCCATCTGGATGGCTTCGCCACCCGAGGTGCATTCGGCGTTGCTCAGCGCCGGTCCAGGCCCGGGGCCGCTATTGGCGGCCGCCGGGGCGTGGACCTCGTTGAGCACCCAATACGCCTCGGCGGCAGCCGAACTCAGTGGGCTGTTGGGGGAGGCCCAGGCCGGCGCCTGGGAGGGGCCCAGCGCCGAGCAGTATGTGGCGGCCCACCTGCCATACCTGGCGTGGCTACAGCAGGCCAGTGTCGACAGCGCGGGTTCCGCCGCGCAGCAGGAGGTCGCGGCGACGGCGTATACGGCCGCACTGGCGGCCATGCCGACACTGGCGGAACTGGCCACCAATCACATCGTGCACGGGGTGCTGGTGGGGACGAATTTCTTTGGCATCAACACCATTCCGATCGCGGTCAACGAGGCCGACTACGCGCGGATGTGGGTCCAGGCGGCCACCACGATGGGCATCTACCAGGGCGTGTCCGGTTCGGCTCTGGCGGCGGCGCCGCACACCATGGCGGCGCCCGCCATCGTGAATCCCGGCGGCCAGATCAACAGTCTCGCGTCCAACGCCACGCAGAACGGCCCTGGGGATTGGTGGCAGAACTTCATCCAGCAGCTGTCCAAGTTCTTCCAGGACTTCTTCCAGAACATCCAGCAGATGATGCAGAACTTCTCCTCGAATCTGCCGGCGTTCCTGGCCGCCAACGGGCCGCTGCTGTTCTTCGTTGCCTACCAGGTGTTCTTCAACGCCGTCGGCTGGCCGACCTGGGGTGCGATCCTCACCGCACCGCTTTTGATCCCGCTGCTGCTGGGTATCGGGCTCAGTTCCCTGCTCACCACGCCCGTCGTGGCCGCACCGGATGGCGCCCCCGCCGTCGTGGCCCCCGTGCTGACGTCGAACAAGCCGCCGTCCATGCTGCCGGTGGTCGCGCTGGCCCCCACGGTGGCGACTCCGGCCGGGGCCCCGGCCACCACGGTCGCCGCGGGTTCGAGTGCGCCCGCCGCGCCGGCGCCGGCGGCAGCGGCCGGCAACTTCGCCTACCTGATCGCCATGGGCGGTGACCCGGATGGCGGCGTCGGACCCACGCTCGGTGGCCGCGGCGGGGCCAAGGCTCCCGCGGCGACCATCCCGGCGGCCGGCGCTGCGGCGGCGAGCCGGGCCGAGTCTCGGGCCCGGCGCCGTCGGCGGGCCGCGCTGCGCGACCACGCCGACGAGTTCGCGGACATGGACTCCGATTTCGGTGTCCCTCCCGACTTCGGCGGCGAGGAGGAGCTGGCCGCCGCCGTCGCGTCCGCCCAGGGCGCCGGGCCGCTGGGGTTCGCCGGAACCACGCAGCGGCAGAAGGCATTTCAGGCGGCCGGATTGACCAAGCTGGCCGACGATGACTTCGGCGGCGGCCCACGCATGCCAATGGTGCCCGGGACGTGGGAGCACGAAGCCGGTAACGGAACGGGCCCAACCGCGCCGGGGAAAGGGGGGTAAGGCACTCAGCCAGATGAACGTGAATTACCGAAACCCCCACGGAAGCAACAGAAAGGAATCAACATGAGTATGTTGGACGCTCACATTCCGCAGTTGGTAGCCGCCCAGTCGGCCTTCAGCGCCAAGGCGGCGTTGATGCGCAGCACGATCAGCCAGGCCGAGCAAGAAGCGATGTCGGCGCAGGCGTTCCACCAGGGCGAGTCCTCGGCCGCCTTCCAGGCCGCGCACGCCCGGTTCGTCGAGGCCGCCGCGCGGGTCAACACCCTGCTGGACATCGCCCAGGCCAACCTCGGGGACGCCGCCGGGACCTACGTGGCCGCGGACGCCGCCGCCGCATCCGGCTACACCGCGTTCTGATCTCACCGCTACCAACCGCGAAAGGACTTGTCATGTCGCAGATCATGTACAACTACCCGGCGATGTTGAGCCACGCCGCAGACATGTCCGGCTACGCCGGCACCCTGCAGGGGCTCGGTTCCGATATCGCCAGCGAGCAGGCCACGTTGTCCAACGCCTGGCAGGGTGACACCGGTATGACCTACCAGGTGTGGCAGGCCCAGTGGAACCAGGCGATGGAAAGCTTGGTGCGGGCCTACCAGTCGATGGCGAGCACCCACGAGGCGAACACCATGTCGATGCTGGCGCGCGACCAGGCCGAAGCCGCCAAATGGGGCGGTTAGTCCTCAGCTGAATGAGCGCATCACCCAACGCCGTCGAGCTGACGGTCGATCACGCTTGGTTCATCGCGGAAACGATTGGGGCGGGGAGCTTTCCCTGGGTATTGGCAATCACCTCGCCCTATCGTGATGCCGCCGAACGCAACGCGTTCCTCGACCGTCAGAAGGCTGAGCTGACCGAACTGGGTCTGGTCTCAGAAGGCGGACTCGTCAACCCCGCGGTCGCCGAGTGGATCAAAGTGGTGTGTTTTCCGGAGCGGTGGCTGGACCTGCGGTATGTGGGCCCCGCGAAGGACACCGGTGAGGGCGGCGACGCCGAGTTGTTGCGCGGCGTCGTCGCGCAGCGCACCGGTGCGGCCGGCAAGCCGTCGCTGACGGTCGTCGCGTTGCGCAGCGCGCAGCTGATCACGTTCACCGCCATGGACATCGACGACCCGCGTGCCCTGGGCCCGGTGCTCACCGTCGGCCTGGCGCAGCGCCAACCCGCCCGGTTCGACGAGTTCAGCCTGCCGACGCGGGTCGGTGCCCGAGCCGACGAACGACTGCGTTCGGGCGCTCCGCTCGCCGAAGTCCTCGACTACCTGGGCATTCCGCAATCGGCACGAAAGGTGGTGGAATCGGTGTTCAACGGCCCGCGCAGCTACGTCGAGATCGTCGCCGGCTGCCACCGCGACGGCCGGCACGCCACCAGCGAGGTGGGGATGAGCATCGTCGACGCACGCGAGGGGCGGGTGCTGGTCAGTCCGTCCCGTGCCTTCGACGGCGAGTGGGTTTCGACCTTCGCGCCCGGAACGCCATTCGCGATCGCCGTCGCGATCGAACAACTGACCGCCCTACTGCCAGACGCCGGATGGTTCACCGAACACCGGTTAGCCCGAGACTTTTCCCCATCAACACCGTCCGTCCAACATAGTAAAAGAGAAGAGAGCACGATGTTCGAGCAACGGCCACAACACGTTTCGAGGGTCCGGTGACGTCCGGAACCGTCATGCCGATCGTCCGCGTGGCAATTCTCGCGGACAGCAGGTTGACGGAAATGGCCTTGCCCGCGGAGCTGCCGCTGCGCGAAATCCTGCCCGCCGTCCAGCGTCTGGTGGTTCCCGCCGCGACCAACGGCGACTCGGACGACGGCGCAGCCGGGCGCGGTGCCGCCGAGATCGGCGCGGCGACCCAGCTGAGCCTGGCCCCCATCGGCGGTGCGCCGTTCAGCCTGGACGCCAGCCTGGACACGGTCGGGGTCGTCGACGGCGACCTGCTGGCGCTGCAGGCGGTACCGGTCGGCCCGGCCGCGCCCGGCATCGTCGAGGACATCGCCGACGCGGCCATGATCTTCTCGACCTCAAGGCTCAAGCCTTGGGGCACAACGCATATCCAGCGAGGCGCCCTGGCAGGCGCCATCGCGGTGGCGTTCCTGGCCACCGGGCTGTCGGTCACCTACCGGGTGGCCACCGGCGCGCTGCTGGGACTGGTCGCCGTCAGCGCGGTCGCGGCGCTGACCGCGATCGTCGGCCTGCTGGCCACCGCGCGCTCGGCGCGCACCGGAATGGCGCTCTCGATCGCCGCGTTGGCTCCCATCGCCGCCGCACTCGCGCTGGCGGTTCCGGGCAGATTCGGCCCCGCCCAGTTGACGCTGGCCGCCGCCGGTGTCACCGCGTGGTCGCTGATCGCCCTGATGGCGCCCAGCGCCGAACGTGAGCGCATCGCCGGCTTCTTCACCGCGACCGCGGTGGTGGGTGCCGGGGTGCTGCTGGCCGCCGGCGCCGAATTGCTCTGGCACCCGCAGCCGATCGCCATCGGCTGCGGGCTGATCGTGGCGGCGCTGCTGGTCACCATCGAGGCGGCGCAACTGTCCGCACTGTGGGCGCGCTTCCCGTTGCCGGTCATCCCGGCGCCCGGGGACCCCACCCCGTCGGCGCCGTCGCTGCGGGTGCTCGAAGACCTGCCGCGTCGCGTCCGGATCAGCGACGCGCATCAGAGCGGATTCATCGCCGCCGCAGTGCTGCTCAGCGTCCTGGGTTCGGTCGCGATCGCGCTGCGGCCCGAGGCGCTCAGCGGTGCGGGCTGGTACGTGGTGGCGGCCGCCGCCGCGACCTCCGTGCTGCGCGCCCGGGTGTGGGACTCGGCCGCCTGCAAGGCGTGGCTGCTCGCCCAGCCCTTCCTGGCCGCCGGCGTGCTGCTGGTGCTCTACACCTCGACCGGACGCTACGCCGCCGCCCTGGGTGCGGTGCTGGTGCTGCTGGTTCTGGTGGCGGTGTGGATCGTGGTGGCGCTGAACCCGGGTATCGCTGCGCCGGAGAGCTATTCGCTGCCGATTCGCCGGCTGGTGGGCTTCGTCGCGACCGGACTCGACGCGTCGCTGATCCCCGTCATGGCGTTCGTGGTCGGTCTGTTCAGCTGGGTGCTCAATCGATGATTCGGCCGGCATCAGCCTGCTGCGCCGCGGTATTGGCCTTGCTGCCCGCCGCCGCGACGTGGACGTGTCCGCCGGCCTCCGCGATCAGCCCGCCGACGGTCGATCCCGCGGCACCACCGCCCAGCGGGGCGCCGGGGCCGGGGGAGCCGATGGAGCAGCGCGGACCCTGCAGCACGTCCGGCGTCGTCCCCGGCAGCGACCCGGGTGCCATCACACCCAGCCAGTCGATGCTGAATCTGCCTGCGGCATGGCAATTCTCACGCGGTGAGGGCCAGCTGGTGGCGGTTCTCGACACCGGGGTGCGGCCGGGCCCGCGGCTGCCCAAAGTCGAACCGGGCGGTGATTTTGTCGAGACCACCGACGGGCTGACCGACTGCGACGGACATGGCACGCTGCTGGCCGGGGTCATCGCCGGCCAGCCCTCGCCCGACGACGGGTTCTCCGGCGTGGCGCCCGCGGCGCGGGTGCTGGCGATCAGGACGGCGTCGGCCAAGTTCTCGCCGCGGACGCCGGGCGGCGATCCGATGATGGCGCGCGTGTCGGCCGAGGTATCGACGCTCGCCCGGGCGATCGTGCACGCCGCCGACCTCGGTGCCCGGGTGATCGACATCGGCTCGGCCACCTGCATGCCCGTGGACCGGCCCGTCGACCAGGCCGCGCTCGGCGCCGCCATCCGGTACGCGGCGCTGGACAAGGACGCGGTGATCGTGGCCGGCGCCGGGGACAGCGGGCCGACCGGAGCGGGTGGTGGCGGAACCTCGTGTGAGTCCAATCCGCTCACCGACCTGAGCCGCCCGAACGATCCACGAAATTGGGCCGGCGTCACGTCGGTGTCCATCCCGTCGTGGTGGCAGCCGTACGTGTTGTCGGTGGCGTCGCTGACCCCGGATGGCCAGCCATCGAAATTCACCGTGGCCGGGCCGTGGGTGGGAGTCGCGGCGCCCGGCGAACGCATCGTGTCGATCGGCAACGCCGACGGCGGCGGGCTGGCCAACGGGCTGCCCGACGAGCACCAGCAACTCGCCGCCCTCAGCGGAACCGGTTACGCGGCCGGCTACGTGGCCGGTGTCGCGGCGCTGGTCCGCAGCAAGTATCCCGACCTGAACGCCACCGCGGTGCTGCACCGCATCACCGCAACCGCCCACAACGGCGCCCGCGACCCGTCGAACGTGGTCGGCACCGGCAGCGTGGATCCGGTGGCGGCCCTGACCTGGCAACTGCCCGCCGGTAACCAGCCCGGCGCGGCATCGGTGAAGCCGGTGGCCGTGCCGCCGGCCCCGGCGCCCAAGGACACCAAACCGCGCACCGTCGCGGTGGCCGGCACCGCCGCGCTGGCCGTGCTGGTCGCGGTGGCCGGCGCCGTCACCGCAATCGCCGCACGCCGACGAAAGGACCCCACCCCGTGAGCATGAACCGGATACCGACCCCCGGGAGCGGTCGAATCACGTTGGCGCTGCTGGCCATTGTGCCCGCGGTGATGGCCTACCCGTGGCGGACACCCCGCGACTACTGGCTGCTGGGCATCGCGGCCGCCGTCGTGATCGTGTTGTTCGGCTGGTGGGGCGGTCTGTATTGGACCACCATCCTGCGCCGCCGCCTGGCGATGATCGGACGCGGGAACGCCGTCCCCGCGGCCACCTCTGACGCGGCGGCGACCGCCCTGATCCGCCTCGGCGCACCGGACAACGACTCCGATGTGCTGCCGCTCCCGCTGATCGCGAGCTACCTGGACCGGTATGGCATCCGGGCGGACAAGATCCGAATCACCAGCCGCGACAACGCCGCCGACCCGTCACGCCGCGAGACCTGGATCGGGCTCACCGTATCGGCGCCCGACAACCTGGCCGCTCTGCAGGCCCGCTCGCCGCGGATCCCGTTGCGCGAGACCGCTCAGGTCGCGGCCCGCCGGCTGGCCGATCATCTGCGGGAGATCGGTTGGGAAGCCACCACCGTCGCGGCCGACGACATTCCCCGGCTGCTGACGTCCAACCCCCGCGAGAGGTGGCGCGGAGTGCAGCGTGGTGCCTCGGATTACCTTGCGGCATACCAGATTCAGGTGGACGGCGCGTTGCCGGAGACGTTGCACGCGATCCGGGCGTATGACGCGCGCGAGACCTGCACCGCGCTCGAGGTTGCCGGTGACAAAAGCCGGCCCACCGTCGCGGTGGCGTGCGCGTTCCAGACCGAGACCGCCCCGGACGGCAAGGCGCCGGTGGACGGGCTGACCCCGCAACGCGGAAACCACCTGCCCGCCTTGACCGCACTGGACCTGTTGTCCACGTATCGGTTGGACGGCCACACCGCGGCGCCGGAGGACCTGCTTTCGCAGCTGCACTGGCCCACCCTGACCGGGGCGGCCCACCGGGCTCCGCGCGGCGAGACCGGCGGAGGTGCGGAGAGCGCCGACACCGTCGAGGTGGTCAGAACATGACCTCCTGCAGGAATGCGGTCATCCGGCGCAGGTAGTCCAGCTGGCTCACGTGCAGCACGTGGCTGCCCGGAAACCAGTGCAGCGCACAGCGATCCCAGTGTTGCCATAGCTTGACGGCATGATCGGGTGGCGCCATCCGGTCGCCGAGCCCGGTGATGATCATCCGGCGGTCCCGGGGCACCAGCGGCCGGTAGTTCAGCGGGCAGTGGTACGCCAGCCCGGCCGCCAAGTCGTCGTGACTGATGTCGGAGAGGCGCAGGCCCAGCCGGACCAGCTTGTTGGCCGGGAACCATTCGTCGAACAACGTCGACGGGGTGACCACCGGACAGTTCGGGATCACGGCCTCCAGCCGATCGTCGACCGAGGCCACCAGCGCCGAGGTGTAACCGCCCAGCGAGATGCCGGTGAGCGCGATCCGGTCGACCCCGGTGTGACGCAAATAGTCGATGATGGAACGAAAGTCGTGCACGGCCTGCGCCATAGCCTCGGCAAAACCGCTGAGCCCGCCGGCGAAGTAGCCGAAACCGCTGAAGGGTGAATACTTTTCGGCCCGTTTGCCGTGAAAGGGCAACGTGTACATCAGCACGTCGTAGCCGGCCCGGTAATACCAGGGCAACGAAAAGAACCGCCCGTTGGCCAGGTATGAGGACCCCATGAAGCCGTGGATCACGCACAGGGTGGGACGGGGCCCGTCGTCGTGGCGCCAATGCTGAGCGCGCACGACATTATTGGATCCCCAGGCGGCCCACCGCGTGCGCATGGCGGGGTTGATGGCGGTGAAGCTGCTGGGGAACGCGATGTTGTCGACCGTGCCGCGCGCGACCCACTCCGCCAGGTGGCCGGCCCGCCGCGACGTCACCCGGGGCGACTCGGTGGGTGGCGGGAAGGACCGCCTCGGATCTTTCGCCGCGCCCAACTCCGCGTAGAAGTCGAGGTTGCCGCGCTCGGTGGCTGAATCGCTTTGCCTCAGCGTGCCGGCGACCACGAACGGCGCCACCGTGGCGGTGAGCAGGGAGGCCACCCAGGTGCGCAGGGCCAGATCGCCGAGGGCCGATGCCTCGACTACCATTCGCTGGCGGGGCGGCAACGCCGAGTGGGGAGGTAATCCGCCGGCGCCGGCCGGGACATCGGCGCCGGGGAGGTCCGGAACGGGGATGGGCGGGTCGATCGGATCTGAGTCGGACGCCACGAACGCCGATGGTAGCCCGACGGGCACGCGTCTCCGGGGCGTTTCGACCGGTTTCGATCGTCGCGGCCTGATCCCGGGACCATTCGGGCCGCGTCGGCGCACCATAGGAGTTATAAGTGCTATCGGCCCGCTAGCGGCGGCGCGAGGATCGGGAGGATCGACATGTGGGATCCGGACGTCTACCTGGCCTTCGCCGACCATCGCGCCCGCCCCTTCTATGACCTGTTGTCGCGGGTGGGCGCCGAGCGGGCTCGTCGCGTCGTCGATCTCGGTTGCGGCCCCGGTCACCTGACGAAGTATCTGGCCCGGCGCTGGCCCGACGCGGTGGTCGAGGCGATGGACAGCTCGCCGGAGATGGTGGCCGCCGCCAAGGAGCGGGGCATCGACGCCGTCATCGGCGACCTGCGCGACTGGAAGCCCAAACCCGACACCGACGTTGTGGTCAGCAACGCAGCCCTGCACTGGGTGCCCGAGCATGCCGACCTGCTGCTCCGGTGGGCGGGGCAACTGGCGTCCGGATCGTGGATCGGCGTCCAGATGCCGGGCAACTTCGAGTCGCCGTCCTACGCCGCGGTGCGCGCGTTGGCCCGCCGGGAGCCGTACGCGAAGCTGCTGCGCGACATACCATTTCGAGTCGGCGCGGTGGTTCAGCCGCCGGCGTACTACGCTAACCTGCTGCTCGACGCGGGATGCAAGGTCGACGTCTGGGAGACGACCTATCTGCACCAGCTGACCGGCGAACATCCCGTGCTCGAATGGATCACCGGCACGGCGCTGGTCCCGGTGCGCGAACGGCTGGATGACGCGACGTGGGAGCAGTTCCGCGAGGAGTTGATCCCGCTGCTGCAGGACGCCTACCCGCCCCGCTCCGATGGGACGACGATCTTCCCGTTCCGCCGGGTGTTCGTCGTCGCCGAGGTGGGCGGCGCGAGCCGGTCAGCCGGATAGCCTCAGCAGCGGCGCCTCCCGGCTCCGCCGAGCTAGCGTTGCGTGGGCGTGCCTTCTTCGATGCCGCGGTCGGCGGCGATGGCCGAGCGCGGTGTCGGCTTGGCGTGATGGATCTGCAGATACGTTTCGGTGTACCGCGCGGAGATGCGGGTACCGGCGAACTCCGACGGGATGACGTCGCCGGTGCGCTGACGCCAATCATGAAGTCGCACAGCAAGACTGGCCGCGACCTCGTCGGCGTCGGTCCCTTCTTCGGCCAGCAGGTTGGTGGTCTCGGTGGGGTCGGCACGCAGATCGTAGAGTTCACGCTCGGGCCGCGGCGACTTGACGAACGGCGCGACGGCCAGCCCCGAGGGGCTTTCCTCGATGTCCAGCGGCAGATCCAGCAGCGGCCGGGGCACATAGTTCTCGATGTAGCTGTAGTCCTTGGTGCGAATCGCGCGGATCGGATCGAACGAGTCGTGGTAGGTCTTCATGGTGTAGACGTGATCGCGGACCGGCGCGGGCGGGGGATCCGGCTCCAGCAGGGCGGGCGCGTGGGAGACACCGTCGACATCGGTAGGGGTGTCAATTCCCAACAGCCCCAACAACGTCGGGACCAGGTCGACCGCGCTGAACAGCTCGTCGTAGACGCGGGGAGTCACGGTCCGGTCGGTGGGCGGCCGGATGATCAACCCGATGCCGGTGCCGGCGTCATACAGCGTGGATTTCGCCCGCGGGAACGCCGGGCCGTGATCGGTGAAGAACACCACCCAGGTGTTGGCGTCCAGACCGGTATCGGCCAGCGCGTCCAACAACCTCCCCACCGCCGCGTCGGCCGTGCTGATGGCCCCGTAGAAGTCGGCGAGGTCACCGCGCACCTCCGGGGTGTCGGGCAGGTAATCGGGCGGGTCCACCCCGGCGCTGTCGGCCGGCGTGTAGCGGTCCCGCGGATAGGGCCGGTGCGTCTCGAAGAAGCCAGCGGTCAACAAAAACGGCTGTCCAACAAGGCCTTCGGCGCTCTGTCGCAGCCACTCGTCGGCCCTCTCGGCCACGTAGTCGCAGTAGGAGTTCGACACATCGAACTCGTCGAAGCCCAACCGCTTCGGGTAGGAGGTCTCGTGCTGCATGCCGAAAAGCGCTGAGTACCAGCCCGATTCGGACAAGATCTGAGGCAGGGTGCGGATCCCGTCACGGTATTCCCAGCCGTGGTGGGCCAGGCCGATGAGGCCGTTGTTATGCGGGTAGCGGCCGGTGAACAGCGATCCGCGCGACGGCGAGCACAGCGGCGCGGTGGCATGCGCCCGGGTGAACAGGATGCCTTCGGCCGCAAGACGGTCCAGACGCGGGCTCGACACGTCGGTGCGGCCGTAGGCGCCCAGGTAGCGGCCCAGGTCGTGCCAGTGCACGATCAGCACGTTGTCCTGACAGCCCGTTTTCCGTTTTTGGTCCGCTATGTCGCCCGGCGTCAATGGCTCACCTCTCACATTGCCTTGCGACCGGCGACGTTACCGCAACTTCCCTCGGTGTTTCCTGAGTGCCGACGCGTCAGGGCATCGGCAGTTGACCCCATCGGTTCTCGCAGACGAATTCCGACAACGGTCGCGCGACCGCCCACCCGTCCAGTTCCAGCGCCGGGCGGTCGGGGAATTCGGGCACCGGCCCCAGGCACAGGATGGCCACCGGTTCGGCGCCGTTCGGCATCTGCAGCAGCGCCGCCAGCCGTTGCGGATCGAACAGCGACACCCAGCCCATGCCGAGGCCCTCGGAGCGGGCCGCCAGCCACAGGTTCTGGATCGCGCAGGACACCGACGCCAGGTCCATGTGCGGGAGAGTCCGCCGGCCGAACACGTGTGCGTCGCGGCCGTCGCCCAGCGCCACCACGAACAGTTCCGCGCACTCGAGGATGCCCTCGACCTTGAGCGCCAGGAACTCGTCGGCCCGCTCGCCCAGGGCTTCCGCGGTGCGCGGGCGTTCCTCGTCGACCAGGGCGTGAATGCGCCGCCGCAGCGCGGCGTCGGCGATGCGGATGAAGCGCCACGGTTGCATCAACCCGACGCTGGGCGCCGCGTGCGCGGCCTGCAGCAGGCGCGCCAGCACGGCCTCGTCCACCACCGCTCCGGGAACGAACCGGCGCATGTCACGGCGCTCGTAGATGACGCGATAGACGGCCCGCCGCTCTCGCGGACTGAATGCCTCACCGGTCACATCAGCCATCGTAGGAAAATCCGCGTTAGCGTGGAGCGTGCCAAGGCCTGGCACCTGGTGAACCCCCAGGAAGGGAGTGGTTTTCCGTGAAGCCTTCCGATGTACTCGATCAGCTGGGCGTCGATGCCGCCGCCGGCCGCGGTTACGGCGAGCCCTATCAGACCCCGGACGGCACCACCGTAATTGTGGTCACCAAACCGCCGGGGGTGTTCGCCATCCGCGACGGGCAGGCCTCCTGGACGCCGGCCGTGGACAAGGGCCGCATCGCGCTGATCGGGGTGATCACCGGCCTGCTGGCCGCGGTGATCGGCAGCCTGGCGGTGCTGCGGCAGCCGCCCTGGCCCCGCATCACGATCAGGGACTATAGGTGACTCCGACCGCGCGGAACACGTAGTCCGGCGGCATGTCGAACGCCAGCGACCGCCGGGGCAGGCCGCCGAGCACATCGTCGGGAATCGCGACCTTGTAGTGCAGCGACAGCTCGCCGCTGAATTTCTCGTCGACCCGGGACACGTCGACGTCGACCTGCAGTCCGGTCGACGAGATCTCCACCTGCGCCGCGCCGGTCTGCGGCGCGTTCCATCGCACGTTGACGGTCGGGCCCGCCAGTCGGGGCAGCATCGACAGCGTCGCCAGTACCCGCTCCGTGGTGAAGACCAGCGACCCGGTGTAGCTGGCGACGCTGTGCGGCAGCCGCACGCCGGGGATGGTGCCGCTGAACCGCCTGGTCACGGCTACGTAGTCGGCGAGGTAGGTGAGCCCCTCCGACTCGAGCTGCGCGTGCAGCTCGTCGGGCAGCTTGCCGATGCCGAACAACCTACGGACGAAGACGGCCATATCGACAGTATGACCGCGCCCGGATGTCACCGCAGCAGTGCTGGTATCGGTTGGTTATGACTCATCCCAGGACGTCCGTGGCCGTGTGGTTCGCGGTGTTGGCCGCCGCCGTGTATGCGGTGATGTGGTCGGGCCACTGCCGGCACTGGGCCTGGATGCACCGGATGGATTGGTGGTTACTGAACGCGGCCCGCGACATCGCGCTCAAACACCCGCTGTGGCTGCGGTTTTGGGAGGGCATGTCGTATGCGCTGGGTCCGGTCCCGATGTCCGCGCTGGGCATTGCGATGACGGTGTTGGCCCTGGTGATGCGCAATGTGCGGGCCGCGCTGGTGCTGGTCCTGGCGTGTGGGCCGCTCAACGAATTCGCGACCGCCGCGGCCAAGGCCCTGGTCAACCGGCCGCGTCCGGTGACCATGCTGGTCGCCGCGCCGTCGACCTCGTTCCCGTCCGGGCATGCGCTGGAGGCGATGGCGGCCCTGCTCGCCGTGTTGTGCTTTATCTTTCCGATGATGACCGGGTTGATCCGCCGCATCGCGGTCGCGGCGGTGGCGGTGTCGGTGCTGATGGTCGGCATCTCCCGGGTGGCACTGAACGTGCACTACCCGTCCGACGTGCTGGCCGGCTGGTCGCTGGGATACCTGTATTTCCTGTTGTGCCTCTTGATTTTTCGTCCCTCGGTCAGGCCATCCGCCGGCTGGCGGCGTGCGTCCGACACCGTCGCGGTGCCCTAACAACGCTGTCCCGGTGCGCATTTGGTCACGGCGCGGTGACCTAACCGGGGCTAAAGCTTTACTTGACCCTGAAGATGCGCCCGTTCGACGATGGAGTGCATGCACCGACTGCTCACTTCACTGTGCGCCGCGGCGTGCGTAATTTTCGCCTCGGTGGTGCTGGCGCCGATCAGCGCCGCCGCCGGCGCTCCCTGGTTCGCGAACGCGGTTGGCGGTGCGACCCAGGTGGTTTCGGTGGTGAGCACCGGCGGTTCCAACGCGACCATGGAGATCTTCCAGCGCAGCGGCACCGGCTGGCAGTCGCTGCGGTCCAACATTCCCACCCACGTCGGTTCGGCGGGCATGGCGCCGCAGGCCAAGAGCGGCGTTCCGGCCACCCCGATGGGCGTGTACAGCCTGGACTCCGCGTTCGGCACGGCGCCGAATCCGGGTACCGGGCTGCCCTACACCCAGATCTCCGGGCCCAACTACTGGTGGAGCGGCGACGACCACAGTCCCACGTTCAACTCGATGCAGACGTGCCAGAAAGCGCAGTGCCCGTTCAACACCGCCGACAGCGAGAACCTGCAGATCCCGCAGTACAAGCACGCCGTCGTGATGGGCGTCAACAAGAACAAGACCCCGGGTGGGGGAGCCGCGTTCTTCTTCCACACCACCGACGGGAAACCCACCGAAGGCTGCGTGGCGGTCGACGACGCTCAGCTGGTGTCGATCATGAAATGGCTGCGGCCCGGCGCGGTCATCGCCATCACCAAGTAGCCGTCACTCGGCGGCGATGGCCCGGCCGGGTTTGAGGGTGAAGTTCAGGCCCTCCAAAGACATTGTGGCATCGTAGGTTCGGTCGTAGCCGGTGCCGCTGATCTTCCAGCCGGCATCGGTGCGACGGTAGGTGTCGCGGTAGAAGGCCGCGCCGATCAACATGAAGTTCAAGTCGGCGACCATGACCCGGTCCTGCAGATACCAACTGCCCGTTGCGGTGTCGCCGTCGATGGTGATGTCCGGATGCGTCACCCGGTGTTCGGTGATGACGTTCGCGGGCAGCGACGTCCGCATGTACTCCACCAGATCGGCCCGGTTGGTGAAGTGCAGCTCGTTGCCGATCGACGGCCCGTAGTCGGCCTTGATGTCCTCGGCCAGGGTGTCGGCGAAGTCGTCCCAGTGCTTGGTGTCCAGCGCGCGCAGATACCGGTATTTTACTTGCTTGATCGCTTCGATATCGGCGAGATCGTCGAGGGTCATCAGGTCATTGCAGCACACGGGTGACCATGTCGACGAGGGCACGTCGTTCCAGGCTCCAATCGATGGCTGCACCGGTGACCATCTGCGCCAGCACCACACCGCGCAGCGTGGCCCAAATGACCTCGGCCACACCGGCATGCGCGGGATCGGTGGTGATCAGTCGCCCCAGCTGGCCGACCGCGGAGTTCATGTCGAGCAGATGGCGCCGCGACGACGGGTCCGGGCCGCCGCGGGTCTCGCGCAGGATTTCGAAGGCGGCCATCGACGTCGGGCTGCTGTAGCAGCTCCAGGCGGTGTCGACGACGACCTCGATCCGCATCCGCAGCGGCAGCTCGCTGACGTCGGCCGCCGACAGGCTGTCCACCAGCCGGGCCACCCCGTCGTCCACCACGGCCATCAGCAGGCCGTTGCGATCCCCGAAGTGGTACTGGATGACCCCCCACGTCACGCCGGCGCGTTCGGCCACGTGCTTGGCGGTGGCGGCGGAGAATCCCTCCTCCACGATGCAGCGGACCGTCTCATCGATGATTTTCGCCCGGGTGTCATCGCCGCGCTTGCGTGGCGCGGTGGTTCGCCGGGTGGGGCCAACCGGGCGATCGGGGGTCTGGCCAGCGACGATGGACATTGTTGACTTTATAACATAGTCGAGTCTATTTTTGGGGCGTGAGCAGCCCCTCGCGATACGCGCGATTGTCCCGTGACGAACTCGTCGTCCTTATTCCCGAACTGCTGCTGATCGGGCAGCTGATCGACCGATCCGGGATGGCCTGGTGTATCTCCTCATTCGGCCGCGACGAGATGGTGCAGATCGCCATCGAGGAGTGGGCGGGCTCCAGCCCGATCTACACCCGGCGCATGCAGAAAGCGCTGAATTATGAGGGCAACGACGTGCTGACGATCTTCAAGGGCCTGCAGCTCGACATCGGTGCCCCACCGCAATTCATGGATTTCCGGTACACCGTGCACGACCGCTGGCACGGCGAATTCCACCTCGACCACTGCGGCGCCCTGCTCGACGTCGAGCCGATGGGCGAGCAGTACGTGTTCGGCATGTGCCACACCATCGAGGACCCGACCTTCGACGCCACCGCGATCGCGACCAACCCGCGCGCCCAGGTGCGCCCCATCCATCGCCCGCCGCGGACGCCGGCGGACCGGCATCCGCACTGCGCGTGGACCGTCATCATCGATGAGTCCTACCCCGAGGCCCAGAGCATCCCGGCCCTGGACATCGTCGGTCAAACCCGGGCTGCGACATGGGAACTCGACCCCATCGACCCCTCGGACGAGGGACAGGCGGACTACTCCGGCCCGTTGCTGTCCGATTTCGACTTCGCCGCCTTCTCGCATTCGGCGCTGGTCCGGATGGCCGACGAGGTGTGCCTGCAGATGCACCTGCTGTACCTGTCGTTCGCGATCGCGGTGGCCGCACGTGCCGCCACCGACGACGAGGCGGTCGGTGTGTGCACCCGCGGCCTGATCGGTATCGCGGGTATGGCCGCCGAGCGCATTCACCGCGCGCTGAAACTTCCGGGTGGCACCGAGGGCGTGCTGCGCGTCCTGGAGCTGCACCCGCTGCTCAACCCCGCGGGCTACGTTGTGGCCGAGACGGAATCGAACCGGCTGCACGTCCACCCGTCGCCGGCCCATGACGACAAATCCTGGATCTCGCTGTGCTCGCCGGAATCCGTGCAGCCGCTCCAGGCGATCGCCACCGCGGTGGAACCTCGCATCGAGGTTCGAGTTAGCGGTACGGCCGCCGACTGGACGGCCGAATTGGTCGAAACCGACACTCCGGCCGAGGAACTGCCAGAGGTTTCGGTGGTCAGAGTCAGTGGGGGATCGACATTTCAGTTCGAGGCCAGGCGTTCGCTGCCACTGACGGTGTTGTAACACAAGGCTTTTTGTCAAGGGGTTTTCGGTACCGCTTCGGTGACGCAAGCGCATCGAGCGGATACCAATGACATTGCGAAGCATCGGCTTTCCGCGTGTCCGCGGCTATCGTTAACGCTGGCCACCGACCCCTATGGACGAAGGTTTTCGCTCTATGTACGACCCACTTGGGTTGTCGATCGGGACCACGAACCTGGTCGCTGCGCGTAACGGAAGCCCGCCGGTTAGCCGCCGGTCCGTGCTTACCCTTTATCCGCACTGTGCACCGAAAATTGGTGCACCCGAAGAGAACCCGCATCTAGCCGAGCCTGGCGTACCGATGAAGGGCTTTATCGAGCGCATCGGTGATTCCGTCGCGCTGGTGTCACCCGACGGTTCCGCGCACGATCCGGAGCTGCTGACGGTGGAGGCGCTGGACGCGATGGTGCGTGCCGCCGGTGCGGATGCGGCGTGCTCGGAGATTTCCATCGCCGTGCCGGCGCATTGGAAACCCGCGACGGTGCAGGCGTTGCGGGATGCCCTGCGGACGCATCTGGGCTTCGTGCGAAGCGGTATGGCGCCGCGGCTGGTCAGCGACGCGATCGCGTCGCTGACCGCGGTAAAGGCCGAGCTCGGTCTGCCCGACGAGGGCGTCGTGGGGTTGCTCGATTTCGGCGGCAGCGGCACCTCGGCCACCTTGGTCAATGTGGCGGGGGACTTTGAACTCGTCAGCGCCACATTGCGTTACGAGGCGTTGTCCGGCGACGAGATCGACCAGGAGTTGCAGCTGCGTGCCTTCGAGGAGCTGGGTCACGGCAGCGGCCTCGACCCGGCCAGCACCGCCGGTGTCGGGCAGCTCATCGAACTCCGGGAGCAATGCCGCGCGGGCAAAGAGCGGCTCTCGACCGAGATGACCACCGACATCACCGCGGTGCTGGGCGGGCGCAGTTGCAGCCTGACGTTGACGCAGGACGACCTCGAAGAGCTGATCCAGGACCGGCTGACCGGCTTCATCTACGCCTTCGACGACATGCTGGTGCGCTACCGCAAGAGCTGGTCGGACCTTGCCGCGGTGGTCACGGTCGGCGGAGGCGCGCGCATTCCGCTTGTCACCGAACGGCTTTCGATGCACGGCCGCACGCCGATCCTGACGCCGTCGCAACCGGCCCTGGCGGCGGCCAGCGGTGCGCTGATCCTGGCCTCGCGCGGCGGCGAGCTGGATCTGCGCACGCGGACGTCGATCGGGCTACTCGCGTCGGCCGACGCGACCGGTGATGTCGTGGACCTCGGCGCCGGCGATGTGCTGGTGATCGACGACGAGGCGCTGACCGATCGCGAATTGGCTTGGTCGCAAACCGAATACCCCGGCGATCTGCGGATGCGGTTCGGTGGCGAAACCTACGACGAGGACGGTCCGGCCGGCTGGTCGATGCGGCTCAACGTCATCGAACCGCCGCGGGAACGCCAGCCCCGGTTCCGGCTTCGGTTCTCCCAGTTGATCATCGGCATGTCAGCCGTGGTCGCCATGACGGCGATCGGCGGGGTGGCCTACACGCTGACCGGGATTGAAAACCGTCCGGCCCCGCCGCCCTCCGTCGCGCCGCTGCCCGCGCCGCCTGCCAACTCCGTGGCGCCGCGTCCGGTGGCACCGCCACCGCCCACCGCGGTACCGCCCCCGCCCCCGCCGCCGAGCGCGCAACCCATCCCCAGCCCGGCGCCGCCGCCGCCGCCGCCCCCGCCGCCGTCGCCGCCGCCCCCCGCCGCCGCCGCCGGTGGTGGTCACCACCGCACCGCCGGCGCCCGTCTACACCCCGAGGCACACGGCGCCGCCGACTACCGCGCCGCCACAACCGACGATCACCACGACGGTTCCGCCGCCACCGATGGAAACCACCACCCCGCCGCCGCCACCGCCGCCGCCGACCACCACCAGCACGACGGTGCCGATGACGACGGAGTGGATCCGCGTTCCGCTGCTCCCGATACCGATTCCGGTGCCGGTTCCTCAGCAGCAGGCGCCTTCGACCCCGCAATACCCGCAATATCAGCCGTATCCGGGGAATCAGTATCCGGGGAGCCAGTATCCGCAGTATCCGGGGAGCTCGCAGAACCCGTTCCTCGGGCCGGGTTATTAGCGTCGTTCCTGCGTACGCACGCCTCCTGCGCGCACAGCCGCACACGCGTAACGTTTAGGTCACCAAGTTCAGACGGGGTTCCTCCCGTCATGCCCTCGCGAAGGGCGTTGAAAAAGACCTTGGAGGCGTTACGTGGACATCGTGCTTGGGATGTCGATGGCTCCCAGGACAGTCCGCCTGGTAGCGATCGAAGGCCAAAATGCTGACGGCGTGACCGTCGAACAGGAAGAGTTCGCGGTTGGGGCCGCGGGGAATTCGGCCGCCGGTGCGGTCGATCAGGTGATCGACGCGATCATCGGCAGCCGTGAAGGCGTGTTAGAGGGCGGTCACCGGTTGACCTCGACCGGGGTCACCTGGAGTGACCCGGCCGGCGTCGGGGCGCTACGGGAGGCGATCGCGACCCACGAGCTGGGCGGCGTGATGTTGGTCGCACCGTTGCTCGCTGCGGCCGCGCTGGCGCAGACGGTGGGCTACGCGCTGGGCTACGAGCGCCTCGCGATGCTGTTCGTCGAGCCCGCGAACGCGACGCTGGCCGTGGTCGACGTCGCCGACGGCTCCATCGTCGACCTGCACCGGCGCCAGACCGGCGACGCTCGCGCGGGAGGCCTGGCCGCCGAACTGGCGACGATGGTCTCCGGTCTGGACGCGCGCGGGTCCCGGGCTGACGGTGTGTTCCTGATCGGCTGCGGAACCGACATCGTGGCGCTGAAGTCAACGCTCGAGGCGGCCACCCCGCTTCCGGTCACCGGGCCCGAGGAGCCGGACATGGCCCTGGCCCGCGGGGCGGCTCTGGCGTCGGCGAACGCCCCGCTGTTCGCGTCGTCGACGGCGGCCCTGGCCTACGCGCTGGATCCGGGCACCGGAGAGCTGAGCCCGCCCGCGATCAGCCCGACCTATCTGGACGTCTGGGATAACGCCGACTTCGGCACCGGCGCCCGGGCGTACAGCGCAGTCCCGGACGAGGACGACAAGCCCTCGCGCCGGCCCTGGTCCATGCTGCTGGCCGGTAGCGCCCTGGCCGCCATCGTCGCCGCGATAGGCGGGGTGGTGCTGGTGACGTTGACGTCGGATCGCCCGGGGTCCGACGTTCGGCACAATTCGGGCGTTAGCGTCGCCACGCCGGGAGTCCAGCTGCCCGCGCCGCCGCCGAGCAACCCGCCGCAGGCGCCCCCGCCGAGCAACCCGCCGCAGGCTCAGGTACCTGCTCCGAGTCCCGCGCCGGCGCCCAGCCCGTCGGAGGTGGCCGCACCAGCCCCCGCGCCGTCGCCGGTGCAGCAGCCCGCGCCGCAGACCCAGGTCACTCAGCCGCCCGCGGCCCCGGTCTATCGCGCACCGACCCGGCAGGCGCCGCAGTACGTGCCGCCGCCCGTCCGGCAGGCGCCCCCACCGGTCCAAGAGGCGGCACCCCCCGCCGGCCGCGGCACCCGCGCCCCCGCCGGCCGCACCGGCGCCCGCGCCCCCGCCGGCCGCACCGCAGCTGCCCCGGCAGCCACCGGTGACGATGTACCTGCACTTCCCGTTCGTCACGGTGCCGATTCCGATCAACCCGCCGCCGCCGCCCGGCCAGTAAGCACGTGGCAAACGCCGCCGACTGAGCGCACACTGGCAGGTACGGCACGAGCGCCTAGGAGGTCGCGTGGGCGAGCACAGTGGATTCGGATTCGACCCCGACGAGTTCGATCGAATGATCCGGGAGGGCAGCGAAGGGCTGCGCGACGTGTTCGAGCGGGTCAGCAGGCTCGTGGCCGGTCCCGGGGGCCGGACGGGCTGGTCCGCCTTTTTCGACGACCTGTCGCGACGCCCGCGCAGAGCTCCGGAAACCGCGGGCGAAGCCGGTGAGGGCGTGTGGGCCATCTACACGGTGGACGCCAACGGTGGCGCGCGCGTCGAACAGGTCTATGCGACCGAACTCGACGCACTGCGGGCCAACAAGGAGAACGTCGATCCCACACGCAGGGTGCGTTTCCTGCCCTACGGCATCGCGGTCAGCGTCCTGGACAACGACACCGAAGAGCCTGCCTAGCAGCCGTTTTCGGCTCAGCCCTGCTGCACCACGTTCGAGCCGCCGGAGTTGCTGACCTTCGGCGCGCCGGAGTGGTAGGTGACCTTGTTGTTGAAGCCGGAGGCCTCGATGGTCTCGACGGCCTCGACGGTGATCGAATTCTGCACGCCGGACACCGACAGGCTGGCGCAATGCCCGGTGATCGTCACCGTGTTCGAAACCCCACTGACGCTGACCATGTTGTCGTTACAGGCGATGGTCCGGTTCTCGTTGATGCCGGCGACGCTGAGCTCGGTGCCCGGCGGTGCGGCGGGCGAGGTTGACGGGCCGGGATTCGTCGAAATGCGTGGTGGGCCAAACGGTTTGGAGATGGTTGGCGGCGTCGCGATGATCGACTTCACGCCGGAAAGCTGGTGTGCGGCAAAGGCCGCGATGCCACCCGCGAGGGCCAATATGCCGATGACGACGGCCGTGCCGAGGATCCACCAGACGCGGTTGCTGGAGGGACGTGGCCGGGGTGGGCCAGCGTATGTCCACGGGGCCGGCGGCGGGGGCGGGGCGCCCACCGGGCCGGGCGGATAATTCTGGCCGGCGGGCTGCGAACTGAGCTGTTCTGACGCCCGGGCCGTCTCGGCGAGTGGGCGCTCGAGTTCCCGGATCCGGTCTTCCGGGTCTTCGTTTGCTGCCATGCAATGAATATGCCATTCGCTTCTGCCTTTCCGGCCCATTCGGTAGTTTTTACGATCGTGCCCGATTTGCCGAATCGCCAGGTCCTCCTTCGTCGCCGCCCCTCCGGGCTTGTCCGGCCGGATGACACGGAAATGGTCACCACGCCCGCGCCCGAACCCGCCGACGGCGAGGCGCTGTTGCGGACCACCTACGTCGGCATCGACGCCGCCGCCCGCACCTGGCTGGACGACCAGCCGAGCTACCTCCCGCCGGTGCAGCTGGGGGAGGTCATCCGGGCGGCCGGGATCGGCGAGGTGGTCGCGTCGCGGTGCGACGCCTACGCCGTCGGCGACGTCGTCACCACGCTGACCGGCTTCCAGGAATACGTGCTCATCCGCGACGACGTGTTCAGCACGCCGATTCCGGGCGAGGACGATCAGCTGGCCATCATGTCCGTCTACGGGCCGACGGGCGCCACCGCCTATTTCGGGATGACCGACATCGGCCGGCCGCAACCCGGGGAGACGGTGGTGGTGTCGGCCGCCGCGGGCGCCACCGGATCGGTCGCCGGGCAGATCGCCAAGATCGCCGGCGCCCGGGTGGTGGGCATCGCGGGCGGGCCGGAGAAATGCCGCGCGGTGGTGGAGGACTTCGGATTCGACGCGTGCATCGACTACAAGAACGACGACATCGTGGCGGCGCTGAAAAAGCATTGCCCGCAACGCGTCGACGTCTACTTCGACAACGTGGGCGGCCCCATCCTCAACGCCGTGCTGGGCCGCCTGGCCGCCCGCGCGCGCGTCGTTTTGTGCGGCGTCATCTCGAGCTACCTCACCGGGGACCACCCCGGACCGGCCAACTACGTGAACCTGCTGTCCAAGACCGCGCTGATGCAGGGGTTCAACGCGCTCGATCAGTGGGGCCGCTTCGACGAGGCGTTCGCCGCGCTACGCCAGTGGGAGGCCGAAGGCCGACTCCAATACCGCCAGACCATCTTTGAGGGCATCGAGTCCTGTGTCGATGCCCTTAACGGCCTGTTCACCGGGGTCAACGTCGGCAAGACCCTGGTCAGGCTCAGCGAACCCAGCCCTCGCTAGGCCTCGCCGAGGACCCGGTGCAGCGCCTTGCGCGCATCGGTCAGCGCCTCGAGCACCTTGGTCCGGGTCTCGGCGAGCTGCTGCTTCTGCTCGTCGGTGCCCGTCCATGCGATGGTGCGGGCCAACCCGGCGATCTCGAAGAACTCCTTGCGGATCTTGAGAACGTCGCCGAACTTGGCCGCCCGACCCAGGAAGGCGTGCGCGGTCTCGCTGCTGATCCCGCGCCAGGCCAGCAGGTTTCGGCCGAGCTCGGTCAGCGTCGCCACGCCGTCGTCGACGGTGACCACGCCGCGGCCGGCGAGAATGCCGATCGCCAGCTCGGCCACGTCCTGCGGAGGGGTGAACGCGCCGCCGGTCGCGTCGGACACCCGCTGCACCACCTGCGCGGCGTCGGCCGGCCCGTCCAACAGCAATGCCGCGGTGACGAACGCCGCGCGCTTGAGGCCGTGACGACCCTTCTTGGCGAAGGGCGCGACGCCGGGACCGCCTGCACCCGGGCCCCCGAAGCCAGGGCCGCCAAAGCCGGGACCGCCAAAGCCGGGACCGTCGAAACCGGGACCACCAAAGCCGGGTCCACCGAAACCGCCGAAGAATCCATGAGACATGTTGATTTCCTTTCTTAAACCATCAACCTCCTTGATACCAGCGGCGCCGCGAATGTCAACGTGGTTGATAATTGGGGTGGGAAATCCCAGGAAATCGGGTCCGCGGCTGCTATCGTCGCTTGCTTATGCCAGGGGGATGGCAGCGATGGACCGGCCCGCGGGTCGCGGCCGGGAATGCCGCGCGCGGATCGCGACACCGGGATGCGGCCCACCCCACCGCGTGGTTTCATAACACCGTTTGCGAGAGTTGCCTGGGGAGAATTCGCCGAGCTTGACGAGCCGGCTGGAACGATTGGTGGTTTAGATGGATCGTCGCAGCATGATGTTGATGTCGGGCCTCGGCATGATCGGGGCTGCGATGCGCTTGCCGGGTGCCTGGGCCACCCCGTCCGGCCCGTCGGTGCCTGCCGCGCCGTCGGCGGGGGGCGGCGGCTACATCTTCGCCGACGAGTTCGACGGCCCGGCGGGCTCGGCTCCCGATCCGGGGAAATGGACCGTCCAGACCTGGCAGGACGACGTGTTCCCGCCGGTCGCGGGGATCTACCGCGACGACCGCCGAAATGTGTTCCAGGACGGCAATTCCAACCTCGTCTTGCGCGCCACCCGCGAGGGGGACACCTACTACGGCGCCAAACTGCGGGGGAACTTCCGGAGCATGATCAACCAGACCTGGGAGGCGAAGATCAAGCTGGACTGCTTGGAGCCGGGCCTTTGGTCGGCCTTCTGGGGTGTCAACGAGGATCCGCTGCCGGACGGTGAGGTCGACCTTTTCGAGTGGTACGGCAACGGCTCGTGGCCGCCGGGAACGACGGTGCACGCCGCGTCGAACGGGAAGACCTGGGAAGGCAAATCGATTCCCGGCATGGTCGACGGCGCCTGGCACACCTGGCGAATGCACTGGGGCGAGGAGGGATTTCAATTCGCCCGAGACGGGGCGCAGTACTTCAGCGTTCCGAACAAACCCATTCACGTGCACGGGGGCGCCCCCGACGACTTCCGGTGGCCCTTCAACAATCCCGGCTACTGGATGACGCCCATGTTCACCCTGGCCGTCGGTGGGGTCGGCGCCGGAGATCCGGCCGCTGCCGGTCTCCCGGCGGACATGCTCGTCGACTGGATCCACATCTGGTGACTAGCGCTCCGCTCTGAGCACCTGGACCAGGTTGAACTGCCAGCGCTCCACCAGCCGGAAGCCCAGGTCGTGCGGCACCGCGAAGGCGGTGCTCGCCCAATAGACTGGGCCGGGCGGCAGCGCCGGACCCTGCTCGTGCGCCGGCTGGGACGGGTCGGCCTGGGTGATGATCCAGACGACCCCGCACTGGCTCAGCGGCCGGGCCACCACCTCGGGGATGAGATTGGTGTCGAAGACGTCGTTGCGGTCGGTCGCCTTCTGCCACAGCGTGAGATCGATCAGCTTGCGATAGGCATCCGGGCGCGCCGCCAGCAGTGGGCGCATGGGTGCCGGCATGAACGTCACCGTGTCGTTCACCAGTAGGCA
Source organism: Mycobacterium senriense (assembly GCF_019668465.1). NCBI lineage: Bacteria > Bacillati > Actinomycetota > Actinomycetes > Mycobacteriales > Mycobacteriaceae > Mycobacterium > Mycobacterium senriense. Next base: position 1,116,483 of record NZ_AP024828.1, on the reverse strand, counting down.
GTCGCCAGGCGCGGCCTTCGCGGTGATCAGGTCGGCGACCTGACTGTAGTCCATGCCGTACTTGGCATACGGGTTACGTTGCACCCAAACGTAATTGGGCGCGGCGGCCACGGCGAAAAGGCCGACGACCGCCGTCGTCACCCACGGTTTGGCGACCACCGCGCCACCGCAGACCCCCAGGATCAGCGCCAGCGCCGGCGCGGTGAAACACAGGTAGCGCGGCGTGTAGATCGGATGAACCAGCGCCGAATACGTCACGATCGCGGCCGTCGGCGCCGCGAGCCAGCTCGTCGCGAGCACCAGCAGCTGGCGCTGCGAATTCGCCAGACGCGCGGAACCGCTGAGCCACAACACGATTGCCGCACCGATCAGCAACGCCGACAGCACGGCGAACGGCGGGCATCGTTCGAAATACTGCTGCATCAGCACGTCTTCGATGGTGCGGTGACCGATGGGCGCGACCCAACTGATCTGGTGCGCCTGCCCGGCGACCGTCATCAAAAACGGCATCAGCGCGCCGACGGCCACGCCCGACGCAATCACGAAGCCCAGCAACGCCGTTCGGCCCCGGTGGAAGACGCCGATGAACACGGCGTACGGCGCCAGCAGCAGCGCGAGGTAGGCGTCCAGCACGATCGAGCAGGCCAGCGCGACGGCGTAGCACAGCCACGCCCAACCGGCGTCACGGCGCGCGGCGTAGACCAGCAGGACGGTCAGCCACACGGCGGCCATCATCGACATCGCATAGGGACGGGCCTCGATGCCCGCCCAGGTGGTCCGCGGCAACACCGCGCAGAACGCTCCGGAGGCCACCGCGACGGTGCGGGGCGAGAACTGCTTGCCCAGTACGACGACGCCGGCGGCGGCGCCGCCCACCGCCAGGGCGCTCGGCGCGCGCGACCAGAACTCGGTGGGCGGGAAAACCTGGAACCAGCCGTGCATGAGCAGGTAATACAAGCCGTGAACGGCGTCGACGTTGCCCAGCATGTGCCACATCTGGGCCAGCGACCGGCTGTAGGCGGCCGAGATGGTCGCGGCCTCGTCGTACCAGAAGGAGGGCCGCGCGGCGCCGGCCATGCTCACCGCGGTGGCCACGATCGCGACGATCACCGGGTCCAGCGCGGCCGGTACCGCCGGTCGGCGACCGCCCAGCACGCCGCGGCGACGCCGGGTGGCCTCGGTGGTTCCGATGCTCACCGAACCGCCCGGGACGTCGCGGTTTGGCTGAACACACCGCTATGTTGCCAGAAGCGAACCGGGCCGCTCAGGGGGCTCAGTCGAGCGCACATTCGAACGTATGATCGATCAATGGGTCCGCTCGCGTCGATCGGGTACAACGGCCAACCGGTCCGGAGCCCGTTTCGGGTGGTGCGCCCGCCGGTCGCGGTACTGGTCGACCTGACGGTGCTCTTCCCCCGCGAGCCGCACCGCTCGGGGCGCTATCAGCCCAACGGTCTGCAGCTGCACAAGGTCGTCGAGGGGTGGCTGAGCTGTTGGGCCCTGTGTGAGCAGGGCGACTGGTGGGGGCTGGTGACCTATCCCGTCGCGTACGGCTCCAAGCGCAGGACCGTGACGCACTGGGTGCCCGCCTGGACCCTGCGTCGCAAAGGCTGACCCGCGCGATCAACCGCTGCGTGAGTACCACGCCGATGCGATGATTGCTGCCCGTGGACGCAAGTTGGGGCTCGGTGCTGAGCAAACTCATCGCGTTGGCGGCGGTCATCGCGCTGTCACCGATCACGGTCATCCCCGCCGTGCTGGTGCTGCACGCGCCGCGGCCGCGCCCGGCCAGTCTTTCCTTTCTGGGCGGGTGGCTGCTGGGACTGGTCGCCCTCACCGCCGCCTTCGTCAGCGGCTCGGAAGTGCTCAGTGGCTTCCACGCGGCCCCGCCGAAATGGGCGGCCTGGGTGCGGCTCGCGTTCGGCCTGGCGCTCATCGCGCTGGCGGCCTACCACTGGTTCACCCGGCACCGGCAGCGCAGCATGCCGCGCTGGATGCGATCGTTCTCCACCCTGTCCCCGGTGCGCGCCGCGGTGATCGGGGCGGTGCTGGCGCCGCTGCGGCCCGAGGTGCTGATCCTGTGCGCGACCGCCGGCCTGGCCGTCGGCAACAGCACCCTGAGCGCCGGCGCTCAGCTGATCGCGGCCGCGATCTTCGTGGTGCTCGCCGCGTCGACGGTCGCCATCCCGATCCTGGCGTATATCGGCGCCGGGGACCGCCTCGACCATGTCCTGGAACGTCTCAAGGCCTGGATGGAGGCGAACCACGACGCGATGATGGCCGTCATCCTGTTTCTGATCGGGTTGATGGTGCTCTACAACGGAATTCGCACGCTGGCCTGACCCGGTTCGGCGCGTTCGGCGTCGCATCGTTCGCGGCAATGGAAGGATCCCGCTCATGGCAGGAAGCTGGGGGACGGTGCTGACCGGGCTCGTTCCGCTCGGACTGGTCATCTCCCTCTCACCGCTCACCGTCATCCCGGCGGTGCTGGTGCTGCAGGCGCCGCGGCCGCGGCCGAGCAGCCTCGCGTTTCTGGGCGGCTGGGTGCTGAGCCTGGCCGCGCTGACGGCGATCGCCGTCGCGGCCTCGGGCCTGCTGGGCGGCTTGGACAAGGCGCCCCCGCGGTGGTCGTCGTGGCTGCGCGTGGTGCTGGGGTCGGCGCTGATCGTGTACGGCATCTACCGCTGGCTCAACCGGCACGGCCAGGCCGAATCCCCGGCCTGGATGCGCTCGTTCGCCAGCATCACCCCCGGGCGGGCGGGGATCACCGGGGCGGTGCTGGCCGTGGTGCGACCGGATGTGGCGCTCATCTGCGTCCCCGCGGGACTGGGCATTGGCACCAGCGGGCTCGGCCTCGCCGGTGACTGGGTGGCGGCGGCGTTCTTCGTGGCCATCGCCGCGTCCAGCGTGGCGATCCCGATATTGGCCTACGTGGCGGCCGGAAGCCGCCTCGACGACACCCTGGTCCGGCTCAAGGACTGGATGGACCGCAACAACGGCGCCCTACTGGCGGCGGTCTTCGTGGTGATCGGTGCGATGGTGCTCTACCACGGGATTCACGCGCTGTAGCCTCCGTCGGCCAGGCCCGCGTCCTCTTCGAGGCTGTTCACCGCGCCAAAGACCAACTCGCGGAACAGCTCCCGGCCGTAGCCCGCGAGCATGCCCACATAGCCCCGCTCTGCCCATTGCGCGGCGTGCCGTTCTTCGTGGTGCAACACCCGGTCCAGGTCGAGGCGGCTTGCGCGGGGCGTGCCGCGGGCGTCGAGATACCAGGCACGCCCGGACGAGACGATCTGGCGAAGCTGCTCGCCGGGGTCGGCGACCCGGCCCGCGTTGACCATGAAGAGCTCACCCCAGGTGGTGCCGCCGCGCTGGCTGAACAGCCGCTGCAACCAGTTGCCGCCCAGGCCCATGAGCATGCCGTTGGGGGTGGTGACCAGCCGCCCCCCGTTGCGGTGCACGAAGGCGACGTCGCGGGTGTAGCTCCAGCGGTTTGCGTTCTGGCGGGCCATGATTCGCGTGACCTCCGCGGCGCCGTACGGGGTGACCGGAAAGTCGGTGGTCCGTCCGCCCGGCTTACCGTAGCCGGTGCCCGCGTTGAAGATGTAGGTCATCAGCGCGGCGGCCCGGGCCCGCGCGCCGTCGGCGTAGGGCGGGATCAGGAAGAACGATTTGCCGTGCGGGTCGTTGAACTCGGCCATCTTGTCGAGGACCCCGAAGCGGGTGGCGGTGACGTCGTGCCGGCGGGTGATCTCGGCGACGACGTGCGCGGCCACGCCGCGGCGTTCGGCGTTCTCCCGCCACCTCAAGCAATAGCCCTGTGCGTCCATGTCTTCGGACCAATTTAGGGTGTAGCGAATGAACAGGGGGCCCTGGCAACGCGCGCGCGGCATCAAACAGATCACCCGGGGACTGGGCACGCTGGATCGGGAGCTGTTCGACGCCATCGCCGAGACGGACACCCCGCTACTGGACACGGTCATGCCGCCGCTGACCCGGGCGGCCGACCATTCCAAGCTGTGGGTGGGCCTCGGTGCGGCGCTGCTGGCCACCGGCCGGCACAGCGCGCAGCGCGGCGCGACCCGCGGGCTGGTGACGCTGGCCGCGGCCAGCCTGATCACCAATCAGGTCGCCAAGCGGATCCGCCGGCGACCGCGCCCCGGTTACGACCTGGTGCCCTTGGTCAGGCAGGTCCGCCGGCGCCCGACGTCGAACTCGCTGCCGTCCGGGCACTCCGCGAGCGCGGCCGCGTTCGCGATCGGGGTGGGGCTGGAGAACCCGACGCTGGGCTTCGGCCTGGCGCTGCTGGCCGGGCTGGTCGGTCTGTCGCGGGTGGTGACGGGCGCGCACTATCCCGGCGACGTCATCGCCGGATTCGGCATCGGCTCCGGCCTGGCCGTGCTGGGCGGCCGGCTCGTCCCGCCGATCGTCGAAACCGCCCTTCCGAGAACAGAACCGCTGCGCCTCGCCGCGCCGCGGCGGCCCGATGGCGCCGGCGTGGTCCTGGTCATCAACCCGGAGTCGGGCAGCGGCACGGGGGCCCGGGTGGTCGACGAGGTGCGCGCCGCGCTGCCGAAGGTCGATATCCGAGAACTGGGCCCCGACGACGACCCGGTGCAGGTGCTGCGCAACGCGGCCGAATGCGCCGAGGTGCTGGCGGTGGGCGGCGGTGACGGCACCGTCGCGGCCGCCGCCGGGGTGGCCATCGACGCGGGGCTTCCCCTGGCGGTGTTTCCCGCCGGCACGTTCAACCACTTCGCCAAAGACATCGGCTGCGACACCGTGGCCAAGACGGTCGACGCGATCCGGCGCGGCCACGTGGCATGCGTGGACCTGGTGTGCCTCAACGATTCTCAGATGGTTCTCAACACCGCCAGCATCGGCGCCTACCCGACCTTCGTGCGGCAGCGCGAAAAGCTGGAGAAGCGCATCGGCAAGCCGCTGGCCGGTCTCTACGCGATGCTGCATACGCTGCGCAAGGACCAGCCGGTGCGCATCCGCTACGACAACAAGACCCTGCTGACATCGCTGTTCTTCCTGGGCAATTCGCTGTACCTGCCGACCGGGTTCGCGCCGGCGCGCCGGACCCGGATGGACGACGGCCTGATCGATGTGCGCATCCTCGAGACCGGCCGCCACTGGGCCAGGACCAGGATCCTGACCGCGCTGGCCCTCGGCCGGCTGGAGCGCAGCCCGCTCTACCACGAGTTGCAGGTGCCGGAATTCAGCTTCAGCGCCGTCGACGGCCCCACGGTCGTCGCCTGTGACGGCGAGGTCGGCGCCGAATACGACAAGGCCAGCTTCAGCGCGAAATACCGGGTCCTTCCGGTGTTTCGTCCGCTTCCCGACGACCAGTGACCCCCTCGGTGAGGTCGCGCACCCGCGCGTAGTGCGCCGGCACCTCTGGTGCGGGGTCGGCGGTGTATTCGTCTGTGGGCGGCGGATTCCACGCGGGCGGTCGCGGCGATCCGCTCAACGCCCACGCCGCCTGCCGCGCCGCGCCCAGCGCGACGTACTGCGCCGGCGTGGGCGCCAGCACCGGCATGCCGAACACCGTGGGCGCGATCGCGCGCAGCGCCCGGGACTGCGCGCCGCCGCCGACCAGCAGGATGCGCCGCGCGACGGCGCCGTGCGCGGCCAGATGCGCGACGCCGTCGGCGAGCGAGCACAGCAGTCCCTCCACGGCGGCGCGGGCCAGGTTGGCCGGGGTCGCATTGGCGACGCGCAGGCCGTGTAGTGCACCGGTTGCATTGGGCCGGTTGGGAGTTCGTTCGCCCTCCAGGTAGGGAACCAGGACCAGACCCGTGCTGCCCGGCGGCGCCGACAGCGCAAGCCGGGATAGCTCGTCCTGGTCGACGTTCAGCATCGCGGCGGCGGCTTCCAGCACCCGCGCACCGTTGAGGGTGCACACCAACGGCAGATAACGGCCGGTGCCGTCGGCGAATCCGGCGACGAATCCCGCGTCGTCGCGGACCGGATCCGCGGTGACGGCGGCCACCACCCCTGAGGTCCCGATCGAGACGATCACGTCGCCCTCCTCGGCGCCCAGACCCAGCGCGGCGGCGGCGTTGTCCCCGAGCCCGGCACCGAATACGCTTGCGCCGCAGGTTGTTCGGCCCGACGGGTGCAGCACGGTCGGCAGTTGAGGACGACGGCCGCGCAGCGCCAGCGTCAGCAGATCGACACGGTAGGCACCCGTCGCGGCGTCGTAGTAGCCGGTGCCGCTGGCGTCGCTGCGGTCGGTGGTCAGCGCTGCGATGTCCGGCTCGCCGCGCAGCCGCCAGGTCAGCCAATCGTGCGGCAGGCCGACCGCGGCGGTGCGGTCGGCGTGCCGTGGCTCGTGGTCGGCCAGCCAGCGCAATTTCGCCACCGTGATCGCGGCCAGCGGCACCACGCCGACGGCCCGGGCCCAGGCCCGCGCGCCGCCCAGCTCGTCGACGAGTGCGTGCGCGGCGTCGGCCGACCGCACGTCGTTCCACAGCAGTGCGGGGCGTACCACCTGGCCGGCTCCGTCCAGGCACACCATGCCGTGCTGCTGTGCGCCGACGGCGATCGCGTCGACTCCATCCAGCCCGCCCGCCTGCGCGATCGCTTCTCGAGCGGCGGTTTCCCATGCCGCCGGGTCGATTTCGGTGCCGGCCGGATGACCGGCCTGTCCCGCGCGGACCACCCGGCCGGTGGCGGCATCGCACACCAGCACCTTGCAGGACTGCGTCGACGAATCGATCCCGGCGACCAGGGTCATCGTCAGTCGGCCCCAAGCAGCGCCCGCAGCGTGGCGCGTGCGCCGTTTCGGTGCAGCCAGTCCAGCGCCCACAGGTAGGCCTCGCGGAAACGCTCATCGTCGACGAGGTCGCCGAAGACGGAACGGTTGGCCAGGAACGCCACCGGGTCGTCGCGCTGCGAGCGGGCGATCGGGACCAGGGTGTCGGCCAGCCGGTCCACCACCTCGATCGGTTGACCCTCTTCGTCGACGCCCTCGGCGTAGCGTGCCCAGCTCGCGACGATCGCCGCGGACAGCCGCACCGGGCCGCCCGAGCGCAGGTTGTCGCGCACCACGGGCAACAACCACTTCGGGATGCGGTCCGAGGATTCGGCGCACAGCCTGGCCACGGTATCGCGGATGTAGGCGTTGGCGAAGCGCGGCAGCAGCCCGCCCCGGAATTCGTCCAACCCCGGGACGCGCTGCAACGTCGGGGTGGCCTCCGAATCCAGATAGCGGGCAAGGAAATCGGCGATCAACGGATCGCGGGCGGCGTCGTGCACCAGCCGGTAACCGCAGAGGTAGGCGAAATAACACAGGCCCTGATGGCCGGCGTTGAGCAACCGCAACTTCATCGCCTCGTAGGGAGCGACGTTGCCGACGAGTTGCACCCCGGCTTGATCCAGCGGTGGTCGCCCGTCGGCGAAGTTGTCCTCGATCACCCACATGGCGAAGGGTTCGGCGATCACGGGCCAGGCGTCGGCCACCCCGAATTCGGAGTCCAGCCGCGTGAGCACGTCGGGCGTGGTCACCGGTGTGATCCGGTCAACCATCGAATTGGGGAAGGTGGTCTTCTCGCGCATCCATTGCGCGAGTTCGGGATTGATTCGCTCGGCGTACGACGTGAAAACCCGTCGTGCCACGTCTCCGTTTCCGGCGATGTTGTCGCAGGAGACGATCGTGGGGGAGGGCAGGTTGCGCTCGCGCCGCCGGTTGCACGCCTCGGCCACCAACCCGAACACCGCGCTCAGCGGCGGCTGATAACCGCCCTCGGTGATGGTGAGCGAGATGATCCGGGTGGCCGGATCGGCCAGCAGTTCGATCACGGATTCGGGATCGTCAGGCGCATAACGGTAGTCGACGATGGAGCCGATGACCCGCGGCTCCCGGCTTCCGTCGGGGTGTTCGAGGATCAGCGTGTACAGGTGGTCCTGGCCGCGCAGCGCGTCACGCATGCGCTCATCGTTCGGCAGCACACCGATTCCGCAGATTCCGAAGTCGCGGGCGAGCCCGCCGCTGAGCAGCCGGTCGATGTACATGGCCTGATGCGATCGGTGGAAACCACCGACGCCGAAATGCGCTATGCCGATGCCGATTTGGCCGCGGTCATACGTCGGGACCGGGATCTTGAGGCCGGCCAGGTTCCATGCGTTCAGCTTCACTCGAGTGTCACCTTAGCGCGGACCGCTGGGCGCGGGAGCTAACCCGCCGTCAGGCTTTGGGGCACAGATCGCGCAGGGCGAAGATCACTACGTCGGCGGCCTGTCGGCCGTTGATTCCGCCGGTGCCCTGGTCGGCGTCCGAGCGTTGCAGCGCCAACCCCTCCAGCTGTTGCGGTGAAGCGCCCCAGGAAAGCTGCTGGCACAGGTCCGCGCCCATCTGCAACAGCTCCGGGTCGCCGCCGTTGACGGCGTGAATCCCGGCGGTGTGCAGGTCGTTGAGGAAGGCGGCCTGGTCGGCCCGTGCCGGGCCGGCGCAGAGCACCCCGGCGAGCAGAAGCGGGCCGCTCGCCAGCGCCGCGCCCATGAACCGGCCATATAGCCTGCGTGCCGCCATTCAACCTTCTCCTTATGTCTGTGCCCGATGCGGATGATGCACTTTTACACAAAAGTGCGACGACCCGCTGCGCAAACAATTCCGGGGAGTGAATAGTCGGCAAAGAACGGTGGCCGGACACGCCACGACCTGCGGCCCCGTACGGAGCCGACCGCGAGGGCGCTGTGAACCGGCGAAGTACGAAAGGTCGGTCAGGCGCCGGGGCAGAGATCACGCTCGGCGAAGCCGACGATGTCGTCGGCCTGCTGGGGAGTGAGCCCACCCGCCCCCTGTCGCTCGTCGGAGCGTTGCAGGGCCAAGCCCTCGAGCTGGGATTCGGGAGCGCCCCACGACAGTTGCTGGCAGACGTTCAGACCGGCCTGAAGCAGCGCGGCGTCACCGCCGGTGACGGCGTGAATCCCGTTTCTGTGCATGTCGTTGAGGAATCCGGCCGCGTCGGCCTGCGCTGGGCCCGCCCAGACGAGGCCGGCGAGAAGTGGGCCGCCGAGCAGGGCAGAAGCGATGAACCCGGTGGTGAGACGACGTGGTGACATAGCCCCTTCTTCGCTTGGCGTCAACAGTTCTAATCTCGATGTTAACCTCCGCGTAACCTTTTAAGCAGTAACTGTTCACCAACAGTTTCCTGTGAACGACCTGCGGAAAAATAAAGTCCGTGAGATTGAAAGTCGGTTTCGGCACCCTGGACCTCGATCCGTAGAGGTGTTTTGCAGCGCTAATGGCGGTGACCCCGCGGTCTGCCGGTGGTGTTCTGATTTGTGACACCGTTGTGACGTCACCATTTGGAAACGGTGCGGTGCGGCGTGGCGAGTGTCGCGCGTCGCCTGCTGACAATTGGCGCGGTCGTGCAAGCGGCCTCGGTACGGCTAGGCGGACCTGCTGCACCAAACGGGAAATAGCTGAGCGTGAATGAAGGAGAGTTGGCGCTGATGGCGATCGTCGATCGGTTCAACATCAAAGTAGTTGCCGGCGCTGGGTTGTGCGGAGCTGCTATCGCGTTGAGCCCCCATGCGGCGGCCGCCCCGCTGATTACGGGCGGCCACGCGTGCATCGAGGGGCAGTCGGGCGAGGTGGCGCCCGCCGCGGGCGGGCCGGGTGCAGCTGCCGGCACGGTTGCCGCGGGTGCGCCGGCCGCCGGCGGCATGTGCGCGGCGCCCATGACCGATATGTCCGGTGTGCCGATGGCTGTGCCGGGGCCGCTGCCGATCGGTGCGCCGCTGCCGATCGTGCCGCCGTTGCCCCTCGCGCCGCCGGTGCCCATTGTTCCTCCGGTGCCGGTGGTTCCGGCCGGCGCGCCGCTGATCGCGCTCGGCGGGCCGGCGGCTGCCGCTGCGCCCCTAGAGGCGGCCGCGCCGATCATCGACATGTCCGGCGTGAAGGACACGCCGACCGGTCCGGCACCCACCGGTGGGCCGGTGGACGGTCAGCCGGTTCGCCCCGGACCCTCGGGCGCGAGCTGAGGCCGAATCGGTCTGCAGTGAACGGGCCGGGCCCGCTGGTTCATCACCAGCGGGCCCGTTCCGTTTGTTGACCATCGACGTGGGTCACCCCCTCGGCGTTCCGCGCGTGAACCCATAACCACCTCAGCGGCGCTGAGAGACCCACGCCGTCAAGACAATTGAAGCTCCGCACCCGGCTTGCGCCTGGGTGCGGAGCTTCGTGAAACGCGGGACTATTCCTGGACGATCACCGGGTCGCCGACGTGGACGTGGTTGTAGTACCACTCGGCGTCGTCGGGGCTCAGGCTGATGCAGCCGTGGCTGACGTTCTCCAGCCCCAGGGAGGGGACGGCCCACGGAGCCGAATGCACGAACAGTCCGCGGCTGGTGATACGGACGGCGTAATTGACCGTCAGCAGGTAACCGTTGGGGTCGTCGACCGGGATGCCGACGCTGCTCGAATCCATCGTCACCGCTTCCTCTTTGGACAGCACGGTGTACGAGCCCACGGGTGTCGGGTATTCCGGCCTACCCATCGACGCGGGCATCACGCCCTGCTCGCCGAAGTGCGGCCGATGGTGCGGCGCCGGTAGTGAGGTCGGCGGTCCCGCTTCCGCGCCGTCGATGCTGACGGTGAAGGTGTGTTCGGAGACGCTGGCCACGCCGATCACGGCAGGACCCGTTTTGATCTCCGCGGCCGCGCCGCCCACCGTCAACGCAATCGTGCTGTGCGCCGGCCAGTATCGGTCCGGAACCCACTGGACAACCTTGTTGTCGAGCCATTCGAACTTGCCAGTCATCGCGGGCGTCGATTTGACGTCAACGGCACGCTCGGCCGCCCGACGGTTGGCTGAGTTAGTAACGGGCGCAGTGAATTTCACCTGGATGGGGTGCGCCACCCCGACCACCTCGTCGCGGCCCGGCGAAATCGACGCTATCGCGAATCCATGCGACTGGTTCGCCGCCGCCAGGCTCACGCCGGCCGGCGTCACGACGACACTCGCAGCGGCTCCAATCACCGCAAGAACACACCGAACACCCGTCCGCATGGCCCCAATTCCTTTTAACTGACATGGTTGTAATACGGATGATAAATGTGCGCTGACCTGCGGAAGCGTAAGGGCGCGTGGATATTTGGCCACGCGACGGTCACAATTCGGCTACAGCGGGTTTAGTCCGGCGGCGCCGTGACCAGGCGCATAGGAGCCCGGGTGAATGCGCCAGTGTGACGGGCCGACTGAAGTAAATCGCGACCGTGTTGTGACCGGGCCGTGACACGCGCCGACCTCGAACCCTCCTGGGCGTGTCCCAGCAAATGCGCCCGAGGGCGGCGGACCAATATGGTGAAACCGCTGGAGTTTGCTGACGGTGGGTCGAATACTGAGTGGATGAGCAGGCCCGCATCACCCGTGCTGACGGTTCAATCCAACTGGTCACGGCGCAGTTTTGCCGCTGGCAACGATGTCGTGGTCGGCAGTGATCTGCGTGCCGACATGCGCGTAGCCCATCCGCTCGTCTCCCGCTCGCACCTGCTGCTGCGTTTCGACCGGGGCAAATGGCTGGCGATCGACAACGGATCGCCGACGGGGATGTTCGTCAATGGTGGCCGGGTTTCCGTCGTCGACATCCGCGACGGCCAGAGCATCAACGTGGGCAGCCCCGACGGGCCGCGGCTGAGCTTCCTGATCGGACGTGACGACAGGGCGGTGGGCCAGCTACCGCCGACGGTCGAGGGGATGCAGGCCATCGCCCGCCCCGCCGCCCCGCGGCCGTCTGGTCCGGAGCACCCACGGCAGGACAACGGCTCGCCGCCCCGCATCGCGCGCCCGCAACCCCCGCCGCGGCGCTACACGCATGCCGACCCGCCGCCAGCGCAACCACAGCCGGCCGGCGGCCCGCGCCGGACCGTCGGCTATCCGAGCCCACCGCCTCCGCCCCGCCGTCCCCAATCGGCACCGCCGCCCGAAGGGCCCGCCTGGTCGGCGCCAAAGGGCCAGCCGCTGACCGAGATCGGCGCCGAAGCACTCGAAGCCGCGCAGTTCGACAGCACCAACCTGCGGCGCGCGGTGCAGCGCTCTCGGTCGAAGCTCGCGGCGCCACCCACGGGAGCCGCCGTGATCGGTCGCGCCGAAGACAGCGACGTCGTGATCTCGGACGTCTTGGCGTCGCGCCAGCATGCCTACCTTGTTTCCGGCCCAGCCGGCATGGAGATCCACGACGCGCACAGCATCAACGGAACTTTCGTCAACGGCACGCGAGTCTTGTCGGCGCCGTTGACCGACGGCGACGTGGTCACGATCGGCAATGTCGACCTGGTATTCAACGGTGAAATGCTGCTTCGCCGTGCCGAAGCGGCAACCCGCACCGGCGGGCTGGAGGTGCGCGAGGTCGACTTCGAAATCGATAGCAAACGGCTGATCCAGAGGGTCTCGATGACCGCCAGACCCGGCACGCTGACCGCCCTGATCGGTGGGTCCGGCGCCGGGAAAAGCACGCTGTCCCGGCTGATCGCCGGGGCCACCTGCCCCACCTCCGGCTCAATCACCTTCGAGGGACACGACATTCACGCCAGCTTCGCATCGCTGCGTAGCCGGATCGGGATGGTGCCCCAGGACGACGTTGTGCATCGCCAGCTGACGGTGAGCCAGGCGCTGAGTTATGCCGCCGAGCTGCGGCTGCCGCCCGATACCAGCAAACAAGATCGCGCGCAGGTCGTCGCGCAGGTGATCGAGGAACTCGGGTTGACCAAACACGCCGATACCCGGGTGGACAAGCTGTCTGGTGGGCAGCGTAAGCGCGCGTCGGTGGCACTCGAGCTGCTCACCGGGCCGTCGCTGCTGATCCTCGACGAGCCGACCTCCGGTCTGGATCCGGCGCTGGACCTCCAGGTCATGACGATGCTGCGGCAGCTGGCCGACGCCGGTCGCGTGGTGCTGGTGGTGACGCACTCACTGAGCTACCTCGATCTCTGCGACCAGGTGCTGCTGATGGCGCCCGGCGGCAAGACGGCCTATTGCGGGCCGCCCGGTGAAATCGAAGCGACCATGGGAACGACCAACTGGGCCAAGATCTTTGGGATGGTGGGTGCGGACCCCGACGAAGCCAATCGCCGGTTCCTGGCCCAGCTCAAACCGCCGCCGGCCGGAGCCGAGGCCGACAAGCCGGCCGACCTGGGCGCTCCGGCACGCTCGAGCACGCTTCGCCAGTTCGCCACTATCGCGCGCCGCCAGATCCGGCTGATCGTGGCCGACCGCGCCTACTTCATCTTCCTCGCGCTGCTGCCGTTCGTGATGGGAGCGCTGTCACTGACCGTTCCGGGCTCGACGGGATTCCGTGTCGCCGATCCCGGCGGCGACGGCTCCGACGAACCCGGCTCGGTCTTGATGCTGCTCACCATGGCCGCCGTCTTCATGGGCACCGCGCTGACGATCCGCGACCTCATCGGCGAGCGCCCCATCTTCCGCCGGGAGCAGGCGGTCGGCCTGTCCACTAAGGCGTATCTGCTCGCGAAGATGGCCGTGTTCTTCGTCTTCGCCGTCATTCAGTCGGCGATCGCGACGACCATTACGATCCTGGGGAAGGGAGCCCCGACGCGGCCCGCACTGCTGCTCGGCAGCGCCACGCTCGAGCTGTACGTCGCCACCGCGGCGATGTGCGTCGCCGCGGCGATGGTCGGTCTGGTCCTGTCCTCCCTCGCCCGCTCCAACGAGCAGATCATGCCGCTGCTGGTGGTTTCCCTCATGCTCCAGTTGGTGCTCTGCGGCGGGATGGTCCCCGTCACCAATCGGGTTGGCCTGGACCAGATGTCGTGGGCGGTGCCCTCGCGGTGGGGCTATGCGGCCCAGGCCTCGACCGTCGACTTGTGGACGATCGAGCCCGGGCCCCTCGCCCCCAAGGACAGCCACTTCAAGCACACGGCGAAAACCTGGCTGTTCGATGTGGGCATGCTCGCGTTGTTGACGGTCGTGTACGCGGGATTCGTCGGGTGGCGCAGCCGGCTCAAGCGCCATTGATCCGCTAGATGAAGTCCAGGGCCTCGACCGTGGCGACAGGGCCTTCGTGGGTGGGACGGTTCGCGCCGCCGATGCAGTAGACGGTGTTACCCACCGCCGCGACCACCTCGGCGTGGCGCGGAGTGGGCATGGGACGCAACGTCGTCCACGTTCCGTCGCTGATGTCGTACATCTCGGCCACCCCCACCACCTGCGTCGGTTCCTCACCACCCACCGCCACGATTCGGCCATCGATAAAGGTCGCGCCGTAGCTGCCACGAGGGGTCGGCATGTCGACCAACTTCGTCCACGTCCCGGACTGCGGGTCGAACCGTTCGAAGGCCGCGGAATTCTTGTCGGCCGACAGGAATCTGCCGCCGACCGCGTACACGTACGTGCCGTCGGACACCGCGGCCAGATGCTCGCGCGGAGTGGGCATGTCGGCCGCGTCGTGCCACGCGTTGCCGTCGAAGACCTCGGTCTGCGGGACGAGCTGCTTGGCGTTCTGCCCGCCGACGACGACGAGTTTGTCACCGACCACCGCGGCCGCCAGCGCGGCGCGAGCGTGGGTGAGGTTGGGTAACTCCACCCACTTGCCGGCGCGCAACGCGAACACCTTCGTCGACGCCTGGGTGAGGTCGCTACTGGCGCCCCCGAGCACCACCACCTCGCCGCGATAGGTCGCCGCCGCGGCATGGTGCAGCGGGATCGGCAATGCGGGTTGCGGTTGCCAGGCGCCGGTGCGCGGGTCATAACTTTCGACCGTCTGTAGCGCGACTCCGTCGCGCAGGCCGCCCACCACCCAGATCTTGTCGTCGAGCACGGTCCACGCCGTCATCAGCCGCGCCGTCGGCGCGTCCGGTAGCGAACGCCACTGCGCGGCCGGTTGCATTCGGCGCGCCGGTAGTTGCAGCGCCTCCGCCGACGAGGTCGGCTGGCCGTCGCCGATATCACTCGACCCGCCGATCGAGTACACGGCCTGCCCTATCGCGTCGACCGCCATGCCATGCCGCGCTATCGACATGTCCGGCAGGCCCGCCCACGTGTTGGTCGTCAGATCGAGCACCGACACACTCTTGAGAACCTGTCCCCCCGACTGCCCCCCGACGGCGACCAGACGCCGGTCGGCCAATGCCACGCCGAGGTCGCCGCGCGGTTGGGGAAGGTCGGGCAATCGCGTCCAGCTTTTCGCGGCAGGGTCATACGCCTCGACCGTCGCCAGGTCCGCGGTCCCGTTGTTGCCGCCCACCGTGTACACCACCTTGCCGTCCGACGCGGCGGCCAGCATCTGCCGGGGGGTCGGTATCGGGGTGCCCAGGGTCCAGGAATTGCCGTCGAAGATCTCGACGGTGTTCAGCAGGGCGCCGTTCGAGTCGACGCCGCCCGCGACGATGATGCGCCCACCAACCGCCGCCGCCGCGGCCGCGGCGCGCGGCTGCAGCAGATGGGGCAGCTCGACCCAGTGGCTGTTGACCACGCGCCAAACCTGGTCGCTGGCAACCTTTTGCGGACCCGCCGCGCGCCAGCCCCCGAGCACGATCGGGTTCCCCTGCCACGTCACCGCCGTCGCGTGCTGCACCGGAACCGGGAGGTCGTCGCCGCTTTTCCAGCTGTCGATGATCGGGTCATAGCCCTCGTGGTTTGCGACGAGCGCGCGGTTGCTGCCCATTCCGCCGAAGATCCAGATCGTGCCGTCGGCCTGCGTGGTTGCCGCCGCCTGGCGCGCGATCCGGGCGTTGGTGATCGGCTGCCACCTCGAAATGGCCTGGGAAATTGGTTGATTCGCGGCGGCGCTGTGGTGCCTGTTGCCCTGCGTCAGCAGTACGTAGACACCGGTGCCCAGCACCAGCACGGCCACGACGATCGCCACCGCGATCAACGCTGCCGTGACGCGTTTGCGCTTCTTTCCCGACGGGCTGAACCAGGCCACCGCTCCGGCGGCCGGCCCGCGGCGCGCGGCCACCGGCGGGTCGGGCTGGCTCGACGGCGCGATCGAGTCGGTGACGCTGGTGTGCTCGGCGATCGCCTCGGTCGGTTCAGATGTGTTGGGGGCACCCGGGATTGTGCCGCGTCGGCCGGAGTTTCGTGAACCGGCGGCCTGGGGCGGCGGCGGCATCGTTCGGCGATCGTTCACCGGGCTGATCAGCGAGGTGGCGCTGTCCGAATCGGCACTGGGCGGGCCCGGCTTGGCGATCCTGGGCGGTCGGGGCGAGGGTGCGCCTATCTTGCCGCCGCGTCCGCCCGGCGACAGGGTTCGCGACTGCGACAAACCCGCCGAGGCGCCCACCGTACGCGCCGAACCGGCGCCGGCGGCGGTGATGGCCATAGCGTCCGCTTTCAAGCCGTTGCGGCGCTGACTCTCCTGCAACCCGCGACCGAAATCCGCCGCGGAGGCCGGCCTTTCAGTCGCGTCGGGCGCCATCGCCGTCTCGATCGCCGAGCACACCGCGTCCGGGATCCCGTTATGGCGCAAGTCGGGGACTCGCGTGCTGTTGATCCGCGTGTAGTGCGCCAGCAGGTCGTCGCTGCCACGGCGCTCGTACGCGGCGTTGCCGGCGATGAGCGCATAGATCGTGGCGCCGAGCGAATAGACGTCGCTGCCGACCGTCGCGGGATCACCCGTCATCACCTCCGGCGCCAGGTAATCGATTGTGCCGGAGAACAATCCGGCCGCCGTCTCGTACCCGCCGGGCACGTGGGCGGTCCCGAAGTCGGTCAGTTGCGGTTCGCCGTAGTCATTGACGAGGACGTTCGCGGGCTTGATATCGCGGTGCAGGGTACCGCCCAGGTGGGCGGTTTCCAGTGCCCCGCACAACTTCACGCCGATCCGCACGGCTTCCGGCCAGGCGATCGGGCCCTCTCGCTGCACGCGCAGCCCCAGCGAACCCGCGGGGCAGTACGACATGACGATGTACGGGCGGCCCCCCGCGGTCAGGCCGACCCGCAGGATATTGACGATGTTCGGATGCCCCGAGAGTCCGCCCATCGCGTAGCCCTCGCGGAGAAAGCGTTCCCGGCCCGCGTCGTCGATGAACGGCGGTAGCACCTTGATCGCCACGTTCCGGCCCAAGGCGGTCTCGCGACAGCAGTAGACCACCCCGGCGGCGCCTCGCGCGATCTGGCGCGCGTTGTCGAAGCCGGCAGCGGCTAACTCCGCCACGATCTCGCTCGGTCCCGGCGGCGCGCCCCGAGCCTTGGGTCTTTCAGCCATTATCTGGCCCCAACTTCCCAGGCGACGTATTAATCGGGTCAAGCGTAGCGAACATCCACCCGCCGTCAGTACGGTTCAGGCGACGAGCATTGGACGGCGCGACCCGACGCCTGCCGAACCCGCGCGGGCGCGTTCTCAGCCGTTCGTCAGTGGATGCGAGCGCTGCCGCCGAGGCCGATCTCGAGCACGCTTCCGGTGATCACCCCGGGGTCGGTGACCAGGTACAGCACCCCGCGGCTGACGTCCTCGGGTTGCAGCCATGGCTGGGGTATCGGGTTGGCCTTCGTCATCCGGCGCACCAGGTCGTCGGGGACGTCGTCGCTTCCGGTGGGCTGCACCATCGGTGTCTGGGTGGTGGTCGGGCAGACGACGTTGATCGTGATGCCCTCCTTCGCGACCTCCAGGGCGGCGGACTTCGCCAGGCCGATGACACCCCACTTGGTGGCGTTGTACGCGGCCAGCTCGGGGATGCCCATGCGGCCGCCCATCGAGGAGGTCACCACGATCCTGCCGAACCGCTGCTGCCGCATCACCGGTATGGCGGCCCGCAGGACGTGAAACGCCCCGGTCAGGTTCGTGTCGATCAGCTGCTGCCACACCACGTCGCTGACGTCTTCCAGTAGCCCGGTGCTGACGATTCCGGCGTTGGCCACCACGATGTCGAGGCTGCCCATGTCGGCGACCGTCTGCTTGATCGCGGCGCCGACGGCGGCCGAATCGCGCACGTCCAGGGTGAGCGGTAGGCAACGCCGGCCCAGCTCTTCGACCAGCTTGGTCGTTTCGCGTAAGTCGTCCTCGGTGCCCAGCGGATAGGTCAGATCCGTCATCGGAGCGGGGGCGTCGGCGACGACGATGTCGGCACCATCGCCCGCCAGCGCCAGCGCGTGCGCGCGGCCCTGCCCTCGAGCTCCGCCGGTGATAAAGGCCACGCGTCCATCCAAGGCACCCATGGGGGTAAAGCTACCAGCGGATAACTTGTTTGCAGGCGGCCGGGTGATGCAGTGAAATCGATTGCTGTGGGCGAGGTTTCGGCATCGTGCGAACCTGTGTCGTGGAGCCCGATGACGGGAATCGAACAGCGTATTCAGCTTGGGAAGTCGTTTTGGCGCGTCCAGCGCTAATTTCGGTTGTCCATCCAATCGGGTGACCTGCGGATAAGCGTCCATGCGTGTCCGGGATTGTGGGCGGCCCTCGCCACTAGTTGTGACAGCGTTGTGACACCATCGGAGGGTCGATGTGCGTCCGCCTACTGGATCGGCAGGCCGATTACGTCATGACAAACAGGACGCCGCTCTCGCTCATGCCTTGGCGATGACCAGGCGAAGGTGGCGAAAATCGGTGGCTCCAGAGCTATAAGTGCGCGGCGGCTATCAATGACGCCAGCGGGATTACGTGCAGGTTTGCGTGCCAATGAATCCTCGGGCCGATCCGCCAGGTGAGGTGGTGAAGCGGATGGCAGGCCTCCCGAGATAGGTCGTGTCAGCTGCCATATCAGTGGAGTTTGGTGCGCTGGCAGGGAATGAGACGATCATTTCGCTGTAGAACATCATGTCCGTTGGGCATCCAGAATTGTAGGCCGCCGGTCGCGGCTCAAAGGCCGAACGTGGACGGCATATTGCTCACGGTGGCCGTCTGCATAGTGTCGTTGCCCGATGACAAGCCATGACTATCTCGACATCATGGATTGGGTATTCCCGGTGTTAACGCTCCCGGAATGCCTGGGGTGATTTGCAACGGTGCGGATGGCCCTGGTGCGGGCGGTGGTCCCGGTATTTCCGGTGCTTCCCTTGGTTTCACGGTTGCGGTGGCGCTGAAGGTCGGCCTTCCCGACGAATCAAGTTCACCACGCCGGTATGGAGACCGCGGAGCGCATACGCGGCCGCCCACACCGAAACCACAATGAGAACAACGAACATCGGTAGCCAGTTGCTCTTGTGATGATCGGTGCTCCACCAGACCCCGGTGAACAGAATTGCGCAGATGAGTAGCAGTACGTCGCGCAAGCTGCCTCGGTAGGTGCCGGCTGCTCTGCGAAGCGACCGGTATCGGTTGGTGGCCGCGATAAGGTCGTCGATACGGGTATCGATGCTGCGTTGGAGTTCGGTTCGTCGCTCCAGCTGTTCCGGTGGTAAGTCCTTCAGCAGTTCAATGTCCTGCTTGATCGCGCGGCGAACATCCGGACCCTTCAAATATCCCGCCGCAGCACCGAGCGCCATCCCACCGGCAATCGGTGCCAGCCCAAGGGCGAGGTCGGACACTCCTGGCATGCCTTCACCTCCTCCATTACTCAATACAGGCCGCCGCGGTCCCCGCGCGGAAGCACATCACAGCGTGCCGGTTATTGGACCAGCGCCGAGTGCGCCTAACACCGCCCGGGGCCGAATGGGCTGAGAGTGACATAGCCGGCTCCATCCGGTGATCAAGCCTGGGCGGGCCGATGATGATTCGTTGCCAGGTCCAGCTAAGCAGAGTGATACCGCTTCATGCATGACAGCGGACGGATTCCGCGAATTTCAACGCACCGGAACCGGTTCCGGTGGTCAAGGTTGCGGCGTAGCGTCGCCTTCACCAGACCAGCGAATGGAGAACCACGATGCCGGCGACCGATCAAGACTGGACCAAACCGGCCGCGATCGCCATCCCTAAGGAGGGCTATTTCGAACTCGAGCGTGGTCGCTACGGGCCGGTCTATCCCCGCACCCCAGCGTGCTACGGCTTCTCGATCATCGCCAAAGTCAAGGCAGGCCGGGAAGAGGCCGTGCGTGCGTATGGCAAGCAGATTGAAGAGGCGATCAAGGCCAGTCCCGACGTGCTCGCGCCGCTGCGACTGCATTACCTGCGCTGGGTGCTTTTCGATGTCGGGTCGGGGCTGCACTTCCAGTACCAGGGCATCTTCGACACCGACTTCGACAAGTACACCGAGGATGCGGTGCAACTGTTCAGTCAGACCGATATCACGACAGTGTTCACGAACTTGGAGGGCTTTCCTGAAGACTGGAAGGAAAACCCGGAGGCGTTCATCAAGTTCGTCCGAGAGCACCAGGTCCCGAGCTTCTTGGAGTACGGGGAGTATCCGTATGTCACAGCCGACGAAATCAAAAAGGCACTACGGCTCAAGGCTGCATTCCAAACCATGCTTGACCAAATGCAGTGAGACACAGGGCGAATGCTTGAACTTGACGACATCCAGCACATCCTGCTGACCCGCACCCCGGCGATGACCGGGCGCTATGGGTTTTTGTCGTTTGACGAACCAGCCGGTGGCCGGGCATGGCTTTCTGAACTGGTCGAGGTTGTTGAGTCCGCCGCATCGGTGACAGAAACGATGGACAGCACCAAGCGGTGGGTCACGCTGGGGTTCACCTGGAACGGCCTTCGGGCGCTCGGTGTGCCCGAGGATTCGCTCACAAGTTTTCCCGAGGAGTTCCGTCAAGGCATGGCCGCCAGGGCCGACATTCTCGGTGACACCGGGCGCAACCACCCCGACAACTGGGTGGGCGGATTGGCTGGTGAGGATCTGCACGCGATTGCAATCCTGTTTGCGCGAGACGACAGCGAGCATGCCCGCGCCACCACAGCTCACGACGACCTGGTGACCCGGTGTGCGGGCGTGCGCAGGTTGTCGTATCTGGATTTGAACGCGACACCTCCGTTCAACTACGCCCATGACCATTTCGGTTTTCGAGATCGACTGTCACAACCGGTGATCGAGGGATCGGGTGAGGTTCCCACGCCCGGATCCGGTGCGCCGCTGAAGGCCGGTGAGTTCATCCTCGGCTATCCGGATGAGGTCGGCCCGGTGGCCACTTTGCCGCAGCCAGCTGTGCTCTCACGTAATGGGACCTTTGCCGCGTATCGACGGCTGCACGAGCATGTGGCGTTGTTTCGTGACTACATCCGTTCCAACTCCGCTACGCCAGATGAAGAGGAGTTGTTGGCCGCGAAGTTCATGGGCCGTTGGCGCAGCGGCGCACCGTTAGTCCTCGCACCCAACCGGGACGACCCTGAGTTGGGCGCTGATCCGATGCGGAACAACGATTTCAACTATAAGGAGATGGATCCTCACGGATATGCCTGTCCCTTGGGCGCTCACGCCAGACGACTCAATCCGCGAGACACCGCGCATAACATGAATCGGCATCGAATGATTCGCAGGGGAGCCACTTATGGGCCGGCGCTACCCGAGGGCGCACCCGACGACGGTGCGGATCGTGGCATCGCCGCGTTCATCATCTGCGCCAGTTTGATCCGGCAGTTCGAATTCGCTCAGAACGTGTGGATCAACGACCGTACGTTTCACGAGCTGGGCAATGAACACGATCCGATCTGCGGAAGGCAGGATGGCACAATGGATTTCAAGGTACCGAAGCGGCCAATCCGCCGAACTCTGAAGGGACTGCCGGCATTAACCACCCTCTCGGGCGGGGCATACTTCTTCCTGCCAGGCATCAACGCCATGCGTTATCTCGCGAATCTCGGCTGAGTACCAAGGAACGATCATGAGCACCCTGCCCGCCGCCGCTCGCACCTACAACCAAACTCACATCCCCCGCCCGCACACAGGCGGGCGACGAATCAGCATCTACTGGACCTGGAGCTATCCATGGGAATCCCAACGCGATGCCGAAGCATTGGACAACCGTTTCTCCACGATGACCGAAGTCCGCAGGGCGGCATGGCCAGTATATGAGGCACCGGAATGGAATGAGGCTAACTTCCTGCAAGGCATCGCCGGGACCTTGGAGCTTTTTCACCGCTCCACCCTGGCCTTCCAGGAATTGGCAGGTGAAGTGACGGGCCATCCGGTCGCAGTGTTCCAACGCATCGACCAGGCTGGCTACAAGCTGTTGATCGACGAACGAATATTGGACGACACCGACACGCTGATGGTCTTCGGACTTGACCATTTGGTAGGCGAAGAAGTAGCAGAGACCGAAGAAGTAACAGCCATTCGCGAGTGGCTGAAACGAGAAGGAACATGCCTGCTGTTAGCTCCACATCACGACGTTGGATTCACCGACGACATGGCCCAGCGGCAGGTCGAGTTCCTGCACCACGGCGATCCGCTGGTGCCACGACAACAGCGGTTCACTGCGTACACACGTTCACTTATGAAGGCGCTCGACGTTCCCGTTCACAACACATGGGGGCTGCGCCCGGCAGTTGGGGAAGCGACGAACGAGATCGCACCACTCACTGGCTTCCGTGATCTCGACACACCGGGGCTGCTCAACAACGTCACGACCTTCAACTTTCACCCGCATCTGCCGCACTACGAGCTCACCGCTTCCGAGGGCGATAGCCTCCGCGTTCTCGGTAGGCAACGCGTCGACCCGACGCGGCCTCACCCATTCACCGAGGCGGGCAACACCGAGTTCAATGCGCTGATTTGGATGCCGCCGTCCGATACGCGGGCTGGCGACATCGTGCTCGTTGACTCCACGAACTTCACGACACTATTCGGCGGCACGGACAGCCTGAAAAACTTCTGGCACAACCTTGCGACGATGAATTGAACGATCCAATGCAGGCGGTGCGCCGATACGTTGATGCGTTCAACACCGGTAACTCGGCCGCGATGGCCGCGAGCTGTGCTGACCCGATGCAGATTCTCGACGGAATGTCGCCCACGTCTGGCAAGGGTCCTCAGCCGCCGACGACTGGTGGAAGGAGGTGCTTACCTAGAGTGACCGCACGGGCGCTTCGGGCTACCGCATCACACCGGGGAGCCACGTGGCGATCGATGGGCACGGTCGACGATGACACGCACGGTGTCGTAACGGGCCTGCTAGGCCGTGAACCTTCAGTTCGGTTTGCCGATTACCTCGACGCGTTGTCAGGTCGCGCCTCACGACTATTGCGTCGGGCGGCAACTTCGGCTTGCCGAGGTTGCCCGCCGCCTCGTCGTCGGCGCAGGTTTACGACAGCGACCCGGTAAACAAATGCGGGGTGGAGGAGGCGAATCGGGGAATCGATGAGGCCGTTGACCCTGAAGAATCGTACGGCGACAACGGGGTCGGACTCACAGGCGGTGAGCGCCCAGTCCACCAGCCGGGTGATAACGCGCATCGACCTCGACCGTCGCCCCGTCACCCCCGGGAAGGTCAGGTCAGAGCCCGCTACCATCCGCCAGGCCACGCCGATAGGTTTCGCACAGGAGCGGAAGTATCGCCGGGGCAGGTCCGTGCCGCCCCAACGTAGACAGTCCCGCAGTGCGGCAGCCTCCAGCGCGGCCACGGTCATTCCTTGCCCGTAGATGGGGTTGAAGCTGCAGATCGCGTCGCCGCAGACCAGCAGACCGTCGGGGAGTCGGGGCATTTTGTCGTAGCGTCGCCACTGGCTGGACGGCACGCGGTGATGTGCCACCTCGCCGATTGGTTCGGCGGCCTGCACCGCCGCAATCAGGTGGGCGGGGCAGTAGTCCTGGGCGAATGACAGCATGCCGGCCAGGTCGCGCGGCGGCTCGTGCCCCACCATGCCAAAGACCGTGAACATCCAGGTGTCGTTCTCATAGCCGGTGAGAAACATCCCGGTTGGCCGGCCCGGTGCGGGGCTGATGTCGACCAGCATCTCCTTCAGCGTGCCCCGGGGGATCCGCAGCAGTTGGCTTACGTAGGTCGTGTGCATGACGATGTGGTCCTCGACCGGTCGGCCGTACCCGAGGCTCTCCAGAAAAGCCGACGTGTGGGCACCCCGGCCGGTCGCGTTCATGACCACATCGGCCATCAACTCCCGTTCAGCACCGCTGTCGCGGTTGACCACCCGCACTGCGGTGACGCGGTTTCGATCCGCCGTCGACTTCAACTCGGCCGCGTCGTGGCCATCCAGAATCGTCACGTTCTTGATCGCCTGTAGGCGTTGCCGGACAAGGCATTCCAGGAGCGGTCTACTCGGCGTGTACACCGCCAGTGCCCTAGCCTCACGTGCAATCTTTCCCGACCGGAGCATCTCGTGGCCGCCGAAAGACAAGTGAAGCTTGGACAGCTCCCCGTCGTTCCAAACGGGAGCACCGCCTGCTACCAGCTCATTCAGAAATCCGGGGAAGAGCTCATCCAAGATCTGCGCACCGCGGGTCAGCAGAACATGAACATGCCGACCCTGGGGGACCCCTCGTCGGATCGCGGGGCCGTCCGGCAATACATCCCGTTCGACCACAGTGACGGTCACAAAGAAATCAGCCAGGACCCGCGCGGCAAGCAGGCCGGCCATGCTCGCCCCTAGAACGACCGCGCACTCACCAATTCTGGCATGGCGAACTCCTGAGTCGATCACGGGTTTGTGAAAGTCGTTGTAGATGAATGAATTTCGGAATTCAGCGGTTCGAAGCCGATGGCCGCTGCTTTGGCGCGATGGCATTCCATGAAGCTCCGGCAGCTGCTTTCGTCGCCGTGCGCAAGCGCGAGCAGCGCCCGCGAACGCAGCAGGGGGAGTTCGTGGAGCACGAAGCCGGGATCGGTTGGTACGGCGGCAAGTCGGTCGATCGCCGCCTGCGCTTCTTGATGGTCGCCAACAGCTCCGCGTCGCACCAGCAGTTCCACCAAAACGTGGGTGGCCCGTCCCCGCCATATCATGTCGCCGCTTTCGTACGCGCCATCCACGACTGCCCGCACCATGTCGATGGCACCATCGAGATCCCCTATGCGGGCCTTCTCCATCGCAAACTCAGGGGTGACGATCGCCAGCGCGCTCAGCGAAAACCGCTCCGCCATGGCCATATCGCGGGCTTGGGTGAACAGGTCAAGACCCGCCTCGCGTTGCGGGCCGTCGCGACTGACCAGAACGAGACCTCGGCTGAGTCGGCCCATTCCAAGAACGAAATCGTCGCTGGAGCTTTCGGCGATGCGTAGGGCCTCGGCGGTCTCGCGCATGGCGGTCTCATCGGGCGGAAGGGCCCCGAGTGGAATGGAGGCAACATATTTCCAGAGAAGGGCGAAAACGTAACTCGTCGGGTCCAGAGGGACAGCCATCGCGATTGAAGTGGCGGCGTCGTCTAGCCATCCTGGGATTCCCAGGCACATCTTGATGTGGCCCCGCATAGCGATCGCGGTGCTAAGCGGTGAACCGAAGATCAAGTTGCCCTTGGTAGGGTCGCCGTCGGCTAACTCAATGAGTCGATCCGACAATCGCAGTGCCTCGATCATCTCGCCCGCCTCGCATTTGGCGTAGATCGCTGCGAACAGCAGAGCCACGGTCAGCGTCGGGTCTCCGATCGATTCCAGCAGCGCGCTCTGCTCCGAGGCGACTTGGGCCGCCTCGCGGAAGCGGTTATGAAATGTCAACGCCATGATGAACCCGGTCATGCCGATCGCCAGCGACACTTTGTCGTCAGCCGCTGTGCACAGATCTCGCAGTTCGTCGAAACCGGTATCGGCGACGCTGCCACCGGTTCGCCAGAGGGTGCCGCACAGCAGGTTGCGGGGCGCGATCTGCAACGACGCCCGATCTGGGACGTCGGTCGGTAGCCGGTCGGCGACCTGACGAGCACGCTGCCAATTGGTGCGGGCTGCCCGGATGTCGCGGAAGGCCGACCAGGCGCCGGCGCGCATATGCCATTCGAAGGACGCACGCAAATCCCCTGCGGCCTCGAGGTTTTCGGCGATCAAGGCGGCGTTCTCGTCGGCCGTCGCAGGATCTTGCTGTTCGATCGCGCCGGCCAAGCGCCGGTGCAACTCAGTGCGCCCGGCCTTCAACTGCGACTCGTAGGCCACCGTTCGGATCAATGGGTGTCGAAACGTGTACTGGGCCCGCGGAGTGAACATCACCTGATCGATCAACTCGACCTGGAGCAGCTCGGCGATCGCCTCCTCTACTTCTATGTCGTCCAGTAAGGCGGCCACCAGCTCAGCCCTGAACCGGGCGCCGATTACAGCGGCGGCATACAGGAAGTGTTTGGCCGGCCTGCCGAGGCGGTCGACGCGGGCGGCGATGGTGGCCTGCACAGTGCCCGGCACACTGATGTCGGCGGCGTCGTCACGGCAGAGGTAGGCGCCGGGATCACCGTCGAGCACACCGCGTTGAGCCAGGTCACGCACCATCTCCTCCGCAAAGAACGGGTTCCCGGCGGCCCGCTCGGCGATCCGCGCGGCCAGGGCACGCACCGACGGATCGGTGCCCAGCAGCTCGGTGGTCAACGCTTCGGTTTGCGCCGAGTTCAGCGGGGCCAGGGAGATCGTCTGCGCGCCGGGTGTCCGAGACAAAGCGCCCCGGTATTCGGGGCGGTAGGTGATCAGCACCAGCGAATGACTTTGCGGCACAACCGTGACGAACTCAGCGAGCATGGCCTCGCTGACCTCGTCGATCCAGTGCGCGTCCTCGATCACATATTGCGCCGGTGCGGTCCGGTTCAGGGCGACGGCGTTCAGCAATGCTGCCAACCGGCGCCGACGGGCATCGGCGGTGATGGCGGGCGGCACGGCGTCCGGATCGCCGATTCCGAGCAGGTCGTCGAGCAGCAGCAGATCCTCGGGGTTGGCGTCGGGGATGCGGGCCCGAATCTGCGTCCGGCCCGCCTGCTCGTCGAGGTCACTGACGCCGAACACGGTGCGCAGCAGTCGAGCTATCAAATGGAATGGGACTGCGCGGGCATGGGATTCGCAGCCGACGGTGAACACCTCCACCCCGCGGCCGGCAGCGAGCGTCACCGACTCGCGCGTGATGCGGCTCTTGCCGATACCGGGCGGCCCGACCACCCCGACCACACACCCCGCACCGTTGATCGCCTGATCCAGAATGCCGGAGACGCTGTTCATCTCCCAGGTGCGCCCGACGAGGGTCGGCTCGCGTCGGCCGACCCCCACCCGCTCAACTGCGGCGGCCAGCAGCCGACGCGCGGGTAGCGGTTTCTCGGCGCCCTTGACATCTACCCACTCGGGCGCCCCCAGCACGGTGGCGTGCTCGACCAGCCGCGCGGTGGACTCACTCAGCATCACCCCGCCGGGCGGGGCAACCGATTCCATCCGTTGTGCCAGCCCGACCTGCTCGCCGATCGCCGTGTAAGCCCTTGCGTCAGAGCCGATTTCGCCGGCAATCACTTGACCCGAGTTCAACCCGGCCCGCAGCCGCAGCACGACGCCGTCGCGGCGCTCTACTTCGTCTGCCAGCTTAGCGATTTGCTCTTGGATGTCCAAGGCTGCCAAACAGGCCCGAAAAGCGTGATCCTCCAAGGCGATCGGCGCACCGAACAGCGCCATGATGCCGTCGCCGGTGAACTTGTCGACAGTGCCACCATAGCGCCGAGTGATCGTTGCCGCGCAGCCGAAGACGTCAGCCATTATTTCGCGCAACCGCTCGGCGCCCAGCCGCGTGGCGATCGCTAGGGAGTTCACCACATCGGCGAACAACACCGTCACCTGCTTGAACTCCGGCTGCTCTCCCGCTTGTGGCCCAGGCGCCCCGCACGCGTGGCAGAACCGGGCGCCGGGACGCATTTCGGTGTCGCACGCTAGGCACACCGCGCCTGCTGGCCCCATCCGCCTCTCCCGCCGCTCATCAGTGGTGCGGACCGCACGATGCACCAATCGGAAAGCTCTCAGCCACAACAGACCGATTATCAACCCGTCGGTGCTGCCGAGGAAACCATCTGGAATACGCGATTTACCTGAGCGTCGCTCTCGATCAGCAGCTTCCGGGCGGCCGCCCTACGCTTTTCACCGAAACGAAATAGCGAATTGGCGATAATCGGGCTTCCCGCTGGCGGTTTGCGGGTTTGATGCCCATGTTTCCGATAGTGCGAGTAGTTTTTAGCTTCGAGTGTTTGCCATGCGAGGAGCTTCGTATGTATCCCGGAATGGCGCCGAGACCGCCGCCCGTCGGCAAACTACGCGCGTTGGCGGGTCTGGCCTGCTTCAAGTTCGAGCTTTACGACGCCGCCGCGCGGCAATACCGAGCGGCGATCCAAGCCGGCGGCGCCCAGGTGAGCGAATGGCGCGAAATGCTCGCCCTCGCAGAGGCCAACGCCATCGCCGAGATCGACGTCTGCGTGCCCAAACCGACGTACTTCACGTACGCCCCACTGGTGGCGCGGCCCTCGGTGCGCCACGGCCACCTGCCCCGGCCGCCGAAGAACCGGCGGGGCGACGGCTGCTTCAAGCGACTGCGCCTCTTCCTGGGCGAGGTGCTCGGCGCAGTATTGACGGTCTTAATGGACCGGCTCACCGACTGGGTGGGCCGGAAATTCGGCTACCGCGGCAAGGTCTGGACGAACTGGTACGGTCGCTGGCTGGTGCGGGAAATCCTGACGCTGGCGTACATGCGCGAGCAGTTGACCGCGAACAACTTGAGAAGCACCTACCCGGCCGGGACGCTGGTCGGCTTCCAAGACGCGGGCCAGCAACCGCCATTGGGCGTCACCCATTTCCGCACCGCCGACGGAAGCTGGAACAATCTCGCAAACCCCAAGGAGGGGGCTGCCGGCACGCGCTTCCTGCGTAACGTCAACCTCTCAGCCGTCTGCCCCGAGACCGCCACGTTGCTCGAGCCGAACCCGCGCGAGGTCAGCCTCCGGCTGCTGACAAGGCCGGACGGTGACGATGGCCGACCGCATATGACGCCAGTTCCTTTTCTCAATCTGTTGGCCGCATCGTGGATCCAGTTCATGGTCCACGACTGGGTTAACCACGGCGAGCCCCAGCCCAACGACTTCATCAAGGTGCCGCTGCGCCAGGGCGACCCCGCACGCGCTCGCTACGGGTGGAGCGAAATGGTGATAGGCAGGACCCAGCCTGACCCGACCCGCAATGGTCCGCAGGAGCCGGCCACCACGAGTTCGATCAACGAGGTCACCCACTGGTGGGACGGCTCGCAGATCTACGGCAGCGACCAAGCCACCCAGAACCGCCTGCGCAGCCACCGATTCGGCAAGATGAAGCTGAACGACGACGGCACGCTGCCCCTTGACCCCACGACGGGGGTGGAGGACGCCGGCTTTATGCGCAGCTGGTGGGTGGGCCTCTCGATGCTGCACACCCTTTTCGTGCGCGAACACAACGCAATCTGTGACGTGTTGTACGAGGCCTACCCCAGCTGGGATGACGATCGCCTCTTCAACGTGGCGCGGCTGATCAACGCCGCGGTGATGGCGAAGATCCATTCCATCGAATGGACCCCGGCCATTCTGCCCAACCGGGCGCTCGACACAGGGCTGAACTCGAACTGGTACGGCCTGCTGACCTACATACTGCGTAAAGGCAAGGCGCGCAAGACACTGTCTGAGGTGAAGATACGGAACGCCGAGCTCGGCGGCATTGTCGGCAACCCGATCAACAGACACCATTGCGTCTTCGGGTTGTCCGAGGAATTTGTTGAGGTCTACCGTCTGCATTCGCTGTTGCCTGAGACGCTGGAAGTTCGGCTCCGCGGCCAGAAGGACATCGAGAAGAAGGTGCCCTTACCCGCCACGCGCCAGCACGGCTCGGTCGAGCTAACAAAGAAGTATGCGATCTCGGACCTGTTCCATTCGTTCGGCAACCAGCACCCGGGTGCCCTGGTGCTCAACAACTTTCCGCGCTTCATGCAAGAGCTCAGCGTTCCGGGTAATCCATTCTTCGACGTCGGCACCGTGGACATCGTGCGCGCGCGCGAACGAGGTGTGCCGCGCTACAACGCGTTCCGTCGCCAGCTGGGGCTGAATCAGATCCGTAGCTTCGACGACCTTACCGACGACAGAAGTGCCCTAAAGAACCTGAGGTCCGTGTACGGCGACAATCCGGACAAGGTGGAGGACCTCGACCTGCTGGTTGGCACGCTGGCCGAAGGCCGCCGGCCCAGTGGCTTCGGGTTCGGCGAGACCTTGTTCCAGATCTTCATTCTTAACGCCAGCCGCCGGCTGCAGGCCGACCGTTTCTACACCGACTGTTACAACGAGGACGTCTACACCCCGGAAGGCCTGCGCTGGGTCGACCAGACCGACCTCAAAACCGTGATTCTGCGCCACTATCCTGAGCTCGCCGACACTGGCCTGGCCAACATCAAGAACGCTTTCGAGCCCTGGGACGAGGGGCCTGAGCTGGATCTGGACCGCCACCCACTGCGCGAGTGGGACGCTGAATTGAAGCATGACCCTTCGCGCGGCGACGCGTATCGCCATGCCTGACCAAATTCGGGAGCGCTAATGCTGAGGTGGTTCGTGCGGCGTGGATTCTGGGACTTCATAGCCTGGTTGAAATTCGCCGCCAGTAAGCCGCTCGACATCCCGTCGCCCCCGGCCAGGCAGCGCCGTATCCATCCAAAGCCGATGATCGACGCGATTCCCGAGGTGCCGCTACGCAACGTGATGGTTTGCCCGCGCGCCGACATCCCAAGGGATGAGAGGTCGTGGCGTAACACTAAGGCTTATCAAGTTCAGGTCTGGCTCTACACCGCGTTTTCACCCATGCAGCCGCGCCTGCCGCGGATAGACGCCGACCCGCACGTGGCGTTGAACCGAGCCTTCAAAGGGCTGCGCCGCACCCGCTTTCATGCGCCCGAACTGCCGGCAGAGTATCTGGGCAGCCCGGACCTCGGCTCGCTGGCGGTGCGCGGTCCCTTCGCTTGCTACACCAAGCGCATCCGAAACACCCTTTGGGAGTGGGACCTCCGCATGCTCGACAAATACGAGCACCACCCCGGGCTAGTGAAAATCGGTTCGCGCGTGTATTTCGTCGAAGACACCAGACGAGGTGCGCTGCAGGCCTATCGCATCGAATGCGCGCTGGGCAAAAGAGTCAAACCAACCGATCCGCAGTGGGACCAGGCCTGCAAGATCGTGTTGTGCGCCGCCTCGACGCACCTCTCGCTCGTGCGCCACTTCAACTGGGTGCACCTGGCGGGCGGCGCTCAGTTGGCGATTGCGACGCGCAACAACCTCTCGCGCGACCACCCGGTGTTCAGGCTGCTGTGGCCGTTCATTTACGGCACCCAGCAGAGCAACGACATGGTCACCCGCGGCCAGATGGTTCGCGGTGGCGACTTCGAGACCACCTTTAGCTTTACTTTCAAGGGCATGTGCGACCTATTCGACGACACTTACCTGAAGTATCGACACATCGTCAATGACCCCGAGGCGGACGGTAGGTCCCGTCATGTGCGCGCTGCCGGCTTCGACACACCGACGCAGCGGAACCTGGAGGCGCTGTTCGACGTCATGCACCGCTTCGTGCGTGACTATCTGCACAATTACTTCCCACGGAATGCGTTGGGCGCCAACAATGTGCGCCGCGACCGGGAGACACTGGCTTGGCTCGAGGAACTTAACGCGCGCGTTCCCAACGGAGTTGGCGTGGACCCCCAGAATTTCACTTGGGACAAATTGGCGCGGATGCTGGCGGGCCAACTGTACCTGGTGACCGTGCAGCACGAGATCCTCGGCAGTTCTATGTGGAACTACCAGCTCTGGACACACCGCCAGCCGGCGCGAATATACAACGATTTCCAACCTGAGCCATTGGACGTGTATCAGCGCCTCGTCAACGCAAACTACAACCTGAACGTGCCCCGGCGCGCCCTCATGGACGACTTCAATCGCGTCGCGCTCGACTACCCCGCCAGGGCGGCCATGTTGCAGTTCCAGAGCGAGCTCGCCGCGCTGCAGGCCAAGATGGACAGCCGCCCGCATGCGGTATGGCGTGTCCGTCCAAGCGACTTGAAGGTCAACATCAACGCCTAGCTTCACCCGTTCGAACCGGTCAACGCCGTAGGTGCGGAAGGTTCCGGGGTGAGGCTCTTGGGAGCGCCCGGTGGACAGATACCATGTTCACCCGCTCGGTGGCCTCATTCTGGACGCGCAGAAGGCCCGCGACGCCCCCGCCGGGCCGCAGGGCCGACGCCCCGGAAATTTTGGTTCGGCGCTGACCGTGGGCTCAGGCCACAGGCGGCGTGGCCACCTAGCTGGGCTTTCGTGGAGCCGATGACGGGAATCGAACCCGCGTATTCAGCTTGGGAAGCTGATGTTCTGCCATTGAACTACATCGGCACTGTCGCCAACGAAGGCTAGCACCCACGGCAGCCGTAGAGGTCGGGATGGCGCGTCGACCGCAGCGAAGGGCCCGCGGTGCGCCGTCGCGCCGGAAAGAGTTATTCTTTTCACAAATTCACATACTCATATTTATTATTTCGTTATTGCACCGTAATGTGCACCGGGTGGGTCGACACGAATTAGCCAGGAAGCGGCGAAAACCGTCGGTGGCCCTGGCAGCGGTGCTCGCCCCCGCGGCTGTCTTCTTCGCGGTGGCCGCGGACGTCCACCCCTCTGCGCCCCGCACCGAGGCAAAACCCGTTATCAACGAGACCGCTCCATGCTGCGTGCAGATCGTGACCGCGGCGTCGCATCGGCTCATTAAGGGATCCCCTGACGGCGAGCCCACCGCGGCCTCGCGGTATCACACCCGAGCCCGTTTCCTGACCGCCGATGTCGCCCCGGAACGGGGCATGCAGATCCGGACGATCCTGGTCGCGCGCAGCATCACCGCCGACTTCCCGCAGATCCATGAGATGGGGGGAGTGCGCCCGGATCCGTTGCCGTGGCACCCTCTAGGCCTGGCGGTCGACGTGATGATTCCCAACCCGGAGTCGGCCGAGGGCATCGCGCTGGGCAATGCGATCGTCGCCTACGTGCTGCAGAACGCCAACCGGTTCGGCATCCAGGACGCGATCTGGCGGGGCGTCTACTACACGCCCAACGGAGCCCAGACGAGTCGGCTGGGCCACTACGACCACGTGCACGTCACGACCACCGGGGGCGGATACCCCACCGGCAGCGAGGTCTACCTCCGCTGAACGCGTGGGCGAGCCAGCTAGGCTCGTCGCGTGCTGCTCTCCGATCGCGACCTCAGGGCCGAAATCACCGCCGGGCGGCTCGGCATCGAGCCATTCGAAGCCGGCCTGGTGCAGCCGTCCAGCATCGACGTGCGGCTTGACTGCATGTTCCGGGTGTTCAACAACACCCGCTACACCCACATCGACCCGGCCAAGCAACAGGACGAGCTGACCACCCTGGTCGAACCGGACGCCGGCGAGCCGTTCGTGCTGCATCCCGGCGAATTCGTGCTGGGTTCGACGCTGGAACTGATCACCTTGCCGGACGACCTCGCCGGGCGCCTGGAGGGCAAGTCGTCGCTGGGCCGCCTCGGCCTGCTCACGCATTCGACCGCGGGGTTCATCGATCCCGGCTTCAGCGGTCACATCACGCTGGAGCTGTCCAACGTCGCCAACCTGCCGATCACCCTGTGGCCGGGCATGAAGATCGGTCAGCTGTGCATTCTGCGGCTGACGAGTCCCGCCGAACACCCTTACGGCAGTAAGCAAGTAGGTTCGAAGTATCAGGGCCAGCGAGGACCGACCCCGTCGCGCTCCTATCAAAACTTCATAAGGACTACATAGGTTCTAGAGCGCTCTCACGCTCCCGTTGTGCGCGATACTTAGTTAGCCGTGGTTTTTTCCTCCGCCTGGCCATGGTTCATCGTGCAACACCTTTGGAGGGGTTTGTTTTGGATATCGTGCTCGGGGTGTCGATGGCACCGTCATCGATCCAAATGGTCGTGCTGGAAGGCGAATACGCCGACGGCGCCACGGTAGAAGAGGACACGTTCGACGTCACTGACGTCGACGACACGGCTACGACGACCGGGCCCGATCAAGTGATCTCCGCCATCCTGGGCACCCGCGAGGGCGCGGTCGATGCCGGTCTCGAGCTGTCATCGATCGGCGTGACGTGGACGGATCAACTCGAAGCCGCGGCGCTTCGCGACGCGCTGGCCGCCCACCGGATCGACAACGTGATGCTGGTCTCGGCCTTTCTGGCCGCGGCGGCGCTGGCGCAAAACGTCGGCGGGGCAATGGGTTACGAGCGCACCGCCGTGCTGCTGGTCGAGTCCGACACCGCGACGCTGGCGGTCGTCGAGACCTCCGACGGTTCCATCCCGGACGTCTACAAACAACAGATTCACGCCGAGTCCTACGGCGACGCCGCCGAGCAGCTCAGCGCGATGGTCGCCGGGATGCAGAAGCTGGAACTCCTGCCGGGCGGCCTGGTTTTGGTCGGCTCGGGCATCGACGTCGCTCCGCTGAAGCCGGTGTTGCAGGCGACGACGTTCCTCGACGTGAGTGTGGCCGAGGAGCCGGAGACGGCGCTGGCTCGCGGGGCGGCACTGGCGTCGGCGAACGCGCCGCTGTTTGCCTCGTCGACCGCCGCGCTGGCCTATGCGCAAGACCCGGGCACCGGCGCGGTCGACCAGTACTCCCTTCCCGAATACCTCTATGTCCCGTTCGGGCAAGAACCCGGCGACGACGAGTTCGCCTACAGCGCGGTCGGCGACGACGACGCCGAGTCGCCGACCGTCGTCATCGAGAAGCTCTTCCTTCCCGAAGAGAGCCAGCCCAGGCGGCGCCCGGCCCTGCTGGTCGGCAGCGGGCTGGCGGTGGTCGGGATCAGCGCGGTGCTGGCGCTCGAGATCGCGTTGGCGATCGGCATCCGCACCACGGGAACCGTTGCCTTGCAGCCCACCCCGGGCCAGCACCTCATCGTGCCCGAACAGGCCCCGGCGCCGGCGCCGGTGCAGGCGTCCCAACCGCTGTCGAAGATCAGCTTGCCCGCCCCGGCGACGGCGCCGCAGCCGTTGAGCCCGCCGGTGGCCGCGCCGCTGCCCGCGGTTCCGCTTCCGGCGGCGCCTCCGCCGCCCGCCGCGCCGATCGTTCCGGTTCCCGTCGTGGTCCCCCCGGTTCCGGTTCCGGTGCCCGTGCACATTCCGGTTCCCGACCCGGTCGAGCCCCCGATGCTGGCGGTCCCGCCGCGTCTCTCCATCCCGCAACCGGTGCAGCCGCAACCTCCTGTGCACCTGCCCCAGCCCCCGCAGGTCACCGTGCCGCAGTCACCCCCGCACCAGACGCCCCCCGGCGAGGGCACCCCGCCCAAGCCGAGCGGCCCCGGTAACTACGGGGGCGGACACTCTCCGACGCCCGGTGAGAATGGCCCGGGCGGGCACGTCCCGACGCCGGGTTCGGGTGGTCCGGGCGGACACGTCCCGACACCTGGGTCGGGCGGCGGTGGCTCGGGTGGTGGCCACGTGCCCACGCCGGGATCGGGTGGTCCTGGTGGCCTGGGTGGTGGCCACGTTCCCACGCCGGGCTCCGGTGGTCCCGGTGGCCTGGGTGGCGGGCACGCTCCCACCCCGGGATCGGGTGGTCCCGGTGGCCTGGGTGGCGGGCACGTTCCCACCCCAGGTTCGGGCGGTCCCGGTGGTCTGGGCGGCGGCCACATTCCCACACCTCCGGCGGGCGGCCCCGGCGGCGGCTTCGGTGGCTTCGGCGGCGGTCACGCCCCGGCACCCGGCGGTGGTGGTCTCGGCGGGTTCGGCGGGGGACACGCCCCGGCACCCGGCGGCGGCTTCGGCGGGTTCGGCGGCGGTCATGCTCCGGCTCCCGGCGGCGGCTTCGGTGGCGGCCACGCCGGCGGCGGCTTCGGCGGTGGCGGCGGCTTCGGCGGTGGTCACGGCGGTGGCGGCGGCTTCGGCGGCGGTGGTGGCGGCGGCGGACACCGCTAACCCGTTTGCCAACCAACCCACAGCAATCGCGCGGACTCCCTGCGAGCTCACACGGGTAGGGTCGGGATATTGAGGCTGGCCAAAAAATGCCGCCTCACCGCCAGAATTTCATCAGCCCAGCAATGTGTGCGGGCATGCGGCCCTTGATCTGCTGTGGCAGGAAATTCCTGGTGGTCGGTAGATAGCGGTGTTGCCGATGGGGGTGTCGAGCAACACAGCAAATTGGGCAGGGGGAGCTTAAGCGGTGGTGGGCATCGTGCTTGGCGTCTCGATGACGCCGACGAAGGTGCGCATGGTGCTGGTCGAAGGCGAGAGCGCCGACGGTGTCACCGTCGACGAGGAGGACTTCGACGTCGACACGCAGCGCACCGCCAGGCCCGGCACCGCCCCCACGGAGGTGATCTCGGCGATCCTCGGCACCCGGGAAGGTGCCACCGACGGCGGCTACCAACTGCTGTCGACGGGTGTGACGTGGACCGATCACGTCGAAGCGGCGATGCTGCGCGATGCGCTGATTTCACACAAGGTCGAAAACGTCATGCTGGTCTCGGCCTTCATGGCCGCGGCCGCGCTGACGCAGGCCGTCGGCGACGCCACCAACTACGCACGCACCGCGATGCTCTTCGTCGAGCCCTACAGCGCAACCCTGGCCGTCGTCGACACCGCTGACGGCTCGGTCTCGGAGGTGCGCCGCAGAGTCCTTCCGGACGACGAGGACCAGGCGGTAGCCGAACTCGTCGACATGGCTTCCGGCGCCGAGGCGCTCGAAACGCACCCCGAAGGGCTGGTTCTCGTCGGCTCCGGCGTCGACATCCCGCTGATCACGCCGGTATTGGAGGCCGCGACCTCGCTCGAGTTGTCCGTGCCTGACGAGCCGGAGATGGCGCTGGCGCGAGGGGCCGCGCTGGCGTCGGCGAATGCCCCGCTATTCGCGTCGTCGACGGCCGCGCTGGCCTACGCGCTGGATCCGGGCACCGGCGAGGTCGACCCGCTGGTGCTCGCCGGACAGTACCCCGGCCTGCTGCCCGGTTATCAGCCCGAATATCGCAGCCACATCGCGGCCCTGGCCGCCGATGTCGACAAGGGCAAGACCAACGTCGCCTACAGCGCCGTGGCGGATGATGACGCCGACGCCAAAACCCTCATCGGTCTCGACGAACGCGCGCGTCGGCGCAAGTCTTTCTTGCTGGTCAGCAGCTCGCTGGCGGTGATCTTCATCGCCGCGGTGGTGGCGCTGGAAATCGCGCTGGCGATCAGCATTCGCCCGACCGTGGCATTACGGCCCAGCCCCAACGAGAACATCGTCGCCCCGGCCCCCACGCCGGCCCCGGTCAACCCCGCGCCACCGGTGCAGGCTCAGCCCAAGATCGCACCACCGCGGCCGCTGGCCGCGCCGCGCCCCATCGCGCCGCCGCCTCCCGCCGCCCCGGCCCTACCGGTCCTGCCGCCGCCCGTGTTCGTTCCGCCACCCCGCCTACCGGTGCCCGGGCTGGGCGGTGGCCACGGGCCCTTCGGCGGCCGCGGCCCCTTCGGTGGCGGTCACGGACCGTTCGGCGGGGGCCACGGCTTCGGGGGCGGCCACGGCTTCGGCGGGGGGCATGGCTTCGGCGGCCACGGCTTCGGCGGTGGTCATGGCTTTGGCCGTCGGTAGCGTGTTGCACTTCACCCCCGTGTCTGACCGGGCGCGCTAGGCTGGCGGATTGGGGTGTGGCCGCGGCCAGAACTCTTCGTACGTCCGGCTGACACTCGAGCGCGAGACCCCGACGTGGTGGCAACGCGGCTGTCCTGGCATGGCGCAGCAACCAATTGGACGATTTGGAGGAGCGATGGACGTCGTACTCGGCGTGTCTATGGCACCTGAGACGGTCCGCATGGTGCTCATCGAAGGTGAGGCCGCCGGCGGGGTGACCGTCGACCAGGACGGTTTCGACGTCGCGGGCAACGAAACCCCCATCGCCGCAGCGAATCACGTCGTCTCAGCCATCCTCGGCACCCGCGACAGCGCGGCCCAGGGTGGGTACCGGCTCCGATCCAGCGGAGTGAGCTGGACCGACCCCGTCAAGGCGGCTGCGCTGCGAGACGTGTTGGCGGCCCGCAAGATTGAGAACGTAATGCTGGTCTCGGCGGTCATGGCCGCCGCGGCGCTGGCGCAGGCCATGGGCAGCGCCACCAACTGGGCGCGCACCGCGTTGCTGCTCGTCGAGCCGGGCAGCGCGACACTGGCGGTCGTCGACACCTCCAACGGGAGCGTCACCGACGTACACCGGCACGCACTGCCGGGCAGCGACGACGCCGCACTGGCGAAGCTGACCTCGATGGTCTCGGGCGCCGAGTCGATGAGCGCCGACGGGGTGTTTCTGGTCGGCTCGGAGGTGGACATCCCGTCGATCAAGCCGACGCTCGAGGCCGCGACCGCTCTGTCGGTCACCACCCCCGAGGAACCCGAGATGGCCCTGGCGCGCGGTGCCTCGTTGGCCGCGGCGAACGCGAAGCTGGGAGCGCCCCGCACGGTCTCGATGCCGGCCGCGCAGACTTCGTCGGCCGCTGCGGTCGAACTCGCCTACAGCGCCGTGGACGACCCGGCCTCCGACGCCCACCCGGCCGCCGAGTCGCGGCAGCGGCGCAGCCGCAAGTCGATCTTGATGATCGCCGCCGTCACCTCGGTCTTCGTCGGCGGCCTCGTGGCATTGGCGCTGGCACTGGTCTTCGGCATCGGCCCGCACGCGGACCAGCAGCCCGACGTCAGCACCAACGTCGTCGCCCCGCAGAATCCGGACGCCGGTCCGCCGGGCCCGCCCCCGCCGTCGAACGCGCCGGCGCCCGCGCCGTCGGAGGTGCCTGCGGCCCCGCCGCAGGCCCCCGCGCCGTCGCCGCCGCAACCCCCGCCGCATTCCGGTGACCATCAACACTGGGATGACTGGCTGCACCGCCACCTGGGTACGCAGATTCCGTCGCCGTAGCTCGCTCGCGGCTCCGTCCCGGGTCGCCACCCGAACGCCGAACGCGCGTAAAATCGGGTCGTTAGGGGAATACGGTTGGGGACTCAGCGACGTTTCGCGCGATCACATGGTGCGACGAGCGCGCCCCCGGCCGTGATCGGCTAGCAAACGACTATTGGAGGAGCTTTGGACACCGTACTTGGCGTGTCGATGGCCCCGACTGCAGTCCGGATGGTGCTGGTCGAGGGGGAAAACGGCGACGGCGCGACCGTCGATGAAGACAATTTCGACGTCGCCGCGGCCGCTGATGCAGCAACGGTAACCGCCTCGGACCAGGTAGTCTCGGCCATCTTGGGGACGCGTCAGGGCGCAACAGAGGGCGGCTACCAACTGGCGTCGACCGGGGTCACGTTCACCGATCCCCTCGAGGCAGCCGCGCTGCGCGACAAGCTGGCCGCCCACAAAGTCGAAAATGTGATGCTCGTCTCGGCCTTCCTGGCCGCGGCGGCGCTGGCCCAGGCGGTCGGCCACCAGACCAACTACGCGCAGACCGCGTTGCTCTACATCGAGCCCGACACCGCGACGCTTGCGGTGGTCAACAGCGCGGACGGATCCATCTCCGATGTCCGGCGCCAAGTCCTCCCGGACGACGATGAGGCGGCCGTGGCCGAGCTGACCCGTCTTGTCTCCGGCGCGGAGAACATGGAAAGCCGCCCGGACGCCGTATTCGTCGTCGGCTCCGGCATCGACATCCCGCTGATCAAGCCCGCCCTGGAGGCGGCGACCACCCTGCCGCTGACCGCGCCCGAGGAACCGGACACCGCCCTGGCCCGCGGCGCGGCGCTGGCGTCGGCGCACGCCCCGCTGTTCTCATCGTCCACCGCGGCCCTGGCCTACGCGCAGGATCCCGGCACCGGCGCGATCAACCCGCTGGCCGTGGCGCCGGGCTATTTCGACACACCGGGCGAGGCCGGCGCCGACGGGCTCGCCTACAGCGCGGTGCCCGACGACCCGGATGAGTTCTTCACCGGCTCGCAGACCGCCGCGACGGAGCTGGTCGACGCGGACTACCACGAGCGCAGCTCGTTCAGGCTGGTGGGAAGCGTGGTGGCGGGAATCTTCGTCATCGGCGTGGTGGCACTGGTGGTGTCACTGGCCATTGCCATCCGGCCGACGGCCAGCGTCCGGCCGAACCCGAACCAGAACGTCGTCGTCGCGCCCACCCGGCCCGCGCCGGCTCCCGCGGCTCCGGCTCCCGAACAGGCGCCCGCGCCGGCGGCACCCGCCCCGGCTCCCGCTCCCGAGGCGGCTCAGCC
Source organism: Mycobacterium senriense (assembly GCF_019668465.1). Taxonomy (NCBI): domain Bacteria; kingdom Bacillati; phylum Actinomycetota; class Actinomycetes; order Mycobacteriales; family Mycobacteriaceae; genus Mycobacterium; species Mycobacterium senriense. The sequence continues at coordinate 1,076,538 of NZ_AP024828.1, read as the reverse complement.
GGCGCCCGCCCCGGCACCGGCGGCTCCCGCACCCGCACCGGCGGCTCCGATTCCGGTGCCTGAGGCCCCCGCACCGGCGCCGGTGGCTCCGCCGCCTCCTCCGCCCGCGGTGGCGCCGATCCCGGTGCCCATTCCGCTGCCGATCCCGGGCCTCGGTGGGCCTGGCTTCGGTGGACCCCCCGGGGGCGGCCACGGCGGTGGTGACGAAGGGCCGCACGGTGGCGGTGGCGGCGGCTTCCCCGGAATTCCTGGCTTTGGTGGCGGTCACGGCGGCTTCGGTGGAGGTCACGGCGGCTTCGGTCGCCACTAGTTGTGATGGGGGCGACCGCTTCGCCGGCTACGCTGCGCTCGCGATCGCCACGAGGCCTGACGGCAGGCACCTGTCATCTGCCGTTTGCCTCCCGCTCAACCTCGCGATGCAATTAGCTCATGGCGACCACTTACACCGGTTGTATGCGATGCACCGTGTTTGGCACGGGTTACCTCGGCGCCACCCATGCGGTTGGGATGGCGGAACTGGGACACGACGTGCTCGGGATCGACATCGACCCGGGCAAGGTCGCCAAGCTGGCCGGGGGTGACATCCCCTTCTACGAGCCAGGCCTGCGAAAGCTGTTGAAGGAGAACCTGGCCGCGGGTCGGCTGCGCTTCACCACCGATTACGACATGGCGGCCGACTTCGCCGACGTGCACTTCCTCGGAGTGGGCACACCGCAGAAGAAGGGCGAGTACGGCGCGGATCTGCGCCACGTGTACGCCGTCATCGATGCGCTGGTGCCGCGGCTGACGACGTCGGCTGTGCTGGTTGGCAAGTCGACCGTCCCGGTGGGCACCGCGGCCGAGTTGAACCAGCGAGCGGCCGCGCTGGCGCCGGCGGGTGTGGACGTCGAAATCGCCTGGAACCCAGAGTTTTTGCGCGAGGGTTACGCCGTGCAGGACACCCTGCACCCGGACCGGATCGTGCTGGGCGTAAAAGAGGATTCGATGCGTGCCGAGGCCGCGGTGCGCGAGCTGTACGGACCGCTGCTCGACGCCGGGGTGCCGTTCCTGCTGACGGATCTGCAGACCGCGGAACTGGTCAAGGTATCCGCCAATGCCTTTCTGGCAACCAAGATTTCGTTCATCAACGCCATCTCCGAGGTATGCGAGGCCGCCGGCGCCGACGTCAGCCTGCTGGCCGATGCGCTGGGCTACGACTCCCGGATCGGACGCCAATTCCTCAATGCCGGTTTGGGTTTCGGCGGCGGATGTCTGCCCAAGGACATCCGCGCATTCATGGCGCGCGCCGGCGAGCTGGGCGCCGACCAGGCGCTGACGTTTTTGCGCGAGGTGGACAGCATCAACATGCGCCGCCGCACCCGGATGGTGGAACTGGCCAGCGCGGCCTGCGGTGGCTCGCTGCTGGGCGCCAACATCGCGGTGCTCGGTGCGGCGTTCAAGCCCGAATCCGACGATGTGCGTGACTCACCCGCGCTCAACGTCGCGGGTCAGCTGCAGCTCAACGGCGCCGCGGTCAACGTCTATGACCCCAAGGCGCTGGACAACGCGCAGCGGCTGTTCCCGACGCTGAACTACGCGGTCTCGGTCGAAGAGGCCTGCGAGCGCGCGGATGCGGTGCTGGTGCTCACCGAGTGGCGCCAGTTCGTCGACATGGACCCCGACGACCTGGCCGACCGGGTGCGCGCCCGCGTCATCGTCGACGGCCGCAATTGCCTGGACGTCGCGCGCTGGCAGCAGGCGGGCTGGCGGGTCTACCGCCTGGGCGCTCCGCGACCCTAGTGCCAAGCCCGAAATTGCTCGGGATCAACAGTATTCGGCGTCATCCGGGCGCCCAGCATGCCTCAACGAACCTGACGTCCAAGTCTGCCGTGCCTCGCAATCATGATCGCGAGGCACGCGGGAGCGGAGGGCGACCGTTCCGGCGGGTAACCTGACGCGGGTGGACTACGCCGGAGCATTCCTCGACGAGAACCGGGCCTTCGCGGAGCTTTTTCAGGATGCCGACGAGTCCACGCCGGTGCCCACCTGCCCGGACTGGACCCTGCGGCAACTGTTCCGCCATGTTGGCCGGGGCGACCGCTGGGCGGCGCAGATCGTGCGCGACAAAGTCGACAGCTACCTCGACCCGCGCACGGTGGAGGGCGGCAAGCCGCCGCCCGACCCCGCCGGCGCGATCGCCTGGTTGCACGGCGGGGCCCAGCGGCTGGTCGACGCCGTCGAGCTGACCGGGGTCCAAACACCGGTCTGGACGTTCCTCGGGTCGCGCCCGGCGAACTGGTGGGTCCGGCGCCGGTTGCACGAGGTCGCGGTGCATCGGGCCGACGCGGCGATCGCGCTGGGCAGCGAGTTCACCCTGGACCCCGGCGTGGCCGCCGACGGCATCACCGAATGGCTGGAGCGGGTCGCGATCCAGGCCGGCGGCCAGGGGGCGCCGCTTCCGCTCGAGGGGGGCGACACGCTGCACCTGCACGCCACCGATCCCGGCCTGGGCGAAGCCGGCGAGTGGACAATCGCTGTCGAAGAAGGCCGGATCGCCTGGTCGCAGCAGCACGGCAAGGGCAGCGCGGCGCTGCGCGGTGGCGCCACCGAACTGCTGCTGGCGATCCTGCGCCGGCGGCCGCTGTCCGACACGGGCGTCGAGCTGTTCGGCGACGACGCCGTGTGGAAGCGCTGGTTGGACCGTACGCCTCTCTAGCCGCGAGCCCGCACGGTAACTTGCACACCATGACCACATCGGAGATCGCCACCGTTCTGGCATGGCACGACGCCCTCGACACCGCCGACATCGACACGTTGACCGCGTTATCCAGCGACGACATCGAGATCGGCGACGCGCACGGTGCCGCGCAGGGCCACGAGGCGCTGCGCAACTGGGCCTCGTCGCACCGGACCAACACGCAGCTCGGCCAGATGTATGTGCACGACGGCGTCGTCGTCGTCGAACAAAAACTGGGCAGCGCCGACGGGCCCGGGGAGGCCACCAACGCGCTGGCGTTCCGCGTCGTCCACGACCACGTCACCTCGGTGTTCCGGCACGACAGTTTGGCGTCGGCGCTGGCGGCCACCGAGCTCACCGAGTCCGACGCCGTCGAATAGGCCCATCGGGGCATTAGGAGCTGTCCATGCGCGGAATCATCCTGGCCGGCGGGTCGGGCACCCGCCTGCATCCGATCACCACGGGCATCAGTAAGCAGCTGCTGCCGGTCTACGACAAACCGATGGTCTACTACCCGCTGTCCACCCTGATGATGGCCGGAATCCGCGACATCCTGGTGATCACCACCCCGCACGACGCGCCCGGATTCCAGCGGCTGCTGGCCGACGGCTCACAGTTCGGCGTCAACATCACCTACGTGACGCAGGAAAACCCAGACGGTCTGGCCCAGGCCTTCGTGCTGGGCGCCGATCACATCGGCAACGAGTCGGTGGCTTTGGTGTTGGGAGACAACATCTTCTACGGCCCGGGGCTGGGCACCAGCCTGAGCCGCTTCCAATCCATCAGCGGGGGAGCGGTTTTCGCGTACTGGGTGGCCAACCCGTCGGCATACGGTGTCGTCGAGTTCAGCGACGACGGCAGGGCGCTGTCGCTGGAGGAGAAGCCCAAGACGCCGAAATCCAACTACGCGGTGCCGGGTCTGTACTTTTACGACAACGACGTGATCGAAATCGCCAAGGGTCTGAAGAAATCGGCCCGCGGCGAGTACGAGATCACCGAGGTCAACCAGATCTATCTGAACCGGGGCCGGCTCTCGGTCGAGGTGATGGCCCGCGGCACGGCGTGGCTGGACACCGGGACGTTCGACTCGTTGCTGGACGCCAGCGATTTCGTGCGCACCCTGGAGCGACGGCAGGGCCTGAAGGTCAGCGTGCCCGAGGAAGTGGCGTGGCGGCGAGGCTGGATCACCGACGAGAAGCTGGCCGAGCGCGCGCACGGCCTGCTCAAGTCCGGCTACGGCGGCTATCTGCTGGATCTGTTGGAGCGGAGCCGCTTTCACTAGGTTTGGCCAGCACCGCGGCGATCGCCGTCGTCAGCGGCACCGACAGCGCCAGCGCCATGCCGCCCACCGCCGAGCGGGCGATCTCGATGGCCACGCTCTCGCTGGTCAACACGTCGGTCAACGACCGGTTGGCGACGCTGAACAGCAACAGCAACGGCAGCGAACTGCCGGCGTAAGCCAGCACCAGCGTGTAGACCGTGCTGGCGATGTGATCGCGGCCCACCCGGATGGCACCCAGAAAGATGGCCCGCCGCGTGCCGCCGAGGTGGGCGAGCTCGAACACCGTCGAGGCCTGCGTCACCGTCACGTCGTTGAGCACACCCAGGGATCCGATGATGAACCCGGCGAGCAGCAGGCCGCCGATCGACACATTGCCCAGATACGCGCTGACGGTGCTGTTCTGCTCGTCGGACAGCCCGGTCAGCTGTGCCAGCTGTATTGCCGCCCAGGACAATCCGGCGGCCAACAGCAGCGCCGACAGGGTGCCCAGCAGCGCGGCGCTGGTCCGCAAGCTGACCCCGTGCGCGAGGTAGATGACCGCGTACAGGATGGCCGCCGACGCCACCAGCGCCACCGGGACCGCGGGTGCGCCGTCGCGCAGCGCCGGCAGCAGGAACATCACCAGCACCAAGAACGCGACCACGATGCCCACCAGCGCGAGCAGCCCGCGCCAGCGCGCCACCGCCACGATGACCACCGCGAACGCGATCGCCAAACCGACCAGCGCCCAGCCGCGTTCGAAGTCGTAGAACGCGTAGCTGGTGGCGCCCTGGTCGTCGACCTGCCGCACCAGCCGAATGTGGTCGCCCACCGCGAATTTCGGTTGGCCGGGGCCGGGAGAGGACTCCAGCAGCGTCTGGGCCCCGGCGTTGGGGCCGGAATCGATCGAGACCTGGGTCAAGACACAGCGTCCCGCGCCCGGCGTCGCCTGCTGCGGCGCGCCGGTGAGGACCTGGCTGACCGACGGGCTGCCGCAGTCGCCCGTTCCGCTGGACAGCACGTGCCCGGCCTGTGTGCTCACCGCGCCGCCGGCCGCGTTCTGCAGCGGCATCGGGATGTCGACGTGCTGTCGGCTGGGCCATAGCACGATGGCGCCGACGGCCACCGCCACGCCGATCGCGATCAGTAACCCGACGACAACCCTGGCGGGCAACGGATCAACGGCTGACGGGCCCGACGGCATGCTGTGCGAGTGGGAGTGCGTCACCCGGTCGAGAGTAGAGGCGGCCGCGCGGGCGCTTACGCTCGATAGGCGACCAGGAAGTTGCCCAACCGCTCGATCGCGGCCGCCAGGTCACGGGCCCACGGCAACGTCACGATGCGCAGGTGATCCGGTGCCGGCCAATTGAAGCCGGTGCCCTGGGTGACCAGGATCTTCTCCTGCAGCAGCAGGTCGAGGACGAGCTGTTCGTCGTCGTCGATGTCGTAGACCTCGGGGTCGAGCCGGGGGAACGCGTACAGGGCGCCCTCCGGCTTGACGCAGGACACCCCCGGGATGTCGTTGAGCTTGGTCCACGCTACGTCGCGCTGCTCGAGCAGTCGGCCGCCTGGCAGGACCAGGTCGTCGATGCTCTGGTGGCCACCCAGGGCCACCTGGATCGCGTGCTGCGCCGGCACGTTGGGGCACAGCCGCATGTTTGCCAGCAGGTTGATGCCCTCGATGAAGCTGGCGGCGTGGTCCTTGGGCCCGGTGATCGCCAGCCAGCCGGCCCGATAGCCCGCCACCCGATAGGCCTTGGACAGGCCGTTGAACGTCAGGCACAACATGTCCGGCGCCAGCGTGGCCAGGTTGATGTGCTTGGCGTCGTCGTAAAGGATCTTGTCGTAGATCTCGTCGGCGAGCAGCAGCAGCTCGTGCTTGCGCGCGAGCTCGACGATCTGGGTGAGGACCTCGCTGCTGTAGACGGCGCCGGTCGGGTTGTTCGGGTTGATCACGACCAGCGCCTTGGTGCGGTCGGTGATCTTGGACTCCATGTCGGCGATGTCCGGCTGCCAGCCCTGAGTCTCGTCGCACAGGTAATGCACGGGTGTGCCGCCCGCCAGCGAGGTCGACGCCGTCCACAGCGGGTAGTCCGGCGACGGGATGAGCACCTCGTCGCCGTTGTCGAGCAGGGCCTGCAGCGTCATGGTGATCAGCTCCGAGACCCCGTTGCCCAGATAGACGTCGTCGACGTCGAACCGGGGGAAGCCGTCGACGAGTTCGTAGCGGGTCACCACCGCGCGGCGGGCAGGCAGGATGCCCTGCGAGTCGGAGTATCCCTGGGCGTACGGCAGGGCCTGGATCATGTCCCGCATGATCACGTCGGGCGCCTCGAAGCCGAACGGCGCCGGGTTGCCGATGTTGAGCTTGAGAATCCGATGCCCCTCGGCCTCCAGCCGCGCGGCGTGCGCGTGCACCGGCCCGCGAATCTCGTACAGGACGTCCTGAAGCTTCGACGACTGCGCGAAACTGCGTTGCGGCCGGTGATGAGCCGACGTGTGCAGGGGCAAGTGATGGGTGGTCACACCACTAATGGTGCCATCACTGTCCACTGAAATTTGCTGTCAAGCGGGAAAGACGCAGGTCAGCGCTTGCCCGGGGGACGTGCCCCGCGGGCAATGCCCAGGCCTTTGACGGGGGGCTGCGCCGGCGCGTCGTTGCCGTCGGTCTGCTTTGCCGGCTCCGCTTTCGGCGCCGGCTCGGCTTCGGCCTTGGGAGCCTCAGTCGCCTCGGCCTTGGGTGCCTCGGCCTTGGGTGCCTCGGTCTTCGGGGCCGCCTTCTTGGCACCCGGGCGCTTGGCGCCCGCGGCGATGCCCAGACCCTTTACCGGCGCCGCGGGCGCCTTGGCTTCGGGCTTGGTCTCGGTCTCGGCAGCGGGGGCCGGTTCCGCGGTCGCCTCGGCCTTGGGGGCCTCGGGCGCCGGTGCGGACTTCTTGGCGCCGGGTCGCTTGGCGCCCGCGGCCAGACCCAGGCCCTTCACCGGTGCGGCGGGTGCCTTGGCTTCGCCATCTTCGGTCGGTGCCTCGGCCTTGGCTGCCTCGGCCGCCGGTGCGGCCTTCTTCGCGCCGGGCTTCTTGGCGCCGCCGGCGATGCCCAGCCCCTTGACGGGGGCGGCCGCCTGTGCGGTGGCCTCACCGGCGGGTTCGGCCGCGGCCTTCTTCGCGCCGGGCCTCTTGGCGCCGCCGGCGATGCCCAGCCCCTTGACCGGAGCCGCGGCAGCCTCGGACTTCGGGGCGGCCTCTGCCTTGGCGGGCGCCTCCTCGGCCGGCGCCTCGGTGGGTGCGGTCGCCGTGGCGATCGACGCCTTCGGTGCCTCAGCCGCCCGCTTCTCGGCCTCCTTGGCGGCCGTGCCCTTCTCCGGCAGCGTCGCCTTGTCGTACTCGAGGGACCCGAGCAGGATCTGCGCGACGTCTAGCACCTCGACACCGCTGCGGCCGGCCTCTTCCTGACGGTCGTTGACACCGTCGGTGACCATCACCCGGCAGAACGGGCAACCGGTGGCGATGGTGGCGGCCCCGGTGGCCAGCGCCTCGTCGACGCGCTCGTGGTTGATCCGCTTGCCGATGTGCTCTTCCATCCACATCCGCGCGCCCCCGGCGCCGCAGCAGAAGCTGCGCTCGGCGTGGCGCGGCATCTCGGTCAGGTTCGCCCCCGCGGCGCCGATCAGCTCGCGCGGCGCCTCGTAGACCTTGTTGTGCCGGCCCAGGTAGCAGGGGTCGTGATAGGTGATGTCCTGCGACACCTGGGTGACCGGCACCAGCTTGTTGTCCCGGATCAGCCGGTTGAGCAGCTGGGTGTGGTGCAGCACCGAGTAGTTCGCGCCGAGCTGGCGGTACTCGCGGCCCAGGGTGTTGAAGCAGTGCGGGCAGGTGACGACGATCTTGCGGTCGACGGTCTCGGTGCCCTCGAACAGCCCGTCCAGGGTCTCGACGGCCTGGGCGGCCAGCTGCTGGAACAGGAACTCGTTGCCCGAGCGGCGCGCGGAGTCGCCGTTGCAGGACTCGCCGGTGCCGAGCACCAGGTACTTCACGCCGGCGATGGCCAGCAGCTCGGCGACGGCCTTGGTGGTCTTTTTGGCCTTGTCGTCGTAGGCACCGGCGCAACCCACCCAGAACAGGTACTCGAACCCGTCGAAGCTGTCGACGTCCTCGCCGTAGACCGGCACGTCGAAGTCGACCTCGTCGATCCAGCTGGTGCGGTCCGACGCGTTCTGGCCCCACGGGTTGCCCTTGGTTTCCAGGTTCTTGAACAGCACCGACAGCTCGGAGGGAAACTCGGACTCCATCATCACCTGGTAGCGGCGCATGTCGATGATGTGATCGATGTGCTCGATGTCCACCGGGCACTGCTCGACGCAGGCGCCGCAGGACACGCAGGACCACAGCACGTCGGGGTCGATGACGCCGCCCTGTTCCTCGGTGCCGACCAGCGGCCGGTTGGCCTGCTCGGGGCCGGATCCCATGATGCGGCCGAAGCCGGACTCCGGGACGTGGTGGGCCTCGGCGTGCTTTTCGCCGGACAGTTCCTCGCCGACCCCGCCTTCCGGCGTGCTCTCGAGGGGGCTTTCCTTATCGCCCAGGATGTAGGGCGCCTTGGCCATCCAGTGGTCGCGTAGGTCCATGATGACGAGCTTGGGTGACAGCGGCTTGCCGGTGTTCCACGCCGGGCACTGCGACTGGCAGCGCCCGCACTCGGTACAGGTGGCGAAGTCCAGCATGGCCTTCCAGCTGAAGTCCTCGATCTTGCCGCGACCGAATTCGGCGTCGTCGGGCGGGTTTTCGAAGTCGATCGGCTTGCCGTCGTGCTCGAGGGGCAGCAGCGGGCCCAGCCCGTCGGGCAGCCGCTTGAAGATGACGTTGATCGGCGCCGTGAAGATGTGCATGTGCTTGGAGTGCAGCACGATGATCAGGAACGCCAGCATCACCGCGATGTGCGCCAGTAGCGCCACCGTTTCGATGATCTCGTTGGCCGGCTCGCCCAGCGGACGCAGGATGGCGCCGAACAGTTGCGACAGGAAGGCGCCGTTGCCGTAGGGCAGCGTGCCGTTGTTGACCGCGGCTCCGCGCACGAATACGTAGGTGAAGACGACGTTGAAGATCATGAACAGCACCAGCCAGGCGCCGCCGGTGTGGGAGCCGTAGAACCGTGACGAGCGGCCGATCTCCTTCGGGCTGCGCATCAACCGGATGATGGCGAAGGTGACGATGCCGAGGAAGACCGCGGTCGCGAAGAAGTCCTGCAGGAAGCCGAGCGCGTCCCAGCGCCCGATGATCGGGATGTGGAAGTTGTCCTGGAACAGCAGACCGTAGGCCTCGATGTAGACCGTCAGCAGGATGAAGAAGCCCCACATGGTGAAGAAGTGCGCCAAGCCGGGGATGGACCATTTCAACAACTTGCGCTGGCCGAAGACCTCGGAGACCTCGGCCCAGACGCGTTTGCCGGGTTCGTCGGTGTGCCCCGGGGCCGGCTTGCCGGACGTGATCAGCTTGAACAGCCACAGGACACGCCGCGCGGCGAGTGCGGCCACGACCAGCGTCATGCCCATGCCCACGATCAGCCTGATGAGCATCTGCGTTGTCACGGAAGGTCTCCCCAATGCATAGATAGTTCGGCCTGTGCTTATTTGCCTGCTTAAGCCCCGCTCATAGTTACATCTCCGCGGCTTTCGGCGCGAGAAAGGCTGCCCTAACTTGCCGTTCGCCGGTGCCTCTGGCCTGCTGGTTAATACCCACTAACCGGATGTGACGTTTGTCGGAGTGATGAGCGCCACCAATTTTCGTTAAATGGCCCTTTGCCGCGGCCTTTTGGCGACTCGGGCGAAATCCGTCTCGTCAGCGCCCGAACGGGGGTTGGAAGATGGGCCGCGAGCGCGTGGTCGTGGGCGCCGCGGTGGTGGTCGCCTGCGATGTCGTGGTGGGCGCGGCGGTCGTGGTCGTGGTGCTCGGCGGCGCCGTCGTGGTCGTGGTCGACGGCTCGGGCGCGGGCGTGGTGGTGGTGGTCGGCGCCTCGCTGGACGGTGGCGGCGGCGCGGGGATCACCGTGACGGTGGTGCTGTCGTCCGGTCCGGTGATGGTCTCCGTCTGCGGGGGTTGGCCGGGGGCGGGTGGCGTGGGAGTGACCGGGGTGGACTTGATGAGCAGCAGGTTGATCGCCAATATGAGGGCCACCAGCACCGCCGCGCCCGCTCCGGCCACGCTCAACACCAGCGCCGTGCGTTTGTACCAGGGCAGTTTGCCCTGGCCGGCGGCGTAGCGGCTGCCGGTCGCGTCGTCGAATTCCTTTGCCTCATTGGCGTACTCGCCGGTGGCGTCGCGGCCGGTGTAGGGCACCGGCTCGTCGTTGTCCGCATCCTGGGACCAGGCCAGGGCGTCATCCACGTCGGTGGCCTGGGCCGCCCAGGCGGCCTGGGTCATGTCGAGGCCGCCGGTGCCGACCATCTCGGTCGGTGTCTCCACGGCGGCGGCCGCGGCGGTCGGCGCAAGCCCCGACGCGTAATGCGGGCCGAGCACCGCCGCACCCACGGCGGCGCTGAGGGCCGGCTGGGCGGTGCTGTGCACCGGCACCCCGAAACGCTGTCCCAACCGCGCCCTGAACAGGGGGATGTTCGCGCCACCGCCGGCGATTGCCACGGCGCTCAGCCTGCCGTTCGGAATTGCGTTGCGGCGCAACGACTCCTCGACCGACGACAGGAAACGGTCCAGTGGAGCGGAGATGAGTTGTTCGAATTCGGTGCGGGACAGCTGGGCGCCGTCGCCGGATGCGCCGGCGATGGTGCCCACCGCGGCGGTCGACAGCTGCTCCTTGGCCCGCCGGCAGGCGCCGAGCAGGCGGGCCTGCGACCCCACCCGCGCGGTGCCGGCGAGCATGGCGGTGCTGACGTCGGAGGCCAGCAGGTGATCCAGGATGAGCTGATCGATCGCGTCGCCGGAGAAGTCGGTGTACCGCGCGGGGTGCCCGACGGGCGCAAAGCCGGCCTTTGCGTCCATCAACGTGACGGTGGTGCCGCCGGCGCCGAAGTCGCACAGCGCAATAACGCCGTCGGCCTGGAATCCCGTCGTGGCGCGCAGCGCCGCGAGCGCGGCCGTGGCGTCGGACACCAGCATCGGCGCCACCCCGCCGCGCGCCAGGTCGGACTGGGCGAAGAACTCCTCGCGCAGCGCCGCGAACTGGTCGTCGGACCAATAGGCGGGCACCGCGATGGTGATCGGTGTCCCGTAGCCGACCGCGCGGGCCATGGCCTCGATCGCCTCGACCGTCAGCGCCGCACCGAGGTACTTGGTGCCGTCGGCCGCCACCAACGGCGCCCGGTCGCCGACGCGTTCGACGAACCCCCGCAACACCAGGCCGGGTTCGGTCAGGTTCGGATTCTCTTCCGGCAGGCCAACTTCGGTGGGCCGCTGTTCGAAGAGCGTCAGCACGGAACTGCGGGTTATCGGAGCGCGGCCCGCGCGGGCGGCAACCAGATTGGCCACCCCGATCGATAGCCCGAGCGACTCGCTCATCTGCTCCACCCCTGTGTCAGTCGTCCCGTTGCTGTCGCACGCTGATCCTCACCGTAACGACCGTGGATTGCAGCGAGTGTAGGGCGTCGCCGGCGGTGGGCGCTGGAACCGTGATCGGGTTTGCCACAGACTCGCTAACGCAGGCCCGGCGGCACCGTGACCGGATGCGGCACCCCGGGAATGGTGATCACCGGCGGCAGCTGCGGCACATGGTGGTGATGCGTGGGCTGCTGTGTCTGTCCCCCGGTGGGCTGCTGCTCTGTCGGCTGCTGCGCCGGCGGCTGTTCGGCGCTGCTGCCGGGCGAGGATGTGGTGGTCGTGGTCGTTGTCGGGGTCGTCGTGGTGGTGGTGGTGGTGCTTGTCGGCGTCGTCGTTTTGGGGGCGTGGGGGACGGTCTGCTGTCCGTGAATGAGCTCGATGATGCCGAAAACGATCAACGCAATCAGGATGACGACGGAGACCACCCAGGCGATCAGCATCTTGGGCTTGCGATACCACGGGGTCGGCTCGGCTTCCTGGTCAAACGGGTCGATGTCGCCGTATTGGTCGGATCCCTCGGGCGGGCTCGGCTGGGGACCGGCCGGCGGAATCTCGCCGGTCGGTGGCTGTTCGCTCACACCGAAGTCGCCATGCTGCGTCGGCTGATTATGGAAGTCGTCGCGTGGGCCATTGGATGCCACGGGACCGATCGTACTGACCGCACCTGCCAATCGCCTGATGCCAACCCTGGGCGGCGCGTTGGTGGTTAGGTCGAGGTCGTGGATTCCCTGGTGAAGTTGTTGCGAGACACGGTCGCGGTCCGAATATCGGTCTGCGTGGCCCTCGGAGTCGCCGTCGCTGTCGAGGTGGGCAACACAGTCGGTTGGCGTTATGCGCTTGCCGGCTGGATCGCCACCGCCGGAATGTATGCGGCCTGGACGCACCTCAGCCTGCTCCGCATGGACGCCGAGCAGACGTGTCGATGGGCAACGCGGGAGGATCCGACCCGGTGGGTCGCCGACGCGGTCATCCTGTCGGCGAGCCTGGCAAGCCTGGCCGGCGTCGGTTACGTGGTGGCCGCGGGCTCGCGCTCGGGCCACGAAGCCTTGGCGGCCGCGGCCGTCGGCGTCCTCACCGTCGCGGCGTCCTGGGTGGCCGTGCACACGCTGTACTCGGTGCACTACGCGCGGCTCTACTACTCGGATGACCCGGGCGGCATCGACTTTCACGACCCCGAGCCGCCCCGCTTCCGGGATTTCGCCTACCTCGCCTTCACCGTCGGTATGACGTACCAGGTGTCGGACACCGAGATCGGCTTGGCGTCGATCAGGGCGACGGTCTTACGCCATGCGCTGGTGTCCTACCTACTGGGGGCGGTGGTCCTGGCGGTGACGATCAATCTGATCGCGGGGCTGGGCTCCAAGATGTGACGGCGCGGTCATCCGCCGATCGCAGGACTGCCTCGGAGAATCCCTTCGATCCGATCCAGCAGCTCGCTCGGGTCGTCCCGGGCGCCGTCTCGCCAGGCGATGAGTGCGTTGAACAGGTTGGTCGGCTGAACACTCAGTCGCAGCCCGAGCATCACGGTCTTGGAGGTGTCAGTGCCGACATCTAAGGGACGGTAAGCAATTGCGACTTGCAGCGCGCGACCGCCCCGCGGCTGCGGGATGAGCTTGGGCTCGATCGACTCGACCAGCTCACGCCGGATTTCGGTCAGCTCGCTCCCGCGCTCGGCCAGTCGCTCGGTCAACGTCGACCGGGTAATGCGGAGGAGGCAGCGACGCCACATGCGAACGATGCCCCACACGGTCAGTGGGGTCACACCCAGAAGCAGGAAGCCGCCGTACCGGAGCCACGCCGGATTGCCGGGCGCGAACCCCAAATCGACCATTGCGATGCCCATCAGTGGGAGCAGCAGCGTCACGGTATAGGCGCTGCCCTCGTACCAGGGAATGTAGCGGCAGACGATCTCGTCACCGGTCCGGCTGACCGCGGCACGGAGGATCCGGCGCTGACCGATGAGGATTACGCCGCCGACCACGGCCGCGCCGACAGCTAGAGACCAACGAGCTCCGACCAGGGCGTCGATGACCGCCATCAGGCACAACGCACCACCGAGGGAATAGCGCAGCACGCGCCAGCGGAGCTTTGGTTTATCGCCGGGCATCAGTGCCTCTCTCGCGTTCCGCTGCCCGGGGCGCGGTGAGGACCGGCGGACGCCGGAACTGCCGCCGGACCCGGTCGGGCGGTCAGCCAGATCTGGGCCCGATCTACCGACGAGTCGTGGAGTGCGGTGACCGTCAGCTGGGCTATCAGGGCTTTCGTCACCCGCTGCACTTCGTCGGAGCCGGTGATCGGGTGATCGCCGTTCTGGTGGTTCCAGGCGGTCTCGAAGCGGATGCGGGCCTGCTCGAACGCGTCATTGGCCTCCTTTGTGCATCGGCCGGCTTTGCGAAAAGCCCCGGCGAGGTTGGCAATCTGCAACGGGCTACCCGCCTGCAGGCTCGCATTGATTGCCCAGGGGTCTCCGCCGGCTGAGCCGATCAGCGCTGGGATGCTGAGATATTGCAGTTGCATGGAATCGTTAGCTGCCCGCCCGACTGCTGATCAACCCCGTTCGCATCGCCACCCCTCCCGAGCTCAGGGCAAGATTACTGAAGCAGGCCTGGCAATCAATTCACCTCGCGCTCTCGAGTCGGCTGCCAATTCCGCACTGGCTCAAATGTTCACATCGCCTATCCCGGGCAAGCTGTCCCTATGGAGCGGGTGTTGCTGACCGTGGGCCACGGGGCGGCCGGCCGGGAGCGGCTGACGGAGTTGCTTGCCGGAGCGGGAGTTGCGCTGGTGGTGGATGTGCGGCGATACCCGGCCAGCCGGACGAACCCGGACGTGCGGCGGGAGGCCCTGGAATGCTGGCTGCCGCAAGGGGACATCGACTATCGGTGGGAGCCCCGCCTCGGCGGACGGCGGCATATCGCGGCCGGAGAACCGCAGCCGGACAGCTGGTGGACGGTGGCCGCGTTCCGGGCGTACGCCGCATACACCCGGACCCCGGAGTTCGACGCGGCGCTGGACGAGGTCCTGGCCGATGCGGGCCGGCGCACCACGGCGGTGATGTGCAGCGAGAGCGTCTGGTGGCGTTGCCACCGGCGGCTGATCGCCGACGTGGCGGTGCTCGGGCGTGGGATGCCCGTGCAGCACCTCATGCCCGACGGCCGACTCAGCCCGCACCGCCCATCCGAGGGTGCCCGCCGGCGCCCCGACGGGCACCTGGTCTGGGACGGCTGACTGGCCTTTCAGGCTGTCAGAACGTGTTGACCTTCTCGACGCTGACGAACCTATCTCGGCGTTTGATGCCGTCAACCTGTGTTGGCAGCGTCACGAACCAGCACGCCAGACCGTTGACTCTGCTGGTTGCGAAGAATTGCCGCTAGCTCTACTGCGGACGGTTGGCGGTACCGTCGGCCACTCAAGACGACGCAGTCGGGCTCCCAGTCGGTGCCCTCGATTCCGCCGCGCTATCCAGCGCTCCTGTTAACGTTCCCCGTCACCTCTCTGGCGCGGCGAGCGGCCACAGGCACAAACTTCCCCAAAGCTGGGACGATGTGGCCCAATTGAGCCACAGCGCAAGGAGGCCAGGCATTGACCACCGAGGATCCGGGCCAGATTCAGCGGCTGGCCGCCCAATCCAACATGTTCATCACCCGATTACGCCATGGCGAGTACCTGCTGTACGACAACGACACCAATCAGCTGGTGCTGGGCAGCCACTCCGACCGGCAGAAGACCGGAGTCAGCCTGGAACAGATCAGGCGGTACTTGGAGAGATTCCGGGAGTGAGCGCCCGTGATTCAGCGTATTGAAGCCAAGCTTCGAGGCCTGATACCTGCGGGCCGCGAAAGCCATTGATTCTGGGGACATTTAGCTGCGAATGCCTGAAAAACCGTCGCTCCGCAGTTTGCGAAATGAGGCCGCCGTATGTCTCTCGACAGGCGGATAACAAAGCCGTCTTCTCGCGACCCAATGACGAGCTGAACCAGCTTGTCCGGGCTGTCAAAACGTGTTGACCTTCTCGACGCTGACGAACATGCCGTGCTTGGTCTGGTCGTTGGTGAAGCGGGTGCCGTCGGTGTTGGCGATGATCGTCCAGCCCTGCGCCGCGTAGGTCTTGTAGTCGATGGTGACGGTCGGGATGGCCCCCAGGTTGCCCAGCACCCACTGCACCTTGCCGCCGGTGTTGATGCTGACGCCGTTGGCGTGCTCACCGTCCTGCAACGGGGAGTTGGTGAACGGTGCCTCGCAGCCGACGGTGTCCTTGTTGATCTGGCAGCGCGTCACGCCGGACTTGGTCTCGATGAAGACGTAGCCGTTCTGGTCGGGCGGCAGCGGGATGGCGCCCGCCGGGGTGGTCGGCTTCCCCGGCACGGCAGACGGGCCCGGGACCGGGACCGGGGCCGGGGCGGCAGTAGCCGACGGCGGGGTGGACCGCGGAGTGGGAAAAGAAGGTTCGGTGGGTCCTGCTCCAGGCGAGGCCACCGGCCGGCCGCCGATGATGGAGCTGCAGCCCGACACCAGCTGCGAACCGCCCACCAGCGCTACGAGCAGCAGCGAACCACCGGCCAGGCTCCGCCGCGCATTCTCCGAAAACCGCACCCGCCGCTCCCCAGACGATTCGAATAGCGGCACTCAGGTTACGCACCGCGAGGCGAAAGTCGCTGCCCCGGCGCAGCTATCGATACCGAGCCGATGGCCCAGGTTTATCACCGCGTGACCGATTGTTCGCGCTAAATCGGAGCGCTACAGCCCCAACAGTTTTTCGGCGTTGCGGTGGCTGATGGCGGCGCGCTCGTCGTCGGACAGCGGCAAGCCGTCGAGGAAGGCGCGGGCGTTGACCATCGACCCGAACGGGTAATCGGCGGAGAAGGCCACCCGCTCGATCCCCACCTGCGCCACCAGGTTCGCGTACGTCGCGTGGTCGTTGAAGTTGGCGAACGTGTAGTGAAAGTTCTCCCGAAGGTACGAACTCACGGGATGCTGCAGACCGGTCAGTTCCGGTTTCAGGGTGTCGTCGAAGCGCGGCAGCATGAACGACGTCGCCTCGCCCATGTGCCCGATGATCATCTGCAGCGACGGGTGCCGGTCGAATACGCCGCCGAGAATCATCCGCAGCGCGTGGGTGGCGGTGTTGATGTGCCACCCCCAGCCCACGGTGGCCAGCGCGAACGTGACGGGCTCGGCGAAGCCGGCGTAGCTGGATTCGATGACGCCCGCCGGCGGGATGGTCGGATGCAGGTAGATCGGCGCCTCCAGGGCGGCCGCGCGGGCCAGGACGGGCTCGAAGAACGGGTCGTCCAGGTAGCGGCCCCGGCTGTGCCCGTTGATCACCGCACCGGGAAATCCGAGCCGGCGCACCGCGCGCTCGAGTTCCTCCGCCGCCTGCTCGGGCGCGCTGGTGGGCAGGGTGGCGAAGCCCGCCAACCGATTTGGGTACCGCTGCACCGCGGCGGCGAGCTGGTCGTTGGAGTCTCGGGCGATCCGGACCGCTTCGTCCGGATCCAGTTGCTCCACCCCGGGCGCGGCCAGCGAGAGCACCGCCAGGTCCACCCCGGCCTCGTCCATCGCCGCGATGCGGCCGTCGCCGAGGTCGCTGGCCGGTTCCACGATCCCGGGTCGCGACGCCAGCCAGGTGCCCGGGCCTTGCAGGAATTCCATTGTGGCGTAGTGCTCTTCGAGCGCGATGACACGCATCTGATCTATCCTTCGAGGACTCGGGTGGCGGCGTTCCAGTACGGCAGCTCGTCGCGGTCGGCGGCCAGGCGAATGGTTTTGGTGTAGCCGTATTCGGCCAGCGTCTCCTGCGCGTGCTCGCGTCCGAACCCGCTGTGGCCGACGCCCCCGAATCCGCTGCCGATGGCCACCCGTGCGTAGTTGTTGACGAAGACGGCCCCGGCCCGGATCTGCCGGCTCACCCGCAACGCCCGGTCGCCGTCGGCGGTGAACACCGCGGCGACCAGCCCGTACGGGGTGCCGTTGGCGATGCGGACCGCTTCGGCCTCGTCGCTGAACCGGATCAGGGCGACCACCGGGCCGAAGATCTCCTCCTGGGCCACCCGCATGTCAGGTGTGACGCCGGTCAGTACGGTCGGTGCGACGTAGTAGCCGTCCGCGAGCCGGGGATCCTGCGGCAGCGGCGCCTGGGCGGCGATGCGGGCGCCTTCGGCCACGCCGATGTCGAGGTATTCCAGCACCTGCTTGCGCTGGGCCCGGGTGACCAGCGGGCCCACGTCGGTGGCGGGGTCGGCGCCGTCGCCCACCCGTAGCCGGCGCACCGCGACGCACAGCTTCTCTTCGAACTCCGCATAGACGTTGTCCTGCACCAGGATTCGCGACGCCGCGGTGCACGCCTCACCCTGGTTGAAGAAGCCGCCGTCGATGGCGGCCAGCAGCGCCTCGTGCAGGTCGGCGTCGTCGAACACCAGCAACGGGTTCTTTCCGCCCAACTCCATCAGCGCCGGCGTCAGGTTTCCGGCCGCCGTGCGCAGCACGGCCGAACCGGTGAGTGGCGATCCGGTGAAGGAGATCTTGCCCACCAGTTGATGCTCGGCCAGCGCGGCGCCCACCTGACCCCCACCGGGCACGGCGTGCACCACCGGATCGGGTAGCACCGACTGGATCAGTTCGACCAGTCGCAGCACCACCGTGGGCGTCTGCTCCGGGGGTTTCAGCACCACGGCGTTGCCGACGGCCAGCGCGGGCGCGACTTTTCCGGCGGTGTGGATCGGCGGCCAGTTGAAGGGCACGATGCCGGCGATCACGCCGTAGGGCTCCAGCGTGGTCACGTCGAAAACCGGGCCGTAGTCGCGCGCCTGGCTCGGCAGCACCTCGACCATGCCGGCGAAGTATTCGAAGATCCCGATCGCGGCTTCGACGTCGAAGCCGCGCGCCTGGCTGATCGGCTTGCCCATTTCCCGCGACTCGAGGGCGGCGATTTCGTCGGCGTGTGCGCGGATGACGTCGGCGATCCGCCGGAGGTAGCGGCCGCGTTCGCGGGCCGGGCGTTGCTTCCAAATCAGGTGCGCGGCGTGCGCGGCCCGCACGGCCTGGTCGACCTGCTCGGTACCGGCCCCTTGCACGACGGTGACGATCTGGCCGGTGGCGGGGTTTTCCACGACGAACCTGTCGTCGGCGGACGCCGACGACCAGCGGGTGCTGATCTCGGTGGGGGCGTGCTGATCCATGAGCATTTGCCACGGTATGCCCAGCGCCGTGATCAGCACCAACGATATCTTCTGATGGTTGCCATCATCTGCGGTGATAATCGCGGATATGGAGCTTCGCCACCTCGAGTACTTTCTGGCCGTCGCGGACGGCCGGAGCTTCACGGCGGCGGCCAAGCGCCTGCAGGTCGTGCAGTCCGGGGTGTCGGCCACCATCAAGGCGCTCGAACGCGAACTGGGCGCCGAACTGTTCGTCCGGGGCGCGGCCGGCGTGGCACTGAGCCCCGCCGGCGAAGCGCTGCGGCCCCACGCCCGGGCCACCCTCGACGCCGTCCGCGCGGCCAAGGACGCGGTCGGCGCGGCCCGGGGCACCGTGCGCGGCACCGTCACGGTCGGGACGTTGACGTCGGTCAGCGTCATCGACGTGCCGACCGTACTCGCCGAGCTGCACGCCCGCCATCCCGAAGTCGTGGTTCACCTGCGCGCGGCCAGCGCCGGGTCGGCCGGTCTGGCCGGTCAGCTGCGCGACGGCGACCTCGACGTCGCCTTCCTGGTCTTCACCGGTCCGCCCCCGGCTGACCTGAACACCCGGCTCGTCGCCTCGGTGCCCCTGCTGCTGGTCGTCCCCGCCGAGCACCCGCTGGCCCGGCGCAAGGCGGTTTCGCTGGCCGATTTGGCGGGCATGTCGTTCGTCGACGGGCCGCCGGGATACGGCAACCGCGCCGTGGTCGACAACGCGTTCGCGGCCGCGGGTGTCGAGCGGACCGTCGCGGTGGAGGTTGCCGACATCGGCACCGCGGCGACCTGCATCCGCAAGGGGCTGGGGATCGGTTTTCTGAGCTGGTCCATCCTCGAGGGCATCGACAGCTCGGGCTTGGTCAGCGTCCGGATCACCGGGCCTGACCTGCTGTGGCGGCTCTATGTCGCGACCTCGGCCACCCGGCAGGCGAGCGCGGCCACCCAGGCGCTGCTCGCGCTGATCGAGGAAGTTGCCGGCGAGGCCTCGAATATCTAGCCACCCCGGGGAACAAGGCGGGACCAACCGCCGTTAACATGATCGACAAGTTGAGCGAACCACACTCAATACTGGGTTGACAGCCCACCGGCCTAAAGGGCAGGCTTGAGCCTGGTTCACTCAGCATAGTGGCACCAAACAAGCTCTACACATTCAGGAGGAATCACTATGGCTCGTGCGGTCGGTATCGACCTCGGGACCACCAACTCCGTCGTCGCAGTCCTCGAGGGCGGTGACCCGGTCGTCGTCGCCAACTCCGAGGGTTCGCGGACCACGCCGTCCATCGTCGCGTTCGCGCGCAACGGTGAGGTGCTCGTCGGGCAGCCCGCCAAGAACCAGGCGGTCACCAACGTCGACCGCACCATCCGTTCGGTCAAGCGGCACATGGGCACCGACTGGTCCATCGAGATCGATGACAAGAAATACACCGCTCAGGAGATCAGCGCCCGCGTGCTGATGAAGCTGAAGCGCGACGCCGAGGCGTATCTGGGTGAGGACGTCACCGACGCGGTCGTCACCGTGCCGGCGTACTTCAACGACGCCCAGCGTCAGGCAACCAAGGAAGCCGGCCAGATCGCCGGCCTGAACGTGCTGCGCATCGTCAACGAGCCGACCGCGGCCGCGCTGGCCTACGGCCTGGACAAGGGCGAGAAGGAACAGACCATCCTGGTCTTCGACCTCGGTGGCGGTACGTTCGACGTGTCGCTGCTCGAGATCGGCGAGGGTGTGGTCGAGGTCCGCGCCACCAGTGGTGACAACCACCTCGGTGGGGACGACTGGGACGACCGCGTCGTCGAGTGGCTGGTCGACAAGTTCAAGGGCACCAGCGGAATTGACCTGACCAAGGACAAGATGGCGATGCAGCGGCTGCGTGAGGCCGCCGAGAAGGCCAAGATCGAGCTCTCGAGTTCGCAGAGCACCTCGATCAACCTGCCCTACATCACCGTCGACGCGGACAAGAACCCGCTGTTCCTCGACGAGCAGCTGACCCGCGCCGAATTCCAGCGCATCACACAGGATCTGCTGGACCGCACCCGCAAGCCCTTCCAGTCCGTGATCAAGGACGCCGGTATCTCGGTCTCCGAAATCGACCACGTCGTTCTGGTGGGTGGTTCCACCCGCATGCCCGCGGTGACCGAACTGGTCAAGGAGCTCACCGGAGGCAAGGAGCCCAACAAGGG
Source organism: Mycobacterium senriense (assembly GCF_019668465.1). Taxonomy (NCBI): domain Bacteria; kingdom Bacillati; phylum Actinomycetota; class Actinomycetes; order Mycobacteriales; family Mycobacteriaceae; genus Mycobacterium; species Mycobacterium senriense. Next base: position 1,055,666 of record NZ_AP024828.1, on the reverse strand, counting down.
CGTCAACCCCGACGAGGTCGTGGCCGTAGGTGCCGCACTGCAGGCGGGTGTCCTCAAGGGTGAGGTGAAAGACGTTCTGCTGCTTGATGTTACGCCGCTGAGCCTGGGTATCGAGACCAAGGGCGGCGTGATGACCAAGCTCATCGAGCGCAACACCACCATCCCCACCAAGCGGTCGGAGACCTTCACCACGGCCGACGACAACCAGCCGTCGGTGCAGATCCAGGTGTTCCAGGGTGAGCGCGAAATCGCTTCGCACAACAAGCTGCTCGGCTCCTTCGAGTTGACCGGCATCCCGCCGGCTCCGCGCGGCGTCCCGCAGATCGAGGTCACCTTCGACATCGACGCCAACGGCATCGTGCACGTCACGGCCAAGGACAAGGGCACCGGCAAGGAGAACACGATCAAAATCCAGGAGGGCTCCGGCCTGTCCAAGGAGGAGATCGATCGGATGATCAAGGACGCCGAGGCGCACGCCGAGGAGGATCGTCAGCGTCGCGAAGAGGCCGACGTCCGCAACCAGGCCGAATCGCTGGTCTACCAGACGGAGAAGTTCGTCAAGGATCAGCGCGAGGCCGAGGGCGGCTCGAAGGTCCCCGAGGACACCCTGTCCAAGGTCGACGCCGCGATCGCCGAGGCCAAGGCGGCCCTGGGCGGCACCGACATCGCCGCGATCAAGGCGGCGATGGAGAAACTGGGCCAGGAGTCCCAGGCGCTCGGTCAGGCGATCTACGAGGCCACCCAGGCCTCCGGTGAGCAGCCCGGTGGCGGCGCGGCCGGCGGCCCGGCGGGGTCCGCTGACGACGTCGTGGACGCGGAGGTGGTCGACGATGACCGGGAGTCCAAGTGACGGAAAGCAACCCACAGGAACAGGTGACGGTCACCGACAAGCGGCGAATCGATCCTGAGACCGGTGAAGTACGGCAGGTCCCCCCTCCCGGCGATACGCCGGGAGGGGCGCCGGCCGGCGAGACGGCGACCCAACCCGACGGCAAAGTCGCCGAGCTCACCGCCGATCTGCAACGGGTGCAGGCCGACTTCGCCAACTACCGCAAGCGGGCGCTGCGCGACCAACAGGCCGCGGCGGACCGGGCCAAGGCGGCCGTCGTCAATCAATTGCTGGGCGTGCTCGACGATCTCGACCGGGCACGCAAGCACGGTGATCTGGAATCCGGACCGCTGAAATCGGTGGCCGACAAGCTGGAGACCGCGCTGACCGGCCTTGGCTTGACGGCGTTCGGCGAGGAGGGCGAGGACTTCGACCCGGTGCTGCACGAAGCCGTTCAGCACGAAGGCGATGGCTCCCGACCGGTGATCGGCACCGTCATGCGACAGGGCTACAAACTGGGTGAGCAGGTGCTGCGCCACGCTCTGGTCGGCGTCGTCGACACGGTTGACGAGGACGGCGATACGGCGGGCGCTACCGGTGAGTCCGCCGCGGCGGCTGGGGCAACCGAGCCGGCCGAATCGGGCGATAACCCCGGCACATCCGGTGACTAGACCACACAATCAGCACAACAGAAGAGAGAAAGGTGAGGAGGTGACGCGACATGGCCCAGCGTGAATGGGTCGAAAAGGACTTCTATAAGGAGCTGGGCGTCTCCTCTGACGCCAGTCCCGAAGAGATCAAACGCGCCTACCGCAAGTTGGCGCGCGATCTGCACCCGGACGCCAACCCCGACAACCCCGCCGCCGGCGAACGCTTCAAAGCGGTCTCCGAGGCGCACAACGTCTTGTCGGATCCGGCCAAGCGCAAGGAATACGACGAAACCCGAAGGCTGTTCGCCGGCGGTGGTTTCGGCGGGCGCCGGTTCGACAGCGGCGGGTTCGGCGGCTTCAACGTCGGCGGTGACGGCGCTGAGTTCAACCTCAACGATTTGTTCGATGCCGCCGGCCGAAGCGGCGGCACCAACATCGGTGACCTGTTCGGCGGCTTGTTCGGGCGCGGGGCGGGCGCCCGGCCCAGCCGGCCGCGCCGCGGCAATGACCTCGAGACCGAAACCCAGCTGGATTTCGTCGAGGCCGCCAAGGGCGTGGCGATGCCGCTGCGGCTGACCAGCCCGGCTCCGTGCACCAACTGCCATGGCAGTGGGGCGCGGCCGGGCACCAGCCCGAAGGTGTGTCCCACCTGTAACGGCTCCGGCGTGATCAACCGCAACCAGGGCGCGTTCGGCTTCTCCGAGCCGTGCACCGACTGCCGGGGCAGCGGCTCGATCATCGAGCACCCCTGCGACGAGTGCAAGGGCACCGGCGTCACCACCCGCACCCGCACCATCAACGTGCGGATCCCGCCGGGCGTCGAGGACGGACAGCGCATCCGGCTGCCCGGCCAGGGCGAGGCGGGGTTGCGCGGTGCGCCGTCGGGTGACCTGTACGTGACGGTGCACGTGCGCCCGGACAAGGTGTTCGGACGCGACGGCGACGACCTCACGGTGACCGTTCCCGTCAGCTTCACCGAGTTGGCCTTGGGCTCAACCATTTCGGTACCCACGCTGGACGGCAAGGTCGGCGTCCGGGTGCCCAAGGGCACCGCCGACGGCCGCATCCTGCGGGTGCGTGGACGTGGCGTGCCCAAGCGCAGCGGCGGCAACGGGGACCTGCTGGTGACCGTAAAGGTCGCCGTGCCACCCAATTTGGAGGGCGCGGCCCAGGAGGCGCTGGAGGCGTACGCCGCTGCCGAGCGCGCCAGCGGCTTCGACCCCCGGGCGGGATGGGCGGGTAACCGCTGATGGCCAAGAACCGCAAAGAGGATGCCCGGACCTTCTTGATCTCGGTGGCCGCCGAGCTGGCCGGCATGCACGCCCAGACGCTGCGTACCTATGACCGCCTCGGCCTGGTCAGTCCCCGCCGGACTTCCGGTGGGGGACGGCGGTATTCGGAGCACGACGTCGACCTGCTGCGTGAGGTGCAACGGCTCTCGCAGGACGAGGGGGTCAACCTCGCCGGCATCAAGCGCATCATCGAGCTGACCAATCAGGTCGAGGCGCTGCAGGCCCGGGTCAAGGAGTTGACCGAGGAGCTGGCGCAGACCCGGGGCAGCCAGCGCCGCGATGTGGCCGTGGTGCCCAAGAGCACCGCGCTGGTGGTGTGGCAGCCGCGCCGGGGACGCTAATTCCCGCTCGGTTTCACTTTCGCCCCAGGGGTTCCTGTCTCCGGAGGCATACGAAGTTCGCGAAAGCGCTAGCGCATCTGCTAGCGCTTTTCGCATGCACCTAGTGACCACCAGACAGCGACTCCAGTGACACAAGTGGTCACTGGGATCACACCCGGATCGAAAACTGCGTGACCGCCGGCTCGCCCGGCCGCGCGCAGCGGTAACCGCCCCGGCGCAGCGCGTCGGTCGGTGCGGTCATGGGTTCGAAGCACACGATGGCCTTCGCGGGGTCGTCGACCGGCGGCGCGAAAATCTGCGTCGCCGGGTAGCCGTGTTCGAAGTGCACCTCGATGCGGCGCCCGCCGCCGGATACCGCGAACACCGACCCCTCGGCCACCTGGTCGTAGGCGTCGTCGAAAGCCTTGTCGCCCAACGCCTCTTCGCGCGCCGGCGCCGGCTCGGAATCGCCCGTCGGCAGGCCTTTCTCGTCGAGGCCAAGATGCCGCAACGGCGGTGTCTCGATGACCCAGTCGGCCCGCGGCGCATCGGGCAGCTGCAGATAGGGGTGGAACCCGAAGCACAGCGGCACCGCCCGGTCGCCGGTCGCGGTGACCGTGGTCCGGACCCTCAGCGTCCGGTCGGCCAGCTCGGCCGTCACCGTCAGCACATGCGGATACGGGAAGCTGGCCAGCAGTCGGGGATCGGCGCCGAAATCCAGTTCGGCGGTCAGCTCGTTGGCCGTCTCGGCCGTCACTTGCCACCCGGGGTAGGCGGCCAGGACGCCGTGGATCGGTAGCCCGTTGGGGTCGGCGCGCACACCGTTTTCTCCCGGCGTCAGGGTCACGGTGACGTCCTGCGCGGTATAGCTGTTCTCGCTCAATCGATTTGCCCACGGATACAGAATCGGGATGCCCATCGTCTTGCCGTCCGAGATGTAGGCGTCCAGGCCGCGGCGCTGGCCCAGCAGCTCGACACCGGCGTCGCGCAGCGACGTGCCGATCATCCCCGCCTCGGGGATGAACTGCGCGACCACCGGCGACGAGGGATCGTGCAGGGTGACGACGTGCATGGCTACCTCCATAGCGGGTCATGTGTAATGTGTTCGGGCGGAGCGCCTTTGGCGATCAGGGCGGCCTTGGTGGCGCTGACCATCGCCGGGCCGCCGCAGACCAGGATCTGCCGATCGCCCCAGCCGCCGTACTTGGTCACCACGTCGGGCAGCCGCCCGAGCTGATGGACGTGCAGGCCGCGCGGCGGTGTGACGTCGGGATAGTCTGCGGCCCAAGAGGGGTCGCTGTTGTATTCCGAGACGGGCGAGACCGACAGCCACGGATTGTGCGAGGCGACCTGCCACAGGGTCGGCAGGTCGTAGAGTTCGCAGCGGTAGCGGGCGCCGAAGAACAGATGTATCCGCGGGTTCACCGCGAACCGGGCCAGGTCCATGATCAGCGCCCGCAGCGGCGCGAGGCCGGTGCTGCCGGCGACCATCAGCACGTCGCCGCCCTCGCGGTCGACCCGCAGGCCGCCGTGGGGGCTCGACATCCGCCACCGGTCGCCGGTGCGGGTTTCATTGACGATCGCGGGGCTGACCAGGCCGCCGGGAACCAGGCGGACGTGAAACTCGATCCCGCCGCCGGGGTCGGGCGGAATCGCGGGACTCAGATACCGCCAGCGGTGCGGGCATTGGGGCACGTGGACGTTGACGTACTGGCCGGGGTGGTAGTCCATCGGCTGATCGAGCTGCAGCCGGACCACGGCCAGATCCCGCGACACCCGCAGGTGCTCGACGACGGTGCCGTCCCACCAGGCGGGCCCCTCCTCGGCGTCCGCGGCGCCGCTCATCACCCCGGTGATCAGGTTCAGCGACTGCCTGGCCGTCGCGTCGACGGCGTCGGTCCAGGCCGCACCCACCTGGGTACGCAGCGTCGCCAGCAACGCACGCCGCAGGGTGTCGTAATGCGGCGCCAGCACACCGTATTTGCGGTGATCGCGGCCGAGCTGGGCCAGGAACGCCACCGGCTCCTGGGCGCGGCGCGCGACCAGCTCGCCGTACACCCAGTGCAGCGCGTGGCCGAAAGCGAGCCGCTGGGCGGCCATTTCGGGCGGGAACAGATCGCGCACCGAGCCGTCGAGGGCGAACCAATGGTCGTAGACGCGGTGGACGAGCGCACCGGGATCGCCGATCGAGGCCGACTCGCCCGGTGCGAAGGCGTCGCGCAGCACCCGCAGTGCGTCGACGTCCTCCAGGCTCACGGGCCCCGATTCTAGGCTCGGGCGCCGGTGACTCAGCCCTGTCGGACGATGTTGGTGGTCCCGACGTTGTCGACCTTGGGCGAACCCCAGTGATAGAGAACGATGTTGCCTGTCCCCGACGCGCTCACCGCATCGGTGCTGTCGACCGCGATGTGGTTGCCGCTGCCGGACACGCTGACACTGGTGCAGTGCCCGGTGAGGGTGATGGTGTTCTTCTGTCCGCTTACCGACAGGTAGCCGGCGTGACAGGGGATCGTCTTCGTCATGCCGGACCCGCTGACCTGCAGCGTGCCGGACTCCGGCACCGTCGTCGAGGGGGTGCCGCCAGCGAGATCGGTGTGGAATCCGACCGCGATCAGCCCCGCGAGCGCCAGTCCGGCGGCCACGGCGGCGAGCCAAAAGCTCGGGGAAGCGCGGCGCGGGGTCGTGACGAGCCCGGCGCCGGCCTGGTCGGGGTGCTGCGTCGTCTGTGTCATCGGAACGGGGGTACCCCGTACGCCGTATCGCTCAAAACTCGATAGAGTTGAGCGGAACAGACTCAACCTTGACGGCGTTGAACAACCAGACAAGCATTTTTGCAAACCCTTTTGTACCTGAACGGAGCTCGTCGTGGACTCTTTCAACCCGACCACCAAGACCCAAGCGGCGCTGACTTCGGCGCTGCAGGCGGCCTCGGCCGCCGGTAACCCCGAGATCCGGCCCGCGCACCTGCTGATGGCCCTGCTGACCCAGGCGGACGGCATCGCCGCGCCGCTGCTCGAGGCCGTCGGCGTCGACCCGGCCGCCATTCGCGCCGAAACCGAGCGGGTGCTGGAGCGGCTGCCGCAGATCAGCGGCGCCAGCTCGCAACCGCAGCTGTCGCGCGAGTCGCTGGCCGCCGTCACCACCGCCCAGCACCTGGCCACCGAGATGAACGACGAGTACGTCTCGACCGAGCACCTGCTGGTCGGCCTGGCCACCGGCGACTCCGACGTCGCCAAGCTGTTGACCGGCCACGGCGCCTCGCCCCAGGCGCTGCGCGACGGGTTCGTCAAGGTGCGCGGCAGCGGCCGGGTCACCAGCCCCGAACCGGAGGCGACCTATCAGGCGCTGGAGAAGTACTCGACCGACCTGACCGAGCGGGCCCGCGAAGGCAAACTCGACCCGGTCATCGGGCGGGACAACGAGATTCGCCGCGTCGTGCAGGTGCTGTCGCGGCGCACCAAGAACAACCCGGTGCTGATCGGTGAGCCCGGCGTCGGCAAGACCGCGATCGTGGAGGGCCTGGCCCAGCGCATCGTGGCCGGCGACGTGCCCGAGAGCCTGCGCGACAAGACCGTCATCAGCCTGGACCTGGGCTCGATGGTGGCCGGTGCGAAGTACCGCGGTGAGTTCGAGGAGCGCCTCAAGGCCGTCCTCGACGACATCAAGAACTCCGCCGGGCAGATCATCACCTTCATCGACGAGCTGCACACCATCGTCGGGGCCGGCGCGACCGGCGAGGGCGCGATGGACGCCGGCAACATGATCAAGCCGATGCTGGCCCGCGGCGAGCTGCGGCTGGTCGGCGCCACCACGCTCGACGAGTACCGCAAGTACATCGAGAAGGACGCCGCGCTGGAGCGCCGCTTCCAGCAGGTGCTGGTCGGCGAGCCGTCGGTGGAGGACACCGTCGGCATCCTGCGCGGGCTGAAGGACCGCTACGAGGTGCACCACGGGGTGCGCATCACCGACTCGGCCCTGGTGGCCGCGGCGACGCTGTCCGATCGCTACATCACCGCGCGCTTCCTGCCGGACAAGGCCATCGACCTGGTCGACGAGGCCGCCAGCCGGCTGAAGATGGAGATCGACTCGCGGCCCGTCGAGATCGACGAGGTCGAGCGGCTGGTGCGCCGCCTCGAGATCGAAGAGATGGCGCTGGCCAAGGAAGAGGACGAGGCGTCCAAGGAGCGGCTGGAGAAGCTGCGCTCGGAGCTGGCCGACCAGAAGGAGAAGCTGTCCGAGCTCACCACCCGCTGGCAGAACGAGAAGAACGCTATCGACGTCGTGCGTGAGCTCAAGGAACAGCTGGACACGCTGCGCGGGGAGTCCGAGCGCGCCGAGCGTGACGGCGACCTGGCCAAGGCCGCCGAGCTGCGCTACGGGCGCATCCCCGAGGTGGAGAAAAAGCTCGACGCCGCGCTGCCGCAGGCCGAGGCCCGCGAGAACGTGATGCTCAAGGAGGAGGTCGGTCCCGACGACATCGCCGAGGTGGTCTCGGCGTGGACCGGAATCCCGGCCGGGCGGATGCTCGAGGGCGAGACGGCCAAGCTGCTGCGCATGGAAGACGAGCTGGGCCGGCGCGTCATTGGCCAGAAGAAGGCGGTGACGGCGGTCTCGGACGCGGTGCGGCGTTCCCGCGCCGGCGTCGCCGACCCCAACCGGCCCACCGGATCGTTCATGTTCCTCGGGCCGACCGGCGTCGGGAAGACCGAGCTGGCCAAGGCGCTGGCGGAATTCCTGTTCGACGACGAACGCGCGATGGTCCGCATCGACATGAGCGAATACGGCGAGAAGCACTCGGTGGCCCGGCTGGTCGGCGCGCCGCCCGGATACATCGGCTACGACCAGGGTGGTCAGCTGACCGAGGCGGTGCGGCGGCGTCCGTACACGGTGATCCTGTTCGACGAGATCGAAAAGGCGCACCCGGACGTGTTCGACGTGCTGCTGCAGGTGCTCGACGAGGGCCGGCTGACCGATGGGCAGGGCCGCACGGTCGACTTCCGCAACACCATCCTGATCCTGACGTCCAACCTGGGATCGGGTGGCAGCGAGGAGCAGGTGATGGCCGCGGTGCGCTCGGCGTTCAAGCCGGAGTTCATCAACCGGCTCGACGACGTGATCATCTTCCACGGGCTGGAGCCCGGTGAGCTGGTACAGATCGTCGACATCCAGTTGGCTCAGCTGCAGAAGCGGCTGGCCCAGCGCCGCCTCACCTTGGAGGTGTCGCTGCCGGCCAAGCAGTGGCTGGCGCATCGCGGATTCGACCCGGTCTACGGCGCGCGGCCGCTGCGCCGGCTGGTGCAGCAGGCCATCGGCGACCAGCTGGCCAAGCAGTTGTTGGCCGGTGACGTGCACGACGGCGACACCGTTCCGGTCAACGTCAGCCCGGACGGCGACTCGCTGATCCTGGGCTGACCGCTGGAGGGGGACCATCGGCGGTCCGGCGACACGCAGCTATTGCCAGCTGTGATTGGGTTGTGACCTGGTCGCCTTCTGTGTTCCGGGCCAATAGCAGATACCCTGTTTTGGATGGTCCCCCTCTGGTTCACGCTCTCCGCGCTGTGCTTTGTCGGCGCGGGGGTGTTGCTGTACGTCGACATCGATCGGCGACGCGGGCGCAGCAGGCGCCGCAAGTCGTGGGCGCGGTCGCACGGGTTCGACTACGAGCGTGAATCAGCCGACATCCTCAAGCGCTGGAAGCGCGGGGTGATGTCGACCGTGGGCGACGTCGCCGCCCAGAACGTGGTGCTGGGTCAGATCCGCGGCGAGGCCGTCTACATCTTCGACCTGGAAGAGGTCGCCACCGTCATCGCGCTGCACCGCAAGGTGGGCACCAACGTCGTCGTCGACCTGCGGCTCAAGGGACTCAAAGAGCCACGGGAGAGCGACATTTGGCTGTTGGGTGCCATCGGGCCGCGGATGGTCTACTCCACCAATCTGGACGCCGCCCGCCGGGCCTGCGACCGCCGGATGGTCACCTTCGCGCACACCGCACCGGACAGCGCCGAGATCATGTGGAACGAGCAGAACTGGACGCTGGTCGCCCTGCCGATCACCAGCACCCGCACCGAGTGGGACGAGGGTCTGCGCACCGTGCGGCAGTTCAACGACCTTTTGCGGGTGCTGCCGCCGCTGCCCGAAGAGACCCCGCAGGAGACCGGGGGGGCGCCGTCGGGTCTGCGCAACGCCTCACCGAGCCGTCCGCTGGCCCCGGCGGGCCGGGCCGAGCTGCCGCCCCGGCGCGCGCAGCAGGACGTCGCGGGGCTGCTCGGCCCCGACCTTCAGCCCGGTCGTCGCGCCGCCGAGCCGGTGCGCCACGACCAGCCTCGACCCGATGAGCGCTCGGAAACCGTCCGCCGCCCACCCCCCTCCGGACGCAACGGCCAGCAGGCCAGCAACTATCAGCGCTGACGGCGGGCGGCGGCCGGTGGTGCGGCCGTCATTAGGATGTCGCTCATGCCCCGCCCCGTCGCCCTGATCACCGGGCCTACGTCCGGAATCGGCGCCGGGTTCGCGCGACGCTACGCCGCCGACGGCTACGACGTGGTCCTGGTCGCCCGCGACGTCGACCGGTTGACCCGACTGTCGGACGAACTGCAGGAGCACTCCGGCAGCGTCGAGATCCTGCCCGCCGACCTCGCCGATGCCGCGGGCCGGCAACGGGTCTGCGACCGGCTCGCCGCCGGCGGAGTGCGCGTCCTGGTGAACAACGCCGGCTTCGGCACCTCCGGCGACTTCTGGTCCAGCGACCCCGCGCTGCTGCAGTCCCAGCTCGACGTCAACGTCACCGCGGTCATGCATCTGACCCGCGCGGCCCTGCCGGCCATGCTGGAAGCCGGCGCCGGCACCGTCATCAATATCGCCAGCGTCGCCGGGCTGGTGCCCGGGCGCGGGTCGACGTACTCGGCGTCGAAGGCGTGGGTGATCTCGTTCAGCGAGGGCCTGTCGGTCGGCCTGCAGGGCACGGGCGTTTCGGTGCACGCCGTGTGCCCGGGTTACGTGCACACCGAGTTTCACGACCGCGCCGGGATCGACATGGCCAAGTCGCCGTCGTTCATGTGGCTCGAGGTGGACGACGTGGTCAATCAGAGCCTGGCCAATGTCGCTCGCGGCAAGGTGATCAGCATTCCGGGCCTGCAGTACAAGGCGATCATCGCCGCCGAGCGACTGATGCCGCGGACCCTGATGCGGGCGGTCACCAAACGAATCGGGAGTGGCCGTGGCCGGACCTGACCTCAAGGAGCTGGCGGAACTGGTGTCGCGCCTGTCGGTGGTGCACGGGCGGGTCACGCTGTCCTCCGGCAAGGAGGCCGACTATTACGTCGACCTGCGCCGGGCCACGCTGCACCACCGCGCCTCGGCGTTGATCGGCACGCTGATGCGCGAACTGACCCGCGACTGGGACTACGACGTGGTCGGCGGGCTGACCCTGGGCGCCGACCCGGTGGCCACCGCCGTCATGCACGCATCGGGCCGCCCGATCGACGCCTTCGTCGTGCGCAAATCAGCGAAAACCCATGGTCTGCAACGCCTTATCGAGGGCTCGGAGGTTTCCGGGAAGCGGGCGCTGGTCGTCGAGGACACCAGTACCACCGGCAACTCGGCGCTCACCGCGGTGCGCGCCGTCCAGGAGGCCGGCGGCGAAGTGGTGGGGGTGGCCACCGTGGTGGACCGCGCCACCGGAGCCGCCGAGGCCATCGAGGCGCAGGGACTGCCCTACCGAAGCGTGCTCGGCCTCGCCGACCTGGGGCTGAGCTAGGCCGCCTTCACCGTGCGCACACTCCTTGCGGTAGCGGCCTGCCTGGCGCTGTGTCTGGCCGGCTGCTCGTCATCCGGGCAGCCCGTGCACCCCTACGGCGCCCAGGGCGCGCGGCTCGGGGAATCGCTGGCCCTACTCGGCTGGAACATGTCGGTGTCGAATCTGCGCTGGGACGGCGACTACGTGCTGGTCGACGTCGACGCGAGCCCCACCTCGGCCAAGGACCCGCACGCCAAACCCGAGGACATCCGGTTCGGGCTGTACGGCGCGCTGGCCCACCCCATGGAGGTCGCCGGCCTGGGCAGCTGCGACACCGCGAAATCCAGCGTGCGTGACATCCCCGCGCCGCTCTCGGCGCCGCGCGACCGGCTCACCGGCACGGTTTGCCTTGGGCCGCTGAAGGATCGAAGCCAGGTGCGCGGTGTCTACGGCTATTCGCCGCGCGACCGGATCCCCGACAGCTCGTCGGCCTACCCGGTCGCGTTCCCGGTCGGGCTGCTGCCCACCAACGCCAACGACAGCGGCGGCCTGGCGGTCAAGACGGCCAGCCTGTCGGCATGGCGGGCCGACGGCACCCCGGTGACCAAGATGCAGCTGGGCGACCCGGGGGCATTCACCGGCAACGGCTACATGCTGCTGGGGCTGGAGGCGACGGCCATCGCGGCGCGCTATCGCGACGAGTCCGCCAAACGCGGCGGCCCGATGATGCTGCTGGCATCGCCGACCCTGCCCGCCCCGGGACTGAACCCGGCCTGCGCGACGTACGGGTCATCGGTGCTGATCCTGCCTGACGCCTCGCTGGACGCGGTGCACGTCGATGCGTCGCTGTGTACCCAGGGCGAGATCAACGACGCGCTGCTCTACGCGACGTTGGCCATCGACGGCACGCACGCCGGTGTGTGGACGCAGCGATGAGCGAATTACCCGGGCCGACCGAATGGGCGGTGACACCGCCCGCCGGCGTCGGGCCGTGGCCGGGCGAGCCGCCCGACGACCCGCGGTATGACCCAGTCCTGTTGCGCGAGGGCGACACTCGCAACGTCGTCGACGCCTACCGGTACTGGTCCCGGGAAGCAATCATCGCCGACATCGACCGGCGCCGCCATCCGCTGCACGTGGCGATCGAGAACTTCGGTCACGACGCCAACATCGGTTCGGTGGTGCGCACCGCCAACGCCTTCGCTGTGCACACGGTGCACATCGTGGGGCGGCGGCGGTGGAATCGCCGCGGCGCCATGGTGACCGACCGTTATCAGCGGTTGTGCCACCACGACAGCACCGCCGAGCTGCTGGGTTTCGCGGCCGACGCCGGGTTGACGGTGGTCGCGGTGGACAACGTGCCGGGCGCGACGCGCCTGGAGGAGGCCGCGCTGCCGCGCGAGTGCCTGCTGGTGTTCGGGCAGGAGGGGCCGGGCATCACCGACGACACCCGCACGGGCGCGGGGCTGACGGTGTCGATCGCGCAGTTCGGCTCGACGCGCAGCATCAACGCCGGCGTCGCCGCCGGGATCGCCATGCACGCCTGGGTCCAGCAGCACGCCGACCTGACCCGCGCCTGGTGAGCCCCCGACTGCCTACCCGCACGCTCACCCGCGTGGGGCAGGATCGACAGGTATGGATCAGCTCTGGGCCAACCGCGCGGCCAGCAGCGAAGCCGCTGTCACCCAACGACACCTGAGACGGTTGTGGGGGCTGCCCGCGACCCAGCTGGGGGTGGTGGCCTGGCCGGCGACGCGGCGAGACCGCTGGTTCGGCACCTGGCACTACTGGTGGCAGGCGCATCTGCTCGACTGCCTGGTCGACGCCCAGCAGCGCGATCCGCAGCCGCACCGGCACACCGAGATCAACCGGCAGGTCCGCTCGCACCGGCTGCGCAACAACTTCTCTTGGATCAACAGCTACTACGACGACATGGCCTGGCTGGCGCTGGCGCTCGAACGCGCCGCCCGGATCGCCGGCGTCGAACGCAGCCGCGCGCTGCCCAAGCTCGCCGCCCAATTCCTCAATGCCTGGGCGCCCGAGGACGGCGGCGGCATCCCGTGGCGCAAGTCCGACCAGTTCTTCAACGCCCCGGCCAACGGCCCCGCGGGGATCTTCCTCGCGCGTTACGGGGACCATCTGAAACGTGCTGAGCAGATGGGCAATTGGATCGACCAGACGCTGATCGACCCGAAGACGCACCTGGTGTTCGACGGCATCAAGGCCGGCTCGCTGGTGCGCGCGCAGTACACCTACTGCCAGGGCGTGGTGCTCGGGCTGGAGACCGAGCTGGCCGCCCGCACCGCCGTCGAGGTCAGGCAGCGCCACGCCGCCCGGGTGCACCGGCTGGTCGCGGCCGTGCACGAACACATGGCGCCGGCGGGCGTGCTGGCCGGCGCCGGGGGCGGCGACGGCGGCCTGTTCGCCGGGGTGACCGCCCGATACCTGGCGCTGGTGGCCACCGCGCTGCCGGGGGAGGCGGCCGACGACGTGCTGGCCCGCGACACCGCCCGGCAGATCGTGCTGGCCAGCGCGAAGTCGGCCTGGGACAACCGCCAAACGGTGGACGGACTGCCGGTGTTCGGCCCGTTCTGGGACCGTGACGCCCAACTGCCCACGGCCGGCGGCAAAGAGGCGGAGTTCGTCGAGGGCGCGGTGATGGCGTCCGAGGTGGCCGAGCGGGACCTGTCGGTGCAGCTGTCGGGGTGGATGCTCATGGAGGCCGCCTGTAACGTCTCCGCCGAGTCGAAGAACAGGAGCACCCGGTGAGCAACAAGGTCCACCACGACGCGGAGTCGGCCCTGCGCGGCCTGCTGAAGGACGGCATCACCATCGCCGCGGGCGGTTTCGGTCTGTGCGGCATCCCCGAGAAGCTGATCCAGGCTCTGGTCGACAGCGGTATCAAGGACCTCACCATCGTCGGAAACAACGCCGGCGTAGACGATTTCGGCATGGGGCTGCTGCTCAAGGGCCGGCAGGTGAACAAGGTGATCGCCTCCTACGTCGGCGAGAACAAGGAATTCGAGCGCCAGGTGCTGGCCGGCGAGCTGGACCTGGTCCTCACGCCGCAGGGCACCCTCGCGGAGAAGCTGCGCGCCGGCGGCGCCGGCATCCCCGGCTTCTACACCCGCACGGCGTTCGGCACCAACCTCGCCGAGGGCAAGGACACCAGGGTCTTCGACGGCACCGAATACGTTCTGGAAGAAGGCATTCGGGCCGACGTGGCGATCGTCAAGGCGTGGAAGGGCGACACCGCCGGCAACCTCATCTACCGCAAGACGGCGCGCAACTTCAACCCGATGATCGCCACCTGCGGCGCGGTCACCGTCGCCGAGGTGGAGGAGCTGGTCGAGGTCGGCGAGCTGGACCCCGACCTGATCCACACCCCGGGTATCTACGTCGACCGCATCGTCGAGGGCGCCGGCTACGAGAAGCGCATCGAGTTCCGCACCACGAGCGGCGGTGCCGCCCTGAAGAACGACAGCCCGATCCGTGAGCGGATGGCCCAGCGCGCCGCCCAGGAACTGCGCGACGGCTTCTACGTGAACCTGGGCATCGGCATTCCGACCTTGGTGGCCAACTTCATTCCCGACGGCATCAAGGTCACGCTGCAGTCGGAGAACGGCCTGCTCGGCATCGGGGCCTACCCGAGCGAGGACACCGTCGACCCCGATCTCATCAACGCGGGCAAGCAGACCATCACCAGCCTGCCCGGGTCCAGCTTCTTCAGCAGCGCCGATTCCTTCGCGATGATCCGCGGCGGCCACATCGACCTGTCCATCCTGGGTGCCCTGGAGGTCGCCGAGAACGGCGACCTGGCCAACTGGATGGTGCCGGGCAAGATGGTCAAAGGGCCTGGCGGCGCAATGGATTTGGTGTCCGGCGTCAAGCGCGTGATCGTGCTGATGGATCACACCGCGAAAGACGGCAGCCCCAAGATTCTCAGCCAGTGCTCGCTGCCGCTGACCGGCAAGAACGTCGTCGACATGATCATCACCAACCTGTGCGTCTTCGACGTCGAGCCGGGACAGGGGCTGGTGCTCACCGAGCTGCACCCCGGCGTCACGGTCGAGGAAGTTCGCGCCAAGACGGGCTGCGACTTCAACGTCGCGGTCTGAGCGCGGCCGGCTACTCGGCCGCCGGTAGCCGCTCGGATTCCCGGTATTCTGTGCTCGGCGCGCGGTTGCGCCCCCGGTAGCTGCGCCAGGCGGCGACGAACGCCGGCATCAGGGAGATGACGAGGATGGCCAGCAGGATCTTCTGCAGGTTGTGGTGCACGAACGGCACGTTGCCCAGGAAGTAGCCCGCCACCGTCACACCGCCGCCCCAGAGGATGCCGCCGACGATGTCGAACCCCAGGAACACCGGGTACCGCATGTAGGACACCCCGGCGACCACCGGTGTGAAGGTCCGGATGAACGGCGCGAACCGGGCCAGGATGATGGCCCAGGGCCCGTACTTTTCGAAGAATGCGTGCGACTCGGTCACGTGGTGCTTCTTGAAGAACCGGGAGTCTTCCTTTTTGAACAGCGCCGGGCCGATCCGCCGGCCGATGAAATACCCGGTCTGGTCGCCCAGAATCGCCACGGTGGCGACGGCGGGCGCCAGCACCCAGATGCTGGCCGGCGGGTTGGGATGCGCGGCCAGCAGGCCGCCGGTGAACAGCAGTGATTCACCGGGCAGCAACGGAAACAGCAGCCCGGTCTCGATGAAGACGATGACCAGGATGCCGGGTAGCACCGCGGACCCGAAGACGCCATTGGCGCCCAACCAGTACATCGGGTCGAAGATGTCGGGCAAAGCCGTCACGGTGGTGCTCACGGCGTCTCAACATACCGGTTCAGGCTGAACGGTTGACCGTCCTGGACCATACTGAGTGAACCCAGCCTCTGAACAGGACTGCAGAGGAGTTCTGATGCCCATCGCCACGCCCGAGGTCTACGCCGAGATGTTGCGACGCGCCAAGGAAGAGTCGTATGCCTTCCCGGCGATCAACTGCACCTCGTCGGAGACGGTGAATGCGGCACTCAAGGGTTTCGCCGATGCGGGCAGCGACGGGATCATTCAGTTCTCCACCGGTGGTGCCGAATTCGCGTCCGGGCTGGGCGTCAAGGACATGGTGGCCGGTGCGGTGGCACTGGCGAAGTTCGCCCGGTGCATCGCCGACAGATACCCGATCAACGTCGCGCTACACACCGACCACTGCCCCAAGGACAAGCTGGACACCTACGTCCGCCCGCTGCTGGCGATCTCGGCCGAACGGGTGGCCGCGGGCCGGGATCCGCTGTTCGGTTCCCACATGTGGGACGGTTCGGCCGTGCCGATCGACGAGAACCTGACGATCGCCCGGGAACTCCTCAAGGAGGCGGCGGCCGCCAAGATCATCCTAGAGATCGAGATCGGCGTGGTGGGCGGCGAAGAGGACGGCGTCGCGCACGAGATCAACGACAAGCTGTACACCACGCCGGACGATTTCGAGAAGACCATCGACGCGCTGGGCCACGGCGAGCACGGCCACTACCTGCTCGCCGCCACCTTCGGCAACGTGCACGGCGTCTACAAACCGGGCAACGTCAAGCTGCGGCCCGACATCCTGGCCCAGGGCCAACAGGTGGCGGCGGCCAAGCTGGGACTGCCCGAGGGGGCCAAGCCGTTCGACTTCGTCTTCCACGGCGGTTCGGGTTCGCTGACGTCGGAGATCGAGGAGTCGCTGCGCTACGGCGTGGTCAAGATGAATGTGGACACCGACACGCAGTACGCGTTCACCCGTCCAATCGCCGGTCACATGTTCGTCAACTACGACGGCGTGCTCAAGGTCGACGGCGAGGTGGGCGTCAAGAAGGTCTACGACCCGCGCAGCTACCTCAAGAAGGCCGAGGCGTCGATGTCCGAGCGAGTGGTGCAGGCCTGCACCGACTTGCACTGCGCCGGAAGGTCACTCGGCGCCTAGCCGCTGGCGGACTGGCAGACCTTCCACTGGTCGTCGCGATACTGCAGATCGAGGCTGCGGGTGGAGCGCAGCTGCGGGTCGTAGGCCATGAACGTGGTGACGTTCGCCTCGGCGTGCTGTCCGTTGACCACCACCTGATCGATGCTGGCGATCACCGGATACTGCTTGGCCGCCGACACCCGCCGGTAGGTCTCGTCCCAGGCGTGCTCGTCGTAGTCGGCGTAGCCGTCGCGGGTGGTGCCGCAGGTGATGGTGCGCAGCGTGGTCAGATCACCCCGCTGGATCGCGACGTCGAAGTTTCCGATGGTGCGTCGAACCTGGTCTTCCTGGGAGACGCTGGCGTGCTTGCCGCGGGTGAGCAGCACCGTGCCCAGGATCGCGATGGCCGCCAGCGCCAGCACGATCACGACCAGCGCCAGTACCCAGCCCCAGTTGATGTTCCGGGAAGTGCGAAGCTTCCCG
Organism: Mycobacterium senriense; assembly: GCF_019668465.1. Taxonomy (NCBI): domain Bacteria; kingdom Bacillati; phylum Actinomycetota; class Actinomycetes; order Mycobacteriales; family Mycobacteriaceae; genus Mycobacterium; species Mycobacterium senriense. The sequence continues at coordinate 1,038,428 of NZ_AP024828.1, read as the reverse complement.
CCGAGCCGGGGTGGGATCGATTGCGGGACAGCGGGTTTCGTTGGGATCCCGAACTGCGCCGTGCCGTCCTGTCCCGGCGGCGTCGTGAAGACCTCGGTGGCGGGCTCCGCCGTCGTGGAGATGATCGCGGTTTCCTTGGCGTCGAAGCCCGGCGCGGTGAAGCGACGCTCGCGCTGCGGCGCGTCCGGTACTTCCTGCGGGCCGCTGTGCGGGTCGGGTCTGTTGATCACCACGGTCTCGGTCTCGGAGTCGCTGGGGACCATGGGGACGCTCTCGGTGGCGTCGTCTCCGGTTTCGAAGCCGGACTCGTCCCCCCACTCGTCGCTCGGTTCGTTGCGAGACTCGCGTGGGTCGAACCCGGGCCGTTTCGGCGTGCCGCCGCGGTCGGGTTCGGATGGGTTGGGCATGAGTACTACTGTCCTCCCGCTTCGTGGGGTAGTTGCAGAGCTTAGCGACCGAGTACCCGGCTTCCGGCGTTGGCCGAGGTGCGTCACGCGGGCAAAAGTAGCGAGCTGCAGAATAGAGCCATGACGCCGATGGGAGATCTTCTAGGCCCCGACCCGATCCTGCTTCCCGAAGATGCCGATGCCGAGGCGGAACTGCTGGCCGGTGAGAAGCCCGGCATCGTCGCGGCCGCCCATCCGACGGCGTCGGTGGTCTGGGCGGCGCTGGCCGAGCAGGCCCTGGCCGACGACCAGGCCATCACCGCCTATGCCTACGCCCGCACCGGCTATCACCGCGGCCTGGACCAGCTGCGCCGGAACGGCTGGAAGGGCTTCGGCCCGGTGCCGTATGCGCACGAACCCAACCGCGGGTTCCTCCGGTGTGTGGCTGCTCTGGCGCGCGCCGCCGACGCGATCGGTGAAACCGACGAGTACTCGCGCTGCCTGGACCTGCTGGACGATTGCGATCCCGGGGCTCGCCCGGCCCTCGGGCTCTGATGCGCTAAAAGCTGTCCGAGCAATCGGTGTCGTCGGGGCAGTCGATCTGCACGGTGGCGTGTTCCAGCCCGCGCGCCGATAGCACCGCGCGCGCGTCATGTAGCACCCGCGCGGAGTCGCCGACGCTGATCAGGTGCGCGGTGCACATGTCCTTGCCGGGTGACAGCGTCCACACGTGCAGGTCGTGCACGTCGATCACCCCGTCGACGGCGCCGAGCGCGGTGCGCAGTTCCTCGACGTCGATATGGGTCGGCGACGATTCGGACAGGATCCGCAGCGCGTCGCGGGCCAGTGCGACGGCCCGGGGCAACACCCAGAGCGCGACCAGCACCGCCACCACCACATCGGCGTAGGGCCAGTGCGTCGTCACGGTGACCACGCCGGCGACCAGCACGCCCAGGCTGCCCACGGTGTCGGCGACGACCTCCATGTAGGCGCCCTTGACCGCCAGGCTGCCCGACGAATGGGAACGCAACAGCAGCGCGACGACCAAGTTGGCGGCCAGCCCGGCCAGCGCGACCACGATCATCGGCACGCCGGGGACGGCGGGAGCTTCGCTGAGGCGCTGGACGGCCTCGTAAAGGATGAACGCCGCCACGCCGATCAGCAGCCCGGCGTTGGCGACGGCGGTGAACACCTCGGCGCGGTGCCAGCCGTAGGTGCGGGCGGGCGACGCGCTCCCACGGCGGGCCAGCGTGACGGCGGCCAGCCCCATGAAGACCGCGACCACGTCGGTCAGCATGTGGCCGGCGTCGGCAAGCAGGGCGATCGAGTTGATCAGCAGCGAGGTGACCAGCTCCACCACAAAGAACGCCGCCAGAATCGCCGCGGCCATGATCATGCGCGGGATCAGCCGAGCGTCGTCCGTCTCGACGGGGGTGTGGTTGTGGCCTGCGCCCATGGCGCGAAATATATGCGCAATAGCGCATATATGGCAAGGGTCAGAACCAGCGGCTCCAGAAGCGGGTCAGCGCGTTGCCCCAACCCACCAGGACGTCCGGCACGCCGGACACGTCGAACAAAGACAACACGACCCCGAAGAACCATTGGTTGAGCACGGGTGCCAGGAGCAAGAACAGCAGGATCACGAAGCCCCACTGCTTGGCCGGCGCCAGCGCACGCTGGGTCTCGGGCCTCAGGTGCGGTTCCAGGGCGTCGTATCCGTCCAGGCCCGGGATGGGCAGCAGATTCAGCAACACGGCGGTGAGCTGAAGGAACGCGAGGAACGCCACCCCCGACCACAGCACCACGTGCGCCGGGTCGAAGAACAACCGCGTCACCGCCAGCAACAGCACCGCCAGCACCAGGTTGGCTGCCGGGCCCGCCAGGCTGACCATGGTGCGCCGGGCGGGCGTCATGAACCAGGTGCGCACGTAGACCGCCGCGCCCGGCAGGCCGATTCCGCCCAGCAGGATGACGACCATCGGCAGCACCAGCGAGAGCGCGGGATGGGCGTAGCGGCGCGGGTCCAGCGTCAGGTACCCGCGCACCGCGTCATCGTGATCGCCGAACCGCCAGGCGGTCACCGCATGGCCGAATTCGTGCAGGCACAGCGACACCAGCCAGCCGGCGATCACGAAGACGAACACCCCGGCATAGGCCAGCGGCCGCGTGCTGATCCCGGCCGACCAGGCCAGCGCGGCGCCGACGCCCGTCAGCGCGATCAGGCCCAGGAAGATCGGGCTGGGCCGTACCGATTCGCGCCGGGAGGAGGGGAAGCTCACCGATCGAAACTAGCCGACCAGCAGCCAGCCTTCGACGTTGCGGTAGAACGCCGAGCGGCGCGCGGTGCGCGGCGCGGTCACGCCGTCACGCACTACGCTGACCCCCGTGCTGCCCAGCTGGGCGGCGCGCCCGGTGACCCAGCGGGGCCACCGGCGGCCCGCGACCGCCGCCCGCAGGCCCGGCGCGGCAGGCAGCGGCTCGATCCACACGCGTTCGACGTCGCCGTCGAACAACGTGGTGTCGTCGACCACCGCCTCACCGTGGATCGACGGCGCGCCATCCGCGGGCACCCAGCCGGCCCGCCCCACGACCACCGACCCGGTCTCGTCGCGGACCAGCGTCACCCGGCGCGCCGCACCGCGTCGGGCCCGCCGCGCCGCGCGAAATCCGGACCGCTGGCGGTAGATCCGGGTGGCCCGGGTGCGGCGGCGCGGCACGTAGGCCACCTCGACGTCGAGCCGCTCGGCGCGCAGCAGCCGGGTGAGCACCGTGGCCAGCTCGGCGTCGCCGCCCAGCACCACCAGCCGCCGGTAGGGGCCGATCGCGGCATCGATATCGGTTTCACCGACGACGCGGTGGGTTGGCATGCCCCGCAACGGTCGGTAGATGCGCCGTTGGCCGAACAGAAGAATGGCGGCGGCTCGATCTCCTTGCGTCACAGTCTATCCAATCGAGAAGCAGCCAATGTCTTTGTCTTCCAACATCTCTGGTCAGCTACGAGCTGCGACGCCGGAAGATCTCGCCATAACGACACAGTCACAACATGGTGTCGACTCGAAAGTTGTTGTCACGCTGCCGGTAAACAACCGGATACTTTACTCCTGCCACAGGGCTGACGTTGCGCGGAATCCCGCCACGAGTGGTTGAGGGAACGGAGAACTACCATTCGCCGATCTACCGTCGTCTTGTCAACCGCGCGAACCGCATTGCTCGTGTCGGGTGCCGGCCCCACGCGCTTCCGTTGCTGACGAAGCAACTCGGCCGCGTCGGCGCCGTGTGGCTTTCGATTGTCCTGCTGTGCAGTGGATCTGCAACAGCCTCGGCGGACGAATCGATCGTGATCGACCTGGTGCGCCACGGCCAGTCGACAGCCAATGCGGCGTCCCTGATCGACACCGCGCCGCCCGGAGCATCGCTCACCGCGCTAGGCCAGCAACAGGCGCAGACCGTCGCCGGCGTTCTCGCGGCGAAGGGTCCAGTCGCCGCGATCTTCGCGTCGCAACTGATCAGGACGCAGCAGACCGCGGCTCCGTTGGCCTCCGCGTTGGGCATGAACGTGCAGGCGTTGCCGGGACTCAACGAGATCGACGCCGGCGCCTTCAACGGCCAGCCGCAGGTCAGCCTCGGCGGGCTCGCATACCTGCTGGCCCCGGTCGCGTGGATGCTCGGGCTGCGCATCGTGCCGATGCTGGCTCCCGGCTCCACCGATTCCAACGGGTTCGAGTTCCGCAGGCGTTTCGACGGCGCGCTCCAAACCGTGTACGGCAATGCCGCGACCAACGCCGGCCGCTTCAACGACGTGCTCCAGACGATGTATTCCAGCGCCATTGCCAACCCGGTCCGCGCCGCGAACGGCAGGATCACCGAGGTGGCGTTCTCCAGCGAATTCGCCATCGGCGTCGGGACGATGATGAGCGTCCGAAATCCCGATCCGCTACTCCTGCTATTCGACGCGCTGCCCAACACCGGCATCGTCGAGATCCAGGGCAGCCCCCACGATGGCTGGACCTTGATCAGCTGGAACGGGAAACCGGTGCACCCAAACTGGTCGGGCCCGAAGAACAGTCGTGGCGCCAACGGCCTGTGCCTCATGTTGGAGGCGTCCACCAGGACCGGCGTATGCGCGGCCAAGCCGCAGGCGCCGGCCGGCGCTCCGGTCGCCGCGCCGTACGGGTGAGGTCGGTGCACCCGGCGCCCACCCCTTACCGGCTCTGTCACCCCGGTCTCGACATGTCCTGGCTTAAGCTGATTTGCCCGGCTCCTCAGCTGGCCGTCGGCGGCCCGCACGGTCGCCAGGCTAGGGTGGGTCACCGGCTGGACCACAATACGCAGGCGAGATCAGGTTGGAGCGTGTCATGCCGGCAATCGTCCTCATCGGCGCCCAATGGGGTGACGAGGGCAAAGGTAAGGCCACCGATTTGCTCGGTGGGCGCGTTCAGTGGGTGGTGCGATACCAGGGCGGCAACAACGCCGGGCACACCGTCGTCTTGCCCACCGGGGAGAACTTCGCGCTGCACCTGATCCCGTCGGGGGTGCTCACGCCCGGTGTCACCAACGTCATCGGCAACGGTGTGGTGGTGGACCCCGGCGTGCTGCTGGACGAGCTCAAGGGACTCGAAGACCGCGGCGTCGACACCTCCAAGCTGCTCATCTCCGCCGACGCGCACCTGCTGTTGCCCTACCACGTGGCCATCGACAAGGTCACCGAGCGCTACATGGGGAACAAGAAGATCGGCACCACCGGCCGCGGCATCGGCCCCTGCTACCAGGACAAGATCGCGCGCATCGGCATCCGGGTCGCCGACGTGCTGGATCGGGAAGTGTTGACGCACAAGGTCGAAGCCGCGCTGGAGCTGAAGAACCAGATCCTGGTCAAGATCTACAACCGCAAGGCGCTGGACCCCCACCAGGTGGTCGAGGCCCTGCTGGAACAGGCCGAGGGCTTCAGGCACCGCATCGCCGACACCCGGCTGCTGCTCAACCAGGCGCTCGAGGCCGGCGAGGCCGTGCTGCTGGAAGGCTCGCAGGGCACCCTGCTCGACGTCGACCATGGCACGTATCCGTATGTGACGTCGTCGAATCCGACCGCGGGCGGCGCGGCGGTGGGTTCGGGCATCGGCCCCACCCGGATCGCCGCGGTGCTGGGAATCCTCAAGGCCTACACCACCCGGGTGGGCTCGGGCCCGTTCCCCACCGAACTGTTCGACGAGAACGGCGAATACCTGTCCAAGACGGGCGGCGAATTCGGCGTCACCACCGGCCGGCGACGGCGCTGCGGCTGGTTCGACGCCGTCATCGCCCGCTACGCCACCCGGGTCAACGGCATCACCGACTTCTTCCTGACCAAGCTCGACGTGCTGTCCAGCCTGGAGACGGTTCCGGTGTGCGTGGGCTACCAAGTCGACGGCGCCCGCATCTACGAGATGCCGATGACGCAGAGCGATCTGGCGCGCGCCGAACCGATCTACGAAGAGCTGCCCGGCTGGTGGGAGGACATCTCGCACGCCCGGGAGTTCGACGACCTGCCCGCCAAGGCGCGCGACTACGTGCTGCGGCTGGAAGAGCTTGCCGGAGCGCACATTTCGTGCATCGGTGTGGGACCCGGGCGTGACCAGACCATCGTGCGCCGCGACGTCCTTTCGGCCCGTCCGTGACGGACGCCGCCCAGGATCCCAAAGACCTCGACCCCGAATACGAACATCACGGCGGCTTTCCCGAATACGGGGTGGCCAACCCCGGGCCCGGCTTCGGCCGGTTCGTGGCGGCGATGCGCCGGCTGCAGGATCTCGCCGTGTCGGCCGACCCCGACGACGCCGTGTGGGACGACGCGGCCGACCGCGTCGCGGCGCTGACGGAGCTGCTGGGCCCGTTTCAGGCCGCCGTGGAGGGCCGGGCGCCGGCCGGGCGGACGCCGGACCTGCCCGGCATGGGCAGCCTGCTGTTGCCGCCCTGGACGTTGACGCGCTACGAGCCGGACGGCTGCGAGATGCAGGGCCATTTCACCCGGTTCCACGTCGGCGGCAACCACGCGGTGCACGGCGGCGTGCTGCCGCTGCTGTTCGACCACATGTTCGGGATGGTGTCGCACGCTTCGAACCGGCCGATCAGCCGCACGGCGTTCCTGCACGTGGACTACCGCAAGGTCACCCCGATCGACGCGCCGTTGGCGGTGCGCGGACGGGTCACCAACACCGAGGGGTGCAAAGCGTTCGTGTCCGCGGAACTGGTCGACGCCGACGGCGCGCTGCTGGCGGAGGCCAACGGCCTGATGGTGCAGTTACTCCCAGGCCAGCCGTGAGGCCGGCCGGGCAGATGCGGAACCGACCTATCCTTGACCCGTGACTGACGGCGTGACCGACGGACGGGACGACGAAACGACGGCGCTCGTCGTGCCCCAGCAGCCTCCCGCGCGCGCCGAAGCCCAGCCGGACGTGCCCTCCGACGGCAGGCCGACGGTGGTGCTGCTGGGTTCCGGCGAGATCAGCCGGGAGCTGGCGATCGACCTGGGGCGCCTCGGAGCCCGGGTGATCGCCGTCGACGCGCACCCGCACGCACCCGCGCACCGGGTGGCCGACCAGGCCCTGGTGCTCCCGCTGACCGACGCCGCCGAACTGTCCGCGGCGCTGCAGCGGCTGCAACCCGACTTCGTGGTGACCGCGACCGACACCGTCGCCGCCGGGGCCCTCGACGCGCTGGCCCCCGGATCCGGCGCCAACCACACCGAGCTGGTGCCCAGCGCCCGCGCCGTGCGCCTCAGCGCCGACCGCGAGGGTCTGCGCCGCCTGGCCGCCGACGAGCTCGGGCTGCCGACCGCGCCGTTCTGGTTCGCCGGGTCGCTGGGCGAACTCGAGGCGGTGGGCGCGCACGCCGGATATCCGTTGTTGGTCAAGCCGGTGTCCGGGCCCACCGGGCCGGGGCAGTCGGCGGTCGCGCGGCGCGAAGACCTCGGGCCGGCGTGGCAACGCGCGGTCGGCGCCCACGCGGGCCCCGGCCAGCCACGGGTGCTGGCCGAAACCGTGGTCGAGGTCGAGTTCTACGTGACGCTGCTGGCGGTGCGCAGCGAAGGCCCGGCCGGGCCGGCGATCGAATTCTGTTCGCCCATCGGTCATCGCGGCTCCGGCGGGCAGGTGCTGGAATCCTGGCAGCCCCAGAGTTTGAGCGCGGCGGCAACGGACGCCGCGAAGTCGATCGCCGCGCGCATCGTCAAGGCGCTGGGCGGGCGCGGCGTCTTCGCGGTCGAATTGATGATCAACGGCGACGAGGTGTACTTCGCCGACGTCACGTCACGACCGACCGACAGCGCCTGGGTGACGCTGCGCAGCCAGCGGCTCTCGGCGTTCGAACTGCAGGCCCGCACCATCCTCGGGTTGCCGGTGGACACCATGATGGTGTCGCCGGCTGCCGCCCGAGCCATCGACCCGGTCGACTCGCATGACCCCGCCGCGCTGGCCGGCGCGCTCAGCGTGCCCGAAAGTGACCTGCGGGTGCTCGGGCGCGGCTTCCGGGCGCTGGCGACCGCGCCGGAGGTGGCGGCCGCCCGCGAGCGCGCCGGGCAGGTCGCCGGGCGGCTGGCCGCCCCGGAGTAACCCGGCTGAACCCGAGCGGATCCACCTCCCCGGCGGGCTACGCCGACGGCCTCGATACCATCGCAAGTCAGATATCGCTGCGGGTACGGGGGGCAATCCGGCCGGGGCTTGACCGCTCGGGCGCGGATAGTGTGGCTGACAACGAGCAACGAGGGAATACGAGCATGAGCACAGAGCGCGCACACTCCTACGCCGGGGACATCTCTCCCCTGGAGGCATGGAAGCTGCTCAGCGACAACCCCAACGCCGTGCTGGTCGACGTGCGGACCGACGCCGAATGGCGATTCGTCGGTGTGCCCGATCTGTCCAGCCTCGGCCGTGAGGTGTTGTTCCTGGAGTGGAATTCGTCCGACGGACGGCACAACGCGAACTTCGGCGACCAGCTGCGCGAGCAGGTGGCGCCGGCCGAAGGCGACGCGCAGCGGCCGGTGCTGTTCTTGTGTCGCTCCGGAAACCGCTCCATAGGCGCCGCCGAGGTCGCGACCGAGCTCGGCATCACGCCGGCCTACAACATCCTGGACGGCTTCGAGGGCCAGCTCGATGCCAACGGCCACCGGGGTGAGACGGGCTGGCGCGCCATCGGATTGCCCTGGAAACAGGGCTGAACCGCCGATGACCCCAGCCGACGACTCCGTTCGCACGCCCGCGGCGCTGCCTGAGGGAGTCAGCCCGGCGACCATCGGCGTGCGCGGCGGGCTGCTGCGTTCGGGATTCGACGAGACCGCCGAGGCGATGTATCTGACGTCGGGCTACGTCTACGAGTCGGCGGCGATTGCGGAGCAGTCGTTCACCGGCGAGGTGGACCATTTCGTCTACTCGCGCTACGGCAACCCGACCGTGACGATGTTCGAGGAGCGGCTGCGCCTGCTCGAAGGGGCGCCTGCGGCCTTCGCCACCGCGAGCGGCATGGCCGCGGTGTTCACCTCGCTGGGCGCGCTGCTCGGCGCGGGGGACCGGCTGGTCGCCTCGCGCAGCCTGTTCGGCTCGTGCTTCGTGGTGTGCAACGAGATCCTGCCGCGCTGGGGCGTCGAAACCGTCTTCGTCGACGGCGACGACCCGGCGCAGTGGGAGCAGGCGTTGTCGGTGCCCACCACGGCGGTGTTCTTCGAAACGCCGTCGAACCCGATGCAGTCGCTGGTGGACATCACCGCGGTGTGCGAGCTCGCCCATGCCGCGGGCGCAAAAGTGGTGTTGGACAACGTTTTCGCCACGCCGCTGCTGCAACAGGGCATTCCGCTCGGGGTCGACGTGGTGGTGTACTCGGGCACCAAGCACATCGACGGTCAGGGCCGGGTGCTCGGCGGGGCCATTCTGGGCGACAAGGAGTACATCGACGGGCCCGTGCAGAAGCTGATGCGGCACACCGGCCCGGCGATGAGCGCATTCAATGCCTGGGTGCTGGTGAAAGGGCTTGAGACGCTGGCGGTCCGGGTGGAGCACAGCAATTCCTCGGCCTTCCGGATCGCCGAATTCCTGGAGAGCCATCCGACGGTGAGTTGGGTCCGCTACCCGTACCTGTCCTCGCACCCGCAATACGACCTGGCCAAGCGCCAGATGTCCGGCGGGGGAACGGTGATCACCTTCGCGCTCGACTGCCCGGACAGCGCGGCCAAGGGGCGCGCCTTCGAGGTGCTGGACAAGCTGCAGCTGATCGACATCTCGAACAATCTCGGCGACGCCAAATCCCTTGTCACGCATCCCGCGACGACCACCCACCGGGCGATGGGCCCGGAAGGTCGCGCGGCGATCGGACTCGGTGACGGCGTGGTGCGCATCTCCGTCGGACTGGAAGGCACCGACGACCTGATCGCCGACATCGATCGGGCGCTGAGCTAGCCGGCCTGTTTCTCGGCCGAGTCGACGTGCTCGGCCGCCGCCAGGGTGCCGTCCTGCGCCTGGCGCTCCAGCCAGTCCACCACCGGCCGGGCGTAAATCATCTGGCTGGTGATGACCATCTGGCCGCGAGTGCGGCCCAGGAACGAGATGCCCCAGGCGAACATGGCGGCAATGCGGTTGCGGTGGCCGATCAGGTAGTACAGGTGCAGCAGCAGCCACGCCAGCCAGGCGATGAATCCGGCGAACTCCACCTTGCCGACCTGCGCGACGGCGCTGTAGCGGGAGATCAGCGCCATGCTGCCCTTGTTGACGTACTTGAACGGCTTGCGTTCGGCCGGGTTGTCGTCGCCCTTGACCCCGTGCTTGATGACGGTGGCGGCGTATTTGGCCCCCTGGATCGCGCCCTGCGCCATGCCGGGGACGCCGGGCACCGACATCAGGTCACCGACCACGAAGACGTACGGGTGTCCCTTGACGGTGAGGTCGGGTTCGACGATCACCCTTCCGGCGCGGTCGGTTTCGGTACCGTCGGACTGCTCGGCGATCATCGCGCCCAGCGAGCTGGCTTGCACCCCGGCCGCCCACACCTTGCACGCGCATTCGATGCGGCGTTCGCCGCCGTCCTTCTCCTTGATCGTGATGCCCATGTAGTCGACCGCCGACACCATCGCGTTGAGCTGGACCTCGACGCCCATCTTCTCCAGCCGCCGTTGCGCCTTGAGGCCGAGCTTGGGACCCATCGGCGGTAGCACCGCGGGCGCGGCGTCGAGCAGGATGACGCGGCATTCGCTGGGGGTGATCGTCCGGAATGCCCCGGCCAGGGTGCGCTCGGCCAGCTGGACGATCTCGCCCGCCAGCTCGACACCGGTGGGCCCCGCCCCGACCACCACGAAAGTCAGCCGGCGTTTGCGCTCGGCCGGATCGGTGGCGACCTCGGCGGCCTCGAATGCGCCCAGGATGCGGCCCCGCAACTCCAGGGCGTCGTCGATGCTCTTCATCCCGGGCGCGAAGGCGGCGTACTCGTCGTGGCCGAAGTAGGACTGCTGCGCGCCGGCTGCCACGATCAGGTTGTCGTAGGGCGTCACCGTGTCCATGCCCATCAGGTGGGATTTGACCGTCTTCGCGGTGAGGTCGATGGCCGAGACTTCGCCCCACAGCACCCGCACGTTCTGCTGGCGGCGCAGGATGAGCCGGGTGGTCGGCGCGATGTCGCCCTCGGACAGGATCCCGGTGGCCACCTGATACAGCAGCGGCTGGAACAGGTGCGTGGTCGTTTTCGAGATCACGGTGATGTCGACGTCGGCGCGCCTGAGCGCCCTGGCCGCGGACAGTCCGCCGAAGCCGCTTCCGATGATGACGACACGATGGCGCGACATGCCTGTCCCTTCTTCACGCGTGTGCCTGGGGATCGATCTTCCCAGCGCATGTCCACCGTACGACGCCGCCGGGGAGAAAGGCGAGGCAATCCTGCGAATACCGGAACGCCGCGCGCGGCAACCACAAGCGGCCGAAGGGACGCCGGATGGCGAAAGCCGTTGCAAGTAATGGGGTCTCGGGACTTCTCGTGGGTGTGCGGGCGCCAAGGCGCCGCACGGCCCTCGTCCCACGCGTGGGCGTGGACTAACGACCACCGAAATGCCTTGTGTGGTGCAGGATCCCGGCCGGAGTCGCGCTGGATCAGCGACCCTTGTCGCGGCTCCGGCCGGTCACCCGTTGGACTTCGCCATACGCGAAGGTGTATCCGAACGAAAAGCCGCAATTACTTTGCGGCTTTTCGTTACTGCACTGCTATCCGGTGCAGGTCAAACCGGGTCCGCAATCGATAACGAGCGGAACCGTGCACGCCGAGGTCATTGGTGCTGCAAAAGCGAGGACCAAGGCGAGGACAATTTTGCCGGTACGACGTGACATAAGAACCCCCTTCGTCTGGGAGACGATTGTCTGATGCCCGACGTGGGTTAGCTTACGTGCTCAACGACTCGTAGATAACGGATTTCGCGAATGTCGCTGCCCGATTCGTCAAACGGATGAGTCGAGCTCGGCGGTCGGACGGGGCCGACTGGGAGCGAATGGAATTTCAGCAAAATCGCGCGCCGGGGAGAAATGGAAATATCCTGCACGGCTAAGTCGGTACGGCTATATTGGGACGCTAATTTCCCGCTGCTCGGCGTCGATGTGCGCCAACGGATATGAATTCAAATCGGGGACCAAATCGGCGGCTGCCACGCCGCGGCGAAACCGTCAAGCCGGCAATCGGTTTCACCGGCAGCTCGGCGGCACCTCACCTGGGCCTAGAACGGCCACGCGTTGGCGTCGCTCTTGTACTTGACGTTGAGGTCGCTGTAGAAGGCGGCGGCGGTTCCGGCGAGCACCCCTAAATCACGGCCAGGGCGACGCGGTGCCGGTGTAGTTCCCGTTGAGCTTGGAGCAGAAGTCGGACGTGGTACCCGCGAGCATGACGGAGTAGTCGCCACCCTTGTTGTTGAACTGCTGCGGGGGATAGGTCCAGCCGCTGTTGCACATCGAGGTGGTGCTGCCCGCCGAAGGCCTGCGCCAGTTGGTCATCGCACAGGCCTTCATCGCAGCGGTGTCGGGGTAGGCGCTTTTGGGGATGACCAGCATCGCACCGCCCCACAACCCGTCGTTGCGCCGGTAAGCGCGCGCCCCGAATCCGGCATTGTTCTGCTGGCAGCTCAACGCTCGCTGCAACGCCATGAACGGCGAGGCGAGGTCGCGATTCGCGATACTCGCTGCGGCACCGATGAATTGGGCCGCATCGGAGCCGTCGGCCTCTTGGACTGCTGGGTCGTTCAGGCTCTTGAGTTGCTGCGACATCTGCGATGCGTTGCCCCCGCCGCCGATGATCGGGCCGGCGCCGGTGGACGTCATGGGCGGCAGGGTGCCGGTGGGGTCGGCGACGGCCGTGGCCGGTGCTGCCCAAGCGCCCACGGCCAGCGCGCACGCCGCGATGGCTGAGATCCGCATACCTGAAACTCCTTCTCGTTATCTGCCGAGCGGCATCGGTGGTGCATCGTTGAGAGCCATCACATCCTCAGATGCCAAGGTCCTTGGCGATGATCGTCTTCATGATCTCGTTGGTGCCGCCGTAGATGGTCTGAATGCGGGCGTCGACGAAGGCGCGCGCCACGCTGTATTCGCGCATGTAGCCGTAGCCGCCGTGCAGCTGCAGGCAGCGGTCGGCGGTGCGCACCTGTAGGTCGGTGGTCCACCACTTCAGCCGGGCGGCGCGGGCGGCGGTCAGCTCACCCTCCAGGTGCTCGGCCAGGCAGTCGTCGAGATAGGTACGGGCGATGTCGATTTCGGTCGCCAGCTCGGCGAGCACGAATTGGCTGTTTTGGAAGCCGGCGATCGGTGAGCCGAACGCCGTGCGGTCACGCACGTAGTCGAGGGTTTCGGCCAGGATGCCTTCGGCGGCGGCCACCGCCCCCACCCCGAGAGCGAGCCGCTCCTGGGGCAGGTTCTTCATCAGCTGGTAGAAGCCCTTGCCCTCGTCCTCGAGCAGGTTGGCCTTCGGCACCCTCATATCGGTGAAGGTGAGCTCGCTGGTGTCCTGGGCGTGCAGGCCGATCTTCTCCAGATTGCGCCCGCGGGCGAAGCCGGGCGTGGCGGGGTCGACGACCAGCAGCGACAGCCCGTGGTGGCGGTCCGGCGAGGTGCGCACCGCGATGACGAAGAGGTCGCCGATCTGTCCGTTGGAGATGAACGTCTTGGCGCCGTTGACGACGTAATCGTCACCGTCTGGCACCGCCGTCGTGCGGATTCCGGCCAGATCGCTGCCGGTGCCGGGCTCGGTCATCGCGATGGCGAGCACCGTCTCGCCGGTGACAACGCCGGGCAGCCAGCGCTGTTGCTGCTCGGGCGTGGTCAGGTCGGTGAGATAGGGCAGCACCACGTCGTTTTGCAGCGTGAAGGCGATGGCCTCGGCGGCCGCACCCGCGCGCTGCAGCTCGTCGATCACGATCGCGTTGTAGCGGAAGTCGCACACGCCGGGGCCGCCGAGATGCTCGGGCACCGAGAAGCCCAGCAGCCCGAGTTTGCCCGCCTCGACGAACAGCGAGCGATCCCACTGGCCGTCCCGTTCCCAATCCTCGTGATTGGGAACGACCGTCTGTTGCACGAAATCGCGTACCAGGTTGCGGAACTGGTGATGCTCGGACGTGTAGTGCAGGCGTGTTGCCATGGTGCTCCTCTGTCAGCGGAAGGCGTCGCTGCCGGTGAACGCCTGTCCGAGGACGAGCTGATGCATCTCCGGCGTGCCCTCGTACGTCAGCACCGATTCCAGGTTGACCATGTGCCGGATGACCGGGTATTCCAGTGATATTCCGTTGCCGCCCAGTATGGTTCGCGCGGTCCGGCAGATCTTGATCGCCTCACGGGTGTTGTTGAGCTTGCCGAAGCTGACCTGCTCGGGACGCAGCCCGACGCTGTCCTTGAGGCGGCCCAGGTGCAGCGATAGCAGTTGACCCTTGTGCAGCTCGACGGCCATGTCGACGAGCTTGGCCTGGGTCAGCTGGAAGCCGGCGATGGGACGGCCGAACTGGGTGCGTTGCGTCGAGTAATCCAGCGCGGCCTGCCAGGCCGATCGGGCCGCCCCCATGGAGCCCCAGACGATTCCGTAGCGGGCCTCGGACAAACAGGACAGCGGCCCGCGCAGTCCCTTCGCCTCGGGCAGCATCGCGTCGGCGGGCACCCGCACGTCGTCGAGCACCAGCTCGCTGGTGATCGAGGCCCGCAGCGACAGCTTGTGGTGAATCGTGTTGGCGGAAAACCCCGGTGTCTTGGTGGGCACGACGAAGCCGCGGATGCCGTCGTCGGTGGCGGCCCAGACCACCGCGACGTCGGCGACCGAGCCGTTGGTGATCCACAACTTGCGACCGTTGAGCACCCAGTCCGAACCATCTTGGCGCGCACGGGTTTTCATCGCGGCCGGATCGGAGCCGACGTCGGGTTCGGTCAGCCCGAAGCAGCCGAGCAGCTCACCGGTGGCCATGCCGGGCAGCCATTCCTGCTTCTGCTCCTCGGACCCGAAATTCCAGATCGCGAACATTGCCAGCGACCCCTGCACCGAGACCATCGAGCGCAGGCCGGAGTCGGCCGCCTCGAGCTCCACGCAGGCCAGCCCGTAGTGCACTGATGACGCCCCTCCGCAGCCGTACCCGTCCAGGTGCATCCCCAGCAGGCCGAGCTGGCCGAACCCCTTGGCCAGTTCGCGGACCGGCAGGTCACCGATTTCGAACCACTCCGCGATGTGCGGCAGGACGTGCTCGGCGCAGAATTCGCGCACGGTGTCGCGCACCGCGAGCTCGTCGCTGGATAGCGAGGCGTCGAGGCCGAGCGGGTCGTCGCGGTCGAAGGCGGGTGGCGTCTTAGTGCTCATGTCATCAGCCTGCCATCGTCAAGCGGCGTCCCGGTAGTCTGCCTGCATGCTTAGGCTCCAGCGGCCGGCCTGGCTCGCGGTGGACGTCATCGGTGTGCTGGTGTTCTGCGCCGTGGGGCGCCGCAGCCACGACGAAGGCCTCAATGTCAGCGGCATCGCCGTGACGGCGTGGCCCTTTCTCACCGGCACCGTGCTCGGCTGGCTGATCTCCCGCGGGTGGCGGCGGCCGACCGCCGTGGTGCCGACCGGGGTCGTGGTGTGGTTGTCCACCGTGGTCGTCGGCATGCTGTTGCGCAAGGCAAGCTCAGCGGGCGTGGCGGCGAGTTTCGTGGTGGTGGCGACGACGGTCACCGCGCTGTTGTTGCTGGGCTGGCGAGTGGCCGCCGGGTTGGCCCTGCGGCGTCGCTCCGGCGTCTGAGGCGATCATGGCGCAGACGGCCGACGTGGCGGTGACCGCAACCTTCGGAGCGGCCGCGCGCGCGGTGGCCGCCAACAAGGGCCTGCTGAACGATCCGTTCGCCGAGCCGCTGTTGTGCGCCGTCGGGATCGACTACCTCACCCGGGCGATCAAGGACCACGTGTTCGCCGAAGACGACGGCGACGACCCGGCGATGACGGCGTTGATGGACGCGCTGGCGGCGCACACCCGGTTCGTCGACGAATTCCTGGCCGACGCCGGCCGGGCGGGCATCCGGCAGGTGGTGATCCTGGCCTCGGGTCTGGACACCCGCCCGTACCGGCTGTGGTGGCCGCCGGGGACCACGGTCTATGAGATTGATCGACCGCAGGTGCTCGACTTCAAATCCGAAGTCTTGCGCGGGCTGGACGCCGCATTGACCACCCACCGGTGTGCGATCGGCGTTGACCTGCACCAGGATTGGCCCGCGGCGCTGCGCCGGGTCGGGTTCGACGCGGCCCAGCCCACGGCCTGGGTCGCCGAGCAGCTGCTCGTCGGGTATCTACCGCCCGACGACCAGAATCAGTTGCTGAACCGTGTCACCGCCGCGAGCGCGGCGGGCAGCCGGTTCACCGCCGATCACATGCCGACCTGGAATCCGTTGCAGCTCGGGGCCGAGCGCGCCTTCGTCGACGGCTGGCGGCAGCGCGGCCTGGATGTCGACTTGGCCAGCCTGACCTATCCCGGCGAATATCATTACGTGCCAGAGTATTTGACGTCCAATGGCTGGGAGACGGCCGGGCGCGGCATCACCGGGCTGCTGGGCGCGATGGGGCTGGGCAGGCGGCGACGGACGGGGGCCGGCGACTCGGAGTTCATCCCGGAATACGTCACCGCGACGCGCGTTTGAGTGGTGGTGATGCCCGAATCAAGCCCGCCGCACGGCCAATTGCGGTTCGTGTCGGCAACTCACGACGACCCGCTGGCGCAACCGTTGCTGGCCGAACTGGCCGTCGAGTATGCGCAGCGATACGGCGGCACGCCGAGTACCCACCTGACCTGGCTGCCCGTACCCGAGGCCGAGCTGGCGCCGCCGGACGGCGGCCTGCTGATCGGCGTCGTGGACGGCCTGCCGGTGACCGGCGGCGCGTTTCGCCGTTACGACGCCGACACCGCGGAGCTCAAGCGGATCTGGACCGACGGCGCTCACCGGCGCCGTGGCTACGCCAGGGCGCTGCTGGCGGCGCTGGAGGCCGAGGCCCTGGCGCGCGGGTATCGGCGGCTCTACCTGATCACCGGCAATCGGCAGCCCGAGGCCGAGGCGCTCTATGACGCGACGGGGTATACCCGGACAGCGCCGGACCCGCTGCCGTCGTGGGGCCCGTTCCTGCCGATCGCGTTCGAGAAGTGGCTGATCTGACATAGGCGCCGTCACAACGTGTTCGAAGCGATCACTGCGCCCGCGAGATGGCGCGTGCGGTCGCCTCCCGGATGGGGCCGCGCCACACGTCGCCGTGGCCGGGCAACAAGACCTCGGTGTCCAGCAGGGCCAGCGCGTCCAGGCTGCGCAGCGAATTCTGCTGGCTGTGGCTGAACACCGCCGGCAGCAACTGCGGCCCACCGCGGCGCAGCAGCGGGTGCCCGGTGATCAGCGCGTCGCCGCTGACCAGCACGCCGTCGACCACGTACGAGCAGTGCCCGCTGGTATGCCCGGGGGTGAACACCGCACTGGGGTGGCCCGGCAGGCCGGCGGCCACCTCGGCGGTCAGCGGCCGGGTGGACGGGATGCCGTCGCGAATCAGGCCGCCGCTGCGCAGCACGTGCAACCCCCAGGCCGCCCAGCGTGGCCGCCAAATGCGCAGGGCGACATCGAATACCGACGCCTGCTCCAGGTACTCCCGCTTGGCGTGGCCCACCTCCTCGGCGTGGCAGTACACGTCGGTGCCGTACTCGTTGGCGAGCCAGATCGCGGAGCCCAGGTGGTCGATGTGGGCATGGGTGAGCAGGACGGCGCGCACGTCGCCGGGGCCGTAGCTCAGCTCCCGCAGCGACGACAGCACGGCCTCGCGGTCGCCGGGATATCCGGCGTCGATCAGCAGCACGCCGGTGCCGTCGACGACCAGCGTCCAGTTAACGGCCTCGCCCCGGGCGAGGTACACCGTGTCGGTCACTTGAACGAGAGTCGGCGCCGATCCCATGCCCGCGAGTGTAAGAGCGCTGCGAGGAGTAGAAAGAACGGGTGGCTGAACTGAAACTCGGATACAAAGCGTCCGCTGAACAATTTGCACCGCGCGAACTCGTCGAACTCGCTGTCGCCGCCGAAGGGCACGGCATGGACAGCGCAACCGTCAGTGACCACTTCCAGCCGTGGCGGCACGAGGGCGGACACGCCCCGTTCTCGCTGGCCTGGATGACCGCCGTCGGCGAGCGCACCAAGAGGCTGGTGCTGGGCACCTCGGTGCTCACCCCGACCTTCCGTTACAACCCCGCCGTCATCGCGCAGGCGTTCGCCACGATGGGCTGCCTGTACCCGGACCGCATCTTCCTCGGCGTCGGCACCGGCGAGTCGCTCAACGAGATCGCCACCGGATACGAGGGCGAGTGGCCGGAGTTCAAGGAACGCTATGCCCGGCTGCGCGAATCGGTGCGGCTGATGCGCGAACTGTGGCTGGGCGACCGCGTCGACTTCGAGGGCGAGTACTACCACACCAAGGGCGCCTCCATTTACGACGTTCCGGAGGGCGGCATCCCGATCTACATCGCCGCGGGCGGCCCGCAGGTGGCCAAGTACGCGGGTCGGGCCGGCGACGGCTTCATCTGCACCTCCGGCAAGGGCGAGGAGCTGTACAAGGACAAGCTGATGCCCGCCATGAAGGAGGGCGCGGAGGCCGCCGGAAAGAATCCCGACGACGTCGACCGGATGATCGAGATCAAGATCTCCTACGACACCGACCCGGACAAGGCGCTGGAGAACACCCGCTTCTGGGCGCCGCTGTCGCTGACGGCCGAGCAGAAGACCAGCATTCACGACCCGCTGGAGATGGAGAAGGCCGCCGACGAGCTGCCCATCGAGCAGGTGGCCAAGCGCTGGATCGTGGCGTCCGACCCCGACGAGGCGGTCGAAAAGGTCGGCCAGTACGTGAAATGGGGCCTCAACCACCTGGTGTTCCACGCGCCCGGCCACGACCAACGCCGGTTCCTGGAGCTCTTCGAGAAGGACCTGGCGCCGCGGCTGCGGCGGCTGGCCTGAGGGGCGCCCGAATGGTCTCCGGCGCTGTGTCAGACCAGTGACAGCGATCTACATCGCCGCCCCCGAGCCGGAGACCGGCAAGTCGACGATCGCGCTCGGACTGCTGCACCGGTTGACCGCGACGGTCGCCAAAGTCGGTGTGTTCCGGCCCATTACCCGCTCAGACGGCGACGAGCGCGACTACATCCTGGAACTGCTCCTGACGCGGACCACCGCGGACCTGTCGTACGAGCAGTGCGTCGGCGTCACCTATCAGCAGCTGCACGCCGACGCTGACGCCGCCCTCGCCGGCATCGTCGACGCGTATCACGCGGTGGCCAAGGCGTGCGACGTCGTGGTGATCGTCGGCAGCGACTACACCGACGTGACGCGGCCCGCGGAACTTTCCACCAACGCGCGCATCGCGGTCAACCTCGGTGCGCCCCTGCTGCTGACGGTCAGCGGCAAGGGGCGCACGGCCGCCGAGATCGCCAGTGTCATCGACGTCTGCCTGGCCGAGCTGGACGCCCAGCAGGCGCACACCGCGGCGGTGGTGGCCAACCGCTGTGATCCGGCCGAACTGACCGACATCGCCGCGGCCCTGCGCAGATTCGCCCAGCGCAGCTACGTGCTGCCCGACGAACCGCTGCTGTCGGCGCCGACGGTGGCCGAGCTGGAGCAGGCGGTCGGCGGCACCCCGGTCAGCGGCGAGGAGTCGCTGCGCGAACGCGAGGTCACCGGGGTGCTGGTGGCCGGGATGACGGCCGACCATGTCCTGGAGCGGCTGCGCGACGGCATCGCCGTCATCACCCCCGGCGACCGCTCGGATGTGGTGCTCGCCGTCGCCAGTGCCCATGCCGCGGAAGGCTTTCCGTCGCTGTCGTGCATCGTGCTCAACGGCGGCTTCGCGCTGCACCCGTCCATCGCCGCCCTGGTCGCCGGGCTTCGGCTGCGGCTACCGATCGTGGCGACCGCACTGGGCACCTACGACACGGCCGGCGCGGCGGCGGCGGCGCGGGGCAGGGTCACGGCGACCTCACAGCGCAAGATCGACACCGCGCTGGAGCTGATGGACAGCCACGTCGACATCACCGATCTGCTTGCGCAGCTTGCCATTCCGATCCCCACTGTCACCACGCCGCAGATGTTCATTCACCAGCTGACGCTGCGGGCACGTGCGGATCGCAAGCACATCGTGCTTCCCGAAGGCGACGACGACCGGATCCTGCGGTCCGCCGGACGGGTGCTGCAGCGCCGCGTCGCCGACCTGACCATCCTGGGCGATGAGGCCCGAATCCGCCAGCGTGCGGGGGAACTCGGCGTCGACCTGAGTGATGCCACGGTGATCGATCCGCGCGACAGCCAACTGCGTTACGAGTTCGCCGACCAGTACGCCGAGTTACGCAAGGCCAAGGGCGTCACGGTCGAACAGGCCCGCGAGGCCATGCGCGACAGCACCTATTTCGGCACCATGCTGGTGCACAACTCCCATGTCGACGGCATGGTGTCGGGCGCCGCGCACACCACCGCCCACACCGTTCGGCCCGCGTTCGAGATCATCAAGACGGTCCCGGACGTCTCGACGGTGTCCAGCATCTTCTTGATGTGCCTGCCCGATCGGGTGCTGGCGTACGGCGATTGCGCGATCATCCCGAACCCGACACCCGAGCAGCTGGCCGACATCGCGATCTCGTCGGCGCGCACCGCCGCGCGGTTCGGCATCGAACCGCGGGTGGCGATGCTGTCGTACTCGACCGGCGACTCGGGTACCGGCGCTGACGTCGACAAGGTAAGGACGGCAACGGAATTGGTGCGGAAACGCAACCCCGACCTGCCGGTCGAGGGGCCCATCCAGTACGACGCCGCGATCGAACCGTCGGTCGCGGCGACCAAATTGCGCGACTCGCCGGTGGCCGGCCGCGCCACCGTGCTGATCTTCCCCGACCTCAACACCGGCAACAACACCTACAAGGCGGTGCAGCGCAGCGCGGGCGCGCTTGCGATCGGGCCGGTGCTGCAGGGCCTGCGCAAGCCGGTGAACGACCTGTCCAGGGGCGCGCTGGTCGAAGACATCGTCAACACCGTGGCGATCACGGCGATCCAGGCTCAGGGGTAGCCGTGGCGGACGGCAGCGACACGCGCCTGGTCCTGGTGATCAACTCCGGCTCGTCGTCCCTGAAATACCAAGTGGTCGACCCGGATTCGGGCTCCGCACGGGCGACAGGCCTCGTCGAGCGGATCGGAGAGGAGTCGTCGTCGGTTCCCGACCACGACGCCGCGCTGCGCCGCGCGTTCGACACGCTGGCCGACGACGGCATCGACCTGCAGGCGAGCGGCATCGTCGCGGTAGGCCATCGGGTGGTGCACGGCGGCAACACTTTCTATCGGCCCACGCTGCTGGACGACGCGGTGATCGGCAGGCTGGACCATTTGTCGGAGCTGGCCCCGCTGCACAATCCGCCCGCACTCAAGGGCATCGAAGTCGCGCGCAAACTGCTGCCCGACCTCGCCCACATCGCGGTGTTCGACACCGGGTTCTTCCACGACATGCCGCCGGCGGCGGCGACCTACGCCATCGATCGCGAGCTGGCGCAGCGGTATAAAATACGCCGGTACGGCTTCCACGGCACGTCACACCGCTACGTCAGCGAGCAGGCCGCCGCGTTCCTGGATCGATCGGTCGGTGACCTGAAACAGATTGTGCTGCACCTGGGTAACGGGTGCTCCGCGTCGGCGATCGCCGGCACCCGGCCTTTGGACACGTCGATGGGTCTGACACCGTTGGAGGGGCTGGTGATGGGCACCCGCAGCGGCGATATCGATCCCAGCGTTGTCGCTTATCTGTCGCACGTGGCCAACATGGGAGTCGACGACGTCGAGTCGATGCTCAACCAGCGCTCCGGGGTGTTGGGCCTGTCCGGCGAGCGCGACTTCCGCCGGCTGCGGACGAGGATCGAATCCGGTGACGAGGCAGCGCAATTGGCGTACAGCGTGTTCACCCATCGGCTGCGCAAGTATATCGGCGCCTACCTGGCGGTGCTGGGGCACACCGATGTCATCAGCTTCACCGCGGGGATCGGCGAGAACGACCCGGCGGTGCGCCGCGACGCGGTCGCCGGCATGGAGGAGCTCGGCATCGTGCTCGATGAGCGCCGCAACCTGGGCGGCGGCAAGGGCGCGCGCCAGATCTCCGCCGACGATTCACCGATCGCCGTGCTGGTGGTCCCGACGAACGAAGAGCTGGCCATCGCCCGTGACTGCGTCAACGCACTAGACCGATAGGAAGCCGAGGCTGTTTCGTCCGGTGCCGACCGAGGGGGTGGGATCGGCGCCGACCGTTCGCGCCAGCACCTCGGCGTAGATGTCACGAAAATCGGTGGTGTACTTCAGGTCTCCGTTGTCGAGGTCGGTGAGGCTGGGCTGCTCGCCGTAGAAGCCGCCGTTGACCGGGGCGCCCGCGATGAAGACGGGACCGGCCGTGCCGTGATCGGTGCCCTGCGAGGCGTTGGCCCGCACCCGGCGCCCGAATTCCGAGTACGCCAGCAGCACCACGTCGCGGCCGGCCATCTCCCGCACGAACGCGGTCACCGCCTCGTCGAATGTTTGCAGCAGACGCTGCTGGGTTCCGCGCTCGCCGGCGTGGGTGTCGAACCCGCCCAGTTGCACCGTGTAGACCCGCGTGGGGACGCGGGCTTTGATGGCCTGGGCCACCATGCTCAGCTGGGCGGACAGTGAATTGCGCTCCTTGGCAGCCGGTTTCACCGGGGCGAAGGTGGTGTCGGTCGTGCGTGCGGCGCGATAGGCCTTGCACACCGCGGCCATCGCCGGGGTGTCGTCGGGGTCGTCGTTGCCCAGCGCGGCCATCACCGCGTCGAATTTCTCCGCCGTGGCCGGGCCGCCGCCCGGCGAGAGCGCCGCGGCCGTGCACTTGGCGCCGACGGCCAGCGGGGGCAGCACGGCCCCGATGTTGACCGCCCGCAGCGGATCGTCGCCGGTGGCGTCGAGCCAGCGGCCGATCCAGCCCGTCGACACCGGCTCGGCCGGTGACGCCGTCTGCCAGATGTCCATGGACCTGAAGTGGCTGTGGTCGGGCTTCGGGTAGCCCGCGCCGCGCACGATGGCGAGCCGCCGCTGGTTCCACAGCCCCGCCAGCCCCTTCATCGCCGGGTTGAGCCCGAGTTGCTCATCGAGGCGCAGGACATCACCCGGGGCATAAGCGAGTTCGGGACGGGCATCGTGATAGGCGTTGTCCGCGTAGGGGATCACGGTGTTGATCCCGTCGTTGCCGCCGTAGAGCGTGGCGATCACCAGGACGCCGGCGCCGTCGGCCAGTGGCCGGTCTTGTGCCGCGCGCATCAGGTCGGGCCAGCTGACGGCCACGGTTGCGGACAGCAGGCCGGCCGCGCCGGCACCCGCGCTGGCGATCAGGAATCGGCGACGGTTCATCTCGGGCATGGCTGATCTCGTTAGGACGTCAGGTATTCGGGAGTGTTGACGGCGGTAGCGACCAACTGCGCCGGCTGGCGCGCCAGCGGCCGCAGCGCGTTGACGGTGCGGTCCGACCAGGAGCCGATGCCGATCAGATAGCCGACCGCGTCGACGCGGTCATTGGCGGCGGTGCCCTCGATGCCGGAAAGGTCGCCCGCCTGTGCCAGTTCGGTCGCGGCGCGCAGGCGGGCCCCGGCGCTGGCGGTCGACAGCCACACCTGGCCGCTTGGCCAGCCCCCGACACTGGGCGGATAGAACGGGCGCTGACCCAGCGTGCGCAGGGTCGCGTCGATCATCTTCAGGCGCTTGGGTTCGTTGACCGGCACCCGCAGGGCCCGGATGACGCCGACGAGCCACTCGGCCGGGGTGTTGACCACCGCGGCGCGGCTGCCGGTGAACTCGTTGTCGGTGAGGATCGCCCGGGTCAGCGCGCGCAGGTCGCGGTTGGGGCCGTACGCGGCGACCAGCCGGTCGAGCACCGGTGGTGGCGCCGGATCGTCCGATGCCAGTTGCCCCCACAGCCGTCCCGCGACGTATTCGGCCGATTTGGGTTGCGCCAGTACGGTGTCGCAGAAGCCGGCGGCATCGGAGTTGCGGCTCTGCCCGAACAGCGTCTTGGCGTTCGCGTCATGGCGTTTGGGGACCATCGAGGTCTGGCCGCCGGCGCCGATCACCCATCCCGTCAGGGCCCGCGCCCCGTTGCGCACGTCGCTCTCGGTGTAGCCGTTGCCATGTCCCAACGCGAACAGCTCCATGAACTCGCGGGCCAGGTTTTCGTTGGGCGCCTTGGCGGTACTGCTCTGCGCGTCCAGCCAGCGCAGCATCGCGGCGTCGGTCAGCATCGCGTAGGCCAGGGCGCGAAAATCACCCAGCGACCCCGCGCGCAGTTTCTGGTTCTGCGCGCCCATGTACGCGGCGACCCGCACCTTCTGCGCCGAGGTGGCGAAGTGGTTGTGCCACAACAGGGTCAGCTTTTCGTGCACCGGCTGCCGCACGTCGACCATGCGACGTATCCACCAATCCGACAGCACGCCCAGCTGTTCGGTGACCTGCTGGTTGAACTGCTTGCGCGCGGCGGGCGTGGCGCGCTTGCCCGGTGGGCTCGGCGCGGCCAGGGCGGGCATCGGGGTCGCGACCGCGCCGGGGTCGGCCTCGGGGTCGGTGGCCAGCATCGCGTCCACCTGGCCGGGCCAGTCCCGGCCGACGGCGGCGTCGACCTCGGGTCCGGTCACCCCGAACCCAGTCCGGCGCAGCATGCGGGCCGTGCTGACCCACGCGGTGGACTGGCCTGCCATGCGATAACTGTGCCAGGTCCGCCTTGCGATTTCCTTGTGACGCCTGTGTATGCAGGTGCACGCGATGCGGCGTACGCGTGTGATTCTGCGCGGCATGAAGGAGCCGTTTGTCGGCAGCGCGGCGCTGCGCCATCGCTCGTTGAGCCGACACCAGCTGCGGACGCGATACCGCGCGGTGTTCCCCGACGTCTACCTCTCGAATGACGCCGTGCCCTCGCTCGAGTTGCGTATCGCAGCCGCGTGGCTCTGGTCGGGTGGCCACGCCGTCATCGCCGGGGCCGCCGCTGCTTTTCTGCTCGGAGCCAAGTGGATACCCGACAATGTCCCTGTTGAGCTGATATGCGACAGACCTCGCGCTCCTCTAGGCGTGCTGACGCGCCGCTGTGCGCTAACCGAGGGGGAGACGCAGTCGATCGACGGGTTGCCGGTCACCACACCCGAGCGAACCGCCTTCGATATCGGGAGGCGCGGGGCCGTGCGCTCAGCCGTTGTTCGCCTCGACGCCCTTGCGCGTGCGACGGACTTCAAGATCGACGACGTGCTGAGTGTCGCCCGCCAGCACCCTCGTTCGCCCGGCCTGCGGCAGCTTGAAACCGCGCTCGACTTGGTCGACCCGGGCGCGCAGTCGCCGCGGGAAAGCTATTTGCGCCTACTCCTTATCGACGCCGGCCTGCCCCGGCCGCAGACCCAGATACCGGTGCTCGGCGTGGACGGCATCCCCTTCGCCTACCTCGACCTGGGCTGGGACGAGGCAATGGTGGCTGTCGAATACGACGGCGATCAACACCGGACCAACCGACGGCAATACGTGAAGGATGTTCGACGGCTGGAAAGGCTCGAGCGGATGGGCTGGATCGTCGTCCGGGTCGTCGCTGAGGACCACCCCGTCGACGTGGTGCGCCGCGTCCGAGCCGCGCTGGCGGAGTCCAGTGTGCGTTCTGGGCTTTGAGTGTGCGTGCAGGGCGAGTTCCACGCTATTTTCCCACCCTGGAAGCACACTCGACGGCCGTGGCGGAAGGCCGAGGCGAAGGCTCGACGAAAGCGAAGCCAACGCAGCCCTAGAACGTACTGGTGGGCCGGACCCGGTTCGCCATGTCCACCAGCGCGTAGCGGTGCCGCTGGGTCGGGGCGACACGGGCCAGGTTGCGCAGCGACGCCTCCACGCCCAGCCGCAAACCGTGTTCGGTGAAGGGGAATCCGAGGATGTGGTTGGTGCTCGCCTTGTTGTCTTCCAGCCAGTCCATCGCACAGCCCAGCACCAGCGCGCGGATCTGCAGCACGCGGGGCTCGGTGGGCGGCAGCGCCTCCACCCGCCGGGCCGCATCGCGGATATCCTCTTCGGTGATCTCGCTCTTGGTCCGGCCGGACAGCAGCGTCACCGCGCTGGTCAGCCGCGCGGTGGTGAAGTGCCGGGAGGTGGCGGGCACCTCGTCCAGCGTGCGGACCGCGGCGGCCCGATCCCCTTGCGCGGACAGCGTCCTGGCCAACCCGAACGCGGCCGAGATCACCCCGTCATTGGTCTTCCACACCGTCTCATAGAACTTGTGGTCGTCGACGTCGCCGGCCAATTCGGCGGTGGCCGCCAGCGCCAGCTTGGGTGCCAGCTCGCCCGGGAACGTGTCCAGCACTTCGACGAAATGCATTGTGGCCGAATCGTAGTCGCCGGTGAGAAGATCGGCGACGGCCTTGTACCACACCAATCGCCATTGCCAGCCGACCCGCGCGGCCAGGTCGTCAAGCTTGCGGGTGGCCTTGGCCACATCGCCGAGATCCAGCAGCGCGCGGACCTCCATCAGCGGCAGCTCCACCGACTCGGACACCTCGACGCCGTCGGCGTCCAGCGTCCCGTGCCGGGCCGCGCGCAACGAGTCCAGGGTCTGCACCGGCTGCGACAACACGGTCGCCTGCAGGACGGGAGCGGCGACGTCGGCCGGATCGACCAGCGGAACCTGCAGCGCGGTAACGATTTCGCGGGCGGTCAGCTTCTCCGAGTGGACCTGACCGTCCAGGTACACGTCGGTGTGGGCGACCAGCAGGTCCACCCCGAACGTCGAACGGCTGGGGCTGAAGATGGTCGAGAGCCCGGGCCGCGGCACCCCGCTGTCGTGGGCGACCACCTCGCGCAGCACACCCATCATCTGGGCGGACATCTCCTCGGTGCTCGAGAACCGGCGCCGCGGGTCGGGGTCGATGGCGCGGCGCAACAACCGGCGGAAGGAGTCATAGGTGGTCAACACCGAGTCGTGCTCGGGCAGGCCGTCGACGTAGCGGCCGTTGCGCGTTTGCAGGTTCAGCGTGAGCGCGGCCAGCGTGCGGCCCACCGTGTAGATGTCGGTGGCGACCGTCGGGCCGGTCCGCACGATCTCGGGCGCCTGGAAACCCGGTGTGCCATACAGGTATCCGAACGAGTTGATCCGCGACACCGCGCCCAGGTCGATCAGCTTGAGCTGCTCCTCGGTGAGCATGATGTTCTCCGGCTTCAGGTCGTTGTAGACCAGGCCGATGGAGTGCAGATAGCTCAGCGCGGGCAGGATCTCCAGCAGGTAGGCGATGGCCTCGGCGACCGGTAGCTTCTCACCCTTCCCGTGCCTGAGCGGCTGACCGCCGACGTACTCCATGACGATGAGGCCGACCGGATTTCCGTGCTGGTCGACGTGCTCGACGAAGTTGAAGATCTGCACGATCTGCGGATGGACCACCTCGGCCAAAAACTGTCGTTCGGCCATCGCGATCGCCTGCGCCTCCGCGTCGCCGGAGTGCACCAAGCCCTTGAGCACCACCGGCCGGTCGTTGACGTTGTGGTCGACCGCCAGATACACCCAGCCCAGACCGCCGTGCGCGATGCAGCCCTTGACCTCGTACTGGTTGGCGACGATATCGCCCGGGTTGAGTTGCGGCAGAAACGAATACGGACTGCCGCAGGACGGGCACCAACCCTCCGACGTGCCCTTGGCCTTCTTGCTGGACCGGCCGACCGGTTTGCCGCAGTTCCAGCAGAAGCGCTTGGACTCCGGTACCACCGGATTGGTCATCAGGGCTTCGCGTGGATCGATGTCGCGTCCGCGCGGGATCTCGACCAGGCCGCCGCCGAGCTGCCGGACCGCCGGCACCGATCGCGTCGCCACCGTCATGCGGTCCTGCGAATCGGTGTCTAGGGCGCCCAGCGAGATGTGCGGAAAGTCATCGTCATCGTCGTCATCGAAGTCGGGACGGAACAGCGCCTGGGTGGCCTGCAACCGCCCGGTGGCCGCGCCGCCGGTCTGGACGTCGGCGGGCTGGGTGCCCGGGCCCACGTCTCCCGAGCCGGATTCCGGTTGCTCGGAGTGCTTGTCCGGCTCGGCCATCAGTCCAGATACCTCGGTACGGGCGGGGCCGGCGCGGGCCCCAGCACCGTCAACCACTTGCGGTACAACGTGTTCCACGTACCGTCGCGGCGGATCCGTTCCAGGGTCCCGTTGACGAACCGCACCAATCCGGTGTTGTTCAGATTGACCCCGATGCCGTAGGGCTGGGTGGCCATATTCGGCCCGACGATGTGCAGGTAGGGGTCCTCTTCGACCAGCCCGGCCAGGATCGAATCATCCGTGCTGACCGCGTCGATCTCGCGCTGCTGCATCGCCACCAGGCAGTCGGCCCAGTTGACCACCGACACCACCACCGGCGGCGGGTCGATCTGCTGGATGCGGTGCAGCGACGTGGTGCCCTTGGCCACGCAGACCCGCTTGCCGGACAGGTCGGCGACCTTGACGATCGACGAGTCGCGCGGGGCCAGGATGCGCTGGTTGGCGTCGAGGTAGACGGTCGAGAAGTTCACCTGCTTGCGCCGGTCGCAGGTGATGGTCATGGTCTTGACCACGACGTCGACCTCGGAGCGCTGCAGCGCGGTGACCCGTTCGTCCGACGCCAGGATCCGGTATTCGACGTGGGACGGCGCGCCGAAGATGTCGCGCGCGATCTCGCCGGCGATGTCGACGTCGAAACCGGTGATCTCACCTGTGATCGGGTCGCGGAAGCTGAACAGGTTGCTGCCGATGTCGAGCCCGACGATCAGCCGGCCCCGGGCGCGGATGTCGGCGACCGCGGCGTCCGCCTCCGCCTTGGTGGCGAAGGGCCGCAGGCTGGCCGTCAGGTCGCAGTTCTGATTCGGCCCGTCGGGCGGCAGCGGCGGCTGGGGCGGCAACTGCTCCATGCCGACCGGTGTCGGCGGCGGCAATGTCGGCACGCTGGCGACCCGCAGCGATTCCGTGTGTCCGCAACCCGCCAGCACGACCGCGGCGGCGGCCACGGTGCACGCCCGGCGAAGCATCCGCAGGCGGACCATTATCGATACTCTTTCAGCCTCGGCCACAGGCCCAGCGCCACCGCGATGGCGGCGCCGAGGCTGAGCACCACGCCACCGACCTGGGCGCCGGACAGCCCGCTGCGCGCGTTGATGACGTCGTTGCGCAGGTGGATACGGCCCTGGTCCATGGCCTTGACCAGCTCGTCGTCCAGCTTGTCGAACGCCGGGGTGGAGTCCTCTTCGCTGCTGCCCAGCGCCACCTGGGTGGCGGCGCGGTAGTTACCCACCGAGATGTACGAGGTGATCCGGTCGTTGGCCTGCCGCCAGCGCAGCAGCAGCTGATCGGCGCCTTCCAGGTCCGGCTTGTCCACGGCGTCGCTGCGGGCCATGTACTGGTCGAGCTGGCGGTGCATGGAATCGAGGCGCTGATAGAACGACTGCTTGCGCTTCTCCTCGTCGCCGCGACGGATCAGCGACAGCGTCTCGTCGGCGCGGGCCTGCTGGGCGGTGATCGCGACGTTGGTGACGGTCTTGAGGGATTCCGCGGCAGTGTCCTTCGCACTACGACTGGCCGTCGTAGAAATGGTCAGCGCAGTTCCAACCCAAACCACCATGACGAGAATAGCGAGTGCGCCCACCACCAGCCCCGGGTTGATTCGGCGCCGCGTGCGGCGCGCCAGCCAGCGGTGCGAGAAAGCACCGAAGATCACGGTGGCGCCGACCACCATGATGACCGGTGCGGGGATCTGGGTCGACGCGGTGGTCTCGGCGTCCACCCGCTCCGACGTCGCCTGATACAGCTTGGCCGCGTCGGGCAGGATCGTCGATTGCATCAGCCCCGACGCCTCCGACAGGTACGACGATCCGACCGGGTTGCCCTCGCGGTTGTTGGTCCGGGCGATTTCGATCAGCCCGGTGTAGACGGCCAGCTCGGCATTGATCCGGCCCAGCAGCTGCACCAGCGGCTCGTCGGTGAGGCCGCTCGAGGCGCGGGTCACCGCGACGGACGCGTCGGTGATCGCCTGCTCGTAGCGCTGGCGAACCGGCTGCGGCTCGGCCTCGGCGATGAACGCGGTGGCCGCGGCGGCATCGGCGACCGACAGCGTGGTGTACAGCCGCCCGGCGGCGAACGACAGCGGCTCGGTGTGGTTGAGCACCGTGGTGAGCACCTGCTGCCGGTGGTTGATGGTGGTCGAGGTGGCGAAGGCGCTGATCCCGCCGAGCGCGGCCAGCACGATCCCGATTGTCAGGATGCGCCCCGGCGTCGTCGAGATGAACCACCAGCGTGGATGAGCCGGTTCGGCCGGTGACCGCGATCCCTGCGGCTCGGTCGACGGGTGCGCCAGCTCAACCGTCACGTCTTATCAGCCCTCATCTGTCGGCCATTTCGTTTCGCTGCACGGACCTCTATAAGCGAAGTCTAAGAGCATGTTCGGGTGGATGGG
The DNA here is from genome assembly GCF_019668465.1 of Mycobacterium senriense. Classification (NCBI taxonomy): domain Bacteria; kingdom Bacillati; phylum Actinomycetota; class Actinomycetes; order Mycobacteriales; family Mycobacteriaceae; genus Mycobacterium; species Mycobacterium senriense. Next base: position 1,008,086 of record NZ_AP024828.1, on the reverse strand, counting down.
TGGAGGCGGACGCAATTGACGACGCCCAAACCAAGTCTGCATATCCTGAATCGGTGCAGGGCGACGGTGACGGTTGGGTGATCTCCGACAGCGGCGCCCATTACTGGGGCCGGTTCGGAGCGGCGGGTTTGCTGCTGCGGGCCCCGCAACCCGACGGTACGCCCGCGGTGTTGCTGCAGCATCGCGCGGTGTGGAGTCACCAGGGCGGGACGTGGGGGCTGCCCGGCGGCGCCCGGGACAGCCACGAAACGCCGGAGGAGACCGCGGTCCGCGAAGCCAACGAGGAGGCCGGGCTGCTCGGTGAGCGGCTCGCGGTGCGCGCGACCGTGGTCACGGCCGAGGTCGCCGGGATCGCCGGCACGCAGTGGAGCTACACCACCGTCGTCGCCGACGCCGATGAGTTGCTGCACACCGTGCCCAACCGGGAAAGCGCCGAGATGCGCTGGGTCGCCGAAACCGAGGTGGCCGACCTGCCGCTGCATCCCGGCTTCGCGGCCAGCTGGCAGCGGCTGCGCACCGCGCCGGCGGTGCTGCCGCTGGACCATGGCGACCAGCGACGGCAATACCTGCCGCGCACGATCGAGATCGAAGCCGGTGTCTTCGTCTGGTGCATGCCCGGTGACGCGGGCCAAGAACCCTCGCAGCTGACCCGCCGGATCAACTCGCTGCTGCCAGCGCCGAGCTGAGCCGCTGCGCCGCGGCCCGCGGGTCGGCGGCCGCGGTGATCGCCCGCACCACCACGATGCGCCGGGCGCCGGCGTCGAGCACCTCGGGCAGCCGCTGCTCGTCGATGCCGCCGATCGCGAACCACGGCTTGTCGGTTCCGAACTCGGCGGCGGCCCGCACCAGTCCCAGGCCCGGCGCTTGGCGGCCCGGCTTGGTGGGCGTGGACCAGCACGGCCCGACGCAGAAGTAGTCCGCTTCGGCGAGCGCGGCCGCGGCGGCGGCCTGCTCGCGGTCGTGGCTGGACAGCCCGAGCAGCACGTCCGGCCCGGCGATGTCGCGGGCGACGGCCGGCGGCAGGTCGCCCTGTCCGAGATGCAGCACGTCGGAGCCGGCCGCGCGGGCGATGTCGGCGCGGTCGTTGACGGCGAACAAGGCGCCGTGGCGGCGGGCCGCGTCGGCCAGGATCTGGCACGCCGCCAGCTCCTCGCGCGCCTCGAGCGGGCCGAACCGTTGCTCACCGGCCGATCCCTTGTCGCGCAGCTGGATGATGTCCACGCCGCCGGCCAGGGCGGCGTCGGCGAATTCGGCCAGATCGCCGCGTTCACGCCGGGCGTCGGTGCACAGATACAGCCGCGCGGTGGCCAGAACGGTAAGTCGTCTATCGAAGGGACACTGCACACCGAGACGCTAGCGCGCTAGCGTGGAGCCGAAGAGAACTACCAGACACGGGAGTCCCGGGTAGTCGAGTGACTGCGGGGCTGAGAGTGGGCACAGCCGGACCCGTCCGGACCTGCCCTTACCGTCACACCTGATCCGGGTCATGCCGGCGAAGGGAGGCTCGACAATGACCGGAATGCCCTCGGGACCCCCGCTGGGGTCCCTGGCCGTCATCGGCGGCGGCGTCATCGGGCTCGCGGTGGCGCGGCGCGCCGCGCAGGCCGGGTGGTCGGTGCGGGTGCACCGGGGCGACCAGAAGGGCGCGTCCTGGGTCGCCGGCGGCATGCTGGCGCCGCACAGCGAGGGCTGGCCGGGCGAAGAGCGCTTGTTGCGGCTGGGCCTGGAATCGCTGCGGCTGTGGCGCGAGGGCGGTTTCACCGACGGGCTGCCGGCCGAGGTGGTCACCGCGCGCGAGTCGCTGGTGGTGGCCGTCGACCGCGCCGATGTCGAGGACCTGCGCACCGTCGCGGAATGGTTGTCCGCCCAGGGGCATCCGGTGGTCTGGGAGTCGGCCGCCCGCGACGTCGAACCCCTGCTGGCGCAGGGCATCCGGCACGGCTTCCGGGCGCCCACCGAACTGGCCGTGGACAACCGCGCGGTGGTGGAGGCGCTCGGCGCCCAGTGCGAGCGTCTCGGGGTGGCGTGGGCGCCGCCGGTGCGTGACCTGTCGGACGTCGAGGCCGACGCGGTGGTGATCGCCAACGGCATCGACGCGCCGGCGTTGTGGCCCGGCCTGCCGGTGCGGCCGGTGAAGGGCGAGGTGCTGCGGCTGCGGTGGCGCAAGGGTTGTATGCCGTTGCCGCAGCGGGTTGTTCGCGCCCGCGTGCACGGACGGCAGGTGTACCTGGTGCCGCGTGCCGACGGGGTGGTCGTCGGGGCCACTCAATACGAACACGGGCACGACACCGCCCCGGTCGTGTCGGGGGTGCGTGACCTGCTCGACGACGCGTGCGCGGTGCTGCCGGGGCTGGGTGAATACGAGCTGGCCGAGTGCGCCGCCGGGCTGCGCCCGATGACCCCCGATAATCTGCCGCTGGTGCGTCGACTGGACGCGCGGACGCTGGTCGCCGCCGGTCACGGCCGGTCGGGATTCCTGTTGGCGCCCTGGACGGCAGAACAGATCGTTTCCGAACTGGCCCCGGTGGGAGCACACCAATGATCGTCGTGGTCAATGAACAGAAGGTCGACGTCGACGCGCACACCACGGTCGCCGCGCTGCTGGATTCCCTCGGCTTTCCGGACCGCGGCGTCGCAGTGGCGATGGACGACGCGGTGATACCGCGATCCCGTTGGGCCACAGAACTTTTCGATGGTGCCCGGCTCGAGATAGTGACGGCGGTGCAAGGTGGCTGACGCAAAACTGACCATTGGCGACCGCAGCTTCGCGTCGCGGCTCATCATGGGGACCGGGGGAGCGGGCAACCTCGCGGTGCTCGAGGAGGCGCTGGTTGCCTCGGGCACCGAGCTGACGACCGTCGCCATCCGCCGGGTCGACGCCGAGGGCGGCACCGGGCTGCTCGATCTGCTCAACCGGTTGGGCATCACGCCGCTGCCCAACACCGCGGGATGCCGCGGCGCAGCCGAGGCGGTGCTCACCGCACAGTTGGCACGGGAGGCGCTGGACACGAACTGGATCAAGCTCGAGGTGATCGCCGACGAGCGCACGCTGCTGCCCGATGCCGTCGAATTGGTGCGGGCCGCAGAGCAATTGGTCGATGACGGGTTCGTCGTGCTGCCCTACACCAACGATGATCCGGTGCTGGCGCGCCGGCTCGAGGACGCCGGATGCGCGGCGGTCATGCCGCTGGGTTCGCCGATCGGCACCGGCCTCGGCATCACCAACCCGCACAACATCGAGATGATCGTCGCCCGGGCCGGCGTTCCGGTGGTGCTCGACGCCGGCATCGGCACCGCCAGCGACGCCGCCCTGGCGATGGAATTGGGTTGCGACGCCGTGCTGTTGGCCACCGCTGTGACCCGGGCCGCCGATCCGGCCGCGATGGCCGCAGCGATGGCCGCCGCCGTCACCGCCGGGTACCTGGCCCGGCGCGCCGGACGGATCCCGAAGCGATTCTGGGCGCAGGCGTCGAGCCCACAACGATGAGTCGTTATGTCGCGCTGGGTAGTTCGATGGCCGCAGGTCCGGGCATCCGGCCCCCCGCCGCGGGGGCTCCACGGTGGTCTGGCCGATCGGCACGCAACTACGCGCACCTGATCGCGCAGCGATTCCAGCACGACCTGGTCGACGTCACCTTCTCCGGGGCGACCACCGCGCACGTGCTCGCCGAGCGCCAACACCGCGCACCACCGCAGATCGCCGCGCTGGACGGCACCGAGAGCCTGGTCACGGTGACCATCGGCGGCAACGACGTCGGCTACGTTCCGCTCTTGATGGCCGCATCGCTGCCGCGTCCGTTGCGTCACGTGCCACTGCTGGGGCATCGCATCGCCGACCTGCTGGATCGCGACGCGCGGGATCGCGCCCTGGACGGGGTGTTTGAATCGCTGTGCGCGGTCGGCCGTGCGTTGCGTCAGCGGTCCACCCGGGCACGGGTTTTCTTCGTCGATTACCTGACGATGCTGCCGCCGCCGGGCGTGCTGGCGGAGCCGCTGTCACCCGCCGATGCCGACCTGGGCCGGCACGTGGCCGCCACGCTGGAGACGATGACGGCCGACGCCGCCGCGGCGACCGGTTGCGAAATCATCCGCGCCGGTGCGGCGGGCCGCGAACATCACGCGTGGTCGGCCGAGCCGTGGACGACGCTGCCGGCCCGGTTCGGCTTCACGCTGCCGGGACGTCCCGCACCGTTACACCCGAACGCCGCCGGGATGCGTGCGGTAGCGGATCTGATTGCGGCTCAGCTGTAGACGTCAGCCGTTGGCGCGCCACCACTGATAGAGCGCGTTGACGTCGGTGTTGGACGCGCGCAGGTAGCTCAGCGTGTTGTTGGCGTCCGTGGTCCAGATGATCTCGGCGGCGTTTTGGTAAGTGCCGCAGGCGGCCTGCCCTGCGCTCGCGGATGAACCGTCCTTGTGCCAGTTGGACGGTGACTGGCCGGCGTCGCCGCACGGGATCAGGACGTCCTCTTTGATGGTGGCCTTGAACGAGGTGGCCAGATTGTCGGCATTGGTGAACAGCACGTACTTGGCCTGCGCTGGCCCGCGCGGGTCGGGGCTCTGCCCGCAGGTGAGCACCGCGAGTTGTGTGCTGCGGTCGATGTTCTGGGCGGTGCAGTTGTTCAGGCCGTAGCCCTTCGACAGCGAGGCCGCAAGCGTGTTGATATCCGAAGCGCTCCCGGTGGTGGCCGGATCCGCGCTCGCCGGGCCGCCGCCCGCTAAGGCCAAACCGCCGGTGAGTGCGGTTGCCGTCGCCGCCCTCAGCACGTTGCTGAAATCAGACATGAAAGGCTCCTTAACGGCCGCTTCTGCACACGGATAGTAGGGCTATGCCGTGGTAAAGCAATACATTCCGCGGGCAATTGTCTGTGTGGGCATCCGTCCTCGGCTCGACCCGCAGAGGCCCAGGAAAATGGTAGTGCCACGCAGGTCGTCGCGCAGAATCGCGAATTATGTGAGGCGCCACCATAATTCTGATTTTTGGCGGACGCGATGATGCTGCCGGCCCGTTGCGACCTGGGCGGCCGAACAAGATTTTTCATTGCTAGTGCCGATCTGAGTCCGCTCGGGTATGGTTAGCACCGCTTTACGTCAGCTAACTTCTCTTGACTGGAGAATCCATGACACAACCCCCTCCTCCGCCGCCCGGTTATCCGCCGCCGCCTTCGCCCGGTTATCCGCCGCAGCAGCCGGCCGGTCAAGCGCCGAATAACTATCTGGTGTGGTCGATCCTGGCCACCCTCTTCTGCTGTCTGCCCTTCGGAATCGTGGCGATCGTCAAGTCGAGCCAGGTCAATGGGTTGTGGGCGCAGGGCCGCTACGCCGAGGCACAGGCTTCCGCCGAAAGCGCCAAGAAATGGGTGATCTGGTCGGTGGTGATCGGCGTCGTCGTGGGCGTCATCTACGGCATCCTGATGGCGGTCGGTGCGCTGAACACGGACACCAACGCGGCGCTCGCCGCGATGTTCTAGAACCTGATCATGGTGACCCGCTGGGGGGCGGCGCACGCGAATCTGGGTGCACCACTGGTGGTGGCCGCGTCCACCACATTGATGTGCGCCGCCATCTGGGCGGGCGACCCGACCACCCCGCACGGCCCGCTGCCGGTATGCCCCACCAAGGCGTTGTTGGGGATCGACTGTCCCGGATGCGGCAGCCTGCGCATGGTGTATTCGCTTATGCACGGCAATCTGTTGGCGGCCGCCAGGTTCAACGCTTTGGGCCTGGCGGCTGTCGCGTTGTTGCTGTGGACGTACTGCGCCTGGACCTACGGGCGCCTGGTGGGCCGCCGGATCCGCGGCTGGCAGCACCGGCGCTGGGCCGCCGTCGTGACGCTGTCGCTGGTGCTGGCCTGGTTCGTGGTGCGCAACATCCCCGTTGCGCCCTTCACCGCGCTGTATGTCTGATACCGCCGTGTCCTGAACCGGGCCGCTGCGGCCGCGGTCTAACCTGGGGCGCGATGGTGAACAAATCCGCGACGATTCCGGCGTTGGTCGCCGTGGTCGCTCTGACCGCAATCTCAACCGGCTGCTTCCATCGGTCGTCGTCTGACTCGCAGCAAACGCCCGCCGCCGCCGGCGCATTTGCCTCGGCGTTGCGCGACAAGGTCACGGCCGACGCGATGATGGCGCACCTGTCGAAGTTGCAAGACATCGCCAACGCCAACAACGGCACCCGGGCGGTGGGCACGCCTGGATACGAGGCCAGCGTCGACTACGTGGTAAACGTCTTGCGCGGCAGTGGATTCGACGTGCAAACCCCCGAATTCTCGGCGCGGGTGTTCCACGCCGACAAGCCGGTACTCACCGTCGCCGGCAAGACGGTGGAGGCGCACGCACTGGACTTCAGCCTGGGCACCGGTCCGGACGGGGTGAGCGGGCCGCTGGTCGCCGCACCGGCGAACAACCTCGGCTGCGCGGCCTCCGACTACGCGAACCTGCCGCTGCAGGGGGCGGTGGTGCTGGTCGACCGCGGCACCTGCCCGTTCGCCCAGAAGGAAGACGTCGCGGCACAGCGCGGCGCCGCGGCGATGATCATCGCCGACAACGTCGACGAGCAAGAGATGGGCGGAACGCTCGGATCGGCCACGGACGTGAAGATTCCGGTGCTGAGCGTGACCAAATCGGTGGGCGTGCAGCTGCGTGGACAGCCGGGGCCCACCACGATCAAGCTCAACGCCAGCGCCCAAAGTTTCCGGGCCCGCAACGTGATTGCGCAGACCAAGACCGGCTCGGGGACCGACGTGGTGATGGCGGGGGCGCACCTGGACAGCGTGCCCGCCGGGCCGGGCATCAACGACAACGGCTCGGGCGTGGCCGCGGTGCTGGAAACCGCTGTGCGGCTGGGGAGTTCGCCGTCAGTGCACAACGCGCTGCGGTTCGGCTTCTGGGGTGCCGAGGAGCTCGGGCTGATCGGGTCGCGCAACTATGTCGAGTCGCTGGACCTGACGGCGCTGAAAAACATTGCGCTCTACCTGAACGTCGACATGCTCGCGTCGCCGAACCCCGGCTACTTCACCTACGACGGCGACCAGTCGCTGCCCGCGGACGCTCGCGGCCAGCCGGTGGTGCCGGAGGGTTCGGCCGGCATTGAGCGCACACTGGTCGCGTACCTGAAGTCGGCCGGAAAGACCGCGCAGGACACCTCATTCGACGGCCGGTCCGACTACGACGGATTCACCCTGGCGGGGATCCCCGCCGGCGGCCTGTTCTCAGGCGCCGAGGGCAAGATGTCCGCCGACCAGGCCAAGCTGTGGGGCGGGACCGCCGACCAGCCGTTCGACCCCAACTATCACCAGAAGACCGACACGCTCGACCACGTCAACCGCACCGCGCTGGGAATCAACGGTGGCGGCGTGGCTTACGCGATCGGTCTCTACGCGCAAGACCTCGGCGGGCATAACGGCGTCCCCGTCATGGCCGACCGCACCCGGCACGTGCTCAGCAAGTCATGATCTCCCGGGTGGGCGCGACGCTGCTGTCGATCGCGGTGGTGGCCGGTTGTTCGTCGACGCGGCCGGGAGTGCCGACGGCGACGCCGGATCTCGGCCACAGTTTGGCCAAAGAGGTGAACGTCGAGGGCATGCTGACGCACCTGCGTGCCCTGCAGAACGTCGCCAACGCCAATGGCGGCAACCGCGCGGACGGGACGCCGGGGTTCAACGCCAGCGTGGACTACGTCGCTAAAGCTCTGCGGGACAAGGGTTTCGATGTACAGACTCCGCAGTTCGACCGGCTCTACACCGTGTCGTTGGGTAAGCCGGCGGTGACCATTGCGGGCCGCAGCTATCCCGTCGACCAGGCCTCGCTGCTGGTGCAGACGCCGCCCGGGGGACTGACCGGTCAGCCGATCCGGCCGACGCGACCCTCGGGTTGCGCACCCAACGACTACCCGGCCGTCGTGCCCAAGGGCGCGATCGCCGTCGTCGATGACGCGCAGTGTTCGGTGGTCGACAAGCAGAACAGCGCGGTGGCCAAGGGCGCGAGCGCCCTGATCGTGCTCAGTTCGCCCACCGGGCGGGGAGCCCCACCCACGCTGTTCACCACCGGCTATTTCAAGCAGCTGACCGTGCCGGTCGCCGTGCTGGGTTCCTCCGGCGCCGCCGCGCTGACCGGCTCCACCGCGCCGATACGTCTGGTGCTGGATGCGCAGAACATCAAGATCACTTCCCGAAATGTCGTGGCGCAGACCAAAACCGGGTCGGCCCACGACGTCGTCGTGGTGGGCGCGCACCTGGACGGCTCACGCGCCGGACCCGGGATCAATGACGACGGCTCCGGGGTGGCCGCCGTCCTGGAGACGGCGCTGCAACTGGGCCCGCTCGCTCCGGTGAACAACGCGGTGCGGTTCGTGTTCTGGGGCGCCGACGTGGACGGCCGCAACGGCGTCCTGGATTACGTGTTCGGCATGGACCGCGACCAACTCAACGACATCGCGCTGTACTTGAACTTCACCATGCTGGGTTCGCCCAACGCCGGATTCTTCACCGACGACGGCGATCAGTCCGGCCCGCCCGGGCCCGGTGTCTTGCCCGGGGATGTGCCCGAAGGCTCGGCCGGCATCGAACGCACCCTGTCCGGCTATCTGAATCTCGCGGGCAAGCGGCCCGCGGACATGCCGTTGGACACCAGGGCCGACTACCACCCCTTCATGATCGCGGGCGTGCCCGTCGGCGGCATGACCACCGGATCATCGCAGCCGAAAACCCCCGTGCAGGCCCGACTGTGGGGCGGCCGACCCGGTGTGCCGTTCGATCCCAACGTCCAGAGCCCACGCGACACCGTCGACAACATCAACCGGGAAGCGTTGGCCGTCATGGGGTCTGGCGTCGGATTCGCAGTCGGCAGCTACGCGGAGTCGATCGGTGGGGTCAACGGTGTGCCGCCACACAACAAGAGGCATCGCAGCCGGGTGCCCTAACGCCGGCTTGTCGGACCCCGATGGCAGGATCGAACGTATGTTCGAAGATGTGATCGCCCGGTTCGACGAGTTGGTCGAGCGGCGCCATCCGTCGGTCACGGCGGAGTCGGCCGCGCTGCTGGAGCGGATCGGTGTGTTTTCGCGGGTGGAGAACCGGGCGGCGGCTGAGCAGTTGGTGGCGATCGGGGAGTTGTTCGCCTACCGGCTTTCGCGCTGCTCGGAATGTGAGGAGTGGGCGGTCGATACCGAGGCGGCGGTGAGTGCGGAGGTGGCGGCGGAGTTGCGGATCGGTCAGGGGCTGGCCGCCAGCCGGGTGCGCTATGCCCGGGCGATGCGGGAACGTCTGCCGAAGGTGGGTGGGGTCTTTACCGCCGGGGATATCGATTACCGGATGTTTCAAACGATCGTTTTCCGCACCGATTTGGTCACCGACCCCGACGTGTTGGGCGCCGTGGACGCCACGGTGGCCGCCAACGTGACCAGGTGGCCGTCACTGAGTCAGGGCCGGCTGGCCGCCCAGGTGGATCGGGTGGTGTCCCGTGCTGATGCGGATGCGGTACGGCGGCGCAGGGAGCGCGTGGCCGATCGCGAAATCTGGATCGCCGATGCGGGCGATGGCGTGTCGCATATCGAAGGCAGCCTATTGAGTCCGGACGCGCATGCGTTGGATAAACGATTGAATGCGTTGGCGGCCACGGTGTGTGAGCACGATCCGCGCAGTCGGGAGCAGCGCCGCGCTGACGCGTTAAAAGCGTTGGCCGCCGGCGCAAATCGGCTGGGGTGTCGGTGCGGGCGGTCGGATTGCGGGTCCGGTAAACGAGCCGCATCGAGCCCGGTGGTGATTCATGTGATCGCCGAGCAGGCCGTGCTGGATGGCCGCGGTTCAACGCCGGGCGCTCAAATGGGTGCCGAGGGTTTGATCCCACCAGAATTGCTCGCCGAGTTGGCCGCTTCGGCCAAGCTGACCCCGCTGGTCCATCACGGGGATGCGCCGCCGGAGGCGGGCTACGTGCCGTCCAGGGCGCTGGCCGATTTCGTGCGGTGCCGGGATTTGACGTGTCGCTGGCCCGGCTGCGATCGCCCGGCCACCGACTGCGATCTCGACCATACGATCCCGTATGCCGATGGCGGCGCGACGCAAGCGTCCAATCTCAAATGTCTGTGTCGCACCCATCATTTGGTGAAAACGTTTTGGGGGTGGCGCGAGCGGCAGCTGCCCGACGGCACGCTGATTCTGTCCTCGCCGGCGGGGCGCACCTATGTCACCACCCCGGGCAGCGCGCTGATGTTCCCCAGCCTTTGCGCGCCCACCGGCGCGATCCCGGCCGCCGAAGCCGACTCACCCCTGGACTACTGCGCCGAGCGCACCGCGATGATGCCCCGACGCACGCGCACCCGCGCCAAAAGCCGGGCCGCACGCATCGCCACCGAACGCCGGCAAAACCACCAAGCCCGGCGCCCGAAACGCCCAGAACCCGAGGCCGCCACCTCGGCCCCGCACCGCCGGCCGACGGCGACGACGAACCGCCGCCTTTCTAGTACCGCACCGCAACGTACATGTTTGCTGGGCCCCTCGACTCCGGCTGCCGGGTAAGGTCGATGCCTCTAGACTGAGTTCCCTTGATGCTGCCCTGAAGCCGGTCGGGATGAGGTTGGTCATGAATAGCGCTGCGCTCAGGTCGGCGATCCTCTGGGCAGCGACAGTACTTATGGTGGCCGGTTGCACGACGTTCGTCGACGGGCGTGCGCTGTCGATGCTGAACGACCCCTTTCTGGTCGGGGGACTGCCCGCGATCAACGGGCCCAGCGGAATCCGTTCGAACGCGCCCAGTCCCACGGGGAAGGTGCTCAACACCGACAACGGGCCGATCGACAACCTGGCGCTGTTGTCGGTCAACGACATCGAGGACTACTGGCAGTCGGTATACGACCAATCGCTGCCGGGCAAGTTCGTTCCGGTCGGCAAACTGGTGTCGTACAACTCCAGCGATCCGCGCAGCCCAATCGTGTGCCACAACGAGACCTACAAGCTCGTCAACGCCTTCTACACCAACAGGTGCAACCTGATCGCCTGGGACCGCGGCGTATTCATGCCCGTCGCACAGAAGTACTTCGGCGACATGTCCGTAACCGTTGTGCTGGCACACGAATTCGGACATGCGCTGCAGCAGATGGCGAAGCTGGTGACCCGACGGGACGCGACCATCGTCCGCGAGCAGCAGGCCGACTGCTTCGCGGGCGTCTATCTGTACTGGGTCGCCGACGGCAAGTCGCCGCGCTTCACGCTGAGCACCGCCGACGGGCTCGACCACGTGCTGGCGGGGATCATCACCACCCGTGACCCGGTGATGGACAGCGAGACCGAAAACGACGACGCGCACGGGTCGGCCCTTGACCGCATCAGCGCCTTCCAGATGGGATTCCTCAACGGCGCCTCGGCCTGTGCGGCGATCAACCGCCACGAAATCGAACAGCGCCGTGGCGATCTGCCAAACGCCTTGCGGGTCGACAACTCTGGGGCAACGGAGACCGGTGAGGTGAAGATCAACCAGGACACCCTGTCGAATTTGATGGAGCTGCTGGGAAAGGTCTTCGCCCCGACCAACCCGCCGGCCCTGTCCTACCAGCCGGCCGATTGCCCGGACGCCAAGGCCACCCCACCGGCGTCCTACTGCCCGGCTACCAACACCATCGTGATCGACCTGTCCGGGCTCGCCGCCATGGGCACGGTCGCCGACGAAAAGCAGCAGACCCTGCCGCAGGGCGACGACACCGCGCTGTCCGTCGTGATGTCGAGATATGCGCTGGCGGTGCAGCACGAGCACGGCCTGCCGATGCAGAGCCCGTGGACCGCCCTGCGGACCGCATGCCTGACCGGTGTGGCGCATCGCAAGATGGCTGAGCCGATCGACCTGCCCTCACACAACCAATTGCTGCTGACCGCCGGTGATCTCGACGAGGCGGTCGCCGGCCTGCTCACCAACCATCTGGTGGCCAGTGACGCGGACGGCACCAGCGTGCCGGCCGGTTTCACCCGGATCGCGGCGTTCCGCGGTGGCGTGACCGGCAACGCGGATGCCTGTTTCACCCGCTATCCCGGATGACGAATCACCAACTGATCAGCCTATTTCGGCGAGTCGCGGAATCACCTCGTCGCCCAGGCGGCGGACGAAACCAACCGGATCCGGATTGCCGGGCATCGGGCCGATATTGATCATGTCGACACCCAGCGCGGCGTAGCGTTCGACCGTCTTCAGGAATTCGTCCCTGTTGTCGAAGGGGTCGGCGCCGGCCAGGCCGCCGGATGTCTTGCGAACCTCACCGGGGTCCCTGCCAACCGCGTCGCAGTGCCGGTTCAGCACCTCGATCTTGTGCTCGAGCTCCCCGACGTCGTTCGACATGCTGTTCCAGACGTCTGCGTACTGCGCGACCAGGCGCAGCGTCTTCTTCTCACCGTCCCCGCCGATCAGGATCGGGGGTCGCCGAATCGGTTGCGGCTCACAGATCGTTTCGTTCAGCTGGTAGTGCGTGCCGGTGTAGGGCCCGTCGTTCGCACTCCACATCTGCCTACAGATCTGCAGCGTCTCTTCCAACATTTCGAAGCGGGTGCGCAGTGGCGGATACGGGATGCCCAGCGCGGTGTGCTCGCGTTCGTACCAAGCCGCGCCCAAACCCAGCATCGACCGGCCCTGCGACAGCACGTCCAGGGTGGTGACCGCCTTGGCCAATAAACCGGGATAGCGATAGGTGACGCCGGTGACCAGCAGGGCCAGATCGATCGTAGTCGTCTGGGCGGCCAGGAAGCCCAGCGATGTGTAGCCCTCGAGGAACGGATTCTGCGCGGGCGCAAGCTCTTCCATCTGGAAGAGGTGGTCGGCGAGGGTGAACAGCGTGGCGCCGCCTTGCTCGGCGGCCTTGGCTGCGTCGGCCAGCGTCGGGCCCAGCATGGCCGGGTCTCCGGGTAGAAAGTCGATGAAGTGCAGTCCTACTTCCATTGTGGCACCTGTCCTTTCATTGTTCGGTCAAGCGCTCGAGCAGGGACAGCGCGTCGACGATGACCCGCCGCTCGGACTCGGTGTAGCGCTCCTGGATGGTGCGGGCAAGCCACTCCTCACGGGCGCGGCGGTCGCTTTCGGCGCGCCTCTTCCCAGCTGGGGTCAGCGAGACCACTTGGCGCCGACCGTCATTCGGGTCCGGTGCGCGTTCGATCAGCCCGCGTTGGCCCAGGGCGGCCAGGATGGTGGCCATCGACTGGGGGCGGACCTGTTCCGCGCCGGCCAATGCGCTGGCCGACGACGGCCCCTCTTTCCACAGCCGGGTGAGCACCGCCGTCTGCGACGGTGTCAGGCCGTCGACCGCGATGTCCTTCAGCCGGCGCCGTAGCCTGCTGAACACCACCCGGATATCGCGTGCCGCCGTTACGGCGGAGTTGCTGATGCCCTCCACGACACCAGCTTAAGTTAGACAGCCAAAACTGTCCAGTTTTAACTGGCTAATTGCGCCCGAGTAGCTGTAGAGCAGCATCGACGGCCAACGCCGGCACGTTCAACGTCTTGGATCGCAGATCGTGGCGGGCACTGGCGATCTCGACGACGGCGGTGGTTCCGGTGATCAACGCGGCGGCGGCACGCAGTTCGTCGGGCGTGCCGAACGGATCCGAGGTGCCGTGCGTGAACACGGTCGGCACCGTGATGTCGGGTAAATGCTCGGTGCGCGCGCGTTCGGGTTTGCCCGGGGGATGCACCGGATAGGAGAACAGCGTCAGCACGTCCACGGCGGCCTCCCCGGCCGCAACCACCATGGACGTCTGCCGCCCGCCATAGGAATGTCCACCGGCGACCAGCGGGCCGTCGGTGAGGCCACGGCACAGCGTGATGGCCTCGACGATGCCGGCCCGGTCGGTGGCGGCCGAGCCCGAGGGAGGGCCGCTGGGCCGGCGGCGGCGGTAGGGCAGGTTGTAACGGACCGCAAGCCAGCCGCGCTGCGCCCACTCGTCGCAAACCTGTTGCAGCAGAACGGAATCCCGGTTACCGCCGGCGCCGTGGGTCAGAACCACAACGCCTTCGGGTGCGCCGTCCGGTTCATGCGCGATGCCCGCGATCTCTTCAAGATTCATGACAGCCGAAACAGTGGGGAGACAGGGCCGTGGCCATGGCCGAGCGGGTAAGCGGCGCGCAGACATTCGGTGACCCATCGCTTGCCGAACTCGACGGCGTCGGGCACGCTGAAGCCGTGCGCGAGCGCGCACGCCACCGCGCTGGCGAGCGTGTCACCGCCGCCGTGGTCGTTGCCCGTCGCCACGCGCTCGGCGTCGAACTCGTGGAAATCGGCGCCGTCATAGAGCAGGTCGCAGCTGCGATCCGAGGACCGCAGGTGGCCGCCCTTGACCAGGACCCACCGCGGGCCCAGCGCGTGCAGCGCCTTGGCGGCCGCCCGCTGCGACGCCGGGTCCACCACCTCGATGTCGACCAGCAACCGCACCTCGTCGAGGTTGGGTGTCACCAGGGTGGCAAGCGGAAACAGTTGGTCGCGAAGCGAATCCAGAGCGGCCGGCGCCATCAGCGCATCGCCGTGCATGGAGGCCGCCACCGGGTCGACGACGAGCGGAACCGTCAACCCGAGCCGGCGCCAGGTGGTGGCCACGGTGTCGATGATGCGCGGCGACGCCAGCATCCCGGTCTTAGCGGACTGGATGCCGATGTCGCCGGCCACGGCTTCGATCTGGCCGGCGACGACATCACCGGGCACCTCGTGAAAGCTCTGCACGCCCAACGTGTTCTGCACGGTCACCGCGGTGACCGCGACGCACGCGTGCACCCCCAGCAGCGCCATCGTGCGCATGTCGGCTTCGATACCCGCGCCGCCGCCGGAGTCCGACCCGGCGATGGTCAGGACCCGCGTCGGGGTGGTGCCCGGCGGCGGTAGCGGCAGCGACGGCGGCGTGCCGGTCACTGCGTGAGCGGTAGATACACCCGGTTGCCCTGCTCGGCGAACTCGCGCGACTTCTCCGCCATGCCCTCGGACATGGCCGCCTCGATCGCTTCCTCGCTGTCCAGGCCGTGTTTGGCGGCGTAGTCGCGGACGTCCTGGGTGATGCGCATCGAGCAGAACTTCGGGCCGCACATGGAGCAGAAGTGCGCGGTCTTGGCGGGTTCGGCCGGCAGCGTCTCATCGTGGTACTCGCGCGCGGTGTCCGGGTCGAGCGACAGCGCGAACTGGTCGTTCCACCGGAACTCGAACCGCGCCGTCGACAGCGCGTTGTCCCGCTCCTGCGCGTGCGGGTGGCCCTTGGCCAGATCGCCTGCGTGCGCGGCGATCTTGTAGGCGATAACCCCGTCCTTGACGTCCTTGCGGTCCGGCAGTCCCAGGTGCTCCTTGGGGGTCACGTAGCAGAGCATCGCGGTGCCGGCCTGGGCGATGATGGCCGCGCCGATCGCCGAGGTGATGTGGTCGTAGGCCGGCGCGATGTCGGTGGCCAGCGGACCCAGCGTGTAGAACGGGGCCTCCTCACACCACTCCTCTTCCAGCCGCACATTCTCGACGATCTTGTGCATCGGGACGTGGCCCGGACCCTCGATCATCACCTGCACGCCATGGGATTTCGCGATCTTGGTCAGCTCGCCCAGGGTGCGCAGCTCGGCGAACTGCGCGGCGTCGTTGGCGTCCGCGATCGAGCCCGGCCGCAGCCCGTCGCCCAGGGAGAAGGTGACGTCGTAGCGGGCGAAGATCTCGCAAAGCTCGTCGAAGTTGGTGTACAGGAACGACTCCCGGTGGTGCGCCAGGCACCAGGCCGCCATGATCGAGCCGCCGCGGGACACGATGCCGGTGACCCGCTTGGCGGTCAGCGGCACGTAGCGCAGCAACACGCCGGCGTGCACGGTCATGTAGTCCACGCCCTGCTCACACTGCTCGATCACGGTGTCGCGGTAGAGCTCCCAGGTCAGCTCGGTCGGGTCGCCCTTGGTCTTTTCCAGCGCCTGGTAGATCGGCACGGTGCCGACCGGCACCGGCGAATTGCGCAGGATCCACTCGCGGGTTTCGTGGATGTTCTTGCCGGTGGACAGGTCCATGATGGTGTCGGCGCCCCACCGGGTGGCCCACACCATCTTGTCGACCTCCTCGGCGATCGAGGACGTCACCGCCGAGTTGCCGATGTTTGCGTTCACCTTGGTTGCAAATGCCTTGCCGATGATCATCGGCTCGATCTCGGGGTGGTTGTGGTTGGCCGGGATCACCGCGCGGCCCCGCGCGACCTCGTCGCGCACCAGCTCAGCGGGCATGCCCTCGCGGGCCGCGATGTATGCCATCTCGGCGGTGATCTCGCCGGCACGGGCGCGCTGCAGCTGGGTGCCGCGATCGCGGACAACGCCGGGCCGCGGCGGCAGTCCTGCCGTCAGGTCGATCGTCGCGTCCGGATCGGTGTAGGGCCCCGAGGTGTCGTACAGGTCGAAGTCGTCACCGGTGGACAGGTGCACGCGCCGCAGCGGCACCCGCAGGGTCACGCCGTCCGGCCCCTCGATCTCGCGGTAGGCCTTGCTGCTGCCCGCAATCGGGCCGGTGGTCACCGACGCGTCGACGGTTCCGGAAAGGACATCAGTCATTTTCATCTCCCTACGCCGGCATTACCCGGTCAGGTTCGTACGGTCGACGGCCCCGAGCCGTCCTCTCAGCGCACTCGGCGTGCGCTCCCGCGTCGTATGGATGGGTCCGCACGCGACGTTACCCCCACCCCGGACCGAGTGACATGGTTGACAGCCCTTTTCCGCCGGGGGCGGTAGCCGAGGGCACTCCCGAAGTGGAAAAATGCAAACGTGCAACAGCGCAGGCGAACAGGGCAATCGTCATCCGATGTGGGCGGCGTGCGATTTTCCGAGCCTATCGAGTCGGACCCTGGACTTCTGAACATCGGCGCGTTCCGCTTCTGGTTCGTCGGGCAGTGCTGGGAATGGTCCGACGAGGTCGCCAGGATGCACGGCTACGAACCGGGGGAGGTCGTGCCGACGACCCAACTGCTGTTGTCGCACAAGCATCCCGACGACCGTGCGCATGTGCAGGAGCTGCTCGACCACGCCCTGCAGTCCGAGCAGTCGTTCTCGAGCCGGCACCGGTTCATCGACACCGCGGGCGCGGTGCACGACGCGATCGTCGTCGCCGACCGCATGCTGGACGAGTCGGGCGCCGTGCTGGGCACCGAGGGTTACTACGTCGACCTCACCAACACCTTCGACGAGACCCGCCGAGAGGTGCTCGACGAGGCGCTGCCGGACCTGTTCGAGAGCCGCGCTGCCATCGAACAGGCCAAGGGCGTGCTGATGTACGTGTACCGGGTGAGCGCCGAGCAAGCGTTTCGCGTGCTGCAGTGGCGCTCGCAGGAAACCAACGTGAAATTGCGTGCGCTGGCCAAGCAGTTGCTCACCGAAGTGGCCGTCCTGCCTTCGCCGGCGGCCGCCCTGCAGAGTCAGTTCGACCATTTGCTGCTGACCGTGCACGAGAGGATCCCGTCCGAGCCCGCCGGGTAACCTCCGAATCGGTAAACGGGCAGTTCGGGTAGGGGTTACTCTCTGGTTATCTGCGATGCGCGACCGCGCATCTTCGCCGCGTCGTCGGGCTTAGCGGCTGCAGATCCCAACGTAGGCTGCGGCGAAAGGCATGAAGTTGTTGGCGGTCGAACACGAGACGCACGACGAGGTAGTGATCGTGAGCGTCAAAGGCGATGTCGACTCCAGTACCGTCGGTGAGCTTGCCGCGCACCTGACCACCGCGCTCGGGCTGGCGTCGGCGCAGCCGGTGCGCCCCGTGGTGATCGACTTGCAGGCTGTCGAGTTCTTCGGAAGCGCGGCGCTGAACGCGGTGCTCGACTGTCACGAGGACGCGAAAGCCGGCGGGACCGCGGTTCGGCTGGTCGCCGACCACGATCAGGTGCTGCGGCCGATTCAGGTCACCGAATTGGACCGGGTGTTCGAGATCTACCCGACCATGTCCGCGGCATTGCAACGAAGACGACAGCAATGAACTCGCGACTGCCGGCTGACCTGGCCGCTGCTGTTTCCTTGGGCGGTGAGATGGGCCGGCGGTTCGCCGAATACGACTGGGACACTCACCCTCTGGGATCGCCGCGGGACTGGCCGGGCGAGATGCGGGCGGCGGTCGCCACGACGCTGGCGTCGCGGTTCCCGCTCGTGCTGTGGCTGGACACCGCGGACCTGTTCGTGGTGTACAACGACGCCTACATCGAGATCCTCGGCGACAAGCATCCCCGCTCCCTGGGGCAGCCCGGCCGAGTCGTGTGGTGGGACATCTGGGATTCGATCGCCCCGATGCTCACCGGGGTCGTCGCGACCGGTGAGGCGACCTGGTCGCGCGACCTGATGCTGCCCATGGTGACCGCGGGCCGGCGGGTCGAGCGCTACTTCACCTTCACCTACAGCCCGCTGGTGGGCGCTGACGGCAAGGCCTTCGGCATCTTCTGCCCCTCCTACGAGACCACCGATCGGGTGCTGAGCGAGCGCCGCCTGCACCTGCTCAACACCGTCGCCTCCGCGATAGTCGAGAGTCGCAACATCGACGACGCGGTCGGTGTCGCGGTCCGGGTATGTGCATCACAGCCGGCCGACCTGTCGTTCGTCGCCGTCTATGCCGCCGGCGACACCGGCGACATCACGCTGCGCGGCGCGACGCCATCCGTGCGGGCGCTGTTGCCGGGCGAATTGGCGCAGCTGACCGAGTGGGATGCGGCGCGGTCCCGGTCCGAGGTCAAGGTCATCGACGACGTCGCGGGCGCGATCCCCGGCGTCGATCACGTCCTGGGTGCCGACTGTCCGCAGGAGGCTCTAGTGCTCCCGCTCGGGGAGGCATCGACCGCGGGTGCGCTGGTAGTGGGCGCCAGCCCGCGCCGCCCCCTCGATACGCAGTTTCAAAGTTTCTGCCAGCTGCTGGCCGACCAATTGACGTCGACGTTCGCCTCGATCGTCTCCTACGAGCAGCAACGGCATCGCGCCGATGCGCTGGCCGAGCTCGACCGGGCGAAGACCGCATTTTTGACCAATGTCAGCCACGAGTTCCGCACCCCGCTGACCCTGCTGCTCGGACCGCTGGACGACGCACTGTCCGACGCCGCGCCGCAAAGCGTTCTCGCGGAGCGGCTTACCACCGCGGGACGCAACGCGCGCCGTCTGCAGCGCCTGGTCGACTCACTGCTCGACTTCTCCCGCATCGAGGCGGGCCGGGCCAACGCGAAGCTGGTACGCACCGACGTCGGCGCGCTCACCGCGCAGATCGCGTCGTCGTTCGCTGAGCTGTGCCACCGGGCCGGGCTCGAGCTGGAGCTCGACTGCGCGCCGGCCCTGGCCGACGTCGATCCAGGCATGTGGGAAACCATCGTCCTCAATCTGCTGTCCAACGCGGTCAAGTACACGCTGCAGGGCACGATCTCGGTGCAGGTGCGAGCCGAGGCCGGCGATTGTGTGATCGCCGTGCGCGACACCGGGGTCGGGATCGGCGCCGAGGACCAGAAGCTGCTGTTCGAGCGCTTCTACCGGGCCGACAACGTTCGCGGCCGCAGTGTCGAGGGCACCGGGATCGGGTTGTCTTTGGTCCGGGGGCTGGTCGAACTGCAACGCGGCACGGTGGCGATCGACAGCGAATTGGACCGCGGAACCACCGTCACCATCCGGGTGCCGCGATCGGTCTCGGGCGCGGTCGTCGAGCCGTCGCCCGCCGGCCTGGATGAGACCAATCCGTATGTCGCCGAGGCCAGTCAGTGGGTGATGACGGTCGCCGAACCCGTCGCCGCCGCGCCCGGCACGACCCGCCAGCTGGTGCTGATCGCCGACGACAACGCCGACATGCGGGCCCACCTGGACCGGGTGCTGTCGGCGCGGTGGGAGACGGTTCTGGTCGGCGACGGCGAGTCGGCGCTGGCCGCGACCCGGAACCTGCGGCCGGACGCGATCGTCACCGACGTGATGATGCCCGGGCTCGACGGTTTCGGATTCGTCGCCGCCGTGCGCGCCGACCCGGAATTGGCCGCGACGCCGATCCTGATGCTGTCCGCCCGGGCCGGCGCCGAGGCCGTCAGCGAGGGCTACGCGGGCGGTGCCGACGACTACCTGCCCAAGCCGTTCCGGTCCCAAGAGCTGATCGATCGGTTGGCCTCGAGGTTGTCCGCGGTCGGGCGCGAGCGGGACCGGCAGCGTCGCGAGGCGCAGTCGGGCCTGGCCGCCGATCTGGTGCACCTCGACTCTGCGCTGCAGGCCACCAGCTCGGTCGGCGGGATCATGGACGCCCTGCTGGGCTCGCCGTTGGGCTCCGGCGACGCGGGTGCCGTCGCGATCGGCGTTGTCGACGGCGAGGATCACCTGCGGTTCGAATACGCCGGCGATCTGCCCGCGGAGTTCCGGGACCGCTATCACGTCGTCGCGCTCGACGCCCCGTTGATCGGGGCCGACGTCGCGCGCACCGGTGAGTCGATGATCGTCCCGGACACGTTCGAGCTGCCCCCGCGCTACGAGCACGCGGTTCAGGACAGCGCGGCGAGCATCCGCGCCTGCGTGGCCCATCCACTGCGGGACGGCTCCGGGCGCATCCTGGGTGTGCTGGCGTTGTTGTGGCCGGCACCGCGGCGATTCGACGCCGCCGAACTCGACGCCTTCGGCCGCGTGGCCGAACTGACCTCCTCGGCTCTGGACCGGGTGCGCCTGATGGCCCGCGAACACGAGATCGCCATCGACTTCCAAGAGCACCTGCTTGATCTGGATCGCGGCTCCACCGCAGCAGTCGTCGCGGCCGTCTACCAGCCGGCGGGGGAGGCGATGCGGGTCGGCGGTGACTGGTATTCGGTCACCCCGCTGGATCCGCTCGGCAGGATCGCGATCTCGGTCGGCGACGTGGTCGGCCACGGCCTGGCCGCGGCGATCGTGATGAGCAGGTTGCGCGCCGCGGTCGCCGCGTCCGCACTCACCGCGGGCGAGCCCGACGCCGTGCTGGGTTCGCTGGACCGGTATGGCGCCAGCGTCGACGGCGCGCGCTGCGCGACGGTGGCCTATGCGCTGATCGACACCGCAAATCGAGGGGGCGGTGCCACCGTCAGCTACAGCTGCGCCGGGCACCCGTACCCGCTGCTGGTGCTGCCCGACGGTCGCACTGTCTATCTGGAGTCCGGCCGGCGTGCCCCGGTGTCGGTGACGGGAAACCGCGCCCGCGACACCGCCGGCACCCCGAACGGCGACACCGCGACGGCGGAGCTGCCGACGGGTGGGTTGATTCTGCTCTACACCGACGGACTCATCGAACGGTCCGGCGAGTCGCTCGACGATGGATTCGATCGCCTGCAGGCGGTCGCGGCGCAGTGCGCCGACCTGCCGGTGGAATCCGTCTGTGCGGAACTGCTGGCCCGGATGGCCCCACCGTCCGGCTACCGCGACGACGTCGTGGTGCTCGCGCTACGGCCCAGCCACCTGGCTGCCGGCAGCTTCGCCACCGTGGTGCCTGCCGCGCCCGCTCAGATCCCCGTCGCGCGCGCCCACCTGCGGGACTGGCTGAACACCATCGGCGTCGCGCCGCGTCGAGAAACCGACATCCTGTTGGCGACCGGTGAGGCCGTCACCAACGCGATCGAACACGGCAGCCGCAATGAGCCACGTCAGACCGTGTCCATCGAGGCCTTCCTGCGTCGGGGCACCGTCACCGTCACCGTCAGCGACATCGGTCAGTGGCTCGGCGATTCGTCGGCCAGCCTGCGCAGCCGCCGCCGCGGCCGCGGGCTCACGCTGATGAGCGGATTGGCCGACGACGTCGAGACGCTGCGTACCCGGGCCGGCACCCGGGTCACCCTGCGCTTCGACCACGCCGTCGCGGGGAGCCCGGCGGCAAGCTGACCGCTAGGCCTCTTCCATCGCCTCGCCGAGCTCCTCCAGGAGCTTGTTGTGGTGATTGCTGGCCAGGAAGTGTCCGGCGGCGATAACCAGGGCCACCGGCCAGTCGATGAGTTCGAGGGCCGCCAGGGCCGCCAGCCCGCCGAAGTACGCCAGCTGCTCTGGCCTGGGGATTTCCACCTGACCGACCGCCGGCAGGTTCACCACAAATGTTTCGCCCTCGCGGACCTTCTCCACCGCCTCGCGCTGGCTCGTGCCGCGCCGCGACTTCTTTTCCGCCATCATTTGCCTTTCGGTAACGAAGGGTTTGCCGTCTCGCTGGGTCGCGCGTCCACCGTCGGACTTATGTCGACGATGACCCACACCGGGGGCGATCCGCTAGTTTCATCGTTTGCTTCGGTGCTGAGGGTGCCGCTACTCGAACTCTATGCGCTGTTGTGGCGCGTGGGGGTTGTCGAGATTCGGCACAGCGATCGGGCGCCTCGTCGCGGCGCGAACGTGCGGCCCCGGGTGGTTCGGGGCCCGATCTGTCCGGATCCGTCCGCCCACGCCGAAGATCGCGTGGTGCGCTGGCCGTTGCGGCAACTGGACCCGCCGGTGTACAGCCGAGCGACAGGCTGATCGACGGCGGATACGCCTAGTTGGTGCTGCGCAACCCCGTGGAGCCCGCGCGGCGTCCGGCCGTTTTCTTGGCCGTGGACTTGCTGGCGGTTTTCGCGGGCGCCGATTTCCGCGGCGCCGGCTCCGCCGGTACCGCTATGAGGTTCGCCTTGACGGCGCGGGGCTGGGCCTCCTGCTTGCGGCTCAGCTTCTGCAACAGCAGGGCGCTGCCGCCGACCGCAACCAACAGCGGCCACTCCACCAATCCGGCGACGCCCAGCGCGCCGAAGGCCAGCGCCGCCGCGGGGGCCGAGTGGCTGCCGCTGTTCATCCCGCGTTTGACGCCCTCCGCGGCGCCGGTGACGCCGCCGATGACCCCGTTGACCGCCGCGCCACCCACGGCACCGGCGGCCGCGGTCGTTGCGGTCGCCGCGCGGTTCACCGCCTGACTCACGCCTCGGACTGCTCCGCCGATGACACTCATGATGACTCCCTGCTCTGGCTATTGATTTTTAAAGCCTGCCACCAAGCGATCGCGCAGACAACGAGAAGGCGCACCGAATTTGCCAGAGCTTAATGTGGTGCCCGGCCGTGACGGGCCTGGCTAGTCACGGCGCACATCGATGAGCACCGGCGCGTGATCGCTGGCCGCCTTGCCCTTGCGTTCTTCGCGGACGATCTGCGCGTCGGTCACGCGGCCCGCCAAAACCGGCGAGCCCAGGATGAAATCGATGCGCATGCCTTGTCGCTTCGGGAACCGCAGTTGGGTGTAGTCCCAATACGTATAGACCCCGGGACCCGGCGCGAAAGGGCGCACCACGTCGGCGAATTGCGCCTCGACGATGGCCTCGAACGCGCGGCGCTCCGGCTCGGAGACATGCGTGGCCCCGGCAAAGAACTCCATACTCCAGACGTCGTCGTCTTGCGGGGCGATGTTCCAGTCACCGGCCAGTGCGATCGCGGCGTTGGGATCGTCGCGCAGCCAACCTTCCGCCGAATCACGCAGTGCGGCAAGCCATTCGAGTTTGTACGTGTAGTGCGGGTCGCCCAGGGCTCGACCGTTGGGAACGTAGAGGCTCCACATCCGGACGCCGCCGCACGTCGCGCCCAGGGCACGGGCCTCCGCGGTGGCGGCGACTTCGGGCTTGCTGCTCCAGCTGGGTTGGCCGTCGAAGCCGATCTGGACGTCATCGAGGCCGACGCGCGACGCGATCGCCACGCCGTTCCACTGATTGAAACCGACGTGGGCGACCTCGTAGCCGAGTTCGAAGAACGGCAGGGTGGGGAACTGGCTGTCGGAGCATTTGGTCTCCTGCATCGCCAGCACGTCGACGTCGGCGCGGGCCAGCCAGTCGATGACGCGCGGCAGCCGGGAGCGAATCGAGTTGACGTTCCAGGTGGCCAGCCGCAGTGGCGATTCCAAGCGCGGCGAAGCCGGGCGCGCCGGATCGCCGCCATCAAAGGTTTCGTCGGGCATGGCTAGACGCTATCCCAGCCGCCGGGGCGCACCGGGACGTAGCGGCGGCGGTGGTGCAGCCGGAATCCCAGTGCCGCGGCCAGGGTCGTCGCGCCGGTGTCGGGCACCGACATGTAGCCGCGCGTTGCGCCGAGCCCGGCGCCCCACGCCAGCAACGCCTCGCACAAGTTCGCCGCCGTCCGCTCGTCGGCGTCACGCGCGAAGCGCAGGCACGAGATGCCCACCCAGCGCGCGCCATCGGGTGCGCCGGTCACCGCTGCACGCGCGACCGCTGCGTCGCCGTGCCGTGCGAACGCGAGCTCGCCGTCGAGGACGGCGGTGAGCACGTCGACCGGGACGTCGCCGCCCGATATCCGCAGCCAGGCGTCGTCGGGGCGCGTGGACAAGGCAACGGACGGGCCGGCATCGCGGGCTGCCGCGCCGGAAAGATCGCGCACCACAACCCGTTCCGTGCGTTCAACGGTCAGCCCGGGCGGTGACGGCAGCACCCGATCGGGCACGGCAAGTCGTGGCGTCAGGCCGCGGCGATCATACCAGTCGACGATCGCCGGGACGGTGCTCACCTGGGCCGAAAAATACAGCGGCACTGCCGAATTGGCGGCGAGCCCGATGCCGTGGCCGGCGCGGAGCAGCCAGCCGTCCAGCCAGGAGTGCTCCGCGCCCGGCCAGGCCGCGGCGGCGGCATGCTCGAGCGCGCGGATCTGCGAGGTGCGGATGGGGGTGTCGGTGAGCACGCGCAGCGCGACCGCGTCGGAGGGCGCGAACTCGACGACCGCGCCGGTCTTCGTCTGCACCCGTACCATCGGCTCGACCGCCAGCAGGTGGCCCACCGCATCGGTCAGCGGCGGCACCGAACCGGCCGGGCGGCGGTAGCGAACCGTCACCCGGGTTCCCGGGTCGGGCCACGAAATCATCAGTGGCCGAAGGGGTCCGGTCCCTCGCCGGGCATCCAGGAGAGGCCGGGAACGCCCCAGTTGTGGGATTTGACGGCGCGTTTCGCGCTGCGGGCGTGCCGGCCGATGAGGCGGTCCAGATAGAGGAAGCCGTCCAGATGCCCGGTCTCGTGCTGCAGCATCCGTGCGAACAGGTCGGTGCCTTCGATGGAGACCGGTTGGCCGTCGGCGTCGAGTCCGGTGACGCGCGCCCACTTGGCGCGTCCGGTCGGGAACGATTCGCCGGGCACCGAAAGGCAGCCCTCGTCGTCGTTGTCCGGGTCGGGCATGGTCTCGGGTATCTCGGAGGTTTCCAGGACCGGGTTGACGACGACGCCGCGGCGGCGGTCGGTGCGGCCCCGGTCGTCGGCGCAGTCGTAGACGAAGACCCGCAGGCTGACCCCGATCTGGTTGGCCGCAAGCCCCACCCCGTGCGCGGCGTCCATGGTGTCGTACAGGTTCGCGATCAACTCGGCCAGATCCGCCGGCAGTGAACCGTCGGCAGCGACCGGCACCGGCTGTGTCGGGGTGTGCAGGACGGGATCTCCCACGATCCGGATCGGAACGACTGCCATGGTCGGCTAAGCTACCGCACGCCCGTGGGCTGCTCAGCCCGCGATCGGAGTCTGGGCAATCTTGGCCAATCCGCCGACTCGCGGGTCTGGATGACGGCTTGAGGGTTTGGCGCGTGTTTCAATATTCGCCGAAACACGCCCTTAGCTAAGTCAAGTCATTCGAGCACTTCGGAATTCGCCGGAAGGGTCCAGGGGAAGCGATATGGACAGCGCCATGGCGCGGGCAAATCGATCGGGGGACGACTCTGAGATCGCAGATGGGCTGACCCGCCGCGAGCACGACATCCTGGCCTTCGAGCGCCAGTGGTGGAAGTTCGCCGGTGTGAAGGAAGACGCCATCAAGGAGCTGTTCTCCATGTCGGCGACGCGCTACTACCAAGTGCTCAACGCGCTCGTCGATCGGCCCGAGGCCCTGGCCGCCGATCCGATGCTGGTGAAACGGCTGCGCCGGCTGCGCGCCAGCAGGCAGAAGGCACGTGCGGCGCGGCGCCTCGGCTTCGAGGTGACCTGACTCGTTACAGTAGGGCTCGATGAAAGAACGAGTTCCCGACTCCACCGGGCTGCCCCTGCGGGCCATGGTGATGGTGCTGTTGTTCCTCGGCGTCATTTTCCTGCTGCTCGGTTGGCAGGCCCTGGGTTCGTCCGGGAGCTCTGACGACGATTCGGCGTCCGCGGGGTCCAGCGCCAGTGCCACCAGCTCGACGTCGGCGTCGCCCACCAACAAGCCGGCCAGCACCCAGGCCGACGTGCAGATCTACAACATCTCCTCGAAAGAGGGTGTCGGCGCGCGCACCAAGGACCAACTGACGTCCGCCGGGTTCAAAGTCACCAAGGTCGACAACATGGCGGTGCCCGACGTCTCGGCCACCACGGTCTACTACACCGACGCCGGCGACGAGCACGCCACCGCCGATGCGGTGGGCAAGAGTCTGGGCGCGCCCGTCGAACCGCGAATCCCCGCACTCAGCGGCGAGCCGCCGGGTGTCATCGTCCTCGTCGCGGGCTAGGTAGGCGATAGGCTGCTGGCTATGCGAAAGCTGCCTCTGGTTCTGGCCGGTGGCGCCGTGCTGCTGGGTGCCTGCTCGTCGCCCGAGCACGCGTCGTCCGTTCCGGGTACCACCCCCGCGATCTGGACCGGATCACCGTCGCCGTCGGGCGCCAAAGCCTCGGAGCCCGGGCCCGCGACGGCCCCGAGCATCACCACGCACCTGAAGGCGCCGGACGGCACCCAGGTCGCCAATGCGACGTTCGAATTCAACAACGGCTACGCCACCGTCACCATCGAGACGACCGCCAACGGTGTGCTCACGCCCGGCTTCCACGATGTACACATCCACCAGGTCGGCAAGTGCGAGCCCAATTCGGTCGCCCCGACCGGCGGCGCGCCGGGGGACTTCCTGTCCGCCGGCGACCACTTCCAGGCGCCCGGACACACCGGCGAGCCCGCCAGCGGAGCCCTACCCTCCTTTCAGGTACGCAAGGACGGCTCCGGCACGTTGATGACCACCACGGACGCGTTCGCCATGGAGGATTTGCTCACCGGGCAGAAGACGGCGATCATCATTCACGCCGGTGCGGCCAACTCCGCCAACGCCCCGGGCAACAACCAGACCAATCCGGGCCCCAACGACATGACGACGATGAGTACCGGTGACCCCGGCAAGCGGGTGGCGTGCGGTGTCATCGGTGCCGGCTAACACGGCCAACACCCACATCGACTTCGCCCGTTCGGCACGGCCGACCCTCGGGGTCGAGTGGGAGTTCGCCCTCGTCGACGCGCACACCCGCGACCTGAGCAACGAGGCCACCGCGGTGATCGCCGAGATCGGTGAAAACCCGCGTGTACACAAGGAATTGCTGCGCAACACCGTCGAGGTGGTCACCGGAATCTGCCAGTCCACGGGCGAGGCCATGGAGGATCTGCGGCAGACCCTGGGGCCGGCGCGCCGCATCGTGCGGGAGCGGGGCATGGAGCTTTTTTGCGCCGGCGCACACCCGTTCGCGCAGTGGACTTCTCAGAAGCTGACCGACGCCCCGCGCTACGCCGAACTGATCAAGCGCACCCAGTGGTGGGGGCGGCAGATGCTGATCTGGGGTGTGCACGTGCACGTCGGCATCTCCTCGCCGAACAAGGTGATGCCGATCATGACGTCGCTGCTGAACTACTACCCGCACCTGCTGGCGCTGTCGGCGTCGTCGCCATGGTGGACGGGTGTGGACACCGGGTACGCCAGCAACCGGGCGATGATGTTTCAGCAGCTGCCCACCGCCGGGCTGCCGTTCCAATTTCAGACCTGGGCGGAATTCGAACGCTTCGTCTACGACCAGAAGAAGACCGGAATCATCGACCACGTCGACGAAGTGCGTTGGGATATCAGGCCTTCCCCGCACCTGGGCACGATCGAAATGCGGATCTGCGACGGCGTGTCCAACCTGCGCGAGTTGGGCGCGCTGGTCGCGCTGACGCACTGCCTGGTGGTCGATCTGGATCGCCGGCTGGAAGCCGACGAGTCGCTGCCGAGCATGCCGCCCTGGCATAACCAGGAGAACAAGTGGCGCGCTGCTCGCTACGGCCTGGACGCGGTGATCATCCTGGACGCAGACAGTAACGAGCGGCTGGTCACCGAGGATCTCGACGAGGTGCTGAACCGGCTGGAGCCGGTGGCCAGGAAGTTGAACTGTGTCGACGAGCTGGCCGCGGTTGCCGACATCCCCCGGCAGGGTGCCTCCTATCAGCGGCAGCGCCGGGTGGCCGAGGAACACGACGGCGACCTGCGTGCGGTCGTCGATGCACTGGTGGCCGAACTGGAAATCTGATGACGGAACCCCTTGAGCTGGCAATGTTTCCGCTGGAGTCGGCGCTGCTGCCCGACCAGAACCTGCCGTTGCGGATCTTCGAGCCGCGCTATGGCGCGCTGGTGCGGCACTGCATGGACACCGGCGACCCGTTCGGGGTGGTACTGATCTCGCGCGGGCGTGAGGTTGGTGGCGGCGACGCGCGCTGCGACGTCGGTGTGTTGTCGCGGATCACCGAATGCGTCGATCAAGGAGACGGTCAATACATACTGAATTGCCTTACCGGGGAACGCATTCGGGTGTCGGAGTGGCTGCCCGACGACCCGTATCCCCGGGCGACCGTCACGCCGTGGCCCGACGAGCCGGGCGAGGCGGTGTCGGACGATCAATTGCTCGACGTCGAAGACCGGGCCATGGCGCTGTTCGAGCGGATCGCGCAAGCGCGCGACATCAAGCTCCCCGGCCGCGAGGTGATCCTGGGCGACGACCGGGGCGGTCCGGCGGGAAAGCGCCTGTTCGCGTTGGCAGCTCGCATCCCGATCGGCACGGCCGATCGCTATTCGGTGCTGTCGGCACCGACGGCCGCCGCCCGCCTCGTCGCGCTGCGCGAGGCGGTGGAAGCGGTCGCCGAGGTGGTGGAGTTTCAGCTTTCCGAATGACCGGGCAGGTAAGGACGGGCGCATGAAGGTACAGCTTCAGGTCAGCGGTTCCCCGGCGCAGGCGGCGGCGAGTGCCGCCGAGATCGCCGCGACGGGCGCGGACGGATTGTTCACCTTCGAGGGCCAGCACGACGTCTTCTTCCCGCTGTTGATCGCCGCCGGGACGACCGGCCTGGACCTGATGACCAACGTGGCGATCGCCCCGCCGCGCAGCCCGCTACACATGGCGCACTCGGCCTACGACCTGCAGCTCTACAGCGGCGGCCGGTTCCGGCTCGGCCTCGGCTCGCAGATCAAGGTGCACATCGAGAAGCGTTACGGCAGCAGCTGGGACAGGCCCGCGCCGCGGATGGCCGAAGCCATCGCCGCGATCAAGGCGATCTTTGCCGCGTGGGAAGGCAAGGCCCGCTTGGACTTCCGCGGCGAGTTCTACACGCACACCATCATGGCGCCCAACTTCAATCCCGGCCCCAACCCGTTCGGACCGCCGCCGGTGCTGCTGGGTGCGTTGGGTCCGGTGATGACGCGCACCGCCGCCGAGGTCGCCGACGGCCTGTTGGTGATGCCGTTCAACAGTGCCCGTCACTTCGCCGAGCGCACCCTGCCCGCCATCGGTGAGGGGCTGCGCCGCTCGGGGCGGACGTTGAGCGAGTTTCAGATCGTCGCCCAGGCCATGGTTGCCGTCGGTCGCGACGAGGCCGACCTGGCGACCGCGATCAACGGGGTGGCCTCCCTCATCGCGTTTTACGGCTCCACGCCGGCCTACCTGCCCGTGCTGCAGGTCGAGGGTTGGGACGACGTCCAGCCCGAGCTCAACGCGCTGTCCAAGCAGGGCCGCTTCACCGAGATGCGCGGGCTGATCACCGACGAGATGGTGGCTCGGATCGGCATCGTGGGAACGCCCGAGCAGTGTGCTGAGCAGATCGCCGCCCGGTTCGGCGAGCACGCCGACGAGGTGTGCTGTTACTTTCCGGGCTACACCCCGCGCCCTGCGGAGGTTGCCGACATGATCGGTGCCCTGCACCGGGTGCCCGCGCTGCCATGAGCACCGACCTGACCGTCGAAATCGATTCGGGCGTAGCGGTACTCACACTCAATCGGCCCGAGCGTCTCAACGCCTACACCGCCGAGATGGGCGAGCTGCTGGGCCGCGCGTACCGGGATTGTGACGGGGACGACGACGTCCGGGCCATCGTCCTGACCGGCGCCGGGCGCGCCTTTTGCGCCGGTGCCGATTTCTCCGGCGACGCAAGCCCGTTCGACGCACCCGCGGGCGACGGCACGTTCTCGGCCTCGCCGATCACCCCGGCGGCGTTCGAGTTGCGTAAACCGGTGATCGCCGCGATCAATGGCCACGCCATCGGCATCGGGCTGACCATCGCGCTGCAGGCCGACATCCGCATCGTCGCCGAGGACGCGAAATACGGTGTGGTGCAGGTCCGCCGGGGTGTGCTGCCCGACTGCATGTCGCACTGGACGCTGACCCAGTTGACCACTCTGGGGGTGGCCGCCGACATCCTGCTCACCGGGCGCACGTTCGGCGGTGCCGAGGCCGCCGCGCTCGGTGTCGCCAACTGCGCGTTGCCCGCCGAGCGGGTGCTCGACCATGCGCTGACCGTCGCCCGCGACATCGCGGTCAACGTGGCGCCGATGTCGGCGGCGCTGTGCAAACGCCTGCTGTGGGACAGCGCGATCAATCGCTACACGCCGCGACAGGTCGCCGCGCTGGAAACCCTGCTGCACGAGCGGGTGATGGGCGGCGCCGATGCCGCCGAGGGCGTCGCCGCATTCCTCGATCGTCGTGCGCCGCGCTTCACCGCACAGCTGTCCCGGGACTGGTCGCCGCTTCCCGAGCTATGAACCGGCGTCGGCGGTGAGCAACCCGG
The DNA here is from genome assembly GCF_019668465.1 of Mycobacterium senriense. Classification (NCBI taxonomy): domain Bacteria; kingdom Bacillati; phylum Actinomycetota; class Actinomycetes; order Mycobacteriales; family Mycobacteriaceae; genus Mycobacterium; species Mycobacterium senriense. The sequence goes on along the minus strand of NZ_AP024828.1, from coordinate 977,370 downwards.
CCAATGCGGCACCGAGGTTGTGCAGGTTGGTATCGAGCGAATAGGTCCGGTCCAGCGTCCAGTTGAGGATGCCCCCGGACAGGGCGCCAACCATGATGTCCGCCAAGGTTTGTGCGTCGTGGCGCGGACTCACCTCACCGCGCGCCACCCCCTCCTTGACCAGCTCGACAAACGTGTCGTGCAGGTTGGATCCGCGCTGGATGCCGTAGCCACTGGTGGCCAGCATTTCCCCGATCAACTCGCGGTAGGTGTCGCCCGATCCGGCCAACGTCGCGGCGATGTCGTCGAACACACCCACAAGCCGCGCCGGGATCGCCTCGTCGGCGCGATCGAACACGACGTGGTGCAGGTTGACCAGCCGCTGCTCGGCGAGGGCGCGGACCATGTCCTGCCGGGTGGCGAAATGGTTGAAAAACGTTCGGTTCGCCACGTCGGCGCGTTCGCAGATCTCCTCGATGGTGGTGGCCCCGACACCGTGATCCAAAAACAGGTCGAAGGCGGCCGTCAGAATCCGCTCCCGCACCTCGCGTTTGCGTCGCTCCACCCTACTCATGCTGTGGCACAGAGCTTCTCGGAGAGGTCCCACAGTTCGGCGGCGCGCCGCTCGTCGCAAGCGTGCGGTGCCGCCGCGCTGACTGCGCAGTCTTCCAGGTAGAGGCCGCCGCGGGCGGCCAGTTCGGGACTGACGGCGGCCCACACCTGGGTGGCCGCGCCTTGTTCGGGCATGACGAAGTCGAGGAAGCCGTCGGAGGGCTCGGGGCTGTTTTCGGCGGCGAACTTACGCAGCTGCGAGAAGTCCTCGCGAGACATGTACCGCGCGAGCGAGGTGGCCACCGTGCCGGGATGCACGGCATAGCAACGGATCCCGAAGTCACGCAGGCGTCGGTCGGCCTCCACCGCGTGCAGCACATTCGCGGTCTTGGCGGCGCCGTAGGCGACGAACTTGTCGTACTCACGGCGCTCCCAGTTGAGATCACCGAAGTCGACGTCACCCATCACATGGCCGCCCGAGGACAGGATGACCACCCGCGCGCTGCCTGCCGCGGCGAGCTCTCCGACGAGCAGCCGGGTGAGTTCGAAGTGCCCGAAATGGTTTGTCCCGATCTGCAATTCGAAGCCGTCCCGGGTGCGGCCGAATGGGGTGAACATGACGCCGGCGTTGTTCATCAGCACGTGCACCACCGGCGTGATGTCACCGATCGCGCTTGCCGCCGCGCGAACACTGGACAGCGCGGTGAGGTCGAGCTGCACCGCCGAGGTCCTGGCGCCGGGCGTCTCGGCCGCGATCCACTGGGCGGTCTCCGCGAGCGCATCGCGATTGCGGGCGGTCAGGATGACGTGCGCCCCCGCGGCGGCAAGCGCCCGGGCCGACTCGCGGCCCAGCCCCGATGATGCCCCGGTGATGACACATGTCTTGCCGGACAGGTCGATTCCGTCGATGACGCGAAGTGCGGTGGGACGGTCGGTCATGCGGGCGCGGCCTGCCACAGCGGGACGACGACGCTCGGATCGCATTCCTCGTCGACGATCCATTTACACATCCGACGGATCGGTTCGATGGCGTCCTGCGGCATGGCGAGTGCCACGCTGCAGGCATATCCCAGGCTGGTCAGTCGCTGCGCGCCGAACAACGGCAGGATGTCGCGCAGCCGGCGCTTGAGCGATTCGGGATAGATGCCGATGGTCTGCGTGTAGGCATTCACGGCGGCGGTCACCTTGTCGATGCTATCTACCGGGACGATGTTCGCGACACGACCAGCCAACATCGGCGAATAATCGACCGGTTCGTCGATCTGAGAGACGACGATGGCCCCCTCGCGTTGCTCGCCGCCGACGACGCGATAGAAATCCTCGGCCATTCGCGAGGCCTCGACATGGTCGAGCAGTTCTCGGCTGGGGTAGCGCGGCGCGGTGCTGACGACCGCGGGCAGGCCTACCAGTTCGCGATAGATCAGCTCGCCGAGCCGGTTGGCGTTGGCCAGGCCCGCGGTGTCGGTTCCGGTGAGCACGTAGATGACCCGGGCGTTGGCACAGCCTTCCTGGTTGGCCACGCCGATGTCGATCGCCGCGCGGCGGGCCACCTCGCGCAGGGTCTCGTCGTCGGCGAATGCCTCGGCACCGATGATGGTCGCGCTGCGTTTGGGGTCCAGCGCGATCAGCTCCAAACCGGGCTGAATGTAGCGGGTCACGTGCCTGACCGATGCCAATCCGCCCCAGGCCACGATCTTTTCGATGTGATGAGGCTGGTACAGCGTTTCCTCGACAGCCAGGTCGCCGCCCTTCCAGTAGCCAACGGCCAGATGCCTGGTGATCGGGTGATCCGGTGCGATGTCGGCCAGGGTGCGGGCGATGGCGATCGCGGTGAGGGGATCGTTGGACGGCGCCTTGATGATGACGTCGGAGCGGGTGATCACCGAACGCAGGATGGTCACCGCCGAGACCAGGCCGCCGTTGCCCGCGGGGATGTGCAGCACGCGCGACCCGAACGCGCGCACCCGCAATTCACGGCCGTCGCTCAACGTGCGCGGCACCCAACCGTTCAAGTAATCGAGCCCCACCTGGGTGTCGGCGATTTCGGTGACGTTGCCACGGGAAAACAACGGGGGCAGAACGCGATAGCTGTTCTCGAGCATCTCCGCCGGCAACACGTTGGCAACCAGCGAGGCCTCGTAGGCCTCCTGCAGGTGGGTGTTCGTGTCGAAGTTCAGCGCGTTGCCGAGGGCGGCGAGGACATCGAGGATCTCGTCGAAGCTCAGCTCGTAGAGGTCGCTCAGCTGGCCGGGGCTGCTCAGCGGCAGGCGTTCGACGTACTTGCTCATGTCCGGCGCCTGGAATTGCGAGGCGCCGATGCGGGTCTCGAATGGCACCAGATCGTCGGTGATGACCCGGCCCCGCAAGAACAGTGGAACGGTGTACGCGATCACAGCTCCACACCCTTCATGAAGTTGACCGCTTCGTTGTGCACCTCCTGCGTTGCGGCGCAGGTGATCCGGTCGTCCTCAACGCCCTGCTTCTCGCTGTAGCGGATGATGTCCTTCTCGAACGCGACGCTGGCCTGTCCGCACGGGCATTGCAGATCCCAGTCGATCGTGACTTCGTCGCCGGAGATGACACCACCCCAGTGGGCGCGCAGCAGGATGTCGTAGACGGCGGCACGGCCGGTCTGTACACCGGTGCGGGGAAGTGGCTCGCTGGTGTCGGGATCGAGCACGAACGGGATGACCCACGGCGCAACGTGGTAGCGGCCGTGGCTGCATCCCCAGTGGAACGTGCTCGATTCGGAGAAGCCGTAACCGACCTGGATGCGGTCGACGCCGAGGAAGTCTTTGATGACGTCCATGAAATCCTCCGGCAGTGCAACGCCTTTCATGCCGCCGCCGGTGAGAATCGCCGAGTCGGGAGAGAATACGTTGCGCACGCCGCGGTCCAGTCCGGCCTTGGCGATGTCGTACATCAGGTGGTAGGTGCCCAGCATGAAGACCCGCTTGCCGCGCAGCTGGTCGGTGATGCGGGTGAAGAACGCATCCATGTCCTCGGCCTGGCGCGCCTGCATCGCGATGAACTCGTCCTTGCGGGCGGCGAGCGCCGGATCGATCTCGAGCCGATCGAGTTCGCCGCGCGATGCCGCCGCACGCATCTTGGAGGCCAGGAACATCAGATCGGTGTCCACCGCAAAGGGATACAGCGCGTGAAATCTGGTTTCGTCGCCGCCGGTGAAACCCCGCTTGATCATGTCGGCGATGCGCAGATGGCCGAGCTTGCCGCTGGCGAAGTTGGGCCACACCACGTCGACCGACGGGTTGAGCTCCGCCTCCGTCGGTTCGTGACCAAAAGCCTGAAATAGGCAGATCTTCCACAGCGTCATGCCTTCTTCGGCGCCGCGCTTGTCCTTGGGCAGGATCGAGATGGTGCCGGTGGTGCCGCTGGAGGTGATGACCTCCAGCGGAGTCTGTGCGTCGAGACGGTCGATCCAGTCGTCGATCCCGGTGCAGCCGGTGGTGTCCACGCCGGTCAGGTCGTAGCTGGTGAGCTTGTCCAGCCACTTGGTCATCAGGTCGAAGCGTTTCCTGTCGATCAGCGCCGCCGGGTAAGACTTGAAGGATGTATGCGAGAACAGCAGCGGCACAACGTCATCGAATTGTTCGAGTGCGCTGATGCCCAGTCGATCGGCCAGCTTGCGCAGGATCTCGATGCTTTGGTAATGCTCGGCGAATCGGACGCGCATGGCCTGGCGCTGCAGCTCTTCCAGCTCGAGGCGGCCGATGCTGTGCATCTGCGTGTAGGACTGGCCGAAGAAGTCGATCGGGTCGTTCATGAACTCGTGCACGGGAAGTGCCGTGTTTTCAGTGACCGTCATCAAGGATCCCTCGATTCGTTGCCGCCCCAGAATGGCCACCATAACCGCAATATGCAGTCATAGGCAAGATTGCAGTAAGCTGCAAATATCAGCCTTGCGCCGCCGGAACGCTACGGGCGCTGCGCCGCATCAGCCGTGGCGCCACGACCCGATGCAGCGGGCCGATCAACGCCCAGACCGTCCGGGCGGCCATCCGGCGGCGATAGTGCAGGCGGGTGGTGAGCACCGCCCGTCGGCCGTCCTGGCGGCGCAGCGTCAGCTCCCCGCGCATCAGCGGCCCGCGCGTCGCCAACACCAGTTCGTCGGGATCCGACCGGACTATCGGCCAGCCGATCAGGTGCCCGGCGGAGCGGACCGGCCCCAGGTGCAACCGCAGCACGTTGCGGTGGATCCACAACACGAGCTTTCCGCCCGCGCCCGGCCTGTCGCCGAGGCCGTCGCGAAAGGCCTGTTCGGCCGTGCGCGCGTCGCCGGCGGTGAGCGGTACTTCGAAGACGTCCACGTAATCGGCCGCGGTCTCGCCGGTCTCTGCCCGCGCGTCGAGCTCCGCTGCCGCAACACTTTTCAGGGTTCGTCGCACGACGATGCGGTGCCCGCCGGTGCCGATCACCAGCGCCCGGTAGGCCTTACCGTGGATGCCGGGGAAGTCCGCCCAGGTGGCCGCCCGCAGCCGGGTGCGCGCGGAGCCGTCGAGCGCGTCCAGCTCGAAGACCCATCGGTAGACGGCGAACCAGTGGCGTCCCTTGAGGGCGAATCGCGCCGGTGGTCGGGCCTCGTCCAGGACGAAGCCGAACGGCACGGTCGACGGGTCGTGCGGGTCGCGGCACATCACCCGCAGCAGCGCCGCCCACGTGTCTTCGCGGTCGGCGTCGATGGTTATGGCATGCTCATCGATATAGGGTAATCGTTCCATATAGAAGGATCGTACTAGATCGTGGCACCTCCGCGGAAGCATGAAACCGATGTGATTCTCGACGCCGCCCGGGCGCTGGTGCTCGACGGCGGCCCGCGCGCGGCCAGCGTGGCCGCCATCGCGAAAGCCAGTGGCGCGCCGGCGGGCACGTTGTATCACCGGTTCGGCAACCGCGACGGCATCCTGACCGCGGCGTGGCTGCGGGCGCTCGAACGCTTCCAGGCGCGGGCGCTGGCGGCCGAGGGCGATACCCCGACGGCCGCCGCCGTGGCGATGGCCGTGGCCGCGGTCGGCTTCGCGCGCGCCCTGCCCAAGGATGCCCGGCTGTTGTTGACGATCCGGCCCGGCGACCTGCTCGACGACGAGCCCGACGCGGCATTCCAGCGGACCCTCGCCGCGATGAACGCCCCACTGACGCAGCGCGTCTCGGCGTTGGCCCGTCAACTGTATGGCAACAACAAGCCGCGATCCGTCGACGCCGTCGCGCGAGCGGTGGCTGACCTGCCCTACGCCGTGGTGCGTCGCCACGCGCACGACGACCCGATGCCGAGCTGGCTGGAAAAGGACGTGGCGGCGTCGGCGCTGGCCGTGCTACAGAGCTTTGGCGAACGCCCGTGGCGCGGGTTCGGTGGAGCTGATCGGCTTGGTGACGAAGACGCCGCCGACCAACGCGGCGATGAAGTACAACGCGGCGGCGACCTGCAGTAGCCGTGCGAAGCTGGCGTCGGTCAGCGACCCGGCGGCGATCAGTCCCACGCAGGCCACCGACGTCAGCGCCGACGTCCTGCCCACCGCATTTTGCATGGCCGCTGCGACTCCACTCCGGGCCGGCTCGACGGAAGACAAATTCACCGCCGCCAGCGGCGCAAGGGTCAATACCGAACCGATGGCCACCACGATCGTCCCGGGCAGCAGGTGGGTGACGATGTTGAATCCGTGCCCGGGACGAATGAGTAGCAGCCCCACTCCGGCCAGCATCGGGCCGGTCGTCAGAAAGACCCGGGGTCCGATCCGCGCGGCCAGGACGCCGACGCGTTTTGCGAACAGAAACGACATGACGGGGGTGGGCAGCGTGGCCAACCCCGCCACGGTCGCGCAATATCCGGCGACCTCTTGGGTATAGAGCGAGATGGCAAGAGCACCCATGGCGATGGCGCCGTAGACGAACGCTGTGCTGACATTGGCGCCCGCGAAGTTGCGGACGGCGAAAAGACTGAGCGGCACCAAGGGGTGAGCGGCGCGGCGCTGCCATGCCACGAAGGCGACCAGTGCGCCCACTCCCACCACCAGCGACGCGGCGACGCGCGGGTCGGCCCAGCCGCGTTCTCGTGATTCGATGAGGGCATACACGGTGGCGGCCAGCCCGGCAGCCGAGAAGAAAGCCCCTGCAACGTCGAGGGGGACGTGGTGGTTGGGCCGAGGCACGGGGGACAGCCAGTACGTCAAAGCGAAACCGATGACCATCGGAACGGCCGACAAAATATAAATCCATCGCCAACTCAGCAGGTCCACCGCCAAGCCGCCCAGCAGCGGTCCGAGCGCGAACGCGGTGCCGGTCCAGGCGGTCCAGGACCCGATGGCCGCGGGACGGTCCCCGCGGTCGAAGGTGGAGTTGATCAACGCGAGGGACCCGGGGACCAGGAACGCCGCACCCAGGCCTTGGATGATGCGGCCGGTGATCAGCATGGTTGGCGTCGCCGCGGTAGCCGCCAGCACCGAGCCCGTCCCAAATGCCAACAGCCCGAATCGAATTACCGGCACACGCCCGAACAAGTCCGAGATCGACCCGCCCGGCAGAATCATGGCCGCCTGCGCCAGCAGGTAGCCATCGACTATCCATTGCTGCAGGCACAGGCCGCCGCCGAGATCGCGCGCGGTGGCCGGCAGGGCCAGATTCACGACGGTGGTGTCGAGGAAGGTGACCATCGACACCATGGTGGCCACCAGCATGACTCGGCTGGTCGGCGTGGCCTCGCGCAGTCGCGCGAGCGCTCCCGTCCGGCGCACGGGGGTCGTCAAGACGATCCGGGGGGACGGTTGCGTGGCGGTCATCGATTCCTCCTCGAAGGGCCTGAGTTGGCACCCTCTCGGGAAGATGTATGTGACGGGGTTACACGCTAGAGAGCCTTGGCGAACGCCCGTAGCGACTCGATCTGCATGGGATCCAAAGAGGGGCGGACGTTGTCGCATGCCGCCGCGAGGTCGGCGGCCGTCACGTCGGTGGCGTCGATGGATCGGCGCATGGCCGTCAGCGCGGCCTCCCGCAGCAGCGCCACGCAGTCGGCGGCGCTGTAGCCGTCGAGCCCGGCCGCCACCTCGTCCAGATCGACGTCGGCGCTCAGTGGGATGGACTTGCCTGCCGTGCGCAGGATTTCGCCGCGGGCCGCGGCGTCCGGGGGCTCGACGAAGACCAGTCGCTCCAGCCGGCCCGGACGCAGCAGCGCGGGATCGATCAGATCCGGCCGGTTGGTGGCGCCCAGCACGACCACATCGCGCAGCGGATCGACACCGTCCAGCTCGGTCAGCAGCGCGGCCACCACTCGATCGGTCACGCCCGAATCGAAGCTCTGCCCACGCCGCGGCGCCAGCGCGTCGACCTCATCGAGGAAGACCAGCGACGGCGCCGAATCCCGTGCTCGCCGAAATAGTTCGCGCACAGCCTTTTCCGAGCTGCCGACCCATTTGTCCATCAGTTCGGAGCCCTTGACGGCGTGTACGGACAGCTGCCCGGTGCTGGCCAGCGCCCGCACGATGAAGGTCTTGCCGCAGCCCGGTGGCCCGTACAGCAGCACCCCGCGCGGCGGCTCGACACCCAGCCGGGCGAACGTGTCCGGATGTTGCAACGGCCACAACACGGCCTCGGTCAGCGCCTGTCTGGCCTCGGCCATGTCGCCGACGTCATCGAGGGTGATGTTGCCGACGCTGACTTCCTCGCCGGCCGAGCGGGACAGTGGCCGGATGACGGTCAGCGCTCCGACCAGGTCCTCCTGTTTCAGTTTCGGCGGCCCGCCGTCGGAGCTGGCCCGCGACGCCGCCCGCAGCGCCGCCTCGCGCACCAGTGCGGCCAGGTCGGCGACGACGAAACCCGGTGTACGCGAAGCGATCTCTTCGAGATCGAGACCGCCGGTGGGCACGTTGCGCAGCAGCGACTCCAGCAGCCCTTTGCGGGTGCCGGCGTCGGGAAGCGGCAGACCCAGCTCCCGGTCGCACAGGTCGGGGGCCCGCAGCCGGGCGTCGAGCTGGTCGGGTCGCGCGGAGGTGGCGATCAGGGCGACGCCCTGGCTGGCGACCGCGGTACGCAGTTCGCCCAGGATCAGCGATGCCACCGGCTCGGCGGTGGCCGGCAGCAGGGCGTCGACATCGGTGATCAGCAGCACGCCGCCACCGTCGCGGACGGTCTGCACCGCCGAAGCCACGGCCTTGAGCCGGTCCTCGGCACCCAGCGCGCCGACCTCCGGGCCGTCCAGCGTGACCAGCCTGCGGTCGCCGCACACCGCGCGCACCAGCGTCACCTTGCCCACGCCGGGCGGGCCCGACACCAGCACGCCGAGGTTGGCGCCGGCGCCCAATGCCTTGAGCAGGTGCGGTTCGTCGAGCGCGAGCTTGAGCCATTCGACGAGCTTGGCCGCCTGCGGCTGAGTGCCTTTCAATTCCTCGACGACCATCTCCGGCCTGGCGACTTCGACCGAAATCCGTGCCGCGGCCCCGGCGCCTGACGGCACGGCGGTGCCCCAGGTGACCAGCGAGTTGGGCTGCACGCTCACCGGTCCCTCGGGGTCGACGCCGGTGACTGTCAGCAGCTCCGAGGTCCAGCTGATGCCGACCGCGGTGGCCAGCGCGCGGGTGGCCTCCGATGTCGAGGTGCCCGGGCCCAGGTCGCGGGGCAGCAGCGACACGGCATCACCGACGGTAATCACCTTGCCCAGCAAGGCTTGTCGCAACGTGACCGGCGGCACCGACTGGGTCGCCAGTGACGAGCCGGACAGCGTCACCGACCGCGCGCCGTAGACGGTGACCGTGCCGACCACCACCGCGGTGCCCTCACGCAGTCCCGCGTTGGACAGCGTCACGTCGTCGAGCAGCACGGTGCTGACCGGCGTGTCCGGGCCGGCCAGGCCCGCGACGGCCGCCGTGGTGCGCGACCCGATCAGCGACACCGCGTCCCATTCTCGAATGCCCAGTGCCGCAATGGCATTTGGATGCAGACGAATGACACCGCGCCGGGAGTCGACAGCGGAGGTGTTCAGCCGGGCGGTCAGCGTGAGCTGACGGGCCGACCCGGCGCGGGGTGCATCGTCGCCGGAGCGACTCACGGCAAGCGCCTGCCCGGCTTGCGCAGGCCCAGCCGCGCCACCGACCGGCGGTTGGGCTGTGCCCGGCGGATCGCCCGCCGGGCGGCGCGGCGTTGCTTGGGTTCGTCGTCCCACGCCTCCGGGTGCGCGGCCAGCCAGCGCGAGTTGCGGATGGCGAACGGCACGTGGCACAGGTAGGCGACGATGATCACCCAGATCAAGACATAGGGCGCCAGCACCGCCGCGGCCGCGCAGATCGCCAGGACCGCCAGTAGCGGCGCGGCCCAACTCGGCGGCACCGCGAGCGCGTGCATCTTGCGCATCGGGATCTTGCTGACCATCAGGATCGATGTCCCGGTGATCCAGATGCACAGGAACAGCGGCGATGTCCACCAGCCGTCACCGAACTGAAGCTTGAGTCCGATCAGACCGATCATCGAGATCGCGCCGGCCGGCGCGGGCATGCCGACAAAGAACTCGTGCGCGTAGGACGGCTGGCCGCCGTCGTCCTGCAGGGCGTTGAATCTCGCGAGCCGCAGCACCACGCAGACCGCGTAGAGCAGGATCACCACCCAGCCGGCCGGCGATGTGGTCAGCAGCGTCACGTAGAGCACGATCGCCGGGGTCACGCCGAAGTTCACCGCGTCGGCCAGCGAGTCGATCTCTTCGCCCATCCGCGACTGGGCGTCCAGGATGCGTGCCACCCGCCCGTCGAGTCCGTCCAGGATGGCGGCCGCGGCGATCAGCGCCATCGCGGCCTTGGGCTGATGTTCGAGGGCGAACCGGATCGAGGTCAGTCCCGCGCACACCGAGAGCACCGTCATCGCGCTCGGCAGGATCTGCAGGTTGACCGCCGGCCGCCCGCGCGGCTTGCTGATCATGGCAGCTCGGCCAGCACGGTCTCACCGGCGATTGCGCGCTGGCCGACCTTGACCAGCGGTTCGGAGCCGGCCGGCAGGTAGGTGTCCAGCCTGGAGCCGAACCGGATCAGGCCGTAGGTCTCACCGATCGCCAGCTTGTCCCCGACGTGCGCGTCGCAGATGATGCGCCGGGCCAGCAATCCGGCGATCTGCACCGCGACGACGTCCGCGCCGGCGGCGGTGCGCAGGTGCAGGCTGGTGCGTTCGTTCTCGGTGCTCGCCGCGGCCAGGTCGGCCGAGCCGAATCGGCCCGGCCGGTGCTGCACGGCGATCACCTCGCCGCTGACCGGCGCGCGCTGCACGTGCGCGTCCAGCAGCGACAGGAAGATGCTGACCCGCGGCAGCGGCGCGTCGCCCATGCTCAGTTCGGCGGGCGGAGCGGCGAAGTCGATCACGCAGATCTCGCCGTCGGCGGGTGCGACGATCGCGCCGGGCCGGGTGGGTGGCACCCGCGGCGGGTGACGGAAGAACCCCGCGCAGGCCCCGGCGGCCAGCAGACCCGCCCGTCGCACCCATCGATGCCTGCGGCCGACCAGCGCCAGGGCCAGGCCGGCGCCGATGAACGGTCGCCCGGCCGGATGCACCGGTGGGACCGCGGAGCGCACCAACTCCAGCGCGTGTTGCGGGCTGAAGCCGGGGTCCTGAGCAGAGGGGCCGATAGTGCGGGGGCGTCGTGCCACGCGGCCATCTTACGGAGCGTGCCGCTGATTCGTGGACGGCCGCAGAGGGAACGCTCTCCGTCGACATGCAATCGAACGATCGGCGGGCAACGCAGTTGCGCCGGGCGAAAGCCACGGTCACCGCCGTCTTCATCGCGCACGGTCTGGTGTTCTCGTCCTGGGCCGCCCACATTCCACACGTCAAAGCCGAGCTCGGCCTTTCCGACGCGGCGCTCGGCACGGCGCTGTTCGGCGCGCCGCTGGGCTCGGTGGTGGCCACGCTGCTCAGCCACTGGGCGCTGCCCCGCTGGGGCAGCCACCGGCTGATCCCGGTCACGGTGGCCGGCTACGTCGCGGCCGGAGCGGCGGTGGGCCTGTCCAGATCCGCGGCCGCGCTGTTCGGTGCGCTGGCGCTGTGGGGGCTGTTCCAGGGCGCGCTGGACGTCGCGATGAACACCCAGGCCGGCACGGTGGAGCGGCTCGCCAGGGCTCCGATCATGGCGCGGTTCCACGGCATGTGGAGCGTCGGGACTTTGGTGGGCGCCCTGATCGGAGCGGCGTGCGTCGGCGCGGGTGTCGGCCTGACCGGCCAGCTGACTGTGCTGGGGCTGGTCGTCCTGATCGTGGTGGCACCGTTGACCCGCCACCTGATGCCCGACGCGGCCGATTCCGGTGCCGCGTCGCCGGAACCGGACCGGGGCAGGCGGGCCTGGATGACGCCGGCGGTGGCGATCCTGGCGGCCGTGTCGTTCGCGTCTTTTCTCTGCGAGGGCGCCGCCACCGATTGGTCGGCAAACTACCTGCGCAACGTGATCGGCGCCGGCCCGAGCGTCGCCGCGCTGAGCTACGCCGCCTACACGGGTGCGATGGTGATCACCCGGTTCGGCGCGCCCCTGCTGCACGCCCGGGTGTCCAGCCGCCGGCTGCTGCCGGCGCTGGCGTTGGTGGCCGTCGCGGGCATGAGTGTCACGCTGGTGGCCGCCAGCGTCTGGGTCAGCGTGCTTGGGTTCGCCGCGCTGGGCATCGGTGTGGCGCTGCTGGTGCCCACCGCCTTCAGCGCGGCCTACGGCGCCAGCGGCGCCGGGTCGGCGATCGCCATCGTGGCCGCGACCGGTTGGCTGGGCTATCTGTTGGGGCCGCCGCTGATCGGCCACCTGTCCGGCCGGGTGGGGCTGTCGGCGGCGTTGGTCACCGTTCCGGTGATGATGGCGATCGTCGGCATCGCGATCCGCTGCTCGCCGGCCTTTGACAGGGCCGACGACTTCCACCGGGACGTGGCCACGCCCGCGGGCTAGCGCAGATCCCACACCTGCAGGTGGGCCCCCTCGGGCACCTCGACGACGTCCTCGGGGATGTCCAGCAGCCCGTTCGCCGACGCCAGCCAGCGCAGGTGATGCGACGCCGGCGGCCCGTAACTGGTAACCGTGCTGGCGTCGTCGTTGAGCACCGCACGCCGGAATTGCCGCTTGCCGCGCGGCGACGTCAGCGATTCGGCGAGCACCGCGGTGCGGTGCGGGCGGTCCGGGTCCGGCAGGCCCATCGCCCTGCGCAGCGCGGGCCGGATGAACACCTCGAAGGACACCAGCGCGCTGACCGGGTTGCCGGGCAGCGTGACGATCGTCGCGCCCGCCACCCGTCCCACGCCCTGTGGCATGCCCGGTTGCATGGCGACCTTGACGAACTCCACACCCTGGTCGCCCTCGCGCCCGAACGCGTCCTTGACCACCTCGTAGGCGCCGGCGCTGACGCCGCCGCTGGTGATGATCAGGTCGGCGTCGCCCGCGTATCGGTCGATGATCGAACTGAATTGGGACACTTCGTCTTCCGCGGTCGCGACGGCGACCAGATCGGCGCCCGCATCCCGAACGGCCCCGGCCAGCATGATCGAGTTGGACTCGTAGATCTGTCCCGGCAGCAGCGCCGTGCCCGGCGTCACCAGCTCCGACCCGGTCGAGATCACCAGCACTCGCTGGCGCGGAATCACCGGCAACTCGGCGATGCCCAGCGCCGCCACCAACCCGAGCACGGCCGGTGTCACGACCTGACCCCGGCGCAGGACGGTGGTCCCAGGGGAGACGTCCTCGCCGGCGCGGCGGATGTGCCTGCCGGCATCGCGGGGCGCGCGGATCGCCACCACGTCCACACCACCGTCGGTGTCCTCCACCGGAACGACGGCGGTCGCCCCGGCCGGGAGCGGCGCGCCCGTCATGATGCGGTGCGCCGTCCCGGGCCGCAGCGTCAGCTCGTCGGTGCGCCCGGCCGGTATGTCCTCGGCGACGGGCAACACCACCGGCTGTTCGGGCGTGGCGCCGGACGTGTCCTCGGCGCGCACCGCATAGCCATCCATCGCGGAGTTGTCGAAGACCGGCAAAGCCAGCTGCGCCACCACGTCCTCCGCCAGGACCAGGCCCTGGGCCTCGGTCAGCGGCACCGCGACCGGCGGGCGCGCGCGAATCAACTCGGTGACGACCCGCTGATGTTCGGCGACTGAACGCATCGGAGCCATTATCCGCGCGTCAGACGGGGAAGCTGACGCCGGTGAGTTCTTCGGAGACGGCCCAGAGCCTGCGCTGCAATTCCTCGTCGTGGGACTGCGCGCTGGACTCGACCAGCTTCGGGCGGCCACGCTGCTCGAGGAAGCCGGCCGGGCCGTAGTACTGCCCGCCCTGCACGGCCGCATCGGTGGCCGCCCGCAGGGTGGGCAGCGCGCCCATGGCCGGGCTCTGGAACAGCACCGGGCCCAGCACGGCCTTCACCGGCCGGAAGACGCCGGGCAGGTTGCGGGCCAGCTCGGTGTTGGAGCCGCCCGGGTGCGCCGCGACGGCAATGGTCTTCGCGTCGGCCTTGGCGGCCAGCCGGCGCTGCAGCTCGTAGGTGAACAACAGGTTGGCCAACTTGGACTGCCCGTAGGCGGCGATCCGGTCGTACCCGTATTCCCACTGCAGGTCGTCGAAGTGGATCGCGGCCCGCAGCCGGTGGCCCAGGCTGCTGACCGTCACCACCCGCGAATCCCGCACCGCCAGCAGGTTGTCGAGCAACAGCCCGGTCAGCGCGAAATGGCCGAGATGGTTGGTGCCGAACTGCAATTCGAACCCATCCTTGGTGACCTGCTTGGGCGTCCACATCACCCCGGCGTTGTTGATCAGCAGGTCGATGCGCGGGTAGGCCGCGCGCAACGCGTCGGCGGCCGAGCGGATCGCGTCCAGCGAGGTCAGATCCAGCTGCTGCAGCGTGACATCCGCACGCGGGCTGGCCGCGACGATGCGCGACAGCGCCGCGTTGCCCTTCTCCAGGTTGCGCACCGCGAGCACGACGTGCGCGCCCCGGTAGGCCAGCACGGCGGCCGTTTCATAGCCGATGCCGGTGTTGGCGCCGGTGACGACGACGACGCGGCCGCTCTGATCCGGGACGTCACCCTCCGACCAATTGCGGTTCTCTGTGTCGTTGGAAGCCATGGCCCAAAACTTACTCATCGGGATCTGGTGCTGCCGGATAGGCGGGTGGGCCGGGCCGGGCCGACGTAAGGTGAGAACGTGATCACCGGTTTGGCTCACACTGGGGTGTGCGTTCCGGATTGCGAGGCCGCGGTGGCGTTCTACCGCGATGTGTTGGGAATGCGTGTGCTCTCGCCGCCATATGTCATGGCTGGTAACGACATTCGCGATGACATGGGTGAGTTGGTGTCCGATCCCAGCATGAAAGCGGCGATCCTCGGATTCGAAGACGACGGTGACAGGGTGCTCGAGGTGATCGAGTACCTCGGAGTAGAAAGCGGGCCTTTCGGTGACGGCCGGACGCTGACCGACCCCGGGCTCTCGCACGTCGGTCTGCTCTGTGCGGACCTCGACGTCACCCGGGCGGAACTGGAGTCCAAGGGAGTGCGCTTCCTGGTCAGCGGAATCGCGGACGTGGCGCGGGTCCGCACCACCTGGTTCGTCGATCCATGGGGCGTGGTGTTCATTCTGGTGGAAAAGAGCCGGCCCGGGCGACCGTACTTTGCGCAATGGGGATAGCGGTCCCGAAGCCCTCGGTGGGGATCATCGGCGCCGGCGCCGGCGGCATCGCGATGGGGATACAGCTCGCCGACGCGGGCTACGACTTCACGATCTTCGACCGAGCCGACGGATTCGGCGGGACATGGCGCCACAACACGTTTCCAGGCGCGGCCTGCGACGTCCCGTCCCACTTGTACTCGTATTCCTTTGCGCCCAACCCTCGGTGGAGCAAGACCTATGCCAACCAGCCCGAGATCCTTGCCTATCTCGAGAGGGTGGCGGCCGAGCACAAGCTGGCCGGGCACCTGCGGGCCAACACCGCGATCACCACCGCGCGCTGGTCGGACTCGCAGCGCCGCTGGACGCTGACCGGTGACGACGGCCGACAGCACGACTTCGATGTGGTGGTCAGCGCGGTCGGTATGCTCGATGTGCCGTACATCCCGGACCTCTTGGGGGCCAAGCGGTTTCGCGGGCGCCGATTTCATTCCTCGCGCTGGGACCACAGCAAGCCGACCGACGGAGAACGCGTCGCTTCCATCGGCACCGGCGCCAGCGCGATCCAATACGTGCCCGCGATAGCGCGAAAGACTGCCCACCTGACCGTGTTTCAGCGGACCCCGATATGGATCGCGCCGCGATTCGACTTCCCGTTCACCGCCCATCAGCACGAGCTGTTCGAACGTGAACCGGCTACCGCACAGAAGCTGCGCGACGAGGCCTTTGATGCCTACGAGTCGGCCAGCTTCGACGTCGACCACCCACAGACCCTCGAAGCGACCGAGCTTGCCCGCAGTTACCTGGTCCGCAAGGTGTCCGACCCCGAGTTGCGGGCGAAGCTGACACCGAACTATCCCGCCGGATGCAAGCGGCCGCTGATGTCGCGCGAGTGGTACCCAACGTTCGCACTGCCCAACGTCAGCCTGGAAACGACCCCCATCGCCGAACTGACCGAACGCGGAGTGCATACCGTTGATGGCGTCGAACACCGCGTCGACACCATCATCTACGGCACCGGGTTCACCGCCGCCGACTATCTGGCCAGCATCGACGTGTACGGAGCCGACGGCCGTCACCTTTGCGATGATTGGAGTGACGGTGCGGAGGCCTACCTGGGCACGCTAGTCGCCGGGTATCCGAATTTCTTTGTGCTGTATGGCCCCAACACCAACGGCGTCAACTCGATCATCTATATCCACGAGGCCCAGACGACCTTCATCCGGCACATCCTCGACGTGATGGACGGCCGCGGAGCGCACACCGTCGAGGTGACGGCCGCGGCGCAGCGCCGCTACAACGACGAGATCCAGGCCGCGATGGCGGGCAAGGTCTGGCTGGCCTGTACCAACTACTTTCGACATCCCAGCGGGAAGGTCGTCACCCAATTGCCCTATAGCGGCCGGCAATTCTTCGAGCGCACTCGCAGCATGGTCACCGAGGACTACCTGCTACGTCCGTAGCCCGCGTTCTTGATCCCAACCGCAGCAGTACGTCGACCCGACGCGCGCGGTACGCGGGGCCGACGAACCATCGCGGGCGGTGCGAGGGACAGCCGTGCCCGGGCCCGTTCACGGTATCCACGCCCACCCCGCTGATAGCCGCTCACTCGGGTGCCGCGCTCCGGCACGGCGACCGGCACCGGTCGTCGCGGCCGAAAATCCGGTGTGCTCCGTGGTTTTGGGCGTTTGACCCGCAGGTCGATCATCACCGGGGCGCTCATCGACCAATCGATTCTTTGCCGCATCCAGGCCGCGGCCCGCTTCGACGGCTTCCTCGTACGCACGGCCACACCCTACGCCCACCGTTGCCGGGTCCGGAACAAAGAGCAGAAACATTACGGCAGAGGAAATTTCGCGTTAATGCAAGGGTTTACTGCACCCAGAAATTATCGTGCCGGATAAACCACTCCCGGCGCTCGTCGTCGGTCATATCGGCCAGCGCCGCAAAGCCTTCGAAGTAGGCCTCGCGGGGTGCGCCGGGCGCGAACAACATCAGGATCGATGCCGGCTCGTCCGCCTCGTTGCGAAATCCGTGCACCCCCCCGGGCGGCACGTAGAGGAAGTCGCCCTGATGGCCGTCCGCCCATTGCGTGCCGTCGTAGAGCTTCATCGTCCCGGACAGGACGAAGAACGCCTCGGACATCGCACGGTGGAAATGCGCCGGGGGCCCGCCGCCGGCCGGCGCGATGTCGACCCGGTAGAGGCCGTAGTCGCCGGCGGTGTCCTCTTGGTTGGCCAGGTAGTGGTACTTGACCTCGGACGTCTCATAGTCAGGCGGCTGATCGGCCCGCTTGAGCCAGGCGCTGATCTCCGGTTCGTCTTTGGTGTAGCGGGCGGGCGGGTAGGGCGGCACGACGAGGGACATGGTTCCAGTGTGCGCATAGCATCGCTGTTGTGGACGGATCGACCGCCGAAGATGTTCGCGTGCAACGGCTGCTGGATGCCGAGCGCAAAGCCGCGCAACTGTTCGACGAGATCGAGCGGCGGGCCATGATCCGCCCCGGGCTGGCCGAGAAGGAACTCTCCGACCAGATCCACGACCTCGCCGGCGAGATGTTCGGGGTGACCCGGCACTGGCACCGGCGGATCGTGCGGGCCGGGGAGAACACGCTGCAGCCGTTTCAGGAGCGCCCACCGGACCGCACGATCGTCGACGACGACATCGTGTTCCTCGATCTCGGCCCGATCTTCGAGGAGTGGGAGGCCGATTTCGGGCGGACGTTCGTGCTCGGCGACGACCCGCACAAGACGGCCCTTCGTGATGCGCTGCCACGGGTCTGGGAGGCCGGCCGCGACCACTTCGCCGGCCATCCCGAGATCACCGGCGCCGAGCTGTTCGACCACGTCGTCGGGGTGGCCCGGGCCGAGGGCTTCGAGTGGGGCAGTCGGATCGCGGGCCATCTGATCGGCGAGTTCCCGCACAAGAAGATCGCGGGTCCCGGCGTCGAATGGATCATCATGCCCGGCTCGAACAAACCGATGCGCCGCACCGATCCGCGCGGCCGCATCTGCCACTGGATCCTCGAGATCCACCTCGTCGATCGCCCGCGCGGCTTCGGCGGCTTTTACGAGCAGTTGCTCGACCTGGGTTGAGCCGGATCAGTCGACGGGATAGACCACCCCGGTGAGCTCCTCGGAGATCGCCCACAGCCGGCGCTGCCGGTCGACGTCGTGCGACTTGGCGCTGGACCCCACGATCTTGGGATAGCCGCGCGTCTGGCCGAGACCGTCGGGTCCGTAGTACTGCCCACCGAGCACCGCCGGGTCGGTGGCCGCACGCAGGGTGGGCAACGCACCCATGGCCGGCTTCTGAGCGACCAGTGGTGCGATCCGCTCGAAGGCTCCGACCAGCGGGGCGGGCATGTTGCGCATCAACTCGGTGTCCGACATGCCGGGGTGCGCGGCGACGGCGATCGTCGTGCCGTGCGGGGCGAGCCGTCGTTGCAGTTCGTAGGTGAACAGCAGGTTGGCGAGCTTCGCCTGCCCGTAGGCGGCGACCCTGTTGTAGCGGCGCTCCCATTGCAGGTCGTCGAAGTGGATATCGGCGAGGATGCGGTGGCCGACGCTGCTGACCGTGACGATCCGCGAGCCGGCGACCGGCAGCAGGCGATCCAGCAGCAGGCCGGTGAACGCGAAGTGGCCCAGGTGATTGGTGCCGAACTGCAGCTCGAAGCCGTCCTTGGTGTTGGACTTCGGCGTGTACATCACCCCGGCGTTGTTGATCAGCAGATCGATGCGGTCGTGCGCGGACCGCAACTGCTCGGCCGCGGCGCGCACGGACGCCAGCGACGTCAGGTCGAGCTCGGCTAGCGCGACGTCGGCGTGCGGGCTCTGGGCGGTGATCCGGGCCGCCGCGTCCTTGCCCTTGTCCAGGTTGCGCACCGCCAGCACCACGTGGGCGCCGTGGTCGGCCAGCGCCAGGGCGGTCTCGTAGCCCAGGCCGGTGTTGGCCCCGGTGATGACGGCGACCCGGCCGGTCTGGTCGGGAATGTCCGCGGTGGTCCACTTGGCCATAAGAGGCTCCTTGAACTTGTAGAGTAAGCGGGGCGAGCGCTCCGGTTCAGTGTCACTATACGGAACGCACGCCCCGCTTTGTCAACCGTTGAGGAGTGAACAGATGGCGCAGCCCGAACGCCGGTTGCGCGCCGACGCGGCGCGCAACCGTGCGCGCGTGCTGGACGTCGCCTACGAAACCTTTGCGGCCGAGGGCCTCTCGGTGCCCATCGACGAGGTCGCACGCCGGGCCGGCGTCGGGGCCGGCACCGTCTACCGGCACTTCCCGACCAAGGAGGCGCTGTTTCAGGCGGTCATCGAGGACCGGATGCAGCGGCTGGTCGACGACGGGCGGGCCCTGCTGGACTCCGTCGGACCCGGCGAGGCGCTGTTCACTCTCCTGCGGTCGATGGTGCTGCACTGGGGCGCGGCGGATCGCGGCCTGGTCGACGCGCTCGCCGGATTCGGGATCGACATCGCCAGCGCCGCGCCCGACGCCGAGGACGCGTTCCTGGCGATGCTTGACGAGTTGCTGCGGGCCGCGCAGCGGGCGGGCACCGCACGCCAGGACGTCGGGGTGCGCGAAGTGAAGGCGATCCTGGTCGGGTGCCAGGCGGCGGAGGCCTACAACCCGGACTTGGCCGAGCGGGTGACCGACGTCGTCGTCGACGGTTTACGCGCTGGGCGATAGGGCTGACCTCTTCTTGCACTCGGCATAGGCGAGTGCTAAGAATGACTTGGCACTCGCGACCAGCGAGTGCTAGGTCGGGACGGTGAGACCTAGCCAGAAGACAGCTGCGGTCGTCCGTCGCGGGCACTGCACCCGGCCAGAACGTGTCATCCCCAATCCGGAGGAATCACTTCGCAATGGCCAAGACAATTGCGTACGACGAAGAGGCCCGTCGCGGCCTCGAGCGGGGACTCAACGCCCTCGCCGACGCGGTAAAGGTGACGTTGGGCCCCAAGGGCCGCAACGTCGTCCTGGAGAAGAAGTGGGGCGCCCCCACGATCACCAACGATGGTGTGTCCATCGCCAAGGAGATCGAGCTGGAGGACCCCTACGAGAAGATCGGCGCCGAGCTGGTCAAGGAAGTCGCCAAGAAGACCGACGACGTTGCCGGTGACGGCACGACGACGGCCACGGTTCTGGCCCAGGCCCTGGTCAAAGAGGGCCTGCGCAACGTCGCGGCCGGCGCAAACCCGCTGGGTCTGAAGCGCGGCATCGAGAAGGCGGTCGAGAAGGTCACCGAGACCCTGCTCAAGTCGGCCAAGGAGGTCGAGACCAAGGACCAGATCGCTGCCACCGCGGCCATCTCCGCGGGCGACCAGTCGATCGGCGACCTGATCGCCGAGGCGATGGACAAGGTCGGCAACGAGGGCGTCATCACCGTCGAGGAGTCCAACACCTTTGGCCTGCAGCTCGAGCTCACCGAGGGCATGCGGTTCGACAAGGGCTACATCTCGGGCTACTTCGTCACCGACGCCGAGCGGCAGGAAGCCGTCCTGGAGGACCCCTTCATCCTGCTGGTCAGCTCCAAGGTGTCGACCGTCAAGGACCTGCTGCCGCTGCTGGAGAAGGTCATTCAGGCGGGTAAGCCACTGCTGATCATCGCCGAAGACGTCGAGGGCGAGGCGCTGTCCACCCTGGTCGTCAACAAGATCCGCGGCACCTTCAAGTCGGTGGCGGTCAAGGCCCCCGGCTTCGGTGACCGCCGCAAGGCGATGCTGCAGGACATGGCCATCCTCACCGGTGGTCAGGTCATCAGTGAAGAGGTCGGCCTGTCGCTGGAGAGCGCCGACGTCGCGCTGCTGGGCAAGGCGCGCAAGGTCGTCGTCACCAAGGACGAGACCACCATCGTCGAGGGTGCCGGTGACTCCGACGCCATCGCCGGACGGGTGGCCCAGATCCGCAGCGAGATCGAGAACAGCGACTCCGACTACGACCGCGAGAAGCTGCAGGAGCGTCTGGCCAAGCTGGCCGGCGGTGTTGCGGTGATCAAGGCCGGCGCCGCGACCGAGGTCGAGCTCAAGGAGCGCAAGCACCGCATCGAGGACGCGGTGCGCAACGCCAAGGCGGCCGTCGAGGAGGGCATCGTCGCCGGTGGTGGCGTGGCCCTGCTGCACGCGATCCCGTCGCTGGACGAGCTGAAGCTCACCGGTGACGAGGCGACCGGCGCCAACATCGTCCGGGTGGCGCTCGAGGCTCCGCTGAAGCAGATCGCCTTCAACGGCGGTCTGGAGCCCGGAGTTGTGGCCGAGAAGGTCCGCAACTCGCCCGCCGGTACCGGCCTGAACGCCGCCACCGGTGAGTACGAGGACCTGCTCAAGGCCGGCGTTGCCGACCCGGTGAAGGTGACCCGCTCGGCGCTGCAGAACGCGGCGTCCATCGCGGGCCTGTTCCTCACCACCGAGGCGGTCGTCGCCGACAAGCCGGAGAAGGCGGCCGCACCCGCGGGCGACCCGACCGGTGGCATGGGCGGTATGGACTTCTAAGTCCACGACTCACAACGGGAAAGCCCGGTCCTCACAAGGGGCCGGGCTTTTTCGTGTCTGGTTATGCATCGAGCGTGGGGGACGTTCGGCGCTCTAGGGTGAACCCGTGGCCCTTCCGACTCCCTCACCCACCAGCACCGCCGTCGTGACCGGCGCGTCGTCGGGCATCGGCGCCGACATCGCACGCGAGTTGGCCGAGCGCGGCCACGGCGTCACGCTGGTCGCCCGCCGCGAAGAGCGGCTGCGCGAGTTGGCCGACGAACTCGCAGGCCGCGTGCGCGTCGAGGTGATCGCCTGCGACGTCAGCGATTCCGCCGCCCGCGCCGGCCCTTTCGAGGAGGTCGAGCGTCGCGGCCTGACCGCCGACATCCTGGTCAACAATGCCGGCATCGGCACGATGGGTTCGGTGACCAAAACGCCCGTCGATGACGAGATCGCCCAGGTGCGGGTCAATGTCGAGGCCGTCGTCGATCTGACTACCCGTGCGGTCCAGCAGATGGTGCCGCGGGGCCGTGGCGCGATCCTCAACGTCGGATCCACCGCGGGTTACCAACCCTTTCCGGGACAGGTCGGCTACGCGGCCACCAAGGCGTTCGTCAACAACTACACCCAAGGGCTGCGCGGTGAGCTCGCCGGCACCGGCGTCACCGTCGCGCTACTGTGCCCGGGGCCGGTGCGCACCGAATTCGTGAAGAGCGCGGGCATGGACGAGCGAGACTTCGCCGACGCGTTCCCGAAGTTCATGTGGAAGCCGTCGCGTGAGGTGGCGCGCGCCGGAGTCGACGCGCTGGACCACGACCGCGGGACGGTGATACCCGGCCTGCCGAGCCAGATCAGCGCCCGCCTGTTTCAGTTCATGCCGCGGCGGGTGTTGTTGCCGCTACTGAAGAATCAGCATCCCAGCCTGCGCAGAGACCGCTCAGCGGGCTGAGGGCCAGGGCCGCATCCAGCCCTCCACCGGAAGCGCGAGCGCGTTGCACAGCGTGCAGATCGTGCGGTACCAGCCCACGGCCGTGAGCAATTCGATGCGCTGCTCGTCGGAAAGGAAGCGCCCGAGTGCCATCCAAGTCGCCTCCGACCACGAGCCGGTGCGCTCCAGTTCGTCCACCGCCTCGATCAGCGTCCGCTCGGCCGGGCTCCACCGCGGGTCGTCGGGGCCGCCGGTGACCAGCGCGTCGCACTCGTCGTCGCTGACGCCCGCGATCGGGCCCCAGAACGCCGCCTGCCCGCCCCACTCGTATGCACAGCCCACCAACGCGCAGATGCGAAGGATGGCGATGGTCCGGATCCGGCCCGGCAAAAGCGCTCCGACATAAAGGGATTCGCCGAGCTTGCGCAGCCGGGAGGCCAGCGCCGGGTGACGCTGCAGGCAACGCACCAGCAGTAGCGGCTCGTAGGTGCGGTCGGGGTGACCCCAGCTGTTGATGCCAGTGGCATCTTCTTCGCTCCACGGCGGAGCGAGCGGTGCGACGCGGCTCACGGATGAGACTGTACGACGTCAGGCCGGCAGCGAGAACACCACGCAGTCGTGCAGACAGCCCTTGGCGGCGTCGGGGGAGTCGGCGTCGCGGTGCAGCAGCGCGCGGGTGGGCACCACGGTCAGGCGGGCGGTCTCGGCGCCGGCCTCGGTGACTTCGGCGGTGCCGTCAACGATCAGTGAATAGCCGCCCGGTTCGGCGGGCGGCCACAGCAGGGTCACGTCGGCGCGCTGGGCGAGGTTGTTGCGGGTCCGCCCACCGATGAGTCCGACGTCCAGCGTGGCCTCGCGCAGCTGCGGCTCGACCGTCACGGTGTGCACGCGGTATCCGTCGTCGACCGTGATCAAGTACGCATACGGGTAGTCGGCCAGCGCGTCGGCCAGCGCCTTGAGATCGACCTTCTTCTTGGTGCGCATGATC
The DNA here is from genome assembly GCF_019668465.1 of Mycobacterium senriense. NCBI lineage: Bacteria > Bacillati > Actinomycetota > Actinomycetes > Mycobacteriales > Mycobacteriaceae > Mycobacterium > Mycobacterium senriense. The sequence goes on along the minus strand of NZ_AP024828.1, from coordinate 953,851 downwards.
TTCCAGGATAGGCGCGAGTTCCGGCGCTACTGGGGTGCAGGGGGACGCAGGAACCCGGCGATGCGCGAGGTGTAGCCGCGGGCTACTGCGCCGGAACTGGCCGGGCGGGTGACGGCGGTGCTGGTGTTGGAGAAGCCGAGGTTCTGCAGCACCTGGTTCCAGGGCGGCAACTTGGCCACGGCCGCCGACGCGTCGGCATGATAGCCGAACATCGCCGCGACGTCGGAGGCCCACATCTGCTCGTAGGCCGCCTCGATGTCGGCGATGGCCGGGGTGTTCTGACCCAGATGATTGTTTGCCGCCAACGCCGACACCAGGGCGCGGTTGGCCGCCACCACGGCCGGCTGCACGGTGGCGGCAAGGGCCACCTCGAAGGCGGTCGCGATGGCCGAGGCCTGGTGCGACACCTCTTCGGCCTGCGCGGCGGCCGCACTGAGCCAGCTCACGTATTGACTGGCCACGGACATCATGGCCACCGACGACGCGCCCTGCCAGGACCCGCTGGCCAGATCTGTCGTCACCGAAGAAAATGACGATGCCGACGATGCCAACTCCTCGGCCAGGCCGTCCCACGCCGCCGCGGCAGCAAGCAGCGGCCCGGGACCAGGGCCGGAGAAAATTAGTGCCGAGTTGACTTCTGGCGGCAACCACGCAAAATGCGGGTTCGTCACGGAACCCAACTTAGCTGGCGTATGCCACTTTTGGTGGCGTTATCGCGAGGCTGCGGGGACCGGCCGGCGTCCGCGCACCAACCTGCCGGGCCGGGCGTCGGTGGGAACGCCGTTCTCGGCGATGACCTCCCCGGCCACAATCGTGGCGACATACCCCTCGGCGGTCTGGTCCAGGCGACGCCCGCCGGCGGGCAGGTCGTAGCTGATGATGGGCTTGTGCAGCCGCAATGCGGCGTGGTCGATCACGTTGAGATCGGCCTTGTAGCCCACCGCGATTCGGCCGCGGTCGGCCAGCCCGGCGACGCGAGCGGGAACCGACGTGAGTTCGCGAACCGCCTCGGACACGGTGAACCGCCCGGCCTTGCGGTCCCGCGCCCAGTGCGTCAGGAAGAAGGTCGAGTAGCTGGCGTCGCAGATCATCCCGTAGTGCGCGCCGCCGTCGCCGAGGCCGAGCACCACGTCCTCGCGGTGCAGCAGCTCCCCGACGGTGTCCAGCGAATTGTTCTGCAGGTTGCTGGTCGCGACCAGCAGCATGGCCCGGCCCTCGTCGTCGAGCAGCCGGTCATAGGCCTCCTCCATCGGATCCACGCCGCGGGCGCGAGCCCGGGCCCCGATGCTGGTCGACGGGTCGGGCTCGTAGTCGGGGGTGTCGCCCAGCGGGAAGATCCAGTCCCACATCTGGGCCACGTACAGGATCGGGTGTCCCTGGCCGGGTTTGTCGGCCAGGATGCGGGCGCGGACCTCGGGCTTGCGCATCTCGGCGACCCGCTCGGCCAGCGGCAGGTGCGCGATCTCGCGGTAGCTGGGGTAGAGCACGAACGGGTTGGCGGTCAGTTGCAGGCCGATGATCAACCCGATCGGGCGCGGCAGCAGCTGCGCGGTCACGTCTCCGCCTGCCGCGTTGGCCTTCTCGATCATGGTGATGGCGTCCGGCCAGGACGGGTCGCCCGAGTTGGCGACGACGAGGGTGAAGGTGACCGGCAACCCGACGTCCTCGGCGACGTCGAACACCGTCTGCAGCACCGGCTGGTAGCCGCCCGACGGGATGTCGGGAACGAACTGCAGCAGGCCGCCGCCGCCGTCCACGACGCCGCGGGCGATCTCCTCGATCTCCTCCCGGGCGGCCTCGTAACTCGGGATGGGCGAACCGCTTTCGGTCTTGTGGATGGTCAGCCGCGACGACGCGAAGCCGAGCGCCCCGACCTCGATCGCCTCCTTGGCCAGCGCCCGCATCTTGGCCAGGTCCTCGTCGGTGGCCGGCTCGCGGTCGGCGCCGCGCTGGCCCATCACGTACACCCGCAGCGGCGAGTGCGGCAGGTAGGCGGCCACGTCGATGTCGCGCTTGCCCGACTCCAGCGCGTCCATGTATTCGGGGAACGTCTCCCACGTCCACGGCAGCCCGTCGGTCATGACGACGCCGGGAATGTCTTCCACACCGGCCATCACGTCGACCAGCACGTCGTGGTCGGACTGGCGGCACGGCGCGAAGCCGACCCCGCAGTTGCCCATCACCACGGTCGTCACCCCGTGCGCCGAGGACGGAGTCAGGCGCTCCGACCAGATGGACTGGCCGTCGTAGTGGGTGTGCAGGTCGACGAAGCCGGGCGTGACCAGCAGCCCGGTGGCGTCGATCTCCCGCGCGGCGGTCGCCCCGTTGATCGCGCCTACCGCCTTGATCACGTTGTCCTGCACGGCCACGTCGCCGACGTACGGCTCACCCCCAAGCCCGTCGACGATGGTGCCATTACGGATGATGAGGTCGTAAGTCATTCAAACAATCTACGACCGTTGCGCTGGGTCGTGCCAGGATCTTCTCCGTGATCGATCCGGGATCCTCCCGTAGTGTCGCGGGTATGGCCGACGATGCCGCCGTCTTCCAAGAGCTGCTGCGCGACGCGTTCACCCGGTTGATCGAGCACGTCGACCAGATCACCGAGGGGCTGACCGACGAGGTGTCCGGCTACCGGCCGGCCCCGAACGCCAACAGCATCGCTTGGCTGCTCTGGCACAGCGCGCGGGTGCAGGACATCCAGCTGGCCGACGTGGCCGGCGTCGAGCAGGTGTGGTTCCGCGACGGCTGGGTGGACCGGTTCGGACTGGACCTGCCGCGCGACGACACCGGTTATGGGCACAAGCCCGAGGACGTGGCCAAGGTGCAGGCGCCCGCGGACCTGCTGTCCGGCTACTACCACGCGGTGCACAAGCTCACCCTCGAATACGTCGCCGGGGTCACCGCCGAGGAGCTGGCCCGCGTCGTGGACACCAACTGGGATCCGCCGGTGACGGCCAGCGCACGGCTGGTGAGCATCATCGACGACTGCGCCCAGCACCTCGGGCAGGCCGCGTACGTGCGGGGGATTGCGTAGATTCGCAGGCGTGCGATTCGCGGCGACCGTGCTGTTGTGGCTCATCACCACGCTCGCGCTGGCGGTCGCGATCCCCGCCGCGTGGACACAATTGCACGTTGTTGACGCCGACGGCTACGCCGCGCTGGCGCAGCACGCGGCGACCGACCCGGCTCTGGAGTCGGCCATGGCATCCGAATTGACCACCCGGGCAATGACTCTCATCGCCGAGCGTGGTGGGGGCCGCTCCCCGGTCGACAGTTCCGAGGTGCACGAAGCCGCCCGCGCCTTCACCGCCGGCCCGGCGTTTCCGCCGTTGTTCGCCCAGGCCAACCGGGCGGCGCACGGCTGGCTGTTCGTCGACCCGGCGGCCGGCGACGCCGGCAATCAATGGGCGGTCGACGTGGCACCGATGCTCAACGACAGCGCGATCCAGCCGCTGCTGCGCCGTCACAACGTCACCGTACCCGCGAAACTCACTGTCCCGCTGACTGTTTCGGTTCCACACTCGATGCGGCAGGGCCGGCTGAGCCGGCTGTCCAGCTGGGGCCCTTGGGTGAGCGTGGGCGCGGCGGCGCTGTGCGGTGTCTGCGCGCTGCTGACGGTGGCCGCCGCGCGGCGCCGCGGCAAGGCGCTGAGCAGCCTGGGCATCTCGGCGCTGCTCGTCGGCGCGGGCGGATGGGCGGGCATCGAGGTCGCCGGGCGTTACGTCAACGATGCGCTCAATCGCACCACCGGCAACGTCCGCGGTGTCGCCGAGGTGATGGTCGACCACGCCGAAGCCGGTCTGCACCAATGGCTCAACGTCATGCTGCTCGCCGGCGCCGCGCTGGTGGGGGTCGGCGTGGTCGTCGCGATGCTGGGCAGCCTCGCGAAGAAGTCGTGAACCCGGCGGCTAGCCGAACGTGAACGAAAACACCTGCAGGCCTTTGCTGACCTGCATGTCCAGCTGATCGCGATGCGCGGAGTCGTCGGCGACGATCCGATGCAACGTGGGCGCTCCGCCGATCGGCGTCGTGGTGGTCTTGCCGTCGCGGGTCACGGTGAGCGTGCCGGTGCCGCCGACGACGGCGTAGACATCTTTCGCGGTGTAGTTCAGCCGGACGGCGGAGTCGTCGCCGTCGGCCGTGGCCCCCTGGTCGTCCAGGGTCCAACGGCCACGCAGGGCGAACTTGTCGTCGGCCAGGTTCGGCGGGAAGCTCAGCGTGGCGGGCCCGTTCTTGTAATCCCCACTGCCGCCGTAGTTTCCGGACTTGCCGACACCCAGATACGTCTCCGGTGTGAGCCTGGTCTGCGGAGTCATGTCGGCCGAGCTGGTCGGCGCTGGCAGTTGGATGCCGGGGTGGGCGTCGGTCAGCAGCTTGCGGATCAGCTCTTCGGTGCCGTTGTAGTCGCCCTCGCCGAAGTTGGTATGCCGCACTTGCCCATTCGCGTCGATCAGGTACTCGGCCGGCCAGTACAGGTTCGCGAAGTTGTTCCACGTCGCGTAGTCGTTGTCCAGTGCGATGGGATAGCTGATGTGCAGGTCGGCGGCGCCGCTGGCCACGTTGGTGGGCACCCGCTCGAAGGCGTACTCGGGGGTGTGCACCCCGATGACGAGAAGCCCGCTGTCGCGATACCGGTTGTACCAATCGATCACGTGCGGGATGGCGCGCTGACAATTGATGCATGAGTAGGCCCAGAAGTCGATCAGGATCACCTTGCCGCTCACCGATGCCGGGTCCAGCGGCTTGCCGTCCGGGGTGTTGAGCCACCCGGTGACCCCGGCGAGGGCGGGAGCGGGTCCGCACTGTTGCAGCTCGGTGGAACCGCTGGCGCAATCGCTGAGCGCGCCGTCGATGGTGGTGCCGGGCCGGCTCAGCTGCAGCCCGCTGCCCTGGCTGGGGTGCTGCATGGGGGCCGAACCCAGACCGCGCTCGATGTCGTTGGCCCCCAGTTTGTTCTGCATCGCCGTCGTGTAGTCGGGGACGGCGCGCTGCAGCATCGCCGGCAGGTTGAACACGAGCGCCACGGCCAGGACGATTATCGCGATCCCGCCGGCGATCTGAATGACGCGCTGGCGGCGGCGGAATGCGGCCACTCGTTCGGCGACGCGCCGCCCGGCCAGTGCGAAGGCCAGCAGCGGCAACGCGTTGCCGATGGCGAACGTCGCGGTCAACACCAGCGCGCCGGGCCCGATCGACGACGTCCCCCCGGCCACCACGATGGCGGCCAGCACCGGACCCGCGCACGGCACATATAGGGCCCCCAGTGCCAGACCCAGGCCGAAACCGTCTGTCCCAGAGCTGATTTGGCGCTGCGGGAAATACGAGAACGGCCGCTCGAGCAGGTGCTGCACCGGCGGAAAGATCAACCCCAGGCCGATCAGGACCAACACCACCAGTGCGGCCCATCGGATCGCGTCCTGCGGCAGGTGCAGCGCCGTCAGCAGCGCGGAACCGATCAACGTGGCCAGGCTGAAACTGCACACCAGGCCGGCGATCACCAGGTACGGGCGCGTCGCGGACTTCACGCTGCGGGCGTCGGCCCGGCTGCTGTCCATGCCGGACAGCAGAATCACCGGAAGCACCGGCAGGATGCATGGCGAGATACCGGTGATCAGCCCGCCGAGAAACCCGATCAGGGCGATGGTCTGCACGCGCTACTCGGAGGGGATCGACGAGCGCCGGACGATGAGCATGGTTACACCTTTACCTGTTCTGGCGCCGCCGAGTGATCCGGCGACAAATCATGCGCCGTGCGTTATGCAAATCACACACCGTGCGTTACGCTCAGCCGGTGGCGCAACTCACTTTCCAGCGCGCCCGCACAGAGGAGAAGAAGCGCCAACGTGCGGACGCCCTCGTGGAAGCCGCACGCTCCCTGGCAATGGAAGCGGGCGTCGCCTCGGTTACCCTGACCGCCGTCGCCAGCCGCGCCGGAATCCACTATTCAGCGGTGCGTCGCTACTTCAGCTCGCACAAGGAAGTTCTGCTGCACCTGTCCGCCGAGGGCTGGGTGCGGTGGTCGAACACCGTGTCGGAGAAGCTGGCCGAGCCCGGCGCGAAATCACCGTCGCGCATCGCCGAGACACTGGCCGAGGCCCTGGCCGACGACCCGTTGTTCTGCGACCTGCTGGCCAACCTGCACCTGCACCTCGAACACGAGGTGGACGCGGAGCGCGTCATCGAGGTCAGGCGGATCAGCACCGCGGCCACACTGTCGCTGGCCGACGCGATCGGGAGCGCGCTGCCCGAGCTCGGACGATCGGGCTCGCTGGACATCTTGCTGGCCGCATACTCGCTGGCGGCCACGCTGTGGCAAGTCGCGAACCCGCCGGAGCAGCTGACCGACGTCTACGCCGAGGAGCCGGAAGTGGTTCCGCCCGAATGGAATCTGGACTTCGCATCCGCCCTTACCCGCCTGCTGACGGCCACGTGCGTCGGCCTCATCGCGGAATCCTCATGACCCCGGAAGGAGACCGGAGCGCTGTGGTTTGGCGAACTGCAACCGGTGAATACGAAGGACTTGAAGCGCCCATGACGACGACTGAGCCAAGGACCGAGCCGCTAATGATGCAGGGTTCCGCCGGAAGCGAGGGCAACAAGGCCGCCCCGCAGCGCCCTAGGAAAAGGGGACTCCTGGGGCGTTTCTGGCTGGTGCTCACGATCGCAGCGGTCGTCGCGCTCTCAGGATTCGTGGTGTACCGGTTGCACGGCGTCTTCGGCGTTCACCGCGGTTCGTTCGGTGGTGGCACCTCGGGCGAGGTCCTCGACGAGTTCAACGCCAAGACGATCACGCTCGAGGTCTGGGGTCCACCGGGCAGCACGGCGACCATCAATTACCTCGACGAAAACTCCCATCCGCAGCAGGCCCTTAATGTGCCCTTGCCCTGGAGCAAAGTATTGAGCTCGACGAAGCCCGGCATCCCGGCAAACCTGGTGGCGCAAGGAGACGGCAGTTGGATCGCCTGCCAGTTCGTGGTGAACAAGCACGACGGGAGCGGTGACGTCATCAAGACTCCGAACCGCTCAGATCCCAACCAAACCGTGAACGCCTTCGTCTATTGCCTGGACAAGTCCGCATGAGCGAGCCGGGCGAGGTTCCGCCGCGCGTCGATCAGCCGCTGATCCCGCCGTTCCTGCCGCGGATGATCCACCGGCTGGCCCTGCCGATCGTCCTGGTGTGGTTGGGCATCGTGTTCGTCACCAACACCGTGGCCCCGCAGCTGGAGGTCGTCGCCAAAACCCACTCGGTGTCGATGAGTCCGACTGACGCGACATCCTTTCAGTCGATGATGAAGGTCGGGTCGACGTTCAAAGAGTTCAACTCCGACAACTCGGCCATGATCTTGCTGGAGGGCGACAAGCCACTCGGGGCCGAAGCGCACCGCTACTACGACGAGATCGTCAGGCGCATCGAGCAGGACAAGAAACACGTTCAGCACGTCCAGGATTTCTGGAGTGATCCGCTGACGGCGGCGGGTTCCCAGAGCCACGATCAAAAGGCCGCGTACGTCCAGGTTTACCTCGCCGGCAACATGGGCGGCGGGCTGGCGAACGAGTCTGCCGCGGCCGTCCGCAAGATCGTGGACTCGGTGCCCGCGCCGCCGGGAGTCAAGGCATACGTCACCGGCGCGGGTCCGCTGTTCGCCGATCAGTCCCACGCGGGGGAGAAGGGCGTAGCAAAGGTCACGCTCGTCACCTTCGCGGTGATTGTGGTGATGCTGCTGTTCGTCTACCGGTCGGTGGTCACCATGCTGATCATGCTGGCCATGGTGTTCATCGAGTTGGCAGCGGCCCGTGGCGTCGTCGCAGTCCTGGGAAACTACGGAGTCATCGGGCTTTCCACCTTCGCCAATAACATGCTGGTGCTGATGGCGATCGCCGCCGGAACGGATTACGCGATCTTTGTGGTCGGCCGCTACCACGAAGCACGCGGTTTGGGCGAGTCGCGCGAAAAAGCCTTCTACACCATGTTCCACAGCACCGCGCATGTCGTGCTCGGGTCGGGTCTGACCATCGCCGGCGCGATGTACTGCCTGAGCTTCTGCCGGTTGCCGTACTTCGAGTCGCTGGGGGTGCCGTGTGCCGTCGGCATGCTGGTGGCGGTTCTCGCGGCGTTGACGCTGGGCCCGGCGGTGCTGACGGTGGCTTCGTTCTTCAAGCTCATGGATCCGAAGCGCCTGCTGCAGACCCGGGGCTGGCGTCGCATGGGCACCGCGGTAGTCCGGTGGCCCGCACCCGTTCTCGCGGTGACCATCGGGGTCGCGCTGGTAGGTCTGCTCGCCCTGCCCGGTTACAAGACGGACTACGACAACCGCCACTTCCTGCCGGCGGACACCCCGGCCAACGTCGGTTATGCCGCCGCGGACCGGCACTTCGACCAGGCTCGGCTCAATCCCGAGCTGTTGATGATCGAGACCGATCACGACTTGCGTAACCCGGCCGACTTCATCGTCCTGGACAAGGTCGCCAAGGCGGTCTTCCACATCCCCGGTATCGGCCGGGTGCAGACCATCACCCGGCCGTTGGGCACGCCGCTCGACCACAGCACCCTCGGTTTTCAGATGGGCGCGCAAGCAGCAGGGCGGATCCAGACCCAGCACTATCAAGACGAGCAGGCGGCGAATCTGCTCAAGCAGGCGGACGAGCTGCACAAGACGATGGCGACCCTGCATGAGCAGATGCAGGTCACCCAGGATCTGAGCAACACCACACACGAAACCACCAAGCTCACCAAAGAAACCGTGCAGATCACCGAGAAGCTGCGCGACGACATCGCGAACTTCGACGACTTCCTCCGGCCGATCCGTAGCTACTTCTACTGGGAGAAGCACTGTTACGACATCCCGTCCTGCTGGGCAATCCGGTCGGTCTTCAACGCGCTCGACGGCATCGACCAGGTGGCTGAGAACATCGTGAACCTCAGCGCGAATCTCGACAAGCTGGATCGGATCCAGCCCAAGCTGGTGGCGCTGATACCGCCCCAGATCGAGAGCCAGCAGCGCAACCTCGACACCATCATGTCGAACTATGCGATCACACAGGGTCTTAACGAACAGGCGAGAGCGCAGTCCGACAACGCCACCGCGCAGGGCGATGCCTTCGACAAAGCCAAGAACGACGACACGTTCTACCTTCCGCCGGAGGCGTTCAAGAGCCCGGATTTCGCGCGGGGTCTCAAACAGTTCATCTCGCCGGACGGGCACGCCGTCCGGCTGATCATCTCCCATGAAGGCGACCCGGCGACTCCCGAAGGCATCAAACACATCGAACCGATCAAGCAGGCCGTGCACGAGGCGATCAAGGGCACCCCCTGGGAGGGCGCCAAGGTCTACCTCGGCGGCACCGCCGCGACCTACAAGGACATGCACGACGGCTCCAACATCGACCTGATGATCGCCGGAATCGCCGCGGCCACTTTGATTTTCGTCATCATGCTGGTGATCACCCGAAGCGCCGTGGCGGCCTTCGTGATCGTCGGCACGGTGTTGCTGTCGCTGGGCGCCTCATTCGGGCTCTCCGTGCTCTTATGGCAGTACATCCTGGGCATGAAGTTGCACTGGATGGTGCTGGCAATGGCGGTCATCCTGTTGCTGGCGGTCGGCTCGGACTACAACCTGCTGCTGATATCGCGGTTCAAAGAGGAAATCCATGCCGGGCTCAAAACCGGGACGATCCGCGCGATGGCCGGTTCGGGCTCGGTGGTGACCTCCGCGGGCCTGGTGTTCGCCGCCACCATGGCCACGTTCATGTTCAGCCCGCTGCTGGTGATGGCCCAGGTGGGTACGACGATCGCGCTGGGTCTGCTGTTCGACACCTTGATCGTGCGCTCGTTCATGACACCGTCGCTGGCCACCTTGCTCGGGCGCTGGTTCTGGTGGCCCCAGCACGTGCGACCACGGCCGGCCAGCACCATGCTGCGGCCCTACGGACCGCGCCGCGCCGTGCGCGAGCTGATCCTCAAGGACGTCGACGAGCACCCGGCGGGCGGATTGGTACAACCGCGCTGATCGTGCGAGGCGCACGAATGTCTAGATTCCGCTTTCGCGGGAGGATGACGCCGCGACGACGCCAAGGATCGGTTCGGGGCGCCGTCCGCGCGTTACTGGTCCCTGCCCTTGACGGGTCCCGGCCACCCAGGCGGACCAGTTGGCTCGGCCCAGTTCCAGACCGCCATGTCGCCGGGCGGGTAGGTGTTGCAGATGTCGGTGGCCTTGGCCACCACGCCCTTGTTGTTCCAGAAGATCTTCATGTGATTGGGCCAGGCCAGCCACAGCGGATCGGCCTGTGGCGCAAAAAAGTTCTCGGAATAGTTCCGGCGGTCCTCCGGCGACAACGCGTAGAACCAGTGCGCCTTGTCGATGGTCGCCTGCTGCACGTTCGGGTGGTTGTCGAAGTCGATCATGTAGCGCTGGTAATACACCGGGCTGGTGTCCCGCGAGGCCGCCAGGATCTGCTCGGCGTCACACGTCGTATTGATCATCCGGCGGGGGATGGGAAAGTCCTCCGTGGAGTCGGCTACCGCCGTCGACGGGAAAATCGCAGCGGTAACACCCAGAGCAAGGAACGCGGCGCCTGCACGCAGGCCAGTACTCAGCCGAGACATAGCGAATACGGTAACACTTTTTGGCCCGCCGGGAACAGTACCCAGGTCACTGCCAGGAATTCGCTAGCGCATCTCAGTATCAGTCGCGATCAGGGACGATGACGTGCGTCGGGTCGGGCCGCAGCTCCGGAGGCGCCTGACTGTAGTCGCCGAAGGGGCCGTCGCGACGCTCAATCGCGGCCCGCACGCCGTCGGCCTCGGCGGTCTTGATGAAGTCCAGCGCCTCGGGAGTATTGCGCATCAGGCCGTCGAGGATGCCGCCCAGCGTCTGGGTGGAGGCCAGCCCCATGTTCTCGTAGGCCTGGTTGACGATCAGCTTCTGCGCCTGCAGCTGCGACAGCGGGATCTGCGCCAGCTCGGCCGCGATCTCGGCGACCCGCGCCTCCAGCCGCTCGAACGGCACCGCCTCGTTGATCAACTCGACCTCGGCGGCCTGCACGCCGGTCAGCGGCCGTCCCGTCAGCGAGTGCCACTTCGCCTTGGCCAGGCTCAGCCGGTAGAGCCACATCCCGGTCAGATACGCCCCCCACATCCGGCTGTAGGGCGTGCCGATCACGGCGTCCTCGCTGGCGACGACGATGTCGGCGCACAGCGCGTAGTCGCTGGCCCCGCCCACGCACCAGCCGTGCACCTGCGCGATCACCGGCTTGGATGCCCGCCAGATGGCCATGAACTTCTGCGTCGGCCCGGTCTCGCGGGCGCTGACCATCGCGAAGTCCTTGCCGGGATCCCATTTCCCGTCGGTCATCATGGACTCGCCCCAGTGCCGGAACCCGCCGCCGAAGTCGTAGCCGCCGGAGAAGGCCCGGCCCGCACCGCGCAGCACGATGACCTTGACCCCGGGGTCGCGCTCGGCCAGGCCGATGGCGGCCTCGATCTCGTCGGGCATCGGCGGCACGATGGTGTTGAGCTGCTCCGGACGGTTCAGCGTGATGGTGGCAACCGGGCCGGCCGTCCTGTACAGCAGCGTCTGGAAATCGGGCATCGCTAGCGCTCCTCGGCGGGCGGATCATCCTCCCGGTTCTCCGGCGAGGACGCGTAGATTCGCCCGCCGATCTTCAGGTACGGCGTGGTGAGGTAGGCCGAGAACGCGACGATGGCGGAGAAGACCGCCGCCGCGAGGACGCCGTTCGGCCAGAGCTGGCCGGTTCCGAACGCAAAGCAGACGATGCCGACGATCGCGGTCGCCCAGTAGAACCGCCGGCCGGCGCGGCGGTGCTTGACGAAGCGATATCGCGCCTGAGCCGCCGAGGCCAGGATGAAGATCAATCCCGTCGCGAGCAGGGTGAGTTCGATGCGTTGGATCGCGGACACGTCGACGATCCTATGGCCGCGCGAGCATCTGCCATAGGAACGAGTAGGTCAGCGCCGACTTGAACGCCACCTGCTCGTTGTCCGCCGCGCCTGCGTGCCCGCCCTCGATGTTCTCGTAGTAGAAGACCGGATGACCGGCGGCCTCGAGCGCCGCGGTCATCTTGCGGGCATGACCCGGATGCACCCGGTCGTCCCGGGTGGAGGTGGTCATCAGCACCGGCGGGTACCGTCGTGTCGACGAAATGTTCTGGTAGGGCGAGTATTCGGAGATGAACGCCCAGTCGTCGGGGTTGTCGGGGTCGCCGTATTCGGCGACCCACGAGGCGCCCGCCAGCAGTAGGTGATAGCGCTTCATGTCCAGCAGGGGCACGCTGCACACCAGCGCGCCGAACCTCTCCGGGTATTGGGTCAACATGATGCCCATCAGCAGGCCCCCGTTGCTGCCGCCCTGGGCTCCGAGCTGCTCGACCGTGGTGATGCCGCGATCCACCAAATCGGTTGCCACGGCGGCGAAGTCCTCGGCCACCTTGTGCCGGCCCTCGCGCATCGCCTGCGTGTGCCAGCCGGGGCCGTATTCACCGCCGCCGCGAATGTTGGCCAGCACATACGTGCCGCCGCGGGCCAGCCACAGCCGCCCCAGCACGCCGCTGTAGCCCGGGGTGTTCGACGATTCGAAGCCGCCGTAGCCATAGAGCAGGGTCGGTCCCGGTCCGTACGAAGCCTGCGGACCGCCGGGCCGCACCACGAAGTAGGGGATCGAGGTGCCGTCCTGCGACGTGACGAAATTCTGTGTCACCGAGATGTTTTCGGCATCGAAGAAGCCCGGGGCGGACTTGATCTGTTCGAGTTGCCCGTCGTCGGTTCCGCGCATCAGCCGCGAGGGCGAGTCGAAACCGCTGGAATCCAAGAAGAACTCGTCGCCGGTGTCGTCGGCGGAGACGACCACGGTGTTGGTCGCGGCGGGAATGCCGGCCAACGGCTCGCGCCGCCAGTCGCCGGGCGTGACGATCTCCACGCGGCTGGCCACGTCGGCCAGTGAGACGATCAGCAGCCGATCCTTGGTCCACGCGTAGTGGTTGAGGGCGGTGTGCTCGTCGGGTTCGAAGATCACTTGCAATCGCGCTGTGCCGGCGAGGAATTCGTCGTAATTCGCGGCCAGCAGTGACCCGGCGGGGTAGGTGGCCTCGCCCAACGACCAGTCGCTGCGCAGCTCGATCAACAGCCACTCGCGGTGCAGGCTCACGCTGGCATCGGTGGGCGCGTCGATGCGGATGAGTTCCGTTCCGCGCAACTCGTAGACCTCTTCGTTCCAGAAGTCCAGTGCCCGGCCGATCAGGGTGCGTTCGTAGCCGGGGATCCGGCTGGCGCTCGCCACCACGTTGACGTCGGAACGCGCCCCCTCGAACACCGTTTCGGCCTCGGCGAGGGGGGTGCCGCGGCGCCAGCGCTTGACCACCCGCGGATAGCCGGAATCGGTCAGCGAACCGGGCCCGAAGTCGGTGCCCACCAGCACGGTGTCCGGATCGGCCCAGCTGACCTGCGACTTGGCCTCCGGAAGCTGGAATCCGTCATCGACGAATTGCCTTGTCAGCATGTCGAATTCACGCACGATGAAGGCGTCCGAGCCGCCCCGGGACAGGCTGACCAGCGCGCGGGTGTATTCGGGGTAGATGACGCCGGCGCCGGCCCATACCCATTTCTCGCCGTCCGCCCGGCCAAGCTCGTCGACGTCGATCAGCACGTCCCACTCGGGGGACTCGGTGCGGTAGCTGTCCAGCGTGGTGCGCCGCCACTGGCCCCGAGGGTTGGCCGCGTCACGCCAGAAGTTGTAGAGGTACTCGCCCCGGCGGACCACGTAGGGGATGCGGGCGTCGGTATCGAGCACCTCGAGCGCCTCGGTGCGCATCCGTTCGAAGTTCTCGTCGCGAAACCGCGCCAGCGTCGGCTCGTTACGCGCCCGCACCCAGTCCAGCGCCTCGTCGCCGGTGACGTCCTCGAGCCACAGGTACGGATCTTGGTTGTCTTCGGGGGCGGCGTGAGCTTGCGACGTCATGGAAGCCATTGTGGCGCCGGCGGTAGTGTGAGGTGAATTACACAGCCGAGTGAGGGGTGAGAGCAGATGACTGTTTTCGCACGTCCAGGTTCTCCCGGGGCATTGATGTCGTATGAATCCCGCTACCAGAACTTCATCGGCGGGCAGTGGGTCGCCCCGGTGAAGGGGCGCTACTTCGAGAACCCGACACCGGTGACCGGCCAGACGTTCTGCGAGGTGGCCCGTTCCGACGAGGCGGACGTCGAGAAGGCGCTCGACGCCGCGCACGCGGCGGCTCCGGCGTGGGGTAAGACGGCGCCGGCCGAGCGGGCCGCGATCCTGAACAAGATCGCCGACCGCATCGAGGAGCACACCGCCGCGCTGGCGGTGGCCGAGGTCTGGGACAACGGCAAGCCGATCCGCGAGGCGCTGGCCGCCGACATTCCGTTGGCCGCCGACCACTTCCGGTATTTCGCCGGGGCGCTGCGCGCGCAGGAGGGCTCGCTGAGCCAGATCGACGACGACACCGTGGCCTACCACTTCCACGAGCCGCTCGGCGTGGTCGGGCAGATCATCCCGTGGAACTTCCCCATCCTGATGGGTGCCTGGAAACTGGCGCCCGCGCTGGCGGCGGGCAACGCGGTGGTGCTCAAACCCGCTGAGCAGACGCCGGTTTCGATCCTCTACCTGATGTCGCTGATCGGCGATTTGTTGCCGGCCGGAGTGATCAACGTCGTCAACGGGTTCGGCGCCGAGGCAGGCAAGCCGCTGGCGTCGAGCAACCGGATCGCCAAGATCGCGTTCACCGGCGAGACCACCACCGGGCGACTGATCATGCAGTACGCGTCGCAGAACCTGATCCCGGTCACGCTGGAACTCGGGGGCAAGAGCCCCAACATCTTCTTCTCCGACGTGATGGCCAAGGCCGACGACTACCAGGACAAGGCGCTGGAGGGCTTCACCATGTTCGCCCTCAACCAGGGTGAGGTGTGCACCTGCCCGTCGCGCAGCCTGGTCCAGGCCGACATCTCCGACGAGTTCCTCGAGCTGGCCGCGATCCGCACCAAGGCGGTCCGCCAGGGCGATCCGCTGGACAGCGAGACCATGCTGGGGTCGCAGGCGTCCAACGACCAGCTGGAAAAGGTGTTGTCCTACATCGAGATCGGCAAGGACGAGGGCGCCAAGGTGATCACCGGCGGCGAACGCGCCGAGCTCGGCGGCGACCTGTCCGGCGGCTTCTACATGCAGCCCACCATCTTCGGCGGCAACAACAAGATGCGGGTGTTCCAGGAGGAGATCTTCGGGCCGGTGGTGACGGTGACGTCGTTCGCCGATTACGACGACGCCATCTCGATCGCCAACGACACCCTCTACGGCCTGGGCGCGGGGGTGTGGAGCCGCGACGGCAACACCGCCTACCGGGCCGGGCGCGACATCCAGGCCGGCCGGGTGTGGGTGAACTGCTATCACGTCTATCCCGCCCACGCGGCGTTCGGCGGCTACAAGCAGTCCGGCATCGGCCGGGAGAACCACAAGATGATGCTGGACCACTACCAGCAGACCAAGAACATGCTGGTGTCCTACTCCGAGAAGGCGCAAGGGTTCTTCTGATGGTCCCGCCCGCTGGGGTGGTCATCACCGCCCCGGCCGCCGAGGTGCTGACGCGGCTGCAGGCCACCCACGGCCCGGTGATGTTCCACCAGTCCGGCGGCTGCTGCGACGGCTCGTCGCCGATGTGTTATCCGCGCGGCGACTTCCTCGTCGGTGACCGCGACGTGCTGCTCGGTGTACTCGACATCGGGACGGACGGCGTGCCGGTGTGGATTTCGGGCCCGCAGTACGCGGCTCACTACCGCGACAAGCACACCCAACTGGTCATCGACGTGGTGCCGGGTCGCGGCGGCGGGTTCAGCCTGGAGGCGCCCGAAGGGGTCCGGTTCCTGTCCCGCGGCCGCGTCTTCACCGACGAAGAGCAGGCGTCGCTGGCCACCGCGGCGGTGATCACCGGCGCCGACTACGAACGCGGTGAGCGCCCCGGCGCGCGGGGCGCGGTGGTGGCCGACGCGGCCCCGACGACATGCCCCCCGCGCCGGTAACCGCAGTACAGTCGGCAAAGTGATCCCTCTTCCGCGCCCGTGGTTGTTGGCCAGCGCCATGCTGATCGGCAGTGCGGTCGGACTTTTGGCGGGCGTGGCGTGCGCCGCGGACGTCCACGCCAGCGTCCGGCCGGGCATCGCGATCGCGGCGGTGGTGGGCATCCTCAGCGTCGTCGGGCTGACGACGATCCTGTTTTCCGGACGCCGCTGGGTCACCATGCTGGGCGCGTTCCTGTTGTCGGTGGCGCCGGGCTGGTTCGGCGTGCTGGTCGCGTTGCGGGTGACCGCCGGTGCCTGACGACAAGGAAGCCTCGAACCCTGGCACTCAGGCTTTCGTGCCGGACTTCTCGGATGACGAGGACGACGCCGAGCACACCGGCACCCAGTCGTGGGTGCCCGATTTCGATGACGACACCGGCGAGCACCCCGCCGTAAAAGAGCGCGAGGCCGACACCGTTGAGGACGCGGGGGCGACGCCCATCCCGGATGCCGGCGGGCCGGAGCCGGTCGAGTCCGTCGGCCCGGTGCAACCGGTCAACGT
The DNA here is from genome assembly GCF_019668465.1 of Mycobacterium senriense. Lineage (NCBI taxonomy): Bacteria > Bacillati > Actinomycetota > Actinomycetes > Mycobacteriales > Mycobacteriaceae > Mycobacterium > Mycobacterium senriense. The sequence goes on along the minus strand of NZ_AP024828.1, from coordinate 937,262 downwards.
GCCCGGCCGGTACCTCTACCTCAAGTGGTGGAAGTTGGCCATGGTGCTGCTCGGCGTGTGGGCCGCGGCGGCCGTGATCGGGCTGGGGCTGTTCTATTGGTGGTACCACTCGGTCGACAAGACCGCGGTGCTGTTCGTGGTCTTGGTCTACGTGGTGGTGTGCATCGTCGGTGGGGTGATGCTGGCGATGACCCCGGGCCGGCCGCTGATCTCGGCGCTCTCGGTGGCGATGATGTCGGGACCGTTCGCCGCGCTGGTGGCCGCGGCGCCGCTGTACGGCTATTACCACTGCGAGCGGGTGGGCCACTGTCTCGTCGGTCTCATTCCGTACTGACGCCTCGCCCGGGCGGCCGCCAACGATCGCCGCCAACTAGGGTGGGGCTCGTGACTTCTCACTATGACGTCGTCGTCCTCGGGGCCGGTCCCGGCGGATATGTCGCAGCCATTCGCGCCGCGCAGCTCGGCCTGAACACCGCGGTCGTCGAACCGAAGTACTGGGGCGGGGTCTGCCTCAACGTCGGCTGCATCCCGTCCAAGGCGCTGCTGCGCAATGCCGAACTCGTTCACATTTTCACCAAAGAGGCCAAGACGTTCGGCATCAGTGGCGAGGCGACGTTCGACTACGGGATCGCGTTCGACCGCAGCCGCAAGGTGGCGGAGGGCCGCGTCGCCGGCGTGCACTTCCTGATGAAGAAGAACAAGATCACCGAAATCCATGGTTACGGCCGCTTTACCGACGCCAACACGATCTCGGTCGAGCTCAACGAGGGCGGCACCGAAACCGTCACCTTCGACAACGCCATCATCGCCACGGGCAGCAGCACCCGCCTGGTCCCCGGCACGTCGCTGTCGGCCAACGTGGTCACCTATGAGGAACTGATCCTGTCCCGGGAGTTGCCGGAGTCGATCATCATCGCCGGTTGCGGAGCGATCGGCATGGAGTTCGGCTATGTACTGAAGAACTACGGCGTCGACGTGACCATCGTGGAGTTTCTGGCGCGCGCCCTGCCCAACGAGGACGCCGACGCGTCCAAGGAGGTCGAGAGGCAGTTCAAGAAGCTGGGCATCAAAATCCTCACCGGAACGAAAGTCGAGTCCATCTCCGACAACGGCTCGGAGGTGACCGTCGCCGTCAGCAAGGACGGTAAGGCCGAGGAGATCAAGGCCGCGAAGGTGTTGCAGGCCATCGGGTTTGCGCCCAACGTCGAAGGCTTCGGCCTGGAGGCGGCCGGCGTCGCGCTGACCGATCGCAAGGCCATCGGGATCACCGACTACATGCGCACCAACATCGAGCACATCTACGCCATCGGCGACGTCACCGGCAAGCTGCAGCTGGCCCATGTCGCCGAGGCCCAGGGCGTGGTGGCCGCCGAAACCATCGCCGGCGCAGAGACTTTGGCGCTCGGTGATTACCGGATGTTGCCACGCGCGACGTTCTGCCAACCCAACGTCGCGAGCTTCGGTCTCACCGAGGAGCAGGCCCGCGACGAAGGCCACGACGTTGTGGTGGCCAAGTTCCCGTTCACTGCGAACGGCAAGGCCCACGGTGTGGGCGACCCCAGCGGGTTCGTCAAGCTGATCGCCGACGCCAAATACGGTGAACTGCTGGGCGGACACCTGGTCGGCCATGACGTCTCCGAACTGCTTCCGGAGCTGACGCTGGCCCAGAAGTGGGACCTGACCGCCACCGAGCTGGCCCGCAATGTGCACACCCACCCGACCATGTCCGAGGCGCTGCAGGAATGCTTCCACGGCCTGACCGGGCACATGATCAATTTCTGAGTCGTCGATGATGCGCACACTCACGCCTGAGGCCATAGCGGCTGCCGTCGGTGGCCTGGCGGGCGGTTATGTGCTGTGGTTGCTGGCCATTTCGAACGGTGACAACGCGACGGCCGGCCAGTGGGCCCCGCTGGTGCTGCTGGGCGCGGTGGTGCTGGGGATCGGCGCCGCGCTGTGGGGCTTGCGGCAGCGCCGGCGCGGCAAGCAGGCATGGGCGGTCTTCGCCTTCGCGCTGCCGGTGCTTCCGGTGATACTGACGCTGGCCATCCTCGTCGACGTCTACCTATAGCTGGGGCGGATGGTCCAGCGGGATGTCGAGCGCCGACATGGTCGCGGCGAGGCCGTCGTATTGGCTTGCCAGTAGACAGAATTCGATCAGCTGCCGCCGATCCAGATGGGTTGCCAGCTGTCGCCACGTGTCGGCGGTGACGGTCCGGTCTTTGACGAACTCGTCGGTGGCCGCCAGCAGCGCCTGCTGACGCACGGTCAGGCGGGCATCGACCGGGTCCAGCTGTTCGGGCCACGCGAAGATGGCGGCCTGCAGGTCCGCGTCCAGCCCGGCCGCCCGCGCCATCCGGCGGTGATGCTGGAGCTCGTATTCGCACGCGCGCAGATGCGCGACCCGCAGGATCACCAGTTCGGTGTCGATGGTGGGAAGCTTCCCGCGCAGCAGCCGTCCCCCGTACGCCAGCCACGTCCAGAACAGCAACCGGCGCTGACCCAGCGTGGTGAACAGGTGCATCTCCGGGGCGGCCACGGTGCGAGCCCCCAGCTTCGCGATCACCCAATTGATCGGTCCCAGTTCGCGAAACCGCCCCGGCGGGATGCGTCCTTCCAGCGCGCCGGTCACGGTCGGGTCACCAGGTAGGGAGACACCGTGCTGCGGTGCTCGTCGAGATCGAGTGCCCGTCCGAGCGCCGGGAAGGCGCGCTGCGGGCAATTGTCGCGTTCGCAGACCCGGCAGCCCGCGCCGATCGGTGTGGCCACTGTCCCTGGTTCCCCCGAAACGTCGAGTCCTTCGGAATAGACGAGCCGGTGTGCGTGGCGAAGCTCGCAGCCCAACCCGATCGCGAAGGTTTTACCCGGCTGACCATACCGGGCCGCGCGACGTTCGACGGTGCGGGCCACCCACATGTAGTTGCGCCCGTCGGGCATCTGGGCGATCTGCACCAGGATCTTGCCCGGATTGGCGAACGTCTCGTACACGTTCCACAGCGGGCAGGTGCCTCCGCTGGAGGAGAAGTGAAACCCGGTGGCGGACTGACGTTTTGACATGTTCCCGGCCCGGTCGACCCGGACGAACGAGAACGGCACGCCCCGCATCGACGGACGCTGCAACGTCGAGAGCCGGTGCGCGATGGTCTCATAACTGATCGAGTAGAACGACGACAGCCGCTCGACGTCGTAGCGGAAGTTCTCGGCGACGTCGTGAAACTGGCGGTAGGGGAGCACGGCGGCCGCGGCGAAGTAGTTGGCCAGCCCGAGCCGGGCCAGCGTGTGCGACTCTTCGCTGGTGAACTTGCCCTCCTCGACCAAAGTGTCGATCAGATCGCCGAATTCGAGGTAGGCCAGTTCGGCGGCCATCTTGAAAACCTGCTGCCCCAACGACAGGTGATTGCTGAATTCCAGCGTCTTGGTCTTGGGGTCGTAGCGGTGCAGCACGGTGTCGCCGAGGTCGATTCGGCGGTTGATGTGCACCCCGTGCACCTCGGTGAGCCGGCGGGTGAGCTCGCGCGCCAGATCGCCGTGGTGCAACCGCATCTTGATGGTGAGGTCCTCGGCGGCGGTGTCCAGCTCGTGCAGGTAGTTCTGCCGTTGGTAGAAGTAGTCGCGCACTTCCTCGTGCGGCATGGTGATGGAGCCGCTCCCGCTGCCGTCGGAGTACCGCTCCTCGGTGGCGGCCGCGAGCTGCGCCGTGGTGATCCGGTAGCGCCGGTGCAGGTTGACCACCGCGCGGGCCAACCCGGGATGGGCGCTGACCATCTCGGCGACCTCCGTCGGGTCGACGTCGACGTCCAGATCGCGGTCCATGGTGACCTCGCGCAACTCGGCCACCAGGCGGGTGTCGTCCTGCGAGGAGAAGAAGGTCGCATCCACCCCGAACACCTCGGTGATGCGCAGCAGCACGGCCACCGTCAGCGGGCGGACGTCGTGCTCGATCTGGTTGAGGTAGCTCGGCGAGATCTCCAGCATCTGGGCCAGCGCGGCCTGGGAGAATCCGCGTTCGTTGCGCAGCTGGCGAACGCGGGAGCCGACGAACGTCTTGGACACTCCACCGAGGTTACCGGCGATGTGAAGATCTGGGTTCGCAGACTTGGCAGCGCAGGCGACCGCGTCGAAAATTGGTATTCGGCGCACCTCGTTGGCATGATTCGACCGGGGCCTCTGGCCTTAGCCTGGGGTGACCACGAGGAGGAACTGGGGAGCGACGCGGTGAGCCTGGATAAACAACTGATGCCGGTGCCCGACGGCCACCCTGACGTTTTCGATCGCCAGTGGCCGTTGCGGGTCGGCGACATCGACCGCACGGGCCGGTTGCGGCTGGACGCCTCCGCGCGCCACATCCAGGACATCGGTCAGGACCAGCTGCGCGAGATGGGCTTCGAGGAGACCCACCCGCTGTGGATCGTCCGGCGCACCATGCTCGACCTGATCCGGCCGATCGAATTCAACGACATGCTGCGCCTGCGCAGATGGTGTTCGGGCACCTCGAACCGCTGGTGTGAGATGCGGGTTCGGATCGATGGGAAGCGCGGCGCCGGGCTCATCGAGTCCGAGGCCTTCTGGATCAACATCAACCGCGAGACCCAGATGCCCTCGCGCATCGCCGACGACTTCCTGGCCGGCCTGCACAAGACGACCTCCGTGGACCGGCTGCGGTGGAAGTCCTATCTGAAGCCGGGGAGCCGCGACGACGCGGTCGAGATCCACGAGTTCCCGGTCCGGGTCACCGACATCGACCTGTTCGACCACATGAACAACTCCGTGTACTGGAGTGTGATCGAGGACTACCTGGCATCGCATCCAGAACTGATGCAGCCGCCGCTGCGCATCACGATCGAGCACGAGGCGCCGGTGGCGCTGGGCGACAAGCTCGACATCATCTCGCACGTCCACCCGGCCGGATCCACCGAACAATTCGGCCCCGAGCTGGCCGATCGCACTGTTACAACGCTCACATACGCCGTCGGCGACGAGGCCAAAGCTGTCGCCGCGATCTTTGCTCGCTAAATCGGACAAGCGTCCCGTTAACCGCCGTTGACCTGCGCCTTTTTGTTACCGGCGGGTAGTTTCTGAAACGGTTAAGTTGGTTAGCAACTTAGCAAGCTTCGCAAATTCGCGCGCTCCCGTTGCTTAAATTGGCAACTGAAATGGGTGGACCGCCCCCTACGAGCTGTGTCATCTTCGAGTTAGCACACCAGTGAAGTTGAGCCGCTAGCTACCGCCGGTGAGGCGTCCAGCAACTCAGTAGTGAAGATCGTGAAGGAGCATGCCCAATGTCTGTCGTTGGCACCCCCAAGAGCGCCGAACAGATCCAGAAGGACTGGGACACCAACCCGCGTTGGAAGGATGTGACCCGGACCTACACCGCCAAGGACGTCGTCGCCCTGCAGGGCACCGTCGTCGAGGAGGCCACCCTGGCCCGTCGCGGTGCCGAGGTGCTGTGGGAGCAGCTTCACGACCTGGAGTACATCAACGCGCTCGGTGCCCTGACCGGCAACATGGCGGTCCAGCAGGTGCGCGCCGGCCTCAAGGCCATCTACCTGTCCGGTTGGCAGGTCGCCGGTGACGCCAACCTGTCCGGCCACACCTACCCCGACCAGAGCCTCTACCCGGCCAACTCGGTGCCGCAGGTGGTGCGTCGGATCAACAACGCGCTGCTGCGCGCCGACGAGATCGCCGCGGTCGAGGGTGACACCTCGGTGAAGAACTGGCTGGCGCCGATCGTCGCCGACGGTGAGGCCGGCTTCGGTGGTGCGCTCAACGTCTACGAGTTGCAGAAGGCCATGATCGCCGCCGGTGTGGCGGGGTCGCACTGGGAGGACCAGCTGGCCTCGGAGAAGAAGTGTGGCCACCTGGGTGGCAAGGTGCTGATCCCGACCCAGCAGCACATCCGCACCCTGACCTCGGCCCGCCTGGCCGCCGACGTGTGCGACGTGCCGACGGTCGTCATCGCCCGCACCGACGCCGAGGCCGCCACGCTGATCACCTCCGATGTCGACGAGCGCGACCAGCCGTTCATCACCGGTGAGCGCACCAAGGAGGGCTTCTACCGGGTCCGCAATGGCCTCGAGCCGTGCATCGCCCGGGCCAAGGCCTACGCGCCGTTCTCCGACCTGATCTGGATGGAGACCGGTACTCCGGACCTCGAGCTCGCCGCCAAGTTCGCCGAGGGCGTCAAGTCCGAGTTCCCGGATCAGATGCTGGCCTACAACTGCTCGCCGTCGTTCAACTGGCGCAAGCACCTGGACGACTCCACCATCGCGAAGTTCCAAAAGGAGCTTGCGGCAATGGGATTCAAGTTCCAGTTCATCACGCTGGCCGGCTTCCACGCGCTGAACTACTCGATGTTCGATCTGGCCTACGGCTACGCCCGCAACCAGATGAGCGCCTACGTCGAGCTGCAGGAGCGCGAGTTCGCCGCCGAGGAGCGTGGCTACACCGCCACCAAGCACCAGCGTGAGGTGGGTGCCGGTTACTTCGACCGCATCGCCACCACGGTGGACCCGTCCTCGTCGACCACCGCGCTGACCGGCTCGACCGAAGAGGGTCAGTTTCACTGAGGACGAGTGAGCGCGCGGCGCACGCCGCGCCGTGAAAATGAGATGAAGTAGCGTAGGCCCCGCCCAGCTGAACCTGGGCGGGGCCTATTGCGGTGCACGACGATACGACACCGGAGAGAAATCAGTGAGTGACGCAACGATCCAGCGGGTAGGAGTTGTCGGGGCCGGCCAGATGGGGTCCGGCATCGCCGAGGTCTCGGTCCGCGCCGGGGTCGACGTGACCGTGTTCGAGACCACCGAGGCCCTCATCACGGCCGGACGCAACCGCATCGTGAAGTCGCTGGAGCGCGGCGTCAGTGCCGGCAAGGTGACCGAGCGTGAACGCGACCGGGCGCTGAGCAAGCTCACCTTCACCACCGACCTGAAGGACCTCGCCGACCGCCAGCTGGTCATCGAGGCGATCATCGAAGACGACGCGGTCAAGGCGCAGGTCTTCGCCGAACTCGACCGGGTCATCACGGACCCCGACGCGGTTCTCGCGTCCAATACCTCCAGCATCCCGATCATGAAGATCGCCGCGGCCACCAAGAACCCGCAACGCGTGCTGGGGCTGCACTTCTTCAACCCAGTGCCGGTGCTGCCGCTGGTGGAGCTGGTCAGCACGCTGGTCACCGACGAGGCCGCCGCCGCGCGCACCGAGGAATTCGCGAGCGCGGTGCTGGGCAAGCAGGTCGTGCGCTGCTCCGACCGGTCCGGCTTCGTGGTCAACGCGCTGCTGGTGCCGTACCTGCTGTCGGCGATCCGCATGGTGGAAGCCGGTTTCGCCACCGTCGAGGACGTCGACAAGGCCGTGGTGGCCGGTCTGTCGCACCCGATGGGTCCGCTGCGGCTGTCCGACTTGGTCGGTCTGGACACCTTGAAGCTGATCGCGGACAAGATGTTCGAGGAGTTCAAGGAACCGCAGTACGGCCCGCCGCCGCTGCTGCTGCGCATGGTGGAGGCCGGCCGGCTGGGCAAGAAGACGGGTCAGGGCTTTTATACCTACTAAGTAACAACTGATGACGCACCGGTGCCCGGATGGCCGCCTATTGACGGATCGGTTAGTATGCTCGCGTTAAATAGGACGGAAGGTTAGCGCCGAACATGACGAAATTGGAACCTTATTACGAGGAGTCGCAGTCCATCTACGACGTCTCGGATGAATTCTTCGCATTATTTCTAGACGACACCATGGGCTACACGTGCGCTTATTTCGAGCGCGATGACATGACGCTCGAACAGGCCCAGATCGCGAAGTTCGACCTGGCGCTGGGCAAGCTGAACCTCGAGCCCGGGATGACGCTGCTGGACATCGGCTGCGGCTGGGGCGGTGCGCTGAAGCGGGTTGTCGAGAAGTACGACGTCAACGTCATCGGAATCACCCTGAGCCGCAATCAGTTCGAGTACAGCAGGAAGAAGCTGGCCGGGTCGCCTACGGACCGCAACATCGAGGTGCGCCTGCAAGGCTGGGAAGAGTTCGAAGACAAGGTCGACCGGATCGTCTCCATCGGCGCCTTCGAGGCGTTCAAGATGGAGCGTTATGCCGCATTCTTTGATCGCGCCTTCGAGATCCTGCCCGATGACGGCAGGATGCTTTTGCACACGATTTTGGCGTATCACTGGCAGGATTACCGCGCACGCGGCGTCACATTAACCATGAATGATATTCGATTCGCTCGATTCATCGGCCAGGAGATTTTCCCGGGCGGACAGTTGCCGGCGCAGGAAGACATTTTCAAGTTTTCCGAGGCAGCGGGCTTTTCGGTGGAAAGGGTGCAATTGCTGCGCGAGCACTACGCCCGGACCCTCAACATTTGGGCGGCTAACCTGGAAGCCAATAAGGCGCAGGCGATCGCCATTCAGTCCCAAGAGGTCTACGACCGTTATATGCACTATCTGACGGGGTGCGAGAACTTCTTCCGCAAGGGCATCACCAATGTGGGGCAATTCACGTTGGTCAAGTAGGGCAAGATCAAGTCAGCCCCGAGCGGTATTCGTTCGGGGCTGATTCTTTCAGCGAGCCGGTGACTTCTCCAGCGTGAATTGATTGACGTCGGTGTAGCCCTCGCGGAAAAGCTTCGCGCAGCCGGTGAGGTACTTCATGTAACGGTCGTAGACCTGTTGGGACTGGATGGCGATGGCCTGCTCGCGATTCGCTTCGAGAGCCTCCGCCCACAGGTCCAGTGTCCTTGCGTAGTGCAGCTGCAGCGACTGGACTCGGGTCAACTCGAAGCCCACCGTGACGCCGTACTCGCCGACGGTCTGCGGTGTCGGCAGCCAACCCCCGGGGAAGATCTCGGCCAGGATGAATTGCGAGAACTGGACGATCTCATGGGTCAGCTTCATGCCCCTGGCCCGGGCATCCTTGAACGAGGGCCGAACGATGGTGTGCAGCAACATGATTCCGCCGGGCGGCAGCGCGTTGTAGGCCATCTTGAAGAAGCGGCCGTAGCGCTGGCGGCCGAAGTGCTCGAACGCGCCGATCGACACGATGCGATCCACCGGCTCGTGGAATTTCTCCCAGCCTTCCAGCAGCACCCGCCTGGTGCGGGTGGTGCCCATCTGGTCGAAGGACTTCTGCACGTGTTCGGCCTGGTTCTCCGACAGCGTCAGGCCGATGACGTTGACGTCGTATTTCTCGATGGCGCGCCGGAGGGTGGCGCCCCAGCCGCAACCGATGTCCAGCAGCGTCATCCCAGGCTCGAGCTTCAGCTTTCCCAGGGCCAGGTCGATCTTGGCGATCTGCGCCTGTTCCAGGGTCATGTCGTCACGCTCGAAGTAGGCGCAGCTGTAAGTCTGGGTGCGATCAAGGAACAGCCGGAAGAAGTCGTCGGACAAGTCGTAATGGGCTTGCACATTTCCGAAATGCGGCGTGAGCTGCACTGACATGTCGACTAAAGCCTTCCTATATGGGGGGACAGGGGTAAACGGTTAAACGGCAACCCCGCGATATCCCCCGACACCCCCTCCGCATGCTAGTCCCTGTCACGGGCCGAGTCGTCCTCCCGTGGCGCGTCCCCACCCTCACACGGGGCGGGGCGTAATCCCAAAAATTGCGCAGTGGGGCGAGCCCTATTCAGGGTTCGAAATAGTCCTGACCCTCGCCGGGCGGCACGATCGGAGCAGGGTGAGGTTCGCCGCGGAATTTCTCCAGCGACCCGCCGACCTCGACGATCCCCTTGAGCGCATTCCAGCTCAGCATGGTCAGGTAGTCGATCAATTCATCGCGACTCATTCGCGGGTACGACATCCAGGAGTGGGTGGCGAGTTGCACGCCGCCGACGATCAAATACGCCCACGGTTCCGCGCCCCCGGTGTCCATTCCGGCGTGTTGCATGCGTCGGCGCATCAGCACCGCGAGCATGCGCGCGATGATCCGCTCGGAATCGGCGATGACCTTGCTTTTGCTGGCCGAGCTGTTGGACATCACGAACCGGTATGGCTCGGGCTCGTTCGCGACGGTCTCGACGTACACCCGGATGACCTCGCGGGTCAGGTCGAAGCCGTCGAGGCCAGAGGTAAGCGCCCCAGCCATATTGGGAATCAGGGTGGTTTGAGTGAACCGCATCATCACGGCCGTCGTCAGGTCGTTCTTGTCGACGAAATAGCGGTACAGCACCGTCTTGGAGACCCCGATCTCGGCGGCGATCTCGTCCATGCTCAACGCACCACCCAGGCGGCGAATCGCGTCGATCGTGCCGTCGACCAGCTCGTTACGACGCTCAACTTTGTGTTGATGCCAACGCCGCTTGCGCCCATCCATTTTGACGCTCACAGCCGTGATTCGCTCTGCCACAATCGCCGAATTCCCATTCCCTAGACGCCTTGATCTTACGGCGTGAGGGGGTCGGTTTCTCGTCCTGGCCGGGCGTGGGGGAGACGTCGCGAACAGTGTCGTCACCCCAATTCGCGGGAAAGATAGATGATGGAGTGGTGGCACATCGAGCGTCGGTGAGAGGCGAAGCGTCGGGCCCGCCGGGGGCGAGGCCCGATTCGGCGACGGCCGCGACCGACGCCCGACCCGCTCGCGCGTCCCTTGCCGAATCCTTCGCGGGCGCCGATCCCGAGGCCGATGCGCAGCGCCGGGTGGCGTTGCGCCGGATGAAGATGGTGGCACTGAGTTTTCTGATCGGTGCCACCGGCGTGTTTCTCGCCTGCCGGTGGGCCCAGGCGCACGCCAGCGTGGGGGCCTGGGTGGGATATGTCGGCGCGGCCGCCGAGGCCGGGATGGTCGGCGCCCTGGCGGACTGGTTCGCGGTAACCGCGCTGTTCAGGCACCCGCTGGGCATTCCCATCCCGCACACCGCGATCATCAAGCGAAAGAAAGATCAGCTGGGCGAGGGTCTGGGCACGTTCGTCCGGGAGAACTTCCTGTCGCCGGAGGTCGTCGAAACCAAGCTGCGCGACGCCCAGGTGTCCGGGCGGCTCGGCAAGTGGCTGTCGGAGGCCGTCCACGCCGAGCGGGTGGCGAGCGAGACGGCCACGGTGCTGCGGGTGCTGGTCGAACTGCTGCGCGACGAGGACGTCCAGCAGGTGATCGACCGGATGATCGTGCGCCGGATCGCCGAACCGCAGTGGGGCCCGCCGGTGGGGCGGGTGCTGGCCACCCTGCTGGCCGAGCATCGGCAGGAGGCGCTGATCCAATTGCTGGCCGACCGGGCGTTTCAGTGGTCGCTGAAGGCCGGCGAGGTCATTCAGCGGGTGGTCGAGCGCGACTCACCGACCTGGTCACCGCGCTTCGTCGACCATCTGGTCGGCGACCGCATCCACCGCGAGCTGATGGACTTCACCGACAAGGTGCGCCGCAATCCGGACCACGAACTGCGTCGGTCGGCCACCCGCTTCCTGTTCGACTTCGCCGACGACCTGCAGCACGACCCGGACACCATCGCGCGCGCCGACGCGATCAAGGAGCAGCTGATGGCGCGCGACGAGATCGCCAACGCCGCGGCGACGGCGTGGAAGACGCTGAAACGGCTGGTGCTCGAGGGCGTGGACGATCCGTCCAGCACCCTGCGCACCCGGATCGCCGATACCGTCGTCCGGATCGGGGAATCGCTGCGCGACGACGCCGACCTGCGGGACAAGGTCGACAACTGGCTGGTCCGGGCGGCCCAGCACCTGGTCTCGCAATATGGGGTGGAGATCACAGCGATCATCACCGACACGATTGAACGCTGGGACGCCGAGGAGGCCAGCCGGCGCATCGAGTTGCACGTGGGCCGTGACCTGCAATTTATCCGGATCAACGGGACCGTGGTCGGTTCGCTGGCGGGTCTGGTTATCTACGCCGTGGCGCAGTTGTTGGTCTAGCGCATTTCTAGCAGTGCTAACAAGTGCTTGCAATAGCAAGCACTTGTAGTAGTCTGGGCGCGTCCAGATCAGCCGCCCGACCAGGAGCACGCCATGACACCGGAGGAGAAGCTCTCCGCCAAGGTGTCCAACGCTGCCTCCGAAGTGGCCTCTGACATCGGCAGTTTCATCCGTAGCCAGCGTGAGCTCGCGCAGGTGTCGGTGCGCCAACTCGCCGAGAAGTCCGGGGTCAGCAATCCATATTTGAGCCAGGTGGAGCGTGGATTGCGTAAGCCCTCCGCCGATGTCTTGAACCAGATCGCGAAGGCCCTCCGGGTCTCCGCCGAGGTTCTCTATGTACGCGCCGGGATTCTCGAACCCAGTGACAAAAGTCAGGTACGGGACGCCATCGTCACCGACCCTGCGATCACCGAGCGCCAAAAGCAAATTCTGCTCGAGATCTACTCATCGTTCACCCAGCAAAACGAATCGATCCAAGAGGAGTGTCCGACCGAATCCGACAGCGAGTGATCGGCCCGTTTCGCCCGGCACCGTAACCATCTGTGCTGGGAGTTTGCGACACAATGCGGGCTTCCCACATCGCGGTAGCGAGTTGGTGATGTATAGACGACCGGCCGTCGCGGTTACCCAACGGGGAGGCGCTTCCGGTTTCCAGCTGAACTGCTGACCGAACCACCCCCGGCACTGGCGGCCCCAGTTGCGAAGGAGACGTTTGCACCTAACTTCTCGACCAGACAGCTAATAACACCGCATAACACCGATAGCGAAAGCAATGAAAGGAAAGACCATGGCGGAAAACACGAACATCGAAGACTTGCGGGCCCCGCTGCTCGCGGCGCTGGGCGCGGCCGACCTGGCCCTGGCCACCGTCAACGACCTGATCGCCGGCCTGCGGGAGCGCGCCGAAGAGACCCGCGCCGAGACCCGGACCCGGGTCGCCGAGACCCGCACCCGGGTCGAGGAACGCCGCGCTCGCCTGACCAAGCTGCAAGAGGACCTGCCCGAGCAGTTCACCGAGTTGCGCGACAAGTTCACCACCGAGGAGCTGCGCAGGGCGGCCGAGGGCTACCTGGAGGCTGCGACCAGCCGGTACAACGAGCTCGTCGAGCGCGGCGAGGCGGCGCTGCAGCGGCTGCGTAACCAGACCGCGTTCGAGGACGCGTCCGCGCGCGCCGAGGGCTACGTCGACCAGGCCGTCGAGCTGACTCAGGAAGCTCTGGGCACCGTCGCGTCGCAGACCCGCGCGGTCGGCGAGCGCGCCGCCAAGCTGGTCGGCATCGAGCTGCCCGGCAAGACCGAAGCGACCACCAAGAAGGCCCAGAAGGCCGTCGCCAAGAAGGCCCCGGCCAAGAAGGCCCCGGCCAAGAAGGCTCCGGCCAAGAAGGCTCCGGCCAAGAAGGTCACCCAGAAGTAAGCACGACGCGGCACGACGTTCGGCTCCGAGTCGCCTTCGGGTGGCTCGGAGTCGACGTTTTGGAGGGTGCCCGCATACGCTTATGGCGTGAACCACCTCGTGGGAACCGTCATGCTGGTCTTGCAGATCGCCGTCTTGGTCACGGCCATCTATGCGTTCGTGCATGCCGCGCTGCAACGACCCGACGCCTACACCGCCGCCGGGAAGCTGACCAAGCCGGTGTGGTTGCTGATCCTGGGAGGCGCCGTCGCGCTGACGTCCATCTTGGGTTTCGTTTTCGGCGTGCTCGGAATGGCGATCGCGGCCTGTGCCGCCGGCGTGTATCTGGTCGACGTTCGGCCCAAACTGCTTGAGATTCAAGGTAAGTCGCGCTAGCGGGATGAAGGCCCTGTTGACGGCGCCGGTCGCGGCGCTCGTCGCCTTGTCCTGCCCGGTTTCGCACGCCGTTGCCGCCCCCGACCCGGGTAGCAGCCCGGCGGACCCGCCGGCCCCGGCCCCGCCGTACATCGACCACACCCAATGGGCGCGGTGGCAGGGCCGAAGCAGCCTGCGCGTCTTCCCGTCGCCGGCCGGCCGGGCCGCCTCGAGAATCCCCGCCGCCACGGCGCCGGCCGATGAGGCCTGGGCCGAAGTGCTCGTCTTGGCGCCCGACGCCGACACCGCCGGCATGCGCGCGCAGTTCCTCTGCCACTGGCAGTTCGCCGAACTCGCCCAGCCCGGCAAGGTCAGCTGGAACCTGGAGCCCTGGCGACCGGTCGTCGACGACACCGAAATGGTCGCCTCCGGCTGCAATCCCGGCGGTCCGGAAGAATCCTTTTGATGGCAACCCAACCCAGCCGAGCGCAATTGGCGGCGTTCGTCGACCACACCCTGCTCAAACCCGAAGCGACCGACGCGGACGTGGCCACCCTGGTCGCCGAAGCGGCCGAACTCGGCGTGTACGCAGTGTGCGTCTCGCCCTCGATGGTTCCCGTCGCGGTGCGAGCCGGCGCCGGCGTGCGGGTGGCCAGCGTCGCGGGCTTCCCGTCCGGCAAGCACCTCCCGGCGGTGAAGGCACACGAAGCGGCCCTGGCCGTCGCGTCCGGTGCCTGCGAGATCGACATGGTCATCGATGTCGGGGCGGCGCTGGCCGGAGACCTCGAGGCGGTGCGTGCCGACGTCCACGCCGTGCGCGGCGCGATCGGCGGCGCGGTGCTCAAGGTGATCGTGGAGTCGGCCGCTCTGCTCGCGCTGGCCGACGAGCACACGCTGGCGCAGGTATGCCGCGCCGCCGAAGACGCCGGCGCCGACTTCGTGAAGACGTCAACCGGGTTTCATCCGGCCGGCGGCGCATCGGTGCGCGCGGTCGCGCTGATGGCCGAGACCGTCGGTGGGCGCCTCGGGGTGAAGGCCAGCGGCGGCATCCGCACCGCCCAGGACGCGCTCGCGATGCTGGATGCGGGCGCCACCCGGCTGGGGTTGTCGGGCACCCGGGGAGTGCTCGACGGCCTCGGTTGACCGACTAGCTGCTCGCCGTCAGAGATTGGCGAAGCAGGGGTCGTTGTCGTTGCCGTTGGGGATGGTGGCGTTCCGTGTCGAAAAGTGGCTTGTCACACCCTTATCCGTAACCTGCACGCTGTCGGCGTGGATACCCAGCGGGTAGTTCTTGGTCAGGTTCGAGGTGAAGTCGTCCAGGGTCGACTGCACGGACTCCTTGGGCATGGTGAAGCCGAGCGCGTTGAAGCTGACGATCTGCAGCTGCAAGCCGGTGCCCGACACCACCGGCTTGGCGGTGATGTTGTCCAACATGCCCTTCAACTCGATGGTGCCGTCGGCGGGATGCGTGGTCACTGTGTTTGTGACGAACGGACCCAGCACCGGGATCGCGTTCTGCACCGACTGCTTGATGCCGTCACTGGTCCAGTCGATCGTGGCGTCCAGCGAGCCGAGGGTGCCCTTCGAGTTGCCCGTGTCTTTGAGCCGGACGTCGTTGATGTTGATCGAGAGCTTCATGCCCTTGGCGTCGCGGATGTTGTTGCCGGCCGTCTGCACCGAGATGTTGGTGTAGTGCTTGGTCGCCTGCTGCCACAGCATCAGGGGCGTCACCCCGAAGGACGCGGTGGCCTGGTCCTTGACCTCACACGCCACCGCCTGGGCGACCTTGCTGTCCGCGACGTGGCGCACGTACAGCTCGGCCCCGATGAGCCCGGCGATGATCAGCGCGATCACGATGATGAAGATCAGCAGGACGGACACCGGGTCACGGCCGAACCGGCGCTTCTTCTTCCCCGGCGTCGCGTCGTCGTTCGGGGGAGTGGCCAGGCGCTCCGTCGGACCCGCGGGCGGGGTCGGCGGCGGCGGGTAGCCGGGCTGCTGCATGTTCGGCTGGGGCGTCCCGAATCGCTCGGTCTGTCCCGGTGGGGGACCCTGCGCGGGAGGCGGCGGCGGGGGTGCGTGACCCGGGCCACCGGTGCTTATCCGCTCGGTCGGCCGCTCGGTTGGCGGCTGGCCGAAGGGTCCCTGGTTGGAGGGACGGCCCCACTGCGACGGGTCCGGGTTGGGTGGTCCTTGTGGGTTCGTCACCCGACCGATTCTGCCCTATCAACCTGAGCAAAGTCCGAGCGGTTGCTAAGGACTGCGATGCTCTTGCGCGCCTGTGCGACCCGGTCGACGTCGATATCGGCCACCACCAGCTGCGGTTGCGAGCCCGCCGACGCGATGACCTCGCCCAGCGGCGAGACCACCAGGCTGCCCCCGACCCCGGTTGGCGCCCCCGACGCGGATCCGTGCGCGTCGTCGGGATCGGCCTGACCGGCCGCCGCGATGTAGCTCATCGAATCGAGCGCGCGGGCGCGGGCCAGCAGTGTCCACTGATCGAGTTTGCCGGGGCCCGAACCCCAGGACGCGCACACCGCGATCATCTGGGCGCCGCGGCGGGCCAACTCGGTGTAGAGCGCCGGAAAGCGAATGTCATAGCAAACCGTCAACCCCACCCGGACGCCGTCGACCGTGATCACCACGGGGTCGTGTCCCGGCGCGACGGTGCGCGATTCGGTGAAGCCGAAGGCGTCGTAGAGGTGGATCTTGTCGTAGTGGGCGTGCGACTCGGCGGCATCGGCCGGAGCGGCCGCGATCAGCGTGTTCTTCACCCGCCCGTCGCCCGACGGGGTGAACATGCCGGCGACGACGGTGATGTTGGAATCGGCCGCGACGCGGCGTACGCCGTCGGCCCAGGGCCCGTCGACCGGCTCGGCCACCGGGCCCAGCGGCACACCGAACCGGCACATCGTCGCCTCGGGAAACACCACCAGCGTCGCGCCCGCATCGGCTGCCCGGCGGCTGTACTCGTCCACCAGCCGCAGGTTTGCTGCGGGGTCGGTACCGCTGAGGATCTGCGCCAAGGCGATTCGCATGAGCGCCAGCTTAGGCCCGGTCCGAAGCCTCAGGCCGATTTGCGATCCACTCCGTGGTGAAGCGCTGTTCCGCGGCGATCAGTTCGGCCAGCCGGGTGCCGATGATGTTCTCCAACTTCCCGCCGATGATCGGGACGCGCACCTGGACGGTGGCGCGAAACGTCAGCCGGCTACCGCCGGTCCCTTCGATGGGCTCCAGGACGGCGGTGCCGGTCAGGTTCACCGGCGCGTCCACGATCGAACCCACGACCGCCCCCGACGCGGCGCCGCCGGTGACCGGCCCCCACGTCTCCTCGCGCCGGATACGCAGGTCACCGTTGTGCAGCTGGGTGACCATCCCCGGCAGCTTGTCACTGCCGATCACCTGCAGCGTGACGACCTCGACGGTGTCGTCGGCCCCGGACTCGCCGCCGACCCGCATCGACTCCAGCGTGGCGACGTCGACCCCGGATCCGGCCAGCCTGGCCCGCCAGTAATTCGCATCGGTGAAGGCGCGGTGCACCTCGTCAACACTGCCGTCGTAATCGGCCGACAAGTCGAATGAACGCGGCATAGCAGGTCAGGCTACCGTTACGGGCCATGAATTCCAGCGGAGCCGGTTCGGAGTTCGCCGGCGCGCCGGTGACCGACGCCGCGCCGCTGGCGCCACTGACCACGCTGCGGGTCGGACCGACCGCACGCCGCCTGATCACCTGCACGACCAGCAAACAGGTAATCGCCACCCTGCGGCAGCTGGACGCCGAAACGCCCGACGGGCAACGCGACTCGATGCTGGTCTTCGCCGGCGGCTCCAATCTGGTGATCTCCGATGCCCTGACCGGCCTGACCGCGGTGCGGCTGGCCAATGCCGGCATCACCGTCGACGGCAACCTGGTCCGCGCCCAGGCGGGCGCGGTGTGGGACGACGTCGTGGTGACCGCCATCGAGCACGGTCTCGGCGGACTGGAATGCCTGTCCGGCATCCCGGGCTCGGCCGGGGCCACCCCGGTGCAGAACGTCGGGGCCTACGGCGCCGAAGTCTCCGACACCATCACCCGGGTGCGGGTGCTCGATCGCGGCAGTGGCGAAGTGCGCTGGGTGCCGGGCAGCGAGCTGGGATTCGGCTACCGCACCAGCGTGTTCAAACGCGGCGGCGTCGGTGGACTCGAAATCCCTTCTGTCGTCTTGGAAGTGGAGTTCGCGCTGGACGCGTCCGGGCGCAGCGCGCCGTTGCGCTACGGCGAGCTGGCGGCCGCGCTGAACGTGGCCGCCGGTGAGCGCGCCGACCCGCAAGCCGTCCGCGATGCCGTGCTGGCTCTGCGGGCGCGCAAGGGCATGGTGCTCGACCCGGCCGACCACGACACCTGGAGCGTGGGCTCGTTCTTCACCAACCCGGTGGTCACCCCGGACGTCTATGAGCGGCTGGCCGCATCCGTCGACGGGCCGGTCCCGAACTACCCGGCGCCGGACGGGGTCAAGCTGGCGGCCGGCTGGCTGGTGGAGCGGGCCGGCTTCGGCAAGGGTTATCCGGACCACGCGACCGCCCGTTGCCGGTTGTCCACCAAGCACGCGCTGGCGCTGACCAACCGCGGCGGAGCCGGCTCCGAAGACGTGATTGCGCTGGCCCGGACCATCCGCGACGGGGTGCAGGCTGTGTTTGGCATCACATTGGTCCCCGAACCCGTCCTGCTCGGCTGCAGGTTGTAGCCACAGAAATTGCCGACGCGCCCGCGGCGCCGATTTGTGGTGGCCGGACTGCCCGATTTTCCCCGGTATCTTTGATTTTCGTGACCCCGTCCAGCGCCCCGCGGCCGTTCAACCGGCGTGCGGCTTTGGCGACCCTCGGACTGGGTGTGCTCGTCCCCAACGTGCTGGCCGCCTGCGGCGGCACGACCGCGAAGCAGGCCGAGAAGAAAGAGCAGCCCGCCCCGCAGCTCAAGTACCAGCCCGCCAATGCGACCGAGAACGTGGTGCCGATCGCTCCGGTCAGCGTCGAGGTCAACGACGGCTGGTTCCAGCACGTCACGCTGTCGAACTCGTCGGGCAAGGCCGTCGCGGGCGCCTTCAACCAAGACCGCACCGTCTACACGACCTCCGAGCCGCTGGGCTACGACCAGACCTACACGTGGAGCGGCTCGGCCGTCGGGCACGACGGCAAGGCGATCCCCGTGGCGGGCAAGTTCGCCACGGTGTCGCCCACCAAGAAGATCGGCGGGGCATTCCAGCTCGCCGACGGCCAGACCGTCGGCGTCGCGGCGCCGATCATCATCCAGTTCGACGCGCCGATCAGCGACAAGGCCGCCGTCGAAAAGGCGCTGACCGTCACCACCAACCCGCCCGTCGAGGGCAGCTGGGCCTGGTTGCCCGACGAAGCGGCCGGTGCCCGAGCACACTGGCGCACTCGCGAGTACTACCCGGCGGGCACCACCGTCAACGTCGAGGCCAAGCTCTACGGCCTGCCGTTCGGCGACAGCGCCTACGGCGCCGATGACATCTCGCTGAACATCCAGATCGGTCGCCGGCAGGTGGTCAAGGCCGAGGTCACGTCGCACCGCATCCAGGTGATCCGGGACGAGGGCGTCATCATGGACTTTCCGTGCAGCTACGGCGAGGCCGACAAGGCGCGCAACGTCACCCGCAACGGCATCCACGTGGTCAGCGAGAAGTACGCGGACTTCTACATGTCCAACCCGGCCGCCGGTTACAGCCACGTGCACGAACGCTGGGCGGTGCGGATCTCCAACAACGGGGAGTTCATCCACGCCAACCCGGCGAGCTCCGGCGCCCAGGGCAACACCAACGTCACCAACGGCTGCATCAACCTGTCGACGGGCGACGCCGAGCAGTACTTCGAGTCGGCGATGTACGGTGACCCGGTCGAGGTGACCGGAAGCACCATCCAGCTCTCCTACTCCGACGGCGACCTCTGGGACTGGGCGGTGGACTGGGACACCTGGGTGGCCATGTCCGCGCTGCCGCCGCCGACCGCAGGCCCGCCGTCAACGCAGATCCCGGTCACCGCGCCGGTTACGCCGTCCAACGCGCCGACCCTGTCGGGCACCCCGACCACGACGACGTCACCGGCCGGCACCGGCCCGGCTACCCCTGGCGGTTAAACCGGGAGGTCGTGGCCTGGTCGCGGGGCTTCATCACGATCAAGTCCAGATCGACGTGCGACGGCCGCGACGCGACAAACCCGATCACCTCGGCCACATCGTCGGCCACCAGCGGCGTGATGCCGGTGTAGACGGCGTCCGCGCGGTCTTGGTCGCCGTCGAAGCGCACCAACGAGAATTCCGTTTCGACCGCGCCCGGGGCGATCTCCGTCAGCCGGACCGGCTTGCCCAGTAGCTCGCCGCGCAGCGTGCGATGCATCGCCCCCTGGGCGTGCTTGGCCGCCGTGTATCCGGCGCCGCCGTCGTAAACCTCAAGTGCCGCAACGGAAGTGACGGTGACGATCAGCCCGTCGCCGGAGTCGATCAGCTTGGGCAGCAACGCGCGGGTGACCCGCAGCGTGCCGATCACGTTGGTCTCCCACATCCACCGCCAGTGCTCGAGCTCGGCCTCGGCGACCGGCGCCAGGCCCCGGGCGCCGCCGGCGTTGTTGACCAGTACATCGACGCGGTCCAATTTGCTCGCCAATGTTTCGACCGACGCACCATCTGTGACATCGGCCACAATGGCGGTACCGCCGATTTCACTGGCCAGGGCCTCGATTCGGTCCGCTCGGCGCGCCACCGCGACGACGTGAAAGCCCTGCCCAGCCAGGTTGCGGGCGGTTGCTGCGCCGATCCCCGAGCTGGCCCCGGTGATTACTGCGACCCGCTTATTCCTGCCAGTTTTAACCATCGAAACAACCTTAATGAACGTGCTAGATTTTGCGTGTGCTTCTTATGTCCAACACCACCTCCACCGCGTGTCTGTGCGCGGCGGGTGCGTGTTGTTGCTGCGCACTTTGCCGCTCCTGACCCAGCCAGGTGTGGCCAAGACGGCCAGCAAAATTCGGACAAAAGGACGCTCGTGCGCACGAATACCCTCACCCATACCCATCTTTCGCCCAGCCGTGCCGTCGGGCACCTGCCTGGTCAAAAGGGCCACCGCTCGGTGCGCCGGCAAATTGTGCCGCCCGCGCTGAACATCCCCGACTCGGCGGCCGCCTCCGTCTTCCGGGCCGTGCGGTTGCGCGGCCCCGTCGGCCGTGACGTCATCGCCGGCGTCACCTCGCTGAGCATCGCCACGGTCAACCGCCAGGTCATCGCGCTGCTGGAAGCGGGCCTGCTGCGCGAGCGCGCCGACCTGGCCGTCTCCGGCGCCATCGGCCGCCCGCGCGTGCCGGTGGAGGTCAACCACGAGCCGTTCGTGACGCTCGGCGTCCACATCGGTGCGCGAACCACCAGCATCGTCGCCACCGACCTGTTCGGCCGCACCCTCGACACGGTCGAGACCCCGACACCGCGCAACCCGGCCGGCCCCGCGCTGGCGACGCTGGCCGACAGCGCCCGCCGCTACCTGCGCCGTTGGCACCGGCGGCGGCCGCTGTGGGTGGGATGCGCCATCGGGGGCACCGTCGACGGCGCCACCGGCCAGGTGGACCACCCGCGGCTGGGCTGGCGGCAGGCGCCGGTCGGACAGGTGCTGGCCGAC
This sequence comes from Mycobacterium senriense, assembly GCF_019668465.1. NCBI lineage: Bacteria > Bacillati > Actinomycetota > Actinomycetes > Mycobacteriales > Mycobacteriaceae > Mycobacterium > Mycobacterium senriense. Next base: position 915,975 of record NZ_AP024828.1, on the reverse strand, counting down.
GCGCTGGGCCTGCCGGTCTCGGTGGCCTCGCACGTCGACGCCATGGCCGGCGCCGAGCTGCTGCTGGGCATGCGGCGCTTCCTGCCCAGCTCGCCGACCAGCTTGTACGTCTACGCCCGCGAGACCGTGGGCTATGCGCTGGTGATCGGCGGGCGGGTGCACGTCCCGGCCAGCGGACCGGGCACCATCGCGACCCTGCCGGCCCACTCCGAGCTGCTCGGCGGCAGCGGTCAGCTGGAGTCGACCGTCAGTGACGAGGCCGTCGTGGCCGTCGCCCGCCAGCAACGCATCCTGCCGTTCGCCCCGGCGAACCGCGCCAACGGCTCCGCCACCGGCATCTCCGAGCTGCTGCGGGTGGCGCGGGCCGGCAACCAGCAGGCCAAGGACCTGCTCGCCGAGCGGGGCCGCGTGCTCGGCGAGGCAGTCGCGTTGCTGCGCGACATGCTCAACCCCGACGAGCTGGTGGTCGGCGGCCAGGCCTTCACCGAGTACCCCGAGGCGATGGAACAGGTGGAGGCGGCCTTCGCCGAACGCTCCGTGCTGGGGCCCCGCGACATCCGCCTCACCGCCTTCGGCAACCGGGTGCAGGAGGCCGGCGCGGGAACCGTCTCGCTGTCCGGGCTGTACGCCGACCCGCTGGGTGCGATGCGGCGCGCCGGGGCGCTGGATGCCCGGCTGCACGACGTGGCCCGCGACGAGTCGTCCGCCTGACGCCTTCGCGTCCAGCGCGCCTGGGCCGGCCGGCGAACCATCCTGTAAAGATGACAGGGTGCGGCACGATGAGGTTTTCCGGCTGAATGAACCGCGCCGGGTCGCCGTGTTGGCGGTCCACACCTCACCACTGGCCCAGCCCGGCACCGGCGACGCGGGCGGCATGAACGTCTATGTGCTGCAAACCGCGTTGCACCTGGCGCGGCGGGGCATCGAGGTGGAGATCTTCACGCGCGCGACCGCATCGGCCGACCCGCCGGTCGAGCGGGTGGCGCCCGGGGTGCTGGTCCGCAATGTGGTGGCGGGCCCGTTCGAAGGGCTGGACAAATACGACCTGCCCACCCAGCTGTGCGCGTTCGCGGCCGGGGTGTTGCGCGCCGAGGCATCGCACGAGCCGGGCTACTACGACATCGTGCACTCGCACTATTGGCTGTCCGGGCAGGTCGGTTGGCTGGCGCGGGACCGCTGGGCGGTGCCGCTGGTGCACACCGCGCACACCCTCGCCGCGGTCAAGAACGCAGCGCTGGCCGAGGGGGATTCGCCCGAGCCGCCGCTGCGCACCGTCGGCGAGCAGCAGGTCGTCGACGAGGCGGACCGGCTGATCGTCAACACCGACGACGAAGCCAGGCAACTGATCTCGATTCATCATGCCGACCCGGCGAGGATCGACGTGGTCCATCCCGGAGTGGATCTCGACGTCTTCGGCCCCGGCGACCGCAGGGCCGCCCGGGCCGCACTGGGGCTGCCGCTCGACGAAGACATCGTGGCGTTCGTCGGCCGGATCCAGCCGCTGAAGGCGCCCGACATCGTGCTGCGCGCCGCCGCGCAACTGCCCGGCGTGCGCATCGTGGTGGCCGGCGGGCCCTCGGGCAGCGGGCTGGCCTCCCCGGACGGACTGGTGCGGCTGGCCGACGAACTCGGTATCGCCGAGCGCGTGACGTTTTTGCCCCCGCAGTCGCGCCCGAACCTGGCCACGCTGTTCCAGGCCGCCAATCTGGTTGCGGTGCCCAGCTATTCGGAGTCCTTCGGTCTGGTCGCCCTCGAGGCCCAGGCGTGCGGGACGCCGGTTGCCGCGGCCGCGGTCGGCGGGCTGCCGGTGGCCGTCCGGGACGGCGTGACCGGCACGCTGGTGGCCGGGCACGACGTCGGGCAGTGGGCGGATGCGCTGGGCCGGCTGCTGCGGTTGCCCGCGCCGCAAGCCGAGGAGATGGGCCGCGCGGCCGCCGCGCATGCCGCCGCGTTCTCCTGGGACCACACCACCGACGCGCTGTTGGCCAGCTACCGGCGCGCGATCCGCGAATACACCGCCGAGCGCCGGGGCGTGGGCGCGTGACTCGCGCCGGCGACGATGCAGAGCGAAGCGATGAGGTGGGGGCACCTCCCGCTTGCGGGGGAGAGCGGCGCTCGTGAGCCCAGCGGTGGAGCGCGTGATCGAGGACGCCCTGCAGGCCAGCGGGCTGAACTACTCGAAACACGCTGGCGCACATGGTGGTCTGTCGGGACTGGTGGTGGAACTGCCCGGCGAGCGCAAGCTCAAGACCAACACCATCCTGAGCGTCGGCGAGCATTCGGTGCGGGTCGAGGCGTTCGTGTGCCGCAAGCCCGACGAGAACCACGAAGGCGTCTACCGCTTCATGCTCAAACGCAACCGCCGCCTCTACGGCGTGGCCTACACGCTGGACAACGTCGGGGACATCTATCTGGTGGGCCGCATGTCGCTTGCCTCGGTGGACGCCGACGAACTCGACCGGGTGCTCGGGCAGGTGCTCGAAGCGGTGGATTCGGACTTCAATACGTTGCTGGAGTTGGGTTTTCGTTCGTCGATCCAGAAAGAGTGGGAGTGGCGGGTGTCCCGCGGTGAGTCGCTGAAGAACCTGGAGGCCTTCGCCCACCTGATCGACGACGACGACGATGACGCCGACGACCGCTGAATGACTGCGTGAGAGACTAACCGGCATGGGTGACACCGCCACGCTGGTACTGCTTCGCCACGGCGAAAGCGAATGGAACTCGCTGAACCTCTTCACCGGATGGGTCGACGTCGGCCTCACCGAGAAGGGCCGGACCGAGGCCGTGCGCAGCGGTGAGTTGTTGACCGAGAACAATCTGCTGCCCGACATCCTCTACACCTCGCTGCTGCGCCGGGCCATCTCAACCGCGCACCTGGCGCTGGACGCCGCCGACCGGCTGTGGATTCCGGTGCGGCGCACCTGGCGGCTCAACGAGCGTCATTACGGGGCGCTGCAGGGGCTGGACAAGGCCGAGACGAAGGCCCGCTACGGCGAGGACCAGTTCATGGCCTGGCGGCGCAGCTATGACACGCCGCCCCCGCCCATCGAGAAGGGCAGCGAGTTCAGCCAGGACACCGATCCCCGGTACGCCGACATCGGCGGCGGCCCGCTGACCGAGTGCCTGGCCGATGTGGTCGTGCGCTTCCTGCCGTATTTCACCGACGTCATCGTCCCGGACCTGCGAAGCGGCAAGACGGTGCTGATCGTGGCGCACGGCAACTCGCTGCGGGCCCTGGTCAAGCACCTCGACCAGGTGTCCGACGACGAGATCGCCGGACTGAACATCCCGACCGGCATCCCGCTGCGCTACGACCTGGACACTGACCTGCGGCCCTTGGTGCCCGGCGGCACCTATCTGGACCCGGAGGCGGCCGCCGCGGGCGCCGCCGCGGTTGCCAGCCAGGGCAGCGGCTGACGCCGGCGCGCCCGCCCGTTCGGCGAGACATAGGCCATTTGGCCAAACATCGCGTGAACGGGAGCGGAACACCTGTGGCGCAAGATGTGACTTGTCCGATTTTGGCCTCGTTCCGCTAGGGCAGCGTTCAGGAAGATTTGTAGGATTTGCTATGTGACTGTGTTCTCGGCGCTGTTGCTGGCCGGGGTTTTGTCCGCGCTTGCGCTGGCCGCGGGTGTGCTGGTCGGAATCCGGCTGTCACCGCGGGCGGTGCAGCGCCGCCAGCGGGTCGAGTGGACCGGGATAACCGTCGCGCAGATGTTGCAACGCATCGTGGCGCTGATGCCGCTGGGCGCGGCGGTGGTGGACGTCCATCGCGACGTCGTCTACCTCAATGACCGGGCCAAGGAGTTGGGCCTGGTGCGCGACCGTCAGCTCGACGACCAGGCCTGGCAGGCGGCACAGCAGGCCCTGACCGGCGTCGACGTCGAATTCGACCTGAGGCCGACGAAACGGTCGGGCGGCCGGTCCGGGCTCTCGGTGCACGGGCAAGCCCGGTTGCTCAGCGAAGAAGACCGCCGGTTCGCCGTGGTGTTCGCCCACGATCAGTCCGACTACGCGCGGATGGAAGCGACCCGGCGCGACTTCGTGGCCAACGTCAGCCACGAACTCAAGACCCCGGTCGGCGCCATGGCGTTGCTCGCCGAGGCCCTGCTGGCCTCGTCCGACGACTCCGAAACCGTGCGGCGGTTCGCCGAGAAGGTGCTCGTCGAAGCCAACCGGCTGGGCGACATGGTCGCCGAGCTGATCGAGCTGTCCCGGCTACAGGGCGCCGAACGTCTGCCCAACGTCATCGAGGTCGACGTCGATCAGGTTGTGGGCGAAGCGATTTCGCGCCACAAGGTGGCAGCTGACAACGCCGATATCGAGGTTCGTACGGACGCGCCCAGCGGTCTGCGGGTGTTGGGCGACGAGACGCTGCTGGTCACCGCCCTGGCCAACCTGGTGTCCAACGCCATCGCCTATTCGCCGCCGGGTTCGCCGGTGTCGATCAGCCGCCGCCGGCGCGGCGAGAACATCGAGATCGCGGTGACCGACCGCGGCATCGGAATCGCCCTGGAAGACCAGGAGCGGGTTTTCGAGCGGTTCTTCCGAGGGGACAAGGCGCGCTCGCGCGCCACCGGCGGCAGCGGGCTGGGCCTGGCCATCGTCAAGCACGTCGCGGCCAACCACAACGGCAGCATCGGCGTGTGGAGCAAACCCGGGACCGGATCGACATTCACTCTTTCCATTCCCGCTGCCGTGGAGTCTGATCAAGACCATGACGAATCCGAGCAAGCACCGGGTCGCGACGTGCGGCCCAACCGCTCACAACGAGAGGAAGAACTAAGTCGATGACCAGTGTGCTGATCGTGGAGGACGAGGAGTCGCTGGCAGATCCGCTGGCCTTCCTGCTCCGCAAGGAGGGTTTCGAGGCCACCGTGGTGACCGACGGTTCGGCCGCACTGGCCGAGTTCGATCGGGGCGGCGCCGACATCGTGCTGCTCGACCTGATGCTGCCCGGAATGTCGGGTACCGACGTCTGCAAGCAGCTGCGTGCGCGTTCCAGCGTGCCGGTGATCATGGTCACCGCCCGGGACAGCGAGATCGACAAGGTCGTGGGCCTCGAACTCGGCGCCGACGACTATGTGACCAAGCCGTATTCGGCGCGCGAGTTGATCGCGCGGATCCGGGCGGTGTTGCGCCGCGGCGGTGACGACGATTCCGAGATCAGCGATGGCGTCCTCGAATCCGGTCCGGTGCGGATGGACGTGGAACGCCACGTCGTCTCGGTCAATGGCGACACGATCACCTTGCCGCTCAAGGAGTTTGACCTTCTCGAGTATCTGATGCGCAACAGTGGCCGGGTGCTGACCCGCGGACAGTTGATCGACCGGGTGTGGGGTGCCGACTACGTCGGCGACACCAAGACGCTGGACGTGCACGTCAAGCGGCTGCGGTCCAAGATCGAATCCGACCCGGCCAACCCGGTGCACCTGGTGACGGTACGGGGGCTGGGCTACAAGCTCGAAGGCTAGCCCGACGGCTCACCCGGCTACTCGGCGATGCGAGTCGCCGGGTGCACCGCGATAAGCCCTAACTTGCTGCGGCGCTTGCACATTGCGGCCAGCTCCGAATACGCCTTCGTGCCCAGCAGCTCGGTGAGTTCGTCGGCCAGGCTTTCCCACACCTGCTTGGCGCCGACATGGGCGGCCGGATCGCCGGTGCAGTACCAGTGCAGGTCGGCTCCGCCGGAACCCCAACCGCGGCGGTCGTATTCGGTGACCCAGGTCTTGAGGATCTCGGTGCCGTCGGGCCGCGTCACCCACTCCTGGCTGCGACGGATCGGCAACTGCCAGCAGACATCCGGCTTCATGGTCAGCGGTGGCACGCCCAGCTTGAGGGCCTTGCTGTGCAGCGCGCAGCCGACGCCGCCCGCGAAGCCCGGCCGATTCAGGAAGATGCACGCGTCTTTGTGCTTGCGGGTGCGGTACTGCGGTTGACCGTCATGCTCGTCGAGCTCGAGATAACCCTTGCGGCCCAACCCTTTTTCGCGAAATTGCCAGTCGGCGTCCGTTAGCTTTTTCACCGCGTCGTCCAGGCGGGCGCGGTCGTCGTCGTCGGACAGGAACGCACCGTGCGAGCAGCACCCGTCGTCCGGGCGGCCCTGGACCGTGCCCCGGCAGGCCGGGGTGCCGAACACACACGTCCACCGGGAGAGCAGCCAGGTCAGATCGGCCGCGATCAGGTGCTCGGGGTTGTCGGGGTCGTAGAACTCCACCCATTCGCGGGCGAAATCCAGCTCGACCTCTTGTCCCGGTTCCAGGTGCGAATTGCCCACCCAGTCCACGTTAGACCACGATCCGGCCCATCCGAGCAGCTGACACTCGGGGTCCGTATGGCGGCGATCACGGCGGGTTAACCGGGTCGCGCAAAGCACCGCGCCCGAAGCTTCGTTAGGTTGTTTACGTGCGATTGGGCGTTCTCGACGTAGGCAGCAACACGGTGCATCTGCTGGTGGTGGATGCCCACCGCGGTGGTCATCCGACGCCGATGAGTTCGACGAAAGCCACCCTGCGTCTGGCCGAGGCCACCGACAGCGCCGGAAAGATCACCAAACGCGGTGCCGAGAAGCTGATCTCCACGATCGACGAATTCGCCAAGATCGCCGACAGTTCGGGCTGCGAGGAGCTGATGGCCTTCGCCACATCCGCGGTCCGTGACGCCGGCAACTCCGAGGACGTGCTGAGCCGGGTCCGCAAGGAGACCGGCGTCGAACTGCGGGTGCTGACCGGGGTCGACGAGTCGCGACTTACCTTCCTGGCGGTGCGCCGGTGGTACGGCTGGAGCGCGGGCCGCATCATCAACCTGGACATCGGCGGCGGCTCGCTGGAGATGTCCAGCGGCCTGGACGAGGAACCCGAGGTCGCGTTGTCACTGCCGCTGGGCGCCGGCCGGCTCACCCGTGAGTGGCTGCCCGACGATCCGCCCGGCCGGCGCCGGGTGGCGATGCTGCGGGACTGGCTGGACGCCGAACTCGCCGAATCCAGCGTGAACATTTTGGAGGCGGGTAGTCCCGACCTGACGGTGGCGACTTCGAAGACTTTCCGCTCGCTGGCCCGGCTCACCGGTGCGGCGCCGTCGGGCGCCGGACCGCGGGTCAAGCGGACGCTTACAGCAAACGGCCTCAGGCAACTCATATCTTTCATCTCTAGGATGACGACCGCTGACCGGGCAGAACTGGAAGGAGTGAGCGCCGAACGGGCACCGCAGATCGTTGCGGGTGCTCTGGTGGCCGAGGCAAGCATGCGAGCGCTGTCGATCGAATCGGTGGATATTTGCCCGTGGGCATTACGGGAAGGTCTCATCTTGCGCAAACTCGACAGCGAAGCCGACGGATCGGCCCTCATGGAGCCTTCGGTGCGTAATGCTGGAGGCCAGGTAGTTGATCGGAATCAGAACCGATCGAGAGGCGACAAACCATGACCGGACCGCACTCCGAGACCGAGAGCCCCGGCACTCGGCCCATCTCGGTTGCCGAATTGCTGGCAAGAAACGGAACCATCGGCGCCCCGGCGGTCACCCGGCGGCGTCGCCGCCGGCGCGGCGACAGCGACTCGGTAACCGTCGCCGAACTGACCGGCGACCTCCCGGTGATCCGCGATGACGACGACGAACCCGCGCGCAACGCCAACGAAGCCACCGACACGATCGACGCAGTCGATGCGGCCCCGTCCGCCGAGCCCGCCGCCGAGCCGGTAACCAAAGCCGAGCCCAAGGCGCCCTACTGGTCCGAGCCCGAGCCGCGCTGGCCCAAGTCACCGCCGCAGCCCAAGCGCGCGCCGGGGCCCGAACGCAGCGAATACCCGCGGCCGTTGCCCGAAGCCGGCCCCTCCGGCTCGTCCGCCAATGGCACCGGCCAGGCCGGCTCGGGGGCCGAGGACATGAGCTTCGACCCGCTGGACCACTACGCCGACTTCCCGGTGGACGTCATGGACTCCGAAGTGCGCGAGGCGGAACCGGCGCTGGAGGACTCCGCCTACGTGCGCTCCTTCCTACGATCCGGGGACGACGAGGACGACGAGGACGGCTCGGGGCCGCTGCGGGCCGGAGTGCTTCGCGGCCACGAGCACCTCGATCTCGAGGACCGGCACGCGGACGCGGGCTCTGATGCCCATCCGGAGCACGGCAGATTCGACGCGGTGTGGCGCGGCGGCGTGGTCGTGCTGCAGTCGATGCTGGCCGTCGCGTTCGGCGGCGGGCTGTTCGTGGCCTTCGACCAGCTGTGGCGCTGGAACAGCCTGGTGGCGCTGGTGCTATCGGTGCTGGTCATCCTGGGCCTGGTGGCCGGGGTGCGGGTGGTCCGCAAGACCGAGGACATCGCCAGCACGTTGATCGCGGTCGCGGTGGGTGCGCTGATCACCCTGGGACCCTTGGCGCTGTCGTTGCAATCGGGCTAAGCGGCACCGTAGACAGTGCGCCCCGCCATCAAAGTCGGCCTTTCCACGGCTTCGGTGTACCCGTTGCGGGCCGAGGCGGCCTTCGAGTACGCGGCCCGGCTCGGCTACGACGGCGTGGAGCTGATGGTGTGGGCCGAGTCGGTCAGCCAGGACGTCGCCGCCGTCAAGAAGCTGTCTGAGCGCTATCGCATGCCCGTGTTATCCGTGCACGCGCCCTGCCTGCTGATCTCGCAGCGGGTGTGGGGCGCCAACCCGATCCCCAAGCTGGATCGCAGCGTGCGCGCCGCCGAGCAGCTGGGCGCCCAGACCGTGGTGGTGCACCCGCCGTTCCGCTGGCAGCGGCGCTACGCCGAGGGTTTCTCCGAGCAGGTGGCGAAGCTGGAAGCGTCCAGCGACGTGATGATCGCGGTGGAGAACATGTTCCCTTTTCGGGCGGACCGGTTGTTCGGGTCCGGCCAGTCACTGGAACGGATGCGCAAACGCGGCGGCGGGCCCGGCCCGGCGATTTCGGCGTTCGCGCCCTCCTACGACCCGCTCGACGGCAACCACGCCCACTACACGCTGGACCTGTCCCACACCGCAACCGCGGGCACCGACTCGCTGGACATGGCCGAGCGGATGGGAGCGGGGCTCGTGCATCTGCACCTGTGCGACGGCAACGGTCTGCCCGCCGACGAGCACCTGGTGCCCGGGCGCGGCACGCAACCCGCCGCGGAGGTATGCCAGATGCTGGCCGGCAGCCACTTCGCCGGGCACGTCATCCTGGAGGTGTCGACGTCCAGCGCGCGTTCCGCCGACGAGCGCGAAGACATGCTCGCCGAATCGCTGCAGTTTGCCCGCACGCATCTGCTGCGCTGACCAAGCCAGGAGAACATCCAAACAACATGAGTGCGCTATTCACCACCGCAATGACGCTGCGGGAGGCCGGTTCAGGCGTCTTTGAGGGCGAGCTCGACAAGCGCTGGACCATCGGTCCCAAGGTGCACGGCGGCGCGATGCTGGCGCTCTGCGCCAACGCCGCCCGCACCGCCTGCGGTGGCCAGTCCGACGGCCTCGAGCCGGCCCAGCAGCCGGTCGCCGTGTCGGCGAGCTTCCTGTGGGCGCCCGACCCCGGTCAGGTGCAGTTGGTGACCTCGATCCGCAAGCGTGGCCGCCGGATCAGCGTCGTCGACGTCGAGCTCAACCAGGGCGACCGGACCGCGGTGCACGCCGTGGTGAACCTCGGCGAGCCCGAGCGCTTTCCGCCCGACGGCGCGGTGCGACCACTCCTGTCGGCCAACCTGGTGTTGGACCTCATGGCTCCCGAGCCGCCCGACGACCTCGAGCCCATTGGGCCGGGTCATCCGCTGGCCGGCCTCGTGCACCTGGGGGAGGGTTGCGACGTGCGGCCGGTGCTGTCGACGATGGCGCCGCGCAGCGACGGGCGCCCGCCGGTGATCCAGATGTGGGCGCGCCCCCGCGGCGTGGCCCCGGACGCCCTGTTTGCCCTCATGTGCGGCGATCTGTCCGCGCCGGTGACCTTCGCCGTGGACCGCACCGGCTGGGCGCCCACGATCCAGCTCACGGCGTTTCTGCGGGGCCTGCCGGCCGACGGTTGGCTGCGGATCGTCGCGACCTGCACCGAGATCGGGCACGACTGGTTCGACGAGGACCACACCGTCGTCGACAGCCTGGGCCGCCTGGTGGTGCAGGCCCGTCAATTGGCATTGGTCCCTGCCGCTCGCTAGGGCGCGGTGTCTGCGATGCTGTCCGGCATGGCAAGAATCGCGATCATCGGTGGTGGCAGCATCGGGGAGGCACTGCTGTCGGGTCTGCTGCGGGCCGGCCGGCAGGTCAAGGACCTGGTGGTGGTCGAGCGGGTTCCCGAGCGCGCCAAGTATCTGGCGGACACGTATTCGGTGCTGATCACTTCGGTGTCCGATGCGGTGGAGAACGCGTCGTTCGTCGTGGTCGCGGTCAAGCCGGCCGACGTCGAGCCGGTGATGGCCGAGATCGCCCGTGCGGCCGGCGCCGCCGAGAGCGACACCGCCGAGCAGGTCTTCGTCACCGTCGCGGCCGGGATCACCATCACCTACTTCGAGTCGAAGCTTCCGGCCGGGACGCCGGTGGTGCGGGCCATGCCGAACGCGGCGGCCCTGGTCGGCGCCGGGGTCACGGCCCTGGCCAAGGGCAGGTTCGTCACCGCTCCGCAGCTCGAAGGCGTCTCGGCCCTGTTCGACTCCGTCGGCGGCGTGCTGAGCGTCCCGGAGGGCCAGATGGACGCCGTCACCGCGCTGTCGGGCTCCGGACCCGCATATTTCTTCCTGCTGGTCGAGGCCCTGGTCGACGCCGGCGTCGCCGCGGGTCTGAGCCGTGAGGTGGCCGCCGACCTGACCGCGCAGACCATGGCGGGCTCGGCCGCGATGCTGCTCGAGCGCATGGACGCCGATCGGCAGTTGGGTCAGGCCGAGGCCCCCGGCCTGCGGGTGGACGCCACGGCGACGCAGCTGAGGGCGACGGTGACCTCGCCCGGCGGTACCACCGCGGCGGGCCTGCGTGAGCTGGAACGGGGGGGCCTGCGAGCGGCGGTCGACGCGGCCGTTCAGGCCGCCAAAATGCGCTCTGAGCAGCTAAGAATTACATCAGAGTAATCCAAGTTTTTTGAACTGATTGTCCCCCACCAGTACCAGTAACCCCATTAGTCCCGCTATTCTCCTTGTGTAAGCACGTGTGGGTGCCAGCGGAGGGGAAGCCGCTGGCATGCGCGTGCCTGACACGATTGGGTTGCGATGACGTCTAGTAACGGGCCATCAGCGCGAGATGCTGCAGGTAAGCCACGGGACGCCAGTTCCGTTGACAGCCAGCAGGGCAGGACGCAGTTCCTCACCGTCGCCGAGGTAGCGGCGTTGATGCGGGTCTCCAAGATGACGGTGTATCGGCTGGTGCATAACGGCGAGCTGCCCGCGGTCCGGGTGGGCCGGTCCTTCCGGGTGCACGCCAAGGCCGTCCACGACATGCTGGAGACGTCCTACTTCGACGCCGGCTGACCTGAAACGGTGCCGCTCGCGGGCGGCACCCAGGCTCCGCGGTTACGCGGCGATCGGTCGACGCCGGTTTGGTGTTCGATGCGTTCCGCCAGGTAAAGTGTCCGGGTCCAATCTTTGAAGCAGGTCACGGTCAGATAGCGGAGTTCATGGGTTCAGTAATCAAGAAGCGGCGCAAGCGTATGTCGAAGAAGAAGCACCGCAAGCTGCTGCGTCGCACCCGGGTGCAGCGCAGAAAACTCGGTAAGTAACCCCGCCCGCGGCGTAGTGCCGCGATGTCGCCCGGCCGCTAGGCTGTCCGGGTGGATCCGTCGAATGGGGAGAGCACCGGGCCGGGTGACACCGCAGGCAACACCGTGCATTACCCCAAGGTCGTGCTGGTTACCGGTGCCTGCCGGTTTCTGGGTGGCTACCTGACGGCTCGGCTCGCGCAGAACCCGATGATCAAAGGGGTCATCGCGGTCGATGCAATAGCCCCGAGCAAGGACATGCTGCGCCGGATGGGGCGCGCCGAGTTCGTCCGGGCTGACATCCGTAATCCCTTCATAGCCAAGGTGATTCGCAACGGCGACGTCGACACGGTGGTGCATGCGGCGGCGGCGTCCTACGCGCCGCGATCCGGTGGCACCGCGGCGTTGAAAGAGATCAACGTGATGGGCGCGATGCAGCTGTTCGCGGCCTGCCAGAAGGCGCCCTCGGTGCGCCGGGTGGTGCTCAAGTCGACGTCGGAGGTGTACGGCTCGAGCGCGCACGATCCGGTGATGTTCACCGAGGACAGCACCAGTCGCCGGCCATTCCGCAATGGTTTCGCCAAGGACAGCCTCGACATCGAGGCCTACGCGCGCGGTTTGGGACGGCGCAGGCCGGACATCGCGGTGACGATTCTGCGGCTGGGCAACATGACCGGCCCGGCGATGGACACCACGTTGTCGCGTTATCTGGCAGGGCCTTTGGTGCCGACCATGTTCGGCCGCGACGCACGACTGCAACTGCTGCACGAGCAGGATGCGCTGGGTGCGCTGGAGCGTGCGGCGATGGCCGGCAAGGCGGGAACGTTCAACATCGCCGCCGATGGCATCATCATGCTGTCGCAGGCGATCCGGCGGGCTGGCCGGATTCCTTTGCCGGTACCGGGTTTCGGTGTGTGGGCCCTGGATTCGTTACGGCGCGCAAACCGTTACAACGAGATCAGTCGTGATCAGTTTGATTACTTGAGTTATGGCCGAGTCATGGATACGAGTCGGATGCGATCAGAACTTGGCTTTCAGCCGAAATGGTCGACGGCGGAAGCGTTTGACGACTACATTCGCGGCCGCCACCTGACTCCCATAATCGACCCACATCGGGTACGCTCCTTGGAAGGTCGCGCCATATCCCTGGCTCAGCGCTGGGGTAGCCGAAATCCAATTCCGTGGGGTGGGGTCAGGTAGGTATCGTGGCGGGTGAATCCAGAGCGAATGTCATTCCACTGCACACTAATCGGGGTCGGGTAGCGGCTCGTCGGAGAGCCGACCAAAGAGCAGAGTCATCTCGCCAGCATCCTTCGTTACTGTCCGATCCGAACGGCCGTGCGTCGGCCGAGCAGATCGCCGCGGTGGTCCGCGAAATCGACGAGCACCGCCGCGCCGCGGGGTCATCGTCCGCCGACGCACCGCTGAACGATTTCGCACAGCGCGTCGCCTCGGTTGCCCAATTCCTCCGCGAGCGGATCACCGGCGACTACAGCGTCGACGAGTTCGGCTTCGACCCGCACTTCAACAGTGCAATCGTTCGTCCGTTGCTGCGGGTGTTCTTCCGGTCCTGGTTCCGGGTCGAGGTGAGCGGGATCGAGAACCTGCCGGATGACGGCGCCGGGCTGGTGGTCGCCAACCACGCCGGCGTGCTGCCGTTCGACGGGTTGATGTTGTCGGTGGCCGTCCACGACGAGCATCCCGCGCAGCGGGACATGCGGCTGCTGGCCGCCGACATGGTGTTCGATCTGCCGGTCGTGGGGGAGGCCGCCCGCAAGGCCGGCCACACCATGGCCTGCACGACGGACGCGCACCGGTTGCTCGCCGCCGGCGAGCTCACCGCCGTGTTCCCGGAGGGCTACAAGGGGCTGGGCAAGCGGTTCGAGGACCGCTACCGGCTGCAGCGGTTCGGCCGTGGCGGATTCGTCACCGCGGCGCTGCGGACCAAGGCGCCGATCATCCCCTGCTCGATCATCGGGTCCGAGGAGATCTACCCGATGCTGACCGACGTCAAGCTGCTGGCAAGGCTGTTCGGGCTGCCGTACTTCCCGATCACGCCGCTGTTCCCGCTGGCCGGGCCCGTGGGTCTGGTGCCGCTGCCGTCGAAATGGCACATCGCCTTCGGTGAGCCGATCTACACCGACGACTACGCGGCCTCCGACGCCGACGACCCGATGGTCACCTTCGAGCTGACCGACCAGGTGCGCGAGACCATCCAGCAGACGCTGTACCGGTTGCTCGCCGGCCGTCGCAACGTCTTCTTCGGCTGATCCGGCCGGGCCGCGCAAAAGGAAACGCCACCGCGGAAATCCGCGGTGGCGTTTGACCTTTGAAGACGTTGACTACTTGACCATCGTGAACTGGCAGACGTTGGTGTAGCCGTCGCGGAACAGGTCGGAGCAGCCCCGCAAGTACTTCAGGTAGATGTCGTAGGTCTCCTGCCCCTTCAGGGCGATCGCCTCGTCCTTGTGTGCCTCCAGCGCATCCCCCCAGGCCGTCAGCGTCGGAACGTAATTCTTGCCGATGAAGTGGTGGCGCTCGATCTTGAAACCCGCGTCGGTCGCGTACTTGTCGACCAGGTTGACCTGGGGCAGCTTTCCGCCCGGGTAGATCTCCTTCAGGATGAAACTGATGAACCGCAGCAGGGTCATATTGACCTGCAAGCCCATCGCTTTGCCCTCCTCGGCGGTGGGCACCACGATGCTGTGCAGCAACATCCGACCGTCGTCGGGCAACTGGTCGTAGTACTTCTTGAAGAACGTGGCGTACCGCTCGTACCCGGCGTCGCCGGCGCCGTCGGCGAAGTGCTCGAACGCACCCAGCGACACGATGCGGTCGATCGGTACGTCGCCGGGGAATTCCTCCCAGCCCTGGATCCGCACCTCTTTACGGCGGGGGCTGTCCATTTTGTCGAACTCCGCCACGCAGTGGGCGTATTGGTTCTCGCTGAGCGTCAGGCCGATGACGTTGACGTCGTACTCGGCGACGGCGTGCCGCATGGTCGAGCCCCAGCCGCTGCCAATGTCCAGCAGCGTCATGCCGGGCTCGAGGTTCAGCTTGTCCAGCGCGAGCTTGCGCTTGGCGTACTGCGCCTCCTCCAGCGTCTTGGTCAGATTCTGCGGGTCGGGGTTTTCGTCGAAGTAACCGCAGCTGTAGGTCATCGACGGGTCAAGCCAGAGCTTGAAGAACTCGTTCGATTTGTCGTAGTGCGACCGGACCTTCTCGACCGGCGGCTTCAGTTGCGTGCTTCCCGTGTCCCCGTGTGCAGACATTTACAACGCCCCTAACTTTCCTGCGGATATGGATGCCACTGCCGCGGCGGTAGCCTCGACGTCCTCTTGATTTGAAGACTCTCCCAGCATTGTGACGACACTCGTGACGATCGGCTTTCCATCGGCGTCGGTCACTTCGCTGCGGATCTCGGCCAGCACGGTGCCGTGGGACTCAATCACCGAGTCGAGATAGGTGTCGAAGTACAGCCTATCGTGGGCCAGGATCGGCCGGTGGAACTTGAATTTCTGGTCGCGGTGAATGACCCGGGCGATGTTGATCGGAATGCTGAACTTGGTGAAAATCTCCAGCTGCACGCGGCGCCCAGCGATCGCGAGGAACGTCAGCGGCGCCACCATGTCCGGATACCCGGCATTTTGGGATTCACTCTCGTCGAAGTGGGCCGGGTGGTCGTCCTTGATCGCCAGCGCGAACTCACGGATCTTCTCGCGACCGACCTCGAAGTAGTCCGGTGCGCGGTAATGGCTGCCGATGAGTCCTTCGGCTTCCTTGGGGACTGTCATGGCGTATGCCCTCCGCTCATTTGTGTCTCAGCGGCGCAGCCTATCAGCGTGATTGCCGCCGCGAGGCCAGCGCAGCCAGGGCGCCACCGGCCGCGCCCAGCGCCAACGCCGACGGCACCCCGATCCGGGCCGCTTTGCGCGCGGTGCGGAAGTCGCGAATCTCCCAACCGCGCTCGCGGGCCAGGGCGCGCAGGCGGGCGTCGGGATTGATGGCGACCGCCGTGCCCACCAGCGACAGCATGGGCACGTCGTTGAAGCTGTCCGAATATGCGGTGCAGCGTTTCAGGTTGAGCCCCTCGCGAATTGCCAGCGATCGCACCGCGTGCGCCTTACCGGTGCCGTGCAAGATGTCGCCGACCAGCCTGCCGGTGAAGACGCCGTCCACCGATTCCGCGACCGTGCCCAGCGCGCCGGTCAGGCCGAGCCGGCGCGCGATGGTCGCGGCGAGCTCGTAGGGCGTGGCGGTGATCAGCCACACCTGCTGGCCGGCGTCCAGATGCATCTGCGTGAGCTCGCGGGTGCCGGGCCAGATCTTGTCGGCGATGATCTCGTCGTAGATCTCCTCGCCCAGGGCGACCAGTTGTTCGACCGATCGGCCCTCGATGAAGGCGAGCGCCTTGCGCCGGCCGGCGGCGACGTCGTTGCTATTTTCCGTCCCGAGAATCTGGAACTTGGCCTGCGCGTAGATGAATCCGACCACATCGCGATAGGTGAAGTAGTTGCGGCTGGCCAGTCCGCGCCCGAAATGCACTGCCGACGAGCCCTGCACGAGCGTGTTGTCCACGTCGAAGAAGGCGGCGGCGGTCAGGTCGATGGGGGGTTGCGGGCGGTCGTCCGAGGCGGCGGCTTCCTGCATGCCCTCGATCGCGCGGGCGGCGCTGGCGTCCGCGGCCAGCGACTCCGGGTCGACGTAACCGGATTGGTCCGCGTTGACCGGGTCAGAGGAAGTCATCGTCAAACCTCCTAGATCGCTGTGTTGCCCGGCGACCCAGTGGGTGCCCGATCTCCAACCCTATCGGGCAGATGGCGGGCGGGCGTCGACGTGTCCGGGGCTGCTCGAGTGTGACGCTGGAGGCACAACGCATTCGGATTTAGTGACTGGACGGCTCAGTCGGTCGAGGCGCGGCAGACAAGGGTTCGTCCGTGGACTTTTGCGACGTGTTAACTGGGCGCTGGGCCCGCGACAGTCAACGACTCTCCGTCAGGTGCTGCGACCGACTGGGCGGAGTTGATGACCCGATAACGGGAATACATGCCGAGCAGTTAGAAGGGAAAAACCCGCGAGAGCGAAGAGGTTCTCGCTTACCGACCTAGGCCGCCGACGCTGAATGCAAGTCTAAGCTTTCTTGTTTGGATCGTATTCAGTACCAGAGATATCATCCCAAAACTTTGGCGAAACATTTGTTTTGCGGTCTTCTGGCGCAACAGCGTCGACTTTGGCCTGAAATTCGTCGAAGCCCCGCCGTGCGCGCGCCAATTCTTCTTCTGTCGGCACGGTAACGCCCGCTTCTTCTGGTGTCGAAAATGTCTTACCTGCAATCTTTTTACTCATTTGGAACTCCCGTCGTGATCTAGAAGGTGCGAGCGAAACAGTTAGTCAGCGCTCGATCATTTCGATGATCGTCCTACCTGTCTGGGGATCCACTATCTTGCTTACAACATAAAATTTTGACCCCGCTGGAAATAGTATCTCTTGCTCGCCGGGAAACATGGACACGGAAGAAACATCACGTCCTGTAGTCGACCAGATCCTGAACTCGGTGTTTCCGGCGAAAGTAGGCGATTGGGCCACCGTATGGTCCGTTGAGGTGCTAGTAAAGGCAGGCTCCGTAATTATTTCACCGGGGCGGTACTGTTCGAGCACATCGGCCGGCAAGTTTGTGCCTCGAACTACGGCGCCTTCATACATCGGGAGTTTCTTCAATGCTTTGTGCAGTGCGTCAACACGGGCCTGTTGAGATGCGTCCAACGCGCCTTCCCTGAGAGCAAAATTCAAGTCTTGGTATCCCGGCCCAGTGTAGTGAGCGAGCGCGGCGAGATCATGCGAGTTAAGCGCGTGCAGTGGTAAGTGGTGGTCGCTGCCGTCGTCCGGACCCGGGTCGTGCGGTCCGTGGCCGGTGGGGTCGTTCGGATTGCCGTCGGACGGACCATGCGGACCGCCTTCTCCTGGGCCGTGCGGTGTGCCGTCGCGGGGTGGGTGCGAACCGGGCGGTTCATGCCCATCGCCAAGGGGATGTGGCCCGTGGCCGTCGCCGGGCGGATGTGGACCGGTGGCTTCAGGGGGATGTGGATCGCCGCCGCCGTGGGGCTCGCTGGGAGGGACGCCCGGTTCACCGCCGTGCGGAACTTCACCCAGGCCGGGAGGTGCTTCGGCGGGGACCCCGCCACTCATCGGAGCAGACGGCGGCCCAGGCAGGTGCGGCGCCGCAGGAGCCGCAGGTGCAGACCCTGGAGGCGGACCGGCGTAGGGAGCCGGCGCTGCCGGAGGTTCAACGGGAGACGCCGCCGCGTGGGCGGGGACGGGCTCGGGTGGTTTCGAATGGGGAAGCGGTGCGTCCCCGGCAGGCGCGGGCGCCGGTGTCCTCCCGCCGGGCTCGGCCGGCGTCGCGGTTGGTTTGGGCGGCTCGGCAGCAGGGGGTTTTTCGACCGGTGGTGGCTTGGATTCCGTTGGGCTGTGCGGCAGTGGACCGTCGGGGGGGCCCGGCGCCGGCTTGCCCGAGAGGCCCGGCTTGCCCTCTGGCGGGGGCGCCGGATGGCCCGATTCCTGCGGCTTGGGGGCGGCCGGGGTCGGCTCCGCTGGAGGCTTGACCGTCGGCGGCTTGAGAAGTTCGGGCGGCTTCTTCAAGCCTTTCAGCGCATCTGCCGCGGTGTGCCCTACTTTGCCCAGCTTGGAGAGCGGTCCACCGGGCAAGGCCAGAGTTCCCACGTCGAAGATCGATTTCCCGAGCGCTTCGGCGGGGTTCGTGCCCCACTCGTCCCAGTGGGTGATGTCCTTACCCAGCGCTTTCCACGACTCGGCGACTCCCGGCCCTCCGTCGGGTCCCAAGCCGACGAGCGTCCCAGCCCCGGCAACCATGCCGCTCATGGTTTCGCCGTAACCCTTCGGGTCGAGCATGGCGTGGAATTGGCTAATCTCGTACAGACCTTTGAGCAAATCCCCGCCCTCGACGCCGACCCCTTTGACAACCTGGCCCACCTGATTGAATGCCTTGCCGACCGGCGTCCCGTGCAAGAAGTGGTCCCACTCTTTGTCCGCCCAGTGGGCCATGTCCTCAGTAGCGGTGGCGGCCGCCGACATGGTGGCCTTGATCTGGTCGCCGAGCGTCTCGGCTTCCTGGGAAAAGCTGTCGACCACCGTTTTGATGTCGTCGGCGATCCTTTTGATCTCGTCTTCGTCTTCGTCGGTCAGCAGATCCCAGACCTCTTTGATCCCGGTCAGGGGATCGCAGATGCGCGACAACAGATCCAGGATGGCTGCGTGGACCTTATCGATCTTGGCCGCATAGCTGTTGAGTTGCGCGGCGATCGTTTGGCACTGCTGCGCAACGCTTGTGGTGGCGCCGGACGCGTCGGCAACGCTTTGTTGATGGCGGCGCCCTCGGGAATCTGCTGCCCGGCAATGGCGGCCATCGTGCCCCCGTCGGCCGCGATCTCGGTCGTCATGAAGTTGACGCCCGCGGTCGTCCACGCCGCCGCGGCGGCGCGCAATTTCGCCGAATCGCCAGTGGGCCAAATCATTCCGATGTATGGCGCGACCCAGCTCCAGCCCGCCGGGGCGCTGCTACCGGTGCCGACGGCCGACGGTGGCCGGGCCCCTACGGTCAACGGCCCGGTCACCGGCGGTGTCGGCAGGCTCCCGGCGCGGCCCGCGATGTCCGACATCGCCTCGGCTAGCGCATAGTTGTGTGCCGACATCCGCACGCCGTCGCCGATGCTGCACAGCCCGTTGCGGGTACTGGTCATCGCCTCGATCACCTTGGCCGCTGCGCCGTCGTATGCACGGCCCGGCGCCGCGCCCACCGGATCGTCGCCGGCCATGCCCGCGCTGCCGGCCAGCGCCGTGGTCAAGGCCGAGATCACCGACCCCAACGAAACACCGGTGGCCACTACCGTGGCACCGGCGCGGTCTAAGGCAGTCGGGTCACACGCCAGCGGCGCCATGTATTCACGACCACATACCGAGATTCGTCGACATCGCGCCCGTGTAGTTGCCGTGCGCGGTCGTGGCCACCTTCTCCAGTTGCGCCAGCGCTTCGCGCATCATCGCCTCGCCGCGAACCCAGTGCTGATGTGCCTCGGCATGAGCGCCCGCGGCCGCGCCCGTCCACGATGAGTGCAAACGCGTTACACGAGAATCGATTTCGCCGATCATGTCTTCGGCATAGCGTTGGAAAGCCGCCATCCGCTGCACCGCGTCGGCCAACGCCTGCGGATCGACCCGAAACGCCTCAGCCACCGCGCACCGCCCGCTCCGCCTGGGCGGACCCCGCCTCGTTGCTCTGATACGCCTCGCCGGCCTGGCGCACCAGGTGCGCCAGCATCGACAACCCGAGCTCTACCTCGCGGGCGCCCTTATGCCACAGCTCCCACGCGGATCCGTACGCGGTGCCCGCCGCGCCCTGCCAGCCGCCCAACATCTGACCCACCTGATCGTCGAGCTGGGACAGCTGGGCGGAAAGGTGCTCGGCCGCACCGCTGAGCGAGACGGCTGCGCCCTGCATGACGACGGGATCGACCCGCAGCGTTTCGTCGGCCATAGCCGGAACATAACGCCTGGTAGACGGCCTCACAAGTCACCGATGACACACTGGTGCCCATGACTGAGGCGACCGGCCAGCCGCAGGTGGAGCTGTTGACCCGCGACGGCTGCACCATCTGCGAGCGCGTGCATGCCCGGTTGGTCGAACTGGCCGGTGAGTTGGGCTTCGCGTTGTCGATGACCGACGTCGACGCGGCGGCTGCGGCGGGCAACACCGCGCTGCGGGCCGAGTTCGGCGACCGGTTGCCGGTGATCCTGCTCGACGGCCGCGAACACAGCTACTGGGAGATCGATGAGCCCCGGCTGCGGGCCGATCTCGGCGGCTGACCTGGTCCGCGCCGCCCTGTCGGCCAGCGCGGGGCAATTATTTGGTAGCCCAGCTGATAAACGTTTACCGTGGACAGCAGTTCAGTTACTGGAGGAAGCAAGGGAGCTGGCCAGGTGATGCTGCCGTGAGCGTCTTGCTCTTCGGGGTTTCGCACCGTAGTGCGCCGGTCTCCGTCCTGGAACAACTCAGCATCGACGAGGCCGATCAGGGCAAGATCGTCGACCGGGTGTTGCAGTCGCCACTGGTGACCGAGGCGATGGTGCTGTCGACATGCAACCGGGTCGAGGTCTACGCGGTGGTGGACGCGTTCCACGGCGGGTTAGCGGTGATCGGGCAGGTGCTGTCGGAACAGTCCGGGATGTCGATGACCGACCTCACCAAATATGCGTACGTCAGGTACAGCGAGGCCGCCGTCGAGCACCTTTTCGCGGTCGCCAGCGGGCTGGATTCCGCGGTGATCGGCGAGCAGCAGGTGCTCGGTCAGGTCCGTCGCGCGTATGCCAACGCCGAGACCAACCGCACCGTCGGCCGGATTCTGCACGAACTGGCCCAGCGGGCCCTGTCGGTGGGCAAGCGGGTGCATTCCGAGACCGCCATCGACGCCGCCGGCGCCTCGGTGGTGTCCGTCGCTCTGAACATGGCCGAACGCCGCCTCGACGGGCTGTCGGGCAAGACCGCCGTCCTGGTCGGCGCCGGAGCGATGGGCGCCCTGGCCGCGGCCCACCTTTCTCGTGCCGGCATCGGACAGATCCACGTGGTCAATCGATCGCTGTCCCGGGGCCAGCGCCTGGTCCGCAAGATCCGCGACGCCGGCGTGCGCGCCGACGCCTTGCCCCTGGACCGCCTGCCCGACACCCTGGCGGGCGCCGACGTCGTCGTCAGCTGTACCGGCGCGGTGACCCCGGTGGTCTCGCTGGCCGACGTGCACCACGCGCTGGCCGCCGCGCACCGCGACGAAGAGGCGAACCCGCTGGTGATCTGCGACCTGGGCATGCCGCGCGACGTCGACCCGGCGGTGGCCGGTCTGCCCGGCGTCTGGGTCGTCGACGTGGACCGCGTGCAGCACGAGCCCTCGGCCCACGCCGCGGCCGCGGACGTCGACGCCGCCCGAACCATCGTCGCCACCGAAGTTGCTGCCTATCTGGCCGGACAGCGGATGGCCGAGGTCACACCGACGGTCACGGCGCTCCGGCAACGCGCCGCCGATGTGGTCGAAGCGGAACTGCTGCGCCTCGACAACCGGCTGCCCGGGCTCGAGAGCGCCCAGCGCGAAGAGGTGGCCCGCACCGTGCGACGGGTAGTGGACAAGCTGCTGCACGCGCCGACCGTGCGGATCAAACAGCTGGCCAGCGCGCCCGGCGGCGACAGCTACGCCGAGGCGTTGCGCGAACTCTTCGAACTCGACCAGACCGCCGTCGATGCCGTGGCTGCGGGCGAATTGCCAGTCATTGCAAACGGATTCGATGCGGATACTCCGCAGCAGACCGCCGAGTAGGCGATTGGCGAACGTGATCCGGATAGGCACCCGGGGCAGCCTGCTAGCCACCACCCAGGCCGGGGGCGTCAGAGACGCTTTGATCGCGCTGGGACACCCTGCGGAGCTGGTCACCATCAGCACGGAGGGGGACCGCTCGTCGGCGCCCATCGAGTCACTCGGGGTGGGTGTCTTCACCACCGCACTGCGCGAGGCCATGGAGGAGGGCCGCGTCGACGCAGCCGTGCATTCCCACAAGGACCTGCCGACAGCCGACGACCCGAGGTTTGCTGTGGCCGCCATACCGCTGCGCAACGATCCGCGCGATGCGGTGGTCGCGCGCGACGGACTGGTGCTGGCGGAGTTGCCGGCCGGTTCGCTGGTGGGCACTTCGTCGCCGCGGCGGGCCGCGCAGCTTAGGGCATTGGGTCTCGGTTTGGAAATCCGCCCCCTACGAGGCAACCTAGATACCAGGTTGAACAGGGTAAGCAGTGGTGATCTCGACGCGATCGTGGTAGCCCGGGCGGGACTCGCCCGGATCGGTCGCCTCGACGATGTCACCGAGACGTTAGAGCCGGTGCAGATGTTGCCAGCACCGGCTCAGGGCGCGCTCGCCGTCGAATGCCGTGCCGGTGACAGCCGGTTAGCGGCAGTGCTGGCGGAACTGGATGACGCCGACACGCGTGCGTCGGTTACCGCGGAGCGAGCCCTGCTGGCCGAACTGGAGGCCGGTTGCTCCGCACCGGTGGGCGCGATCGCCGAAGTGGTCGAATCCATCGATGAGGAAGGCCGGATCTTCGAAGAGCTGTCGCTGCGCGGTTGCGTGGCGGCGCTGGACGGGTCCGACGTGATCCGCGCGTCCGGTATCGGCAGCCCCGGTCGGGCACGAGAGCTTGGGCTTTCGGTGGCCGCGGAGCTGTTCGAGCTGGGCGCCCGAGAGCTGATGAGCGAAGCGCGGCAAGACCCGGCGCGAGGAAATTAAATGCGAATTACGTGGGAGCGACAATGACGACGCGAGGGCGTAAGCCGACACCCGGCCGCATCACGTACGTGGGCTCCGGCCCGGGTGATCCGGGGCTGCTGACGACCCGGGCCGCCACGGTGCTGGCGAACGCCGCTTTGGTGTTCACCGACCCCGACGTGCCTGAGCCGGTGCTGGCCCTGATCGGCAAGGACCTGCCACCGGTGTCCGGCCCGGCCCCGGCCGAGCCGGCCGCCACCAACGGCGATGGCGGTTCCGACCAAGGCAAGACACAGCCGGCGGTGATCTCCGGCGGTCCCGATATCCGCCCGGCGCTGGGTGACCCCGCCGAGGTGGCCAAGACACTGACCACCGAGGCGCGGACCGGCGTCGACGTGGTGCGGCTGGTGGCCGGCGACCCGCTGACGGTCGACGCGGTCATCACCGAGGTCAACGCCATCGCGCGGAGCCACTTGCACATCGAGATCGTGCCCGGGCTGGCTCCCAGCGATGCCGTCCCGACGTATGCGGGGCTGCCGCTGGGCTCCGCGCACACGGTCGCCGACGTGCGCGACCCACATGTCGATTGGGAAGCGCTGGCCGCGGCGCCCGGCCCGCTGATTCTGCAGGCCACGTCGTCGCATCTGGCCGACGCGGCGCGCACCCTGATCGAGCACGAGCTCGCCGAGAACACGCCGTGCGTGGTGACCGCGCAGGGCACCACCTGTCAGCAGCGTTCCATCGAGACCACGCTGCACGGCTTGACCGACTCGGCGGTGCTGGGCGGTACCGACCCCGCCGGCCCATTGATCGGTCCGCTGGTGGTGACCATCGGCAAGACGGTGGCCAACCGGGCGAAGCTGAATTGGTGGGAGAGCCGCGCGTTGTACGGCTGGACCGTGCTGGTGCCCCGCACCAAGGACCAGGCCGGGGAGATGAGCGAGCGGCTGACGTCCTACGGCGCGCTGCCGATCGAGGTGCCGACCATCGCGGTCGAGCCGCCGCGCAGCCCCGCCCAAATGGAAAGGGCCGTCAAGGGTTTGGTCGACGGCCGCTTCCAGTGGGTGGTGTTCACGTCCACCAACGCGGTGCGTGCGGTGTGGGAGAAGTTCGGCGAGTTCGGTCTGGACGCGCGCGCGTTCTCCGGAGTGAAGATCGCGTGTGTGGGCGAGTCGACCGCCGACCGGGTCCGGGCGTTCGGGATCAGCCCCGAACTGGTGCCGGCCGGCGAGCAGTCCTCACTGGGTCTGCTCGACGACTTCCCGCCCTACGACAGCATTTTCGACCCGGTCAACCGGGTGCTGCTGCCGCGCGCCGACATCGCCACCGAGACGCTGGCCGAGGGTCTGCGCGAACGCGGTTGGGAGATCGAGGATGTCACCGCCTACCGGACGGTGCGGGCCGCTCCGCCGCCGGCGGAAACGCGGGAAATGATCAAGACCGGTGGGTTCGACGCGGTGTGCTTCACGTCCAGCTCCACGGTGCGAAACCTGGTCGGCATCGCCGGCAAGCCGCACGCACGGACGATCATCGCCTGCATCGGTCCCAAGACCGCGGAGACCGCGGCTGAATTCGGTCTGCGGGTGGATGTCCAGCCCGAGACCGCCGCGGTTGGCCCGCTGGTCGACGCGCTGGCCGAACACGCCGCGCGCTTGCGCGCCGAGGGTGCGCTGCCGCCGCCGCGCAAAAAGAGCCGCAGGCGCTAGTGGCCTACCCGCGGCACCGTCCGCGCCGGCTTCGCACCACCCCGGCTTTACGCCGTTTGGTGGCCCAAACGTCTTTGGAGCCAAGGCATTTGGTGTTGCCGATGTTCGTCGCCGACGGTATCGACGAACCACGGCCCATCACGTCCATGCCGGGCGTGGTGCAGCACACCCGTGATTCGTTGCGCAGTGCGGCCGCCAGTGCCGTCGCCGCGGGCGTGGGCGGACTGATGCTGTTCGGCGTGCCGCGTGACGAGGACAAGGATTCGATCGGGTCGGCCGGGACCGACCCTGATGGCATCCTCAATGTCGCGCTGCGGGACTTGGCCAAGGACCTCGGCGAGGCCACCGTGTTGATGGCCGACACCTGCCTGGACGAGTTCACCGACCACGGACATTGCGGCGTCCTCGACGACCGGGGCCGGGTCGACAATGACGCAACCGTGGCCCGGTACGTGGATCTCGCTGTGGCGCAAGCTGAATCGGGCGCCCACGTGGTGGGGCCGAGCGGCATGATGGACGGACAGGTCGGCGCGATTCGCGACGGGCTGGACGCCGCGGGCTGCACCGACGTGGCGATTCTGGCCTACGCCGCCAAGTTCGCCTCGGTGTTCTACGGCCCGTTTCGTGAGGCGGTGGGTTCCAGCCTCTCCGGAGACCGGCGCACCTATCAGCAGGAGGCGGGCAACGCCCGCGAGGCGCTGCGCGAAATCGAGCTCGACCTTGACGAAGGCGCCGACATCGTGATGATCAAGCCGGCGATGAGTTATCTCGACGTGGTCGCGGCCGCGGCGGACGTTTCGCCCGTTCCCGTCGCCGCCTATCAAGTGTCGGGGGAGTACGCGATGATTTGCGCTGCGGCCGCGAACAATTGGATCGACGAGCGGGCCGCGGCGCTGGAGTCGCTGACCAGCATCCGGCGCGCCGGAGCCGATATCGTTCTCACCTATTGGGCCGCAGACGCGGCAGGGTGGCTCTCGTGAGATGGGGCTTGCGATGACTACCGACGCGGACACCGAACCCAAGCGGTTGTTCTACGAACCCGGCGCCAGCTGGTGGTGGCTGGCGTGCGGCCCGGCCGCGGCGGTGTCAATGGTCCTGATCGAGATCTGGAGCGGTGCCCCGGTGTCGCTGGCCGTGCCCGCGATCTTCCTGGTGCTCGTATCGGCGTTCCTGGGAATACAGGTGAAGGCCGCACGCATCCACGTCTCGGTCGAGCTCACCGAGGATGCCCTGCGTCAGGGCACCGAAACGATCCTGGTCCGCGAAATCCTCAAGGTGTATCCCGCGCCCGAGAACCCCGAAGCCTCCGAGAATGACCTGGCGCGGTGGCAGTCGTCGCGGGCTCTCGGCGAACTGGTTGGCGTGCCGCGTAAGCGTGTCGGCATCGGTCTCAAGCTCACCGGCGGGCGCACGGTCCAGGCCTGGGCGCGTCGCCATCGTCAGCTGCGCGCCGCTCTGACCCCGCTGATCCAGGAGCGGGTGGAGCCCACCCGATCGATCGACGGGGACCGGGACGACGACACCGGGACGGCGCAATGAACACCCGCTTCCGCGCACTGCTCGAGCTCGGGCTGGCCTGCGCTGCGCTGGTGTGCTCGGGACTGACCTGGTGGAACTCGCATCACACGGTGATCGTGGCTCCGATCGCCGACGGGCAGCCCTCCACCACGTCGCTGATCTACGACCCGCAGCTGCTGCTGCTGACGCTGGTGCTGTTGACCAGCGCAGGGGTACTGGCGATCGCCGGGACCGCCCGGCTGCGACGCGCGCTCGGGCGCTAAGGCGTCTTCCTGACGAACGGTAACGCCATCCGGCGGCGCAGCACGATGGCATCGGCTCGATCCTGCAGCGCCTCGTGAACCGAGCGCATAATCGGAAAACTGGCGTCATGACCGGTGTCATCCAGCACTTGGGTCACCGCTGAGCTGGCCACCAGCGTCCAATCCACCCCGGCGGCACGACAATCGGCATCGAACGCGTAGAGCAGTGAGATGCCCGCCTCAGCAAATTCGTTGACATCGGCAACGTCGAGCACCACCGGGTTTTCTCCGAGCGTGAAGCGCGCAATGTGGTCGCTGATGCGATCGACATTTTCCTCGTCGATTTCGCCGCGAATGTGCACCACCGTCGCCAGGTGGCGGTGGTGCGCCCGGACCTGTGCGCCGCCGCAGTCGAACACGCAGTTGTCGTGGCCGGCTTGGCTGCCTGCGGCCGTCATGAGGACCCCTCACTGTCCGTGGCGCGTGCGCCGCCCTCCGCAGGCGTCTGCACGCCACCAAAGGGTGTCTATGACGCTAGGCCGCAAGCCTAAGGAGACTGGAAGCCGTGTCTAACGCTTTGCTAAGAAGCCACCCGGGGCCTACCGCGAATCGGCGGCTGAGCAAACGCCCAGCGGGCTATCGTGGCCGTAGGATTACCCCGGAAGTCCGTTTGCCACACCACAACCGTCCACCCATGCCACCGATTGCGCTGCTAGGCTGCCTAGGCTGCCGGTTGCTAGTCGGGGGGCTTGGTACAAAGGCGAGATTTCCCGCTCAGCCGAAGTAGCAGCAGAACGAAACGGCAGGATTGGGACGGGAAGAGCAGCGTGCGGGGCGGAGAGATCAAGGGCGAGATCACCGCCCTGACGGGGCTCCGTATCGTCGCCGCGCTGTGGGTGGTGCTGTTCCACTTCCGGCCGATGCTCGGCGACGTGTCGCCCGACTTCCGCGACGCCCTCGCGCCGGTGCTCAACTGCGGCGCCCAAGGCGTCGACCTCTTCTTCATTCTCAGCGGGTTCGTGCTGACGTACAACTATCTCGACCGCATGGGCCGGTCCTGGTCGACCCGCGCGACCCTGCACTTCCTGTGGCTGCGCCTGGCCCGGGTGTGGCCGGTGTACCTGGTCACCTTGCACCTCGCCGCGCTGTGGGTGATCTTCACCCTGCACGTCGGTCATGTGCCGTCGCCGGACGCCGCCTCGCTCACCGCGATCAGCTACGTGCGTCAGATCCTGTTGGTGCAGTTGTGGTTTGTGCCGTTCTTCGATGACTCGAGTTGGGACGGGCCGGCCTGGTCGATCAGTGCGGAATGGCTGGCCTATGTGCTCTTCGCCGTCCTGGTGCTGGTCCTGTTGCGGATGAAACAGGCGACCAGGGCGCGCAGCCTCATGGTCCTGGCCTTCGCGGCATCGCTGCCGCCCGTGGTGATGTTGCTCGCCAGCGGCCACTTCTACACGCCGTGGAGCTGGCTGCCCCGCATTGTCACGCAATTCACGGCGGGCGCGCTGGCCTGTGTCGCGGTGCGCAGGCTGCGGCTGAGCGATCGTGGCCGCCGCGTCGCAGGATACGTCTCCCTGTTGCTCCTGGCCGGTATGGTCGGCGTGCTGTATTGGTATGGCGCGCACCCGATATCGGGAGTGGTGGAGAACGACAGCGGCGGCGTCGTGGACGTGTTGTTCGTGCCGCTGGTGATATCGCTGGCCATCGGGCTCGGCAGCCTGCCGCGGGTATTGTCGACGCGGGTGATGGTCTACGGCGGCAAGATCTCGTTCTGCCTGTACATGGTGCATGAGCTGGTGCACACCGCCTGGGGCTGGGCCGTGGAGCAATTCGAGCTCCCGACGCTGGATAACCCGTGGAAATGGAACGTCACCGGCCTGCTCGCGATCGCCCTGGTCTTCTCGGTGCTGCTGTATCACGGTGTCGAAGAGCCGGCCCGCCGTTGGATGCGCAAGATGGTCGACGTCAGGGCCGTCAGCGCGCGAAGCGATCCCGGCGATTCAAACAGTAAGCTGCATCCGATCGACCGTCCGCTGGAAGCGGTTTCGGCCCGCGCGGTGTGATGGCCGCCTCAGCGGCCGGCCGCGTCTCACGGGGAATACATGATGAGGACGCGGCGGCACCCGACGATGCCGTTGACAGTGGAGGTGAGAGTGAGTCGTCTGGCCACCTTTCTCATTGGGTTGAGTTTTCTGGCGGGCGTAGGCATCGCATACCCGGCGCAGGTGCGCACCTACGAGACACTGACGCTCGACTTCCGGCTGAATCATGTGGCGGTGGTGGGGGATTCGTATACCACCGGAACCGATGAGGGCGGCCTGGGCTCCAGATCGTGGCCGGTGCGCGCCTGGCAGGTGCTCGGTTCGCGGGGTTCGCGGATCTCGGGCAGCGTGGCGGCCGAAGGCAGAGCCGGTTATGCCACACCCGGCGACCACGGCAGCATCTTCGAGGACCTGACCGCCAGGGCGGTCCAGCCCGACGACGCGCTGGTGGTGTTCTTCGGCTCCCGCAACGACCAGGGTGTCGATCCGGCGACCCTGACCGTAAAGACCAACGCCGCGTTGGATGTGGCCCGCCAACTCGCGCCGGCGGCGCGGTTGCTGGTGATCGGACCGCCGTGGCCGACCGCCGATGTGCCGCCGTCGATGTTCCTGATTCGCGACGTCCTCGCCGGCGCTGCCGGGGCCGCGGGGGCGACGTTCATCGACCCGATCGCCGAACACTGGTTCGTCGGCCGTTCCGACCTGATCGGTGCCGACGGCGTGCATCCGAACGACGCGGGGCATCAATACATGGCGGACAAGATCGCGCCGCTTATCCGCACGCAGCTGTCGACCTGACTCAGATGCGGCGGGCGGCTTCCCGGGCAAGCTGAACCCGCGATGACACAGCGAGTTTGGCGTAGACGTGGGCCTCAGTCGTTGACGTGCCGCTCGTAGTCCCAGCGCTCCAAGCGGTCTTGCACGTGCAGGAAGGCGATCCCGGCGAAGGGCGCGGTTAGCGCGATGCAGACCAGCAACAGCGGAGACATGACCCTAAAACCTCCAAAAACCCTTCACTGATCTGACGTTGGTCAGCCACGACAAGTTCATTCACTTACCTTTTCGCCAGGGCTCGGTCCGCGAGCGCACCCATCAGCGGTGCCACCAACTGCGCGTACTCGGTTGTCACGTGGTTGTCGTCCCGGAACACCAGGGTGTTGCCGACGATGAGGGGGCAGCGGTCGGGGGTGCAGAACATGTCGGTCAAATCGGCGTACTGGCCGCCGCTGCGGGCAATCGCCGCCTGCTCGGCGGCGATCCCGTCGGCGTCGGACGCCGCGGGTTTGGTTGGCGTACAGGCGTTCACGTCGTCGAGGTGGGCGGACAGGCACGCCGGCGCGGACGAGTGCGGGTCGGGTGCGGGCCCCAGTACCAGGACGGTCGCGCCGGTGCCGCGCAGCTGCGCCACGGTGCGTCCCAGGGAGTCGATCCACGCCGGGTCGTAGGAGGTGAAGCCGAAATCCCCGCCGTAGCGCCGGCTCATGTCCAGCACGATCAGGCGGGGGTGTTCGGCGTTCATCCGGCCCATGATCTGGGTGCGCCACTGTTCGCACTCGGTGTACTCGCGGCCCAGATACGGGCTCGTGATGTGCAGGTCTTGCAGCGGGCAGGTCACCTTGGCCAGCGTCTCCAGCCGCCAGTGCCGCTGCTCGGCGAGCTGCTCGAAGGCCGGATTCCACATGGCTGCGTGCGAGTCGCCGATCAGGGCGACGGTGGTGGGCGAGGCGGTGTCGCCCGTCGCACACTCGCTTTGTCCGACGTCGCGCCAGGACCGTACGCAGCCGTTGACGAAGACGGCGGCCTTGTCGGCGGGCGCCTTGGCCAGCGGCGGGTCCAGGTTCGACGGGACGGCTCGCAGGCCGACGGCCGCCGCGAGCGCCACCCGCGCCTGGTCGAACGCCTGACGCACCGCCGCCTCCTGGGGGCTGACGGCGGGGACGTTGGCCGGGGGCGTCGCAATGATGTTGGCGCGCGGGGCGGCCACCCCGTGGCCGACCGGGGCCGGGATCACGTTGAGCAGCAGCATGCATGCGCACGCGGTGGCGGCACTGGCGCCGCCCGCCACGGCCAGGCTGACTTTCGCCGACCGGCGCAGCGCCGCGGCGAACCGGCCCGGATTCTCCACCAGGTGCAGGGTGATGACGGCGAGCCCGGCGGAGACGGCCGTAGCGCTGAGCCTGGCCGGTAGCCCCGCGGGCTCGCCGAGCAGCGCGGGCATCAACAGCAGCACCGGCCAGTGCCACAGGTACCACGAGTAGGAGATCCGGCCGATGGCGCGCATCGCCGGCCGGCTCAGCAAGCGACCGGGTCCGAGCCCGCCGGTGACGGCGCCGCCGCCGATGATCAGCGCGGTGCCCAGCACCGGCAGCAGCGCCTCGGTGCCGGGATACGCGGTGTGGGAGTTGAGTTGGGTGCAGGTCAGCAGGATCAACCCCAGGCCGCCCCAGCCGGCGATCGACGCGGTCCGCAGCGACAGCCGGCGCCACTGCTGCAGAGACAGGGCCACCAGGCCGCCGGCGGCCAATTCCCAGGCGCGGGTGGGCAGCGAGAAGAACGCCCACGACGGCGATGTGCGGGTCCACAGCGCGCCCGCCGTCAACGACGCCGCGGCGACCACCGCGAGGACCACCGCATAAGGGGTCGGGCGCGTCGCGGCCCCGCGAAGGAGCGGGATGCACCGGACCGACCAGGCGACGGCGATGATCAGCACCGGCCACACCAGGTAGAACTGTTCCTCCACGCCCAGCGACCAGTAGTGCTGGAACGGCGACGGGGCGTCGGAGGCCAGGTAGTCGGTGCCTCGCTGCGCGAACCGGTAGTTGCCGACGTACAGCGCGCTGGCGATGCCGTCGAGAAACACGCTGCGCGCCTGCAGCGGGGGCAGCACCGCGGCCGCGCCGATCGCGGTGATGGTGCCGACAATGGCCGCGGCCGGCAGCAGCCGCCGGGCGCGCGCACCGTAAAACCGGCCCAGCCGAACGGTATTCGTGGTGCTCGCCTCGCGGAACAGCAGTCCGGTGATGAGGAAGCCGGAGATGACGAAGAAGACGTCCACTCCGATGTAGCCGCCGGTGATGCCCGGGATACCCGCGTGGTAGAGCACGACGGCGATCACCGCGACCGCGCGCAGCCCCTCGATGTCGGGCCGGAATCCGCTTCGGGAGGTCCGCCGCGCAGGTGAGTGCGGGCTGCCGGCGACTGATTCCTCCCGAAGTGTCATCTGCGTGAACTAGGTCGCCATCCAGGCCAGTTCACCGGGCAATTGGCTGCGCCAGTAGGCGACGTCGTGTCCGCCGAGGGAGAAGCTGCCCGCCGGTTGGGTCTTCAACTGGTAGGCGAATTGCTTTGTGGCGAAATAGAAGCGGTCGAAGTTGCCGCAGTCCACCCGCAGCGGAATCGCATTCAGCGCCGGCAGGCCCAGCACGCTGTTCTGCACAAAGTCGTCGTTGCTGTCGAACGCCCCCGGCGCACTCAGCGGATAGGAGGTGTACAGCGCCGGGCTGATCGCGCAGATGCCGGCGGTCCGTGCCGGACCAAGCTTGGCGCCCAGGCGCAGCGCCCCGTAGCCGCCCATCGACCACCCCATGAAACCGACCCGGGAGGTGTCGAAGCCCATCGTGGACAACATCGGCAGCAGCTCGTCGAGCACCATCGCGCCGGAGTCCTCGCCGGAAGTCCTTTTGTGCCAGTACGTGTTGCCGCCGTCCACACCGACCACCGCGAACGGCGGTTTGCCCTCCTTGGCCAGTTGGGCCAGCCGGTCCGGGACGCCCATGTCGAGCATCTGGTTGGCGTCGCCGTCCACGCCGTGCAGTGCGATCACCGGGCGCAGCGAACCGGTCTGGCCCGGCGGCATGGCGATCACATAGTTGGTCTTGATCCCCCCACGCGCGGCCGAAACGAACGACCCGGTGAGCCGGGTCGGCAGGGCCTTGCCCGCCGTCGGCGGCTCGAACGGCGCGGGCGTCTGCGGCAGCGTCGCGGCGCGCGAAGCGGCCGGGGCCAGCAGGGAGCTGAAGCTGAGCACGCCGGTGGCTCCGAGGCTGGCACCGGCGCCCATCCGGAGCACCGCTCGGCGTGTGAGATCAGGCATGATCGCAATAATGCCGCCCTGAGCGGGGATTACCCGCCGAGCCACGCCGTATTGGAAGCATTGTGTGATCTGGTGTGATCTTCCGGTGCCGAAGCGGTGATCTTTTCGGCCGTCCGACGGCCGCCCGGCGCGGCCGATGCCGGCGCCGAGTTGCGGCATCGCACGAGATCGTGATCATCGTAGCGCCGAATCCGCCGGTTGCCGCCGTCCGAATTATTGCGATCGTATTGCCTTCTGGGACAGGCGGAGACGCGGTCATGTCCGGCCGCCCGCCCGGCGCCCCGCCGTTGCGGCCCGGCGCGCGCGGCCGGCGGCTACCGCGGTGATGGCGGTGTCCGGGCGGGGATGCAATCTCGCAGGTTTCAACCCTCCCTCGCCGGCGCCGACTTGAAGAAGGATGGAGTCCCTGTGCACAGGGCAAAGCGGAGCGAAAAAGGATTGTGAATTGAGTCTCGCGTTTCATTGGTTTCTGCCGACCTACGGCGATTCGCGGAATCTGGTCGCGGGCGGACACGGCACGGCGATGTCGGGCGACCGGCCGGCCACGCTGAAGTATCTGCACCAAATCTGCACGGCCGCCGAGGACAACGGTTTCGAAGCCGTCCTCACGCCCACCGGATTGTGGTGCGAGGACGCATGGTTGACGACAGCAATGCTGGTCGAATCGACCGAGACGCTGAAGTTCTTGGTTGCGTTCCGTCCCGGGATGCTGAGTCCGACCCTGGCCGCGCAGATGGCCGGCACGTTCCAGCGGCACTCGGAGGGACGGCTGCTGCTCAATGTCGTCACCGGCGGCGAACCGCACGAGCAACGGGCCTACGGGGACTTCCTGGACAAGGAGGCGCGCTACGCCCGCACCGCCGAATTTCTGCACGTGGTACGCGAGCTGTGGACCGCCAGGGAGCCGGTTACCTTTGCAGGAGAGCACATTCAGGTCGAGGATGCCCAGCTGAACAATCCTCCCGACCCGGTCCCGGCGGTGTTCTTCGGCGGGTCTTCGGCAGCGGCCGGTCCGGTGGCGGCCAAGCACTCCGACGTGTATCTCACCTGGGGCGAGCCGCTGACCGCGGTCGCCAAGAAGCTCGACTGGGTCCGCGGACTGGCCGTCGATGCCGGCCGGATCCTGCAGTACGGCTTGCGGATTCACGTGATCAGCCGTGACACGGCCGCCGAGGCGTGGGCCGAGGCCGACCGGTTGCTGGCCGCGATCGACCCGGCGGACGTCGAGCGGGTGCAGGCCAGCCTGGCGCGCAGCGAGTCCGAAGGCCAGCGCCGCATGCTGGACCTGCACGGCGGCAACAGCAGCAAACTGCTGGTCGCCCCCAACCTGTGGGCCGGGGTGGGCCTGGTTCGCGGGGGAGCGGGCACCGCCCTGGTCGGGTCGCACGCTGAGGTCGCCGAGCGGCTGGCCGAATACGCCAAATTGGGCATCAGCCACTTCATCTTGTCGGGATATCCGCACCTGGAAGAGGCCTACTGGTTCGGTGAGGGCGTCCTGCCGCTGCTCGAGCGGATGGGCTTGTGGCGGCACCCCAACCGCCAATCGCACCCGGCAGCGGCGACGCCGTTCGCGGTCGCCTCGGCGCACTGACGGCCATGGCAGCGACCTTGCCCGCCCCGGTTCCCGACGCCGGGATGCTGCCCGGTGCGGCCGACGAATCCTCCGGGCGCCGGCGCCGGCGGTTGCGCATAGTCGTCGCGGCGAGTCTGCTGGGCACCACGGTCGAGTGGTACGACTTCTTCCTGTACGCCACCGCGGCCGGCCTGGTCTTCAACAAGGTGTTCTTCCCCAACGAGAGTTCTTTGGTGGGAACACTATTGGCGTTCGCGACCTTCGCCGTCGGGTTCGTCATGCGGCCCATCGACGGGCTGGTGTTCGGCCACATCGGCGACCGGATCGGTCGCAAGCGCAGCCTGGCGCTGACCATGCTCATCATGGGCGGGGCGACGGCGCTGATCGGGGTGTTGCCGACGGCCGCGCAAGTCGGGGCGTGGGCGCCGGTGCTGCTGCTCGTTCTGCGGGTACTGCAGGGTTTCGCGCTCGGCGGCGAGTGGGGCGGGGCGGTACTGCTGGCCGTCGAACACAGCCCCGGCGACCGGCGCGGGCGTTTCGGGGCGATCCCGCAGATCGGTTTGGCGCTGGGCCTGGCCCTGGGCACCGGCATATTCGCTTTCCTGCAAGTCGTTTTGGGGCCGGCCCGGTTCCTCTCCTACGGCTGGCGCATCGGCTTCCTGCTGAGCCTGCTGCTGGTCGTGATCGGCATCGTGGTCCGGTTGCGGGTCGACGAGACACCGGCGTTCCGTGAATTGCAGGACTTGCAGGCCGCGTCCACCGTGCCGATCCGCGACATCGCCCGCGAGCCGCGGTCGCGGCGCAACACCGTGCTGGGCCTGCTGTCGCGGTGGGCGGAGGGCTCGGCATTCAACACCTGGGGCGTTTTCGCCATCAGTTACGCCACCGGCGCCCTGGGACTGAACCGGGTGTCGGTGCTGGTGGTGGTGACGATTGCCGCGCTGGTGATGGCGGTGCTGTTGCCGGTGTCGGGTCGACTGACCGAGCGCTTCGGTGCGCGGCGGGTGTATCTGGCCGGCATCGCCTGCTACGGCCTGGCGGCTTTTCCGGCGTTCGCCCTGTTCGGCACCAAGGACCTGGTGTGGTTCGGTCTGGCGATGATCGTCGTGTTCGGCGCGGTGCACGCGCTGTTCTACGGCGCACAGGGCACGCTGTACTCCGCGCTGTATCCCACGAACACCCGCTACACGGGACTGTCCTTCGTCTACCAGGTCTCGGGCATCTACGCCTCCGGGGTCACCCCGATGATCTTGACCGCGCTGATCGCGGCGCTCGGCGGTGCGCCGTGGCTGGCGTGCGGATATCTGGTCGCCACGGCGGTCATCAGCGTGATCGCCACGGCCCTGATCCGCGATAGCGACCTGTATCTGTAGCCGACGCCGCTTGGCATCCGGGTCACCGATGTGCTGTGGTACAAGCGTGGTTCGGAATGGCTAGCAATCCACAACTGCGCCAAGGCCTGTCGCAGCGGCAGCTGAGCATGATCGCCCTCGGCGGCGTGATCGGCGCCGGCCTGTTCGTCGGGTCCGGCGTGGTGATCAAGGACACCGGCCCGGCCGCGTTCCTCACCTACGCCCTCTGCGGCCTGCTCATCGTCCTGGTGATGCGGATGCTGGGCGAGATGGCGGCCGCCAACCCGTCGACCGGATCGTTCGCCGACTATGCGGCCAAGGCCTTGGGCGGCTGGGCGGGATTCTCGGTCGCCTGGCTGTATTGGTACTTCTGGGTGATCGTGGTGGGCTTCGAGGCGGTCGCCGGCGGCAAGGTGCTCAACTACTGGTTCCATGCGCCGCTGTGGCTGCTGTCGCTGTGCCTGATGCTGTTGATGACCGCGACCAATCTGTTCTCGGTGTCGTCCTTCGGCGAATTCGAATTCTGGTTCGCCGGAATCAAAGTCGCGACGATCGTGATCTTTCTGGTCGTGGGGACGGCGTACGTCGTGGGATTGGTGCCGGGTCATCACGGCGGTCTGGCCAATCTGGGATCGCACGGCGGATTCTTTCCGCACGGGGTCGGCGCGGTGTTCGCCGCCATCGTGGTGGTGATCTTCTCCATGGTGGGCGCCGAGATCGTCACCGTCGCCGCCGCCGAAAGCCGCGACCCCGAGCTCGCGGTCCAGAAGGCGACCCGGTCGGTCGTGGCCCGCATCGGGATCTTCTTCGTCGGTTCGGTGTTCCTGCTCGTGGTGCTGTTGCCCTGGGACTCCGTCGAACTCGGCTCCTCGCCGTATGTGGCCGCGCTCAAACACATGGGGCTTTCCGGCGCCGATCAGGTGATGAACGCCGTCGTCCTGACCGCGGTGCTGTCCTGCCTCAATTCCGGTCTCTACACCGCGTCGCGGATGCTGTTCGTGCTCGCCGAGCGGGGTGAGGCGCCGACGCGGTTGGTCAAACTGAGCGGACGCGGCGTTCCGCACTCCGCGATCTTGTGTTCGTCGGCGGTCGGGTTCGGATGCGTCATCATGGCGCGGGTCGCACCGAACACGGTGTTCCTCTTCCTGCTCAACTCGTCGGGCGCCATCATCCTGTTCGTCTATTGGCTGATCGCCCTATCGCAGATCATCCTGCGCCGCCGGACACCCGCGGAAAAGCTGACGGTGAAGATGTGGTTCTTCCCGGTGCTGTCGATACTCACGCTGACCGGTATCACCGCCGTGCTGGTGCAAATGGCGTTCGACCACACGGCGCGCAGCCAGCTATCGCTGAGCCTGCTGTCCTGGGCGGTGGTGATCGGGCTGTACTTTCTCGCGCGATCGCGCGGCCGCGTCGGCGCGGTCTCCGCAGACTAGGTCTCTTCCGGCTTATCCCGCGTGCGCCCCGGTGCGCGTCCTCAGCAGGCCGAGCCGCTGCAGATCGGTGACGTATTTGTCGATCAGGGCCTCCGTCACGTGCGGGACGTCCTT
Organism: Mycobacterium senriense; assembly: GCF_019668465.1. NCBI lineage: Bacteria > Bacillati > Actinomycetota > Actinomycetes > Mycobacteriales > Mycobacteriaceae > Mycobacterium > Mycobacterium senriense. Next base: position 878,934 of record NZ_AP024828.1, on the reverse strand, counting down.
GTCGCTGCCGATACCCGCGGATTGCACTGCGGCCCGGAACTTTTCGGCGGGCATGCCGGTACCGTGCGTCGGCTCACCGGGCTTCGCATAGGCGCTCATCAGCGGCAGCAGGGAGCTCTTGCGCTGCTTCTCCGGTAGCGCCTTCATCGCCTCGATGAATCGGGCCAACCATTGCCGGTAGTCGTCGATGCGCTCGATCTTGTGCCCGTCGGCGATGAGCCAGTCGACGAATGTGTCCAGGGAGACGCCGTCGTCGTGGGTGTTGAGCACGTTGTAGGTGTGGTAGCCCTGCCGGGCGCGGGCCCCGAGGGTGGTGATCGCCTCGGCGGTGAAATCGGCTGGCAGCCCGTCGTAATGGCCGCGCTGCGGATTGCCGGAAGCATCGAGCTGATAGAACGAGCGCGGCGCGATCCCGGTGGCCACCAGGCTCAGGATCAGGCGGGTGAACATGTCGGGCACGTTGAGCTGGCCGGCGAAGTTGCTGTGCGCCAGGATCATGTCGGACCGGAACACCGCCACCGGCACCCCGCATAGGTCGTGGGCCTCCCTCAACAGCACCTCGCCCACCCATTTGCTCGTGGCGTAGCCGCTGGCATACGACTCGTCGAGGGACCGCGACGGGCTGGCCGAACGCACGTCGACGTCCTCGCCGATGAAGCTGCCGTCCGGCAGCGTGGTCACCGCGACGGTGGAGATGTAGTTGATCGGCTTGAGCCGCTTGGTGATTGCGAGTTTGATGATCTCGGCGGTGCCCACCACGTTGGGCCCGAACAGCTGGCTGTAGGGCAGCACGTGGTTGACCAGGGCGGCCGAATGCACGACGAGGTCGACCGACTCGGCGAGGCGTTGGTAGGTGGGCGTGTCCAGGCCGAGGTTGGGCGCTCCCACGTCGCCGACGAGGACCCGCAGATGCGCGTCGGCCAATCGCCGGAAGCGCTCGGACAGTTCGGCGTCACCGCTGTCGATCGCGGCCTCGATGCGCTGACGCCCGGCGGTCGGGTCGGCGCCGCGGGCCAGGCAGATCACCGTGCCACCTTCGGGGGCCAGGCGTTCCAGCCAATCCAGGCACAGGAAGCGCCCCAGATAGCCGTTGGCTCCGGTCAGCAGCACGGTGTTGATCGTGCCGGTCGCGGCGGGCAGCCGGGGTGCGGCGGCCAACGTCTCGGCGTCGATGAAGTTGTCCAGCGTCAGGTCGGCGGCGCGGGCCACCGGGGCGCCGCGGCCGTGCACCGACGCGAACGTCGGCCGCGTCGACACCGAGGTACGTTCTCCGTCAACGAAATTCGCGATGGTGGACAGGTCCGCGGTCGGGCTGACGATGGTTTGCACCGGCACATCGATGTGGAAGATCTCCGACAGCAGTGTGGCGAAGGAGAACGCGGACAGCGAATCACCGCCGAGCTCAATGAATTTCGCGTCAGCGCGCAGCGTGGTGTCCGCCGGGAGGCCCAGGGTGGCCGCGGCCGCGCGCCGGACCGTGTCGATGGTGGGCAGCTCGGTGCTGGCGGCGCGCAGCTCGCCGAGTTGGTTACCGTGGCTGGCCTCGATTTCGTCGTACATGGCATCGAGGCGTTCACCGTAGTGGGCCTTGAGGGCGGGGCGCAGCAGCTTGCCGACCCCGGACAGCAGCCCGTTGTCCCGGGTGAAACGTTGTGACTCCAGCAGGAAGTCGCGCGGGATCTCGTACGGATGAAGGTGGTTGTCGGCGGCGATCCGCTGCAGCGAGTCGGCGATCAGGGCGTGCGCATCCCCGTCGCCCACCGCGTCACTGTTCGGCACGATCACCGCGAGCAGGAACGGCTGCTCGCTGCTGCCGTAGAGAAAGATCTGCCGGATGTACGGGCTGGTCGAAAAGGTCGCCTCCAACTGGGAGACCGCAACGAATTCACCCTGCGAGAGTTTGATCACGTTGTTGCTGCGGTCCAGATACACCAGGTGATCGGGCCCCAGCTCGGCCATGATGTCGCCGGTCTTGTAGAACCCCTCGTCGTCGAAGATCTTCTCCGACAGCTCGGGGTGCTTGAAATAGCCGGGAATCACGTTGCTGGCCTTGAGGTGTAGCTCGCCGCGCGGATAGGGCTTGTCGGTGGTGAGGTAGCCCAATTCGGGGACGTCGACCAGTTTGTAGTCGGTGACCGGCGGGCGTCTGATCCGGCCGCTGCGCATGATCCCGCCGCCGGTCTCGGTGGCGCCATAGCCGTCGGCCACCGGGATGTCGAGCAGCGACTCCATGAAGGCGTGCATCTGCTTGGACAGCGGGGCGCTGCCGCACATCCCCGATAGCACTCGTCCGCCGACGAAGTCTTGCCGCAGTTCGGCTTTCACGGCGTCGTCGAGCTGCTCGCCGGAGAGCTCATCGCCGGAGCGCTGGTCGAGCTCCTTGCGGTAGCGCCGATAGAACATGTCGCACACCCGGGGAACGAGGTTCAGGGCCGTGGGCCGGACCAGGCCGATGTCGTCGAACAGGGTGGACATGTCACTCTTGGCGGCGAAGTAGCCGATGCCCCCGGAGGACAGGGTGGCGATCAGCCACTCCAGCCCGTACACGTGCGACAGCGGCATGTATTGCAGGTGGATCGCCGGGATCGGCCTGCCGATGTCTACGGAGGGACTGTGCGGTCGCTGCCAGGTCCGGGTCATCATGTCGGTTGTGTACATCGCCCCCTTCGGGGCGCCGGTGCTACCTGAGGTGTAAATCAGTGTGGCCAACGGGTTTTCGCCATCCGCCGGGACGAACGCGGGCGGCGGTGGGAGCCGGCGGCCCGACTCGAGCTCGGTGGACAGCGACACCACCTCGGCGCGGTGGCCGGCGTCGCGTAGCCGCGCGCGGGCGTCGTCGTAGTGGCGCCGCTGCTCGTCGTCCTCGCTGGTGTAGTCGAACACCACCAGGCGCTCGACTGACGGCGCGGCGGCGACGACATCGACTGCGGTGCTCAATGACTCGACGCTCACGGCAAGAACGCGCGGCGCCGTCTCGGCGACGATCGGGCCGAGCTGGGTCGCGGTGGAACTGGTCTGCAGCGGCACGAACACCGCACCCAGCCGGATGCATGCGAGGTAGTGCACGACGTAGTCGATGCTGGTGAAGCCCAGGACCCCGACGAAGTCGCCCGGACTGAAGCCACCGGGCAGACCGGACTGCCACGCGGCGGCCAGCGCCGCGACCCGCTCGCCCAGCTCGCGGTAGGTGATGGTGTCGAACCCGGACAGCAGTGTCGTCGCCGCTGCGCCGGTCGACGCATCCCGCACCACCTCGCAGGCGCGCTGCCCCAGCGCGGGCCGGTCGGCATAACCGCTCAGATAGGTGTCGACGACCTCGGCCAGCCGCAGACCGGGGCGGTGCGCGGCGTCGGTCACCTCCGGCAATGTCGCGGCGGCCCGAAACTGCGGATCGTTGGCATAAAGCTGCTCGACGCGCTCGGCAATTCGCTGCTCGCGGTCCGAGTCGGTGACGGTCTCAGTCATCGGCGGACTCCTCTCCTCGCGGCGTGTGCCGTATACCCGTCCTGGCTGTGCCCAGTCAGCTCCATTGCCTTTCGATCGCTTTGACCACCGCATTGGCGGGCCCGCCGCGGCGGCCGCGGTCCAGGCCGACCGCCCGCTCGACGATCGCCGTGATCCGCATCACCCGGTGGTCAGGGCGTCCGCGTGAGCAACACCGCTTGCTCGAACGGAATCCTCGCGAAAATCCTTCGCACGCCGGGCGTTACGTACGCCGCCGCCTCGTCCTTGGCGACCACGCGCGGATCGGCGATGCCGAATTCCTTGCCCTTGCTGCGCAGCCGCCCGCCTCCCGCGGCCTTCAGATTCTTCAGCCAATCCCGGTCGGGCCCGTAGCTCAGCAGGATGGCCACCCCGGGTTTGCCTTCGACATCGGTGGTGAACACGTTGACCGGTGTACGGTACGGCTTGCCCGAGCGCCGCCCGACATGCTCGACGATCCCAAACGACGGGAGCCAGCCGGCCCACATCCGCTGAATCGGGTTGGTGACGTGACGGTTGAACCGGGCAAGTCCTTGTGGGAGTCGCATACCGCTATCCAACTCGCAGGCACCGGGCCAGACAACCCGGCGTGGCGCAGCAATGGCGTCTCGTGGCAGAGGCGGCAGGACGCCGAATAACCCGGGCGCCGGGTCCGCGCCACCCCCTTTTAGCACGTTCTGCTACACCCTGTAGTTGAATGGCCCGCGCGGGCTGGGACACTAGTCCTCATGGGAAGCAGTGATCAGGCGACCGCGCACGCCACCGGGGCCCCGCGGGCCACGGCGGCCTCGGCGCGGTTGTTCGAGGATGCCTGCGCCGTCATTCCCGGTGGGGTGAACTCGCCGGTCCGCGCGTTCAGCGCGGTGGGCGGGACGCCGCCGTTCATCACCGAGGCGCGCGGGTGCCGGCTGACCGACGCCGACGGCAATCAGTACGTGGACCTGGTCTGCTCGTGGGGCCCGATGATCCTGGGTCACGCGCACCCGGCCGTCGTGGAGGCCGTCGCCAAGGCCGCCGCCTCGGGTCTGTCGTTCGGGGCGCCCACGCCGGCCGAGAGCGAGCTGGCCGCCGAAATGATCGGGCGGGTGGCGCCGGTCGAGCGGATCCGGCTGGTCAACTCCGGCACCGAGGCGACCATGAGCGCGGTGCGGCTGGCCCGCGGCTTCACCGGCCGCGCGAAGGTGATCAAGTTCTCCGGCTGCTACCACGGCCATGTCGACGCGTTGCTCGCCGACGCGGGCTCCGGGGTGGCGACGCTGGGCCTGCCGTCCTCGCCGGGAGTCACCGGCGCGACGGCGGCCGACACGATCGTGTTGCCCTACAACGACCTCGACGGCGTGCGACAGAGCTTCGCCCGGTTCGGCGACCAGATCGCGGCGGTGATCACCGAGGCCAGCCCCGGCAACATGGGCGTGGTCCCACCCGCACCCGGCTACAACGCGGCGCTGCGCGCGATCACCGCCGAGCACGGCGCGCTGCTGATCATCGACGAGGTGATGACCGGCTTCCGGGTCAGCCGAAGTGGTTGGTACGGAATCGATCCCGTCGAGGCCGACCTGTTCACCTTCGGCAAGGTGATGAGCGGGGGCCTGCCGGCCGCCGCGTTCGGCGGGCGGGCCGAGGTGATGGAACGGCTGGCGCCGCTGGGGCCGGTGTATCAGGCCGGCACGCTGTCGGGTAACCCGGTGGCGATGGCGGCCGGGCTGGCCACGTTGCGCAACGCCGACGCCGCGGCCTACGCCACACTGGATGCCAACGCCGATCGCCTGGCCGGGCTGTTCTCCGAGGCACTCACGAATGCCGGTGTGGCGCATCAGCTTCCGCGGGCCGGCAACATGCTGAGCGTGTTCTTCTCCGAAACCCCGGTGACGGACTTCGCGTCCGCGCGGGCCACCCAGACCTGGCGGTATCCGCCGTTCTTCCATGCGCTGCTGGACGCGGGCGTCTACCCGCCGTGCAGCGCCTTCGAGGCGTGGTTCGTCTCCTCCGCGCTCGACGACAACGCGTTCGACCGGATCGCCGGCGCCCTGCCCGCCGCGGCCAGGGCCGCCGCGCGGGCCGAGGAAGGGAAGTCTTGATGGCCGAGCGCACCCGGGTGCACGTCGTGCGGCACGGCGAGGTCTACAACCCGAGCGGCATCCTGTACGGGCGGCTGCCCGGATTTCACCTGTCCGACAACGGCCGCGCCCAGGCGGCCGCGGTGGCCGACGCGCTGGCTCACCGCGACATCGTCGCGGTGATCGCCTCGCCGCTGGAACGGGCCCAGGAGACCGCCGCGCCCATCGCCGCCAAGCACGGTTTGGCCGTGGACACCGACCCAGACCTGATCGAATCGGCCAACTTCTTCCAAGGCAAACGGGTCAGCCCGGGCGACGGCGCCTGGCGCGACCCTCGGGTGTGGTGGCAACTGCGCAACCCGTTCCGGCCGTCCTGGGGTGAGCCGTACGCCGAGATCGCGGCCCGGATGCAGACGGCCGTGGATAAGGCCCGCGCCCGCGGCGCCGGCCACGAGGTGGTGTGCGTCAGCCACCAACTCCCGGTCTGGACGCTGCGGCTGCACGTGACCGGCCGGCGACTGTGGCACGACCCGCGGCGGCGGGAGTGCGGGCTCGCGTCGGTGACGACCCTGGTCTACGACGGCGACCGGTTGGCCGACGTCGAGTACAGCGAACCGGCGGCGCGTTGATCGCGCGCCGACGACGATGCAGAGCGAAGCGATGAGGAGGAGTGGCGCCTTGACCGCGCGACGACAGGCGATGGCCGGGGCCGTGCTGGCGGCACTGCTCCCCGGCCTGCTTGGCTGCTCCTCCGGGCACGACGCCGTCGCGCAGGGCGGCACCTTCGAATTCGTCTCGCCCGGCGGCAAGACCGATATCTACTACGACCCGCCGTCCAGCCGCGGCCGCCCCGGCCCGCTGGCCGGACCCGACCTGGCCGACCCCGCGCACACGCTGTCGCTGGACGACCCGATCTTCGCCGGCCGGGTCGTGGTCATCAACATCTGGGGGCAGTGGTGCGGGCCGTGCCGGGCCGAGGTCACCCAGCTGCAGCAGGTGTACGACGCCACCCGCGGCGCCGGGGTGTCCTTCCTGGGCATCGACGTCCGGGACAACAACCGGCAGGCCGCGCTGGACTTCGTCAACGACCGCCAGGTGACGTTCCCGTCCATCTACGACCCGGCGATGCGCACCCTCATCGCGTTCGGCGGCAAATACCCCACCACCGTGATCCCGTCCACCCTCGTCCTGGACCGCCGGCACCGCGTCGCCGCGGTCTTCTTGCGCGAACTGCTGGCGGCCGACCTGCAGCCGGTGGTGCAGCGACTGGCCGGCGAGGGCTCGCCGACCCCGGCCGGCAAGGCGGCACCGTGACGGGCCTGGAACCGCGATGACCGGATTCACCCAGATCGCCGCCGCCGGACCGCTCCTGGTCGCGCTCGGTGCGTGCCTGCTGGCGGGGCTGGTGTCGTTCGCCTCGCCGTGCGTGGTGCCGCTGGTGCCCGGCTACCTGTCGTACCTGGCCGCCGTCGTCGGCGTGGACGAACAGCCACCGGAAGGCGCGATTAAGGCCCCGCCGGGCGCCCGCTGGCGGGTCGCGGGATCCGCGGCGTTGTTCGTCGCCGGATTCACCACCGTGTTCGTGCTCGGCACCGTCGCCGTCCTGGGCATGACGACCACGCTGATCACCAACCAACTGCTGCTGCAGCGGGCCGGGGGAGTGCTGACCATCGTGATGGGGCTGGTATTCGTCGGCCTCATCCCGGCCCTGCAACGGCAGGCCCGGTTCAGCCCGCGGCAGCTGAGCACGGTCGCTGGCGCGCCGGTGCTGGGCGCGGTGTTCGCGCTGGGCTGGACGCCGTGCCTGGGACCGACGCTGGCCGGCGTGATCACCGTCGCCTCGGCCACCGACGGCGCCAGCGTGGCGCGCGGAATCGTGCTGGTGATCGCCTACTGCCTGGGCCTGGGCATCCCGTTCGTGCTGCTGGCGTTCGGCTCGGCGGGCGCGGTGGGGGGCCTGGGCTGGCTGCGCCGGCACACCCGGGCCATCCAGATCTTCGGCGGCGTCCTGCTGATCACGGTCGGCGCGCTGCTGGTCACCGGGGTGTGGAACGACTTCATCTCCTGGCTGCGCGACGCGTTCGTGTCCGACGTGAGGTTGCCGATTTGAGGCACCTTTTCGCATGGAGCCGCAACACCTGGCGCGCGCTGACCTCGATGGGCACCGCGCTGGTGCTGTTGTTCCTGCTCGCACTCGGCGCGATACCGGGGGCGCTGCTGCCGCAGCGCAACCTCAACGCCGGCAAGGTCGACGACTATCTGAAGGCCCACCGGGTGATCGGGCCGTGGCTGGATCGGTTGCAGGCCTTCAACGTGTTCTCCAGCTTCTGGTTCACCGCCATCTACGTGCTGCTGTTCGTGTCGCTGGTCGGCTGCCTCACCCCGCGGATGATCGAGCACTTCCGCAGCCTGCGGTCCACCCCGGTGCCCGCCCCGCGCAACCTGTCCCGGCTGCCCAAGTACGCCAGTCACCAGGTTCAGGCCGGGCCCGACGAGCTGAACGCCCTGGCCAACACGCTGGCCGGACGGCTGCGCGGCTGGCGCACCGCCATCCGGCACCAGGACGGCACCGAGCCGGCCGGTGCCGAGGTCGCCGAGGTGTCCGCCGAGAAGGGCTACCTGCGCGAGTTCGGCAACATCGTCTTCCACTTCTCGCTGCTGGGCCTGCTGGTCGCGGTCGCCGTCGGCAAGCTGTTCGGCTACGAGGGCAACGTCATCGTCATCGCCGACGGCGGACCCGGCTTCTGCTCGGCCTCACCTGCCGCGTTCGACTCATTTCGGGCCGGCAACACCGTCGACGGCACCTCGCTGCACCCGCTGTGCATCCGGGTCGACGACTTCGCGGCGCACTATCTGCCGTCGGGGCAGGCCACCTCGTTCGCCGCGAACATCGACTACCAGTCCGGCCGGGACCTGACCGCCAACACCTGGCGGCCCTACCGGCTGGAGGTCAACCACCCGCTGCGGCTCGCCGGCGACCGGGTGTACCTGCAGGGCCACGGCTACGCGCCCAGCTTCAGCGTCACCTACCCGGACGGGCAGATCCGGACCGCGACCGTGCAATGGCGACCCGACAACCCGCAGACCCTGCTCTCGTCGGGTGTGGTGCGCATCGACCCGCCCGCCGGCAGCTACCCCAACGCCGCGGAGCGCCGCAACCACGAGATCGCCATCCAGGGTCTGCTGGCCCCGACCGAGCAGCTCGAAGGCACGCTGTTGTCCTCGCGCTTCCCGGCGCTCGACGCCCCCGCGGTGGCCGTCGACATCTACCGCGGCGACACCGGGCTGGACACCGGGCGGCCCCAGTCGCTATTCACCCTGGACCCCCGCCTGATCGAGCAGCACCGGCTGACCAAGGAGAAGCGGGTCAACCTGCGTGCGGGCCAGTCGGTCCGGATCGATCAGGGTCCCGCGGCCGGCACCGTGATCCGCTTCGACGGCGCCGTCCCGTTCGTCAACCTGCAGGTCTCGCACGACCCAGGTCAAACCTGGGTGCTCTTCTTCGCGATCACGATGATGGGCGGTCTGGTGGTGTCGCTGCTGGTGCGCCGCCGCCGGGTGTGGGTCCGTCTGACGCCGGACGCCGGCGGGTCGCCCGGTACGGTGAACGTCGAACTGGGTGGCCTGGCGCGCACCGACAACTCGGGTTGGGGCGACGAGTTCGAGCGAATCTCCGAGCGGCTGTTGACCGGCCTCGGCGCCGCTCGCGCCGAGACACCCACCGCGTCGGACGGCGACGCGACGGCCGCAGCGTCCAAGAGGAGTCCTGAGGTGGACGTCAAATGAATACGGTGCACGTCAACATCGAGCTGGCGCGCTACTCCGACTGGGCGTTCACGTCGGCGGTGGTGGCCCTCGTCATCGCGCTGCTGCTGCTGGCCTTCGAGCTGGCCTACGCAGGCGGGCGCCGGGCGGATCAGCGCGCCCGGGTGCCGGCCGGTGCCGTCAGCGCCGACTCCGTAACCCCCGGCGTCGTGGAAGAGGCGACCGGCCGCCCGGTCGACGAGCGCGTCGGCCGTGCCGGGCTGTCCGTGGTGTACCTGGGCATCGGGCTGCTGCTGGCCTGCCTGGTGCTGCGCGGCCTGGCCACCCTGCGGGTGCCCTGGGGCAACATGTACGAATTCATCAACCTGACCTGCCTGTGCGGGTTGATCGCCGGGGCGGTCGTGCTGCGCCGCCCGCAATACCGCCCGCTGTGGGTATTCCTGCTGCTGCCGGTCCTGATCCTGCTCACGGTGTCCGGGCGCTGGCTCTACACCAACGCCGCGCCGGTGATGCCCGCGCTGCAGTCCTACTGGCTGCCCATCCACGTGTCGGTGGTCAGCTTGGGATCGGGCGTCTTCCTGGTCGCCGGCATCGCCAGCATCCTGTTCCTGCTGCGGACGTCGCCGCTGGGAGACCCCGACCGCACCGAGCACAGCGCGTTGAGCCGGCTGGTCCAGCGGTTCCCCGACGCGCAGACCCTCGACCGCATCGCGTATCGCACGACGATTTTTGCCTTTCCGGTGTTCGGTTTCGGAGTAATTTTCGGTGCCATCTGGGCCGAAGAGGCCTGGGGCAGATATTGGGGCTGGGATCCCAAAGAGACTGTGTCATTTGTCGCCTGGGTGATCTACGCCGCATATCTGCACGCCAGGTCGACGGCGGGATGGCGGGACAGGAAAGCCGCCTGGATCAATGTCGCAGGGTTTGTGGCCATGGTGTTCAATTTGTTCTTCGTTAACCTGGTCACTGTGGGTCTGCATTCTTATGCGGGCGTCGGGTGACGGTGCACAACCGGCCCGATTAATGGACGACATGCCGAATAACGCACAACAAGGGGGAGTGCAGTGACCGAGCATCCGACGACGGGCGTGGGGTCGCCCGAACAACCGACCACGCAAATACCTCCACAGACAGCGTCGGCGCCGGACCAGCAGGAGGGCGCGGAGCCGAAGGCCCAGTCGGGCGGCGACGACGCACCGACCCGCGCCTTCGCCGGATTCCGCACCGAACGACGCGTTCCCGGACCCGAGCGCCAGCAGGCCGTGCCGCCCACGGCGCCCAGGCCGGGTGGCATGCCGCCGTGGGACCCCACGCCGATGACCGGCATCCCGCGGGTCGACCCGACCGCGTACGGCGCCTACTACGACCGTCAGGACGCGCCGCCCACCCAGGTCCAGGGCCCCCCGCCGCAGCGGCCGGAGCACCTGCCGCACACGCCGTACCCGGAGCTGTCCACCGGCATGCTGCTGCGGCCGGTCGCCCCGCCGCCGTCGGACGGCTGGCGGCTGCTGCTGTTCAAGCTGTCCGGTGGCCTGATCAATTTGGGTGAGAGCCCGCGGGCCACCCGGTACAACAACCTGGTCGCCCAGGTGAACCGGCCCCTGCGGGGTTCCTACCGGGTCGCCTTCCTGTCGCTCAAGGGCGGCGTCGGCAAGACCACGATCGCCGCGACGCTGGGCGCCACCTTCGCCTCCATCCGCGGTGATCGGGTGGTGGCCGTGGACGCCAACCCCGACCGCGGCACGCTGAGCCAGAAGATTCCGCTGGAGACGGCGGCCACGGTGCGCCAGCTGCTGCACGACGCCGGCACCATCGAGCGCTACAGCGACGTGCGCCGCTACACGTCCAAGGGCCCCAGCGGTCTGGAGGTGCTGTCCTCCGAAACGGACCCCGGCATCTCGGACGCGTTCAGCGCCGAGGACTACGTGCGGATCCTGGACATCCTGGAACGGTTTTACGGCCTGGTGCTCACCGACTGCGGGCCCGGCCTGCTGCACTCGGTGATGAGCTCGGTGCTGGACAAGGCCGACGCCCTTGTCGTGGTCAGCTCGGCATCCATCGACGGCGCGCGCAGCGCCTCGGCGACGCTGGACTGGCTGGACGCGCACGGCCACGAGGACCTGGTGCGCAATTCCATCGCGGTGATCAACGGGGTGAAGCCTCGACCGGGCAAGGTCGACATGAACAAGGTGATCGACCACTTCTCCCGGCGCTGCCGCGCGGTTCAGCTGGTGCCGTTCGACCCGCACCTGGAAGAGGGCGCCGAGATCGAACTGGACCGGTTGCGCCGCGGGACGCGCGAAGCGCTCACCGAGTTGGCCGCAATCGTCGCCGACGGGTTCCCCGGCGACCAGCACAACCCGGGAGTGCTCGGCTAGTTCCAGCGGCGGTCGCAAGCGCGGCGAAGCCGGGCGCAGCGGGCCGCCGCGATCGAGCTAGAGCGGCGGTCGCAAGCGCGGCGAAGCCGGGCGCAGCGGGCCGCCGCGATCGAGCTAGGGCTGCGGTCGCAAGCGCGGCGAAGCCGGGCGCAGCGGGCCGCCGCGGTCGAGCTAGCGCGGGTTGTTGTCGCCATGACCCAACCGCCGCAAGAAATCTGGATCGTCGTCGGGTCCGATGACGCGGGTCTTCGGCCGGTGGGCCTGCGACCGCGCCGCACGCCAGCCGACATAGATCAGCGTCCCCAAAATCACGACGAGCAGCAGGTAGAGCACCAAACACCTCCTTGGGGCGAATATACCCGCGCCGTAGGCTCAGGCTGTGTCACAAGAAGCTAGCGACGACAGCACCGGCAGCACGCAGAACCCGGCCGATGCCGAGGGCACGGCGCAACCGGCCGGAAACCGCGTCGCCGTCCACGTTGCCGCGTACATGGCGGCGCGGCTGCTGCTGGCGGTGGTGCTCACCGGCGTGATCTACGGCGTAGCGCGCCTGGCGGGCATCACGCAGTTCCCGATCGTGGTGGCCGTGCTGTTCGCCCTGATCATCGCGATGCCGCTGGGCATCTGGGTGTTCGCCCCGCTGCGCCGCCGGGCCACCGCTGCGCTCGCGATCGCCGGGGAGCGGCGGCGCCGGGAGCGCGAACTGCTCCAGGCCCGACTGCACGGGGACGCCGCGCCCGACGAGGACGGCGACCAAGGATCAGGGCGCGATTAGCCGTTCGGCAGCCGGACGACCTGGGCGGCATAGCTCAGGCCCGCGCCGTAACCGAGCAGCAGGGCCAGGTCGCCGGCCTTGGCCGCGCCGGTCGCCAGCACTTCGGCCATCGCCAGGGGGATGGACGCGGCCGAGGTGTTTCCGGTGTGCTCGATGTCGTTGGCGACGACCGCATCCGGGCGCAGATCGAGGCTCTTGGCCAGCACCTCGTTGATCCGGCTGTTGGCCTGGTGCGGCAAGAACACGTCGATCTCGTCGGGCCGGACGCCCGCCGCATCCATCGCCTGCCGGCCGACCTTGCCCATCTCGAATGCCGCCCACCGAAACACCGCGCTGCCTTCGAGCCTCAGGTACGGGCGCTCGCCGGTGCGGTTGTCCAGGAAGTCGATCCACTCGATGTCCTGGCGGATGGCCCTGGCCTGCGCGCCGTCGCTGCCCCAGACGGTGGGTCCGATGCCCTGGTCGGGTGCCTCGCCCACCACCACCCCGGCCGCGCCGTCGGCGAAGATGAAGCAGTTGCTCCGGTCCTGCATGTCCACGGTGCAGGACAGCTTCTCCGAACCGAGCACCAACACCTTGGCCGCCGTCCCGCCGCGAATCATGTCGGCCGCGACGCCCAGCGCGTAGCCGAAGCCCGCGCAGCCGGCCGAGACGTCGAACGCGGGCACGCCGGTGGCACCCAACGCCGTCGCGACCGCGGGCGCGCACGGGGGGGTCTGGGTGAAATGCGTGCTGGTGGCGACGAGGACGCAATCGATGTCGGATGGCTCGAGGGAGGCCTTGGCGATCGCCTCCTGCCCAGCCGTGGTCGCCATCGAGGTGACGGATTCGTCGCGCCTGGCGAATCGGCGGGTCTTGATCCCGGTCCGCGAATAGATCCACTCGTCGGACGAGTCGATGTTCTCGCACAGCTCGTCGTTAGTGACCACCCGTTCGGGCCGGTATGACCCCACGCTGAGCAAGCCGATGTTCGTGGGCCCGCTGGTCGCGGCAATCTGCTTCATTGCGGTCCTTCGCTATCGCCGAGCCGACGCAAAGCTACCCCAATCGGGGTGCCCCCGGAGGCCTTTGCCTGCACTATAGGTAACCCACGCCCGGCCCTTAGGTAGCCAGCGCCAACGCCGCGGCCACCGCGACCGCCCACACCACCATCGCCAGCCCGGTATCGCGCAGCACCGGGATCAGTTCCGGGCCGCCGCGGCCCGATCGCACCGGGGTCGCCGCGCGCAGGGCCAGCGGCGCGGCCACCAATCCGGCGGCACACCACGGGGTCGCCACCATCAGCACCAGGGTCAGCAGCCCGGCGGTCCCCAGCAGCGCCTGGTACAGGATCCGGGTGCGCGCGTCGCCCAGCCGCACCGCCAGCGTGACCTTCCCCGAGCGCGCGTCGGTCGGGATGTCCCGCAGGTTGTTGGCCACCAGCACCGACGACGACAGCGCCCCGATCGACACCGCCAGCACCAGGCCCACCCAGTCCACCCGCAGCGCCTGGGTGTACTGGGTGCCCAGCACCGCGACGAGCCCGAAGAACAGGAACACCGCAACCTCGCCAAAACCGGCGTACCCGTAGGGTTTCGACCCGCCGGTGTAGAGCCACGCCCCGGCGATGCAGGCCGCTCCGACCGCGATCAGCCACGGCGCGCTGAACAGGGCCAGCGCGAGCCCGGCGAGCGCGCCGACGGTCAGGCTGGCGACCGCGGCGGTCAGCACCGCCCGCGGCGCCGCCAGCCGCGACCCGACCAGGCGCACCGGGCCGGCCCGGTCGTCGTCGGTGCCGCGGATGCCGTCGGAGTAGTCGTTGGCGTAGTTGACGCCGATGGTCAGCGCGAGCGCGACGGCCAGCGCCAGCAGCGCCTTCCACCACACCGCGGAATGCAGCCACGCGGCCGCACCGGTCCCCGCAACAACGGGCGCCACCGCGTTGGGCAACGTCCGCGGCCGCGCACCGGAAACCCACTGCCCGAAATTGGCCACACGAACATCCTGCCAGGATGCGGGCCGTCAATCCCCGGGCCCCGCACCCGCGATCACCCCGGCGGCATGCACCACAATGGTCGGATGCTCGGAGTCATCGGCGGCAGCGGCTTCTACACCTTCTTCGGATCCGACTCCCGCGACGTCGCCGTCGACACCCCGTACGGGCCGCCGAGCGCCCCGGTCACCGTCGGTGCCGTCGGCGACCACGAGGTGGCCTTCCTGCCCCGCCACGGCGCCGGGCACGAATTCTCCGCGCACACCGTGCCGTATCGCGCCAACATGTGGGCGCTGCGCAAGCTCGGCGTGCGGCGAGTGCTCGCGCCGTGCGCGGTCGGCAGCCTCACGCCCGAATTCGGACCGGGCACCGTCGTGGTGCCCGACCAACTCGTCGACCGCACCCGGGGCCGCGCCGACACCTACTTCGACTCCGGCGGCATCCACGTCGACTTCGCCGACCCCTACTGCCCGACGCTGCGTGAGGCGGTGACCGGCCTGCCCGACGTGGTCGACGGCGGCACCATGGTGGTGATCCAGGGGCCACGCTTTTCCACCCGCGCCGAGAGCCGGTGGTTCGCCTCCGCCGGGTTCTCGCTGGTCAACATGACCGGCTACCCGGAGGCCGCACTCGCTCGCGAGCTCGAAATATGTTATGCCGCAATCGCTTTGGTGACCGACCTGGATGCCGGTGTGAGCGTCGGGGAGGGCGTGAAGACCGTCGACGTGTTCGCCGAATTCGAGAAGAACATCAAAGTGTTCAAAACGCTGGTCGGCCAGGCCATCGGCCGGATCGCCGCCGACCGCACCTGCACGCACTGCCTGCCGCACGCCGGAGTCACCCTGCCCATCGAGCTGCCATGAGGGTGCTGCTGACCGGGGCGGCCGGCTTCATCGGTTCGCGGGTGGACGCCGCGCTGCGGGCCGCGGGTCACGAGGTGGTCGCCGTCGACGCGCTGCTGGCCGCCGCGCACGGCCCAAACCCGGTGCTGCCGAAGGGATGTCACCGCATCGACGTGCGCGATGCCGATGCGCTGGCCCCGCTGCTTGCCGGTGTGGACGTGGTGTGCCATCAGGCGGCGATGGTGGGTGCGGGTGTGGACGCCGCCGATGCCCCCGCCTACGGCGGCCACAACGACCTGGCCACCACGGTCCTGCTGGCGCAGATGTTCGCCGCCGGGGTGCGGCGCCTGGTGCTGGCCTCGTCGATGGTGGTGTACGGGCAGGGGCGCTATCACTGCGAACGACATGGGCCGGTGGATCCGCTGCCGCGGCGCCGCGCGGATCTCGATGCCGGAATCTTCGAGCACCGGTGCCCGGCCGGCGGGGAGGAACTGCAGTGGCGCATGGTCGATGAGGACGCCTGCCTGCGGCCCCGAAGCCTTTACGCCGCCAGCAAAACCGCCCAGGAGCATTACGCGCTGGCCTGGTCGGAGGCCACGGGTGGTTCGGTGGCGGCGCTGCGCTACCACAACGTCTACGGCCCCGGCATGCCGCGCGACACCCCCTACTCCGGGGTGGCGGCGATCTTCCGGTCGGCGCTGGAAAAGGGCGATCCGCCAAAGGTTTTCGAGGACGGCGGGCAGATGCGCGACTTCGTCCACGTCGACGACGTGGCCGCCGCCAACGTCACGGCGACACAGTGGAGCGAGGGCTTCACCGCGGTCAATGTGTGCTCGGGACAACCCATTTCGATTGCGGAGGTGGCCGGCGCGCTGTGCGACGCGCGCGGCGCTTCGTTGTCCCCGGTGGTCACCGGGCAGTACCGCAACGGCGACGTGCGCCACATCGTCGCCGACCCGTCGCGGGCCGCCGAGGTGCTAGGTTTCCGCGCCGCCGTCGCACCCGGCGACGGGTTGCGCGAGTTCGCGTTCGCGCCCCTTCGCTAACCCTCTGGGGGGCGGTAGATCTGCGGCTTCTGCGCGGGCATCTGGCGCGTGCCGGAGTCGTCGCCGCGGAAGATCCGGGGCGCATTGGCCAGCGGCGGTATCTCCGTGGTGGGCGGTTCGTTGTCCCCGCCGGGAACGCCGGCCGGGATGCGGGTGGTCGCCGCGGCCGACGGGCCCGCGCCCTGGCCCACCGGGACCCGGGTGGTGGTTGCCGCCGCATTGGCCGCGGCGGCGCGCCGGCGGGCGGCGCGACGGGCCAGCCGTCGGCCGCTCAGATGTCCGGTGACGATGGCCGCCACCAGGATGCCCAGGGCCAGGCCGCACAGCGTCACGTCGAAGGTGCTGGTGATCTGCTGGGCCAGGTTGTTGCCGTAGACCGGATGCAGCGCAGGCGAATTGGGCGAGTCTTCGAATCGCGGCGCCAGCTCCAGGCCGACAACGACGCGGGCGACGGACAGCGTGGCGACCAGCCCGCACAGCGACGTGACCATTCTCGCCGAGAGGGTGGCCAGCCTGCGGCGCAGCCAGATCGCCAGCACCGCGGTGGCCAGATCGAACGCGGCCAGCACGATGCTGGAGTACCGCGAGAACGGGTAGTTCAGGATTACGCCGACGACGAGGTCGGTGATCCGCATCGCCACCGACCCGACGGACCAAACGGCGATGAGCAGCAAGCCATTTCGGGTCGTCCCGCGCCACGCGGACTCCTCCGTCGGCAAGGCGTTCCGGTGACCGAACAGGGCCCGCGGCGCGAACAGCGCCGCGCCGGCCGCCCACGCCAGGTAGCCCTCGAACCCGACGCCGGCGGTGGACGTGTTCTGCGCGATGCCGTGGAATGCGTCGATGTCGCGACCGACGGGCAGGAACCACACCAGGACCCCGGCGGCCAGCGTCGACGCGCCGAGCGCGACGGTCGTCAGCCGGCTCTCCCGCGCGCTGCGCAGCAGCCACCGCGGGGCGACCAGCACCGCCACGAGCGCCACCACGCCGTACACCACGGCGGTCGCGATCACGGCGATGTTCTGCTTGCCGAATTCCGCCGCGCCGCCGGTGCTTTGCAGCGCGTACCGCAGCCGCCAGTACAGGTTGAAACCGAAGCTGAGCACCGCCGCGAGCATCGACAGCGAGCCGATGACCCGCGCCGACCTGTGCCACCCGGTGGACTCGTCCCCGGCCGGAATCGGTCCGGCAAGCGCGCCGGCCGGCACCGCCTGGGCGCTCAACAGCGAGCCGGCGATCCCGGCCCAGGCGCCCGGCCCGACACCGCCCGGCACGTTGACGGTGCCACCGAAACGGACGGTTTCGTACGCATCGAACACGACGAAGGCGAGCACCAGCAGCAGGTAGGGGACATTGAGCGCCAGGCGAAGCCGGGCGGCCCGCCCGGGGTTGAACCGCGCGCCGCCCGACCGCCACGAACCGGCGACCACGACCGCGACGACGGCCAGCACCGTCACCGTGATCAACACCCCGAACAGGATCGTGCTGCTGTTCGGAATCCCGACGCCGAAGTAGAGGTTCCACGGCAGAAACACCGCGAGGACCAGCAGCGCCACCGCGGTCAGGTCACCGACGACGTGCCGGTACCGCTTCGCTCCGGCGGCCGCCGGTGCCCCGTCGCCCGTGGCGTGCGGGCGGATGATGCGCGGCGCGGGTGCCTGCTGCGTCTGACCGCGGATGGGACCGGTCGGCGTCTCGTCGCTGCTCTGGCTCACCATGCCCCCCGGGATTCAAGGACGGATATTCTTGGCGCAGTTTCGGGTGTTCGGCAAGGGATTACCCCGCCGAGTGAGATGGACTGCTCACTTGCGAACATATTCTCCGTTCGGATGCCGTGGCAGTGGCTGTGACCGGCTGCTGGGGCGGAGATGATTCCGCGGTGAGGCGTCCTGTCGTTCGAAAAGCTGGTTACGCTGCGCTAGTAGGCGAAGCTTGTCGCCTGAATGATTGATAGTGCCAACGGTATCGCAAGTGTAATGATGCCGGGACATTGCTGGTTGCGGGGTGGCCGGCGTGAGGAGAACCGGGATGGACGTCGTTTTGGGGGTTGCGGTCACCGGACCCGTCGCGCGCTTGGCCCTGGTCGGGTCGGGTGCGCAGGGGGCCGACGTGATCGACCAATCCGTCGTCGACCTCGCTGACAATCCGATCGGGACGCTGACCGAGACGGTGGTCGGCACGAACCGGCTGCTGGCCGGCGAGAACCACCGGCTGGTCGGCACCCGGCTGTGCTGGACCGACCATCCCGCCGCCGACCAGCTGCGGCGGGCGCTGGAGGACTCGGGCGTGCACAACGTCGCGGTGCTCTCCGAATCGCAGGCGGTGGCCGCCCTGATGCGCGCGGCCGGCCGGCCCGGCGCGGCGCTGGTGATGGACGACGCGACCGCGACGCTGTCGATGGTGGGTTCGGACGGTGATCCCGACGCGCCGCCGACCGTGTTGGCCAGCCAGCCGCTGGCGGGTGCTTCGGGCGGCGATGCGACGGCGGCGTTCCACACCATGATGGCGAACCTGAGCGCCCACCCCGACGCCCCGCAGGATGTGTATCTGCTCGGGGCCTCGCCCGATCTGAACCGGGTGGCCGACGAGCTCCGCGACGCGTCGACCATGCGGGTGCGGGTCGCCGAGGATCCCACCTTTGCGCTCGCCCGCGGCGCCGCGATCGCCGCCGCGCCGGCGGCGGTGCTGGGGGCCGGGGGCGCGACGGCCATGGCGCCGGCGATCGGGCTGACCGGCGACGAGACCGCCATGGCCCCGGCGGCTGGGGATGCCACCGCGATGGCGCCGGCGTTCGGGGATGCCACCGCGATGGCGCCGGCGGCGGGGCTCACCGGGGATGAGACCACCGTCGTGCCGGCATCGGAATTCGCCGATCCGAACGCCGAAGAGCACCAACTGGCCTATTCGATGGCCGACGAGGGCGAGCAGTACCCGGGCGAATTCGATGAGTACGACCCCGAATTCGACGACTACGAGTACGGCGACACCGACGAGGAAGTGCCGACGAAGCTGTCGCGGCGATCGCTGGTGATCGGCAACGCCGTCGTCGCCTTCGCGGTCATCGGATTGGCGTCGCTGGCCACCGCGATCGCGGTCGCGGTTGAACCGACCGCTAGCCGGCAGCCGGTGGTGGGCGTCCAGAACGGCACCCCCGGCAAGTTCATGCCGATCCTGCCGAGCCAGCAGCAGGCGCCGCTGCCCCCGCCCCCGCCCGACGCGCCCAACGCCGGATTCCAGGGCGGCACCGTCCCGGCTCCGAACAACGTCCCGGCCCCGCAGCAGGTCGCGCCGCCATCGGGCGGCGGCGTGCCGGCCGGTCCCGCTCCCGCTCCCGAGGCACCGATCAACCCCGGTGTGGTGCCCAATCCCGAACCGGGTTGGGCGCCTCGCCCGAATCCCATTGTGCCGATACCTATTCCGATTCCCATGCCGATCCCGGGGTGGGGGCCGAACCACCCGCCGTACAACCCTCCCTATAACCCTCCGTACAACCCTCCCTATAACCCGCCTTACACGCCGCCGACCACCACGTACCAACCGCCGACGACGACGTATTCGCCTCCGACGACGACGTATTCGCCGCCGAGCACCACGCACCAGCCGCCGACGAGCACCTATTCGCCGCCGAGCACGCGGGAAACCACCCAGGCGCCGCTGCCGACGCACACCCAGCAGACGGTGCCGCCGACGCATTCGCAGCCGATATACCCGCAGCAGCCGGTGTCCCCGCAGCAGCCGATGTACCCGCAGCAGCCACACCCCCACCGCGGGTTCTGAGCGTGCCCGACGCCGGTCTGGTGACGGTGGTCCTGCCCTGCCTCAACGAAGAGGAGTCGCTGCCCGCGGTGCTGGCCGCGATCCCCGCCGGCTACCGGGCGTTGGTGGTGGACAACAACAGCACCGACGACACCGCCGGGGTCGCGAGCCGGCACGGCGCCCGGGTGGTCGCCGAACCGCGGGCCGGATACGGCTCGGCCGTCCACGCGGGTGTGCTGGCCGCGACCACCCCGATCGTGGCGGTCATCGACGCCGACGGCTCGATGGACGTCGGTGATCTCCCCCGGCTGGTCGCCGAGCTCGAGCGGGGCGCCGACCTGGTGATCGGCCGGCGCCGGCCGGTGCCCGGGCTGCACTGGCCGTGGGTGGCCCGGATGGGCACCGTGGTCATGAGCTGGCGACTGCGCACCCGACACGGCCTGCCGGTGCACGACATCGCGCCGATGCGAGTGGCGCGGCGCGACGGGCTGCTGCAGCTGGGCGTCGTCGACCGGCGGTCGGGATATCCGCTGGAATTGCTGGTGCGTGCCGCGGCCGCCGGCTGGCGCGTCGTCGAACTCGACGTCAGCTACGGCCCGCGGACGGGCGGCAAGTCGAAGGTGAGTGGTTCGCTGCGGGGCAGCATCACCGCGATCCTGGACTTCTGGAAGGTGATTTCGTGAAGGCGCTGCCGGTGACCCTGCTGGTGGTCGCCAAGGCGCCCGAGCCGGGCTTGGCCAAGACGCGGCTCGCGGCGGCCGTCGGCGACCGGGTCGCCGCCGAAATCGCCGCCGCCGCACTGCTTGACACGCTCGACGCGGTGGCCGCCGCCCCGGTGGCCGCGCGGGTGGTCGCCCTCACCGGCGACCTGGATGCGGCGGCGAACGCCGCCGAGATCCGGCAGCGACTGGCGTCGTTCACCGTGATCGCCCAGCGCGGTGCGGATTTCGCGGCCCGGCTCGCAAACGCGCACGCCGACGCGGCCGGCGGGTTTGCGGTGCTGCAGATCGGCATGGACACCCCCCAGGTGACTGCGGACCTGTTGGCCGGGTGCGCACGCCGGCTGCTCGAGGCGCAGGCCGTGCTCGGGCCGGCCCGCGACGGGGGCTGGTGGGTGCTCGGCGTGGGGCAGCCCGCGATGGCGCAGTGCCTGCGCACCGTGCCGATGTCCGCACCCGATACCGGCGATCTGACGTTGAAAGCATTGCGCGACAACGGAATTGACGTGGTGACCGTTGAGACGCTGGCCGACGTGGACTTTGTCGACGACGTCGCGACCGTGCGCGACGCCTGCGCACCCACCAGCCGCTTCGCGCGGGCCACCCGCGCGGCCGGCCTCTAGACGATTCTGCCGGCACTGCTCGGGAGTCAGCATGTTCTCCCAGATGACGTCGCCATCGAGTCGAGGGCCAGCCGAAATTCGCGACAGGACAACACCGGCTTTTTGTATAAGGATGGAGCGGTGCGAATGCTTCTCGTGTTGGCGAGTTTCGCCGCGGTCATTGGTGCGGCCACGCCGGCACAGGCCGAGCCGGGCGGCAACCCAGATGCGAACTTCTTGGCGGCGCTCGATCAGGCCGGCGTCCCCTATAAGAACGGCGCCGTCGCCGTCCGGGTCGGCAAGAAGGCCTGTGAATTAATGGATCAGGGCCACTCCCAGGCCGATGTCATCCAAAGTGTGTCGGCAGAAAATGCCGGATTCACCGTGGCGGACGCGACCCACTTCACGACCAGCGCCGTCAGTGCCTATTGCCCACAACACCTCGGCGAACCGACCACCGAGCCGCCGCCCCCGCCGGACTGGTCGAATATTCCTTGGTTTCCCTTCCCGCCGCCGGCGGCTGCGTAGGGTGATGGACATACTTCGGCGCACCGATCTCTACCAGTTCGTCAGGATGATCGTGTTGAGCGCCAGCGCGCCGACAGCGTTGAGCGCCAACCAGATCCGGTGTGAACGCACCGGCAGGAGTGCGGCCGCCGCGGTGAGCCAGACGGTGAACGGCAGCCAGATGCGTTCCACCTCGGCCTTGCTGAGCATGCTCAGGTCCGCGACGACGATGGCGGCCAGCACGCTCAACAGCAGCAGATGAAAACCGGAGCGGCGGCGGATGGCGGGCCAGTCGAACACCCTGCTGATTCCGGCGACGCCGCCCAACCCGATCGCACACACCACGCACGCCAGGTTGGCCCAGCTCCAATACTGGAACGGCCGGAATTTGGCGATGCCCTGCCAATAGCGTTGCTGCACCAGGGTATAGCCGTCGAACCAGAAGAACCCCGCGACGGCGAAGGCGACCGCCACCGCGATCGCGGCCAGCGCCGCCGGGCCCAGGGCCCGCAGGATCGCCCTCCAGTCCGCCGAGCCGTTGCCCGCCCGCTGGGCCGAGGCCAGCACCGCCAACGCCGGCAACCCCATCAGCACCAGGCCGTAGTTACAGAACACCCCCCAGCCCAGCAGCAGGCCCGCGCCCGCGGCCGTCAGCGCGGGGAAGCGGACCGGGCGGTGCACCGCTACGGCCAGCAGCGCGATGCCCCAGGCCGCCAGCCCGGCGAAGTAGCCGTCGGCGGACACCGCCACCCAGATCGCGGTCGGGGCCAGGGCGACGAACGGGGCGGCGCGCCGCGCGGTCGGCTCGTCTGCCAGCGCGCGCACGGCGATCACCACCGCGGCCGCCGCGCTCGAGCCGGCCAGCAGGCACAGCAGCCCGGCCCAGGCGCCGCCGTGCAGGCCGAGCCGGTCCAGCCAGACGAACGTCAGCAGCGCGCCGGGTGGATGACCGGACACGTGGGTGGTCCACGAATTCGGCTGGTAGTCCACAATTCGGCCGGCGAACGTGCGCAGCGTCGCACCGATGTCGGCGATGCCCGGCACCTGCGACAGGTATTCGTCGCGGGTGGTCAGCCGGCCGGCGAAGCCGCGCTGCCAGCCGTCGATCATCGCCAGCGCGAACGCCCACCCGCACGCGGTGGCCCAGCTGCCCAGCGTCAGTGCACGCCACGAAAGGCGTTGCGCGAGAATCGGTCCCCACGCGACCACGGCGATCGCGAGGGCGATGGCCGGACCGGTTCCCCAACCGGCGTGGATCAGCCATTCGCCGAAGATCGGTGCCGCGCCGGCGTGGGTGGCGAACTTCTCGGCACCGACGTCCAGACGCGGCCGCACGCCTGAGTTCATCCGCGGCAGCACGAACGCCGCCGCCACCAGCACCACCCCGATCGTGACCGCTACCGCCTCGCGCACTGCCTCCCGTCGAGCGATCCTCACGAAGGAACAGCCTATTGATCGCTCGGGCCGGCGAATCGGCGCACCAATTCCGCCCGGTCGACCTTGCCGATGCCGCGGCGGGGCAGGGCGTCGACGATGTGCAGCTCGCGCGGCGCGGCGGTGGCGTCCAGGGTGCGGGTCACCTGCGCGCGCAGCGCGTCCAGGGTCGGCGCGGCGGCCCCGTCGCGCACCACGACCGCGGCGACCACCCGCTGCCCCAGCCGGTCGTCGGCCACCCCGAACACCGCGCACTCGCTCACGGCCGGATGGGTGCACAGCGCCGCCTCGACGGGCTGCGGCAGCACGGTCAGCCCGCCGGTGCTGATCGCGTCGTCGGCGCGGCCCAGGACGGTCAGCACGCCCGCGTCGCTGACGGCGCCGAGGTCGTCGGTCGCGAACCAGCCCGGTTCGGCGAACGGATCCGGGTCAACCGGGTTGCGGTAGCCCTTGGCCAGCGTCGCGCCGCCGATGACGATGCGCCCGTGGACCGTGCGCAGCCGCACCCCGTCCAGCGGGACACCGTCGTACACGCAGCCCCCGGCGGTCTCGCTCATCCCATAGGTGCGGACCACGGTGATGCCCGCGGCGACCGCGTCGTCCAGGACCGGTCGCGGCGCGGGTCCGCCGCCGAGCAGCACGGCGTCCAGCTCGGCGAGGGCGGCCGCGGCCGCCGGGTCGCCGAGCGCCTTGGCCAGCTGCGCGGCAACCAGCGAGGTGTAGCGCCGTCCCGGACCCAATGCCCTTATCGCACCGGGCAATTCGGCGATGTCGAAACCCTTGGACGTGACGTCCATCTCGACCGGTGTCGAGCCGGCGAGCAGGCTGCGCACCAGAACCTGCACCCCGGCGATGTGGTGGGGCGGCAGGGCGAGCAGCCAGCTGCCCGGCCCGCCGAGCCGGTGATGGGTGGCCGCCGCGCTGGCGGTCAGGGCGGCGCCGGTCAGCAACGCGCCCTTGGGAATCCCGGTGGTTCCCGACGTCGCCGCGACCAGGGCCACGTCGTCGTCGATGGCCTCCCCGACGCGCAGACCCGCCCGCAGCGCCGTCGACTCGCGATCGTCGCCCGCGGGCAGGGCGACCAGTGCGGGGTCACGCCCGTCCAGGACCCGTTCCAGCGCAGGCAACAGTGACGAGGCCGCAGAACCCGGCGGGACGTGCAGCGCGCGCAATACGGCTATGCCGGGTCCCCGGCCTCGTCGGCGTCCTCGAAGGGCCAACCCTTGGCCGCCAACCGCACCCGCACCCGCTCGACGTCGGCCGGTGACGGCAACTCATCGGTGATCTGGGTGATCAGCACGCCGATGTCGACATCGTCGAACTCGCCGCGCCGAACCAGCTCGCAGGCCACCTCCCTGGCTTCGTCGCTGGACAGCCGGCGGGTCAGCAACGCGAGCACCGGGAAGGTGTCGGTCGGCGGAACGCCTTCCGGATACCCCGCGCGGAGCCAGGAGACGATCGAGTTGAGGAATCCGTTCACGCTCTTACAACACCCCCCGGTGTTTGGCTTGGCAAATCCGTGGGCACCAATCGATGCTACTTGGCCTTGGCTCCGAGGAAAGGGTAGCCAGTGTGATGCGCGATGAAGTCCCGCGAGATGTACGCCAGCGCGAAGGCGATCACCAGGAGCACCACCGCATAGATCGCCCAGGCGATGGCCAGCAGCGCCGGGTTCTTCTGCGGCGCGCCACCATCGGTGCTGACCTGTCCGGCGCCGACCGCGTGGAATCGGAGCCCCAGGGCGAACAGCCCCGGCAATGCGGCACCGGCCAGCATGCTGAAGATCAGGATCTTGAGGGAGGCCTGGTAGTTGAACCAGTCGCTGAAGTGACTCATCAGGCGTTCGCCTTAATCGTGGGGTCGTCGGAGTCGTAACGGGGAGGCGTGGCGCCGGCTGTGGGTCCGGCATCCGAGGGCGGGTGCTGATCGTCGGTACCTTCGAGTCCGGCGGTCAGGTCGCCCTTCCATTCGGCGTTGACGTTGTTGTGGTCGACCTTGACCTTGCGCGACCGGATGTAGATGGCGGCCGAGACCGCGACCAGCAGCCCGAAACCGACGATCGCGCCCGGGTAGCCACCGATGAAATGGACGATCCAATAGGTGAGCGCACCGACCAGCCCGGCCAGCGGCAGCGTGACCAGCCAGGCGACACCCATGCGACCGGCGACGCCCCACCGGACTTCGCCGCCGGGTTTGCCCAGCCCGCTGCCGAGCACCGAACCGGTGCAGACCTGGGTCGTCGACAGCGCGTAGCCGAAGTGGGTGGAAAGCAGGATGACTGCGGCCGAGGACGACTCGGCGGCCATGCCTTGGGGCGACTGGATCTCCACCAACCCCTTGCCCAGGGTGCGGATGATCCGCCAGCCGCCCAGGTAGGTGCCCGCGGCCATGGACAACGCGCAAGCGACGATGACCCATAGCGGCGGCATGGACTCGTTTTTGCTGATCGAGCCGTAGGACATCAGCGCCAGGAAGATGATGCCCATCGTCTTCTGCGCGTCGCCGGTGCCGTGCGCCAGCGAAACCAGCGACGCCGAGCCCCACTGGCCGTAGCGGAACCCGGCCTGGGTGCGACCGGTCTCCAGACCTTGGGTGATCCGGTACACGAGCCAGGTCGCGATCGCCCCGACGGCGATGGCCAGGATCGCGGCCACTACGGCCGGGATGAGTACGTGGGACACCAGGCCTTTCCAGATCACCCCGTGCCCGCCGACGGCGGCGATGGTGGCGCCGACGATGCCGCCGATCAAGGCGTGCGACGAACTCGAGGGGATGCCGAGGAGCCAGGTCAGCAGGTTCCACACGATGCCGCCGACGAGGCCGGCGAAAACCAGCTCCAGCGTCACGATGTGCCCGTCGATCAAGCCTTTGGCGATCGTCGCGGCGACGGCGGTGGACATGAACGCACCCACGAGGTTCAGCACCGCGGACAGCGCGACCGCTACTTTCGGCTTGAGCGCACCACTGGCGATCGAGGTCGCCATCGCGTTGCCCGTGTCGTGGAAGCCATTCGTGAAATCGAAAGCCAATGCCGTGATTACGACAATGATCAAGAGGAACAATTGGATGTTCACAGCGCCTGATTCTGGTGGTAGGAGGTTTACATTGTCGAATGCTGGGAGAGGCGAATTACGGGTATACCTTGACTCGTCGCCAGATGTTACCTCTCAGTTAACCGGCATTTCCGTGTTGTTCACCTCGGGTGTCGCGCCGTAATGGGTGCTCCGGCGGCACCTCGACGAAAATGAGCGTGAGGCCATCCGGATCGGTCACGTGCATCTCTTTCAAGCCCCACGGTTCGCGCCGCGCTTCGCGCGCGATCGTCACCCCGCGGCCCTCCAATTCGCTTTGGGTGGCCGCGATGTCGCGGACCTGCAGCCACAGCGCACCGGGGTAGGCCCGCTGGGAGGGATCGGGCGCGCCGTAACCGGCCAGCTCCAGCAAGGACTGGCCCGCGAAAAAGACTGTGCCAGCGCCGTAGTCGCGCCAAATCGCAAGCCCGATCTCGTCGCGGTAGAAGGCTAGCGAGCGCTGATAGTCCGACGGCCGCAGCAGCATCCGACTGGCCAGGATCTCCATGAAATCGTGTCTACCACGTGGCCTGGTCAGCCATCGGCCTTGCGGTTGGGCTGGATGCTCTGGCGCTGCATGACGGCGTTGACCCAGCGCGGGCCGAAGGTATCCAGCGCCTTCGCGGCGATCGCCATCCGCGGTGCGATGCGCACCGGACGGGTGCGTGCGGCGGTGATCATCCACTCGCCGGCCTCCTCCGACGTCAGCGCCGGCATGCCTTCGTAGGCCTTGGTCGGCGCGATCATCGGGGTGGCGACCAGCGGGTAGTACAGCGTGGTGGAGTGCACGCCCTTGTCGCCCCACTCGGTTTCCACCACCCGGCTGACCGTCGACAGCGCGGCCTTGGAGGCGTTGTACACCGCGAACAGCGGGGAGGCCTCCGAGAGCACACCCCACGTCGAGACGTTGATGATCTGGCCGTCGCCGCGCTCGATCATCCCCGGCGCCAGGCCGCGGATCAGCCGCAGCGGCGCGTAGTAGTTGAGCACCATGGTGCGCTCGACGTCGTGCCAGCGTTCCAGCGACTCGGCCAGCGGCCGGCGGATGGACCGGCCGGCGTTGTTGATCAGGATGTCGATTCCGCCGAGACGCTTTTCGACGTCGGCGACCAGCGCGTCGACGGCGTCCATGTCCGAGACGTCGCACGGGATCGACAGCGCTTCACCGCCGGCGTCGGTGATCCGCTCGGCCAGCGCGTCCAGCAGATCCTGGCGGCGGGCGACGACGACCACGGTGGCGCCCGCCCGGGCGAACTGTTCGGCCGCGGCCTCGCCGATGCCCGACGAGGCCCCGGTGAGCAGGATCCGTTTGCCGGCCAGCTCGATCGGCTTGATCAGCGGACGGTTGACCAATACTTGCGGCGCCATGGGGGGTCGCATGGTTGCCAGCACGAACTGGTCGGCGATCCGGCGGAGGGGACTCTTGCTCACGTGACGCGAGTCTAGGTGGTGCCGCCGGCGCGCCCGCCGCTAGAAGTAGCGGGGGAACCGGCTCCAGTCGGGATCCCGCTTCTCCAGGAAGGCGTCGCGGCCCTCGACGGCCTCATCGGTCATGTAGGCCAGCCGGGTGGCCTCGCCCGCGAACAGCTGCTGGCCCACCAGGCCGTCGTCGAGCAGGTTGAACGCGAACTTCAGCATGCGTTGCGCCTGCGGCGATTTGGCGTTGATCTCGCGCGCCCATGCGATGGCCTCCGATTCCAGCTCCGCATGGTCGACGACGGCGTTGACCGCGCCCATGTGATGCATCTGCTCGGCGGTGTAGGGGCGGCCCAGGAAGAAGATCTCGCGGGCGAACTTCTGGCCGACCTGGCGGGCCAGGTACGCGCTACCGTAGCCGCCGTCGAAGCTGCCGACGTCGGCGTCGGTCTGCTTGAAGCGGGCGTGCTCGCGGCTGGCCAGGGTGAGGTCGCAGACCACGTGCAGGCTGTGCCCGCCGCCGGCCGCCCACCCGTTGACCAGACAGATGACCACCTTGGGCATGAACCGGATCAGCCGCTGGACCTCGAGGATGTGCAGCCGGCCGGCGCGGGCGGTGTCGACGGTGTCGGCGGTGTCGCCACTCGCGTACTGATAGCCGCTGCGCCCGCGGATGCGCTGATCCCCACCCGAGCAGAACGCCCAACCGCCGTCCTTGGGCGACGGTCCGTTGCCGGTGAGCAACACCACGCCGACGTCCGGGGACATACGGGCGTGGTCGAGCACCCGGTAGAGCTCGTCGACGGTGTGCGGCCGAAACGCGTTGCGCACCTCGGGCCGGTCGAACGCCACCCGCACCGTGGCGTCATCGACGTGCCGGTGATAGGTGATGTCGGTCAGGTTGGTGAACCCGTCCACGGGGCGCCAGGCCTGCGCATCAAAGGGGTTGTCACTCAATATGTTTGAACTCCTATTCCGGGTCGAGCCGGAATACCGGACACACGCCGGCCAGCGCCTCGAACTCCTCGGGGCGTCCGTCCTTGACCAACCCAGAGCGTTTCATGAAGCCGACGCCGGTGGGCACCTCGGTGGGGAACGCCCTGAGGAACGGCCGCGCCGCGTCGGCGGACAACTCCACCATCCGCACTCGCTCGGACTGCCGGCCGCGGGCCAGCGTCGCATACTCGGCGGCGCGGACGTTGCGGATCCAATCCGCACCCGGGAATCCGGCCACCACATACCGTTTGCCGTCCACGGTCATCGGCGTCACCGGCGTCGACCGGGGCGTCCCGGACTTGCGTCCGGGCACGGTCAGCACTACCGGGCTTTCGCCGCCGAAGCTCAGGCCGAGCCGCGACATCGCGATGAAGACCTTGTTCGCCGGCTTCAGCCACCACGGTGGCTGGACGCGGTTGCCGCTTCCCATAGGCAGCGACGTTACCGCCTGGCCAGCGATGCGCCGAGTGTGCGGCCAGCCGCACATTCGAACCCGAGTGTGCGGCCAGCCGCACACCGGGCCGGAAACCTAGCCCACCGCGCGCCCGGCGCCCTCCCAGAACTGCGCGCGCACGGCCTTCTTGTCCGGCTTGCCCAGCCCGGTCAACGGGAGCGAGTCGGCGAGCACCACGCGCTTGGGCGACTGCACCGAGCCCTTGCGGTCCTTGACCGCGGCCTGGATCTCGGCGGTCATCTTCTCGATCGCCGCGTCGTCGCGGGGCGCGTCGGAGCGAAGCACCACCACCGCGGTGACGGCCTCGCCCCACTTCTCGTCCGGCGCGCCGACCACACACACCTGCGCGATGGCCGGGTGCTCGGCGACGACGTCCTCGACCTCGCGCGGGAATACGTTGAAGCCTCCGGTGACGATCATGTCCTTGACCCGGTCGACGATGAAGTAGAAGCCGTCCTCGTCCTCGCGGGCCATGTCGCCGGTGTGCAGCCAGCCGTCCTTGAACGTCTCGGCCGTCGCCTCCGGCAGGTTCCAGTAGCCACCGGCCAAAAGCGGTCCGCTGACACAGATTTCACCCGGCTCGCCCTGCGGCACCGGCTTGCCGTCCTCGCCCAGCAGCGCCACCCGCGCGAACAGCGTCGGGCGCCCGCAGGATGTCAGCCGCTTCTCGTCGTGCTCGCCCTTGGCCAGGTAGGTGATGGCCATCGGCGCCTCGGACTGCCCGTAGTTCTGGGCGAAGATCTGGCCGAACCGGCGGATCGCCTCGGCAAGCCGCACCGGGTTGATCGCCGACGCGCCGTAATAGACGGTCTGCAGCGACGACAGGTCGCGGGTGTGCGAATCCGGGTGGTCCATCAGCGCATACAGCATCGACGGCACCAGGAACGTGGCCGTAATGCGCTTTTCCTCAATGGTTTTCAGCACATCGGCGGGGTCGAACTTGGGCAGCACATGCATCTCGCCGCCCTTGATCAGGGTGGGCAGGAAATACGCCGCCCCGGCGTGCGAGAGCGGGGTGATCATCAGGAATCGCGGTTCGGTCGGCCACTCCCACTCGCTGAGCTGGATCTGGGTCATCGAGGAGATCGACTGCGCGGTGCCCATCACGCCCTTGGGCTTGCCGGTGGTGCCGCCGGTGTAGGTCAGGCCGATGACCTGATCGGGCGGCAGGTCCGCGGCGGTCAGCGGCTGCGGGTCGTACTTGGCCGCCTCGGCCGCCAGGTCGACCGCGACGCCGCTGAGCGCCTCGGGCACCGGGCCGATGGTGAGGATCTGCTTGAGCCCGGGCACCTTCTCCAGCAACATCAGCGCCCGCTCGACGAACATCGGGTT
Organism: Mycobacterium senriense; assembly: GCF_019668465.1. NCBI lineage: Bacteria > Bacillati > Actinomycetota > Actinomycetes > Mycobacteriales > Mycobacteriaceae > Mycobacterium > Mycobacterium senriense. Next base: position 848,329 of record NZ_AP024828.1, on the reverse strand, counting down.
GGGGTCGATGATCAACGAGCTGATGCCGGCGTCGTTGAGCACGTAGGCGTGGTCGTCCAGCGAGCCCAGCGGATGCAGGGCGGTGCGCCGGTAGCCCCGGGTCTGCCCGGCACCGATGATCAACAGCACCTCGGGGCGGTTGAGCGACAGCAGGCCCACCGCGACGCCGGTGCCCGCGCCGAGCGCCTCGAATGCCTGGATGTACTGGCTGATCCGCTCGGCCATCTGACCACCGGTCAGCGTGGTGTCGCCGAGGAACAGCACCGGCTTGGCCTTGTGGCGCTTGAGCGCGCCCACGAGCAGGTGGCCGTTATGGGTCGGGTTGCGCAACAGGTCGTCACTCATGTGGCAAGACTAGAACGTGTTGCAATTTGGGTCAGCCGCACCCTGTTCAACATCGGCAATCAGGGCCTGACCCGCGGCGACCCGCTTCGACCGGCTCCGCCGCTCTTGCGATCGCCACTACGATCCCTCCCCATGGGGCAGGCAGATCTCGTCGTTACCGGAACCATCCTGACCGTCGACGAGGCGCGGCCCACGGCCGAGGCGCTCGCCGTCGCCGACGGCGGCAAGATCATCGCCGTCGGCACCCGCCCCGAGGTGGCCGCATTCGCCGGCCCCGACACCCGGACCGTCGACGTCGGTGACGGCTGCGTGATGCCGGGTTTCGTTGAGGCACATGGGCATCCGTTGATGGAGGCGGTCGCGCTGTCGGACCGCATCGTCGACATCCGCCCGGTCACAATGCGCGACGCCGACGACGTCGTCGCGGCGATCCATCGCGAGGTCGCCCGGCGGGCATCCGATGGCGCCTTCCTCAACGGCTGGGATCCGTTGCTGCAGAGCGGCCTTCCGGAACCGACGCTGAGCTGGCTCGACGACATCGCGCCGGACAGCCCGCTGGTCATCCTGCACAACTCCGGGCACAAGGCCTACTTCAACTCGCGCGCCGCCAAGCTGCACGGGCTGAACCGCGACACCCCCGACCCCAAGGGCGCGCGATACGGCCGCGATGCCGACGGCGAACTCGACGGCACCGCCGAAGAGACCGGCGCGGTGTTCCCACTGCTGGGCGGGGCCATCGACTTCGCCGACTACCCGCAAATGCTGCTCGCCGAATGCGCCCGGCTCAACCGCGCCGGCCTGACCACCTGCTCGGAAATGGCCTTCGATCCGAATTTCCGGCCGATAGTCGAGCAACTGCGCGAGCGGCTCACGGTGCGGCTGCGCACCTACGAGATCTCCAACCCGCAGATGTCCACCGCCGCCGCCCCCGGGCAGGGCGACGACATCCTGCGTCAGGTCGGCATCAAGATATGGGTGGACGGGTCGCCCTGGATCGGCAACATCGACCTCTCGTTTCCCTATCTGGACACCGAGGCGACCCGGATCATCGGCGTCGTGCCGGGCTCCTGCGGCTGCGCCAACTACACCGCCGAGCAGTTGCACGAGATCGTCGGCGCCTACTTCCCGCTGGGCTGGCCGATGGCCTGCCACGTGCAGGGCGACGCCGGCGTGGACACCATCCTCGACGTGTACGAAGAGGCCCTCGAGCGCCACCCGCGCGACGACCATCGGCTGCGGCTCGAACACGTCGGCGCCATCCGGCCCGAGCAGCTGCGGCGCGCCCACGAACTCGGCGTCACCTGCAGCATCTTCGTCGACCAGATCCACTACTGGGGCGACGTCATCGTCGACGGGCTGTTCGGCGAGGAACGCGGAACCCGTTGGATGCCGGCCGGATCCGCGGTGGCCACCGGGATGCGCATCTCGCTGCACAATGACCCGCCGGTCACGCCCGAGGAGCCGCTGCGCAACATCAGCGTGGCCGTGACCCGCACCGCGCCGAGCGGCCGGGTGCTCGGACCCGAGGAACGGCTGACCGTCGAGCAGGCGATCCGCGCGCAAACCATCGACGCGGCCTGGCAGCTGTTCTCCGACGACGTGATCGGCTCGCTGGAGGTCGGCAAGTACGCCGATCTGGTGGTGTTGTCGGCCGACCCGCGAACCGTGCCGCCCGAGCAGATCGCCGACCTCGAGGTGCGGGCGACGTACCTGGCGGGTCGCCAGGTCTACCGCGCGTGACGCCGCCGCTCGAGGACCTGCTCGACCGCCTGCACGTGGTCGCGCTGCCCATGCGGGTGCGGTTTCGCGGCATCACCACCCGCGAGGTCGCGCTGATCGACGGCCCGGCGGGCTGGGGCGAGTTCGGGGCGTTCGTCGAATACCAGCCGAACGAGGCCGCGCACTGGCTGGCGTCGGGCATTGAGGCCGCCTACCGGGAGCCGCCGCCGACCCGCCGCGACCGCGTCCCCATCAACGCGACCGTGCCGGCGGTGCCTGCCGCGCAGGTGGCCGAGGTGCTGTCCCGGTTTCCCGGGGCCGGGACGGCCAAGGTGAAGGTTGCCGAGCCCGGGCAGACGCTGGCCGACGACGTCGCGCGGGTCAACGCCGTGCGGGAGCTGATTCCGACCGTGCGGGTGGACGCCAACGGCGGCTGGAGCGTGGGGGAGGCGGCCGCGGCGGCCGCCGCGCTGACCGCCGACGGCCCGCTGGAATACCTCGAACAACCCTGCGCGACGGTCGAAGAGCTGGCCGAGCTGCGCCGCCGGGTCGAGGTGCCGATCGCCGCCGACGAAAGCATCCGCAAGGCCGAGGATCCGCTGGCCGTGGTCCGCGCCGGCGCCGCCGACATCGCCGTGCTCAAAGTCGCTCCGCTGGGCGGGATTTCGGCGATGCTCGCAATCGCCGCGCAGATCGACATCCCAATCGTGGTGTCCAGCGCGCTGGATTCGGCGGTGGGCATCGCCGCGGGGCTGAGGGCCGCGGCGGCCCTGCCGCAACTGCGTCACGCCTGCGGGCTGGGCACCGGCGGGCTGTTCGTCGAGGACGTCGCCGAGACCGCCACGCCGGTCGACGGCTGCCTGCCGGTAGAGCCGGTCACGCCCGATCCGGCGCGGCTGCACGCGTTAGGGGCACCGCCCGAGCGCCGTCAGTGGTGGATCGACCGGGTCAAGGCCTGCCATCGGCTGCTTGTACCGTCGACCGAGTGATCAACCTGGCTTACGACGACCGCGGCTCCGGTGAGCCCGTGGTCTTTATCGCCGGCCACGGCGGCGCCGGACGGACCTGGCACCCCTACCAAGTACCCGCGTTCCTGGCGGCCGGATACCGCGTCATCACCTTCGACAACCGCGGGATCGGCGCCACGGAGAACGCGGACGGCTTCTCCACCCAGACCATGGTCGCCGACACCGCGGCCCTGATCGAGGGCCTGAACGCGGCCCCGGCCCGCATCGTCGGGATGTCGATGGGCGGGTTCATCGCCCAGGAACTCATGCTGGCCCGGCCCGAGCTGGTCACCTCGGCGGTGCTGATGGGCACCCGCGGCCGCATGGACCGGGCCCGGCAGTTCTTCCGCGACGCCGAGGCTGAGCTGGCCGACAACGGTGTCGCGCTGCCCGCCGCGTACGAAGCGAAAATCCGCCTGCTGGAAAACTTCTCCCGCAAGACCCTCAACGACGACACCGCCATCGCCGACTGGATCGCGATGTTCTCCACCTGGCCAGTCAAGTCCACTCCCGGCATGCGCGCCCAGCTGGATATCGCGCCGTACACCAGCCGACTGACCGCCTACCGCAGCATCGCGACCCCGGTGCTGGTCATCGGCTTCTCCGACGACGTGCTCACCCCGCCGTATCTGGGCCGCGAGGTCGCCGACGCGCTGCCCAACGGCCGCTACGTGCAGATCCCCGACACCGGCCATCTCGGCTTCTTCGAGCGGCCCGACGCCGTCAACGCCGCCATGCTCAAGTTCTTCGGCGACGCCACCGGCTGAGCGCGGTTCACCAGCGCTGACAGCGGTTCCTGGAGCCTGTGACAGGCTGTAGGAGTGAACCCCTCGACGACACAGGCTCGCGTCGTCGTCGACGAGCTGATTCGCGGCGGCGTCCGCGACGTGGTGCTTTGCCCCGGCTCCCGGAACGCCCCGTTGGCCTTCGCGTTGCAGGACGCCGACCGCTCCGGCCGCATCCGCCTGCACGTGCGCATCGACGAGCGCACCGCCGGCTATCTGGCCATCGGCCTGGCCATCGCCGCCGGTGCGCCGGTCTGCGTCGCCATGACGTCCGGCACCGCCGTCGCCAACCTCGGCCCGGCGGTGATCGAGGCCAACTACGCCCGGGTGCCGCTGATCGTGCTCTCGGCCAACCGGCCCTACGAGCTGCTGGGCACCGGGGCCAACCAGACCATGGAGCAGCTGGGCTACTTCGGCACCCAGGTGCGGGCCACCATCAGCCTCGGCCTGGCCGAGGACGCCCCCGAGCGGCTGGATGCCCTCAACGCCACCTGGCGATCGGCCACCTGCCGGGTGCTGGTGGCCGCCACCGGATCCCGCACCGCCAACGCCGGCCCCGTGCAGTTCGACATCCCGTTGCGCGAGCCCCTGGTGCCGGATCCCGAACCTCTGGCGCCGACGCCGCAGGGCCGCCCGGGCGGGCGGCCGTGGACCTACACGCCGCCGGTCAGCTTCGACCAGCCGCTGGACATCGACCTCTCACCCGACACGGTCGTCATCGCCGGGCACGGCGCGGGTGTGCAGCCCAGCCTGGCGCAGCTGCCGACCGTCGCCGAGCCGACGGCGCCCGGCCCGGCCAACCCGCTGCACCCGCTGGCGCTGCCGCTGCTGCGGCCCAAGCAGGTGATCATGCTCGGCCGCCCCACCCTGCACCGGCCGGTGTCGGCGCTGCTGGCCGACCCGCAGGTGCCGGTGTTCGCGCTGACCACCGGGCCGCGCTGGCCGGACGTCTCGGGCAATTCGCAGGCCACCGGGACGCGGGCGGTCACCACCGGCGCACCCAATCCGGCGTGGCTGCGGCGCTGCGCGGAGATCAACCGGCATGCGCTGGCCGCCGTGCGCAGCCAGCTCGCGGCGCACCCGCTGACCACCGGCCTGCACGTCGCGGCGGCCGTGGCCGACGCCCTGGCGCCCGGCGATCAGCTGGTGCTCGGGGCCTCCAACCCCGTCCGCGACGCGGCGCTGGTCGGCCTGGACACCCGCGGCATCCGGGTGCGGTCCAACCGCGGTGTCGCCGGCATCGACGGGACGGTCTCGACGGCCATCGGGGCGGCGCTGGCCCACGAACGCGACGGCGGCCCGGATAGCCCGGCGCGCACCGTCGCGTTGATCGGGGACCTGACGTTCGTGCACGACAGCTCCGGGTTGCTGATCGGCCCCACCGAGCCGACGCCGCGCCGGCTGACGATCGTGGTGTCCAACGACAACGGCGGCGGCATTTTCGAACTGCTCGAGCAGGGCGATCCGCGGTTCTCCGACGTGTCGGCACGGGTGTTCGGTACGCCGCACGATGTCGACGTGGGCGCGCTGTGCCGCGCCTACCACGTCGAGAGCCGCCAGATCGAGGTCGGCGAATTGCCCACGGCCCTCGACGAACCCGGGCCCGGGATGCGCGTGCTGGAGGTCAAGGCCGACCGGTCGTCGCTGCGGCAGCTGCACGCCGCCATCAAGGCCGCGCTGTGAGGCGCACTTAGATGGCGGTATCTCCAAAGGTTTTGCTGCGCATCCTGATTCATGGGCGTAGTGACGAACCGCCGAAAACGCGGGCCCGGTTTGCGTTGCGGTGGGGGCGGATTGCGGTGCTGATCGTGGCCGGCCTGGTCACGCTGCAGTCCATGCTGCTGGTGGCCGGCGCCTGGCGCGACGACATCGCGATCACCCATAACATGGGCGTCGCGCAGGCCGAGGTGCTCAGCGCCGGGCCGCGCCGCTCCACCATCGAATTCGTCACCCCCGAGCGGGTCACCTATCGCCCCGAGCTCGGCGTGCTCTATCCGTCCCATCTGGCCACCGGGATGCGCATCTACGTGGAGTACAACAAGAACGACCCGAACCTGGTGCGCGTGCAGCACCGCAACGCCGGGCTGGCGATCATCCCGGCGGGATCCATCGCGGTGGTCGGCTGGCTGACCGCGGCGGCGATCCTGGTCGCGCTGGCGCTGCTGGACAAATGGCTGGACCGTCGCGACGAGCCGGGTGACGCACCGCCCAGCCCGGCAGCAAAAAGTGTCCGACCTGCAAATTTCGCGTGACGTATACACACAGGCAACCTTGTCGACAGCCGACGCTGAGACCGTAGTGATGTGCGCGTTGCCATCGTCGCGGAATCCTTCCTCCCCGAAGTCAACGGTGTCAGCAACTCGGTGATCCGGGTGCTCGAGCACCTGCGCCGGACGGGTCACGAAGCCCTCGTCATCGCCCCCGACACGCCTCCCGGCCAGCCCCGGGCCGATCGCATCTACGACGGGATCCGCGTTCACCGGGTGCCGTCGCGGATGTTCCCCAAGGTGACCACCCTGCCGCTCGGCGTGCCGACGCCCCGGCTGGTGAAGGTGTTGCGCGGATTCGATCCGCACGTGGTGCATCTGGCTTCGCCGGCGCTGCTGGGCTACGGCGGAGTACGGGCGGCGCGGTGGCTGGGGGTGCCGACGGTCGCGGTGTATCAGACCGACGTCCCGGGCTTCGCGGCGAGCTACGGCATTCCGATGACGGCGCGGGCCGCCTGGGCCTGGTTTCGTCATCTGCACGGTCTCGCCGACCGTACCCTGGCGCCATCCAGCGTGACGATGGAATCGCTTGTCGCTCATCGCTTTCCGCGGGTACACCGGTGGGCGCGCGGGGTTGACGTGCTGCGGTTCGCGCCGTCCGCGCGCGACGAGGCCCTGCGCGCGCAGTGGTCGCCGCAGGGCAAGCCGATCGTCGGATTCGTTGGCCGGCTCGCGCCCGAGAAACATGTCGAGCGACTCATCGGGCTGGCCACCGCCGACGCGGTTCAGCTCGTCATCGTGGGCGACGGTGTCGATCGCGACAAGCTGCAATCGGCAATGCCGACAGCGGTTTTCACGGGTGCGCTGTACGGCGACGAACTCGCCGCGGCGTACGCCAGCATGGACGTGTTCGTGCATCCCGGTGAGCACGAGACGTTTTGTCAGGTCGTGCAAGAAGCGCTGGCGTCGGGGTTGCCGGTGATCGCCCCCGACGCCGGCGGCCCACGTGACCTCGTCACCCCGTGGCGAACCGGTCTGCTGTTGGCCGTCAACGAGTTCGAGTCCCGGTTGCCCGATGCGGTCGCACACCTGATCGCCGAACGGTCGCGTTACGCGCTGGCCGCCCGGCGCAGCGTGGTCGGCCGGAGCTGGCCGGTCATCTGCGACGAACTTCTCGGCCACTACGAGGCGGTGCTGTCGCCGTTCGTGCGCCGGCAACTCGCCGCGACGCGCTACGCGCAGGGCGAATGAGCTAGGGCCGTGACGCTCCCGTTCACCTCGCGGGGTCGAATTCGATTGGTAGCGTTGTCGGTCCGCTCAATCCGGTGAGCGGCTTCCATGGGGCGGGGCCGGTCCGATGGGCGTTGGGCATGCGCCGCGTCATGATCGCCAGGGCTTCGGCGAGCTCGAGCCGGGCCAGGTTGGCGCCCAGGCAATAGTGCATGCCGGCGCCGAACGTCTGCATCGCCGGGGCTCCGACGCGGGTGATGTCGAGTCGGTCGGGGTCGTCATAGACGGCGGGATCGCGGTTGGCGGCGGCGGTGTTCGCGATAACCACTGTGCCCGCAGGGATTAGAACGCCGGCGATCTCGACGTCCTCGAGAGCGACGCGCAAGGTGCCGCCTGCGATCGGTGAATGCCGCATTGTCTCCTCAACCGCCCTGCTCGCCATGTCGGGATGCTCGGCAAGCAACTTCCACTGGTCGGGACGGTCGCACAGCGCGTGCACGGAGGCGGCCAGCTGGTTGCGGGTGGTGTCGGTGCCCGCCATCAGCAGGCCCGCGGCGAGCATGCGGAGTTCGTCGGCGCTCAGGTGATCGCCGGCGTCCTCGGCACGGATCAGGTCGGAGATCAGGTCGTCGGTCAGCCTGTGGCGTCGCTGCGCGACCATGTCGTCGATGTAGGCGTCGAGGTCATCCCACGCGGCCAAGATGGTTCGCTGGTGGGCGGCGACCTCCCAGCTGAAGGCCTTGAAGATGTCGTCTGTCCACTCCGAGAACAGCTTCCAGTCCTGCGCCGGGGCGCCGAGCAGCGCACAGATGATCGGAATCGGGTATTGACGGGCGATGTCGGCAACCACCTCGCAGCGCCCGGTTGCGGTGTGGTGATCCACCAGTTCGGTGATCACTTCGACGATCGTCGCGTGCAGCCGCGCGGTTGCTCGTGGTGTGAAGGCTTTGGACACCAGCCGGCGCAGCCGGTGGTGCTCGGCCCCGTCGAGACTGATCAGGTTCGTGGCGACACGCTCCCACAATGGCCCAGTGGTGATGCCTTGGGAGGCAAGGAACATGCCTTGGGGCACGCGGAATCGCGGATCGCGCAGCACCGTTCGAACCAGTTCATAGGTCAACAACTCCGGCCCGTGGGGGCCGATGGCGATCGACGCCTGCTTTCGCGCCCGGCGGATGATCCGGTGGGCCTCGTTGAGGCTCTGGCAATGCTCATAATCAACCGCCGGAAGGCCGGCATCAAAGACATTCGGGCAGATCGACGTGTCAAACGTGATGGTCATTTCGCACCCCGAAGCTGATCGGTGAAGTACCTTCGCCACCAAGTCTTATCGGCGCGGGCACGCAGCACATGCGTAGACGACTACCTGTCTTGCGACCCAAACCTGTTGGGTTGCGGGCGCAGACGGTACCGCCGCAACGGTCCAACCGCCTATCCTTACGTTCGGGATCCTGATCGCGGAGGGTCGGATGACGGCCATGACAGTGTGTCGGACGTGTGGCACTGAGCCGCTGGAGAACGCGCGGTTCTGCCACGGCTGCGGTGCCCCGGTTCGAGACCGCGCTGCCCAGGCCGAGTACAAGCAGGTCACGGTCCTTTTCGCCGATGTGGTTCATTCGATGGACATCGCCGCGGCCGTCGGGCCGGAGCGGCTGCGCGAGGTGATGACCAGCCTGGTAGACCGTGCGACCGCGGTGGTGCGCCGTTTCGGCGGCACGGTTGACAAGTTCACCGGCGACGGGATCATGGCCGTATTCGGGGCCCCCGTCGCGCTGGAGGACCACGCTATCCGTGCTTGCCTTGCGGCGCTGGGCATCCAGCAGGAGACTTCCCGCCTTGCCACCGAGGTCAAAGACCGCGACCGCGTCGAACTGGCCTTGCGGATTGGGCTCAATTCCGGTCAGGTCATCGCGGGAGAGGTCGGCTCAACATCGTTGCGCTACACCACGATTGGCGAGCAGGTGGGTATAGCGCAGCGGATGGAATCGGTCGCTCCGCCGGGTGGGGTGATGCTCAGCGTCTCCACCGCCCGACTGGTTGCCGGCGCGGCGGCATTGGGCGAACCGGAGATGGTCCACATCAAGGGCGTCGCCGAACCGGTGACCGCGTACCGCCTGCGCGGCATGAGGGACCGGCATCGCGCCACCGAGCGCGCTGAGTCGATCCTGGTCGGGCGCCGCTGGGAATTGTCCGCCGTAGCGGGCTTGCTGGAACGCGCGCTCGATGGAAATGGGGCTGTGGTTGAGGTGGTGGGCGAACCCGGCATCGGCAAGAGCCGTCTGCTGCGCGAGGTCGTCGCGCTGGCAGAGTTCCGGGGCGCGAAGGTGTTCAGCACGTTCTGTGAGTCGCACACCAGCCAGGTCCCGTTTCATGCCGTAGCGCGCCTGCTGCGGGCGGCCATCGGCGTCGAGGGTCTTGACGGGCAGGCGGCCCGGGCCCGGGTGCGGGACGCGATTCCGGACGCAGACCCCGAGGACGCGTTGCTGCTCGATGACCTGCTCGGCGTCGCCGACCCGCGCACCGCGATACCGGCGATTGATCCCGATGCGCGTCGGCGGCGGTTGGCCGCGCTGGTGAACGCCGCCAGATTGTCCCGGCAAAGCCCGACGGTCTATGTCGTCGAGGACGCGCACTGGATCGATGAGGTCAGCGAGTCGATGCTGGCCGATTTCCTCACCGAAATCCCTCAGACGCCCTCGCTGGTGCTGGTCACCTACCGACCCGAATATCGCGGCGCATTGACCCAAACGACCGGCGCCGACACCATAACCCTGGCGCCGCTGAATGATTCAGACACCGCAGCACTGGTCGCACATCTGCTCGGCGCCGACTCGTCGGTTGACGGCGTCGGCGAGAGAGTCGCCGAAAGGGCCGCCGGTAATCCGTTCTTCGCCGAGGAGTTGGTGCGCGAATTGGCTGAACGCGGAGTGCTGCGCGGGGAGCCTGGTGCCTATCGGTCGGCGGCGGAGGTTAGCGAGGTGAGCGTGCCTGCCACGTTGCAGGCGACCATTGCCGCGCGCATCGACCGCCTCGATCCGAAAGCCAAGCGCGCGCTGAGCGCGGCCGCGGTCATCGGCTCGCGGTTCGGCGTCGACCTGCTCACAGTGCTGGGCGTCGAGCCGGTGGTCGACGAACTGGTGGCGGCCCAGGTCATCGACCAGGTAAGCGCTGCCCGGCAACCGGAATATGTGTTCCACCATCCGCTCATCCATGCGGTGGCCTACGAAGCGCAGCTCAAATCGGATCGCTCCGAACTGCACCGTCGGGTGGCCGCCGCGATCGAGGCCCGCGAGCCGGAATCGGGTGACGAAAACGCGGCGTTGATCGCGGAACACCTGGAGGCCGCCGGTGAGCTGCACGCCGCTTACAGCTGGCACATGCGCGCCGCAACCTGGGCGACCAACCGCGACATCAGCGCAGCGCGACTGAGTTGGGAGCGAGCGGCGGACATCGCCGACGCCCTGCCCGCGGACCACCCCGACCGGGGGGCCCTGCGCATCGCTCCGCGCACCATGTTGTGCGGCACCGGTTGGCGAGTCCACGCCAGCGTCACCGGTGACCGCTTCGATGAATTGCGCGAGTTGTGCAGCGCGGCCGGGGATAAGGCGTCACTGGGTATCGCTACCGCTGGGCTGGTGGTTGGCTGCGCGCATCAGGATCGGGTGCGCGACGCGTCGCAGTTGGCAGCGGAAGCCTGGGCTCTCGCCGAATCGATCGGAGATGCGACCTTGACGGTGGGGCTGTCCTTCCCGGTGATCTTCGGCAAAATCGAGAGCGCCGAGTGGTCTGACGTGCTGCGATGGTCACAGACCGTCATCGACCTGGCCGACGGCGATCCGTCGAAAGGCAACTTCCTGGTCGGGTGCCCGTTAGCGCTCGCCTTCGCGTCGCGGGGCATGGCTCGCTATTTCCTGGGTCGGCCGGGATGGCGGGGAGACCTGCGGCAAGGCCTGGCCATGGCCCGCCGCGCTGACCCTGCCTCCTATGCCGGGGTTGTCGGTTATGCCTACTTGCTGGGGATACCATTCGGCGTGCTGAGGCCCGATGATCGTGCACTGCACGAGGTCGAGAATGCGCTCCGGATCGCCGAGCGCTCCAGTGACGACGTCGTGGTGGGCTTCATCCAGGCGACGTTGGGTGTTGCGCTGGTGCACCGCAACACAATTGCGGAGCGCGGTCGTGGGCGACGGCTGCTGGCCGAGGTCGGCGAAGTGTTCCTGAGCCGGGGACACAACCTGAGCGATCTGCCGATCGTCGAGGTCTACTCGGCACGGGAGACGGCGAGGGGCGGAGATCCCGATGCCGCCATACCGGTGATCCGCGCCGCCGCCGACCACCTGTTCCGTCAGGGTCATCTGCTGTTGTGGGGCGTTCCGGCGACGGCTGCTCTGGTGGAGACGCTGCTCGATCGCGGGGCCGACGGCGGCGCGGCCGAAGCCGAGGCCGCGATCGACCGGTTGGCGCTTGCGCCGGCCGATGAGGGTCTGGTGATGCGCGACATCTGGTCGTTGCGGCTGCGGGCGCTGCTGGCCCGGGCCCACGGCGACGACGCCTCCTGCCGAGGATACCGGGATGACTACCGTGAAATGGCGAAAGCGCTTGGCTACGAGGGACATATCGCGTGGGCCGAGGCGATGCCGTGACGCGGTGCTTACGTTTTGACGCCGGGAACGCGCTGCGTGCTAAGTGGACCGCATCGAATTTGGAATCGCTCCCGCACAGTGTCGAGAACATGTCTCTGGCGCTCGCATTCGCGGCGGTGCGTGAGCATGAACCGTGCCAAGCCCGGCACGCGGCGCGGTAGCGGGTACCACTTGTCGAAATCGAGGCCGTTTTCGGTGAACACGCGACCGGGGACGTTGTCGTAGATCAGGCTGAGGTTGTGCTGGACGAGCGCGAAGAGCACGTATGGAAATGCCAGCGGCGCCTTCTGCCTCAAACCCATCCAGTCGATTTCGTAGAGCGGGATTTCCCCGAGCTTGCCCAAGAACATCAAGTGGCCCAGGAAATACCCCATGAACGCGGGCAAGTGCAGGATGGCCGACCGCACATTGATGGAAACGACTGCGCCACTGGGCGAAATGTACGGCTCGTAGGGGTATTCGTCGGGGAATTTGACGTATCCCGTGCAGTTGACGACCCAGCTGCCCGGTTCGATCGTCTTCGTCGATCCGCTCCGAAACACCAACTCGGTCGTGCCATTCCGGTCGACTGCATCCTCGAAATAGTCCATGACGAGATCGTTCAGCCCGGCGGAGATCGTGCGGTTTTCGGCCTCGGACAGCACTCCCAACACGAAGTTGTCCGCCTGCGGGGTCAGGAACGTGCCATGGGTGGCGCGGTACCAATCTTGGACTTCCGATTCGTTCGTGCCGTCGTACCGGCGACTCAGCTGCGCAGCGAGGGCGCTCGGCGGTGTGCCCGTCCACCAGCGGCGGGCGCCGCTCGGCAACAGGCTGTCGCGGCAAGAGAAGAACGTCCCGCGGCCGGCGACGAGGTTGACCTCGCGTCCGGGGTAGGCCGTGATCAGTGCGTGTGCGGTGTCCATCGCGGTCTTCCCGCCGCCGATGACCCACACCGGCGCATCGCTTTCCCTGATGTCACCAGCCCGGACGTCGCAGTAGTCCGGCGACACCGAATGCACGCGCGTGCTGGAGATATCGAGCGGTTCGTTCGGCGTGATTCCCAGGCCATACGCTTTGATCAATCGCTTGGCCTCGACGACGAGGCTTCGGCCGTCGGCGGCGCTACAGGTGGCCCGCACGATTCCGTTCTCTTCTACTTCCGACTCCAAATGCCAGCCGAAGTACTCATCGACCTGGACTCGCTCCTTAATCACGTCGACGCAGTGTTCGAACTGGCCGAGTACCTCGCCTTTGGTCGCCAGGTAGCTGCGGTCCTTGCCGAGCGTCCAGGCGATGTTTCCCGCCGTGAACATCGGGTGTGGTTGGTGCAGGCGAACATAGGGGTAGACATCGACCCACATGCCGCCCGTGCGCGCCCGACGATCGACGAGGATCACCTTGTGATCGCGGGACAGGTATCGGCTGGCGGCGAACAGGGCGTTCAACCCGGCGATGCCGGCTCCGACGATGCAGACATCACAGGTTTCCACGGGCGGATGCTGGGGTGCGGACATCGGAGCGCCTTTCCTCGCAGAGTCCCAATTGTGCATCCACACCGCGCTGCCTGGGATGAGTAATCGACTACTCGATTGATGGCGATAACGCCCGCGGCGGTTTGTTTGCTGGGTCCTCTGGTTTCGAGCGGGCTTGACCGACAGAGTCTCGTATCGCCGTCTCGGCGACTATGTAGCGCGGACTGGCGATACGGCGGGCGCCATCGAATTGGCCCGCTCCGTCGTCGACGACTTGTTCAACGCCGGTGGCTCCGTCTGGACCGCGCTTGCCGGTCGATCTCGACGAGGCCGCGCGGTGGATCAGTTGACAGCTGTGCCAACCGATCCAGGCTGTGTAGTCAACGGATGAGGCCAGCTATCGCGATCATCGCGATCGCTACCGCGCCATGGCGACATCGCTGGGCTTCGAGGGCCACATGAAGTGGGCCGCCGCGCTGCCATGATGCATGACGGGATGAATTGACATCCCGCGAGGGGTTCGTCGGCTAGACCTGTCGGCGCCGGACCTGTCGGCGCCGGCGGGGCCGGAATGCGTCTTTGACCTTTTCACCGGCATCTCGCAAATGGGCCGCCCGCTGGTCCGCCCTGCCCTCCGCTTCCAAGGCCGGGTCGTTGGTGACGCGGCCGGTTGCCGCCTTGAGCTTGGCTGAGACCAACCGCACCTTGTTTCGGGCCTTATCCGCGGCGCTCATAGCGTGTCCTTCTATTCCGTTCCAAGTGGTACTACAGCGCTTACCCGTTTCGCTGCTGCGCCACGCGCCTCCCCTTCAGGCTTCGTGATCCGCGGTGTCTCGCTGAACGCTGCCTGACCCGCCGCGTCCGAAAGTCGGTCGCGCTTTGCTGGGTGGTGGGCTCCTTGTGCCCGAGCACAACTGAACGCGGCCTCGAACTAGACGACCGCGGGTCGATCAGCCCTGCGCCAGCTCCGCGACGGGCTGCCATTCCTCCCAGTTGCGCAGCCGGCTCTCGTAATCGGCCTTCGCGGTTTCCAGCGGGGAAGCGCCGAAAAAGACTCGCAGCGGCGGCTTTTCGGCGTCGATCACCTTCAGTAGCGCGGCCGCGGACGCCGACGGGTCACCCGGGCTGGCCCACCGGCGGCTGCGCTCGGCCTGGACGGCGGCGCGGACGTCGTCGTACTCCGGAATCGGATCGGCGTGCTTGGCGGAATCCCCGGCCCAGTCGGTGTCGAAGCCGCCCGGCTCGATCAACGTGACGTGCACGCCGAACGGCGCGACCTCCTGCGCCAGCGCCTGTGAGAAGCCCTCCAGCGCCCACTTGGACGCGTGATACATGCCGAGCCACGGGAAGGCGGCGATGCCCCCGATCGAGGACACCTGGATGATGTGGCCGCTGCCCTGCTCGCGCAGATAGGGCAGCGCGGCCTGCGTGATCCACAGCGCCCCAAAGACATTGGTCTCGATCTGGTCGCGTGCGTCCTGCTCGGAGAGTTCCTCGACGAACCCGAATTGCCCGTATCCGGCGTTGTTCACCACGATGTCGAGCCGGCCGAAGTGGTCGTGCGCCTGCTTGACCGCCGCGAAGTCGGCCACCCGGTCGGTGACGTCGAGCCGGATCGGCAGCAGCGCGTCGCCGTACTTCTGCGCCAGGTCGTCCAGCGATGCGGTGTCGCGCGCCGTGGCGGCGACCTTGTCGCCGCGCTCCAGGGCCGCGATCGTCCACGCCCGTCCGAAACCTCGCGATGTACCGCTGATAAACCAAACTTTTTCAGTCACGCCTTGCTACAACGCGGTCCGCGCCGCCTCATTCCCGCAACGGGTAGCGTCTCTGTGGTGAGTCGCGCGGAATTGGACAAGGATCCCCGGGATGTCGCGTCGATGTTCGACGGCGTCGCCCGCCGGTACGACCTGACCAACACCGTGCTGTCGATGGGCCAGGACCGGTACTGGCGCAAGGCCACCCGGTCGGCGCTGGCCATCGGGCCCGGTCACAAGGTGCTGGACCTCGCCGCGGGCACCGCGGTGTCCACCGTGGAGCTGGAAAGGTCCGGGGCGTGGTGTGTGGCCGCCGACTTCTCGGTCGGCATGCTGGCGGCGGGTGCGGCGCGCGACGTCCCGAAGGTCGCGGGCGATGCCACCAGGCTGCCGTTCTGCGACGACGTATTCGATGCCGTGACAATCAGTTTCGGGCTGCGCAACGTCGTCGACACCCAGGCCGGGCTGCGCGAGATGGCCCGCGTCACGCGCCCTGGCGGCCGGTTGGTGGTGTGCGAATTCTCCACGCCCAGCAACGCGATGTTCGCCACCGTCTATAAGGAGTACTTGATGCGGGCGCTGCCGCGGGTGGCGCGGGCGGTGTCCAGCAATCCCGAGGCGTACGTGTACCTCGCGGAATCGATCAGGGCGTGGCCCGATCAGGCGGCGCTGGCGCAGCAGATAACCCAGGCCGGCTGGTCCGGGGTGCGCTGGCGCAACCTGAGCGGCGGCATCGTCGCCCTACACGCGGGGCACAAGCCCCTGCGCTGAGACGGTTCTAGTGGTTGCCCGCGGCTTGCACGAAGCCGACCTGGTCGGGGCAGTAGTGATCGACCGCGGCGCCGAGGAACTGGAACGCCTGGCCCTGAGTGGTGCCGCGCGGCAGGTTGCGCTGGATGAAAGTGGCCGACTTGTACGCGTCGCCGTCCACACCCTTGCCAATGCGGTCGCAGGTGATCTTGCCCAGCCACGCCAACTGGTCCTGCGGCTGGTAGATGCCGAAGCCGTTGACGGTGTTCTTGAACGGCGCGTCGTAGTCGCTCGGGGGCGACGGCGTCCGCGGGGTGGGGTACGGCGCCGTCGGCGGCGGATCCGCCTGCGCCGGCACGGAGAGCTGCGCCGGCATGGCCAGCGCGGCCAGAGCGATTGCAGCGGCGGCTCCGATAGTAGCCAGGCTCGTTCCCTTCATTAGCTGGACTATACACGCCTCGCTGGGGGTGCGCGGACGAAAGCCCATCGCCGATCGACGGGCCCGCCGGGAGACGCGCGGCTCGCCGACCTGCGGCGATGGCGGGTACTCGGTCAGCTGAACGGCGTGCGGCGGTCGAGCAGCCGGGACAGCCGGCCCCCGCCGCGCCAGGCGCGCGCCACCCAGTCCGCGTCGTCGTCGGTGACCAGGTTGGCCATCACCCGCACGGCGATGGTCATCAGCGTCGTCGAGCGCATCGCGACCGGTCCGGTCGACGGCAGAAACCGCTGGAACGTCAGCAGCAGCGCCAGCCGGCGCGCCACCGAGAAGCCGCGTCCGTAATGCTGCTGCAGCAGCGACGGCCACACCTGCGACAGATCGGAGCGGTCCAGCAGGGCCGCCGCCAGCCGCCCGGTCTCGAGCCCGTAGTCGATGCCTTCGCCGTTGAGTGGGTTCACACAGGCCGCGGCGTCGCCGATCAGCATCCAGTTGGCGCCGGCCACCCCCGACACCGCGCCGCCCATCGGCAGCAGCGCCGAGGCCACCGCCCGCGGGTGGCCCGTGAAGCCCCACTCGTCGCGCCGCAGATCGGTGTAGTAGTCGATCAACGGCCGCAGCGCCAGGTCGGCGGGCCGTTTCGACGTCGACAACGCGCCGACGCCGATGTTCACCTCGCCGTTGCCGAGCGGGAAGATCCAGCCGTAGCCGGGCAGCACTTTGTCCTTGGAGCCGTCGGGTCCGCGCAGTTCCAGGTGCGACGTCAGCCAGGGGTCGTCGGCGCGCGGGGTGGTCAGATACCCGCGCGCGGCGACGCCGTACACCGTTTCCTGGTGCCAGCGCCGGCCCAGCTTGCGGCCCAGCGACGAACGCGCGCCATCGGCCACGATCAAGTGGCCGCACCCGACCTCGGTGCCGTCGGCCAACGTCACCGACGTCACCCGGCCCGATGAATCATGTTGCACTGCAACGGTCTTCGTCCCGAGCAGCATCCGCGCCCCGGAATCCTCGGCGACCTTGCGGATCCGGTCGTCCAGCTCGAAGCGGGCCACCGCGCTGCCCGTCGACGGGAACGACGGGCCGGGCCAATCGACCTCCAGCTCGCCGCCGAAGCCGCTCATCCGCAGTCCCCGATGCCGGATGCGGGTGTCCAGCCAATCGCGCAGCCCCAGCCGTTCCAGCTCGGCGACCGCGCGCGGGGTCAACCCGTCGCCGCAAGCCTTGTCGCGGGGAAAGCTCGCCGAATCGATGACCAGTACGTCATTGCCCGCGCGAGCGGCCCAGGCCGCCGCCGCCGAACCGGCGGGCCCTGCGCCCACGACCACCACTTGGGCTCGGGTCGCTGCCGTCTTCATGCACACCAGTATGTTTGGTCCCGTGAGTACTCCGGCGACGGTGGTGGCAGGCGTTGACTTCGGTGACCCCGCCTTCGCGGCGACCGTGCGAGACGGCGTCGGCCGCATCGAGCAGCTCATGGAAGCGGAATTCCGCAGCGCCGACGACATCATGACCGAGTCGCTGACGCACCTGTTCAAGGCTGGCGGCAAACGGTTCCGGCCGCTGTTCACGGTGCTGTCGGCGCAGATCGGGCCCAACCCGGACAGCGTGGACGTGACCATCGCCGGCGCCGTCATCGAGCTGGTGCACCTGGCCACGCTGTACCACGACGACGTGATGGACGAGGCCGAGGTTCGTCGCGGCACCCCCACCGCCAACGTGCGCTGGGGCAACAACGTCGCGATCCTGGCCGGCGACTACCTGTTCGCCACGGCCTCCCGGTTGGTCTCCCGGCTGGGGCCCGAGGCGGTGCGGCTGATCGCCGAGACCTTCGCCCAGCTGGTGACCGGGCAGATGCGCGAGACGCGCGGGTTCGTCGAGGGATCCGACCCCATCGAGCACTACCTGAAAGTGGTGTACGAGAAGACCGCGTGCCTGATCGCCGCCGCGGGCCGGTTCGGTGCCATGTTCTCGGGTGCCGACGCCGATCAGGTGGAGCGGCTGAGCCGCCTCGGCGGCATCGTGGGCACTGCGTTCCAGATCTCCGACGACATCATCGACATCGACAGCGACTCCCACGAGTCCGGCAAGCTGCCCGGCACCGACGTGCGCGAAGGCGTCCACACCTTGCCTATGGTCTACGCGCTGCGCGAACCCGGTCCCGAGGCGGCGCGGCTGCGTGAGCTGCTGGTCGGGCCCATCGACGACGACGAGGCGGTGGCTGAGGCGCTGGGTCTGTTGCGGGCCTCACCGGGCATGGCCAAGGCCAAGCACTCGCTTCGGGAGTACGCCGAGCAGGCCCGCCACGAGCTGGCCGCGTTGCCGGATGTCCCCGGCCGGCACGCGTTGCAGACGCTGGTCGACTACACCATCAGCCGCCACGGCTAGCCCCGCTTCCGGCGGCCTGCGGAACCAGGAAGGCCCTCTCGGGCGTTCATGAGCTGTAATCGGCAATAACGCGCGCTTCCGAGTGTTCGCAGGGAGGACACCGATGACCTGGCATCCGCATCACAACACGTTCAAGACGTTCGCGTTGTTGGTTGGCATGTCCGCGTTGATCGTGTTCGTCGGCTCGCTGTTCGGCAGGACCGCGATGTTCCTCGCGGTGCTGTTCGCCATCGGCATGAACATCTACACCTACTACAACAGCGACAAGCTGGCGCTGCGGGCGATGCACGCGCAGCCGGTCTCGGAGGTGCAGGCGCCGGCGATGTACCGGATCGTGCGTGAGCTGGCCACCGCCGCGCACCAGCCGATGCCCCGGCTGTACATCAGCGACACCAACGCGCCCAACGCGTTCGCGACCGGGCGCAACCCCCGCAACGCGGCGGTCTGCTGCACCACCGGCATTCTGGACATCCTCACCGAGCGCGAGCTGCGCGCCGTGCTGGGCCACGAGCTTTCGCACGTCTACAACCGCGACATCCTGATCTCGTGCATCGCCGGCGCGCTGGCCTCGGTGATCACCGCGCTGGCCAACATGGCTATGTTCGCCGGCATGTTCGGGGGTAACAACCGCGATGGCGAGAATCCCTTTGCGCTGCTGCTGGTTTCGTTACTCGGTCCGATCGCCGCGACCGTGGTGCGGTTGGC
The DNA here is from genome assembly GCF_019668465.1 of Mycobacterium senriense. Classification (NCBI taxonomy): domain Bacteria; kingdom Bacillati; phylum Actinomycetota; class Actinomycetes; order Mycobacteriales; family Mycobacteriaceae; genus Mycobacterium; species Mycobacterium senriense. The sequence goes on along the minus strand of NZ_AP024828.1, from coordinate 828,909 downwards.
CGTGTCGCGGTCACGCGAATACCAGGCCGACGAATCGGGCGCGGTGCTGACCGGTGACCCGCTGGCGCTGGCGTCGGCCTTGCGCAAGATTTCCGGTGGGGTCCAGGCGGCGCCGCTGCCGCCGGAGCCCCAGCTGGCCAGCCAGGCGCACCTGATGATCGCCAACCCCTTCCGGGCGGGCGAGCGGATCGGGTCGCTGTTCTCGACGCATCCGCCGATCGAGGACCGTATCCGTCGGCTGGAGGAAATGGCGCGGGGCTGAGGGCAACGGCAACGGTAAACACTGGGTGCACACGGCCTGAACCGCAAGTAAACTCGGACTGAGAAAGTAGTCTTTGGACCGGCCATTTATGAAAGCTGTGATTGCGATGGCGAACTCTGACTCAATCGATATTCACGAGGCCGGGCTGGCCCTGGATCTGCCCGATTTGGTCTTCGAGACACGCGCCGGTGCGGGCATGAACCAGGCCCAACTGGCCGAGGCGCTTGGTACCTCGCACGCGACCGTCGCCGCGTGGGAGGACGGGACCGAGGTGCCCCGCGTCGACGAGCTGCAACGGCTGGCGCAGGTATGCGGCAAGCGGTTGCATATCCGTATCGACGTCGACTGACCTGGATCCGATTACGCCGCGGCTTCGGGCCTTTGCGCGTCGACCAGCGGTTCGTGCGCGTCGCGTCGACCCGTCTCGATCCCGCCCCGGATGTGCACCGCCCCGCCCGTCGCCTCGTGCTGTTGCTGCCAGTCCGTAATGGCCTGGTGCGCAGCGTGATCAAGGTAATGCACCGCAACGACCACCGTCGCCGTCGCGCCCTGCGGAACCGACGCCAGCATCCGCGTCAGCCTCGGCAGCGCCAGGAAGGTGCAGGCCGCGCCCTGGATGCTCACCCGCCATTCGTCGTCGTCCGGCGTGGCGTCGATCTTGGCCCGGATCACCCGCCAGCCGGTCAGCGTGATGGCCAGCGCGAGCCCGATCATGACCCCGTGCAGCAGGTTGAGGAAGACGACGCTGACGGCCGTCACGACGTACACCGCGAGATCACCGTGCTTCATTGCGGTTTCGATGTGGGCCGGCTTCAGCAGCTGAATCCCGATGACGATGAGCAGACCGGCGAGCGCGGCGGTCGGGATCTCCTCGACCAGGCCGGCGAACGGGATGGTGAACAGCAGGATCCAGACGCCGTGCATGATCGCCGAGGCACGGGATTTGGCCCCCGCGTTGACATTTGTCGAGCTGCGGACGATGACCCCGGTCACCGGGAGCCCGCCGATGGTTCCCGACACGATGTTGGCGGCGCCCTGTCCCACCAGTTCGCGGTTGAAATCGGTGCGTGGCCCGTTGTGCATCCGGTCCACCGACACCGCCGACAGCAGGCTCTCGACGCTGGCGATGAGGGCCACCGTGATCACCCCGATGGCGAACGCGCCCCAGTTGCCGTGGGGAAGATCGGGCAACCGCAGCGCATCCAGCGGTGATCCCTCGAGGTTGATCCGGCGCACGTGGAACGGGAAGACCACCGAGATCAGCGTCACCGCCACGATGGCGACCAGGGGACCGGGAACGCGGCGCACCGGGGCCGGAACCCATCGCCACGCGACCAGGATGACGATCACCAGCACCCCCAGGATCACGCCCGGGCGGTGCGCGCCGATGATCTGGCCTGGCAGCCCGATGAGGTTGTGCCAGGCCGTGCTCTTGGATTTCCCGCCGAGCAGCACGTGCGCCTGCTGCAGGGCGATCGTGATGCCGATGCCGGCCAGCATCGCGTGCACGACGACCGGTGAGATCGCCAAGGCGGCGCGCGCAACCCGGCTGAGCCCCAACAGAACCTGCACGACTCCGGCGGCAACGGTGATCAAGCACGTTATGCCCCAACCGAAGTCGGAAACGAGCCCCGCGACAACCACCGTCAACCCAGCCGCGGGGCCACTGACCTGCAGCGGGGACCCGCCCAGCGTGCCGACGATGATTCCGCCGACGATCGCGGCGATCAAGCCGGCGAGCACCGGGGCGTTGGATGCGATCGCAATCCCGAGCGACAGGGGGAGCGCGACCAGGAAGACCACCAGTGACGACGGCAGGTCGTGCCGGATGACGCCCCGCAGCCGATCGATACGCGACCGGTCCTGTTCAACGTTGTGCATCGGTCGCGTCCCCTCGTCAGGTGTTAGCGGGGGACGTCCGATATTCGCCCCATGTTTCGTCTAGTTACCTCTTCGTAACGTGTTGGCGTACAGCCGATTACACCGGACCGACCCGCAAGATCGTGCCCGGAAACTCCTGGTCGCCTGGAACGACGGTATTTTGCTGGCAGAGGCCGGTCAAGCGGACGGGCCCTGCCCATAGAGAACGCAAAGATTTGAATTACCTCGCGTCAACAACCAGTTCAGAAGCCCGAGCCGTGCACCTCATGGCCGGGAACCTCGGCGATCAGGCCCCGATAGGCCTGCTCGACGGACGAGCCGTGGTTGATCACGGAGTCGACCTCACGGGCGATCGGCATGGTGAGGCCGAATTCGTTGGCAAACTCCATGATCACGCTGGCGGCCTTGACGCCCTCGGCGACCTGGTTCATCGACGCGATGATCTCGTCGATCGGCTTGCCCGCGCCGAGTTGTTCACCGACGTGTCGATTGCGGCTGCGCTGGCTGGTACAGGTGACGATGAGATCGCCCAGCCCGGCCAGGCCCGGGAAGGTGTCGGGATGGCCGCCCAGGGCGACGCCCAGCTTGGTCATCTCGCGCAACGCGCGGGCGATCACCAGCGCGCGGGTGTTCTCCCCGATGCCCAGCGAGTAGCCCATCCCCACGGAGATGGCGTACACGTTCTTCAGCGCCCCGGCCATCTCCACCCCGATGACGTCGTCGCTGGTGTACACGCGGAAGCGCCGGGTGCGAAACAGGCCCGACAGCCGGGTCGCCAGATGCTGGTCCGGCATGGCCAGCACCGCCGCGGCCGCGTAGCCCTCGCCGACCTCGCGCGCGATGTTCGGCCCGGCCAGGATGCCCGCGGGGTGTCCGGGCAGCGTCTCCTCGATGATCTGCGACATCCGCATGTTGGTGCCCTGCTCGAGCCCCTTGACCAGCGACACCACCGGCACCCACGGCCGCAGCTCCTTGGCGAGCTCGCTCAGCACACCCCGAAAGCCGTGCGAGGGAACGCCCATCACGACGACATCGGCGGAGTTGGCGGCCTCGGCGAAGTCGGTGGTGGCGCGCAGGGTGTCGCTCAGCACGACGTCGTTGCCGAGGTAGCGGCTGTTGCGGTGGTTCTCGTTGATGTCGGAGGCGGTCGCCTCAGAGCGCACCCACTGCAGCGTCGGACCGCGGCGCGCGCAGATTGATGCCACGGTGGTGCCCCAGGAACCGCCACCGAGGACAACGACTTTGGGTTCGCGCTTCTCAGATGCCATGGCGATCAGCGTATTGCGGACACCTGCGATTTAGTAGCAGTTCACAAACACCGGACCGGCTAGCCGGCCAGCGGTGCCCGGTCATCGACGCGGCCGAACACCATCGCCTCCTCGATCCGGTCGAACCGGTAGTCGAGGGCGTCGGCAAGATAGTTCTGCCGCACGTTCCACGGCCGCTTGGTGCCCGACTTCGGCAACATGTGCACCGAGCGCAGCACGTAGCCGGCGTTGATGTCCCACGATGGCTTTTCGGTCATCGGCTCGTTGCCGCGATGCGGGGCGGCGTGGGTGTAGCCGTGAGAGGCCATGTGTTCCATCAGCTTTGCCGTGGCGCGGGCGGTGATGTCGGCGCGCAGCGTCCACGACGCGTTGGTGTAGCCCACGCACCAGAACAGGTTGGGCACGTCTTCGAGCATGTGCGCTTTGTAGACGAAGCGGTCGCTGGTCTTGATCTCGGTGCCGTCCAGGCTGATCGCGGCGCCGCCCAGCGCCTGCAGTTGCAGCCCGGTGGCGGTGACGATGATGTCGGCGTCGAGGTGCCCGCCGGATTTCAGCTCGATGCCGGTCGCGTCGAAATGGTCGATCTGGTCGGTGACCACTTCGGCGCCGCCCGCGGTGATGGCGTTGTACAGGTCAGCGTCGGGGATCAGACACATCCGCTGGTCCCACGGGTTGTAGCGCGGCTTGAAGTGGGTGTCGACGTCGTAGCCGGCGGGCAGGCTGCTGATCGCCTTGCGCCGCAACAGCCATCGCACCAGCCCCGGCGCCTTGCGGGACAACGCGAAGAACACCGCCTCGGTCAGGGCGCTGTACATGCGGATCACGACATGAGCGGGCCTGCGGGGCAACAACTTTCGAGAGATAGCGGCGACGGCACCGTACTTGGACGCCGAGATGAGATAGGTCGGCGAGCGCTGCAGCATGGTGACTTTCGCGGCGCGGTCCGACAACGACGGCAGCAGCGTGACCGCGGTCGCCCCGCTGCCGATCACCACGACCTTCTTGCCCGTGTAGTCCAGGTCTTCGGGCCAGTGCTGCGGGTGTACCACGGTGCCCTCGAACTGCTCGATGCCGGGAAACTCGGGGGTGTAGCCCTCGTCGTAGTTGTAGTAGCCGCTGCCGAAGAACAGGAAGCGGCAGCGGTACAGCCTGCGTGCGCCATCCTGCTCGACGGTGATCGTCCAGGTGTCGGTGGCGGAGTCCCAGTCGGCCGAGCGCACGTGGCTGTTGAACCGGATGTGCCGGTCGATGCCGTACTTGTGCGCGGTGGCAACCAGGTACTCGCGGATGTGCACGCCGTCGGCGACGCCTTCTCTGCGAGTCCACGGCTCGAACGGGAAGGACAGCGTGAAGATGCTGCTGTCCGAGCGCACCCCGGGGTAGCGGAACAGGTCCCACGTCCCGCCGATCTGCGCGCGCCGCTCCAGGACGGTGTACGTCAGGCGCGGGTTGCGCTCGGTGATCCGGTAGGCCGCGTCGATGCCGGAGATGCCGGCACCGACGATGATCACGTCGGAGTATCCGGCCTCGGCCGCACCGCTATCGGCGGCTTCCTGGGGAGTCACGGTCATCGTGAACCTCGCTCAAAATTTTGTGGGACTCGTCACCAGCCTAGATACCCACCGGTTGGTCGGGCTAAGTAACACACGAATCCGCGCGTCGGGTGCTAACCCCGCCGGTCAGCGGTAGTTGACGAACTGCAGCGCGACGTCCAGGTCGGCCTGCTTGAGCAGCGCTTGGACGGCCTGCAGATCGTCACGCTTTTTGCTGGTGACCCGGATTTCCTCGCCCTGGATCTGGGTCTTGACGGACTTGGGGCCGTCGTCGCGGATCAGCTTGGTGATTTTCTTGGCGTTCTCGCTGCTGATGCCCTGCTTGAGGGTGCCGCTGATCTTGTAGGTCTTGCCAGAGGCCTGCGGGTCGCCGGCGTCGAAGGCTTTCATCGAGATGTCACGGCGGATCAGCTTCTCCTTGAAGACGTCGACGGCCGCCTTGACGCGTTCCTCGGTGGACGACGTCAGCTCGATAGCCTCGTCGCCCTTCCAGGCGATTGTGGTGTCGGTGCCGCGGAAGTCGAATCGGGTGGCCAACTCTTTGGCGGCCTGGTTGAGCGCGTTGTCGACCTCCTGGCGATCCACTTTGCTGACGATGTCGAACGATGAGTCCGCCATGCATTCGGTCCCTTCACTCGGTGATAGGCGTTTGTGCTTTGTCTACTCGCTCGTTGTAACCTGTCTGGCGGCAGGTTGCCCGAGCGGCCAATGGGAGCGGACTGTAAATCCGTCGCGAAAGCTTCACAGGTTCGAATCCTGTACCTGCCACCACCAGGTCAGAGCTTGTTTCTGGCCAGCGCAGCGGGTCTGGGCGTGTTAATCGTCCGCAGAGCGTCCGCAGCAGTGTCAAAAGCGACTGCAACGGCATCGAGGTCATCGGGGAATAGGTGGCCATATTTGTCGAGCGTAAGCACCGCTGACTTGTGCCCGAGTAGCTTCTGGACCACCTTTACGTTGGCCCCTTCGCTGATGGCCAGGGGGTCAGGCTTCGGTGCACACGACCTCTACGCGGGAACCAATCTCGGGATCGGGCCGGGCAAGGAATTCCCAAGCCTGGAAGCACACGGCGGATTGGAGCCACCCAGGCAGCTGGTCAGGCGGAGAAGTCCGATCAGCTTGCGGCGTTCATCCAGTAGCGCATCCGCCACGTCTGTCGACGGCAGCGGCCACCCCGCCCCCGATCCGCAGGGCGAAGAGCCACCACCAATCGCAGCTCGGAGTCGATGGTCTTGATGTCGCGCATGAGCGGAGCGTAGGATCGCGCGGCCAGGCCCTAGCACTTCACGCATCCAGTAAAACCACAGCTCGGGGGCGTACGCTCTGCTTACGTAGAGTTACACAATTTGGCGTCGAATTGCCTAGTGAGATCGCCCATGCAGAGCGATAAAGCTGCCCGCGAACCGCCGCGTCGTATCGAGCCGTTCATCGACCAGCGTCACGCGCTCGAATCCGCAGCAGCGCGGTTGTACAGCGAGTTCGCCGACACCTTGAATCCGGAGACTATTGACTGGTTCCTGTACTCCTCCTACGACCGGCTCGCCGCGACCGCTACCGTTCACGACTTTTTGGCGCTGCTGGCAGAGCGCTTCGCGCGGCAACGACTTCGCGCCGTAGCGAAGGTGGAAGGCAAAATAACCGAAGGCAAGCCGGTGGTGTTGTTCCTGTGCAACCACAATGCGGGCCGATCCCAAATGGCCATGGGATTTTTCACCAGTCTCGCCGGTGATGCGGCTGTGGCGTGGTCTGGTGGTTCGAAGCCCAAAGGTGAGATCAACCCCGCTGTCATCGCCGTTATGGCCGAGCGCGGCATCGACCTGGCCAATGAATACCCCAAACCGTGGAGCCTCGAGATTCTCCAAGCCGCCGATGTTGTTATCACCATGGGCTGCGGCGATGCCGCCCCAATCTTGCCCGGCCGTCGGTATGAAGACTGGGTTCTCGACGACCCAGACGGCAAAGATGTGGCGGCCGTGCGATCCATCCGCGACGAAATCGAAGGCCGTGTACGCCGTCTAGTTGACGAGTTGCTTGTGGCTGACTTCGTCACGCTCGCCGAAGCCGCCGAGCACCTCGACATGCGTGAGGCGACGATCCGGCGACTGATCGCCGACGGCATGCTCACCGGCTGGGTCGACTGGGGTGAGGTCGAGGCGAAGCTGCTGCCCTTGCGGCGGCCCCGCCACCATGAGCGTTTCCTCCGATGAGCGCCCATGCGGATCACAGCACCACGGCCGCATCCGTGGCTATGCGCTGCTCCTGGTGGGCTTTTGCGGTGTTTAGGGGTTGAGCATCGGCTGTTTGGAGTTTTTTCGGGGTCGGCCGCTCCCGATCACGCATTCAGACTCCGGTCTTGGCCGATCCGGTTTCCCAATGGTGCGATGGAGTGTTTCCACTAGTGATCGACTAGGCAGCTGGTCAGGCGGGAAGTCCGGTCGGCTTGTGGCGTTCATCCAGCAACGCATCCGGCACGACTATCGACGGCAGCGGGCCCACCCCGGTCCCGAGCGGCATGGCGAAGCGCAGCTCGCAAACCCCGCGCAGGCCTAAAACGACGCTGGATTGGGCAGTACGGCGCCCGGCGAGTACGGCACCGCAGGAGTCTGCCCCGGCAACACAGTGTTCGGATAGCCGGGAGACAGGGGGTTTCTACTGGAACCGAGGCCGGGAAACATGCCATTCAACAGAGAACCGAGCTCGCCGAAGATCGCGTTGGCGATATTCACAGCCGTGGTCGGGTCCGGCCCGGTAGGGGCGGGAACGGGCAGTGGACCGTCGATAAGCAAAGGTTGCTGCGGAGCCGCCCCAGCGATCCCGCTGCCAAACCCAATTGCGCCAATTGCGGCCAGTGCGAGCGCCATACCCAGCGCCGCTCGGGTCAGTGGCCCGCGAGCATTCGAAATCGCAAACATGTTCCGGGACAAGGGGATACTCCTCAACCTCCGCTGAAACACCGAGTGCTTCAGACACTCAAGTCACTGCGGTAACACTGCTCGTCAAGAATCACAGTTGAAACACGACACGATCACAGATCGAACTCTCTAGATTCGCTTAACAACCTTGGAATTTGCTTACTCTGGGTGACTTCGGCCGGGAAGTCGATGCGTGCGACGGCGGAAGGCGGTTGCTCGGTGGGCTGGGTTCGTGGCGCCATTGGTGGCGGTCAGGTGGGCCTTGGGTAACGTAAATGCGGTACCAGCCGACTTAACGTCCATGATGATGAGGAGGCTGATTTGGCTCATTGTCTTGAGCTTTTCTTTTGCGTTCGTCGTCACCGCCGCAGCGGGGCCGGTGGTATCCGTCGTAGCCTGCGCCGGGGTGTTGGTTTACGCGCTGGCCGTGACACGCGGAGACGCGGCCTGCCGCGCTGGGGATGCTGTGGCCCAGGCAGCAAAAGCCGAGTCAGCAGAGGCAGAAGCCAAGGCGGCGGCAGAAGCAGTCATTGCAGAAGCCGAGGCAGTGGTAGCAGCGGCCTGATTACGCCTGCTCGGAGGGGCCGGTTCCTGACCCTCAGGACCTGTGGAGCGTGCCGGTCTGGGCGGGAATGAAGGTGTCTCACCCTGACATTTGCGGCGGTCACCCTTTTCCCGGGTGTGGAATCGGGTAGCCGGTGGCGACCCGTGGGCGATCAACCAAAGCCTGCAAGCTGGCAGCCCGCTGCAGATCGCCAATCTCACTCGAGGTGGTCGCGCGCGCCCGCGGGCCTGCCGCCCGCCCCGGCGGCCGCCAGCGTGGCCTCGTCCAGGCGAGAGGGCAAACTGGGTTCCTCATTCTCGACATCGGCGTTTTCGATCGCCTGGCTGCGGCCCAGGGCGACCGTGGCCGCCATCATCGCCGCGACCGCGATCGCAAGGACGAGCGCCGTCAGGCCGCCGACCGCCAGGTGCTCACCGAGCACGACAACCCCGAGCAGGACGGCGACCACCGGTTCACCGACCAGCATGATCGGTACCGACGCCTGCAGCGCGCCGGCATGAAACGCGGAGTTCTGCACCACGGTCACGGTCACCGCCAGCGCCACCAGCACATACGGGGCAGGGACGGTCATGAGCGCATGCCATCCGCCGACCGAGTAGCGGTGGGTGCAGACCTTCGTGACGACCGCGATCATCCCGAGGAGGATCGCCACCGCGACGCCCAGCAGCGAGGCCCGCACCCGGCCCGCGGCGCGGTGGGCCGCGATTACGCAGGCGATCACCGACGGCACGGTGATCGCCAACGCCAGCGTCCACGCCGGAATGGGCGGACGGCTGTGGCCCTCGCGGGGCTGACCCACCAGCAGGAAGACCGCCAGCGCGGCCGTCAGCAGCATCGCCCAGCCCCACTGGACACGACTGATGCGCTGGTGGCACAGCGCCGCGCTCAAAGGCAACGCGAACAGCAGCGACGACACCAGTAGCGGCTGGACGAGCAGCAGCGATCCGTGCGCCAGCGCCACGGCCTGAAACGCGTAACCGGCGACCGCGGCAAAGGTCCCCGCCCACCACAGCGGCTGGCGCACCAGCGTCGTGGCCATCGCCGCGGACATGGCCTCATCACCGGGAACGCGGTGGGTGGCCCGCTGGCGGACCACGATTCCCACCGCAGCCCAGAACGCGGAAAGCAGAGCCGAGAAGATCGCAACCGCGTGCGTCGTCACCCACCCCATGCCTTGAGGGGTACCCCTGACCTCGGCGGGGTTAACTTGCCCTTTCGGCGCCGAGCTGTCCCGCCTTACGCTGGGTGGCCGGCGGGAAGTTCGTCCCGATGATCGAAAGGAACCATGCTGCGTAGCAAGGTATTCACCATAGCGGGGGTCGTCGCGGCCATCGCGTCAGCGGCGCTGACACTGCTGCCCTGGATCGACTTGAGCCACTTGGGTTTTCCCATCCGGTGGAACGGTCTCGGCATATACGACGGAGAGGACGCCGATCACTATGGCGCGTTGCTGAGCGGCATGGTGAACAGCACGCCGGGTTGGATCGTCCTGATCGCCGCGATCGCGGCCGCCGCCACGTTGCTGGCCGCGGCGCGAGCGCGCTGGCTCGGCCTCGTCACGTGCGGCTGCGCTGCGGTCGCATTCGTCACCGCCGTCGTGTGCTGGCTGTATCCGGCACTGCTGGTTGACGGCACCAAGCACGAGATGGGGGCCTCCGGGCTGGCGGACCGCGAGTTCGTGAACTCCAGCGCACTGCTCGCCGAGGCCGCGGTCACCGCCGTGCTGGTGATCTGCACCGCACTCGCCGCTGTCAGGGCGAAAAACGTTGCCGATGAAGACGATTGATGGATCTCCCTAGGCGGGGTGCAGGCTGACGGGGATGCCGGAGTAGCGCACCATGCCCGTCACCACGTCGATGTCGTCCTTGTTGGTCAGGCGGTTGACGTTGGCGACGTGGTGGCCGTGCGGGATCGACACCGCGCCGCGGCGGATGGAGTCGTGGACCTTGGCGATGCCGGTCAGTTCGCCGCTGGTGCTGCGGACGATCACCTTCTGTCCGTCCGCGACGCCCGCGGCGGCGCCGTCGTCGGGGTGGATCAGGATTTCGGGCGCCTCACCGAGAAAGTCGAGCTGCCCGTTGAGCTTTCGGCGTTGCCGGCGCGGCACCATCACCAGCGGCGCGGGCGGTTGCAGGGCGGCGAGCTGATCCACCAGCAGCGGTGGCGCCAGTCGCCAGCCGCCCACCCGCTCGATGTGGTCGTCGACCCAGGTCGCCGGTAGCTCGCGCGGCGCCTCGGCCCAGCCCACGGCCGCCACCTCGTCGAAACCCGTTCGCGCGCCGGCTAATAGGACGGACAGCACATCGTCGTCGGTGCTGGTGTCGGGATTTCCGAGATTGCCGAGGTCGTAACCGAGCCGGCGGCCGAGTTCGGCGAACACCCACCACATCGAGCGCCGTTCGCCGACCGGTGCGACGACGGCCGGGCTGTACTGCACCGACACATGCGAACTCAGGATGTCGTGGATGGTGATGTCGGGGCGTTCCAACGGATCCTTGGTGGGCAGGACGTGGGTGGCCAGCTCCGTGGTTTCGTTGTTGATGATCTCGGTGGTGGCGAACACCTCGAGGTTCTGCAGGGCCGGAATCAGCTTGCCCGTCTCGGGAAACGAGGTGACCAGGCTGCCGCCGACGTTGATCAGGGCGCGGATGTTGCCGGCGGCGATCTCGTCGGGCAGCACCGCGCACGGCCACTCGTTGATGAAGGCCTGCGCCTCGGGACGGCTGCGCGGCCCGGGGCCGAAAGCCCCCTCGATCGGCGTGACGGGCAGGAACTCGCCGAAAGTTTCCAGCTGGTAGGCGAATCCGGGATGGAACCAGGTGCCGCCGGGACGGTTCATCGCGCCGGTGAGGATCATCAGCACCCATGCGAGCCACTGCGTGACGTTGGCGCGCTCGGCCGTCATGGTGACGCCGGTGCCGGTTTCGACCGCGACGCACTTGGCGGCGCGCACCGCCTCGCCCAGCCGGGCCAGGTCGGCCTCGGCGACGTCGGCGAGCTGTGCGGTGTGTTCGAGTGTGAACGGCTCCACCGCTGCGGTCAGCGCGTCGACGCCCTGCACCGGCACATCGGTTTTCATTCCGTCGCGCAGGATTTCGCGAACCAGGTAGGCCAGCACCGCGTGGTCGGTGCTGGGTCGCGGCGCCAGGTGGGCGGTGGCCAGCCGCGCGGTCTCGGTGCGGCGCGGGTCGATCACCCACACCTGCCCGCGCCGGGTGATTTCGCGCACCGTTCCGGTGGGGTTGGGCATCGAGATCGCATGGCCGTGCGACACAACGGGATTCACGCCGACGAGCAACAGAAAGTCGGCGTTGTCCAGGTCGGTTCGGCCGGACAGCCCCATGAATCCGCCGACCAGATCCGAGACCAGGGGTTTGGCGGTGCCGTCGATGGTCAGCGGGCTGAACTTTGCCGGTGTGCCGATCGCGGCGTGCAGGGCCTCGGCCATCCGGAAGCCGGCGCTTTCCATGGTGGAGAAATAGAACGCGACCGACTCGGGTTCGTGCCGGTCGATGATCTCCTTGAGCCGGGCGCCCAGGTCGTCCAGGCAGGCATCCCAGGTGGCATCGCGCAGTCGGCCGTCCACCCGCATCCGCGGATGCTCGAGCCGGTCCGGATGATGATGCAGCTGCGGCAGCGCGCGACCCTTCGGACAGGTGTAGCCGTGTGAGAAGGGATGGTCCTGATCGCCGCGGACGCGGATCACCTCGTCGCCGTCGGCGTCGACGAGGATGCCGCAGACCGAGGTGCAGACGCGGCAGAAACTACGCACCGTTTGCATACTCCGGTAACGTACTCTCGCCGTTCGAGAAGGCCTATCGCATTTTCGAGAATGGCCATGCCAGTTTGGTTAACGGCACTCTCCGGGAAACCACCCGCGGTTAGGCGAGCCTTAGTTATCCTCGGGGCTGATCGGTTTGCACGAACGCAGTCGTACCAGAGGAGTAATCAGGGTGACCGAGACAACCGCGCAGCCGGTGACGGGCGAATTCGACGACCGACCGCCGGTGTCGCTGCGAACGCGTGGCCGTTGGCTGCGGTGGGGGCTGCTTGCGGTGTGGGGCCCCGGGCTGGTGGTGATGCTGGCCGACACCGACGCCGGGTCGCTGATCACCGCGTCGCAGTCCGGCGCCCAATGGGGCTACCGGATGGTGCTGCCGCAGCTGATCCTGATGCCGGTCCTCTACGTCGTGCAGGAGATGACGGTGCGGCTGGGCATCGTCACCAAGCGCGGCCACGGCGCGCTGATCCGGGAGCGGTTCGGGCGCGGATGGGCCTGGGTCTCGGCGTTCACCCTGTTCGCCTCGGCGATCGGGGCGTTGCTGACGGAATTCGCCGGTGTGGCCGGAGTCGGTGAGCTGTTCGGCGTCTCGCGGTGGGTGAGCATTCCGGTCGCGACCGTCGCGCTGCTGGCGCTGGCGCTGACCGGCAGCTACCGGCGCGTCGAGCGCATCGGCCTGGTCGTCGGCGCAGCCGAACTGGCGTTCCTGGTGGCCATGGTGATGGCGCGGCCGGATCCGAAGGCGCTGGCGGACGGCCTGTCGTCGATGCCGCTGGGCAACTCGTCGTACCTGCTGTTGGTCGCGGCCAACGTCGGCGCGGTCATCATGCCGTGGATGATCTTCTACCAGCAAGGCGCGGTGGTCGATAAGCGGTTGTCGGAGAGCACGATTCGCCAGGCTCGGTACGACACCGCGTTCGGTGCGGTGCTGACCCAGCTGATCATGATCGCGGTGGTGATCACCATGGCATCCACGATTGGGACGAGTGGCGCGCAGGGCGGCGGAGCGGAGCTGGAGACGGTCGGCCAGATTGCCCAATCGCTGACGCCCTACCTGGGCCACGTCGGCGGGACAGTGCTGTTCGGCCTGGGCATGCTGGGTGCGGCGCTGGTGGCCGCGATCGTCGCCTCGCTGGCCGGTGCGTGGGGGCTTGCGGAGGTGTTCGGCTGGAAGCACACGCTCAACGAGCGGCCCAACCGCGCCACCGCCAAGTTCTACCTCACCTACGGGCTGGCCCACATCATGGGCGCGGTGCTGGTGCTGGCCAGCGTCGACCTGGTCAACCTGGCCGTCGACGTCGAGGTGATGAACGCGCTGCTGCTGCCCATCGTGCTGGGCCTGCTGCTGGCGCTGGAGGCCCGGGCGCTGCCCGAGCAGTGGCGCATGCGGGGGCTGCACAAACACCTCACCCGCGCACTGTGTTTCGTGACCATCGGCTTCGGCCTCTACATGGCCCCCCAGGCCCTCGGCTTGTTCTGAGCGCGAACAACCTCAGAACCAGGGCCCGGGGTAGTGGCCGTCCTGGTCTTGCACCATGACGATCTCCTTGCACTCGCCGTTGGACCCCGGCGCGGTCTCGCCGCGGCACACCAGGGTCCATCCGGAGATCCGCTCGAAGGGCCGTAGCGACCAGTTCGGTGCGACGGGATCGGTTGCGGGCAAAGCGATTACGGAGAATGTCCCACCGGCGCCGGTGATGTAGAGGTGGTCTTCGAAAAACGCCAGCTTGGCGATCGACATCTTCTTGGCGTCGTCTCGGCTCTTCTGGAAGTCCCACTGCTGGCTGCGCAGGTTCCACACCCCGAAGCCGAATTGGGAGGTGTCCGAGCCGTGGCCGTCGACGAACAGTTTGCCGTCCGACAGCGCCGCGGTCAGCCCGCCGCCGGAGATCCGGTCGGAATCGCCGATCTTGATGATGGACTTGGCGTTGAGGTCATAAAACATCGTCGACAGCACCGGCGGGTTGTACGAATCCCAGTGCGTGATCTTCACCAGTTTGTTTGGGCCGTCGGTTAATTCGGCGTCGACCGATTGCACGTCGTTGTCCTGGTAGATCGCTTCACCGCTGGGCCGGCGCAGCTCGGCGCCGGATGTCTTGCCGGGTTCGGTGTTGCGCTGGAACGCGAGGATGTCCTGCCAGACGCGGCCGGGCTGCGGGTCGTTCCACATCATCGACAGGTCGCCGCCGGACAGGACCACGGTGCGCGGCGGCGATGCGGCGCCGTGGCCGTCGGTGAAGGCGTTGAGCCACGCCGCACCCGAGGCGGTCGAGGCCAGCCCCCAATTGCTCGGCGCGGCCGGCTTCAGGTCGGGGGCGGGCGGTTGCAGCTCCTTGGTGGCCACCTGCTGGCCCGACTTGGAGTCGAACACGTAGCCGGTGGTGGTGGTGACTTCGGGGGACGGGGCCTGCGCCGGCTTGACGGTCGTGACGACGTACACGACCTTCATGTCATCGGCAGCGCCGGTCAGTGCGCAGATGCCGCCGGTGAGGTTCTGCCCGGCCGGGATCGCGGGTACGGCGGGCGCGACGTATTGCCCGGTCTTCGGGTCGAAGATTTTGGGCCGGATGTCCTCGAGCGCCGTTTTGCCGGCCGAAAACTTCTCCGGGCAACCGAAATACGCCGTTCCGCCGTAACTTTTCCAATCCTTCTCCAGCGGGCCGGTGATCGGGGCGGGCGGGGGAGCCGCGCGGGCGCTGGTTTTCGAGACCGAAGTCGAGTTGGTGGGGGTGAGGGCGGGCGGCGCCGCGGTCTCCGAACAGGATGCGACGGCCAGGCAGCCGACCGACGCCACCGCGGCACGCCCGTAGGTGAACAGGCGGTGCCGGGCCGCATGCACCCAGGCTGCGCACATTGAAAACCCCCGTTAAGTTCGTGTAACCAAGCAGCGTAAAGCCGCCCCGACGTGACCGCGACTCGGCGCACAGCGGCCTCTGTCACAGCATGCGTCGGCGATACCTACCGGTCGAACTCGATGGGCAGGCTCTTCGGCCCGCTCAGGCTCACCATCGGCTTCCACGGCGCCGGCCCGGCCATGCGCGGATTTCGCAGCCGGTTCGCGAGGACGGTCAGCGCTTCGGCGATCTCCCGCCTGGCCAGGTTGGCGCCCAGGCAGTAATGCACGCCGCCGCCGAAGGTCAGGATGGGTGGCGCCGCATCGCGGGTGATGTCGACGCGGCCGGGGTCGTCGTACACCGCCGGATCTCGGTTGGCCGCAAAGGTATTCACCAACACCGCGGTGCCGGCGGGGAATGAGTAGCCGTCGAGCTCGGCATCCTCGACCACAAGTCGCGGGGTTCCGCACGCGATCGGCGAGTGCCGCATGGTCTCCTCGACGGCACGCATCGCCAGCTCGGGCCGCCGCCGCAGCAGCTCCCATTGCTCCGGGTGTTCACACAGCACCTGCACCGAGGCGGCCACCTGGTTGCGGGTGGTGTCCGTCCCCGCCAGCAGCAGGCCACCGGCCAGCATGCGCAGCTCGGCGGCGTCCAGGCGGTCGCCCTCGTCCCCGGCGCGAATCAGGTCGGAAAGCAGATCATCGGTCAAACTGTGCCGGCGGCGCGCGACCATCTCGTCGACGTAGTCGTCGAGCTCGCGCCACGCGCGCATCACGACCGGCTCGACCGCGCGGAGGTCGACAGTGAAGCTGAAGGCCTTGAACACGTCGTCGGCCCACAACGAGAACTGTTGCCAATCCTCGCGGGGTGCGCCGAGCAGCGCGCAGATGATCGGCACGGGGTAGGGGCGCGCGATGTCGGTGACGACATCGCACTGGCCCGCGTCGGCCACCTGGTCGACCAACTCGTTCATCACGGCGGCCATGGTGTCGTGCAGGCGGGCGACCGTTCGCGGGGTGAACGCCTTGGAGCACAGGCTGCGCAGCCGATGGTGCGCGTCGCCCTCCAGGCACAGCAGGCTGTTGGCGACTTTGTCCCACAGCGGGCCCGAGTCGATGCCCTGGGCGAGCAGGTTGATGCCGGGCGGGATCTGAAATCGGGGATCCCGAAGGACGGAACGGACCAGGTGGTAGGACAGCACCTCGGGCCCGTGGGGTCCCATCGCGACGGGGGCCCGTCGCTGCGCCTCCCGCAGCCGCGGATAGACCTGCGCCGGTGTTTCCTCGGGGTCGTAGGAAAGCGTCGGCAGATCGGCCTCGAAAACGCTTGGGGGAGCGGCACCGACGGTCATGACGGTCTCCTTGGTTCCGCAGTAGGCTGCGGACGACTTTCAAACAATGTATGGCCGTCCCAGGGGAGTGTCAACGATATCGCCCGCTGCTCGGCGCAAACGTCATACACCCGAGAGGAAACGCATTGCCGCGGCGGCACGCGGCGCCGCTCAATCCTGCGCCCGCAGCCGCACCTTCCGCGTCGTCGACGTCTCGTCCAGCTCGACGACATCGGAGCGCGAGCGCAGGAAGTCGCTGAATGAGCGGAATCCCAAAGACCTTTCGCTGAACGACGGGTCCATCCGCTTCATCTGCGCCTTGACGGCGGAGTTGTGCAGCCAATCGACGTCGTCCTTCTCCAAGCCGATCTGCAGCGCCCGCGTCAGCAGTGCGGTGGCGGCGGCCTGCGGGTCGGGCTGCTCGTCGGGCTCGTCGGGCTCGTCGTGCTTGGCCGACTTGGCGCGGGTGGCCCGCTTCTTCGGCTTGCCCGCCTCCGCGTCAGCCGGCGCCGGCGCCGGAACCCCGGGCAGCGCGTCGTAGATGACGAACTCGTCGCAGGCGGCCGCGAGCGCGCGGCTCGACGCACCGGCCACCCCGATGCCCACCACGTACCGGCCAAGTCTCTTGCAGCGCTGGGCCAACGGAATGTAGTCGGAGTCACCGGCCACGATCACCACGTGGGTCAGGTCGGGCAGCCGGAACATGTCCTCGACCGCGTCCACGGCCAACCGGATGTCGGCGCCGTTCTTGCCGTAGGCCGCCGCCGGGAACAGCTGCACCAGGTCGACCGCGCGGGCCACCAGCTGCCCGCGGTACCCGGCGTTGATATCCGCCGACCAGTCGGCGTAGGCGCGGGTGAGCACCAGGGTCCCGAACGACGAGGCGAAGTCGAGGATCGCGGCGACGTCAACCGTCGCCCGGTCCAGCCGCTCGGCGTATTGTTCGAGCCCCTTGGCCTTGTCCCGCTGAAACGAATTCCGCCCGTTGATCTGGTCATAGCGGGAGATCACGATGTTGTCGAAGTCGAGGTAGACGGCAACTCGGGTCGCAACGGGTTCGGTCATGCCTTCGATCATTGCTGAGCAGGACCAAAGCGGGTACACAGCCCACATGAATGAGGTGAAGTTTCTCCAACTGCACGGCGATCGGATCGCGTATCGCGACGAGGGTGATGGCGAGGTGCTGCTGCTCATCCACGGCATGGCGGGCAGCTCGGAGACGTGGCGGTCGGTGATCCCGCCGTTGTCGAAGAAATTCCGGGTCATCGCCCCTGACCTGCTCGGTCACGGCGAGTCGGCGAAACCCCGCACGGACTACTCGCTGGGCGCATTCGCGGTGTGGCTCCGTGATTTCCTCGACGAGCTCGGCGTCAGCCGGGCCACCGTCGTCGGCCATTCGCTTGGTGGTGGGGTCGCGATGCAGTTCGTCTACCAGCACCCCGACTACGCCCAACGGTTGATCCTGATCAGCAGCGGCGGCCTTGGGCCCGACGTGGGATGGGTGTTGCGGCTGCTCTCGGCGCCCGGGGCGGAGCTGGTCTTGCCCGTCATCGCGCCGCCACCCGTCCTGTCGGTCGGCAACAAGCTGCGGTCCTGGATGAGAAGCGCCGGAATCCGCTCGCCGCGCGGCGCCGAGCTCTGGAGCGCCTACTCGTCACTGTCGGATGGCGAGACACGGCAGTCGTTCCTGAAGACGCTGCGATCGGTCGTCGATTACCGCGGTCAGGCGGTCAGCGCGCTCAACAGGCTGCGGCTGCGCCAAGAGTTACCGGTCATGGCGATATGGGGGGAACGCGACGGCATTATTCCGGTTGCTCACGCCTACGCCGCGCACGATGCGCGCACCGACGCGAGGCTCGAGGTGCTGCCGGACGTGGGACACTTCGCGCAGGTCGAGGCACCCGAGCAGGTGGTGGAGTTGATCGAGGACTTCATCGCCACCGGCGAGCGCAGTGATACGCAGAGCCCGCAACCATCCGAGCCGGGCTAGCGTGCCGCCGGAGACGCCCTCCGGTAGTCCACCTGCCAGTGCTCCATGCCGTCGATGGCCTTGCGCACCGCCAATTGCATGGCGTACCAAATCAATTCGGCCACCGACATCAGCGCGTCATTGCCGGCGCACTCCTGTTCGTCGTTGCCGATCATGTTGTCGGTCCAGTCGAACAGCGTGTCGTAGTCCTCCGCCGGGACACCAAGCAGGTCCGAAATGGCTTGCGGCGGAGGCCCGTACGCCACCTGGCGGACGAAGTCTGCCGACCCGTGCCCGGCGGCATCGGCTGCGATGCGTGAAACCACGCGAGACGATCTGTTAACGCCCGGCCGAACGTGGGCATGCATCTTCGGTGAAATTGATTGGTCGAGCGGTTGTTGGGCAGTCGATTGGACTTTCTGCGCGCATACGCACCGCGTCAGGCCGAAACCGGCTAGCCTCAGGGGAGGAACGGCAGTTAGCCGTGCGTCGCGCTCGTCAGCTTCGAAAGGTCTCATTTTGGGCCGCCTGGGTCCGCCTCGCTTTGCCCGCGGATATGAAGGCATGCGCCATGACCGATGACAAGTTTGCGAACATGCTTCGCCAAACGATGATTGACCTCACTGAAAGATACTCCCGCCCAACGGAATTGAATATCACGCTGGCGGGAGTCACCAAAGCTGCGGTGCGGCTGGTTCCGGGTGTCGAGAGCGCAGATATTCTGATGATCTCCCCTCCGGATGGGTTCGAGTCGCTGGCTGCGACGTCACCGTTGGCGCAGCGGATCGACGCGCTCCAGCGCGAGTTTCAGGAAGGTCCCTGTGTGGACGCCGCCGACGGACAGCCGTTGGTGCGATGCGATGATCTCCAAAACGATCAGCGGTGGGGCAAATTCGGTACTTCCGCGGCCGCCGGCGGAGTCCACAGCATCCTGTCTTTCCAGCTCTACACGCACAATGGGAGCCGCGCTGCGCTGAACCTGTTGGGACTGAAGCCAAACACGTTCACGATGGAAGCCGAAGCGATAGCAGGAGTAATCGCAACCCATGCGGCAACGGCGTTGATAGCCCACAACAAAGAGCTTCAGTTCCAGTCCGCGCTCGCCAGCCGCGACGCCATTGGCCAAGCCAAGGGCATGATTATGGAGCGATTCGGCGTTGGGCCGGTGCGAGCCTTCGAGCTGATAACCCAGATCTCCCAGAATTCGAATATGCGAGTCGTCGACGTGGCGGCAGGGATTGTGGCGCGAGGTCCACACCGTTCCATCCGGATCGCCAACCTGACCTGACAACCCAGGGTTGCGCGGACCCCCGGGGAAGGAGCTAGCCTTGCATTAGGCGTGGGATTGGGGCAGGTTGCGTCCCCAGGACATATCAGGTCGAGTCCGCTTCCCGTGCTAGATGGCTGTTGGTGCAACTGTGGTGTTAAGCAGTCAGCACCAGGCTGGCCGCCGTCGAACTTCTGTGTGTACAAACGCAGCCATTGGACCACATCGGCGACATCATCGCCGATGTCACAATGCACTAAGACCCAGCTGGCGGCATCGCCAACCCTGTCCAACGAATGAAGGCCGTGGTGATGACGCCGCTGCGCTATCCCGACTCCCTGCATTTCGGCTGAATATGGCGATGCGGGAGCGGCTCCTCACGGCCGTCGATGGTTATCGGGGGGTGGCGGCCGCGGACCGGCTGTGTGCGGCCTGTGCGGTCCTCCTCGAGGTGGATGCCGCGGCCATTTCGCTGATCTTTGACGGCGCGCCCACCGGGACGCTCGGATCAAGCAGCGCACTGGCCCGCACGTACGACGAGCTTCAGTTCACCCTCGGTGAGGGCCCATGCCTCGACTCCATCAGCGGGCGGATCCCGGTTCTCGCCGTCGATCTCGCCGATCCCGCCGACCGTCGTTGGCCCGCATTCGGCCCGGCGCTGCTCGCCCACCACATCCGCGGCGTCTACGCGATCCCGATCGTCGTCGCCGGCGAATATGTGGGCGCCCTGGACCTATTTCGGCACGGGCCCGGCCGGCTCGACGGTGAGAATCTGTCCGGCGCCATCGTCGCGGCCGAACTCGCATCCGTGCCCCTCCTCGATCTTCTGGACGCCGATTTCCAGGCCGCCGTCGCTGACCCGAACAGCAACGCCTGGGCCGAGTTCAATGCGCTGTCGCGCACCGAAGTCAGCCAGGCAACCGGCATGCTCGTCGCGCAACTCGAAGTCGAACCCGCCGAAGCCCTGGTCCGGCTTCGGGCCCACGCCTACGCCACCGGGCGCAACGCCACCGACGTCGCGCGCGACATCCTCGCGCGCCGGCTGAAGCTGGACAACGACTGATGCGGGTACTCGAACCCAGGAATGGAGGCCAAGTTGACTGACACCCCCCGTGAAGCCCGCGTCCTCGACGCCGTCGTTTCGCTCGTCGACAGCCTGCTCGACGATTTCGACGTCGTCGACTTGCTGACCGAGCTCACCAAGCAATGCACCGAACTGCTTGACGTCGCGGCTGCCGGCTTGTTGCTCGCCGACCCGCTTCAGCAGCTCCGCCTGCTGGCCGCAACCTCCAAACAAGCTCGAGATCTGGAACTCTTCCAGGTGCAGGCCGACCAGGGGCCGTGCGTCGAGTGCTACCTCACCGGCCGACCGGTTTCCATCGCCGATGTCAGCGCCGAAGCCGGCCGATGGCCCCACTTCGCGTCCGCCGCGCACGACGCCGGGTTCCTCTCAGTGCACGCCACGCCCATGCGCGCCGCGGGCCTCGTCTTGGGCGCGCTGGGCCTGTTCGGCGATCGCCCGGGTGCGCTCTCGGACGCCGACCTGCTTGTCGCCCAAACGCTGGCGCATATCGCCAGTGTCGCGATCCTGCAGGAGCACCCCCCGACACCGTCGACGGTTTTGCCGCAACTCCGCACCGTCCTGGCCAGCCGCGTGACCATCGAGCAGGCCAAGGGCTTCCTGCGGGAGCGCCTCAACGTCTCGGTGGACGAGGCGTTCATGTTGATGCGGACTTACGCCCGCAACAGCGGCGAACACCTGAGCGACGTGGCCCGGCGTTTGATCACCGAGCGCCATGGCCGCCCGAGTCTGCTCGCGGCCCTGACCGAGCTCGCCGCGTCGTCGTAGTGACCGTCAGCGCTGCCGTGCCCGTGCGCGTCGCACGGCCTCGTCCACCAGCCGCTCGGCGACGACGTTCAGCTTGACGTTCTCTTCTTGACTGATGCTGCTGAGCCGATCGAAGGCCGCCGTCGCGCTCAGACCGCTTCTGCTACGAATGATGCCGATCGCCTGATCGATGACCGCTCGGCTCGTCAGTGCGCGCTGCAGTCGATCGGTACGCTCCCGGGCGCTGGCCAAGAGCTGCGCGTGGTACACCGAAACCGCCGCGGGGCCGGCGAATTGCGAACCCAGTTGTACGGCGTGCTCGGTGAATGCGTCGCGGCGGTGCGCATAGGAATTGATCGCGCCGATCACCCGATCGCCGACGGCCAGCGGCAGCGCCAGCGCGGAATGCACGCCCATCCGGGCCACCCGGCCGCCGAAGTGCGGCCACCGGCTGTCGCTCCCCAGCGATCCACTGACGGCCGGCCGCCGCGAGTCCATGCAGGTGATGCACGGTCCCTCGCCGAGGTCCCGGTATTGGACGCGATCGATCTCTGCGACGAATTCCGCCGTCACCGCCCAGGTGTGGACCCGGGGCGTTTCATCGCCAGAGCTGATCAACGTCACACCGGCGCCATCGGCGCCCGGAATGGCTCGCTCCGCGAATTCGGCTACATCCCTGAGGATTTCGTCCACTTGTCGTGCATCGGCCACGATCCCCGCCACGCCGACCAAACCGGCATGCAGATCGACCTCGTCGGCCTCCAGCTGCGCGGGGGACGGCTCGGGTTGCTGCGGCGCGGTCCGGCCGGGCTGGGCATCGTAGAGATCCATGATGCGGCCCATTCTAGGGACCCCGGCGCGCTTGGCAGCTAGTTGACCAGTGCCAGTGCGAGCGCCCGCTGCAGCTTTCCCGAAGGGGTCTTCGGAATCGTTCCCGGCTCGAGGACCACGACGTTGCGCGGCCGTATGTTCACCTCGGCGAACACCTCTCGTGCGACCTGCCGCGCGATGCGGTGCACTTCGGGGGCTTCCTGCCAAACTTTCGACTCGACCGCCACGGCAAAGGTCTCACGGGGCAGCCCGGCGTGCAAACGCACCGCCGCGGCGCATCCGGGCCGAACGCCTGCTACCCGGACGGCGACGCGTTCGATGTCGGTCGGGTAGATCTTGCGGCCGGCCATGATGATGACGTCCTTGACCCGGCCGCACACCACAATGTCGGCGGCCTCGGTGAGGTAGCCGAGGTCGCCGGTGTCGAACCAGCCTTGGTTGTCTTGTGCCGCAACGAAACCCGATTGAGTGTTGTAGCCGTCGGACACCGCCTGACCGCGCACCTGGATGACGCCGACGCCGCGGGTGGACAGCACGTTGTTGTTTTCGTCGACAACGCGCACATCCATGCCCTGCAGCGGCCTGCCGAGACAGACCAGTCTGCGGGTGTGCGGCCCGTTGGACGGCACGGCCCGGTGCAGCACCGCGAGCATATCGGCGTGCACCTCGTCGACGACCATGCCGTCTCCGCATTCGGTGAACGACACCGCGACCGTCGTCTCGGCCATGCCGTAGGCGGGCACCACGGCCTCCGGTTTCAACCCGAACGGTGCGCCGGCGCCGCACAGGTCTTCCACGACGGCCGGCTCGACCGCCTCGGCCCCCGATAACGCCCACCGCAGCGAAGACAGGTCGAATTGGCTGGGCGTCGCTTGGCGTAGGCGTCTGGCCAGCATGCTGTAGGCGAAGTTGGGCGCAGCCGTCATGGTGGCCCGGTACTTGTCAATCAGCTTGACCCACAACAACGTATCGCGCAGGAAGTCGGCCGGGGTGATCTTGACCAGCTCAACGCAGTAGTGCATCGGCACGGTCAGATAGCCGGTCATGCCCATGTCGTGGAAACATGGCAGCCAGCTCACGATGACGTCGGTGTCGATATCGACTCGCGCGGCGGCAAACATCGCTTCGGCATTGGCGAAGAGGTTTGCGTGGGTGATTCGGACAGCCTTGGGCGAACCGGTGGATCCGGAGGTCAACTGCATGAACGCCAAGTCGTCTTCGTGTGGGTCGAGGGGATCGATCGGGCGGCCCTCGAGCAGTCGCTCGATAGTCAGCACCCGCACGCCCCATTGGGAGAGCAGAGGTGCCGCGGTCATGAACGGGTCGGAGACGACGACAGCTTTAGCGCCGATCATCTTGATGACGTTGGTGGTTTCCTCGGCCCACCGCTGCAGGTCGGTGCGCGGCGTGGGGTGATGCAGCATGGTCAGACTTGCGCCGCGCATCCAGATCGCCTGTGCTGTCGGAGCGACTTCGGCCGGGGCGCCGGCCAACACGGCGACCGCGTCCCCATGACCGATGCCCGCGGAAGCCAGCCCGCCTGCAATACGTCGGGCTCGCGCGTGGACCTCGAGCCAGGTGTGCCGGACCGGAGCGTCGGGCTCACCGGTGGTTATGCCGTTGAAACTCCACTGGGCATTGGCGAACATCCCTTTGGTAAATCTGCTCACGGAAATCCTTTTGGCCGACAGCGCGCCCTATTCGGACTCCGCCGCGCAGCGCGCACCACGACGTCCCGATCGGCGTGACTGGGCGAAGGAGGAGCCGAATCCACAGGCGACCGAAACCATCAGTGGGAAAAACCTGCATCTGTCGGCTTACGTCTGCCCTGGACGGCGGGGAGTTCAGATCGCCGCCGCGACGTTTCCGTAAGGCTGGGAAATCAACCGCTTAGCACCTTACCTCTTGGGGGATGGGTGCGCAGTAAGTCTCGCGCTCGGGTCGGGCGCCTTACGGTCATCGCGCGCACCGAGGTTTGTCGCCGCGGTCACGATGGCCCGCTCGATCTGGCGAAGGGCGTGTACGGCGGTGAGGAAGCGCGGGGTGTCGTCGTCCGTGGTCCTTGGGTCGTTGCCGTCCTGTTGCCGGGCCACCGTCTCCGCGGCGTCGAGCTCGTCGGTGGCCGAGACCAGGGTTGGCGCGTGGCCGCCCTCGATGGCTTCCTGCAACGCGTCGATGTTGCGCCGCGTCTGGGCCGCGGCCGCCGAAAAGGCTTGCGCGAGTTCGGAGGCCAGCGCTGGTGACCCGACGGGATCCTGATACTGCTCGGCGTTGCGTGCCAGGCTCCGGCCGTAACGGTCGCAGGCGGTGAAGATTCGCAGCGCGCGCAGGATGCTGCGCCGGCCGGCAAATCCGGCGACGCCGGCCAGCAACGGTTTGGCGGTGATCCGGAACTGCTGCAGGTCCCGATCGAGCTGACGCGCCTGCTCCGACGGGCTGGCGCCGTCCTCCTCGCCGAACATCGTCACGGCGGAGATCTCGATCAGGGCAGACAGGCTCGTCAAGAAGGCGCGGGTGTCGCTGCGGATCGCCGTTCTGGTGTTGGTCGGCAGCACCACGACCGCGACGGTCGCCCCGATGACCGCACCGATCGCGGTCTCCTCGATCCGCAGCATCAGCACGCCGAGCGAGAACTGGCCGAGCAACCCGTACAACAGCGCGAGCATCGTGGTGATCCAGAAGGTCATCAGGCTGTACGTGACCGTCATGAAGTAGAAGGCGCAGAACAGGCACACGAAAATGCCGGCCAGCGCGGCGGTCTTGTGGCCGGTCAGCAGAGTGGCGACCAGCACGCCGCACGGCACACCGAGCATGGTGCCGAGCAGGCGCTGCCAGCCCTTGGTCAGGGTTTCGCCCCAGGAGTTGGTGCCGGCGAAGATGACGAACGCCGCGATCACCGCCCAATACCAGCGCGCCGGCGAGACCAGCTCGCCGACGACGATCGCCAGCGATGCGGCGACGGAGACCTGGATTGCCTGCCGGGTGGTCGGCCGCAGCCCGGCGACCGGCTCTTCCTCGGCGGCCTCGTCGGGGACGGCGTCCTCTGGTAGCTGCGGGCGGTCGCCGTCGCCGTCCTCGAGGGGCCGGCCGGTGGCCACCCGGTCGACGATCGCCCGCACATCGGAAGTCGCCGACGCGGCGTTGATGATCGCCAGCGCCAGGCGGCGCACGGCCGTGCGGCCCGCGTCATCGCCCGCTGGGTCCGAAGCGGGGCCGGGCTGCCCTTCGAGGAGCCGCTGCGCTTGCTCGGCGGCCCGGCGTAGCCCGTCGGGTTCGGGAAGCCGGATCGCCCGCGACAGTTGGGTGAGCGCGTCGACGAGCGCGGCTCGGGTGGACGCGGGCATGGAATCGGGGTCCTCGCAAGCGATGACGGCCGCCCGCCGACCGGCGGTGGCGACCCATTCGATGGCCAGCTCCGCGTCCAGCAGCCAGGGGGCGAGTTGTCCGGCGGTGACGCCGGGCCACACGGTGCCAGGGTCGGCCTTGTCTTCGATCTGGCTCTGCACCATCAGGGCGGTCTCGTTGAGCCGGATGGTGCGGGCCCGCATGCGGCGGCGACGCCGTTCGTCGAGGCGGCCCGTACGCACCGCCTCGGCCGTGGTGTCCAGGACGATCGCCATCCGGGCCCGCAGCGCCCGGATGGTGGCACGCAGCACCTGCTCGGGCCGATCGGGCATCAAGTAGGCGCTCATCACGTACGTGCACACGGTGCCCACCGCGACCGCCCCGATCATCCAGGGCAGCTCGGCGAGGCGGGCGTGTAGGTACAGCGTGAAGAAGTAGGACATGAACGCGACCATGCCCAGCGCCCTGCCCCGCGCCCCGTAGCGCCGGATGTACGCCGCGGTGAACACGACGATCACAAAGACGGCGTCGCTGGCCATCGTGTGCGGCGCCAGCACCGCGGCGGCCGTGATGGACACTGCGGCGGGAAGGGGCAGCAGCGCCATCGTGATCCGCTGCTGGTGCGGGTCGGGCTCGTTGACGGAGCGGGACGCGACCATGGTGATGACGACGCCCAGCAGGGCGACGGTCAGTGGTTGTCCCGTCGCCCTGGTGAGGATGAAGAGCGCCAGGAGGGAAAGGCCGAGCGCGGCCGTTGTCCGGGTGGCCATTCGCAGCCGAAGCAAGCCAGGGTCGGAGCCGATCACCCAGTTGCGGGCGCTTTCGTGAATTATCGGGGGCCGCCTTTCTTGCGCTTACTCAACATGGTTACCCGAACCGCGACGCGGCGACCAAGCTAGTCTTCGACATCGTGACCCCGCCCACGCTCGCGAAGCTGGCTGACGGTCGTGACCTGCTGTTCTTCGCGCTGCCCGGGCATTGTCCGGCGCCGGTCGAGGACCGCAGGCCGCTGCCGGCGCGTGAGCCCGACGCGCAGTCGCAGTTGCGGTTCGACCGGTCCACCGGGCAGTGGGTGATCGTCGCGGCGCTGCGCCAGGACCGCACCTACAAGCCGCCACCGGAGGCGTGCCCGCTGTGCCCGGGCCCGACCGGACTGACCAGTGAGGTGCCCGCCCCCGACTACGACGTCGTCGTGTTCGAGAACCGATTTCCCAGCCTGTCCGGCGCGCTGCCGTCGCTGCCCGCCCCGGCGCCCGCGGCCGGCGAGGACGGCTTCGTGACCGCGCCCGGGCACGGCCGCTGCGAGGTGATCTGCTTCTCCGCCGACCACACCGGGTCCGTCGCCCAGCTGGAGCCGGCGCACGCGCGGCTGGTCGTCGAGGCGTGGCGGCATCGCACCGCCGACCTGATGGCCCGGCCGGGCATCGAGCAGGTGTTCTGCTTCGAGAACCGTGGCGAGGAGATCGGGGTGACGTTGACCCATCCGCACGGTCAGATCTACGGCTATCCCTATCTGACGCCGCGCACCGCCACCATGCTGGAGCAGGCTCGTCGGCATCGAAACCGGCACGGCGGCAACCTGTTCGGCGATCTGCTGGCCCGTGAGGTCGCCGACGGCAGCCGCATCATCGCGCGCAACGAGCTGTTCACCGGGTTCGTGCCGTTCGCGGCGCGCTGGCCGGTCGAGGTGCACATCTACCCGAATCGGTTCGTGCGCAACCTGACCGAACTCGACGAGGACGAGATGGACGCGCTCGTGGGCGTCTACCTCGACGTGCTCGGACGGTTCGACCGGATGTATTCCGCGCCGCTGCCCTACATTTCGGCTCTGCACCAGTACGCCGACACCGCCGCCCAGGCCGAGGGCTACTTCCACGTCGAATTGATGTCCATCCGGCGCAGCGCCACCAAGCTCAAGTACCTGGCGGCCTCCGAATCGGCGATGGACGCCTTCATCGGCGACGTCACACCGGAGAGCGTGGCCCAGCGGTTGCGGGAGCTGCGATGACGATCCGCTACGGCGCACCGGGGCGGATCAATCTGATCGGCGAACACACCGACTACAACTTGGGTTTCGCGCTACCCATCGCGTTACCGCAGCGCACGGTCGTGACCTTCACTCCCGCCGACGACGATGCGATCACCGTGGTCAGCGACCGCGCCGACGCCCCGGTGCGCGTCCGGCTCGGCACCGCTCCCGGTGAGGTGACCGGCTGGGCGGCCTATGTGGCCGGGGTGGTGTGGGCGCTGCGCCAGGGCGGCTTCCCCGTGCCCGGCGGCACCATGTCGATCACCAGCGACGTGGAGATGGGATCGGGCCTGTCGTCCTCGGCGGCGCTGGAATGCGCGGCGCTGGGAGCGATCACCTCGGCCGCCGGCGTCCGCATCGAGGTCAAGGAGCAGGCCCGGCTGGCCCAGCGCGCTGAGAACGAGTATGTGGGCGCGCCAACGGGTTTGCTCGACCAGCTCGCCGCGCTCTTCGGCCGGGACGCGACGGCGGTGCTGATCGACTTCGCCGACCTCACCGTCACCCCAGTGGTTTTCGACCCGGAGTCCGCGGGCGTCGTACTGCTGCTGATCGACTCCCGGGAGCGGCACAGCCACGCGGGCGGCGACTACGCGGCACGGCGCGCGTCCTGCGAGCGGGCGGCCGCCGATCTGTCGGCGTCGTCGCTGCGGGCGGCCGCCGATCGTGGTCCCGCCGACCTGTCGGTCGTGCGTGACCCCGTCGACGCCCGCCGCGCCCGTCACGTGCTCAGCGAAAACCAACGAGTCATCGACTGTGTTGCGGCGCTGGGAAAATCGGACTATCGGTCAGCCGGGCGAATTTTCACCGCCTCGCACGCTTCCATGCGCGACGATTTCGAGATCACCACCGAACGCATCGATCTGATCACGGACACCGCGGTGTGCGCGGGCGCGCTGGGGGCGCGGATGACCGGCGGCGGCTTCGGCGGCTGTGTGATCGCCCTGGTGCCACTGGACCGTACCGAGGAGGTCGCCGCTGCGGTGCTGCGCGCCGCGATCGACGCCGGTTTCGAGCGGCCGACCGTCACTCGGACCCGCGCGGCCGCGGGCGCGGGGCCGGTGTGAGGGAGCGACATCAGCGCTGCGCGGCGGCGCCTGCTTGCTGACCGGCGCCCGAACTTACTTGTCCGGCAATTTCGCCATTCTGCCGATGACCAGTGGTCACCAAATGTAACGTGAACCCCCATGGGGGTATCTGACTCCTGCATGTGCAGTACGGGTTTGCCCGTCCAGGCAGTAGCGATTGGCGTGCCATCGCTACCGATTCCTGCCGCCAATTCCATCGCCCTCGACGCGAAATGTTCGCCGTGGCTTGGGAACTAGAAGGCCAAGCCGCAGCGATCGAGCGGGGGTTGGCCGGCGCCACCCCGCAACGTGCGGGCTGGTTCCGCTTCTACTTCGAAGGCCACCGCTGGGTGTGGTCCGACCAGGTGCAGCGCATGCACGGGTACAAACCGGGCACGGTGACACCCACCACCGAGCTGGTGCTTTCGCACAAGCATCCCGCCGATCGTCCCCAGGTGACCGACGGCATCAACGACATGATCCGGCGCCGTCAGGCGTTTTCCACGCGGCATCGCATCGTGGACACCGGCGGAATGATCCATCACGTCCTCGTGGTGGGCGACCCGTTCTGCGATGACGGCGGGAAGGTCGTCGGCACTCACGGCTTCTACATCGAACTCGCGCCGGCGCCCGCCCGCGCCCGGGAGGACTCCATCAGCGCCAAGGTCGCCGAAATCGCCGGTCGCCGTGGGGTGATCGACCGCACCAAGGGCATGCTGATGCTGATCTACGGCATCGACGAGGACGCCGCGTTCAACATGCTCAAGACGCTGTCCCAGTCGGGAAACATCAAGGTCGGACTGCTCGCCCAACGGATCGCCGATGACTTCGCGGCGCTGGGCAAAGAGGTGATCACCGCGCGATCGCGGTTCGACCAGCGACTGCGTGAAGCGCACCTGCGGCCGCCCGGCGACGACGGCGGCTGAGCGGGCGCGGTTCTATTCCGCCGGACTCAGCCGGACCGCACCCAGATGCAGCCGATCGACCGCGTCGGCGAACTCATCCCGCGTCGGTATGCGGTGGTCACGGAACCTCAGCCCGATCATGCGTTGGGCGCGCTGAACTCCGTAGGACTCGGCACAGCGTAACAACAGATCCGAGACGACACCCCGGTCGCGGATCAGCTCACCGCGCATCGCCGTCGACTTGCCGTCGTACACCACCTGGACCGGCCCGCCGTCACGGAAGTTCTGCTTCCACGGGTTGCCGGTCAGCGCGTAAAGCTGGCCGTCAATCAGGTGGGCGCTCAACGGGATTGAATAAGACCGCCCCGTTTTGCGCCCGGTGAAGCTCAACACCATGAACTGATTGCGGACCAGCCCGGCCAGCGGACTGCGCAGCAGGAATCCCATTGCCGGGTTGACCAGACGCATCAGCGCCGACGGTGGATGCCCGGCTTCCACCGCATACGACTGCTCTGTCATGCGTTCACCGTAGAGCCAACCGGGGTCCCGCGGTCCAGAAACTTTGGCCGGCTCTGCGATCGGCCGTGGATCGTTATCCAATTCGTCGGCCGAAACGCCACACGAATACGCCGTTGTGCAGTTGTTTTCCAGTATTAGACAGGTATGCGGTCGCGACGGGCCCTCATTGCGGTCATCGCGGTGTCGGCCGTCTTGATGGTCTTCATCGCGGCGGCCCCGCCGAGGGGATACGACGGCCCGCCCGTGTTCGTGGCCAATCCCGTCGACCATGTCGCGACGCTCATCGGCACCGGGACGGGCGGCGAGACGGTGGGGGAGATCAACAATTTCCCGGGCGCCACCGTGCCGTTCGGGATGGTGCAGTACTCGCCGGACACCGTCGGCGACTACGCCGGGTACAACTACGACAACCCGCGCGCAAGCGGGTTCAGCATGACCCACGCCTCGGTGGGATGCGCTGCCTTCGGTGACATCTCGATGCTGCCGGTGACCGGCGAAATCGGCTTGCAACCCTGGAACGCCACCGAGAGGATCGCCCACGATGACACCGAGCAGGGCATGCCCGGCTACTACACGGTGCGCTTCCCCGGCACCGGGGTGAAGGCGGAACTCACCGCCACCGCGCACACGGGCGTCGGGCGCTTCAGCTACCCGCGCAACGGACGGCCCGCGCTGTTTCAGGTGCGCTCCGGGTCGTCGCTGGCGGGCAACTCCCGCGCGACCATCCAGATCGGGGAGGACAACACCACCATCACCGGGTGGGCCACCAGCGGCGGATTCTGTGACAAGCCGAACGCCTACACCGTGTACTTCGCGATGAAGTTCAGCCAGCCCTTCACCTCGTACGGATCCTGGGACGGCAGTGCGGTTTACGCCGGCGCCCGCAGCGCGAACGCGCCGTACAGCGGCGGGTATGTGGAGTTCCCATCCGGCTCGACGCTGCAGGTGCAGACCGCCATCTCCTACGTCGGCATCGAAGGCGCGCGGGCGAACCTGGCGGCCGAGGGCGCGGCCGACTTCGACGACGTTCGCGGGGCCGCGTCGAGGGAATGGAGCGCCGCGCTGTCGCGCGTCTCGGTCGCCGGCCGCAACGTCGACGATCTGACCACCTTCTACACCTCCCTGTATCGATCGCTGTTGCACCCCAACATGTTCAACGACGCCGACGGGCGCTATGTCGGGTTCGACGGCTCCATCCACACGGTGGCCGCCGGCCACACGCAATACGCCAACTTCTCCGACTGGGACACCTACCGATGCCTGGCCGCACTGCAGGCGTTGCTGTTTCCGGAGCGGGCCAGCGACATGGCCCAATCGCTGGTGAACGACGCCGAGCAGAGCGGCGCGCTGCCCCGCTGGGCGTTCGCCAACGCCGCGACCGGCGAGATGAGCGGGGACAGCGTAGTGCCGCTGATCGTGAACCTGAACACTTTCGGCGCCAACGACTTCGACACCAAAACGGCGTTGCGCTACATGGTGGACGGGGCGACCAAAGGCGGTGCGGGCCGGGACGGTTACGTGGAGCGCCGCGGCATCGCCACCTACCAGCGGCTCGGTTATGCGCCATTCACGCTGGAGTTCGGCCGCAACGGCTGGATCGCCGACGCGTCGATCACCCTCGAATGGTCGCTGGACGACTTCGCCATTTCCCGCTTCGCCGACTCGCTGGGCGATGCCCCGACCGCCGCGGAATTCGCGAACCGGGCGCAGTACTGGCAGAACCTGTTCAACCCGACCACCCGATACATCCTGCCGCGCAGCTGGAGCGGCTACTTCCGGCGCGGTCCCGGGTTTGTGGTGGTCCCGGAAAACTTCGGCCAGGTGGGCTACGACGA
This sequence comes from Mycobacterium senriense, assembly GCF_019668465.1. Taxonomy (NCBI): domain Bacteria; kingdom Bacillati; phylum Actinomycetota; class Actinomycetes; order Mycobacteriales; family Mycobacteriaceae; genus Mycobacterium; species Mycobacterium senriense. The sequence goes on along the minus strand of NZ_AP024828.1, from coordinate 796,931 downwards.
GGGCAACGCCGAACAGTACGTCTGGTCCGTGCCGCACAACGTCGCGGGGCTGGTGACCGCCTTGGGCGGACGCGCGGCCGTGGCCGACCGGCTCGACCGTTTCACCGAGAAGCTCAACGTCGGGCCCAACCAGCCCTACCTGTGGGCCGGCAACGAACCGAGTTTCGGTGTGCCGTGGCTGTACAACTACATCGGCCAACCGTGGAAGACGCAGCACACTGTCGACCGGGTGCGAGGGCTCTTCGCTCCGACCGCCGACGGCGAGCCGGGCAACGACGACCTGGGGGCGCTGGCAAGTTGGTACGTGTGGGCCGCGCTGGGCCTGTACCCGGCCACCCCCGGAACGCCGATCCTCACCGTGGGCGCGCCGTTGTTCGACCGCATCGAAATCGCGTTGCCCGCAAACAAATCCATCCGGATCGCCGCCCCGGGCGCCTCGGGACCGCACCACCTCAAATACATCAGCGGCCTGAAGGTCGACGGCCAGGCCACCGACCGCACCTCGCTGCCCGAGTCGATCATCCGCACCGGCGGCACACTGGCCTTCTCGCTGGGCGCCTATCCCGACAAGCATTGGGGCACAGCCGAAGCGGATGCGCCACCGTCATTCGGAGCGGGCAGTTCGGCGGTCGCCGTCAACGTCGACCAGCCGGTCGTCACGATCGCGCCCGCGCGCACGGGCAGCGTCACCGTCGATGCGCAACGCATGACCGACGGCGCCGACGGCTACACCGTCACGGGCACCTCGTCGGATGTCGGGATCGGCGTGAAGCCGACGTCGGGTCGATTCGCCGCCGACGGATCGGCCAGCGTCAGTGTCCCGATCACTGTCGCGCAGTCGGTGCCCGAGGACTACTACCTGGTGTCTTTGACCATCGCAGTCGGCCAAAGCGTGCGCACCTCAACGGTTCTCGTGGTCGCGCAGACCGAATCCGAGAACTAGGCCCTCAGACCATGTCGTGGGTGGTCAGCCACCGCATCACCGGCCACCCGACGAACACCGGTAGCCAGCAGGTCAGCACCCGGTACAGCAGCACCGACGGCACGCCGACGGCCGCCGGCACGCCGAACGCGGCCAGCCCACCGATCAGCGCCGCCTCGACCGCCCCGACACCGCCGGGTGTGGGCGCGGCGGACGCCAGCGTTCCGCCGACCATGGTGACCACCGTGACGGCGACGAAAGTCGTTCCGCCACCGAAGGCTTCGATGCTGGCCCACAACGCCAGCGCCGCGCCGAGGGTGGTGCCCGCACAACCCAGCAGGATCAGGGCCAGGCGTCGCGGTTCGCGGGCCAGCTTGACCAGATCGGTCACCACCTCGTTCAGCTTGGGGCGCACCTCGGTGGCCAGCCACTTGCGCAGCGTGGGCACGAACAGGAACGTGCCGACGATGCCCAGCGCGATCCCCGCGATCAGGTACAGCAGCGTCGCCCTCGGGACGAAATGCCGCAGGTTCATCGAGGCGCCGGCCGCGGCGCTGAACAAGACCAGCAGCGCCAGATGCGCGATCACCTGTACCGACTGCTGCAGCGCCACCGCCGCCGTCGCCCGCATCGCCGACAGGCCGCTCTTCTGCAAGAACCGGGTACTCAGCGCCAGCCCGCCGACGCCCGCCGGGGTGGTGGTCGCGGCAAAAGTGTTGGCCACCTGGGCGATTGACAGCGTCCAGAAGTTCACCATGCCGTCGGCACACGCCCACAGCGCGGCGGCCGCACCGACATAGGTCAGCGCCGATACCAGCAGGCCCAGCAGCGCCCACCACCAGTTCGCGGTCCTCAGCTGGGAGAAGAACGTCGGCGCCGTGCTGATGAAGGGGTACGCCACGTAGACCAGCGCACCGAAGAGCACCAGCTGGACGATCTGGCTGCGGGTGAACCTGGTGATGGTCTGCGGCTTGATCTGATCGGCACCGGTCTGGCGCTTGACTTCGGCCCGCGCGCCGGAGATGGCGGCACCGGCGTCGGGTACCGACCGCCGAATAGATCGCGGCACAGCGACTTTCGTGAGCCGGCGGGACGCGCTCAGAATGGTGTCCTTGCCGAAGATCTCGATCGCCGCGCGCACCGCCGACTTCGGGTCGTAGAGGGCGGAGGCGGTCACCAGCAGCTGGGCGATGTCGGATTTGAGCTGGGCGTCGGTCGCCCCGTATTCGGCGCTGCCGAACCCGCCGAACATCACGGTGTCATCCTCCACCGTGATGTGGTGGCTGGTCAGGTCACCGTGAGCGATCTGGCGGTCGTTGAGGACTCGCAACGATTCCCACAGCCGGCCAACGGGAGTCGTCTTCGCGCATTCGTCGATGGGCGTTCCGAGAGGGGGCCGGTGCGAGTACAGCATCCACCCGCGGTCCAGCGGGGCGACGGCGACCGTCGCCGTGTTGGCCAGGCCCGCATTACCGATGGCGATGGCCATCAACGCGCGATGCTCCACGGCCCGCCGCATGGAGGTCACCAGGGGTGCGGTCTCGGCGTCGCGCAGCCGCAGCTTTCCCCACAGCTGGCGCAGCGCGCCGCCGCTGCGCTGATGCGGGCCGTACAGCTCGATCACCGCCGTATCCCCGAGATGCTCGCCGTCGGCCGACAGGATCAGCGGGCCGCGGCCGGCGGGCCGGACCACGGTGAGCCGCGAGACGGCGAAGCCGCCCTTTTCCAGCGCACGCACCGCGGCATCCAGCGGCACCTCGAGTGCGGGAGTGCCGACCACGAGCACCACCAGCGCGCCGACGACCCACCCGACCGCCAGACCGACCAACGAGCGCGCCGGGACGATGGCGCTGACCACCAGATGGATGGGGACGAAGGCCATCAGCAGCGCCCACCACCAGCGCCGCCAGCGCGCCGGCAGCCAGGGCCCCGACACCGTCAGCACCGCCGCCAGCATCCCGATCCACCGGGGGTCATCGAGCAACTGCGCCGGCAGGGTGGTCAGCCGGTCGAGGGCGTCGAAGTGCCATCGCGGCGCGGCGAGCCCGGTGCCGCTGATCGACAACAAGACGATCGCGCTCAACCCCGCGGTGGCATAGGCGCCCAGCAGTTTCCACTGCCCGGCCACGATCAGGCCGATGAGAATCATGAACGGCAATGCCACGATGGCCAATCCGTAGATCAGGTACACCACATCGGACTGCGTCGGCGACAAGACGCCGACGATCTGCGAAACGGATTTCTCCAGCGCGATCCATTGCGGGCGGGTGATCACCGAACCCGTGATCACCACCGCCAGGAACAGCAAGGCCAGCATCAGCCGCAGGATGTCGTTGGTCCGCCGGGTCAGCGGCTGCAGCAAGTTGCCGGAGACGACGATGTCGCGCCCGTCAACTCGCATGTGCATCCTTCGGATTCGCGCTACACCGTGCTTTCGACCTGCTAACCGGCCCGCCGACAAGTTAACTCAATACCCGGTCGGTTGACAGCTCCCACTCATCCGGCGCGCGTAGGGTCGGGTACGTAGGCGTGCTAGCGAAATTTGGGAGGCACCGGGGTGGCCAGGACCGACGACGACAGCTGGGAGATCACCGAGAGCGTGGGGGCGACGGCGCTCGGCGTGGCGGCGGCCCGGGCCGCGGAGACCGAAAGCGAGAACCCGCTGATCAGCGACCCGTTCGCGCGGGTGTTCCTGCAGGCAGCCGGGGAAGGCATGTGGGACTGGTTCGCGGCCCCCAACCTGCCTGCCCAGGTCGCCGAGATCGATCCGGACCTCAAGCCGCGGATGCAGGGCATGGTCGACTACGTGGCCGCGCGGACGGCCTTCTTCGACAAGTTCTTCCTCGACGCCACCGGCGCGGGGGTGCGGCAGGTGGTGATCCTGGCGGCGGGGCTGGACTCGCGGGCGTGGCGGCTGCCGTGGCCGGACGGCACCAGGGTGTACGAGCTGGATCAGCCCCGGGTGCTGGACTTCAAGGCGTCGACGCTGCGCGACAAGGGAGCCCAGCCGACCTGCGAGCTGGTCAGCGTTCCCGTCGACCTGCGCCACGATTGGCCGTCCGCATTGCAGCGAGCCGGATTTGACGCCGAAGCGCCCAGCGTGTGGTCGGCCGAGGGGCTGTTGCCGTTTCTGCCCGCGGCCGCCCAGGAGCTGTTGTTCGAGCGGGTGCAGGCGCTCGGCGCGCAGGGCAGCCGGATCGCCGTGGAGGCGCCCGGCCCCGACTTCCTCGACCAGGGCGCCCGCGACCGGCAGCGCCAGACCATGCAGCGGATACGCGACCTGATGGCCGAACTGGAGCCCGACCGTCACATTCCCGACGTGCAAGACCTCTGGTACTTCGAGGAACGTGAAGACGTGGGGGACTGGCTGGGCCGGCACGGCTGGGACGTGACGGTCACCCCGGCGCCGGAGCTGATGGCGGGCTACGACCGCAGACCACCACACGACATCGACGACGCCACGCCGCAGACGCTGTTCGTGGCGGCGCAGCGCAAGGGAAGGGACTGAGGATGGCGAGGACCGACAACGACAGCTGGGAGATCACCGAAAGCGTGGGGGCGACCGCGTTGGGGGTCGCTTCCGCCCGCGCGGCGGAAACCCGCAACGAAAACCCGTTGATCACAGACCCATTCGCCCAGGTGTTCCTCGACGCCGCGGGCGACGGGGTGTGGAACTGGCACTCCGCGGGCCAGCTGCCGGACGAGGTCATCGAGGCCGAACCGACGTTGCCGCTGCAGATGCAGTCGATGGTCAGCTACATGGCTTCGCGCACAGCGTTTTTCGACAAGTTCTTCCTCGACGCAGTCGGTGCGGGCATCCGCCAGGCGGTGATCCTGGCGGCCGGCCTGGACGCGCGGTCCTGGCGGCTGCCCTGGCCGGCGGGCATCACGGTCTACGAGCTCGACCAGACCCGCGTGCTGGATTTCAAGGCCACCACGTTGGCCGAACATGGGGCGCAGCCCGCCTGCAACCGGGTCGCGGTGCCGGTGGACCTGCGCCAGGATTGGCCGGCCGCGTTGCGGCAGGCGGGTTTTGACACTGAAGCGCCCAGCGTCTGGTCGGCCGAGGGGTTGATGCCGTATCTGCCCGCCGCCGCACAGGACCTGCTGTTCGAGCGCATTCAGGGCCTTACCGTCCCGGGCAGCCGGGTCGCCGTGGAGGCGCTGGGTCCGACGTTCCTCGACCCGCAGTTCCGCGCGAAGCGCCGTGAGCGGATGGACCGGATCCGCGGGCTGATGGCCGGCGTGGATCCGGACCGCGAGGTGCCCCGGACCGACGAGCTCTGGTATTTCGAGGAGCGAGAGGACGTCGGCGAGTGGTTCGGCCGGCATGGCTGGGACGTGACGGTGACGCCGGCCGACGAGCTGATGGCCGGCTACGGGCGCGCCGCGCCCGAGGATGTCCGGGACTACGTGCCCGGGAACCTGTTTGTGGCGGCGCAACGCTCGGCGAACTAGCGGCGTCAAATCCCTTGTGCTACTTCGCTTCAGGTCGTCGGTGCGGTTGAGCTTCGACGGGTTGCCGGTAGTGACTGGTCCCGGTAACCGGGCTAGTTGTTTGTCGGTGGTGGTTGGGGTTGGAAGGGGTCATACCACCACCAGTCGGCGCGTTCGCCGGTCGGTCCCGGGCAGGGTGGGACGGCGGGCGGGGCAAGGTTGGGCGGACGCGCGAGCGATCGCGGGCTGAGCCGTCGGCCGGAGGTGTCGGTGACGATGAGATCGTCTGCGGGTCCGGTGAGGGTGATGACGCCGCGGTGGTGCAGCCGGTGATGATAGGGGCATAGCAGCACCAGGTTGGCCAACTCGGTGGGGCCGCCGTCTTCCCAGTGCCGCAGGTGATGGGCGTGCAGTCCACGGGTGGCGCCACAGCCGGGAACCGCGCAGGTGCGGTCGCGATGCTCGAGCGCGCGGCGAAGCCGGCGGTTGATCAGCCGGGTCGTCCGGCCGGCGCCGATGACCTCGCCGTGGCGTTGGAACCACACTTCAGCGGTGGCATCACAGGTCAGGTATCGGCGCTCGGCGTCGGTGAGCAGCGGACCCAGATGCAGTGCCGCGGCGCGCTGTTCAACGTCGAGGTGCACCACCACGGTGGTGTGCTGCCCGTGTGGGCGCCGCGCCGCCTCGGCGTCCCACCCCGCCTCGATCAGGCGCATGAACGCCTCGACAGTGCCAGGCAACGGGGGCCGCTGATCGCTGGCGCCGTCGCCGCTATCGTGCTTCCACTCGGCCATTAGCGCATCACGATGAGATGCCAAGGCGGCGTCGAACTTGGTGGCCTCATGGTGCGGCAGGATGATCCGGTAGCAGCTGCCCTGTTCGGTGGTGGTCGTGGTGATCGAGCGCTCGGGCTCGGGCCGACGTTCGGGTTCGGGGCGCGGTTCCAGCTTGACCGCGGTGCGCAGCTGAGCGACCGTGGCGACTTGCGCCAGCTGCGCGTAGTGCTCATCGGATCCCTGGCCGGCGCGGGCGGCGATGACGCCGACCTGATCCAGCGACAGTCGACCTTCCCGCATCCCTTGGGCGCAGCGCGGAAACTCCTGCAGCCGATGTGCCACCGTGGCGAACGCGTGGGCGGTACCCGATGACAACCCGAGCTTCCAAGCCACCAACGCCGGCACCGACCTCGCGCCGGTGACGCCGCACAATTCGTCGCGCTCGATCTCAGCCACGATCTCCACGATGCGCCCATCAATCGCATTGCGCTGACCGGTCAACTCCGCCAACTCCTCGAACAACACCTCAAGACGCTCACCAGGACTCACCACCACAGCGCCAGCAGATGCGATCGAAGACATGACCCCATCATCGCAGCCACCTACGACAAATCCGGGCTCGGCGACCGAGGTTCGCTAGCGAGTTTCCGAATTCGCCTCTGGCGCACCGTCGTCCTCGTCGCGTCGCGGGTGCGCTCGCCAGTTCCGGTATCCGCGATGAGCGGCGAAAGCGCCGACGATTGCGCTGACGCACCACACCGCTATCGCCGCGTAGGCCAAAGGCGAGGACCGGTTCCCGATCGAGGCGCCCAGCGCGGTGTAGGCGAACGCGCGCGGGGCCGAGCCGATGAACGCGCCAACCGCCATCTGCCACAACGGAACTCCGAAGGCCCCGAACGCGTACGAGGCCAACGCATCCGAGATGCCGGGGACGAAGCGCTGCCCGACGACCGCCCACAGGCCGCCGCGTCCGATCAGCGCGTCCATGCGATCGGCCCGCGCCGCGCCCAGCAGCGCGCGTGCGCTGTCGCGGCCGGCCCGCCGGCCGACGAAACTCGCGACGATCGCGGTGCCCACCGTCGCGCCCAGCGTCACGAAAACACCCAGCAGCGGACCGAACAGCAGCCCACTGCCCGCGGCCAGTATCGAGCCCGGCACGAACAACGCACCCACCACCGCCGAGACCACCACATAGGTCAAGGGCGCCGCCGGTCCGGTCGCCGAGACGACGGACCGGATCTCGTCGATGTTGATCGCCCGCGCGACGGCCACCAGATAGAAGACCGTGCCCAGGAACGCGGCAAACACGGCGAGCCGCATTACGTGGCCGCGTCGCGAGGCGGGGGGCGACGTCGGTGCCAGACTGTCGTTGTCGTCCATGTCGACGACGATTCTTCCGCACCGGCGCGCATTTACCCCACCCGGCTATTTCCAACATGCCGCGGCGCCGGCGCGGTCGTCGTAGAGTGCCGCATATCAGCGAGTTGAAATACTTGCGAGAGGCCTTCGACAATGACCGAGCACCCTGAATCGCCCCGGGGCAAGCGCATTGTCATCTGTCTTGACGGCACGGCAAACCAAATCGGAGCCGGGAGTCTCACCAACGTCGCCAAGCTTTTCGAGCTGCTCGACAAGAACGACCCCACCACCCAGCTGACTTATTACGACCCTGGAGTGGGCACGCTCGCCCCGGCCGCCGCGCACTCCGCGGTCCGTCGCACGGTGTCGCTGCTGATCGAGCAGGCGTTCGGGATCGGCCTGAAAGACAATGTCGCACAGGCATATCGGTACGTCATGCAGCATTGGCGCCCCGGTGATTCGTTGTACATCTTTGGGTTCAGCCGCGGCGCGTACACGGCGCGCGCGTTGGCCGGCATGCTGCTGCGGCCCGGACTGATGCGGCCGGGCTCGGAGAACCTGCTGCCCTACGCGGTCGAGAAGTACGCCATCAACCGGGAATTCAGCCCAGACGAGTTCGACCGTTGGGCTGAGTTCGCCCGCGCGTTCTGCTGGCGCACCGACGGCGAGCCGCTGTTTTCCACCGTGCGCCAAAACAGTCCGAACCAGGTGTGGCATTACGCAGTGCCGGTGGCATATCTCGGCTTGTGGGACACCGTCAAGGCGGCCGGCTTCCTGCGGTTCGGCACCCTGAGATGGCCGTATACGCGTTCGCTGCCCAACGTGGCACGTATCCGCCACGCCGTCTCGATCGACGAGCGGCGCCGGCCGTACCGGGAATACCTCGTCGAGCGACACCCGCAGGGCCTCGAGGAGCGCTGGTTCGCTGGCGTGCATGCCGACGTTGGCGGAACGTTCTCCGATCACCGCCTCGCCACGATCGCGTTGAAGTGGATCACGGACGGAATCGTGGGTGAACTGGCGATCGATGGGGCGGCCTACCAGCAGCAGTGCTCCGTGCTCGAGGACTTCGTGGACGCGCCGATCCACGACAACGGCAAATTGTGGTTTCTCGTGGGGCGCCGGCGCCGGCCGATGGGCCCCGACGCGCTGGTTCACCCGAGCGTGTTGGCGCGCCGCCGCGACAACCCGGGCTACCTGCCCAGCCTGACCGCCGAGCAGCAACAGCTCAGCGTCGACCCGAAGGACTGGATGTCCCCCGCGTTGTAAAGGAGAACCGTCATGGCACTCAGTTCGCTCACCGACCTCGACCAGTACAAAGCCGCGCCGTTCCCACCCGGCTATCCCGACACCACGCGCACGTTCTACAGTCCGGTCGATCAGGTGCACGAGGCGCTCAAAGCCTTGTTGACATCGGCCAATAAAAGCATCGTGGTCGCGATGTACGGCTACGACGATCCAGAGCTGAATTTGGTTCTACAATCGGCGCTGAACAACGAAAACATCTATGTGCAAATGAGTCTCGACTCCACCCAGGCCGCAGGGAAATCGGAGCATGCGCTGCTGGTCCCGTGGCTCAATCACAAGATCGGCAACAGCATCGCCATCGGCCACAGCGAAAAGTCGGCGATCATGCACCTGAAGATGGTGATACTCGACGGCGTCGACGTCATCACCGGTTCGACCAACTGGTCCGCCGGCGGAGAATCCAAGCAGGACAATCAGCTCACGGTGATCCGGGATCCGTATGTGTGCGCCGAGGCGCGCTCACGGATCGACATCATCCACGACGGCATGCTGAAACAGATGGCCGCGCAGGCTAAATCCGGCACTACGCCGCAGGGTGGCTCACCCGTCACCTGAGTGACCGCAGCCGCTGCCGCAGCCCGGTGGCCCGCACCGCCCGGCGTTCGATCGCCGCGCGGACCGACCCCTCGGGGCCCACCACCCGCACCTTGGTCTTCGCCCGGGTCACCGCCGTGTAGAACAACTCCCGCGTCAGCAATCGCGAATCCTCCGGCGGTATCAACACCGTCACCTCGTCCGCCTGGCTGCCCTGACTCTTGTGGATGGTCATGGCATGCATCGTCTCCACCTCGCCGAGGCGGCTGGTCGCGAAGTCCAGCGGTCCGCTCGCCCCGGCGACGACCGCGCGCAGGCCGTCCGCACCCGCCACCGTCACGCCGGTGTCGCCGTTGTACAGGCGCAGGCCGTAGTCGTTGGCCGTCACCAGCAGGGGACGCCCGGCGTACCACTGCGACCAGGCCGGCTGGCCCGTCGCTTCGCCAATCCAGTTCTGCACCAGCGTGTTCCAGTGTGCCGCACCGTAGGGCCCCTCGCGGTGCGCACACAATAGCCGGTGCTCGTCCAGCGTGGCCAGCGCCTCGGCAACCGCGCCCAGCAGCGCGGCCGAGCGCAACCGCAGCGCGTGGGCGACCAGCACCTCGCGCAGCTGCTCGGCCGGGCGCTCGGAATCCACCCACTCGATGTGTTCACCGCCGCCCGCCAGCAGCCCCACGACGCGATCCGCGTCGCCGACCCGGATCGCCTCGGCCAGGGCGCCGATCGACGTGCCGAATCGGTGCGGCGTCCGCAGGGCGGCCACCCGCACGTCGTCGCGGGCGGCCAGCCCGTCCACCAGATCGGCCAGCACCGCGCCGGCTTCCACCGAGGCCAGCTGGTCGGGGTCACCGACCAGGATCAGCCGGGTGTCCGGCCGCACGGCTTCGACCAGCCGCGCCATCATGGTCAACGACACCATCGACGTCTCGTCGACCACGATGACGTCGTGCGGCAGCCGATTGCCGCGATTGTGCTTGAACCGCACCGATGTATCGGGCCGGGGACCGAGCAGGCGGTGCAGCGTGGTACCCGACAGCCCCGTCAAGCGCGCCCTGTCCACCGCGGCGAGCTCCTCGCTTCCGGCGGCCACCGCCTCGGCCAGCCGGGCGGCCGCCTTGCCGGTCGGCGCGGCCAGCGCGATCCGCGGTCGCGGCAGACCGGCTCGCTCCGCCTGTTCGACCAGCAGGGCGAGCAGGCGGGCGACCGTGGTGGTCTTGCCGGTGCCGGGCCCGCCGGTCAGCACGGTGAGCGCCTGCGTCACGGCGATCTCGGCGGCGGCCCGCTGTTCCTCGTAGCCGGGCGGGAAAAGCCGTTCGTAGCTGGACGATTCGACGGTTACCGGGGCCGCCGACAGGGCCAGCAGGTCGGTGCAGACCTGTTCTTCCTCGAGCCAGTACCGGTCGAAGTAGAGCAGGTCGCCCAGCAGCCGCAGCACCGGTGGCGCCTGAAGCAGGGCGCTGGCCCGCACCGCCGCCATCCAGTCGTCTTCACCGGGCCAGGGCAGCTCGTCGTCCGCGCCGACCTGGGCCGGCACCCCGCGCAGGTCGACGCAGACCGAACCGCCGCGCAGCGCGCGCACCAGCAGGGCGACCGCCAGTGCCACCCGCTCATCGGTTTCGCCGGTGAGCGCGGTAAGTCGTTGCGCCACATGGACATCGGCGGGCTCGAACACACCGGCATCGCTGAACGTGCGCAGCAGCCCGGTCGCGGACATGACTTCCACCGTCACGCGGCCACCCCCTGGGCGTCGAGCAGGTCTGACAGGGCCGCGATCAGCGGCCAGGGCGGCCGCCATCCGAAGACGCCCGCCGGATGGCCGTCGAGCACCGGGGTCTGCGCGCCGCACATGCCCCGCAGGAACAGGTAGAGCACGCCACCGAGGTGCCGGCTCGGGTCGTAGTCGCTCAACCGCCACCGCAAAAACCGATGCAGCACCGCGCAATACAGCAACGCCTGCAGCGGATAGTCCGAGTGCAGCATCGCCTCCGCCATCCGTGACCGGTCGTAGTCGGCGGCGGTCAGCGGTCGTTCCGGGTCGCCGAGTCGGTTGGTCTTGTAGTCGACCACCACGAAGCGGTGTCCCGCTCCGTCGGGGACGCGCAGCACGGCGTCGATCGAGCCGGTGAGGTAGCCGCGCAGCGACTGATCGCCGAGCCCATGCCCGGCGAGCCGGTCGGCATACGATGCCAGCACGTCATCGGTAGGCAGGTGTTCGCGCAACAGCGGCGCCAGGTCCGCCAGCCGAACCTCGGGCGCCGTCGAACGGTGGTCACCGCCGGCCAGGGGGATCTCAAAACCCAGTTCGCGCAACCGGTCTGACAGTCCGATCTGGCGCAGCGTCATGCCGTCCGTCAACGGGCCCAGCGGTGTGTCGTGCATCGGCACCATCGCCGCGGCCAGCTCCTCGGGGGTCGCGGCGACCGGCCACCACGCCGCGTGCGCCCGGATCTGCGTTTGCAACTCGGCGGCCAGGTCCGGGGCGAACGGGTCGGCGGTCTCCAGGACCGCGTGCACCAGTGTGCCGAACGTGGCCCCGGCCGGCAGGTCCGCCATCGGCGAGGGCACGTCCGGCCCGGATGCCGCGGACACCAACGGAATGTCGCCGGCTTCGTCGTCGAGTTCGCCGATTTCGGGTTCGCTGCTCACCCCGCTGGTCTGCGCCGCCCGGATCAGACCTGAGTAGGAGGTACGCCGCCAGCCGGTGTCGATGCCGCGATGGAAGTGGCGATTGTCCAGGCGTCCGGGCACCGCCTCGGCCGGCAGCGACGGGGCCGGCGCCACCAGCGATTCCTCGATGACCGGCCCGCCGGCCGCCTCCCACTCGCGCAGCCGGGCCATGGCGTCGTCGTCGGAGACCTTGGCGGGTTCGCACCGGTCCGGCACCACCGGCTCGCCGGGCCGGCGGCCGCGCAGCAGCCGCGACAGCCCGCCATTGGGTTCGTAATACGCCGGCGACCACCACGCCACCACCTGGGCCTGCGCCCTGGTCAGCGCGACGTAGGTCAGCCGGCTGTCGTCGCTGGCGTCCTCTTTACGCCCCAGCCGCTCAACGGCTTTGAAATCGGGGCTGTCCTTGCCGCCGACGTGCAGGCAACGCGTGCCGTCCTCGTCGTGGAACAACACCACGTCGCTGTCCTGGGTGTTGCGGTTGAACGCGAACGGCAGATACACGATCGGGTACTGCAGCCCCTTGCTGACGAACACCGTCATGATCTGCACGGCCGCGGCGTCGCTGTCCAGCCGGCGGTTGCGCTCGGGTGCGCCGCTGCGCTCGTCACGCTGCCGGCGCAGCCAATCGCGCAGCGCGGGCAGGCTGTAGTGCTCGCGGTGCGCGACATCCTGCAACAGCTGGGTGACGTGCGCCAGGTCGGTCATGTGCCGCTCACCGCCCTGCCAGGCGAGCACGCGATTGCCCATGCCCAGCAGTTGGGCGGCCTCGAAGATGGCCGCCACGCCGCGTTCGCGGGCATGACCGGCCCACTCCCGCAAGGTTTTCGCGATCCGGTCCGTGAGCGCGTCGCCGCCGGCCGCCAGCGTTTCGGCGGTCTCGCCGAAGAACATCGTCGCCGCGGCCGCGCGCACCATTCCGGGCCGGTGCGGCTGATCGAAGGCCTCCAGCAGGCACAACCAGTCCTCGGCGGCCTCGGAGGTGAACACGTCCGAGTTGCCGGTGTAGACCGCGGGCACCCCCGCCGCGCAGAGCGCCTTGAAGCACGCGTGCGCGTCACGATGCTTCTCCACGATCACGGTGATATCCCGGGCCTGCAGAGGTCTGCCGGCGAACGTGGCACCGCTGGCCAGCAGCGCGCGGATGTCCGACGCGAGATCGGCGCCGATGTGCTCGCGCACCTGGTCGATCGGCAGGTTCTGAACGCCGCGGCGCCCCAACGTCTTCCGCGCGACCACGCGCAACCGGAACGGGTCGTTGCGCGGCGCACCGACGAGGCGATGACCGCGGTGATGCGCGTCAACGTCGTTGACCACGATCGCCGGGTCACCGAGTTGGGCGCCGCGCAGCACCACCTGCAGCCGCTGCAGCAGCGCGGAGTCGCTGCGCCAGTTGGTGTCCAGCGTCTTGCGCTCACCCGCCGTCTCGGCCGCCCGCAGGTAGGTCACGATGTCGCCGCCGCGGAACGCGTAGATCGCCTGCTTCGGATCGCCGATGAGAATGACGGTGGAGCGCCCACTGAAGGCGCGGTCGATCACCTGCCATTGCACCGGGTCGGTGTCCTGGAATTCGTCGACCATCACGATCGGCCAACGTTGATGCATGCGCAGCCGGGCGGGGGAGTCGTCGGTGGCCAGCGCGTCGGCCAGCCGGACCAACAGGTCGTCGTAGCCGAGTACCCCGAGCCGGCGCTTGCGCGTATCCAGTTCGGCCAGAACATCATTGGCGAACCCGACGCTGGCGGCCGCCCGCGAATCGGGATCCGGATCGAGCGGGCACAACTGGGTCGACGGATTTTTGACGACCTCGCGGGCGAGCCGCAGCGCTTCGCGGTAGTGCAGCGCCGGATCGTCGCGCTCCTGACCGAAGTGGGCCAGGTACAGATCATCGACGATCTCGGTGACCAGGTCGTCGAGGCTGTCGAGTAGGGTCACGCCGGCCGCGGTGTCCCCGGCGACGCCGAGCGAGCGCAGCACCAGCTGGCAGAACTGGTGGGTGGTGGCGATCGTCGCCGCATCGAAGCCGGCCAGCGCGTCGCGAAGGCGCCGTTGGCGCGCCTCGCGCTGTTCGCCGGTGCCGTCCAGCAGGTAGGCCACCACCTGGTTGTCGCCGACCGTCGACGGATCCGCGAAAGCCTTTACGGCATCGACGATTTGGGAGCGGACGCGTTCGCGCAGCTCCTGGCTGGCGGCCCGGCCGAACGTGTTGAGCAGCATCTGGTCCAGCGTCGCGGCTCCGTCGGCGATGTACCGCGTGACCAGCCCGGCCAACGCGAAGGTCTTGCCGGTTCCCGCGCTGGCCTCGAGCACGGTGGTGGAGCGCTCGGCCGGCAGCGCACCCAACAGATCGAAGCGCTCCATCAGACCGGCTTCCGCTCGGCGCGCAGCATCGGCAGCCAGACCCGTGCGGCGTAGGCGCCGAGCCGGTTGTCCTCGCCGTCGCACTCCTCGCCCGGCCGCACGGGCTGCATCAGCTCGTCCAGCGGCGCGCCCTTGCCCCACGCCCGCGCGTGCGCCGGGGCCTGGTCCTCGCCCGGGAAGCGGTCGCTGGATTTCCATCGGTATCGCGCCTCGGCCACCGGGTCCTCGCCCTCATAGCGGGCGGCGGCCCAGGCGTAGGACGTCTTGATGGGCAACGGAATCGGCTCACGCCGTCCGGCGTCGTAGATCGCCACCAGCTCGCGCAGCACCTCGATGGCCTGCTCACCGTCGCGCGGCGGACCCAGGCCCTCGGTCCGGGTGCTGGCGCCCCGGCGCATGCGGCCGATGCACACCGCGGCCCAGTCGCGGCCGGGCTGGTGAGCGACCAACGTCAGCAACGGGATCCACGATTCGAGCAGATGCTTGCCGTCCAGCCGCGAATACGTCACCGACACCAGGCGGTCGTCATACACCGGCGACACCGTGCCGGTGAGGCGTCGCCCGCCACCGAGGTCGATGTCGACGTCATAGGCGGACGCGCCGTGCATATGACGAAGCGCCTCGCTCGCCAGCAGGGCGGCCTGGTCGCGGATTTCGGTGACCTTGCGCCAGCCCAGCTGACCCGGCGGCAGCGTGCCGCGCCGCCACTCGGCCTGCCGCGCGTCGTCGGGAGTCATCCCGCGCAGGATGTCGCCCAGCATCCGGTCGCCGACGGTCCACTCCTCGAGGCCGTCGATGTCGACGGGCATGGCGTCCTGCACGCCGTCGACGTCGTATGGCAGCGTGAATTCCAGTGCGCGGAAGAAGCCCTTCACCGGGTCTTTGAAGAAGCCGACCAGGTCGGCGAGGATGACGTCGCCGGCCGGCGGTGGCGGTAGCGGTGCCGAGATGAATTTCGGCTGTTCGCCGTGGTCACCGGTGGTCGCGCGCGCCGCGCGCAGCACCATGGGGTCGAAACTGAACGGCACGTCCGGGACGAGGCCGCCTGGGATGACGTTGCGAATGTCGAACGGCTGCAACGGATGTTCGACGACGATGCGGTCGCGCACCTTGGTCATGGTGGTGACGTCGAGGGTGTCCAGCAGTTCGGCCAGCGGCACCGCCGGCGGGCGCGGCTGGCCCGAATACTCGTTGGCGCCGGTGTAGGTGATCACCAGCTTCTCGGTGGCCGCGCCGATCGCGTCGAGCAGCAATTGCCGGTCCTCGGAACGGATGTCGCGTTCCCCGGTCATCGGGCGCCGGGCCAGCGCGTCGTCGCCGTCGACGATGCCGAGCCGCGGAAACAGCCCGTCGTCCAGCCCGACCAGGCACACCACCCGGTGCGGCACCGAGCGCATCGGCACCATGGTGCACACCGTCAGGGTGCCGGTGCGGAAATTGGCCCGCGTCGGGCGGCCGGCGAGGCGCTGGCTGAGCAGCGCGCGAACGTCGGGCAGCCGCAACGCGATGTCGCCCCGGGGCCCGGCCTGACCCAGCGTCTGCGCGAACTCACGCTGCACCTGACCGGTCTGCCATTCGTCCGCGTCGCGGACCCGCGTCAGCAGGGCGATACCCTCGGTGAGGGCGGCCAGCCATTCGGTCAGCGGTCTGGTCCCGGTGAGCGAGTCGAGGGTGTGCTGCAGCCGAGCGACGAATTCGGCGAACTGGCCGGCCAATTGGACGCGGTTGCTGCTGACGTCATCGAGCGGCAGCGTCGCGTCTATCCACGCGTTCGAATCGTCGGACATCGCGACGCCGGCCAGTATCCGGTCGATGCCGAAACGCCATGTGTTGTGCACGAAGTCGACGTGGTAGGGCCGCCGATGCTGCTGATCCAGCCCCCACCGGATGTTCGCCTGCCGGACCCAGCGGGTGATGGCCTCAAGGTCGTCGTCGGTGAATCCGAACCGGGCGCGCACCGGCGGGGCCTGGGCCAGGTTGAGCACCTCGCTGGCCGTCACCCGGCCGGCCGCCAGGGCCAGCAGTTGCGCCGCCACCCCCAGCAGCGGGTTGGTCTGGATCGGCGAGCGGTCCGCCAGCCGTACTCGCAGCTGATGGGCGGGATGGGCGCCGTGCACCACGTCGCCCAGGCCGAAGTCGGCCATGATCAACGGCGCGTAGGTCTCGATGTCCGGGCACATCACCAGGATGTCGCGCGGCTCGAGCGTCGGGTCGTCGGACAACAGCCCGAGCAGCACCTCGCGCAGCACGTCGACCTGGCGGGCCGGGCCGTGGCAGTTGTGAATCTGCACCGACCGATCGCCGGCCGCCATCGTGCGGCCGAGTGCGCGAACGGCATTGGCGGCGATGTCGGACTGCAGCCAGCCGAGCAGCGTGTCCGGGCGAGCGGCACCCGCCAGATAGTCGTCGGTCGCCGGATCCGCAGGCAGGCCGCGTTGCAGTTCGCGCAGGTCTCGCCCCAGCGTGGCGAGCAGCGGATGCGATACCGCGCGATGGCTGACGTCCTCGCGCCGGGGGATCGCGCCGCGGGTGCCGGCCAGCGCGCGCCACAGCTGATCGCTCGGGTGCGGTAGCCACAGATGCAGGTCGTGGTGCGTGGCCACCGCCTCCAGCAGCTCGATGTCGGTGCGGGTCAACCGGGTGTGCCCGAACAGCGACAGCCGGGGCGGCAGCTCGCTGGGCGCCTCCTGCAGCCGCGCGACGGTCTTGGCGTGGCGGACATGCGGCGGGTCGGCGTCGACCCGCGCGACCAGCGCCCGCCACAGCTCGGGCTGCCAGCGCAGGTCCTCGTCGAGATCGCCGGGGTCGCCGTTGCCCCAGTCGACGAGCAGCTGCGGGCGCTGCCGCGCGTAGGAGACGAACAGGCCGGCCAGCCGGCGCGCCACCTCGTATCGGCGGCCCTGGCGCAGCTCGGCCTCCGCGCCGGTGTGGAAGTGGCCCACGTGCATGGCCAGCGCGCGGCACCACGGCTCGTCCAGCGAGCAGTCGATCGCCTCGAGCAGCGGCCAGACCATGGCGTCCGGTGACCACGGGTCGTTTTCGGCGGTGCCGGTGATCTCGGCGATCAGCGAGCCCGGGCTGCGAAACGCCACCCCGGCGCAGACCCCGTCACCGCCGCTCGCACCGAGCACGTGCGACAGCCGCTGGCTGAGCCAGCGTTCCACGCCGCGCGCCGGGACCACGACGAGCTCGGTGGCGAACGGGTCGGCCAGCGGGTCGGCGAGCAGAGCGCCGAGACCGTCGGCCAACAGATCGGTGCGCTCGGCACGGTGCAGATGAAGCGGCATTGCGCTGTCACGATAAACCCGAACACCGACGCGGGTGGGCGCTTACGGCCCGGAGTGTGTCACCCGGCGGGCGGGCGCGGTGTTATTTGGCCAGCGTGAACTGGTTGACGTCGATGTATCCGACCCGGAATGCGTTGGCGCAGCCAGTCAGATACCGCATGTACCGCTGGTAGACCTCTTCGGACTGGATCTCGACGGCCTCACTGTGGCGAGCCCGCAAGGCCTCTGCCCAGCGGTCGAGGGTCCGGGCGTAGTGCAGTTGCAGCGACTGCCTGCGCTTGAGGTTGAACCCCATCTTCGACGCGTGGAACTCCACGATCTCGATGGCGGGCAACTGGCCGCCCGGGAAGATTTCGGTCGCGATGAACTCGTTGAAACTCGTCTGTTCGTCGGTCATCGGCAGGTCGCGCTCGACGATCTGCTGCGGGGTCAGCATGGTGATGGTGTGCAGCAGCATCACCCCGTCCTCGGGCAGGGTGCGGTAGGCCATTGCGAAGAAGTCGTCGTAGCGGTCGTAGCCGAAATGCTCGAACGCGCCGATGGAGACGATCCGGTCCGCTTGCTCGTCGAATTCTTCCCAGCCGTGCAGCAGCACCCGCCTGCTGCGTTCGGTGTCCATCGCGTCGAAGAGCTTCTGCACGTGCGCCGCCTGGTGCTCGGACAGGGTCAGACCGATGACGTTGACGTCGTAGTTTTCGATCGCGCGGCGCATGGTGCCACCCCAGCCGCACCCGATGTCCAGCAGGGTCATGCCCGGCCGCAAACCCAGCTTGCCCAGCGAGAGATCCATCTTGCGCAACTGCGCCTCTTCCAGCGAGATGTCCCGGTTGCGATCCCAATATGCGCAGCTGTAGGTCATGGTGGGGTCGAGGAACAACCGGAAGAAGTCGTCGGACAGGTCGTAGTGGGCCTGGACCTCTTCGAAGTGCGGCGTCAGGTGCTCTGCCACGGCGGATACCCGCCTTTCTGACTCGGGGCCATTCGGTTGTTCACGAGAGGGCTGCTCGATTGGTTCACCACGGCTTCCCGGAAGTGTGGCGATCAGACCCGAGCCGCAGTCCGGGCAAACTGGGTTGATTCGGCGTCGCATGGCCACCGCGATGTGGCCGCCCTCGCGGAAATATCCTGTTTAACTGTGGCCCAAGGTGTTTGGCTGCGTTGGCACCCGTCGACTCACACTTACCGGAGCTAGACTACGGGCGAACGCGCAATCCCTGCCTGGGAATTCACCCGATCCTACGCCGGTTTATCCGGGAAAACAGTCGCTGGAGGGAGCCAGATGGAAGCTTGGGACGCGCTCTGCGCACGTCGCAACGTGCGGGAGTACCAACCGAAGCCGGTACCGGCCGAGGACCTGGACCGCATCGCCGAAGCCGGCTGGCGCGCGCCTTCGGCCAAGAACCGTCAGCCGTGGGACTTCGTCATCGTCACCGACCGCGACCAGCTGGCCGAGCTGTCGACGGTCTGGCGGGGTGCGGGCCACATCGCCGGGGCCGCGGCCGCGATCGCCATCGTGGTCCCGGTGCCGCCCGACGAGCGGCGGGTCGTCACCGACAACTACGACGTCGGGCAGGCCACCATGGCGATGATGATCGCCGCCACGGACCTGGGCATCGGGACCGGCCACTCGTCGGTTGGGGACCAGGACAAGGCGCGCGCGATCCTCGGCGTGCCCGACGAATACCTGGTGGCCTTCCTGCTGGGCGTCGGCTATCCCGCCGATCGCCCGCTCACCCCGATCCGCAAGCCGAACCGGCGACCGTTCGCCGAGGTCGTGCACCACGGCCGTTGGTGATCGCCACCGCGAAAAACCTTCGGCGGCTTGTCGAGTCGTAAGGTGATGGGCGTGCATGACCACCAGGGCGATTACGGGGTCGACGGTTCCTTTCACATCGTCTCGGCACGCGCGCAGGCGATAGGCATCGGCGCTCAAGCCGCCGCCCTGGCCGTGTTCGCGGGTATCAGCTGGGGGCGCGGCAAGCGGCTGCAGGCCGCGTTGGCCGCGGTGTTCTCCGCGGGGATCGTGGGGGCGGTGGTCCTGTACATGTACGCCACCCGGGCGGGGAAATTCGTTGTCTGGCAACGGGTTCTGCGCGACCTGCGGCTCGCGGGCGACGAAACGGTGCTCGACCTCGGCTGCGGGCGCGGCGCGGTACTGCTGGCGGCGGCCAAGCGGTTGCCGCGGGGCCGCGCGATCGGCGTCGACCTGTGGCAGGCCGACCAGACCGACAACTCCGAGCAGGCCACGCTGGCCAACGCGGTGGCCGAAGGCGTCGCCGACCGCATCGAGTTGCACACCGCCGACATGACCGCGCTGCCGCTTCCCGACGAGAGCGTCGACGTGATCGTGAGCAACCTGGCCATCCACAACATTCCAGGTCACGCCGGCCGGCGCCGGGCGCTCGACGAAGCCGTGCGCGTGCTGCGGCCGGGGGGCCGGCTCGCCATCGCCGACCTGTGGGAGACGCGTCAACACGCCGCCCGGCTGGGTGAACTCGGCTGGCGCGACGTGCGCAGGCGCAACCTCGGCTGGCGGATGTGGTACGGCGGACCCTGGTTCTCCACGCGCTTGGTCACCGCGACCAAGCCGCAGTGAGATCCGGCGGGCATGCTTGGGCCATGAACAGAACCGAAATCACCGAACAGGTCGTCATCGCCCGGCTGCGCGAGGGCCTGACGTGGCAACAGCTGGCCGACGCGATCGACAGGCCGCTGATGTGGACCACGGCCGCGTTGCTCGGCCAGCACCCGATTCCGGTGGAGCAGGCCAAGGTTCTGGCGGAGAGGTTGAAGCTGGACGACTCGGTGGTGCCGGTGCTGGCCGCCGCCCCGATGCGTGGCGGCCTGCCCACCGCGGTCCCCACCGACCCCACCATCTACCGCTTCTACGAAGCCCTGCAGGTGTACGGCGGCGCCCTCAAGGAGGTGATCGCCGAACAGTTCGGCGACGGGATCATGAGCGCCATCAACTTCAGCGTCGACGTGCAGTGCAAGCCGCACCCGTCCGGCGACCGGGTCGTGGTGACGTTCGACGGGAAGTTTCTCCCGTATCAATGGGTCGAGGCGCAGGACTGACACGAGGCCGCCCGAGTGGCGTGACGGCACGGCGCGCGCGTGCCAGACTGGCGTTCGAGGAGGCGACGGGAACGCGGTGGCGGCCGGCGGCGGCCACCGCGTTCGCCGTTTCAGTTCATCAAGACTTGCGGGGAAAGCTCTTTGAGCATCGCGTTGGCCCAGCGCATCTGGCGCAACGTCTCGGGGTGACAGCGCGACGTCAGGCTCAGCAGTTCGGAATCCTTGGCGGCCTGCGCGCCCTGGGCCAGCAGCTCCCAATCCAGCGAGACGCCCGCCGACAGCTGGTGCAGCCGGCGCAGGTCGGCGAGCAGCGCCAGGGCGGGTTCGGGCCGGCGCCGCAGCAGCCCGCTCATCCGCGACTGCATAACACCGGTGATCACGCCGGTGTGCGGGTCGGCGGACAGGCGCAGACCATAGGGGCGGCCGTGCCGCGCAAGCTCGCCGACGTGCTCCTGCGACCAGCGGGCCATATCGCGGGCGAGGTGATAGATGTCCTGGTCGCTGTGGTGGCGCGCGGCCACCACGTTGAACTGGTGCGCCAGCTTGCGTTCGGAGCGGTGCAGCTCGCGGATCGCCAACTTCAGCTTCATGGCCGGCCCCCCGTCGAGACGACTTCGGTCACGGCGGCCAACGCGCCGCCCTCTGTCGCGGGCACCGACCCGTTGACCGGAGCGGACGCCGCGGTGGTCGGCGCGTATCCGGCGCCGTTTCGGCCGGGCTGCCCCGCCCGAACCTTGCGCAGTCGCGCGGCGGCCGTCTTGTAGGTCGGCTGCTTGGACGCCGGATCCCAATCGGTGAGCGTCATTTCGTTGCCGGCCCGATGATGAGTCCCGCTGCCGGTGTCCCAGTAGCCGTAATGGAAGGGCACGAACAGCACGCCGTCGCGGATGCCGGAGATGCGTGCGGCGCCGATGACGCAGCCGCGCGGCGTGCTCACCTCGACGAGATCGCCCTCCTCGATGCCCGAGCGGCGCGCGTCGCGTTCGGACACCTCTACCCACACGTCGGGGGCGGCCCGTTGAAGTTGCGGTGCCCGAGCGGTTTTGGTGCGGGTATGGAAATGGTAGACGGTGCGGCCGGTGGTCAGCGCGAACGGGAACTCGGGGCGGGTCCGCTCGTGCGGGGGCACGTATTGGGCCGCCTTGAGGACGGCCTTGCCGGAGGGGTTCATCGAGCGGTACTCGTCGGGCTGCAATGGGGCGCCGGTGATCAGGTCTTTGCCGTACGACTCGCAGTAGTCCGGTGCCGCCGAGAATTTCGCGTCGGCATAGAGCCGTTCGGTGCCATCGGGATGCTCTGTGTTGCACGGCCATTGAATGCCGCTGCCGCCGCGCAGCTTGTCATAGCTCAGGCCCGTGTAGTCGCACGGCCGGCCCGCGGTGCATTGCTTCCAGGCCTCGAACGCCGACTCCGGATCCGTCCAGGGCGGAAACGGCCGGCCGTCCTTGTCGCGGAAGTCCATCCGGCGCGCGTAGTCCAGGAAGATTTCGAGATCCGGACGCGCGGAACCCGGTGGCTCCACGGCCTTTTCGGACAGGTGCACGGTGCGGTCGGCGTTGGTGAACGTTCCGGTTTTCTCTGCCCATGCCGCGGCGGGTAACACCACGTCGGCCAGCGCGGCGGTCTCGGTCATGAAGATGTCCTGCACGATGAGGAACAGCCGTTGTTGCGACAGGATGTCGCGGATCCGCGGCAGCTCCGGCAGCGACACCGCGGGATTGGTGGCGGTGACCCACAGCATCCGCAGGGTCCCCTCCTCGGCGAAGCGGAACATCTGCATGGCGTGCGTGGGCGGGCCGTAGTGCGGAATCTGCAGGGGCTCCAGGTTCCACAATTTCGCCAACTCGGCGACGTGGGAATCGTTGGACCAGTTGCGGAAGCCGGCCATGTCCCCGTCGGCGCCGCACTCGCGGGTGTTCTGCGCGGTCGGCTGCCCGTTCATCTGCAGCACCCCGCAGCCCGGCTTGCCCAGCATGCCGCGTACCAGGTGAATGTTGTTGACCTGCACGGCCGCCGCGGTGGCCTGGTGGGACTGATAGAAGCCTTGCAGCACGGTGGACATCAACCGCTTGGCCGTGCCGAGCACTCGTGCCGCGTGCCGGATGTCGTCGGCCGCCACACCGCAGATCTCGGCCACGCGCTCAGGCGGGAACTCTTCGACCCGACCGCGCAGTTCGTCGAAACCGACTGTGTGCGTGTCGATGTAGTCATGGTCGATCCAGCCGTGTCCGATGATCTCGTGCAGCAGGCCGTTCATCAACGCCACGTTGGTGCCCGGCAGCGGCGCCAGGTGGATGGTGGCGTGCCGGGCCACCGGCGTGAGCCGGGGGTCGACGCAGATGATCGCCGGCGGCGAGTTGCCGGCCAGTCGGTCCAGCATCCGGGCCCACAGTACGGTCTGCGTCTCGGCGACGTTGTGCCCGTACAACGCAATGACGTCGGCATGGTCGACGTCGGTGTAGGACCCCGGTTGCCCATCGCTGCCGAACGATTCCTTGAGCGCCTCGGCCGCCGTCGCGGTGCACAGCCGGGTGTTCCCGTCGAGGTGATTCGTGCCGATCGCCCCGTGCGCGATGGCTCCCTGGGTGTAGTACGCCTCGGCGAACAACTGCCCGGAAGTGTAGAAGCCGATCGAGCTGGGGCCGTAGCTGTCGAGTAAGTCCTTGGTGTGGTCCACGACCCGCTGCATCGCGGTGTCCCAGTCGCACGGCTTCAGCTCGCCGCGGATCCTGACCATCGGTGTGGTGAGCCGGTCGGCCGAGGCGTTGGCCTGCCAGCCGAAGAGATCCTTCGGATCAAGCCGCCCGTGGTTGACCCGGTCGACGGCCCGTCCGCGCACCCCCACGATCCGCCCGTCCTTGACGGCGATGTCCAGACCGTCGCCGTTGGAATGCAACACCGCAGCCGATTGCACCCAACGGTCCACCGACTCGGCGGTGACCCCGTCGACCAGGTAGGTATCAACTCGTTCCGGCCACCGCGTGCCGGGTTCATAGGGAGTCCGGGTTCCCCAGGGGTTCGCGATGCGATCTATGGCCATTCCGGTGACTTCCCCGGCAGCGGTCGGCGAAACCCGCTCGCGCGGACACCCTGGGTGGCTCACACCCCGAATTCGGCTTCGATCCCGTCGATGCCGGCGCGGATGGCCGCCAGGCCGTCGGCGCGGGTGCGCAACTTGGTGGCGGCATGCGCGCGCTGGTGCAGGCCGGCGAATTCCCGCGCGGCCTCTACGGCGCGGTCGACCACCACCTCCGGCAGCACGATCTCGTCGATAAAGCCTGCGGCGAGCGCGGTTTCACCGAAGAAGGTCTTGGCCAGCCCGCTGGCCTGCTGGTAGGCCGACGGCGTCAACCGCAGCTTCATGATCTCTAACGCGGCATACGGGATCACCATGCCGATCGCGACCTCGTTGGCCTGGATGTTGTAGGCATGCGCGGCCACCCGATGATCGCCCGCCGACAACAGGAACGCCCCCATCGCGATGGCATGGCCGGTGCACGCCATCACCACCGGCTTGGGAAAGGACAACAGGCGATACGCCAGCTCGAACCCGCCGCGGAGCATGTCGATCGCGGGCTGCACCTCGCCGGAGGTCAGGATCTTCAGGTCGAAGCCCCCGCTGAACACCCGATCGTTGCCGGTGATCACCAGCGCCCCGGCGTTGTCCGCCTCGGCCGTGTCGATCGCGTCGTTCAGGGCCTGCTGCATGGTGGGGCCCAGCGCATTGACCTTGCCGTCGTCCATCTTGATGACGGCGATGGAGTCCTTGATGCTGTAGTGGACCGGGGCGCTCATCGGTTGCTCCTTGCCGTCAGGCGGGCTGGCTGTGGTGTTTGCCCAGGTCGTCTTCGGCGTTACTCCAGCGCAGGCTCACATCGGTGGGTTCGTCGAGTTGGCGGGTGCGCCATCTGTCCTGAGTTTCCCGGACCGCGGCGTTGATCCGTTCGATCTCGCTGCGGAACACCTCGGGGCGGGTTTCCTTGCTGGCGTAGTGGAAATAGGTCAGCAGGCCGCGCAGCAGCTCCAGTTTCTCCTTCTCCCGCTTCGCCAGGTCATGGGTGGTCATCAACTCGATGCGCTGGACGGGCGGCAGGGCGTCCCAGTCCAGCACGACGTCGGTGTGCAGCGGCGAACGCTCCCGCTCCCAGAACCGCCGGCCCCCCGAATGATCGGGCCGGTCGTAGTAGGTCAGGGTGCCGGTGAAGCGGGATTCGATGCCGCTGCCGATCTCGGCGCGGTCGAGCGCGGAATCCCACACCATGCGCCACTCCTGGCCGGGCGCCAGCACCGGCAGCTCGCGGGGGAGCCGCAATTCGATGACGTCGGCGTAGCCGTCGGTGGCATTCTCGTATTCGGCCACCGTGGGCGGATTTTCGAAGGAGAACCCGATGTCGTAGGCCGCGGTGCGGCCGAAGTTCCGGACGACGAGTTCGATCACGTGCCAGTCGGCCGAATGAGGCTCCATGAACATCGCGACCTGGGGGCGCGTCTGCTCGGCCGCCGCGCGGCGATTCCGGTTGATCTGGCTGTTGGTGAAGATCAGCGTGACGATCGCCAGGACGATTGCCGCCCACGCTGCCCACGCTATCCAGGTGCTGGACCCGACGTGCGTGACATCATGCCAGCTGTCCTGGATCCAACCCATGGAATCCACCCTCCGCTTATATCACAGGGGCGGTTGCCGGATGGCCGTGACCGAGCGATCCCCGGGGGGCTCAGCCGCCCATCAGCATTCGCCATTGATCAAGGTCCGAGGCCCGGTACACGTAGTTGGAACGCTTGACCTCCGAGAGCGAGGCGCTGGGCTCCGCCGAATACCAGTGGCCCGGAAAAACCGTCGGGTCACCGGGCAGGGTCGCGAGCCGCTGCAGGCTGCGGTACATCTCGTCGGAGTCCCCGCCGGGGAAATCGGTGCGCCCGCAGCCCTCCAAGAACAGCGTGTCACCGGCGACGAGCCGCCCGTCGAGCAGAAAGCACTGGCTGCCCGGCGTGTGGCCCGGGGTGTGCAGCAACTCGATCTCGATGTCGCCGATGCTGACCTTGTCATGATTCTCGTGGGAGGTCAGATCGCCCAGGCCTATCCCGGTGACTCGCGAAACCCACAGCGCCTCATGGGTGTTGACGTGCACCGGCACCGGTGTCCGCTCCAGCAGTTCGGCCAGGCCGGCCAGCGCGAACCCCATCATCGATCCACCCACGTGGTCGGGATGGTGGTGGGTCACCAGCACGCCGGACAGGTGCATGCCGTCGGCCTCGAGCGCGTCGAGCAGATCGCCTGCGGCGTAGGCCGGGTCGACGACCACGCAGTCACCGGTTTGCCGGTCGCCGATCAGGTAGGCGAAGTTGCGCATCTGCGTCGCGATCATGTCGCCGGCGGCGAAGTCGCGGCCGGAGAGCAATTGACGAAAGTACAGCCGGTCCTCGGGCACGTGACCAGACTAGGTCCCTGCGCGACACCGCCGTTTCGGGCCCGGTTCGGCCGGAACCGGGTGGGTACTGTTGGCGCATGAAGAAGAAGGTCGAAATCGAGCTGGACGTCGATCTGGTCGATGAGGCGATCCGGCGCTTCCATCTCCTCGATGCGCGCGAGGCCGTCAACCTCGCGTTACGGACCCTGCTCAACGAGGGCGATCCCGTCGAACAGGACGACGCCTACGACGAATTCAGTGATCTCGGTGCCTGGCAACCTCGCCGCAACGGCGGTGGAGCTCCCTGATACCCGTGGTTTGGTTCCGCTGCGAGCCAGGCTGTACCCTCTTTTAGGCCCGCGCGGAGGATATCGCTGCGGGTGAACGGCCCCCTTAGCTCAGTCGGTAGAGCGTTTCCATGGTAAGGAAAAGGTCAACGGTTCGATTCCGTTAGGGGGCTCGGCGGACGCCGAGCAGGCGTGGCGGCCCCGACCCGAAAAGGGGTGGCCAGAGGCGATGTAGCTCAGTCGGTTAGAGCGAACGACTCATAATCGTTAGGTCGCCGGTTCGAGTCCGGCCATCGCTACAACACAACAGCACAGTTTTTTTGAAGGAATCGAGAGAGAACCGTCATGGCGTCCAGTACCGACGTACGGCCGAAGATCACCTTGGCATGCGAGGTGTGCAAGCACCGCAACTACATCACCAAGAAAAACCGCCGGAACGATCCGGACCGACTGGAGCTGAAGAAGTTCTGCCCCAACTGCGGTAAGCACCAGGCGCATCGGGAGACACGCTAGCGGTCACCCGCGGGGCGTTTACTCCGATTGACTAGGTAGTTTAAGAACCGTGCCGTTAACCGAAAGCATCGTCGGGATGCACTACCGCTACCCCGATCACTACGAGGTGGAGCGGGAGAAGATCCGCGAATACGCGACGGCCGTGCAGAACGACGACGGCTCGTTCTTCGAGGAAGAGGCGGCGGCCGAACTCGGCTACAAGGGGCTGCTCGCCCCGTTGACGTTTGTCTGCGTGTTCGGTTACCAGGCACAGACGGCCTTCTTCAAATACGCCAACGTCGCCGTCCAGGACGCGCAGATCGTCCAGGTCGACCAGGTGCTGAAGTACTTCGCCCCGCTCAAGGCCGGGGACAAGCTGTACTGCGACGTCTATGTGGACTCGATGCGCGTGTCGCACGGCACCCAGATCATCGTCACCAAGAATGTCATCACCAACGACGCCGGTGACGTCGTGCAAGAGACCTACACGACCCTGGCGGGCCGTGCGGGCGAGGATGGAGAAGAGGGATTTACTGATGCCACTGCGTGAGTTCAGCTCCGTGCAGGTGGGTGACCTACTTCCGGAGAAGATCTACCCGCTGACCCGACAGGATCTGGTGAATTACGCGGGCGTCTCTGGCGACTTGAATCCCATCCACTGGGACGACGAGATGGCCAAGGTCGTCGGCCTGGACACCGCGATCGCGCACGGCATGCTGACCATGGGCATCGGCGGCGGCTATGTCACCGCGTGGATCGGCGACCCGGGTGCCGTGACCGAGTACAACGTGCGGTTCACCGCCGTGGTGCCGGTACCCAACGACGGGAAAGGCGCCGAACTGGTCTTCAACGGCCGGGTCAAGTCCGCCGATCCCGAGACCAAGTCCGTGACCATCGCGCTCACGGCCACCACCGGCGGCAAGAAGATCTTCGGCAGGGCCATCGCGTCCGCAGTACTCGCATAGCCGATGGCGCTCAAAACAGACATCAGGGGAATGATCTGGCGCTACCCCGACTACTTCGTTGTGGGGCGGGAACAACTGCGCCAGTTCGCGCTTGCCATCAAAAACCGCCACCCGGCCCACTACGAGGAAGACGCCGCCGCCGAACTCGGCCACGACGCGATCGTCGCGCCGCTGACCTACGGGACCATCTTCGCCAAGCTGGTCCAGCTGGACTTCTTCCGGCACGTCGACATCGGCATGGAAACGCTGGTGATCGTCCAGGTCGACCAGCGGTTCGTGTTCTCCAAGCCGATCAAGGCCGGCGACAAGCTGTGGGCCCGCATGGACGTCCAGTCGGTGGACGAGCGCTTCGGCGCCGACATCGTCGTCACCAAGAACATCTGCACCAACGAGCACGGTGAGGTGGTCATGGAGGGCTACACCACGCTGATGGGCCAGTACGCCGACAACTCCGCGAACCTGCGCTGGGACCCAGAGTCCGGCCAGGTCGTCAGAACGGCGTGATCAGTATTGGATTTCCCGTGCTTAGGGGCGATCAAGTACACTCGGTCGTCGGGGTTTTCCCAGCATTAGCGCGCTTTCCGTGAGTCGAGCAATCGGAGGGCGCGCGTGTCATGTAGGCCCCGGTAGGTAAGCGCAGGTTGGCCTGCCAACCGCGAAGGGGCGTAGCTCAACTGGCAGAGCAGCGGTCTCCAAAACCGCAGGTTGCAGGTTCAAGTCCTGTCGCCCCTGCTGAAGACGAACGTCCGCCGACGATGCAGGCCGGGACGGCCTGCGGAGAAAGCGGACGATGAGGGATGTGCCATGGTGGACACTGGAAGTATGTGCCGCCACAGATGGGACGGCTCTTGAGGGTACGAGCAAACATAAGGAGCATGCGGTGAGCGACGAAGGCGACGTTGCCAACGACGCCGCAAGCGACGGCACTGACAAAGAGGACGGCCGCGCGAGCGGCGGTCGGACGGCGGTGGTGACGCGGCCACAGCGCCCCACGGGCAAGCGTTCCCGGCAGCGGGCTGCCGAGGCCGGCGAAGACGCCGAGTCGGCGGACGACGTCGAGGCCGCCACGTCGGAGAAGACCAAGAAGGGCGCCAAAGCCAGGAAGGCCGCAAAGACCAGGGTCGGCGACCATCGGGTCAACCCCTTCGTGTTCGTCTACAACTACCTCAAGCAGGTCGTTGCAGAGATGCGGAAGGTCATCTGGCCCAACCGCAAGCAGATGCTCACTTACACCTCCGTTGTGCTGGCTTTCCTGGCCTTCATGGTGGCGCTGGTCGGCCTGGCGGATTTCGGCCTGACCAAGCTGGTGCTGTTGGTGTTCGGTTGAGCGAGTGACAGAGAGGACTCAAACCGTGACTACCTTCGACGGTGACCCGTCCGCGGGTGAAGCGGTCGACGTGGACGAAGCCGCGCAGGCGCAGGCCACGGACACCTCTGCAGCCGCTGAGGTCACCGACGCAACTTCCGACGAGACGGCCGAGGCTGCCGACGAGACGGCCGAGGCCGCCGAGGCGACCGACGAGTCGGCCGAAGAGGCCGACCCGGCCGCCACGCTCAAGGCGGAGCTGCGCAGCAAACCCGGTGACTGGTATGTCATCCACTCCTACGCGGGATACGAGAACAAGGTCAAAGCCAACCTCGAAACCCGTGTGCAGAACCTCGATGTCGGTGACTACATCTTCCAGGTGGAGGTGCCCACCGAAGAGGTCACCGAGATCAAGAATGGTCAGCGCAAGCAGGTCAATCGCAAGGTGCTGCCCGGCTACATCCTGGTGCGCATGGACCTGACCGACGACTCGTGGGCCGCGGTGCGCAACACCCCGGGCGTCACCGGGTTCGTCGGGGCGACCTCGCGTCCGTCGGCGCTGACGCTCGACGACGTGGTGAAGTTCCTGCTGCCGCGCGGCGCGACCAAGAAGGCCGCCAAGGGTGCGGCCACCACGGCCGCCGCCGCCGAGGTCGGCGGGCTGGAACGCCCGGCCATCGAGGTCGACTACGAGGTCGGCGAATCGGTGACGGTCATGGACGGCCCGTTCGCGACGCTGCCGGCCACCATCAGCGAGGTCAACGGCGAACAGCAGAAGCTCAAGGTGCTGGTGTCGATCTTCGGCCGCGAAACCCCGGTCGAGTTGACGTTCAGCCAGGTCTCCAAGCTCTAACCGGCACATACGCCGGGCGTAAACCAGGAAGGAACAGCACAATCTCATGGCTCCGAAGAAGAAAGTCGTCGGGCTGATCAAGCTTCAGATCCAGGCGGGGCAGGCCAACCCGGCGCCGCCGGTCGGGCCCGCGCTCGGTCAGCATGGTGTCAACATCATGGAGTTCTGCAAGGCGTACAACGCTGCCACGGAGAACCAGCGCGGCCAGGTCATCCCGGTGGAGATCACGGTCTACGAGGACCGCAGCTTCACCTTCGCGCTCAAGACCCCGCCCGCCGCCAAGCTGCTGCTCAAGGCCGCCGGCGTGGGCAAGGGGTCGGCCGAGCCGCACAAGACCAAGGTCGCCAAGGTCAGCTGGGACCAGGTCAAGGAGATCGCCGAGACCAAGAAGGCCGATCTGAACGCCAACGACATCGACGCAGCCGCCAAGATCATCGCCGGCACCGCCCGGTCGATGGGCATCACCGTCGAATAGCCCTAACTGTGGGAGGGCCAGCTTCGGCCCGCTTAGTAACCACGGACCCAACACCAGATTGGATTTGCAAGTGAGCAAGAACAGCAAGGCATACCGCGCCGCCGCCGAAAAGGTGGACCGCGACAACCTGTACTCCCCGCTGGAGGCGGCCAAGCTCGCCAAGGAGACGTCGTCGAGCAAGCAGGACTCCACCGTCGAGGTGGCGATCCGGCTCGGCGTCGACCCGCGCAAGGCCGACCAGATGGTCCGCGGCACGGTCAACCTTCCGCACGGCACCGGCAAGACCGCCCGCGTCGCGGTGTTCGCGGTCGGCGACAAGGCCGAGCAGGCCCAGGCGGCCGGCGCCGACATCGTCGGCAGCGACGACCTGATCGAGAAGATCCAGGGCGGGTTCCTCGACTTCGACGCCGCCATCGCCACGCCGGACCAGATGGCCAAGGTCGGTCGCATCGCCCGGATCCTCGGGCCGCGCGGCCTGATGCCGAACCCCAAGACCGGCACCGTGACCCCCGACGTCGCCAAGGCCGTCGCCGACATCAAGGGCGGCAAGATCAACTTCCGGGTGGACAAGCAGGCCAACCTGCACTTCGTGATCGGCAAGGCCTCGTTCGACGAGAAGGCCCTGGCCGAGAACTACGGCGCCGCACTGGATGAGGTGCTGCGGCTCAAGCCGTCAGCCTCCAAGGGCCGCTACCTGAAGAAGATCGTGGTCTCGACGACGACCGGACCGGGCATCCCGGTCGACCCGGCCGTCACCCGCAACTTCTCGGAGTCCTAACCCCCGCACTCGACGATGCGCCGCCGCAGAAACGCGCGGCCGGGCTCGGATCCGTTGGACTCCAACGCCTCTCGATACCACCGCAGCGCATCGGCGGGTCTGCCCGCGCGCCGCAGCAGGTCGGCGCGCACCGTCGCGACGAGATTGGACCGGGCCAGCCGCGGATCGTGTGCCACCTTGTCCAGGGCGGCCAGTCCGGCGTCGGGACCATCGCGGAATCCGATCGCCAGTGCGCGGTTGGCGGCCACCACCGGCGAGCCGGTCAATCCGGACAGCCGGTCGTAGGCGGCGCAGATGGTCACCCAGTCGGTCCGCTCCCAGGACGGTGCCGTGGCATGCACCGCCGCGATCACGGCCTGGGGCAGATAGGCCCCCGTCGAGCCCCGGGCGCGACGCAACCGCTCGAGCCCGCGTGAAATGCGCTGCCGGTCCCAGCGGCGCCGGTCCTGGTCCTCAAGCGGCACCAGCATCCCGCTGTCGTCCACCCGGGTCGCGCGCCGCGAATCGTGCAGCAGCATCAGGGCGGACAGGGCGTGCGCCTCGGGCTCGTCGGGCAGCAGCGCGCACAGCTCGGCGCCCAGCCGGATCCCTTCGTCGCACAGGTCGTCGCGGATGGCCGACGGGCCGGCTGTCGACCAGTAGCCCTCGGTGAACACCGAATAGACGCAACCGAACACGTGCGGAGTGCGCTCGGGCAGCAGCTCCGCCGGTGGCACCCGCAGCGGGATGTTGGCGTGCCGAACCTTGTTCTTGGCGCGCGTGATTCGCTGACCGATGGCCGCCTCGGACTGCAGGAGCGCCCTCGCGATCTCGCCGACGGTCAAACCGGACACCAACCGCAGCGTGAGGGCCAACTGCGATTGCCGGTCCAGCGCCGGGTGGGCACAGGTGAACATCATCCGCAATTCGTCGTCGCGTACCGGATGCGGATCGGTGTGATCGGTGCGCGCCCTGATGTCGTCCACCACAGCCGCCAATTCCTTTCCGGGGCGCGACGATTCGCGGCGCAACCGGTCCCGGGCGCGGTTACGGCCGACGGTCACCAGCCAGCCGCCCGGGCTTTCGGGCATGCCGTCGCGCGGCCAGGTGCGCAGCGCCTCGGCGCAGGCCTCCTGGACGGCGTCCTCGGCGACGGTGAGGTCACCCGACCACCGCGCGAGCGCGGCCACGGCCGGGCCCCATTCCCGGCGGAAGACGCCGTCCAGGTCGGCCATTCGCTACAGGCCGGAGACGCCCGCCAGTTGGCGCACCTGCACGGTCGAGGCGGGGATCATCGACGCGATCTTGATCGCCTCGTCGCGGTCGACGGCGCCCAGCAGGTAGATGCCGGTCGCGATCTCGGCGCCCTCGACATAGGGGCCGTCCGTGATGAGGACCTCGCCGTCGCGCACCCGCACGGTCGTCGCCGTGGAGCGGTCGTGCAACGCGGCGCCGCCGAGCACGTGATCGCCGGCGGCGACGTGCAGATCCGCGTGCTTGGCGGCCACCGCCTCCCACTCGGGGGTGCCCGGCGTGTGGGCGGTGGCGGGCGGTTCCAGCAGGAGCGCGAGCCAGTCGTTGCCGGTCAGCTCGCGTGCCGGCTCGATCGAGTGGACCACCGGCCACAGCTCCACCGCCCCGAACGCGGCGATCGGGACGTCACGCGCCAGTGCCAGCGCCTCGTCCAGGTTTTCGGCTTCAAAGACGTAGTAGCCGCACGCAACCTCGGCGGCCTCGGCGAAGGGGCCGTCGGTGACGGTCGGCGCGTCCGGGCCGCCGGTGATCACCGCCGCGGCCGCGGCGGGGGCCAGCGCGTCACCGGCCTTGATCGCCGAACCGGCCTTGGCGTGGAAGTTCTCCCAGGCCGCCATCGCGGTGGCGGCATCGTCGGGCGTACGGTCCTGTTCCTTGCTGATCAACAGGGCGAAGTACTGCATGTTCGTCACCTCCGGTAGTGAGCGAAGCCGTCTGCTCCACTCTCTACCTACTCGACGAACCACGCAGCGCTAATCCGACAGGCGGCGCGAAAATCAGGCGTGCTAGTTCGAGGCGCCCGGCTTGAGGTAGGTCACCAGGCTGACATCGAGCATCTCGTCGCTGAAGTAGTGCTCGCAGCCGCGCAGGTACTTGATGTAGCGGTTGTAGACCTCTTCGGAGGTGACCTCGATGGCCTTGTCCCGGTTCGACTCCAGTGTGTCGCCCCAGATGTGCAGCGTCTTGATGTAGTGCGGCCGCAGCGAAAGCGGTTCGGGTACAACAAATCCCGCCTTCACTCCGTGATCGACCATCATCTGGGTGGACGGCAGCCGGCCGCCCGGGAAGATCTCGGTGACGATGAACTTGATGAACCGCGCCGTCTCGAACGTCAGCTTCTTGCCGCGGGCGTGCAGATCGCTGGGGTGGTAACTGACACTGCTCTGAACGGTCATCCGGCCGTCGTCGGGCATGATGTCGAAGGTCCGCTTGAAGAAGTCGTCGTAGTTCTCGTGGCCGAAGTGCTCGAAGGCCTCGATCGACACGATGCGGTCGACGGGCTCGCTGAAGTCCTCCCAGTTCTGCAGGCGGACCTGGCGCGAGCGGCCGGTGTCGATGGACTCGAGCAACGCCTGGGCGCGGGCGTGCTGGTTCTTGGACAGCGTCAGGCCGATGACGTTGACGTCGAACCGCTCGACGGCGCGCTTCATGGTGGTGCCCCACCCGCAGCCGATATCCAGCAGGGTCATGCCCGGCTTGAGGTCCAGCTTGTCCAGGTTGAGGTCGATCTTGGCGTACTGGGCCTCTTCCAGGCTCATGTCGTCGCGCTCGAAGTAGGCGCAGCTGTAGATCCGGGAGGGGTCCTGGAACAGGCCGAAGAAGTCGTCGGAGACGTCGTAATGCGCCTGGATGTCCTCCGAACGCGTCCGCGTCTTCGTCGGGCTAGTCGGTTGCTCAGCCATGTTCGTCCTGTTCTCCTCCGATGAGGTTCACTTGCTACAACCCGCGCGCGCATCGGAGGGGTCGCGTTTGCCCTGCAACGGTACCCAACGTCGAGGCGAAATTTCGAAAAGGGTGCGGGTGCGCGTCGTGGGCCCCGACCGCGGATACGGAGTCTACTTTTCCAGGGTGGCCGGTCCGCGTCCACCCAATCCGGCCGCTACTTGGTGAGCGTGTACTGGGCGACGTTGGAGATGCCCTTGCGGAACAGCTCCGCGCAGCCGGTCAGGTAGCGCATGAAGCGGTCGTAGACCTCTTCGGACTGGATGGCGATGGCGCGCTCGCGATTGGCCGCGAGATTTGCCGCCCAGGTGTCCAGCGTCCGCGCGTAATGCGACTGCAGATATTGCGTCTGCTCGAGCGAGAATCCGCTGGCCCGGGAATTGTCGACGATATCGGGTTCGCCGCACATGTGCCCGCCCGGGAAGATTTCCTTGCCGAGGAAATGGAGGAAGCGCAGATCTGACATCGTGATCTGGACGCCGCGCTCCTTCCAGGACGACTGCGGGTACGTGAAAATGCTGTGCATCAGCATTCGGCTGCCTTCGGGCAGGGTCGCATAGGCCCAATCCCAGAACGCGGGCCAGCGTTCTTTTTTGAATGCATCGAACGCCTCGAAGCTGATGATCCGATCGACCTGCTCGTCGAACTCTTCCCAACCCTGCAGCCGGGCCTCGGCGCGCCGCGTTGTCGGGATCGCGGCCAGCCTCGCCTTGGTGCGCGCGTAATGGTTGCGGCTCAGCGTGATGCCAACGACGTTCACGTCGTATTTCTCGACCGCCCGGACCACCGCGCCGCCCCAGCCGCATCCGACGTCGAGCACCGTCATCCCCGGCTCGAGTTGCATCTTGTCCAGCGCCAGATCGATCTTGGCGAGCTGCGCCTCTTCCAAAGTCATGTCGTCGTTCTTGAAGTAGGCGCAGGTGTACACCATGTTCGGGTCGAGGAACAGCGCGAAGAAGTCATCCGAAATGTCGTATGTTGCCTGCGACTCTTCGTAATACGGCTTCAGCTTAGCCATTTGGGACACCCACCCTTTCTCTGCCAACCGTACAGCCCCGCGACATGGACGGAAAATCACGGGGACGCGTTTCCGCCGAGTGCTTTTGGCTAGCTGGCCCTGCTGAAGTTTTTCGTCAGCACGTCGATTACCTGATCCCACAACTGCTGTGGAAGATCATGACCCATTCCGTCGAATGTCACCAATCGGGCGCCGTCGATGGCGCGCGCCACGGCGCGCCCCCCGAACGGCCGCATCAGCTTGTCGGCCCGGCCGTGGATCACCACGGTCGGCGCGGTGGTCTCGCGGTTGTAGCGGCGCAGGCTGCCGCTGCCCAGTACGGCGCCGAAATGCCGCGCCACACCCTGGGGGTAGTAGTTGCGGTCGTAGCCCTCCGCGGCCTCGGCGCGGGCCTGCGCTTCGGGCACGCGATAGCGCGGGCCGCCGATGATGTTGCCGACGCGGACCGCGTTGTCGATGATCACCTCGCGCGGCGAGTCCGGCGGCGGGCCTGTCAGCAGTGCCAGCAGCGCGCGGGGGGCCGGCGGCGGCAGCAGCGCCGAATTGTTGCTGGAGAAGATGACCGCCAGCGTCGCGGTCCGCGCCCGGAATCGCGCGGCGAAGATCTGCGCGATCATGCCGCCCATCGATGCGCCCACGATGTGGGCGCGCTCGATGCCCAGGTGATCCAACACGGCCGCGGCGTCGTCGGCCATGTCTTCGAGCTTGTAGCCCGACTGGCTGGGCAGACCCAGCCAGGACCGCAGCAGCCTGATCACCAGTGGCTGCCCCGAGCTGCGGTGCTGGGTCTTGCTGGACAGGCCGACGTCGCGGTTGTCGTACCGGATGACGCGCAGACCGTGGCCGACCAGCTTCTCGCAGAATCCGACCCGCCACACCAGCAGCTGGGCTCCCAGTCCCATGATCAGCAGGACGGGCGGGTCGTCGATGTCGCCCATGTCCTCGTAGTACAGCTTCAGATCGCCGGAAATGGCATGCCCCGTACGGACCTGCACCAGAGAAGCTCCTATACCTCGACGTCGGAGGAGTGCTCGCGACTGACTTCGACCATGAAATTCGCGAAATAGCCCGTCAGCTGCGGATCCGACATCATCTGCCACTTGGGCGCCAGCAGCTTCATGTACCGCTCGACGTAGAGGAATTGCTTGCCGATCAGCACCAGCTCGCGGGGGAGCTTGACGTCGTAGGCGTCGGCCAGCGTCGAGAGCTGCCGGCCGATGTCGGCGTAGGACATGTCGCCCAGCGTCGACATGGTCAGCGGGGTCGCGAACTTCTCCAGGTCCTTGGCGGCCTCGGCCTCCGGCTTCATGGTGCCGACGGCGCCCATCAGCACGACGATCTTGCCCGCCGCCGCGTGGTCCTTCTTGACCAGCAGCGCGTACACCAGCTCGCGCAGCAGCCAGCGGGTGCGTGGGTCGATGCGGCCCATGATCCCGAAGTCGAAGAAGACGATGCGGCCCCGGTCGTCGACGTAGAGGTTGCCGGCGTGCAGGTCACCGTGGAACAGCCCGTGCCGCAGCCCGCCCTCGAACAGCGAGAACAGCAGCGCCTTGACCAAGTCGGTTCCGTCGAAGCCGGCCTTGCGGATGGCGGCGACGTCGTCGATCCGGATGCCGTGCACCCGCTCCATGGTCAGCACCCGGTCGCTGGTGAAGTCCCAGAACACCTGCGGCACCCGGATGTTGCGGCCCAGCGGGGAGGCGTGCAGGTGGGACACCCACGCCTCCATCGACTGCGCCTCCAGCCGGAAGTTCAGCTCCTCGGCCAGGTTGTCGGAGAAGTCGGCGACCACGTCCTGCGCCGAGAGCCGGCGGCCCAGCTTGGCCAGTTCGACGGCCTGGGCGAAACGCTTGAGGATCTGCAGGTCGGCCGCGACCCGGCGCCGGATGCCCGGCCGCTGGATCTTGACGACGACCTCCTCGCCGCTGTGCAGGGTGGCGTAGTGCACCTGCGCGATGGACGCCGACGCGAACGGCGTCTCGTCCCATTCGGCGAACAACTCGGACGGGTCACCGCCGAGGTCTTCGACGAAGAGTGTGTGCACCTCGCCGGCGTCGGCGGGCGGCACCCGGTCGAGCAGGCCGCGGAACTCCCGGGACAGCGATTCACCGAACGCGCCGGGACTGGACGCGATGATCTGGCCGAACTTGACGTACGTCGGTCCCAGGTCGGCGAAGGTCTGGGGGAGCTGCTTGATCACCTTCTGCTGCCACGGACCCCTGCCGGGCAGCTTGGTGACGATGCGAGCGGCGGTGCGGGTGACCTGCCAACCTGTCACGGCAACCCGGGCCGCTTCGACCGGCAACGGCACCCGGTCGAGCTTGGCGCCCTCTCGATGTTTAGCGGAGCTCATCTGTGCAGTGTGCCAAATCGGCACGGATGAGTCCCAATCCTCTAACTCGGACGCGCGCGGCCGTCCCCACTTTTCCAGGGCTGCACCCAGCCCTCGATCGCCCAGTCCTCCCGCGCGGCGATCAACTCGTACATGGTGGCGCCATCGATCGTCTCCCGGATGATGTCGGCATGCCCGGCATGCCGGGCCAGCTCGTTGATCACGTGCAGGATCACCCAGCGCACCGACCAGGACTCCTGGTTCTTGGGAAACCACGGAATGTCCCGCGGAACGGGCACCGCGGCGTCCAAGTCGGCGGTCTCCACCAGCCGCAGCGAGGTCGCGTTCTGCGCCTCGAACGCCCCCAGCAGCCCGGCCAGCGTCTCGTCGGGCCGCATCACGTGTTGGTCGGCGAACTCCGCGGCGATCTGCTCGAACGGCCGCGGGTCTTTCGGCGGCGCGTCCGGCGCGGCGGCGACGCGCGTCATCCAGCTGCGCTGCATCCCGGTCGCGTGCTTGACCAGGCCGCCGATCGACAGCGCGCTGACCGAGGGCGTGGAGCGGGCCTGATCGTCGGTGAGGCCATGGCTGACGGCGAAAAACGCGCTCTGGTGAAACGCCAGGAATTCGCGCAGGGCGCTGCGTTCGTCGGCCACTGGCGGGGCGAGGGCGGGCATTGGTCGATCCTAGGTCTCGCGCGCCGTAAGGTGCGGGCATGCAGGTGGTTTCGGCATGCGAATAACGAAGGCCGAGCCGACCGAGCTCTTCGTCGGGCCCCCGGACGCGCCGCTGCAGCTGGTCCGCGTCACCGTTTCCGACTGCGCCCAGCCCACGCCGATCCGCATCGACGGCCGCGGCCTGCGCGGGCGCGCGGTCGCCGAGCCCGGGCGTGAGGTCGTCGAGGTGGCGGTAAGCGTCGACGAGGCCGTCGTCGGGCAGCGCCGGCCCGCGCGGGCCCACGTCGGCGGTCAGCGGCTGCCGTTCGAGCTCACCGTGGCCGAGCCCGGCTGGACCATGTTCATGGTCAGCCATTTCCACTACGACCCGGTGTGGTGGAACACCCAGGGCGCCTATACCAGCGAGTGGGCCGAGGACCCGCCGGGGCGGGCCCGCCAGCGGAACGGCTTCGACCTGGTGCACGCGCACCTGGAGATGGCGCGCCGCGACCCCGACTACAAGTTCGTGCTGGCCGAGGTCGACTATCTCAAGCCGTACTGGGACACCCGCCCCGAGGACCGGGCCGACCTGCGCCGGTTCATCGCTGCGGGCCGCGTCGAGGTGATGGGCGGCACCTACAACGAACCCAACACCAACCTCACCAGCCCCGAAACGACGATTCGAAACCTGGTGCACGGCATGGGTTTTCAGCGTCACGTCATGGGGGCCAACCCGGCCACCGCGTGGCAGCTGGACGTGTTCGGCCACGATCCGCAATTCCCGGGGATGGCCGCGGATGCCGGCCTGACGTCGAGTTCGTGGGCCAGGGGACCGCACCACCAGTGGGGCCCGGCGCTGGGCGACGGCGATATCGAGCGCATGCAGTTCGCCAGCGAGTTCGAGTGGATCTCGCCGTCGGGCCGCGGCCTGCTCACCCACTACATGCCCGCGCACTATTCGGCGGGCTGGTGGATGGACTCCGCGGCGTCGCTGGGCGAGGCCGAGGACGCCACGTACGAGCTGTTCGATCAGCTCAAGAAGGTCGCACTGACCCGCAACGTGCTGCTGCCCGTCGGCACCGACTACACCCCGCCGAACAAGTGGGTCACCGACATCCACCGTGACTGGGCGGCCCGCTACACCTGGCCGCGCTTCGTGTGCGCGCTGCCGTGCGAGTTCTTCGCGGCGGTGCGCGCGGAACTGGCGCAGCGCGACCGGGTGCCGTCGCCGCAGACCCGGGACATGAACCCGATCTACACCGGCAAGGACGTGTCCTACATCGACACCAAGCAGGCCAACCGGGCCGCCGAGAACGCCGTGCTGCAGGCCGAGCGTTTCGCGGTGTTCGCCGGCCTGCTGACCGGCGCCGAGTACCCGCAGGCCGCGCTGGCCAAGGCGTGGGTGCAGCTGGTTTACGGCGCACACCACGACGCCATCACCGGCTCGGAATCCGACCAGGTGTACCTCGACCTGCTGACCGGATGGCGCGACGCCTGGGAGCTGGGCCGCGCGGCGCGCGACAATGCGCTGGCGTTGCTGTCCGGCGAGGCCGCTTCCGGCGAGGGCGACGTGATCGTGTGGAATCCGCTGACCTGCCGGCGCACCGACATCGTCACCGCGCGCCTGGATCCGCCGCTGGGCGCCCGGGTGCGGGTGCTCGACGCCGACGGTGCCGAACTGGCGGCGCACGTCGAGCACGACGGCCGGTCGGTCAGCTGGCTGGCGCGCGAGGTGCCCTCGCTGGGGTGGCGGGCGTACCGGCTGGTGCCCGCGCCCGGCCGGGGCGAACCGGCCGGCTGGGAACCGGTCGCGGGATCGGTGATCGCCAACGAGCACTACCGCATCCGGGTCGACCCGGCGCGTGGCGGCGGGGTCGCCTCGCTGCTGCAGGACGGCGCCGAGCTGATCGCCGACGGCCGGGTGGGCAACGAGCTCGCCGTCTACGAGGAGTACCCGGCGCACCCGAGGCAGGGCGAGGGCCCGTGGCACCTGCTGCCGAAGGGGCCGGTGGTGCGCTCGTCGGAGGAGCCCGCGCGGGTGCAGGCGTTCCACGGGCCGCTCGGTCAGCGGGTGGTGGTGCACGGCCGGATCGGCACGCTGCTGCGCTACACCCAGACCCTGACGCTCCTGCGTGGCCTCGCGCGGGTGGACTGCCGCACCACCATCGACGAGTTCAGCGGCGCCGATCAGCTGGTGCGGTTGCGCTGGCCGTGCCCGGTGCCGGGCGCCATGCCGGTCAGCGAGGTGGGTGACGCCGTCGTCGGTCGCGGTTTTGCGTTGCTGCATGACGGGCCCGACGCGGTGGACACCGCCCGGCACCCGTGGACTCTGGACAACCCGGCGTACGGCTGGTTCGGCCTGTCCTCGGCGGCCCGGATCCGGGTGTCGGGCACCGCCGTGCGGGCAGTGTCGGTCGCCGAGGTGGTGTCGCCGACCGAGGCGATGGCCGGGCCGTTGGCCCGGGAGCTGATGGTCGCGTTGGTGCGTGCCGGCGTCACGGCCACCTGCAGCGCCGCCGGCAAGCCGCGCTACGGCCACCTCGAGGTCGATTCGAACCTGCCCGACGTGCGCATCGTGCTGGGCGGGCCCGCCCGCAACGCCTTCGCCGCGGCCGTGCTGGGCGGCGCTCCGGCCTACGCCGACGAGCTGGAGCGCCAGTTGGCGGCGACCGGCCGGGCCGTGGTGTGGGTGCCGGCCGAGACACCGTTGGACGCGGTGTGGGTGCCCGACGCCGACCTGCGTTCGGCGCGGGCGTTGCCGGTGCTGGTCATCGACGGCCGCGACGAGGACGAACTGCGGGCGGCGATCGCCGCGGTGGCCGGCGACCTCGGCGACGCCGAGATCGCCGTGCCGCAGCAACCACCCGCGGGGACGGACGCTTTCGAAGACCGCACCGTCGCCCTGCTCAACCGCGGGGTGCCCAGCTTCGCCGTCGACACCGAGGGCACCCTGCACACCGCGTTGATGCGGTCCTGCACCGGCTGGCCGTCGGGCATCTGGATCGACGATCCGCGCCGCACCGCGCCGGACGGCTCCAACTTCCAACTGCAGCACTGGACCCACGCCTTCGACTACGCGTTGGTCAGCGGGGCGGGCGACTGGCGCCAGGCCGAAATCCCTACCCGCAGCGCGCAGTTCGCCCAACCGCTGCTCGCAGTCAGACCGGGCCGGCGGGGGGCGGCGCGGCCTGCGGCCGGATCGCTGCTGCGCGTCGAGCCCGAATCGGTACAGCTGGGCGCCCTCAAGGCCGCAGGCAACCCACTGACCGAGGGCCGCGCGGCGCCGCTGAACCCGAACGTGGTGGCCCTGCGCCTGGTGGAGACCACCGGCGCCGGCACCCCCGTCACGATCGACTCCGACGTCGTGATGCTGCACGACCTGCGGCGCGCCGATCTGCTGGAAACCCACCCCGAGGCCGTGTCCTCGGTCGAGCTGCATGGCTACCAGGTGGCGACCGTGCTGGCCCGCGTGGACGCGCCCCGGGCGGCGGCCGGCGCCGCCGTCCTGGCCCCGCACGCCGAGGCCGCGCAGCCGCTGTACGCACGGTATTGGCTGCACAATCGCGGCCCCGCGCCGCTCGGCGGGCTGCCGGCGGCCGCCCACCTGAACCCGCCGCAGGCGAGCGCGGAGCCCGGCGGCGCGGTGTCGCTGCGCCTCACCGCGGCATGCGACAGCACCGACGCCACGCTGCGCGGCACCGTCACCGTCCGGTGTCCGGACGGCTGGACGGCCAGGCCCGCCGAATTGCCCGTCACGATGCGAAGCGGCGACCACTTCTACGAAGACGTGGTGGTGTCGGTCTCGGAGCGCGCCGAACCCGGCCGCTATCCGGTCCGCGCCGAACTCCGCGTCACCGGCGACGACGTCCCGGCCTGCTGGCGCCAGCCCGTCGAGGACGCCTGCGTGGTGACCGTGGGCGAGCCCACCGGCGAGCTGGTCTACCTCGCCGAGGGGCCCACCGAGGTCACGCTCGGACCCGGCGAAGCGGGTGCTTTGACCGTCACCGTCGGCAGCCACGCCGGCGCCGACCTGGCGCTGGAGGCGCACCTGATCAGCCCCTGGGGCACCTGGGAATGGATGGGCCCGGGCGCCCTCGGCGCGGTGCTACCCGCCCGCGGCACCGTCGACCTAGGCTTCCAGCTGACCCCGCCGGCCTGGCTGGAACCCGGCCACTGGTGGGCGCTGGTACGGATCGGCTGCGCCGGCCGACTGGTCTACTCGCCGGCGGTGAAGGTGACGGTGACATGAGCATCCACCCGATAGCGACCGTTGCCGGCGTGCCCGTTCCGCCGGGCGTCCTGGACGCCGCCGAGGCGCGGCTGCGCGCCGCCCGGGGACCGGCCGCCCGGGGACCGGCCGCCCTGCCCGTCAGCGGCACCAGCGAGGGCCGCCAGCTGCGGCGGTGGCTGACCCAGCTCATCGTCACCGGGCGGGTGGTCGCCGCGGAGGCCGAGGCCCGCGGGCTCAGCGCGCGCGGCGCGCCGTCCGAGGCCGAGCTGTTGCCCGACGTGACCGCCCGGCTCGAGATCGGCAGCGTCGCCGCCGCCGTGCTGGCCGATCCGCGTGCCCGGGCGCTGTTCGCCGACGTCACCGCCTCGGTGCGGGTGGCCGACACCGAGGTGGCCGGCTATCACGACCGCAACCCACTGCGCTTCGCCGCGCCGCAACAGATCGAACATGGCTGGCGCACAACGGCGTTGGCGGCTCCACCGCTGGATGAGGTGCGATCGGCGATCGAGGAGCACCTGCGCGGCGCCGCACGCCGGCGCACCTTCCGGTTGTGGCTGGACGCGCGCCGCGCCGCGCTGGTGGAGCTGGCGCCCGGCTACGAGCATCCCGGCGACCCCCGCCAACCCGACAACACCCACCGGCACTGAGCGTCATGCTTACCCTCTGCCTGGACATCGGCGGCACCAAAATCGCTGCGGCGCTGGCGGATTCGGGCGGAAAACTGGTGTACACCACCATCCGGCCCACCCCGGTCACGCCCGACGCCGGCGACGTGTGGGCCGTCGTGGAAGCGACGATCGCCGACGCGCTGCAGGCGGCGGACGCCCCGGTCGGCGCCGTGGGGATCGCCTCGGCCGGACCCATCGATCTGCGCAGCGGATCCGTCAGCCCGATCAACATCGACAGCTGGGACCGTTTCCCGTTGCGCGACAAGGTCGCCGCGGCGGTGCCGGGCCTACCGGTGGTGCTGGCCGGTGACGGCGTCTGTATGGCGTTGGGGGAGCAGTGGATCGGCGCGGGGAAAGACGCGGCCCCGGACGCCCGGTTTCTGCTGGGCATGGTGGTCTCCACCGGGGTGGGCGGCGGACTGGTGCTCGACGGCGTCCCCTACTCGGGGCGTACCGGCAACGCCGGTCACGTGGGGCACGTGGTCGTCGAACTGGACGG
This sequence comes from Mycobacterium senriense, assembly GCF_019668465.1. NCBI lineage: Bacteria > Bacillati > Actinomycetota > Actinomycetes > Mycobacteriales > Mycobacteriaceae > Mycobacterium > Mycobacterium senriense. The sequence goes on along the minus strand of NZ_AP024828.1, from coordinate 753,282 downwards.
GCGGCCCTGCACCTGCGGCGGTCACGGCTGCGTGGAAACCGTCGCGTCCGGGCCGTGGCTGGTGCGCCGGGCGCGGGAGAGCGGCTGGTCCGCGCCGCCCGAGGCCGGGGCCGGCGACCTGGCCGCCGCGGCCGCGGCCGGAGACCCGTTGGCCCAGCAGGCATTTCATCGAGGCGCCAACGCGCTCGCCGCGATGATCGCCTCGGTCGGCGCGGTCTGCGATCTGGATCTCGTGGTGATCGGGGGAGGCGTCGCCAAATCCGGCCCGCTGCTCTTCGATCCGCTGCGCGCGAAGCTGGCCGAATACGCCGGCCTGGACTTCTTGTCCGGGCTGCGGGTGGTGCCGGGCCGGCTCGGCGGTGCGGCCGGCCTGATCGGCGCGGCCCGGCTCGCGGGCCTCAGCTGACCCGCTGCATGTGCTTTCGGCCCCAGTCGCACAGGCTCGCCAGCACCGGGCCCAGCGTCATGCCGTATTCGGAAATCGAATAGTGCACGCACGGCGGCACCGTGCGCGCGTCGTGGCGCTCGATGATCCCGGCGGCGACCAGTTCGTGCAGGTGCCGGATGAGCATGCGTTCGGTGATGCCGGGGATGCTGCGCCGCAGTTCGGCGGTGCGCATCGGGCCGTCGCACAATCGCCACAGGATGGTGCCCTTCCAGCGGCCGTCGATGACCGACAGCGCGGCGTCGATTGGGCATTCGCTGAGTTCCTTCTTGGATACGGACACGAGCACCTCGCTGACTAATTTGTCAGTACCTTGATATTTGTCAGCATAACCGCCAAGGTCGTTGCCATGAACAACAGCATCGACGCGCTCGCGGTCGTGGTGACCGGACTGATGGTCGGCGTGGAGCTGGCGGTCGCGGTCTTCTTCAATCCGCTCATCGCCCGGCTGCCCGACGACGGCTTCCGCGCGGCCCGCGGCGGTGCCGCCCGGGCGCTGGGCACGACGATGCCGTTCTGGTATGCCGTCACCCTGCTGCTGGTGGCCTCGCTCGCCATCCAGGAGCGCGGCGAGCAGCGCGACTGGCTCTGCGGCATCGCCGCCGGGCTGATGGCCGCGGTGATCCTGCTGACGATCGCCCTGCTGGTGCCGCTCAACAACCGCATCGCGAAGTGGCCGAGCACCGGTGAGCTATCCCGCGAGCTCGCCACCCGCTGGGATCGACGGCACCGGGTGCGGGTGATCCTGCTGCTGGCGGTGTTCGTCCTGCTGGTCCTCGCCGTCACCTGAGGCCACCGTTTTGGCTGATCGCGCGGGCCACGCTATTCTGTTAGCCGATCCACCGAAGACCGTCGGTCACCGAGCAATCGGTTGAAGGTCCGGGAGCATCCCGGCGGCCCACGCAGGAGGACGAGGCATCAGCGCCGGCTCGCGCCGGCGTATTTCCACGCCCCGGCCGCTTCTGCGCCGGGGCGTTCGTCGTTCTCCGGGGGAATCGAGACGACACGTCGCATTGGCTTTCACTTCAGGAGGTAGGCATGGCCCGGGCTGACAAGGCCACCGCCGTTGCAGACATCGCCGAGCAGTTCAAGGAATCGACCGCAACCCTGATCACGGAGTACCGCGGTCTGACCGTCGCCAACCTGGCCGAACTGCGGCGCTCGCTCAACGGGGCGGCCACCTACTCGGTGGCCAAGAACACGCTGGTCAAGCGCGCGGCTTCAGAGGCCGGGGTCGAGGGGCTCGACGAGCTCTTCGCCGGCCCGACGGCCATCGCATTCGTCACCGGGGAAGCGGTCGACGCCGCCAAGGCCATCAAGACCTTCGCCAAGGAACACAAGGCGCTGGTCATCAAGGGCGGCTACATGGACGGCCGTGCACTCACGGTCGCCGAAGTCGAGCGCATCGCCGACCTCGAGTCGCGCGAGGTGCTGCTGGCCAAGCTGGCCGGCGCGATGAAGGGCAACCTCGCCAAGGCGGCGGGGCTGTTCAACGCTCCCGCTTCGCAGGTCGCCCGGCTCGCGGCCGCGCTGCAGGAGAAGAAGGCCGCCGAAGGTCCCGCCGCTGCTGCAGAACCCGCAGCCGCCGCGGAGCCCGCCGCGGACGCCACCCCGGAACCCGCTTCGGAAGCACCCGCTGAGGCGCCGGAAACCCCGGCCGAAGCCGAATAACAACCAACTCCGGAACCTGGAAAAACAAGGAAGGACCCATACCCATGGCAAAGATGTCTACCGATGACCTGCTCGACGCTTTCAAGGAAATGACCCTGCTGGAGCTCTCCGACTTCGTGAAGAAGTTCGAGGAGACCTTCGAGGTCACCGCGGCCGCCCCGGTCGCCGTTGCCGCCGCCGGTGGTGGCGCCGCCGGTGGTGCGCCCGCCGAGGCCGCCGAGGAGCAGTCGGAGTTCGACGTCATCCTCGAAGCCGCCGGTGACAAGAAGATCGGCGTCATCAAGGTGGTTCGCGAGATCGTCTCCGGCCTGGGCCTCAAGGAGGCCAAGGACCTGGTCGACGGCGCGCCCAAGCCGCTGCTGGAGAAGGTGGCCAAGGAGGCCGCCGACGAGGCCAAGACCAAGCTCGAGGCCGCCGGCGCCACCGTCACCGTCAAGTAAGTCGCAAACGCGCACGACCCCCGGGAACACCATCCCGGGGGTTTCGTGCGTTCAGTGCCGGGCCGACCGCAGCGACTGCGCCACCCGCTCGGGTGAATCCCCAAGGGCGACAAGCAAGTTCGTAGTCATCGCACCAAGCACCGGTGCGACCGCCGAGTCGTCGTCGCCGTAATAGCCGGCCAGCTCCAGCATGACGAACCCGTGGATCAACGCCCAGAACTGGGCCGCGGTGGCCACGACGGACGCGTCGTCGACACCGTCTTTGACAGCGCCCGCGGCTTCGATCCGGCCGGCCAGCATGCACCGGTGCACCCCGCGCACCACGTGCGCGAAGCTGGGGTAGTTCTGCTCGATCTCGGCGACCGTCAGCGTCAGCACGTTGTGGACGGGCGCGTTGATGCCGTGGGCGCTGGTGCTGCCGAACATCAGCCGGTACATGTGCGGGCGCTTGATGGCGTAGCGGCGGTAGGCCGCACCGGTGACGAACAAATCGGCCACCGGGTCGGCGGTCCGCGGCACCGTCAGCGCGGCGTCGAATTGCCGCAATCCCTCCTCGGCGACCTCCGCGATCAGCCCCCGCATGCCGCCGAAGTGCGTGTACACCGCCATCGTGGAGGTCCCCGCGGCGCCGGCCACCTTGCGCGTCTGCAGGGCGTCGGGCCCGTGTTCGTCGAGCAGGCCGACCGCGGCGTGCAGCATCTCGTCCCGAACGCTGCGCTGAACCTCTGAAGTCATCGTTGCCATCTTCTCATCGGCGGCGTACTGTGCCAATAACGCTGCAATAACAATGTTATAGGAGCTCAGTTATGGTGACCACGGCAACCGCCAAGCCCGGCAACCCCTACCTAGAGGACTTTCTGGCGCCGGTGAGCGCGGAGGTCACCGCGCACGATCTGCGCGTCACCGGCCGCATTCCCGAACACCTCGACGGCCGCTACCTGCGCAACGGGCCCAACCCGGTCGCCGAGGTGGACCCGGCCGTCTACCACTGGTTCAGCGGCGACGGCATGGTGCACGGGGTGGCGCTGCGCGACGGCCGGGCCCGCTGGTACCGCAACCGCTGGGTGCGCACCGCGCACGTGTGCAGGGCTTTGCATGAGGCCGGGCCGCGGGGGCTGAACCCACGCGCCGGAATGCTCTCCGTCGGGCCGAACACCAATGTGCTGAGCCATGCCGGGCAGACGCTGGCGCTCGTGGAGGGGGGCGGGGCGAATTACCGGCTGACCGACGAGCTGGACACCGAGGGGGCGTGCGATTTCGACGGCACCCTGTTCGGGGGCTATACCGCCCATCCGCACCGCGATCCCCGCACCGGCGAATTGCACGCGGTGTCCTACGCGTTCACCCGCGGGCGCACCGTGCAGTACTCGGTGATCGATACCGCCGGCCGGGCCCGCCGGACCGTCGACATCGAGGTGTCCGGGTCGCCGATGATGCACGACTTCTCCCTGACCGATAAGTACGTGGTGATCTACGACCTGCCGGTGACCTTCGATCCCGTGCAGGTGATGCCGGCCAACGTGCCGCGTTGGCTGGGTTTGCCGGCCCGGCTCGTGATGCAGTCGTTGATCGGGCGCGTCCGGGTCCCGGGCCCGGTGACCAAGATGATCAACCGCAATCGCGAGCCGATCAGTCGGATGCCCTACCGCTGGAATCCTGACTACCAGGCGCGCATCGGAGTCATGCCGCGCGAGGGCGGCAACAAAGACATCCGCTGGTTCGACATCGAACCCTGCTACGTTTACCACCCGCTCAACGCCTACTCCGAGATGCGCGGTGGCGCTGAGGTTTTGGTGCTCGATGTGGTTCGCTACGCGCGGATGTTCGACCGCGACCTGCGCGGTCCCGGCGACAGCAGGCCGACGCTGGACCGCTGGACCGTCAACCTCGCGACCGGGGCGGTGGCCAGCGAACGCCACGACGATCGCCCGCAGGAGTTCCCGCGCATCAACGAGGGCCTGCTCGGTGGGCGGCACCGATTCGGCTACACCATCGGCACCGACGGCGGCTACCTGTCGAACGGGGCGTCCGAGATGTCCACCGCGCTCTACAAGCACGACTACGCGACCGGATCGAGTACGGCGGCCACCCTCGATGCCGGCCTTTTACTCGGCGAGATGTCCTTCGTGCCAAACCCCGCCGCCCGCGCCGAAGACGACGGCATCCTGATGGGCTTCGGCTATCACCGCGACCGCGACGAGGGCCAGTTGCTCTTGGTGGACGCGCAGACGCTCGAACCGGTGGCCACCGTCCACCTGCCGCAGCGGGTGCCGATGGGCTTCCACGGCAACTGGGCGCCCGCCGGCTGACGTTCGGCTAACACGTGCGTCTAATAAGTTGTGCCGTGCGGGCTTCCGGCCGATCTCAGGACCGTCAATTTTTTCGGCTCTCAACCGCATCCCTGCTGCCGTGTGGCGAGCGTGCGCTACAGTGACTCATGCCACATAAAAGGGCAGGTGGCAGGCACGACTGTCGACGGAAGGATTCCCCATGGGCGTCGCTATCGAGGTGAATGGACTAACGAAGTCCTTCGGCTCCTCGAGGATTTGGGAAGACGTGACGTTGGAAATCCCCGCCGGGGAGGTCAGCGTCCTGTTGGGGCCGTCGGGTACCGGCAAATCGGTTTTCCTCAAGTCCCTGATTGGTTTGTTGCGGCCCGAGCGTGGCTCGGTGGTTATCGACGGCACCGACATCCTGCAGTGCTCGGCCAAGGAGCTCTACGAGATCCGCACGCTGTTCGGCGTGATGTTCCAGGACGGTGCCCTGTTCGGTTCGATGAACCTGTTCGACAACGCGGCGTTCCCGCTGCGTGAGCACACCAAGAAGAAGGAAGGCGAGATCCGTGACATCGTCATGGAGAAGCTGACCCTGGTCGGTCTCGGTGGTGACGAGAAGAAGTTCCCCGGCGAGATCTCCGGTGGTATGCGCAAGCGCGCCAGCCTGGCCCGTGCCCTGGTGATGGACCCGCAGATCATCCTGTGCGACGAGCCCGACTCGGGTCTGGACCCGGTTCGTACCGCCTACCTGAGCCAGCTGATCCTCGACATCAACGCCCAGATCGACGCCACGGTGCTGATCGTTACCCACAACATCAACATCGCGCGCACGGTGCCGGACAACATGGGCATGCTGTTCCGCCGCAAGCTGGTCATGTTCGGCCCGCGTGAGGTGCTGCTGACCAGCGACGAGCCGGTGGTGCGGCAGTTCCTCAACGGCCGCCGGATCGGGCCGATCGGTATGTCCGAGGAAAAGGACGAGGCGACCATGGCCGAAGAGCAGGCCATGATCGATGCGGGTCACCACGCCGGCGGTGTCGAGGAGATCGAGGGCGTGCCGCCGCAGATCGTCGCGACGCCGGGGATGCCCGAGCGCAAGGCCGTCGCCCGACGCCAGGCCCGGGTGCGCGAGATCCTGCACACCCTGCCCAAGGGTGCCCAGGCCGCCATCCTCGACGACCTCGAAGGCACCCACAAGTACCGCGCGCACGAGTTCGGCGACTAGACGCCGGCCGTCGTGTTTCGCGCTAACTCCGCGTAACACGACGGCCCGTCCACTTGACGGCGGGCCCTAAACCGGCCAGTCTGTTGGGCAGCATGTATCCAGCGGAAAGTCGAAACGCCAGCCAGCGCCGATGTCCCTGGACTGCTGATGTTGGGAAGTTGAGGAATGCGCCGTCCTGCGCTATTGTTGGACGTTGCGCTGGCTACCTCCTGCCCACCTCACCCGCCACCTGACACCGTGGTCTAAGTCTGAGCCCCCTCAAGCGGCTTAGTTCTAGTTGCGCGTGAGATCCGGACAGTTCGTTCGCCGGCCGAACCAACAAAATTCGCGGCGAGCTGGCCGGTGGTCCCGGCCTTCGTGAGTCGCACGAGGTGCTGGAAGGATGCATCTTGGCAGATTTCCGCCAGAGCAAGACGGGTCGCCCACAAAGTTCCTCTAACGGAAGTTCTTCAAACGGCTCCGTGCCTGGAGCCCCCAATCGAGTTTCCTTCGCCAAGCTCCGCGAACCGCTCGAGGTTCCGGGTCTGCTTGACGTGCAGATCGACGCCTTCGAGTGGTTGATCGGCGCGCCGCGGTGGCGTGAGGCCGCCGCCGCCCGCGGGGACGTGACTCCGGTGGGTGGCCTGGAAGAGGTGCTTTACGAGCTCTCGCCGATCGAGGACTTTTCCGGCTCGATGTCGCTGTCGTTCTCCGACCCGCGTTTCGACGAGGTCAAGGCGCCGGTCGACGAGTGCAAAGACAAGGACATGACGTACGCGGCCCCGCTGTTCGTCACGGCCGAGTTCATCAACAACAACACCGGTGAGATCAAGAGCCAGACGGTGTTCATGGGTGACTTCCCGATGATGACCGAGAAGGGCACCTTCATCATCAACGGGACCGAGCGTGTGGTGGTCAGCCAGCTGGTCCGCTCGCCGGGCGTGTACTTCGACGAGTCGATCGACAAGTCGACCGAGAAGCTGCTGCACAGCGTCAAGGTGATTCCGAGCCGCGGTGCCTGGCTGGAGTTCGACGTCGACAAGCGCGACACCGTCGGCGTGCGTATCGACCGCAAGCGTCGCCAGCCGGTCACCGTGCTGCTCAAGGCGCTGGGCTGGACCAACGAGCAGATCACGGAGCGGTTCGGTTTCTCCGAGATCATGATGTCGACGCTGGAGAAGGACAACACCGCCGGCACCGACGAGGCGCTGCTGGACATCTACCGCAAGCTGCGTCCGGGCGAGCCGCCGACCAAGGAGTCCGCGCAGACCCTGCTGGAGAACCTGTTCTTCAAGGAGAAGCGCTACGACCTGGCTCGCGTCGGCCGCTACAAGGTCAACAAGAAGCTCGGCCTGAACGTGGGCGAGCCGATCACGTCGTCAACGCTGACCGAGGAAGACGTCGTCGCCACGATCGAATACCTGGTGCGCCTGCACGAGGGCCAGGCCACGATGACCGTGCCGGGTGGCTCCGAGGTTCCGGTGGAGACCGACGACATCGACCACTTCGGCAACCGCCGGCTGCGCACCGTGGGCGAGCTGATCCAGAACCAGATCCGGGTCGGTATGTCCCGGATGGAGCGCGTGGTCCGCGAGCGGATGACGACTCAGGACGTCGAGGCGATCACGCCGCAGACGCTGATCAACATCCGCCCGGTGGTCGCCGCCATCAAGGAGTTCTTCGGCACCAGCCAGCTGTCGCAGTTCATGGACCAGAACAACCCACTGTCGGGTCTGACCCACAAGCGTCGCCTCTCGGCGCTGGGCCCCGGTGGTCTGTCCCGTGAGCGCGCCGGCCTGGAGGTCCGGGACGTCCACCCGTCGCACTACGGCCGGATGTGCCCGATCGAGACCCCGGAGGGTCCCAACATCGGTCTGATCGGCTCGTTGGCGACTTACGCGCGGGTCAACCCGTTCGGGTTCATCGAGACGCCGTACCGCAAGGTTGTCGACGGTGTGATCAGCGACGAGATCCACTACCTGACCGCCGACGAGGAGGACCGCCACGTCGTGGCGCAGGCCAACTCGCCGATCGACGACAAGGGCCGGTTCGAGGAGTCCCGCGTCCTGGTCCGCCGCAAGGCGGGCGAGGTCGAGTACGTGCCCTCGTCCGAGGTGGACTACATGGATGTGTCGCCGCGCCAGATGGTGTCGGTGGCCACGGCCATGATCCCGTTCCTCGAGCACGACGACGCCAACCGTGCCCTGATGGGTGCCAACATGCAGCGCCAGGCGGTTCCGCTGGTGCGCAGCGAGGCGCCGCTGGTGGGTACCGGCATGGAGCTGCGTGCGGCGATCGACGCCGGCGACGTGGTCGTGGCCGACAAGGCCGGGGTGATCGAGGAGGTCTCCGCCGACTACATCACCGTGATGGCCGACGACGGCACCCGGCACACCTACCGGATGCGCAAGTTCGAGCGGTCCAACCACGGCACCTGCGCCAACCAGTCGCCGATCGTCGACGCGGGGGAGCGGGTGGAGGCCGGCCAGGTCATCGCCGACGGTCCCTGCACCGAGAACGGTGAGATGGCGCTGGGCAAGAACCTGCTCGTGGCGATCATGCCGTGGGAAGGCCACAACTACGAGGACGCGATCATCCTCTCCAACCGGCTGGTTGAGGAGGACGTGCTCACCTCGATCCACATCGAGGAGCACGAGATCGACGCCCGCGACACCAAGCTGGGCGCCGAGGAGATCACCCGGGACATCCCGAACGTCTCCGACGAGGTGCTGGCCGACCTGGACGAGCGCGGCATCGTGCGCATCGGTGCCGAGGTCCGCGACGGCGACATCCTGGTCGGCAAGGTCACCCCGAAGGGTGAGACCGAGCTGACCCCGGAGGAGCGGCTGCTGCGCGCGATCTTCGGTGAGAAGGCCCGCGAGGTTCGCGACACCTCCCTGAAGGTGCCGCACGGCGAGTCCGGCAAGGTCATCGGCATCCGGGTGTTCTCCCGCGAGGACGACGACGAACTGCCGGCCGGTGTCAACGAGCTGGTGCGCGTCTACGTGGCCCAGAAGCGCAAGATCTCCGACGGCGACAAGCTCGCCGGACGCCACGGCAACAAGGGCGTCATCGGCAAGATCCTGCCGCAGGAGGACATGCCGTTCCTGCCGGACGGCACCCCGGTGGACATCATCCTGAACACGCACGGTGTGCCGCGACGGATGAACATCGGCCAGATCCTGGAGACCCACCTCGGGTGGGTGGCCAAGTCCGGCTGGAACATCGACGGTTCGCCCGAGTGGGCGGTCAACCTGCCCGAGCAGCTGCGGCACGCGCAGTCGGACCAGATCGTGTCCACGCCGGTGTTCGATGGCGCCAAGGAGGAGGAGCTGCAGGGCATGCTGTCCTGCACGCTGCCCAACCGCGACGGTGAGGTCATGGTCAACGGCGACGGCAAGGCGGTGCTGTTCGACGGCCGCAGCGGTGAGCCGTTCCCGTACCCGGTGACCGTCGGCTACATGTACATCATGAAGCTGCACCACCTGGTGGACGACAAGATCCACGCCCGCTCCACCGGCCCGTACTCGATGATCACGCAGCAGCCGCTGGGTGGTAAGGCGCAGTTCGGTGGCCAGCGCTTCGGTGAGATGGAGTGCTGGGCCATGCAGGCCTACGGCGCGGCGTACACGCTGCAGGAGCTGTTGACCATCAAGTCCGACGACACCGTCGGGCGGGTCAAGGTGTACGAGGCGATCGTCAAGGGCGAGAACATCCCGGAGCCGGGCATTCCCGAGTCCTTCAAGGTGTTGCTCAAGGAACTGCAGTCGCTCTGCCTCAACGTCGAGGTGCTCTCCAGCGACGGTGCGGCGATCGAGTTGCGCGAAGGCGAGGACGAAGACCTCGAGCGGGCGGCGGCGAACCTGGGAATCAACCTGTCCCGCAACGAATCTGCTTCGGTCGAGGATCTCGCTTAAATCGTTATTAGTTACTAATCCCGCAAGGGGAAAGGAAGTTACGTGCTCGACGTCAACTTCTTCGATGAACTCCGTATCGGCCTGGCCACCGCGGAGGACATCAGGCAATGGTCTTACGGCGAGGTCAAGAAGCCGGAGACGATCAACTACCGCACGCTGAAGCCGGAGAAGGACGGCCTGTTCTGCGAGAAGATCTTCGGACCGACTCGCGACTGGGAGTGCTACTGCGGCAAGTACAAGCGCGTCCGGTTCAAGGGCATCATCTGTGAGCGCTGCGGCGTCGAGGTGACCCGCGCCAAGGTGCGTCGCGAGCGGATGGGTCACATCGAGTTGGCCGCGCCCGTCACGCACATCTGGTACTTCAAGGGTGTGCCGTCGCGGCTGGGCTACCTGCTCGACCTGGCGCCGAAGGATCTCGAGAAGATCATCTACTTCGCCGCCTACGTCATCACCTCGGTCGACGACGAGATGCGCCACAACGAGCTCTCCACGCTCGAGGCCGAAATGATGGTGGAGCGCAAGGCGATTGAGGACCAGCGCGACGCCGACCTGGAGGCCCGCGCCCAGAAGCTCGAGGCCGACCTGGCCGAGCTGGAGGCCGAGGGTGCCAAGGCCGACGCGCGCCGCAAGGTCCGCGACGGCGGCGAGCGCGAGATGCGTCAGCTGCGCGACCGCGCCCAGCGTGAGCTGGACCGACTCGAGGAGATCTGGACGACCTTCACCAAGCTGGCCCCCAAGCAGCTGATCGTCGACGAGAACCTCTACCGCGAGCTGATCGACCGCTTCGGTGAGTACTTCACCGGCGCCATGGGTGCGGAGTCGATCCAGAAGCTGATCGAGAACTTCGACATCGACGCCGAGGCCGAGATCCTGCGCGACGTCATCCGGAACGGCAAGGGGCAGAAGAAGCTTCGCGCCCTCAAGCGGCTCAAGGTGGTCGCCGCCTTCCAGCAGTCGGGCAACTCCCCGATGGGCATGGTGCTGGACGCCGTCCCGGTGATCCCGCCGGAACTGCGCCCGATGGTGCAGCTCGACGGTGGCCGGTTCGCCACGAGCGACCTGAACGACCTCTACCGCCGCGTGATCAACCGGAACAACCGCCTCAAGAGGCTGATCGACCTCGGCGCGCCCGAGATCATCGTCAACAACGAGAAGCGGATGCTGCAGGAGTCCGTGGACGCGCTGTTCGACAACGGCCGTCGCGGCCGCCCGGTCACCGGGCCGGGTAACCGCCCGCTGAAGTCGCTGAGCGATCTGCTCAAGGGTAAGCAGGGCCGGTTCCGCCAGAACCTGCTCGGTAAGCGCGTCGACTACTCGGGCCGTTCGGTCATCGTGGTCGGTCCGCAGCTCAAGCTGCACCAGTGCGGTCTGCCCAAGCTGATGGCGCTCGAGCTGTTCAAGCCGTTCGTGATGAAGCGGCTGGTCGACCTCAACCACGCGCAGAACATCAAGAGCGCCAAGCGGATGGTGGAGCGTCAGCGTCCCCAGGTGTGGGATGTCCTCGAAGAGGTCATCGCCGAGCACCCGGTGCTGCTGAACCGCGCACCCACCCTGCACCGGTTGGGCATCCAGGCCTTCGAGCCGATGCTGGTGGAAGGCAAGGCGATCCAGCTGCACCCGCTGGTGTGTGAGGCGTTCAACGCCGACTTCGACGGTGACCAGATGGCGGTGCACCTGCCGCTGAGCGCCGAGGCGCAGGCCGAGGCCCGCATCCTGATGCTGTCGAGTAACAACATCCTGTCGCCCGCGTCGGGCCGCCCGCTGGCCATGCCGCGTCTGGACATGGTGACCGGTCTGTACTTCCTGACCACCGAGGTCGACGGCGACAAGGGCGAATTCAAGGCGGCCGCCAAGGACGAGCCCGAGGTCGGGGTGTACTCCTCGCCGGCCGAGGCGATCATGGCGTCCGACCGTGGCGTGCTGTCGGTGCGGGCCAAGATCAAGGTGCGGCTGACCCAGTTGCGTCCGCCGGCCGAGATCGAGGCCGAGCTGTTCGGCGCCAGCGGCTGGCAGCCGGGCGACGCCTGGATGGCCGAGACCACTTTGGGCCGTGTGCTTTTCAACGAACTGCTGCCGGTGGGCTACCCGTTCGTGAACAAGCAGATGCACAAGAAGGTGCAGGCCGCCATCATCAACGATCTGGCCGAGCGGTACCCGATGATCGTGGTCGCGCAGACCGTGGACAAGCTCAAGGACGCCGGTTTCTACTGGGCGACCCGCAGCGGTGTCACGGTCTCGATGGCCGACGTGCTCGTCCCGCCGCGCAAGAAGGAGATCCTCGACCAGTACGAGGAGCGCGCGGAGAAGGTCGAAAAGCAGTTCCAGCGTGGTGCTTTGAACCACGACGAGCGCAACGAGGCGCTGGTGGAGATCTGGAAGGAAGCCACCGACGAGGTCGGTCAGGCGCTGCGTGAGCACTACCCGGCCGACAACCCGATCATCACGATCGTGGACTCGGGCGCCACGGGTAACTTCACCCAGACGCGAACGCTGGCCGGCATGAAGGGTCTGGTGACCAACCCGAAGGGTGAGTTCATCCCGCGTCCGGTCAAGTCCTCGTTCCGTGAGGGCCTGACCGTGCTGGAGTACTTCATCAACACGCACGGCGCTCGAAAGGGCCTGGCGGACACCGCGTTGCGTACCGCCGACTCGGGTTACCTGACCCGTCGTCTGGTGGACGTCAGCCAGGACGTCATCGTCCGCGAGCACGACTGCGAGACCGAGCGGGGCATCATCGTCGAGCTGGCCGAGCGCCAGCCGGACGGCACCCTCATCCGCGACCCGTACATCGAAACCTCGGCGTACGCACGGACTCTGGGCGCCGACGCGGTCGACGAGGCCGGCAACGTCGTCGTGGCGCGTGGTGAGGACCTGGGTGACCCGTCGATCGAAGCCTTATTGGCTGCGGGCATCACGCAGATCAAGGTGCGCTCGGTGCTGACCTGCACCACCGGCACCGGCGTGTGCGCGACCTGTTACGGGCGGTCCATGGCGACCGGCAAGCTGGTCGACATCGGCGAGGCCGTCGGTATCGTCGCCGCGCAGTCCATCGGTGAGCCCGGTACCCAGCTGACCATGCGTACCTTCCACCAGGGTGGTGTCGGTGAGGACATTACCGGCGGTCTGCCCCGTGTGCAGGAGCTGTTCGAGGCCCGCATTCCGCGCGGTAAGGCGCCGATCGCCGACGTCACCGGGCGGGTCCGTCTCGAGGACGGTGAGCGCTTCTACAAGATCACCATCGTTCCCGACGACGGCAGCGAAGAGGTCGTGTACGACAAGCTCTCCAAGCGGCAGCGGCTGCGTGTGTTCAAGCACGAGGACGGTTCCGAGCGGGTGCTGTCCGACGGCGACCACGTCGAGGTGGGTCAGCAGCTGATGGAAGGCTCGGCCGACCCGCACGAGGTGCTGCGCGTGCAGGGCCCCCGCGAGGTGCAGATCCACCTGGTCCGCGAGGTCCAGGAGGTCTACCGCGCACAGGGTGTGTCGATCCACGACAAGCACATCGAGGTGATCGTCCGCCAGATGCTGCGCCGCGTCACCATCATCGACTCCGGCTCGACCGAGTTCCTGCCGGGTTCGCTGATCGACCGTGCCGACTTCGAGGCGGAGAACCGTCGCGTGGTGGCCGAGGGCGGCGAGCCTGCGGCCGGACGTCCGGTGCTGATGGGTATCACGAAGGCGTCGCTGGCCACCGATTCGTGGCTGAGCGCGGCGTCGTTCCAGGAGACCACGCGCGTGCTGACCGATGCGGCGATCAACTGCCGCAGCGACAAGCTGCAGGGTCTGAAGGAGAACGTGATCATCGGAAAGCTGATCCCGGCCGGCACCGGTATCAACCGGTACCGCAACATCCAGGTGCAGCCGACCGAGGAGGCCCGGGCCGCCGCGTACACGATCCCTTCCTACGAGGATCAGTACTACAGCCCGGACTTCGGCCAGGCCACCGGCGCCGCGGTGCCGCTGGACGACTACGGCTACAGCGATTACCGCTAGTCCACAAACGAAAAAGCCCCGGGTTCGCCCGGGGCTTTTTCGTTGCGTGTCCCGCGACGCCGAATGTGACTGTGGGGGGTCCCGGTGGAACCTCCCGGGCGTCGGCGCCCCTCACTAGACTGGCCGTCGTGCTCATCGGTTCACACGTCCGCAATGACGACCCGCTGGCCGCCGCGCAAGCCGACGGCGCCGACGCGGTGCAATTCTTCCTCGGCAATCCCCAGAGCTGGAAGAAGCCGAAACCCCGCGACGACGCCGAGGCGCTGAAGGGGTCGACCGTGCCGCTTTACGTCCATGCGCCGTACCTCATCAACGTCGCGTCGGCGAACAACCGCATCCGGATCCCGTCGCGCAAGATTTTGCAGGACACTTGCGACGCGGCCTCCGAGATCAACGCGACGGCGGTCATCGTGCACGGCGGCCACGCCGACGACGACGACATGGAAGCCGGCTTCGAGCGGTGGGTCAAAGCGCTGGACTACCTGGAAACAGACGTGCAGGTGTATCTGGAAAACACCGCCGGCGGTGACCACGCGATGGCCCGCCATTTCGACACCATCGGCAAACTGTGGGATCACATCGGGGACAAGGGGATTGGTTTCTGCCTGGACACCTGTCACGCCTGGGCCGCCGGCGAGGCCCTGATCGATGCGGTCGACAGGATCAAGGCCCTGACGGGACGCATCGACTTGGTGCACTGCAACGACTCGAGGGACGCCGCAGGTTCGGGCGCCGACCGGCACGCCAACTTCGGCACCGGTCAGATCGACCCGCAGCTGCTCGTCGCGGTGGTCGAGGCCGCCGACGCCCCGGTGATCTGCGAGACCGCGGACGAGGGCCGCAAGGACGACATCGCGTTCCTGCGGGAGCACACCGAGCGCTGACCGCTCCCTCGGCTGTTACAACTCTTGTGCAACTGTCGGGAAACTGTAACATTGGTGGCATGTCGGACACCCATGTCGTCACCAACCAGGTCCCGCCCCTGGAAAACCACAACCCCGCCAGCTCCGCGGTGCTGATCGAGGCCCTGATCCGCGAGGGCGGGCAGTGGGGCCTGGACGAGGTGAACGAGGTCGGCGCGCTGTCGGCCACCCACCAGGCGCAGCGGTGGGGCGAGCTCGCCGACCGCAACCGGCCCGTCCTGCACACCCACGACCGCAACGGTCACCGTGTCGACGAGGTCGAATACGACCCGGCCTACCACGAACTGATGCGCGCGGCGGTTGCCCACGGCATGCACGCCGCGCCGTGGGCCGACGAGCGCCCGGGTGCGCACGTCGTCCGCGCCGCCAAGACGTCGGTGTGGACGGTCGAGCCGGGCCACATCTGCCCGATCTCGATGACATATGCCGTCGTTCCGGCGCTGCGCTTCAACCCCGAGTTGGCCAAGGTGTACGAACCACTGCTGACCAGCCGCGAATACGACCCCGAGCTCAGGCTGGCCACCACCAAGCCGGGCATCACCGCGGGCATGTCGATGACCGAAAAACAGGGCGGCTCCGACGTGCGCGCCGGCACCACCCAGGCGACCCCCAACGCCGACGGCACCTACCGCCTGACCGGTCACAAGTGGTTCACCTCGGCGCCGATGTGCGACATCTTCCTGGTGCTGGCGCAGGCGCCGGGCGGGCTGTCCTGCTTCATGCTGCCCCGCGTCCTGCCCGACGGCACCCGCAATCGAATGTTCCTGCAGCGCCTCAAGGACAAGCTCGGCAACCACGCCAACGCGTCCAGCGAGGTCGAATACGACGGCGCGATCGCGTGGCTGGTGGGCGAGGAAGGGCGCGGCGTGCCCACCATCATCGAGATGGTCAACCTCACCCGGCTGGATTGCACGCTGGGCAGCGCCACCAGCATGCGCAGCGGTCTGACCCGGGCGATCTACCACGCCCAGCACCGAAAGGCCTTCGGCGCCTACCTGATTGATCAGCCGCTGATGCGCAACGTGCTGGCCGACCTGGCGGTCGAGGCGGAGGCGGCCACCATGGTCGCGATGCGGATGGCCGGCGCCACCGACAAGGCCGTGCGCGGCGACCAGACCGAAGCGCTGCTGCGGCGCATCGGCCTGGCGGCCAGCAAGTACTGGGTGTGCAAGCGTTCCACGCCGCACGCGGCCGAGGCGCTGGAATGTCTGGGCGGCAACGGCTATGTCGAGGACTCCGGCATGCCGCGGCTGTACCGGGAGGCGCCGCTGATGGGCATCTGGGAGGGCTCGGGCAACGTCAGCGCGCTGGACACGTTGCGCGCCATGGCAACTCGCCCCGAGTGCGTCGAGGTGCTGTTCGACGAGCTCGCCGACGCCGCGGGTCAGGATCCGCGCCTGGCCAACCATGTCACGCGGCTGCGCGATCAGCTGGCCGACTTGGAGACCATCCAGTATCGCGGCCGCAAGGTGGCCGAAGACATCTGCCTCGCGCTGCAGGGCTCGCTGCTGGTGCGCCACGGCCACCCGGCCGTCGCCGAGGCATTCCTGACCACCCGCCTCGACCGGCAGTGGGGCGGTGCCTTCGGGACCATGCCCGACGGGCTCGACCTCGCACCGATCCTGGAGCGGGCGCTGGTAAAGGGCTGAGCCACAATATGACTCACGCGATCAGGCCGGTCGACTTCGACAACCTCAAAACGATGACCTACGAGGTCACCGATCGGGTTGCGCGCATCACGTTCAACCGGCCCGACAAGGGCAACGCGATCGTCGCGGACACCCCGCTTGAACTCTCGGCGTTGGTGGAGCGCGCCGACCTCGACCCGAACGTGCACGTCATCGTGGTGTCCGGTCGCGGCGAGGGGTTCTGCGCGGGCTTCGACCTGAGTGCCTACGCCGATCGCACCGGCTCGGCCGGCGGCACCGGCGGGTACCAGGGCACCGTGCTGGACGGAAAGACCCAGGCGGTCAACCATTTGGCCGATCAGCCATGGGATCCCATGATCGACTATCAGATGATGAGTCGCTTCGTGCGGGGCTTCTCCAGCCTCATGCACGCCGACAAGCCGACGGTGGTCAAGATCCACGGCTATTGCGTGGCCGGCGGCACCGACATCGCGCTGCACGCCGATCAGGTGATCGCCGCCGCCGACGCCAAGATCGGCTACCCACCGACCCGGGTGTGGGGCGTCCCGGCGGCCGGGCTGTGGGCGCACCGCCTGGGCGACCAGCGCGCGAAAAGGTTGTTGTTCACCGGTGATTGCATCACCGGGGCGCAGGCCGCCGAGTGGGGATGGGCGGTCGAGGCACCGGAACCGGCGGACCTCGACGAGCGCACCGAGCGGTTGGTCGAGCGGATCGCCGCGGTGCCGGTAAACCAGCTGATCATGGTCAAGCTCGCGCTGAATTCCGCTCTCCTGCAACAGGGCGTGGCGACCAGCCGGATGGTCAGCACGGTTTTCGACGGGGTAGCCCGGCACACGCCCGAGGGGCACGCCTTCGTCGCGGACGCGGTCGAGCACGGATTCCGTGAGGCGGTGCGGCACCGCGACGAACCGTTCGGCGACCACGGGCGCCGCGCGTCCGGAGTGTAGCCATGCCGGACATGACGGCGCGGTCGGTGGTGCTCAGTGTGCTGCTCGGCGCTCACCCCGCGCACGCCCGGGCCAGCGAATTGGTCAGGCTCACTTCCGATTTCGGCATCAAGGAGTCGACGCTACGGGTGGCGCTGACCCGCATGGTCGGTGCCGGCGACCTGATCCGCTCCGCCGACGGCTACCGGCTCTCCGATCGCCTGCTGGCCCGGCAGAAGCGCCAGGACGACGCCATCGACCCGCGGGTGCACCCGTGGAGCGGCGAGTGGGTCACGCTGATCGTGACCAGCGTCGGAAATGACGCGCGCACCCGCGCGGCGCTGCGAATCACCTTGCACGACAAGCGTTTCGGTGAGCTTCGCGAAGGGGTGTGGATGCGGCCCGACAACATCGAGGCGGAGCCCGGGCCCGAGATCACCGCCCAGGCGAGGGTGCTGCGGGCGCGCGACGACGACCCCGCCGAGCTGGCCGCGCAGCTGTGGGACCTGCCCGCCTGGGCCCAGACCGGCCATCGACTGCTCGACGAGATGGCGTCCGCGCCAGACATTCCCGGCCGTTTTCTGGTGGCCGCGGCGATGGTGCGCCACCTGCTCACCGACCCGGTGCTGCCAGCCGAGCTGCTGCCGGACGACTGGCCCGGCGCCCGGCTGCGGGCGGCCTACCACGACTTTGCCGCTGAGCTGCTGCGGCGGCGCGAACCACTATTTGCGGAGGCGACATGAGTGAACCGGTGCGGATCGAGCGCAACGGCCCGGTGACCACGGTCGTCATCGACCGGCCGGCTGCCCGCAACGCGGTCAACGGCCCGACGGCCGCCGCGCTGTATTCCGCCTTCGAGGAGTTCGACCGCGACGACACCGCGTCGGTGGCCGTGCTGTGTGGCGACAACGGAACCTTCTGCGCCGGAGCCGATTTGAAGGCATTCGGCACACCCGACGCCAACGCCGTGCACCGCACCGGCCCGGGCCCGATGGGCCCGACGCGGATGGTGCTGTCCAAACCCGTCATCGCCGCGGTCAGCGGCTACGCCGTCGCCGGCGGCCTGGAACTGGCCGTCTGGTGTGACCTGCGGGTGGTAGAGGAGGATGCCGTGTTCGGCGTGTTCTGCCGGCGCTGGGGCGTCCCCCTGATCGACGGCGGCACCGTCCGGCTGCCCCGGCTGATCGGGCACAGCCGTGCGATGGACATGATTCTCACCGGCCGCGCGGTGGCCGCCGACGAAGCCCTGGCCATCGGGTTGGCGAACCGGGTCGTGCCCAAGGGGCAGTCGCGCCAGGCCGCCGAGGAATTGGCGGCGCAGCTGGCCGCGCTGCCGCAGCAGTGCCTGCGCTCCGACCGGCTCTCGGCGTTACACCAATGGGGCGCAACCGAATCCGACGCGATCGACTTCGAATTCGCCAGCATCTCGCGGGTGGCCGCGGAGGCGAACGAAGGGGCGGGACGCTTCGCGGCGGGCGCGGGACGGCACGGGGCGCCGGCCGACTAGCACCTGGTAGACGCGGCTTGTCAGCTGCCCTTGTTGATCGTGTTGCTCTGGCCGATCTTGTCGACCTTGGGGTCACCGTCCTTGTAGGTGATGGTGTTGTTCATCCCCAGCACGGTGATGCGGGTGTTCACCTTGTCGAACGTGATCTTGTTGTTGGTGCCGCTGACGGTGGCCGTCTCACAGGTGCCGGTGACGGTCAGGTTGTTGTCCGAGCCGCCGACGTTCAGCGACTTGCCGGTGGCGCAGTCCAGGGTGGTGGTGGTGCCCATCGATCCGTAGTTGATCGTGTTGCCGATCTCGATGGACGCGGTGGTGCTCGCCCCGCTCGATCCCGTCGTCGGTGCGGCGCCCGCACTGGTCGTCGCGCTGCTCTTGGTGGTGGTCGTCGAGGACCCCGCCGGCGGGTTGGCCGTCGAACTGCAGCCGGCCAGCACCAGGGCGGCGGCGGCCGGTGTCACGGCGAGCACGGCCAGGCGCAGCGAGCGGTCACGGATGTAGGCGGGCATGGTTCCTCGATTCTTGATCGGATGTTGTTGTGTTGCCGCGGTTTAGCCCGGCACCTGCTGGAGCCGGTTGGTCATGCCCAGTTCGCGGCCACGGTCCCACAGGGCGGGCTGACCGCTTTTGTAGAACACAGTCTGGTTGTAGCCGTACACGGTGATGTCGTGTGACACCGAGTCGGCGATGACGGTGTTCGACGAGCCCATCACCGTCACGGCGTAGCAGTTGCCCAGCGCGGTGACGTTGATACCGGTGCCGTTGACCATGAGCGTGGCGTCGTTGCAGTCGATCGTCTGCTCGATGTCCTGCCCGATGATGTGGGTGTCACCGTTCTTGGCATGCGCGACCCCCGGTAGGGCGACGACGGCGAGGACACAGACCGCCACTGAGCCGGCGACAGTCGTCCACTTCACTGCGGGCCCCCTCTTGGACGGGTCGGCTGCTCGAAACGAGGCAAGCATGACATTACGTGCATTCGCCTGCCCGGTGGCAGACTTTGTTTTCCTTTGCCGGGCGCTCATCTCGCCTCCGGGGAGATTCATCTCTGAACAAGCGTCAACTAGAGTCATTAGTTAACCGCAATCCGTTCACCAATCGAAGGGCGACCGCCATGGCAGCTCCACCGGATCCGCCGCCGGCGGCCGGGCGCCAACGCGCGGGGCGGCCCGCCTCCCGTCCGGCCAAGCTCAGCCGGGACGGGATCATCGACGGCGCCCTGACGTTCCTGGACCGCGAGGGCTGGGACGCCCTGACCATCAACGCGCTGGCGATGCAGCTGGGCACCAAGGGGCCGTCGCTGTACAACCACGTCGACAGCCTGGAAGACCTGCGGCGCGCGGTGCGGATCCGCGTCATCGACGACATCATCACGATGCTCAACCGGGTCGGCCAGGGCCGCGCCCGCGACGACGCGGTGCTGGTGATGGCCGGGGCCTACCGGAGCTACGCCCACCACCATCCGGGTCGCTACTCGGCCTTCACCCGGATGCCGTTCGGCGGTGACGATCCCGAGTACACCGCCGCCACCCGCGGCGCGGCCGCGCCGGTGATCGCCGTGCTGTCCTCCTACGGTCTGGACGGCGAGGCGGCCTTCCACGCGTCGCTGGAGTTCTGGTCCGCGCTGCACGGCTTCGTTTTGCTGGAGATGACGGGTGTGATGGACGAGATCGACACCGACGCGCTGTTCTCTGACATGGTGTTGCGGTTGGCGGCCGGCCTGGAAAGGCGCACCGCCGCCGATGGCGCGCGCTACTAGTCCGATAGCGGCGACGCCCGGCGCCCGGCCGGCGCCGCCGTCGCTTTGACCTGCGAGACCGGCGGCGGGTATTGTGGTCCCTCGTGCCTGGCGGCTTACGGCGCCTAACCGTAAGGGAGTGGATGCCGGGCGAATTCGCGTGTCCACGGAGCATCGGACAAGGTCCGATGCGCAGCGCATGCGACACACCCGGACGCGGGGTGATGCGGCCGGACATAACTGCAGTACACAGACTTGAAAACGCTAGAAGTATGCCGAACACGAACACAGAAAGCCGGTAGATGCCAACCATTCAGCAGCTGGTCCGCAAGGGTCGCCGCGACAAGGTCGCCAAGGTCAAGACCGCGGCCCTGAAGGGCAGCCCGCAGCGCCGTGGCGTATGCACCCGCGTGTACACCACCACCCCGAAGAAGCCGAACTCGGCGCTTCGGAAGGTCGCCCGCGTGAAGCTGACCAGCCAGGTTGAGGTCACCGCATACATCCCCGGCGAGGGCCACAACCTGCAGGAGCACTCGATGGTGCTGGTGCGCGGTGGTCGGGTGAAGGACCTGCCCGGTGTCCGGTACAAGATCATCCGCGGTTCGCTTGACACCCAGGGTGTCAAGAACCGCAAGCAGGCTCGCAGCCGTTACGGCGCCAAGAAGGAGAAGAGCTGATGCCGCGCAAGGGGCCCGCGCCGAAGCGTCCGTTGGTCAATGACCCGGTCTACGGCTCGCAGCTGGTGACGCAGCTGGTGAACAAGGTTCTGCTGGACGGGAAGAAATCGCTGGCCGAACGCATTGTTTATGGAGCGCTCGAAAACGCCCGGGAGAAGACAGGTACCGACCCGGTGATCACGCTCAAGCGCGCAATGGACAACGTCAAGCCCTCCCTCGAGGTGCGCAGCCGCCGCGTCGGTGGCGCTACGTACCAGGTCCCCGTCGAGGTGCGTCCGGATCGCTCCGTGACGCTGGCACTGCGTTGGTTGGTCAGCTTCTCCAAGCAACGCCGCGAGAAGACCATGGTCGAGCGGCTGGCCAACGAGATCCTGGATGCCAGCAATGGCCTCGGTGCCGCCGTCAAGCGGCGCGAGGACACCCACAAGATGGCCGAGGCCAACCGCGCCTTCGCGCACTATCGCTGGTAGGGGCTCCAACCGCGTCAAGGCAGGGTGGCCGGGCGCAAAGCGACAGCGAATAACCAAGCAATCGAAAGAGTGGGAAGACTTCTGTGGCACAGAAGGACGTGCTGACCGACCTGACCAAGGTCCGCAACATCGGCATCATGGCGCACATCGACGCCGGCAAGACGACGACGACCGAGCGCATCCTCTACTACACCGGTATCAGCTACAAGATCGGTGAGGTGCACGACGGCGCCGCCACCATGGACTGGATGGAGCAGGAGCAGGAGCGGGGGATCACCATCACCTCCGCGGCTACCACCTGCTTCTGGAAAGACAACCAGATCAACATCATCGACACCCCCGGGCACGTCGACTTCACCGTCGAGGTGGAGCGCAGCCTGCGCGTGCTCGACGGTGCCGTGGCCGTTTTCGACGGCAAGGAGGGTGTCGAGCCGCAGTCCGAGCAGGTGTGGCGGCAGGCCGACAAGTACGACGTCCCGCGCATCTGCTTCGTCAACAAGATGGACAAGATCGGCGCCGACTTCTACTTCTCGGTGAAGACCATGGAGGAGCGCCTCGGCGCCAACGCCATCCCGATTCAGCTGCCCGTCGGCTCCGAGGGTGACTTCGAGGGCATCGTCGACCTGGTCGAGATGAACGCCAAGGTGTGGCGCGGCGAGACGAAGCTGGGCGAGACCTACGACACCATCGAGATCCCGGCCGAGCTGGCCGAGAAGGCCGACGAGTACCGCACCAAGCTGCTCGAGGCCGTCGCCGAGACCGACGAGACGCTGCTGGAGAAGTATCTCGGCGGCGAAGAGCTCACGGTCGAGGAGATCAAGGGCGCCATCCGCAAGCTGACGATCAGCTCGGAGGCCTACCCGGTGCTGTGCGGCAGCGCGTTCAAGAACAAGGGCGTGCAGCCCATGCTGGACGCCGTCATCGACTACCTGCCGTCGCCGCTGGACGTGCCGCCGGCCGTCGGCCACGTGCCGGGCAAGGAGGACGAAGAGGTCACGCGCAACCCGTCGACCGACGAGCCGTTCTCCGCGCTGGCGTTCAAGGTCGCGACGCACCCGTTCTTCGGCAAGCTGACCTACGTCCGGGTGTACTCGGGCAAGGTCGACTCCGGCAGCCAGGTCATCAACGCCACCAAGGGCAAGAAGGAGCGGCTGGGCAAGCTGTTCCAGATGCACTCCAACAAGGAGAACCCGGTGGAGACCGCGTCGGCCGGTCACATCTATGCGGTGATCGGCCTGAAGGACACCACCACCGGTGACACCCTGAGCGACCCGAACCAGCAGGTCGTGCTGGAGTCGATGACCTTCCCCGACCCGGTCATCGAGGTGGCCATCGAGCCCAAGACGAAGAGCGACCAGGAGAAGCTGAGCCTGTCGATCCAGAAGCTCGCCGAGGAAGACCCGACGTTCAAGGTCCACCAGGACGCAGAGACCGGCCAGACCGTGATCGGCGGGATGGGTGAGTTGCACCTGGACATCCTGGTCGACCGGATGCGCCGCGAGTTCAAGGTCGAGGCGAACGTCGGCAAGCCGCAGGTGGCCTACAAGGAGACCATCAAGCGGACGGTGGAAAAGGTCGAGTTCACCCACAAGAAGCAGACGGGCGGCTCCGGCCAGTTCGCGAAGGTGCTGATCAGCCTCGAGCCGTTCCACGGCGAGGACGGTGCTACCTACGAATTCGAGAACAAGGTCACCGGTGGCCGCATCCCGCGTGAGTACATCCCATCGGTGGACGCCGGTGCGCAGGACGCCATGCAGTACGGCGTGCTGGCCGGCTACCCGCTGGTGAACTTGAAGGTCACCCTGCTCGACGGGGCGTTCCACGAGGTCGACTCGTCGGAAATGGCCTTCAAGATCGCCGGTTCCCAGGTGCTGAAAAAGGCTGCGCAGCAAGCCCAGCCGGTGATCCTGGAACCGATCATGGCCGTCGAGGTCACCACGCCCGAGGACTACATGGGCGACGTGATCGGCGACCTGAACTCCCGCCGTGGCCAGATCCAGGCCATGGAGGAGCGGAGCGGTGCGCGCGTGGTCAAGGCGCATGTGCCGCTGTCGGAGATGTTCGGCTACGTCGGCGACCTGCGGTCCAAGACCCAAGGCCGGGCGAACTACTCCATGGTCTTCGACTCGTACGCCGAAGTGCCGGCGAACGTGTCGAAGGAGATCATCGCGAAGGCGACGGGCCAGTAACGGCCAGCGGAGTAATCTTGCCGGGTCATTGGAATGCCTTGGGCGCGGCACAACTGAAAACACCAACACTGCTTTAACGAGCACCAACTAGTCCAGGAGGACACAGAAGTGGCGAAGGCGAAGTTCGAGCGGACGAAGCCGCACGTCAACATCGGGACCATTGGTCACGTTGACCACGGCAAGACCACGCTGACCGCGGCTATCACCAAGGTTCTGCATGACAAGTACCCCAATCTGAACGAGTCCCGCGCGTTCGACCAGATCGACAACGCGCCCGAGGAGCGTCAGCGCGGTATCACCATCAACATCTCGCACGTGGAGTACCAGACCGAGAAGCGTCACTACGCCCACGTCGACGCCCCGGGTCACGCCGACTACATCAAGAACATGATCACCGGTGCGGCCCAGATGGACGGCGCGATTCTGGTGGTCGCCGCCACCGACGGCCCGATGCCGCAGACCCGTGAGCACGTGCTGCTGGCCCGTCAGGTCGGTGTGCCCTACATCCTGGTCGCGCTGAACAAGGCCGACATGGTCGACGACGAGGAGCTGCTCGAGCTCGTCGAGATGGAGGTCCGCGAACTGCTGGCCGCCCAGGAGTTCGACGAGGATGCCCCGGTGGTGCGGGTCTCGGCGCTCAAGGCGCTCGAGGGCGACGCCAAGTGGGTCGAGTCCGTCGAGCAGCTGATGGAGGCCGTCGACGAGTCGATCCCGGACCCGGTCCGCGAGACGGAGAAGCCGTTCCTGATGCCCGTCGAGGACGTCTTCACCATCACCGGTCGTGGCACCGTGGTCACCGGTCGTGTCGAGCGCGGCATCATCAACGTCAACGAAGAGGTCGAGATCGTCGGCATCAAGCCGACCAGCACCAAGACCACCGTCACCGGCGTGGAGATGTTCCGCAAGCTGCTCGACCAGGGTCAGGCCGGCGACAACGTCGGGCTGCTGCTGCGTGGTATCAAGCGTGAGGACGTCGAGCGCGGTCAGGTTGTGACCAAGCCCGGCACCACCACCCCGCACACCGAGTTCGAGGGCCAGGTCTACATCCTGTCCAAGGACGAGGGCGGCCGACACACGCCGTTCTTCAACAACTACCGTCCGCAGTTCTACTTCCGCACCACCGACGTGACCGGCGTGGTGACGCTGCCGGAGGGCACCGAAATGGTGATGCCCGGTGACAACACCAACATCTCGGTGAAGCTGATCCAGCCCGTCGCCATGGACGACGGTCTGCGGTTCGCGATCCGTGAGGGTGGCCGCACCGTCGGCGCCGGCCGGGTCGTCAAGATCATCAAGTAGTTTCGAACCACCGCAAAGCCCGGATTGCCGACTCGGCAGTCCGGGCTTTGTGCGTTGCGGCGGCATCGGCCCCCGGCACGGCAGAAATCATGCGGCAACGACGCCGCCTGGTTTAGGATTTGCTCATATTTCTCCTGACCGTAGTTTGCGGGAGGTACCGATGTCGTTCGTTCAGGCGACGCCCGAATTCGTCGCGGCCGCGGCGGGGGACTTGGCCAGGATCGGGACCACGATCAGTTCAGCCAACATTGCCGCGATGGGTTCGACATCGGGCGTGCTGGCCCCCGGTGCCGACGAGGTGTCGGCGAGCATCGCCGCGCTCTTCGACGCGCACTCCCAGGTCTATCAGGCGCTGAGTGCCCAAGCGGCCGCGTTCCACAGCCAGTTCGTCCAGCTGATGAACGGCGGTGCGGCTCAGTATGCCTTCGCGGAGGCCGCCAACACCTCGCCCTTGCAGACCGCGGCTGCCCCGGCGTCGGTGGCCGCGCAGGTGCCGGCGGTGAGCGCCGGTGCCGTGGGTATGTCCGCGCCGACCGCACCCGCGGGACCGCTGGCGGCGGCAGTGGCGCCGGCCGCGGTGGCACCGGCACCGGCCGGCACCCCGGTTGCGGCGGCCCCCGGCGGGGTCGGCGACGCTGGCCTCGGCCACCACGCCGGCCGGCGCGGCGCGGGTGGTGACGCCGGCCTACGCTCCGGCGGGCTCGCCCGCCCCCGTGCAGCCGGCGGCCTCGGTTGCGACGCCGACCGGCACCCCCGCCGCGCCGCTGCAGACCGCAGCGCCGCCGCAGACCTCGCCGGCCTCCACGATGCCGGTATCGGCGCGTACCGCTCCGCCCGCCCCGGCTGCTGCGCAGCAGGCGCATCCGGCGCAACCGGCCGGGGCGCCGGTCAAGCGGGTGCCGGTCGTGCCCACCGAGTCGGTGTAGGCGAGGCGCTAGTGTTAGCGCGCTACCTGAAGGCACAGTTGGTGGTTTTGCTGTGCGGCGGCCTGGTCGGACCGATCTTCTTGGTCGTGTATTTCACCCTCGGGCTCGGCAGGCTGCTGCAGTGGATGTTCTACGTCGGCGTGCTGATCACCGTCGCCGACGTGCTGATCGCGCTCGCCCTGGCGAACTATGGGGCCAAGTCGTCGGCCAAGGTGGCCGCGCTCGAGCGGAACGGGGTGCTGGCGCTCGCCCAGATCACCGGGATCACCGAGACGGGGACGTGGGTCAACAACCAGCAGGTCGTCAAGGTGCACCTGCACATCGCCGGCCCCGGACTCGTGCCTTTCGACAGCGAGGACCGGGTCATCGCCAGCGTCACCCGGCTCGGCAACCTCAACGCCCGCAAGGTGGTGGTGCTGGTCAACCCCACCACCAGCGAATACCGAATCGACTGGGAGCGAAGCGCTTTGGTCAACGGCCTGGTTCCCGCTCAGTTCACGGTGGCCGAGGACAACAAAACCTACGACCTGAGCGGGCAGGCCGGCCCGTTGATGGAGATCCTGCAGATCCTCAAGGCCAACAACGTCGCGCTCAACCAGATGGTCGACATCCGCTCGAACCCGGACCTGCGCGCCCAGATACAGGCCGTGGTGCGCCGCGCGGTCGAACAGCAGGCCCCGGCCGTGCAGCCGGCGCCGGCGGCGGCGCCCGCGGCGGCGACGGTTGTCACACCGCCCGAACCGTCGATCGCCGCGCGGTTGCAGGAATTGCAGGATCTGCACACCAGCGGGGCGCTGACCGACGACGAATACACCAGCCGGCGCGCGGCGATCATCGCCGAAATCTGACGGCGGGCACGGCTACGCCGTGTGAATTAGAACACGTTTCAGTTGCGCTGCTAGCCTGACTTGGTCTATCGGCGGTCGAAGGGGTTACAAGTGGCTGAACAGGCCGGATCACTGCAGGGGCGGGTCGCATTCATCACCGGCGCCGCCCGCGGACAGGGGCGCTCGCACGCGGTGCGGCTGGCCCGCGAGGGCGCCGACATCATCGCGCTGGACATCTGCGCGCCCGCATCGCCCAGCGTGACCTACCCGCCGGCCACCCGGGAAGACCTCGACGACACCGCGCGCCTGGTGGAGAACGAGGGCCGCAAGATCCTGACCCGTGAGGTCGACGTCCGCGACGATGCCGCGCTGCGCGATCTGGTGGCCGACGGGATCGAGCAGTTCGGCCGGCTCGACATCGTGGTGGCCAACGCGGGAGTGCTGAGCTGGGGCCGCATTTGGGAGCTCACCGACGAGCAGTGGGACACCGTCATCGGCGTCAACCTGACCGGCACCTGGCGCACGCTGCGCGCCACCGTGCCCGCCATGATCGAGGCGGGAAACGGCGGATCCATCGTCGTGGTCAGCTCGTCGGCGGGCATCAAGGCCACCCCGGGCAACGGCCACTATTCGGCCAGCAAACACGGACTCACGGCGCTGACCAACGCGCTGGCGATCGAGCTCGGCGAATTCGGAATCCGGGTCAACTCCATCCACCCGTACTCGGTGGACACCCCGATGATCGAACCCGAGGCGATGATGGAGATTTTCGGCAAGCATCCCAGCTTCGTGCACAGCTTTCCGCCAATGCCGGTGCAGCCCAACGGCTTCATGGCGGCCGACGAAGTGGCCGACGTGGTGGCCTGGCTCGCCGGCGGCGGCTCGGGCACCCTCACGGGCACCCAGATCCCCGTGGATAAGGGCGCCCTAAAGTACTGACCGGCCATCGTGCTAAGAACTCCACGTGAGTAGTGACGCAAGCGCGGACAACGGAATCGTGATCGTCGGCGGCGGATTGGCCGCCGCGCGCACCGCCGAGCAGCTGCGCAAATCGGAGTATTCGGGGCCCATCACGATCGTCAGCGACGAGGTGCACTTGCCCTACGACCGCCCGCCACTGTCCAAAGAGGTGCTGCGCAAAGAGGTCGACGACACCGCACTCAAACCGCGCGAGTGGTACGACGACAACGACATCACCCTGCGACTGGGGTCGGCCGCGACCAGCCTGGACACCTCGGCGCAGACGGTGACTCTGGACGACGGGACCACGCTGGGCTACGCCGAACTCGTCATCGCCACGGGCTTGGTGCCCCGGCGCATCCCGGCGATCCCGGACATGGAGGGCATCCGCGTGCTGCGGACCTTCGACGAAAGCATGGCGCTGCGCATGCACGCGTCGGCGGCCCAGCGCGCCGTCGTCATCGGCGCCGGGTTCATCGGCTGCGAGGTGGCGGCCAGCCTGCGCAGCCTGGGCGTGGATGTGGTGCTGGTGGAGCCGCAGCCGACACCGCTGGCCGCGGTCCTCGGCGAGCAGATCGGCGAGCTGGTGGCCCGGCTGCACCGTGCCGAAGGCGTCGACGTCCGCCTCGGGGTCGGGGTGACGGAGGTGCGCGGCGACTCACGCGTCGAGGCGGTGGTGCTGAGCGACGGCACCGAACTGCCGGCCGACATCGTGGTCGTCGGCATCGGGTCGCGCCCGGCGACCGAATGGCTCGAGGGCAGCGGCATCGCAGTCGACAACGGCGTCATCTGCGACGAGGCCGGACGCACCAGCGCACCGAATGTGTGGGCGCTCGGCGACGTCGCCTCGTGGCGCGACGCGACGGGACATCAAGGGCGCGTGGAACATTGGAGCAACGTCGCCGATCAGGCCCGTGCCGTCGTGCCCGCGATGCTGGGCCAGGACGTGCCGCCGGTGGTGGTCGTCCCGTACTTCTGGAGCGACCAGTACGACGTCAAGATCCAGTGCCTGGGCGAGCCGGAGGCCGACGACATCGTCCATGTCGTCGAGGACGACGGCCGCAAGTTCCTGGCCTACTACGAACGTGACGGTGCCCTGGTCGGGGTGGTCGGCGGCGGGATGCCCGGCAAGGTCATGAAGGCCCGCGCCAAGATCGCCGCGGCCGTGCCCATCGCCGAAATGCTGGGCTGAGCAAGATCTTTCACTCCCGCGGCTAGCCGACGGCGGCCGCGTACGGGTCGCTGGGGATCTCGGTGTTGCGGATCACCGTGGCGAGCTGCTCGGCAATACCGGGCGCGGTGACGATCGTCGACGCGGAGCTGTGGGTGTGCGGGTTGCCCTGCGCATCGGTGAGCTGCGCTCCGGCCTCGCGGGCGATCAGTGTCCCCGCGGCGGTGTCCCACGGTTTGTTGGACATCATCACGCAGGCGTCCAGGGCGCCCTCGGCGACGAAGGCGAGGTCGAGCGTCGCCGCCCCGATCATCCGGATGCGCTCGACGCGGGGCACCAGCTCGGTGGTGAGCGCCAGCCGGTGCTGATTGAGCCGGCCGGCGTCGTGGCCGACGGCGTAGTCGCCGAGGGACACGATGGCGCCGCTGAGGCTGTCGGTGGCGCTGGCGGTGATCCGTTGCCCGTTGACGAACGCGCCTTTGCCTTCCATGGCGTGGTAGGTCTTGCCGAGCAGGGGAGCGTGCGTGACGGCCAGCACGGTGCGACCGGCGTTCAGCAAGGCCAGTGATACCGCGCACAGCGGCAGGCCGTGGACGAAGTTGGACGTCCCGTCGATGGGGTCAAGGACCCAGAGCCACTCGGAGGTTTCGATCTCCGGCTGCTGCTCGGACTCTTCGGCCAACAGCTCGATATCGGGTGTGGTCTGGGCGAGGTAGGCGGCGATGTCGCGCTGGATTGCGAGGTCGACGTCGGTGACCGTGTCGCGGTCACCCTTGTGCTGCACCGAGCTCGGTTGTGACTTCTTGAGCATGGTGGCGCCGAGTTGTGTTGCTTGCCAGGCTATTTCGAACAACTCTTGCATTGTCTTCATGGGACAGCTCTGCCTCGCTTCCGGTGTTGGCGTGCGTTCGGCGTTTGTCGAGCATAAGGGACCGGCGAATTCGCATCGCGCGCACCCCGCTGAATACGGCAAATCGAAAGCACTTAGACCATCGAGGTTTTCGCTCGCGTATCCGGCGTCTGCCTGGAGGTTCGACGCGGATTCGCCATACGCCACAGCTCAATTCGATCGTGATACACCTCACTGCAAGTGTTGTTCGAATGTCCATCGGGGGCAAGGGTTGCGGCGCTGTAGTCGGTGTCACAAAATTGCCATCACCAGCAACGCCAAACGCATTGTGCTGGAAACTCGTAACTTCAAGCGGTGACGAATTTTGCTGTGCCGACAGGTACCGCGGCATTCGGTGCACCGCTTGCGGAGCTTCGTTACTGTCTGCGAGCGAGCGATGTTGCGGGACCGTGCACAACGCAGTGCGTTGGCTGAACCGCCCGGCCGCCGGCCGCCGCTGAGTCATCGTTCTTTTCCCAGATAATCCAGTAACCAACTTGAGCAGGCAGGTGATTGGCAAGTGACAGTGATTGATGAGATATACAGCTCGCCCAGCGCGATTCCGACCGTCGCACTCAATGACGAGGCGAAGATGCCCGTACTTGGCTTGGGGGTAGCCAAGTTGTCCGACGAGGAGACGGAAAGCTCGGTACTCGCGGCGCTGGAAGCCGGCTGTCGCCTCATCGACACCGCCGCCTCCTATGGAAACGAGGAAGCCGTCGGCCGCGCGATCGCCGCATCGGGCATTCCCCGCGAGGATTTGTTCGTCGCCACCAAGCTGGGCACGTCGAAGCAGGGCTTTGACACCGCCCAGGAGTCGTGCAAGGCGAGCCTGGACCGACTCGGGCTGGACTACCTCGACCTCTATTTGATCCACTGGCCGGCGCCGAAGCTGGGCAAGTACGTGGAGAGCTTCGAGGGCATGAAGGTGGCCCGCGACGAGGGGCACGTCCGCTCGATCGGCGTCTGCAACTTCACCGAGGAACTGCTGGCGACGGTCATCGAGGAAACCGATGAGGTGCCCGCCGTGAACCAGGTCGAGTTGCACCCGCGGCTCAACCAGGCCGACCTGCGCCTGGCCCACGCCGAGCACGACGTGCAGACCCAGTCCTACAGCCCGCTGGGTGTCGGCAAGATGCTCGAGAACCCGACGGTGACGTCGATCGCCGCCGAGTACGGCCGCACTCCGGCCCAGGTACTGGTTCGGTGGAACCTGCAGTTGGACAACGTCGTGGTCTCGCGCTCGTCCAAGCCCGAGCGCGTCGCCCAGAACCTGGACGTGTTCGACTTCACCCTTGCCCCCGAGCACATGGAGGCCATCGAACGATTGCATGACGGCACCCGCGTGCTGCACGATCCGATGACCTTCATGGGGACCTAGTAATCGAGGCCTCAAACGCAGCCGAATTGGCGGACTTAGTCCGCCAATTCGGCTGCGTGCTTTAGTGCCAGTCCACCGGCGGGCCGTGCGGATGGCATTCGCCCAGCGTCTGCGCATCGCCGTCCGGCCAGCTGCGGGCCCGCACCACGAACCTGATCGGTGCCCCCGGCCCAGAGCGCGTGGGCTCCATCGTGAGGTGGGCGAACGGCGAGCGGGCGTCGGCCCGGGCGGCCAGCGCGTCCACGTGGGCGCGCACCGCGGCGCGTTCGTCGGCGGACAGATACTGCCAGGTGATCGAATGCCACAACACGGTCAGCGCACCGTCGGCCACCGCCAGGCCGGCGACCGCGTCGGCCGCGGTCCGGCGCTCGAGTGCCGCCGGCACGCGGCGGGCGACCTCGATGGCGCCGCGCAGCCGCGCCAGCCGGGCGGCCTGGTCGGGCCAGACATAGCTCAGCACGGTCAGTTCCCCGTCGGCGTCGCCGATGTCGATGGGCGCGATGTCGTACCCGTTGCGCGCGACGATCCGCAATTCGCTCCGGGGCGGTAGCGCGCCGTGCCACGCGTCGTCGATGGTCACCGGTGAGTCCGCCGGGCCCCACTGACCGTCGGCGAAGCCGTAGCGGTAATGGTCCGCACGCAGGTTCAACCCGGCACTCGATCCGATCTCGAAAAGCCTTATCGGTAAGCCGAATTCGTGGTTGATGTGCAGTAGTCCGCCGATCAGGGCGGCCGATCGGCCCACCTCGTTGGTCTGCGGTGGCCGGCTCAGCGCGGCCCGCAGCGCGTCGATGTGACCGGCGGCGGTATTCAGGATCTCCGGCCAGGCGGCTCTTGCCTCCCACCGGCCGCCGGTGCTGGGGTAGAAGCGGCGCAACCGCGCCGCCCGGCCGTCGAGCACCAACCGGTGCAACCCGCCGAGCAACCGCAGCGGTACCGCGTCCCGCGACGGGGCGTCCTCGCGCCCGGCCAACACGGTCGCGAAGACGCCGCCGGCTTCGACGTCGCCGGCGACCAGTTCGAACAGCTCGCCATACATCGGCGAGCCCGACGAGGCGCAGAACCTGCCCTGTGACCGCAGGGTGTGCACCAGGTGCTCGGCCGTCACCCGCCCAGTCCGTCCAGTCCGGCGCCCACCACGTCGAAGGCGTTGCCCAGGGCAACCGGCAGCGGCACGGATTCATCGCTCAGCCAGTGTTCGTAGGCGGACAAGGCCACCCCGAGCATCGTCCAGGCGACGGTCTGGGGCAGCAGATCCGCGGTCTTGCAGTCCAGGCGGCGCGCCACGAACCCGGCGATCACCTCGCGCCAGCCGGCGTACATCGTCATCGAATACGCTTGCAGCTCAGCCGTTTGCAGAATCACCCGCATGCGCTGGCGATGCCGGGCGGTCTCGGATTCGTCAAAGGTGTTGAACGCCAACAGCGCAGCGCGCAGCGCATCACCCAGGCCCACGCCGGCATCGACGTTGTCGAGCAGATCGCGCAGGTGGGCAAGGTGATTGTCGAAGTCACCCCAGGGGATGGCGTTCTTGGACGCGTAGTAGCGGAACAGGGTCCGGCGGGAGATGCCGGCGGCCTGGGCGACGTCGTCGACGCTCACGTCGGCGAAACCGCGGGCCGTGAACATGTCGATGGCGACGTCGGTGATGTGGTGCGGGGTGGTCGAGCGGCGCCTGCCCACCCGCGGCTGCGGCATCATCGGACCCCGCCCTTCCATTTCGGCACTCGATGCCATATTCTGGCGGCGAGTGTGACTCAGACCCCATCGTTGTCAAGACCGGACGAAAGGCAAGGCCCCGTGGACCACGAGACCGAAACTGACACCCAACTCGTCACCGAGACCCTGGTCGAAGAGGTGTCCATCGACGGCATGTGCGGGGTCTACTGACCGTGCCCGCGCCCGCGCAGGCACGAACGGCGACGCCGTTCGATCCTGATCGCGGCTGGCGATTGCACCCGCAGGTGGCGGTTCGGCCGGAGCCGTTCGGCGCGCTGCTCTACCACTTCGGTACCCGCAAGCTGTCGTTTCTGAAGAACCGCACCATCCTCACGGTGGTGCAATCGCTGGCCGATCATCCCGACATCCGGTCCGCCTGCCGCGCGGCCGGCGTGGACGACGCCGTGCAGGCCCCGTACCTGCATGCGCTGGGTGTGCTCGTCGAGTCCAACATGCTGGTGCCCCGGAAGGACCATCAATGACAACAGCGGCCCCCGTTCCCCGGCTGATCGAGCAGTTCGAGCATGGGCTCGACGCGCCCATCTGCCTTACCTGGGAGCTGACGTACGCCTGCAACCTGGCCTGCGTGCATTGCCTGTCGTCGTCGGGCAAGCGGGACCCGCGCGAGCTGTCCACCCGTCAATGCATGGACATCATCGATGAGCTGGAACGCATGCAGGTGTTCTACGTCAACATCGGTGGCGGGGAACCCACTGTGCGCCCGGACTTTTGGGAACTGGTCGACTACGCGACCGAGCACCACGTCGGCGTGAAGTTCTCCACCAACGGCGTCCGCATCACGCCCGAGGTTGCCGCGCGGCTGGCGGCCAGCGACTACGTCGACGTCCAGATTTCGCTGGACGGCGCCACCGCCGAGGTCAACGACGCCGTTCGCGGACCCGGCTCGTTCGACATGGCGGTGCGTGCTCTGGAGAATCTGGCCGCGGCCGGATTCAAAGACGCCAAGATCTCCGTGGTGGTCACCCGGCACAACGTCGACCAGCTCGACGAATTCGCCGCGCTGGCAAGTCGTTACGGCGCCACGCTGCGGATCACCCGGCTTCGCCCGTCCGGCCGCGGCGCCGATGTCTGGGAAGAGCTGCATCCCACCGCCGACCAGCAGGTCCAGCTGTATGACTGGCTGGTCGCCAAGGGTGAGCGGGTGCTCACGGGTGACTCTTTCTTCCACCTGGCCCCGCTCGGCCAATCCGGCGCCCTGGCCGGTCTGAACATGTGCGGCGCGGGCCGCGTCGTGTGCCTGATCGACCCGGTCGGCGACGTGTATGCCTGCCCGTTCGCCATCCACGACCGCTTCCTGGCCGGAAACGTGTTGTCCGACAGTGGTTTTGACAACGTCTGGAAGAACGCCCCGCTGTTCCGCGAGCTGCGCGAGCCGCAGTCGGCGGGCGCCTGCGGCAGCTGCGGTCACTACGACAGCTGCCGGGGCGGATGCATGGCCGCCAAATTCTTCACCGGCCTGCCGCTGGACGGGCCGGATCCAGAATGCGTGCAGGGCCACAGCGCGACGGCGCTGGCGCACGACCGCGAGACGCCGCGCCCCCGGGCCGATCATTCCCGCGGCAAGCGCATCCGCCAACCGGTGCCGCTGACCCTGTCGCTGCGGCCGCCTACGGTCACGCCGGAGACACCGCCGGCACGCATGTGTAACGAAAGCCCGGTGTAACAAATGGCCGACGCATGGTTTGAGACCGTCGCCATCGCGCAGCAACGCGCCAAGCGCCGGCTGCCGAAATCGGCCTACTCGTCGCTGATTTCGGCCAGCGAAAAGGGAGTCACGGTCTCCGACAACGTGGCAGCGTTCAGCGAGCTCGGATTCGCGCCGCACGTCATCGGCGCGCAGAAAAAGCGCGACCTGTCGACCAACGTCATGGGGCAAGAGGTTTCGCTGCCGGTGCTGATCTCGCCGACGGGCGTGCAGGCGGTGCATCCCGAGGGTGAGGTCGCCGTGGCGCGGGCGGCAGCCGCCCGCGGCACCGCGATGGGGCTGTCCTCGTTCGCCAGCAAGCCGATCGAAGAGGTCATCGCGGCCAACCCCAAGCTGTTCTTCCAGGTGTACTGGCTGGGTGACCGCGACGCCATCGCGGCGCGGGTCGAGCGCGCCCGCGCGGCCGGGGCGGTGGGGCTGATCGTCACAACCGACTGGAGCTTCTCGCACGGCCGGGACTGGGGCAGCCCGTCGATCCCGGAGAAGATGGACTTCAAGACCATCGTCAAGATGAGCCCGGAGGTGATCACCAAGCCACGGTGGTTTTTGCAGTGGGCGAAGACCATGCGGCCGCCGGAGCTGCGCGTGCCCAACCAGGGCCACCGCGGCGAACCCGGGCCGCCCTTCTTCCAGGCGTACGGGGAGTGGATGGGCACGACGCCGCCGACCTGGGAGGACATCGCCTGGCTCCGCGAACTGTGGGGCGGGCCGTTCATGCTCAAGGGCGTGATGCGCGTCGACGACGCCAAAAGGGCGGTGGACGCGGGGGTTTCGGCCATTTCGGTGTCGAACCACGGCGGTAACAACCTGGACGGCACGCCGGCCTCGATCCGCGCCCTGCCCGCGGTCGCCGCGGCCGTCGGCGACCAGATCGAGGTGCTCCTCGACGGCGGCGTGCGGCGCGGAAGCGACGTCGTCAAGGCCGTGGCGCTGGGAGCGCGCGCGGTGATGATCGGCCGGGCCTACCTGTGGGGGCTGGCCGCGGCCGGCCAACCGGGAGTGGAGAACGTGCTGGACATTTTGCGCGGCGGTATCGACTCGGCGCTGATGGGCCTCGGGCTCTCATCGGTTCACGACCTCGGACCGGACCACATTCTGGTGCCGCCCGGATTCACCCGGGCGCTGGGCGTGCCCTCGGGTAGCGCGTAGCAAAAGCCCGAGTATTCAGGGCGAACATCCCCGATTAAGTGACGTTTGCGCAAATCTTGGTACGGGCGGGGTAACCGTGACGGACGAGCCCACAGTTCGAACGCCCAGTGAACGACCCAGAAAAAAAGTTTTTTTCAAGCTTCAACAATTGGTGCACGCCAGGTGAATTCGTCCTACCATCACCGAGTGTCCGTACTCGGCGATTTGGCAACCGCGACGTCGAGCCAGCTATCAAGCACGTCGGCGTCGGTAATGGTTCCGGTGGGGTCGACCGAACAACACGGTCCGCACCTGCCGCTGGACACCGACACCCGGATCGCGACCGCGGTCGCCGGCGGCGCTCGAGCCCGCCTCGGGCATGAATGGCTGGTGGCGCCGGCCATCGCCTACGGCGCCAGCGGCGAGCACCAGAGTTTCGCCGGAACGATCTCCCTGGGCACCGAGGCGCTGACGTTGCTGCTGGTCGAGTACGGCAGGTCAGCGGCCGGCTGGGCCCGGCGCCTGGTCTTCGTCAACGGCCACGGCGGCAACGTCGAGGCGCTGAAGAGCGCGGTGGCCCTGTTGCGCAGCGAGGGCCGCGACGCCGGCTGGTGCCCCTGTCTGACCGCCGGCGGCGACGCCCACGCCGGCCATACCGAAACCTCGGTGTTGCTGCATATCTCGCCGGCCGTGGTCCGGGCCGAACAGTCGGTGGCCGGCAACACCGCCCCCCTGCCCGAGTTGCTCGGGTCGATGCGCCGCGGGGGAGTCGCGGCGGTCAGCCCGGTCGGGGTGCTGGGCGACCCGACCACCGCCACCGCCGCCGAGGGCGAGCGGATCTTCGCCGAGATGGTCGACGGCTCCGTCCGGCGGGTCTCCCGGTGGCGCCCCGGGCCCGACGGGATGCTGACATGAGACCGCACCGGCTTCCGGACGGGTTCGCCGTCCAGGTCGACCGCCGCGTGCGGGTGCTCGGCGACGGCTCGGCGCTGCTGGGCGGTTCGCCGACCCGGTTGCTGAAGTTGGCGCCCGCCGCGCAGGACATGCTCTCGGATGGCCGGCTGAAGGTGCGTGACGAGCTCAGCGCCCAACTCGCCCGCACCCTCCTGGACGCCACCGTGGCCCATCCACGGCCCGCCGGCGGCCCATCGCACCATGACGTGACGGTGGTAATCCCGGTGCGGGACAACCTTTCTGGGGTGCGGCGCTTGGTGAGCGCCCTGCGCGGCCTGCGCGTGGTCGTGGTGGACGACGGCTCGTTCCCCCCGATCGAGCCGGAAGACTTCGTCGGCGCGCACTGCGACATCGAGGTGCTGCGCCACCACCGCAGCAAGGGCCCGGCGGCGGCCCGCAACACCGGGCTGGGGGCCTGCCGGACGGACTTCGTCGCCTTCCTGGACTCTGACGTCGCACCGCGCCGAGGCTGGCTGGAGGCGCTGCTCGGTCACTTCTGCGATCCCACGGTCGGCCTGGTCGCGCCCCGCATCGTCGGCCTGTCGCACAGCGAGAACGTGGTGGCGCGCTACGAGGCGGTGCACTCCTCGCTTGACCTCGGCGAGCGCGAGGCGCCGGTGCTGCCGCACAGCACGGTGTCCTACGTGCCCAGCGCGGCGATCATCTGCCGGTGCTCGGCGATCCGGGAGGTCGGCGGCTTCGACGAGACCCTGCAGTCCGGCGAGGACGTCGACCTGTGCTGGCGACTCATCGAGTCGGGCACCCGGCTGCGCTACGAGCCGATCGCGCTGGTCGCCCACGACCACCGCACCGAGTTGCGGGATTGGCTTGCGCGCAAAGCGTTTTACGGCGGTTCGGCGGCTCCGCTGTCGGTGCGCCACCCGGACAAGACGGCGCCGGTGGTGATCTCCGGCTGGGCGCTGATGACGTGGATCCTGATGGCCTTCGGGTCCACCCTGTCGCGGCTGGCGTCCATCGTCCTGGCCGTGCTGACCGGCCGCCGGATCGCGCGGGCGATGCGCAGCGCCGAGACGTCGATGACCGATGTCGCGATGATCGCGGGCCGTGGCCTGTGGTCGGCGGCGCTGCAGCTGGCGTCGGCGCTGTGCCGGCACTACTGGCCGCTGGCGTTGGTGGCCGCCACCATGTCGCGCCATTTCCGGCGGGTGGTCCTGGTCGCGGCCGTGATGGACGGGGTGGTCGATTGGCTGCGCCGCCGCGACGCCATCAGTGACGATGTCGAACCGATCGGGCTGCCGACCTACCTGGTGCTCAAGCGCGTCGACGACCTGGCATATGGGCTCGGGTTGTGGTGGGGTGTGCTACGGGAACGCAATGTGCGCGCCCTGAAACCCCAGTTCCGGAGTTAAATACCACCTTGACCACAGCCGCCTCGCACAGCGATGTGCTGATCGTCGGTGCCGGCAGTGCAGGATCGGTTGTTGCGGAACGTCTTTCCGCCGATTCGCGGTGCGCGGTGACCGTCGTCGAGGCAGGGCCGGCGCTCGATGATCCGGGACTGCTCGCTCAGACCGCCAACGGGCTGCAGTTGCCGATAGGTGTCGGCAGTCCGCTGGTGCAGCGCTACCAAACCCGCCTCACCAACGAACCCGCCCGCCAGCATCCCCTCGTGCGGGGGGCGACGGTGGGCGGATCGGGCGCGATCAACGGCGGCTACTTCTGCCGCGGGTTGCCGCGCGACTTCGACCGCATGGCCATGCCGGGCTGGGGATGGGACGACGTGCTGGACAGCTTCCGTGCCATCGAGACCGACCTGGACTTCGACGGTCCCGCCCACGGCGACAGCGGTCCCATCCAGGTGCGCCGCACGCGCGAAATGACCGGGACCACCGAGCGATTCATCGCCGCCGCCGAACGCGCCGGATTCGGCTGGATCGCCGACCTCAATGATGCTGCACCGGATCAGGTTTCGGGGATCGGTGCCGTCCCGCTCAACATCGTCGACGGCGTGCGGCGGGGATCCGGCGCGGGATACCTGATTCCGGCGCTGGGCCGGCCGAACCTGCGCCTGCACGCGCGGACCCGGGTAGCAAGGTTGCGTTTCGCCGGCACCGCCGTGGTCGGCGTCGACGTGGTCAACCCGCACGGCCGTCTGACCCTGACCGCCGACCGAGTCGTGTTGTGCGCCGGCGCGATTGAGACGGCACGCCTGTTGATGCTTTCCGGGTTCGGAGAAGAAAAGATGTTGCGCGCCGCCGGCGTGCTGGTGGTGGCGCCGCTGCCGGTCGGCATGTCGTTCAGCGATCATGCCGAGTGGGTGCTGCCCACCGATTGGACGGTGGCGCCCAGACGGCCGGTACTCGAAGTGGTGCTCAGCACGGCCGACGACCTCGAGATCAGGCCCTACACGGGCGGATTCGTGGCGATGACCGGCGATGGCACCGCCGGGCACGCCGACTGGCCACACCTGGGGGTGGCGCTCATGCAGCCGCGCGCGCGGGGGCGCATCACGCTGGTCTCGGCCGACCCCGACGTGGCGCCGCGAATCGAGCACCGCTACGACAGCGAGCCCGAGGACGTCGCGGCGCTGCGGCGGGGCAGCGAGCTGGCCCGCGACTTGGCCGGCGGCACAATCGATGCCGCGGCGGCCGTCTGGTCGACCTCGCAACACCTGTGCGGCACCGCCCCGATGGGCGCCGACGGCAACCCGCGCGCCGTCGTCGACCCCCGGTGCCGGGTGCTGGGCATCGACAACCTGTGGGTGATCGACGGCTCGATCCTGCCCGCGATCACCAGCCGAGGCCCGCACGCCACGATTGTGATGATCGGGCATCGGGCCGCGGAGTTCGTTCGGTGAACACGGGCAGTGGGCGGGCCGCGGCGCGGTAACCGAAAGGATCGGTCCGCGGCGGCCCGCCCGGAAGAGGCGGCGAATATCATGCGGTCCACGTAGATGGCCACGACAGTGGCTGTGCGCGTGCGGGTGTGCGTCGCGCGAACAATGCGTCACAATATTCGTGGACGGCACGAGCGCCGTCTCATTCTGCGATAACCCGTGCTGGTCTGTTGTGCGTTACCTCCTTTCGTCGAACTACGAAAGACGTTGGCACGACGGAGGTGAACGCTGCCGCGCCCA
This sequence comes from Mycobacterium senriense, assembly GCF_019668465.1. Lineage (NCBI taxonomy): Bacteria > Bacillati > Actinomycetota > Actinomycetes > Mycobacteriales > Mycobacteriaceae > Mycobacterium > Mycobacterium senriense. The sequence continues at coordinate 713,183 of NZ_AP024828.1, read as the reverse complement.
CACGAGGGAGACCGGCCATCGGGCTCCGGCGGCACGCGGTCGCGTCGAGCACCCGACGCGCAACGGCACGGTGGCGACCAGCGTGGTCGTGCGGCGCCGGCCTCGCCGCGCCGCGGTCAACTCGTAGTCGGGGTATCGAACCGGCACGCTCGGTCGCCGCAGGCGCATCCATTCGGCCTCCACGATCGCCGCCGCCTCGCTGATCGCCGCGCATGCCGGCTCGACCACGCTCGTAACGCCCATCAACACCACATCCACCTCGCCGTACAGAGATGATCTGTTTTAGTCGATATATATCTCTGATACCAGAAACGGCGGGCGGTTGCAAGCTTTTGCGGCGGCTTCGCGCATGTTGAATCGGCTGTCGGACAACGACATTGGCGGTGATCGAACCGACGCTCAGCGCCGGGACAGCATCCGCCGCACCGGGCGTAGCTGGCGGCCGTCGCGACCGGGAGCCCACACCCCGATCGCCACGGCGGCGACGGCGACGATCGCGGCCATCGTGATGGTGGAGGCGTGCAGGGCCGCCAGGAACGCGGACTTGCTGATGTCGGCCAGCTGCCGCCCCTGGGGCCCGAGCCGGCCGGCGATCTCCACCGCCTTGGCCAGCGAGTCGGTGGCCTGGCCGCGGACCGGTGCCGGAAACCCCACCAGCCTGGGCGCGAGCTCGTGCGAGTAGCGGCCGGCCAGGATGGAACCGGCCACCGCGATGCCCAGTGCGCCGCCCATCTCGCGAGACGTGTCGTTCACCGCGGAGGCCACCCCCTGCTTCTCGTCGGGAACCGCACCCATGATCGCCGAAGTCGTCGGTGCCGTGCAGATTCCGATTCCGGTGGCGAGAATCAAGGTGGGCCACGCGAATTCGAAGTACGTCGGGTGCAGGTCCAGCCCGTACATGCACCCGAACCCGACCGCCATCAGCAGTGTGCCGACGAACAACACCAGCCGCAGCCCCAGCTTGGGCACGTACCAGAACGACAGGGCCGAGAAGATGCCCAGCGGAACCATGAACGGCCCGAAGGCGATCGCCGTCGCCAGCGCGGAATAACCCATGATCTGCTGCACGTATTGCATGCCGATGTAGAAAAAGCCGAAGGTGGCGCCGAACAGGATGACGATCGCGGTCACCCCGGTGGCGAAGTTGGGGTCCGCGAACAGCCGGACGTCGAGCAGCGGTTGCCGGCCCCGCAGGGCCAGGCGCAACTCGACGGCGCCGAACGCCGCGGCGATCACCGCGCCGACGACGAGCCCGCCCCACACCACCGGATCGCTCCAGCCGCGCCCGGGCGCTTCCAGGATGGCGGCCACGGCGATGGCGACCGCCGCGCCGATCAGGACCGCGCCCAGCGCATCGACCCGGGGAGCATCCCTCTCGCGCGACGACGCGACCGTGCAGGCCAGCGTGAAGATCACCAGCCCGGCGATGCCCAGCGACCAGAAGATGGCGTGCCAGTCCCAAAAGCGAAGCAACAGGCCCGAACCCAGCATGCCCAGGACACCGCCGGAACCGGCCGTCCCGGCCCAGATGCCAACGGCCTTGGTGCGGTCGTCTTTTGGATAGGCCACCGTCAGCAGCGACAGCGTGGCGGGCATGACGAACGCGGCGCCGATCCCGGCCACCGCCCGGCCCGCGATGATCTGGGCCGGGTTGTGCAGGAGCGCCGGGGCCATCGAACCGATCGCGAACACCAGCAGTCCGGTCAGCAGCGCACCGCGCCGGCCGTAGCGGTCCCCGATCGCGCCGGCCGGAAGCAGCAGGCACGCCAGAGCCACGGTGTAGCCGTCGACGACCCAGTTCAGCTGCGACGCGGTGGCCGAGGTGGCCACCGCGAGGTCGCCGAGCGCGGTGTTCAGAGCTGTCATCGAGGCCACCACCAGGGCGACGGCCATGCAGGCGACGGCCAGCGTCCAGTTTCGGGCCCGGAAGCTATCGCCGATGCCGATCCCGTCAGTACGCTGGTCAGACTGGACGAGGGTTTCGACCATGGGGTTCGCCTCCTTGGGAGCGCGCGAATTTTCGAGACCAATAGTCTTGTAGGTAGACCGATAGTCTCGTTCTCAAACAGGAAGGTGGGTCACAATCGACTCTGGGACGTCCGACCCGCGCCCCGCGAGGTCGCGGGCCAGGCTGCTGGAAGCCGCCGTCACGCTGCTGCGTGCCGGGGGTCCCAGCGCGGTAACGGTCGACGCGGTCACCCGCACCGCCAACGTGGCCCGGGCGACGCTGTATCGCCACTTCCCGAGCGGAAATGACCTACTGGCAGCGGCTTTCAACAACCTCATCCCGGCGTCGCCCACCCCGCCCGCCGAGGGATCGCTGCGTGACCGGCTGGTCGCGGTGGTGCTCGCCCAGGCGGAATCCGTCGCCCAGGCGCCCACCGTCATGTCCGCCATGTCGTGGCTCGCGCTGGGGCGCGACCTGGAGGGCTTGCCCGAGCCCCGGCACAGCCACAACGCCGACAGCTCGGCGATCACCACCCTGCGCGAGCGCATCGCCCAGCAGTACGCCGAGCCCTTCGACGTCATCTTCGACAGCCCGGAGGCCGCCGAGCTGGGGGAGGTGGACCGGTCGCTGGCGATCGCCCTGCTCATCGGCCCGCTGGTGCTGGGCCGCCTGTCCACGCTGCCCGATTTCGACTACCACCAGTGCGCGCTGGCGGCTGTCGACGGCTTCTTACATGTGCAGTGCGGCGGGGCCGGCGCAGCGAACATCGAATCGACCGGCGCCTGAGGCCGCGGCACCCGCCGCCTCGAGGTCTCTGACCGGCGCGTTTACCCCCCAGTGCTACCGTCCAGGGGTCCGGTCCGGCCGATTCGGCCCGAGATCGTGGCTGAATTTTGTTCGGGCCAGGATCTGAGGCATACTGTTCAGGTTGCCTTGAGCCGGGTTTGCGCCTGGTCGGGCATACGACCAGCGTCCAAACGGGCGCGTCCGGTCCCACCCTTTGAGAGCGATGAATTTCGATCGCGGATGAGGCTGCGTGAGGGTGACACGCCCGACCGCGGGGGCCGGTGGACCACGACAGGTAAACAGCGGCGCAATATCCGGCGCAACGCTCGATCGGCCCAGAGTTGGCCGGCCCGATCGACGCGCCGGTGGCACCAGGCCCGAATATCGGGCCTCAACAGGAGTGAGGGTAGGAGAAGCGTGGCGGGACAGAAGATCCGCATCAGGCTTAAGGCCTACGACCATGAGGCTATTGACGCGTCGGCGCGCAAGATCGTCGAGACCGTCGTCCGCACGGGTGCCAGTGTTGTAGGTCCGGTGCCGCTGCCGACTGAGAAGAACGTGTATTGCGTCATCCGCTCACCGCACAAGTACAAGGACTCGCGGGAGCACTTCGAGATGCGCACGCACAAGCGGCTGATCGACATCCTCGACCCGACGCCGAAGACCGTCGACGCGCTGATGCGCATCGACCTTCCGGCCAGTGTCGACGTCAACATCCAGTAGGAGATCCAGACTCATGGCAAGAAAAGGCATTCTGGGTACCAAGCTGGGCATGACGCAGGTGTTCGACGAGAACAACAGGATCGTGCCGGTGACGGTCGTCAAGGCCGGCCCGAACGTGGTGACCCGGATCCGTACCCCCGAGCAGGACGGCTACAGCGCCGTGCAGCTGGCCTACGGCGAGATCAGTCCCCGCAAGGTCAACAAGCCGGTGACCGGTCAGTACGCCGCCGCGGGCGTGAACCCGCGCCGGTTCCTGGCCGAGCTGCGGCTGGAGAACCCCGAGGCGGCCGCCGAGTACGAGGTCGGCCAGGAGCTGACGGCGGAGATCTTCGCCGACGGCGCCTACGTCGACGTCACGGGCACCTCCAAGGGCAAGGGCTTCGCCGGCACCATGAAGCGCCACGGCTTCCGTGGGCAGGGCGCCAGCCACGGTGCCCAGGCGGTGCACCGCCGCCCGGGTTCGATCGGCGGCTGCGCCACCCCCGCCCGGGTGTTCAAGGGCACCCGGATGTCGGGCCGGATGGGTAGCGATCGCGTGACCGTCCAGAACCTGTTGGTGCACAAAGTCGATACCGAGAACGGCGTGCTGCTGATCAAGGGTGCGGTCCCCGGCCGCACCGGTGGACTCGTCGTGGTCCGCAGCGCGGTCAAACGAGGTGAGAAGTGATGGCAGAAGGCTCCAAGACGCTCAAGATTGACGTCAAGACGCCGGGCGGCAAGGTCGAGGGCTCGATCGAGCTGCCGGCCGAATTGTTCGACGCCCCGGCCAACATCGCGCTGATGCACCAGGTCGTCACCGCGCAACGGGCGGCCGCACGTCAGGGCACGCACTCGACCAAGACGCGTGGCGACGTCAGTGGCGGTGGCCGTAAGCCGTACCGGCAGAAGGGAACCGGCCGCGCCCGACAGGGTTCGACGCGTGCCCCGCAGTTCACCGGCGGTGGCATCGTGCACGGGCCCAAGCCCCGCGACTACAGCCAGCGCACGCCCAAGAAGATGATCGCCGCGGCGTTGCGCGGCGCACTGTCCGACCGGGCGCGCAACGGCCGCATCCACGCGATCACCGAAATCGTCGCCGGCCAAACCCCTTCGACGAAGAACGCGAAGGCGTTCCTGGGCACGCTCACCGACCGCAAGCAGGTGCTGGTCGTGATCGGACGCAGCGACGAGGCCGGCGCCAAGAGCGTGCGCAACCTCCCCGGTGTGCACATCCTGACCCCCGACCAGCTCAACACCTATGACGTGCTGCGCTCCGACGACGTGGTGTTCAGTGTTGAGGCGCTCAACGCCTACATCGCCGGGGCCACCGGCGGTGCCGCCGATAAAGATGTGGAGGTTTCGGCCTAGATGGCGACCATCACTGACCCCCGCGACATCATTCTCGGCCCGGTCATCTCGGAGAAGTCCTATTCGCTGCTCGACGACAACGTGTACACGTTTGTGGTGCACCCCGATTCGAACAAGACGCAGATCAAGATCGCTATCGAGAAGATCTTCTCCGTCAAGGTCGCATCGGTGAACACCGCGAACCGGCAAGGTAAGCGGAAGCGCACCAGGACCGGATTCGGCAAGCGCAAGAGCACCAAGCGGGCCATCGTCACGCTGGCGCCGGGTAGCAAGCCGATCGATCTGTTCGGGGCACCGGCGTAGCCGCCGCGAGAGGAAACCTGATTAGACATGGCAATTCGTAAGTACAAGCCGACGAGCCCGGGCCGTCGCGGCTCGAGCGTGTCCGATTTCTCCGAGGTCACTCGTTCCGCCCCGGAGAAGTCGCTGGTGCGTCCGCTGCACGGCCACGGTGGGCGAAACGCGCACGGCCGCATCACCACCCGCCACAAGGGTGGTGGCCACAAGCGCGCCTACCGGGTGATCGACTTCCGTCGCAACGACAAGGACGGCGTCAACGCCAAGGTCGCGCACATCGAGTACGACCCCAACCGCACCGCGAACATCGCGCTGCTGCACTTCCTGGACGGCGAGAAGCGTTACATCATTGCGCCGCAGGGACTCTCGCAGGGCGACGTGGTGGAGTGCGGCCCGAACGCCGACATCAAGCCGGGCAACAACCTGCCGCTGCGCAACATCCCGGCCGGTACCGTGATCCACGCCGTGGAGCTGCGCCCGGGCGGTGGCGCCAAGCTGGCGCGGTCGGCCGGGTCCAGCATCCAGCTGCTCGGTAAAGAGGGCACCTACGCGTCGCTGCGTATGCCCAGCGGTGAGATCCGCCGCGTCGACGTGCGCTGCCGCGCCACGGTCGGCGAGGTCGGCAACGCCGAGCAGGCGAACATCAACTGGGGCAAGGCCGGCCGGATGCGGTGGAAGGGCAAGCGCCCTTCGGTCCGTGGTGTCGTCATGAACCCGGTGGACCACCCGCACGGTGGTGGTGAGGGTAAGACCTCCGGTGGTCGCCACCCGGTGAGCCCATGGGGCAAGCCGGAGGGCCGCACCCGCCACCCGAACAAGGCCAGTAACAAGCTCATTGTCCGACGCCGGCGCACCGGCAAGAAGCACGGTCGCTAGGAAGTCAGGAGTAGCACATGCCACGCAGCCTGAAGAAGGGCCCGTTCGTCGATGGCCACCTGCTCAAGAAGGTGGACACGCAGAACGAGAAGAACACCAAACAGGTGATCAAGACATGGTCGCGGCGTTCGACGATCATTCCTGACTTCATCGGCCACACCTTCGCCGTCCACGACGGACGCAAGCACGTCCCGGTGTTCGTCACCGAGGCGATGGTCGGCCACAAGCTTGGTGAATTCGCGCCCACCCGCACCTTCAAGGGACACATCAAGGACGACCGGAAGGCCAAACGGCGATGACCACAACGGAATTCCCCTCGGCGGTGGCCAAAGCACGTTTCGTGCGGGTGTCGCCGAGAAAGGCGCGCCGGGTGATCGACCTGGTGCGCGGCCGCTCGGTGGCCGACGCGCTGGACATCTTGCGCTGGGCGCCGCAGGCCGCCAGTGAGCCGGTGGCCAAGGTGATCGCCAGTGCCGCGGCCAACGCACAGAACAACAACGGACTGGACCCGGCGACCCTGGTGGTCGCCACCGTCTACGCCGACGAGGGCCCCACCGCCAAGCGCATCCGTCCGCGCGCCCAGGGCCGCGCGTTCCGGATCCGCAAGCGCACCAGCCACATCACGGTCGTGGTGGAAAGCCGGCCGGGCAAGGACCAGGGATCGGCGAAGTCGACCCGCGCCCGCCGCGCCGAGGCCAGCAAGGCCGCCGCGAAGGCACCCGCCAAGAAAGCGCCGGCCAACAAGGCACCCGCCAAGAAGGCCGCGACCAAGGCGCCCGCGACGAAGGCCGCGGCGAAAGCAGAAGCCAAGACGTCTGAGACCTCTGACGCGAAGGGAGGCTCAGACTAGTGGGCCAGAAGATCAATCCGCACGGCTTCCGGCTGGGCATCACCACCGACTGGAAGTCACGCTGGTACGCCGACAAGCAGTACGCGGACTACGTCAAGGAAGACGTCGCGATCCGGCGGCTGCTCTCGACCGGCCTGGAGCGCGCCGGCATCGCCGACGTGGAGATCGAGCGCACCCGCGACCGGGTCCGGGTGGACATCCACACCGCGCGCCCCGGCATCGTGATCGGCCGCCGCGGCACCGAGGCTGACCGGATCCGTGCCGACCTGGAGAAGCTGACCGGCAAGCAGGTGCAGCTCAACATCCTCGAGGTCCGGAACCCGGAGTCGCAGGCACAATTGGTGGCCCAGGGCGTCGCCGAGCAGCTGAGCAACCGCGTGGCATTCCGCCGCGCGATGCGTAAGGCGATCCAGTCGGCGATGCGTCAGCCCAACGTCAAGGGCATCCGGGTGCAGTGCTCCGGTCGTCTCGGTGGCGCCGAGATGAGCCGGTCGGAGTTCTACCGCGAGGGCCGGGTGCCGCTGCACACGCTGCGCGCCGACATCGACTACGGCCTGTACGAAGCCAAGACCACCTTCGGCCGGATCGGCGTGAAGGTGTGGATCTACAAAGGCGACGTCGTCGGTGGGAAGCGCGAATTGGCCGCCGCCGCTCCGGCGGGCGCCGAGCGTCCGCGCCGCGAGCGTCCGTCGGGCACCCGCCCGCGCCGCAGTGGCGCGTCGGGCACCACGGCCACCAGCACCGAGGCCGGCCGCGCGGCCGCGAGCGCCGAAGAGGGCGGGGCAGCCAGCGCGACCCAGTCCGCACCCGCTGCAGAACCACAAAGCACGGAGAGCTGAATCATGTTGATTCCCCGCAGGGTTAAACACCGCAAGCAGCACCACCCCCGCCAGCGCGGCATCGCCAGTGGCGGCACGGCGGTGAACTTCGGTGACTACGGCATCCAGGCTCTGGAGCACGCCTACGTCACCAACCGGCAGATCGAGTCCGCTCGTATCGCCATCAACCGGCACATCAAGCGTGGCGGCAAGGTGTGGATCAACGTCTTCCCGGACCGCCCGCTGACCAAGAAGCCCGCCGAAACCCGCATGGGTTCTGGTAAGGGTTCGCCGGAGTGGTGGGTCGTCAACGTCAAGCCGGGCCGGGTGCTGTTCGAACTCAGCTACCCCAACGAGCAGACCGCCCGGGCGGCGCTGACCCGCGCTATCCACAAGCTGCCGATCAAGGCACGCATCGTGACTCGAGAGGATCAGTTCTGATGGCCGTGGGAATTTCGCCTGGCGAACTGCGCGAGCTCACCGAAGAGGAGCTGGCCGAGCGGTTGCGCGAATCCAAGGAAGAGCTTTTCAATCTGCGTTTCCAGATGGCGACCGGACAGCTCACCAACAACCGCCGGCTCCGCACGGTGCGTCAGGAGATCGCGCGCGTCTACACCGTGCTGCGCGAACGAGAACTGGGCTTGGCTTCCGGGCCCGACGGTAAGGAATCGTGATGGCAGAAGCCAAGAAGGCTGCCCCCAAGAAGGCCGCCGCAACCGAGGCCGCGTCGAAGGACAAGGGCCCCAAGAACACTCCGGCCAACCCGAAGGTGCGGGGCCGCCGCAAGGTGCGCATCGGCTACGTGGTGAGCGACAAGATGCAGAAGACCATCGTGGTCGAGCTCGAAGACCGCGTGCGTCACCCGCTGTACGGCAAGATCATCCGGACCACCACGAAGGTCAAGGCGCACGACGAGAACAGCACCGCCGGGATCGGCGACCGCGTCTCCCTGATGGAGACCCGCCCCACGTCGGCGACCAAACGTTGGCGGCTCGTCGAAATTCTGGAAAAGGCGAAGTAAGCCCTTTTAGTACCGCCACCGCAGCGCCCGGTCCCGGGTGTAGTCTTCACGCACGTTCGGCAAGTCCGCTACGAGAGTGAGGCTGACGATGGTGGCTGGGTCGGGGCAGTTCAACGGGAAGATCGAGCTCGACATCCGGGATTCCGAACCGGATTGGGGGCCCTACGCCGCACCGACCGCGCCGCCCAACGCACCCAACGTGCTGTACCTGGTGTGGGACGACACGGGCATCGCGACCTGGGACTGCTTCGGTGGCCTGGTCGAGATGCCGGCGATGACGCGCATCGCCGAGCGCGGTGTCCGGCTTTCGCAGTTTCACACCACGGCACTGTGCTCACCGACCAGGGCAGCACTGCTGACCGGCCGCAACGCCACCACCGTCGGCATGGCCATGATCGAAGAGTTCACCGAGGGCTTCCCCAATTCCAATGGCCGCATCCCGTTCGAAACCGGCCTGCTCTCCGAGGCTCTCGCCGAACGCGGTTACAACACCTACTGCGTGGGCAAGTGGCACCTGACACCCCTCGAGGAATCGAACCTCGCCTCCACGAAGCGGCACTGGCCGACCTCGCGCGGCTTCGAGCGGTTCTACGGGTTCCTGGGCGGGGAGACCGACCAGTGGTATCCGGACCTGGTGTACGACAACCACCCGGTCACTCCGCCGGGCGCCCCGGAGGACGGCTACCACCTCTCCAAGGACATCGCCGACAAGACGATCGAATTCATCCGCGACGCCAAAGTGATTGCGCCCGAGAAGCCTTGGTTCTCCTACGTGTGCCCGGGCGCCGGGCACGCGCCGCATCACGTTTTCAAGGAATGGGCGGACCGCTACGCCGGCAAGTTCGACATGGGCTATGAGCGCTACCGCGAGGTGGTGCTGGAGCGGCAGAAGTCGCTGGGGATCGTGCCGCCCGACACTGAATTATCACCGGTCAACCCGTATCTCGACGTGAAGGGGCCGGGCGGCGAACCGTGGCCGCTGCAGGACACGGTGCGACCCTGGGACTCGCTGAACGACGAGGAGAAGAGGCTGTTCTCCCGCATGGCCGAGGTGTTCGCCGGATTCCTGAGCTACACCGACGCCCAGATCGGCCGGATCCTGGACTACCTCGAGGAATCGGGTCAGCTGGACAACACCATCATCGTGGTCATCTCCGACAACGGCGCCAGCGGTGAGGGTGGCCCGAACGGCTCGGTCAACGAGGGCAAGTTCTTCAACGGCTACATCGACACCGTCGAAGAAAGCATGAAGCTGTTCGAACACCTCGGCGGCCCGGAGACCTACAACCATTACCCGATCGGATGGGCGATGGCGTTCAACACGCCCTACAAGCTGTACAAGCGCTACGCGTCGCATGAGGGTGGCATCGCCGACACGGCAATCATTTCGTGGCCCAACGGAATTGCCGCACACGGCGAAGTCCGCGACAACTACGTCAACGTCTGCGACATCACCCCGACCGTCTACGACCTGCTGGACATGACGCCGCCGGAAACGGTCAAGGGCATCGCCCAGAAGCCGCTCGACGGGGTGAGTTTCAAAGCAGCCCTTGCCGATTCGGGCGCCGACACCGGCAAGAGCACCCAGTTCTACACCATGCTGGGCACCCGCGGGATCTGGCATCAGGGCTGGTTCGCCAACACCGTGCACGCCGCGACACCGGCCGGCTGGTCGCACTTCGACGCCGACCGCTGGGAACTGTTCCACATCGAGGCCGACCGCAGCCAGTGCCACGACCTGGCGGCCGAAAACCCGGACAAACTCGAAGAACTCAAGGCGCTGTGGTTCTCGGAGGCGGCCAAATACAACGGGCTGCCCCTATCGGATCTGAACATCCTGGAGACGCTGGGGCGGTCGCGGCCGTATCTGGTCAGCGACCGGAACAGCTACATCTACTATCCCGACTGCGCCGATGTCGGCATCGGTGCCGCAGCTGAACTCCGCGGCCGGTCGTTCTCGGTGCTGGCCGACGTGACTGTGGACACCACCGGCGCCGAGGGGGTGCTGTTCAAGCAGGGCGGCGCGCACGGCGGGCACGTGCTGTTCATTCAGGACGGACGGCTGCATTACGTGTACAACTTCCTCGGCGAGCGCCAGCAGGAGGTGTCCTCGTCCGACGCCATGCCCCTGGGCAGGCATCTGTTCGGCGCCAGCTATTCACGCACCGGAACGGTCGAGAACAGCCACACGCCGCTGGGCGACGTCACGCTGTTCATCGACGACAAGGTCGTCGCCACGCTGGCCGGGGTGACCACCCACCCAGGCACCTTCGGGCTTGCCGGGGCGGGTATCACGGTCGGGCGCAACGGCGGATCGGGGGTGTCCAGCCGCTATAAGGCGCCCTTCACGTTCACCGGCGGCACCATCACCCAGGTCACCGTCGACCTGTCCGGCCGGCCCTACGTGGATGTGGAAACCGAGATCGCGCTTGCGTTTTCGCGGGACTGATCCGCCGGGGGGTCAACAGCGCCGCCGCCGACGCCGGCTCAGCAAACGGGTGGGGCCGGAAGCCGTCGCCGTTATCCGCTGAAATGTCGGGTCCGCGCTGCTAGCATCACGCGGCATGATGCCCCAATGACCGCCGGGCCTCCGGCGCGGCCGGCACCGGTCGGCGCACGAGGACGGCAAATCGCGATCGCGTTCGGGATCGTCGTCTCCCTCATCGTTATCTACATGCTGTCGCTGATCGCCGTGCACCTGCTGGCCAAATCGGCGCCCCCGCTGCCTGCGGTGGACCTGAGCAAGGTGGAGGCCGAAGACAGCGTCGTACAGGTGCGGCTGGAGAAACTGGACACCGTCGCGAACCGGTTGACGGTCAATGTGCTCGTCTACCCCAAAGACACGTTGTACGACAAGAACTTCGGCGTGCTGACCACCGACGCGGCGGTGCGCTTGTATCCCGACAACGATCTGGGTGACCTGCAGTACCCGGTCGGCAAGGCGCCCGCACAGGTGACCACGACCATCGAGGCGCACGGCGACCCCGCGAACTGGCCGTTCGATTCGTACCGAACCGGGGTCATCTCGGCCGACGTGTTCACCGGCTCCGGTGCCAACAAGGAGAAGACGGCCGCCCGCGTCGAAGCCACCGGCGGGCTGGACGGGTGGGATGCCACCGTCACCCGTGTCCACGACGCCGAGGACAACAACCCAGATCTCAAGGACGACTTGGTGATTACGTTGCACCGGGCCAAGGGGCAACTGATCTTCGACGTCGGCATCTGTCTGGTTTTGATCTCGCTGCCCGTCCTGGCGCTCTGGGTCGCCATTCCCGTGGCGCTGGGCAGGACGTCGTTCCTGCCGCCGCTCACCACGTGGTACGGCGCAATGCTTTTCGCGATTGTCCCGCTGCGTAACATCCTGCCGGGCAGCCCACCGTACGGCGCGTGGGTCGATCAGGCCATCGTGCTGTGGGTGTTGATCGGGCTGGTCTCCGCGCTGACGCTGTTCCTGGTCGGCTGGTGGCGACAGCGCGACCGAAAAACACCCACCAAGACCTGAATTCGCTCATTCGGGTTTCGGCGCGTCCGCGGAGCTGATCGCGTCGACCGCGCTGGAGACGCGCGCCTGGAAGTCGGCCGACAACGGAATGTAACCGCTTCTGGCCAGTTCGATCTGGCCGGGGCCAATGGCCGCCTGCAGAAAAGCCTTGACCGCCTTGGCCACATCGTAGGTCGGGTACTTCGAGCAGACGATCTCGTAGGTGGCCAACACAATCGGATAGACGTCGGGCTGGGCGGGGTTGTAGAACGACGACAGGTCCAGTACCAGATCGTTTCCCGCGCCGGTGATCTTGGCGCCCTTGATGGTTTTGCCGACCGTGTCGGTGCCGATCCGGACCGGGCGCAACGACCTGCGGCTGGCCGGCGTCTTGATCTCGGCGGCGAACAGGCCCTGCTGGAGCGCGAACGAGAGTTCGTTGTAGCCGATCGCCCCCTCGGTGCCCTTCACGGCGGCGGCGATGCCGGCGTTGCCCACGGCGCCGGTACCCACGCCGCCGTTGAAGGTCTTGCCCGCACCCTTGCCCCAGGCGCCGCCGGATGCGGACTGCAGATAGGCCTGGAAATTGTCGGTGGTGCCCGACCCGTCGCTGCGGTAGATGACGTGAATGTCCTCGGCCGGCATGGAGGCATTGAGCGACGTCAGGGCCGGGTCGTCCCAGCGCGTGACGGTGCCGTTGAAGATCTTGGCCAGCGTGGGCGCGTCGAGCACCAGGGAGTCGACGGTGGCGAGGTTGTAGGTGATGGCCAGCGGGCCGAACACCACCGGCAGGTTCCACGCGTCGGCGCCGCCGCACCGCCGCATGGCGGCGGCGTATTGGTCTCCCGCCAGCGGTGTGTCCGATCCGGCGAAATCGGTTTTGCCGGCGAGAAAGTCGTTGATGCCGTTGCCGGACCCGTTGGCGGTGTAGTTGAGGGTCTGCGACGAGCAGGCCCGGCGATAGGCCTCGATGAATTTGGTCATCGCGTTGGCTTGCGCCGTCGAGCCGCTGGCCGCCAGGGTCTGCTTGCCGCCGCAGTCGACCTTGGCCCCGGCGGTATAGGGCAGGCTCGCGGGGGAGTTGCTGCAGGCGGAGACCAAGATGGCGCCGGTCGCCAGGGCGCCGACGACCGAACGATTGCGCTTCACCCCTGCACATTTACCGCTACGGATTAACAGGCAAACCAAATCCGGGTGAACTGGAGCGCCGGCCGCGGTCCGCCGAAGGTTTGCGCGGCCGGGCGGGCAGCCGCCGCAGAGTCAACATATCCGTTTCGCTAGGCCGTTGCGTATGACGCGCCGGATCGGCCAAAATCACCTAAGCGTGAGGATTTATTCAACTTCTCGCGCGCGAGAGTGCGTTCGCTAGCATCCGTCTTCCAGTTGCTCGAATCCACACGGCGGTGTTCACCGATGGCCCATCCAGCGCCCCCTCGCCACCGCGCCCGGCGCCCTCGGAGCAACTACCCGCAGGCGGCCACGTCCGATCGGCGCAAACGGCGCAGGGGCTTCACCGCGGCCGGTACCGACAAACGGATTGAGCCGCGTCATAGCCTGAAGGGGTGCGCAGCGAGCTGGTCGACCTTCCGGGCGGGTCATTCCGCATGGGGTCGACCAGCTTCTACCCCGAAGAGGCACCGATCCACACCGTGACGGTGGGCCCGATAGCGGTGGAACGCCATCCGGTAACCAACGCGCAGTTCGCCGAATTCGTCGACGCCACCGGGTATGTGACGGTGGCCGAGCAGCCGATCGACCCGGCGCTGTACCCGGGGGCGAACGCGGACGATTTGTTTCCGGGCGCAATGGTTTTCCGGCCGACACCCGGGCCGGTCGACCTGCGCGACTGGCGGCAGTGGTGGCAGTGGGTGCCGGGGGCGAGCTGGCGTCATCCGTTCGGGCCCGACAGCGACGTCGCGGACCGCGGCGATCATCCGGTGGTGCAGGTGGCTTATCCGGACGCGGCGGCCTATGCGCGCTGGGCCGGGCGGCGGCTGCCGACCGAGGCCGAGTGGGAGTACGCGGCCCGGGCCGGGTCCACGACGACGTACCCGTGGGGTGACGAGGCCACGAGCGGTGGGCGGTTGATGGCCAATACCTGGCAGGGCAGCTTCCCGTACCGCAATGACGGCGCGCTCGGCTGGGTGGGAACGTCGCCCGTCGGCACGTTCGGCCCGAACGCTTTTGGGCTCGTCGACATGATCGGCAATGTGTGGGAGTGGACGGCCACCGAGTTCGCCGCGCACCACCGGCTCGAGGAGCCGCCCAAGTCGTGCTGCACCCCGTCGGGTCCGGCCGATCCGTCCGTCAATCAGACGTTGAAGGGCGGCAGCCACCTGTGTGCGCCGGAGTATTGCCACCGCTACCGTCCGGCGGCCCGGTCACCGCAATCGCAAGACTCCGCGACGACACACATCGGGTTTCGCTGCGTGGTGGACTCGTCGTCGGCGTAGCAAATCCTTAGCACCGTGCCGGGGGGTTGCGCACCGGGCGTGGCAGCCGCTGAAGTTAACGGTGCGTGTCCGGTGGGTGTCGGGCTCCTGTTATGTTTCTGGACAGGGGATTTCGCCGCGCATCAGGTTCCGTCATTCGCTAACATCTGACGACGTGTCACCCCGCCGCAGCCCGATGTCGTCAGCGGTGCCGGCCTGGTCCCAGCAAGCCTTGCGGTCTGCGTGGCCCACCATTGCTCGCGGCGACGGCCGATGACCACGGAGGCTCCGACCCCCGTCGCGCCGGCTCCGGCGCCGGCCGCGAAGAAGAAGCGCGAGGCTCCGCGGATCGCGATCGGCGTGTGCATTCTCGCGGCGGTGATCACCGTCTATGTCCTGTCGCTTTTCGGTGTGCATTTCCTGCAGCGGTCGGAGGGGCCGCTGCCCCCACTGGACCTGAGCCAGGGCGGCGGCGACGCCACGATCGTGCAGCTACGCCTCGAAGAGTTGAAGCCCGTCGCCAACCGCCTGTCCGTCGAGGTGCTCGCCTATCCCGGAGTTGCCCAGTACGACAACCGTTTTGACGTGCTGGCCAACGACGTCGCGGTACGCCTATATCCCACAAGCGATCTGGGCGATCTGCAGTACCCGAAGGGCAAGGCGCCGGCCCAGCTCAGCACCACCATCGAGGCGCACGGGGACCCCGGCAACTGGCCGTTTGACTCCTACCGGACCGAGCCGATCGCTGCCGACGCGTTCGTCGGGACAGGTGACAACCGCAAGAAGGTGCCCGCCCGCGTCGAGGTGACCGGCGCGCTGGACGGCTGGGAGATCAGCGTCAACCGGGTGCATGACCCGAGCGCGCTGCCCACCTCCCGCGCGACCGACAACGGCAACGTGGTGATCACGCTGAAGCGCGCCAAGGGACCGCTGATTTTCGACCTCGGGATCTGCCTGGTGCTGATCAGCCTGCCCACCCTGGCCCTGCTGGTCGCCATCCCGATGGCGATGGGCAGAAGGAAATTCCTGCCGCCGTTCGCCACCTGGTACGCCGCAAACCTGTTCGCGATCGTCCCGCTGCGCAACATCCTGCCCGGGGCGCCGCCGCCCGGTTCGTGGATCGATCAGGCGATCGTGCAGTGGGTGCTCATCGCGCTGGTGGCGGCCATGAGCTTGTACATCGTGGCTTGGATCCGGCAGGGCGACTGACCGTACTTGTCGGACCCCAATGGCATGATCGAACGTATGTTCGAAGACGTGGTCGCCCGGTTCGACGAGCTGTTCGAGCGGCACCATCCGTCGGCGACTTCGGAGTCGGCCGTGCTGTTGGAGCGGATCGGTGCGTTCTCGCGCGTCGAGAACCGGGCGGCGGCCAAGCAGTTGGCTGCGATCGGGGAGTTGTTTTCTTACCGGCTTTCGCGCTGTTCGGAATGTGAGGAGTGGGCGGTCGACACCGAGGCGGCGGTGAGCGCGGAAGTGGCCGCGCAGTTGCGGATCGGTCAGGGGTTGGCCGCCAGCCGACTGCGGTATGCCCGGGCCATGCGGGAACGTCTGCCGAAGGTGGGTGAGGTCTTCAAGGCCGGGGATATCGACTACCGGATGTTTCAAACCATCGTGTTCCGAACCGATTTGATCACCGATCCCGACGTGCTCGCGAGGGTTGATGAGCAGGCGGCGGTCAATGTGGTGCGCTGGCCGTCGATGACCCAGGGCCGGCTGGGCGCGCAGGTCGACAAAATTGTGGCCCGCGCCGACGCCGATGCTGTCCGGCGACGGCTGCAACTCCAGTCCGACCGCGCCGTCTGGATCGGCGAAGTGTACGACGGCGTGGCCGAGCTCAGCGGCAGCCTGCTTGGTCCCGATGCCCACGCTTTGGAGAAGCGGTTAGAGGCGTTGGCGGCCACGGTGTGTCAGCACGACCCGCGCAGCCGCGACCAGCGCCGCGCCGATGCGTTGGGCGCGCTGGCTGCCGGTGCGGACCGGTTGGGGTGCCGGTGCGGGCGATCGGATTGCGCCGCGGGGAAACGGCGTGCGGCCAGCCCCGTCGTGATCCATGTGATCGCCGAGCAGACGAGTCTCGTCGGTGTGGGTGCCGCACCGGCTTCAGAGGTGGGCGCCGACGGACTCATCGCCCCCGAACTCGTCGCCGAGTTGGCCGCGGCGGCCAAGCTTTCGCCGCTGGTACATCCCGGTGATGCCGCCGCCGAGCATGGCTACGTGCCCTCGAAGGCGCTGGCCGATTTCGTGCGGTGTCGGGATCTGACCTGCCGGTGGCCCGGTTGCGACCGCCCTGCGACCGACTGCGATCTCGACCACACGATCCCGTATGCCGACGGCGGCCGGACGCATGCGTCAAACCTCAAGTGCTACTGCCGTACTCATCATCTGGTCAAAACCTTCTGGGGGTGGCGCGACCAGCAACTGCCCGACGGGACACTGATCTTGACCTCGCCTGCCGGACATACCTATGTCACCACCCCGGGCAGCGCACTGCTGTTTCCCCAACTGTGCGTCCCGACGGGAGACATTCCTGCGCCCGCCCCGCCAAGACCCGACCGTTGTGCCGAACGGACCGCGATGATGCCCCGACGCACGCGCACCCGCGCCCAAAACCGGGCCGCACGCATCGCCACCGAGCGCAAGCACAATCGCGAGGCACGGCAACTGAAACGGCGAGACCGCGACGCCGCCTACGTCGGTCCCGCACCCCCCGGCGACGACGAGCCACCGCCATTCTGACTGCGCGGCAACGGCTTACGACGAGGCGACGGCGAAAAGATGCCAGTCGCCAGGCACACCCTTGAGCTGGTGAGCGCCACGCTCCTCGAACTCAAGTCCTGACCCGATCACGAGGTCGCGCAGCGTGCTGGAGACCAGCACGTCGTCCGGTCCGGCCAGGGCGCTCACGCGCGCGCCGATGTGCACGCCGATCCCGCCGATGTCATCGCCGCGGACCTCGCACTCGCCGGTGTGCAGGCCGGCGCGCACCTGGATGCCGAGTGCTTGTACCGCGTCGCGAATTGCCATGGCGCAGCGGATGGCTCGCTGGGGACCGTCGAACATCGCAAGGAACCCGTCACCCGACGTGTTCACCTCGCGGCCGCGGAAGCGAGCGAGCTGCGCGCGCACGACGGCGTCGTGCGCATCGAGCAGCGCGCGCCAGTCGCGGTCGCCGATCGCCGCGGCTCGTCGAGTCGAGTTCACGATGTCGGTGAACAACACGGTGGCCAGAACCCGGTCATCGGCCACCTCAGCCTGCTCGCCGGTGAGGAACTTGGCGATCTCCTGGAAGGACTCCCGCCACGGTTCGACGACGTGGTAAAAGTTGCGCCCTGGCAGCTCAACGAATCTCGCGCCCTCTATGAGATCGGCGACTTCCTTGCCCTTCTCCGGCGGAAGGAGCGGATCGTCGCGGTAATGGACGACCAGGGTAGGCACGCGGACGGTCGGAAGAATTGCCTGCGCGCTCGCCTCGGAGATGAGCGGCAACATGAGTTCAACCGTCCGCGGGCTCGCCGCCAGGCGCTCGTGCAGCGCCCACGCGGCCCGGATCTCCTCGTTCCACGGCATGTCCGGATTGAGCATGCGTTCCACTTCGCCGGTTCCCCACAGGGCCGGGGCCGCGTCGCCGAGTTCCTGCATCGCATCCGTGCGGTCTGACGCGTCAGCCGTGCTCTCGACCAAGACAAGCGCGGTTGTGCGAGATGGATGCGTGGCCGCGAACAGCGCCGCCGTCGAGTTTGCGCCGGCGTACGTGACCAGCGCTGCTTCAGGGATCGCGAGAGCGTCGAGCACCGCAGTGATGCTGTCGGCCCATTGCTCCAAGGTCGGCAGTGCGCCCGGCTCGACGGGATCGGACGCACCGGTGCCCGGTTGGTCGAAGAGGATGAGCCGCCCGAGCGAAGCCATCGCCTCGAACCACCCCCGAGTCGACGGCAGCTCCGGAAATACTTCACAGTTCGTGAACCAGTTCGGCACGACCACGATGTCGCGCTCACCTTCAGCCGACGCCCGATAGGCGACGCGCAAGTTCCCGTTCATTGCATAACGCGTCTCCGAGAACATTGCGGAAGTCTAGTTCTCAGCGAGCGGGGCAGCAGACGTTTGCGCAGTTCAAGAGGGCTCCGCTGACGTGTTTTATGTCGATTCGACGCCATCATCTGACGACGACGTGCCCCATCGCGATCGCCTTCGCGCAGAATTTGGCTCTGAGCTGGTCGTCCCCTAGACTCTAGGGGTTGCCTTGGGCAGACCTCGGCCGGTGCGAATCGGCCCCGCGTGCCCTTCGGTGACAAAGACCGCGCACGTCAGGTTTTTGGTGGGTCATGCCCGCCGAATGCCCACTCCGGTGGGTTCTCCTGCCGTGCACACGCAACCCAGGTCAGGAGATCGAGTGATTCAGCAGGAATCGCGACTGAAGGTCGCCGACAACACCGGCGCCAAGGAGATCTTGTGCATCCGTGTGCTCGGCGGTTCGTCGCGACGCTACGCCGGCATCGGTGATGTCATCGTCGCCACCGTCAAGGACGCCATCCCCGGCGGCAACGTCAAGCGTGGGGATGTCGTCAAGGCGGTCGTGGTGCGCACGGTCAAGGAGCGCCGCCGTCCCGACGGCAGCTACATCAAGTTCGACGAGAACGCCGCGGTGATCATCAAGCCCGACAACGACCCGCGCGGGACGCGCATCTTCGGGCCGGTGGGCCGCGAACTGCGCGAGAAGCGGTTCATGAAGATCATCTCGCTGGCCCCGGAGGTTTTGTAAATGAAGGTCAAGAAGGACGACACCGTCCTGGTGATCGCCGGTAAGGACAAGGGCGCCAAAGGCAAGGTGCTGAAGGTCTACCCGGACCGCGACCGGGTGCTCGTCGAGGGCGTCAACGCGATCAAGAAGCACACCGCGGTTTCGACCAACCAGCGCGGCGCGCAGTCGGGCGGCATCGTCACCCAAGAAGCGCCGATTCACATCTCCAACGTGATGGTGGTCGACTCGGACGGTAAGCCCACCCGGGTCGGTTACCGAGTCGACGAGGAGACCGGCAAGCGGGTTCGTATCTCCAAGCGCAACGGCAAGGACATCTGATGAGTACTGCAGAAAAAGTTCAGCCGCGCCTGAAAGAGCGCTACCGCAGCGAGATTCGCGATTCGCTGCAGCAGCAGTTCGGCTACGCCAACGTCATGCAGATCCCGACGGTGACCAAGGTCGTCGTCAACATGGGTGTCGGCGATGCGGCGCGGGACGCGAAACTGATCAACGGCGCGGTCAACGACCTGGGCCTGATCACCGGGCAGCGCCCCGAGATCCGTCGCGCGCGCAAGTCCATCGCGCAGTTCAAGCTGCGTGAGGGCATGCCGATCGGTGCGCGGGTCACCCTGCGCGGCGACCGGATGTGGGAGTTCCTGGACCGGCTCACCTCGATCGCGCTGCCCCGTATCCGCGACTTCCGCGGGCTTTCGCCCAAGCAGTTCGACGGTGTCGGCAACTACACCTTCGGTCTCGCCGAGCAGTCGGTGTTCCACGAGATCGACGTGGACAAGATCGACCGGGTCCGCGGCATGGACATCAACGTCGTCACCTCGGCGACGAATGACGACGAAGGACGAGCGCTGTTGCGGGCCCTCGGCTTTCCGTTCAAGGAGAACTGAGTAGATGGCAAAGAAGGCACTGGTCAACAAGGCCGCACGCAAGCCGAAGTTCGCGGTGCGCGGCTACACCCGTTGCAACAGGTGCGGCCGCCCGCGCGCGGTCTTCCGCAAATTCGGCCTCTGCCGGATCTGCCTGCGCGAGATGGCGCACGCGGGCGAACTGCCCGGCGTGCAGAAGAGCAGCTGGTAACAGCCCGAACCCCCAAGACCAACCCAAAAAAGGTGCGCGACAGGCCCGGACCGGGAACCACCGCGAGGAAGGTACCAACGCTGTCATGACGATGACGGACCCGATCGCAGACTTCTTGACACGTCTGCGCAACGCCAATTCGGCGTATCACGACGAGGTGATGTTGCCGCACTCGAAGCTGAAGGCAAACATCGCCCAGATCCTCAAGAGCGAGGGCTACATCACCGACTACCGGACCGAGGATGCTCGGGTCGGCAAGTCGCTGATCGTTCAGCTCAAGTACGGGCCGAGCCGGGAGCGAAGCATCGCCGGCCTGCGCCGCGTGTCCAAGCCCGGTCTGCGGGTGTACGCGAAATCCACCAATCTGCCGCGCGTGCTCGGTGGCCTGGGTGTGGCGATCATCTCCACCTCCTCGGGCCTTTTGACCGACCGCCAGGCAGCCCGACAGGGCGTGGGCGGCGAAGTCCTCGCGTACGTCTGGTAAGGGCGGGGAGGTAACGAAAGACTATGTCTCGCATTGGTAAGCAGCCGGTTCCGGTCCCGTCTGGAGTCGACGTGACGATCGATGGTCAGAAGGTGTCGGTGAAGGGGCCCAAGGGCGTCCTGGATCTGACGGTGGCCGAGCCGATCACCGTGTCGCGCAACGACGATGGCGCGATCGTGGTGGCCCGTCCGAACGACGAGCGGCGCAACCGCTCGTTGCACGGACTGTCGCGCACCCTGGTGTCCAACCTGGTCACCGGCGTGACGCAGGGCTACACCACCAAGATGGAGATCTTCGGCGTCGGTTACCGGGTGCAGCTCAAGGGCGCCAACCTCGAGTTCGCGCTGGGCTACAGCCACCCCGTGGTGATCGAGGCTCCGGACGGCATCACGTTCGCCGTCCAGTCGCCGACGAAGTTCACCATCACCGGGATCGACAAGCAGAAGGTCGGCCAGATCTCGGCGAACATCCGCCGCCTGCGCCGCCCCGACCCGTACAAGGGCAAGGGCGTGCGCTACGAGGGTGAGCAGATCCGCCGCAAGGTCGGAAAGACAGGTAAGTAATCATGGCGCAAACAAAAGCTGACACCGCCACGCGAAAGCCGTTGGGGCAGAGCGTTTCCGCGACTCGGCGCGTCTCTCGGCTGCGTAGGCACGCACGTCTGCGCAAGAAGATCGCCGGCAGCCCGGAGCGTCCGCGGCTGGTGATCAACCGGTCCTCGCGACACATTCACGTGCAGCTGGTCAACGACGAGAACGGGACCACGGTGGCCGCCGCGTCGTCCATCGAGGACGACGTGCGCAGCCTGCAGGGCGACAAGAAAGCCCGCAGCGTGCGGGTGGGCCAGCTGATCGCCGAGCGCGCCAAGGCCGCCGGCATCGACAGCGTGGTCTTCGACCGTGGCGGATACACCTACGGCGGACGGATCGCGGCGCTGGCCGATGCCGCTCGCGAGAACGGATTGCAATTCTGATGGACAAGAGCTTGAACACGACTGGAAGGACCGCATAATGGCGGAGCAGCCGACCGGCGGACAAGGCGCCGGCGACAGCCGTGACTCGCGCGGTGACCGCGACAGCCGCGGTCGTCGTGGCGACGGCGGTCGTGGAGGCCGCGACCGCGACGGCGACAAGAGCAACTACCTGGAGCGGGTTGTCGCGATCAACCGTGTCTCCAAGGTGGTCAAGGGTGGTCGGCGATTCAGCTTCACCGCGTTGGTGATCGTCGGCGACGGCAACGGCATGGTCGGTGTCGGCTACGGCAAGGCCAAGGAAGTTCCCGCGGCCATCGCCAAGGGCGTCGAGGAGGCCCGCAAGGGCTTCTTCCGGGTGCCGCTGATCCGCGGGACCATCACGCATCCGGTGCAGGGTGAGGCGGCCGCCGGCGTGGTGCTGCTGCGCCCGGCCAGCCCCGGTACCGGTGTGATCGCCGGTGGCGCCGCCCGTGCGGTGCTGGAATGCGCCGGCGTGCACGACATCCTGGCCAAGTCGCTGGGTAGCGACAACGCGATCAACGTGGTGCACGCGACCGTCGCCGCGCTCAAGCTGCTGCAGCGCCCCGAGGAGGTGGCCGCTCGCCGCGGCCTGCCCATCGAGGACGTTGCGCCGGCCGGAATGCTCAAGGCGCGCCGCGAAAGTGACGCGATGGCCAGTGCGGCGGCACGAGAGGCAACGGCACAACCATGAGTAGTCAACTGAAGATCACCCAGGTGCGCAGCACCATCGGGGCCCGCTGGAAGCAGCGCGAGTCCCTGCGCACCCTGGGTCTGCGGAAGATTCGCCAGTCGGTGGTTCGCGAGGACAATCCACAGACCCGCGGACTGATCGCGGCGGTGAGCCACCTGGTTGAGGTGGAGGAGACCAAATGACGATCAAGCTGCACGACCTCAAGCCGGCACGCGGCTCGAAGACCGCCCGCACCCGGGTCGGTCGCGGTGAGGGCTCGAAGGGTAAGACCGCCGGGCGCGGTACCAAGGGCACCAAGGCACGCAAGAACGTGCCGGCGACCTTCGAGGGTGGCCAGATGCCGATCCACATGCGGCTGCCCAAGCTCAAGGGCTTCCGCAACCGGTTCCGCACCGAGTACGAGATCGTCAACGTCGGCGACCTGAATCGGCTTTTCCCGCAGGGCGGTTCCATCGGCGTGGACGAGCTGGTGGCCAAGGGTGCGGTTCGCCGCAACTCGCTGGTCAAGGTCCTCGGCGACGGCAAGCTGACGGTCAAGGTCGAGGTGACCGCGCACAAGTTCAGCGGCAGCGCCCGCGAGAAGATTACCGCCGCAGGCGGTTCGGCGACCGAACTGTCCTAGCTAATCCAGCTGCGGAATCACTTCTGCGGCAAGGCGTTCCATCTGCTCGTGGTTTTCGGCGGCATCGGTGCCGACGGGGTTCAACAGCACCATCTGCGCTCCGGCGTCGATGACCTCACGCAACCCGCGCGCCACGTCGTCGGGTGTGCCGGACACCGGTACGTCCTGCACACCGGGCATCTTTCCGTAGATGCGGTCCAGCCCGGCGAGCACACGCTCCCGGGCTTTGGTCGCGTCGTCGTCGACCATCAGGTACACCCGTTTGCCGATGGTGAAATTCGCGGGGTCCTTCTGCTGTTCGTCGAGTTCGCGGCGCACGACGGTCACGGCCTCGGCGAACGCCTCGGTGGTCGACGACCCGGCGCCCAAGAACGAGTCGCCGTGCCGCACCGCGCGGGCCAGCGCCTTGGGTGCGAGGCCCCCGAACCAGATCGGCGGATGCGGCCGCTGCATCGGCTTGGGCTGGATCGGCAGGTCGTCGACGTCGCGGAACCGGCCGTGAAACGTCACCCGCGGCTCGTCGGACCACGCCGCCTTCATCAGCTCCAGGCCCTCGGTGAAATACGAGATGAAGGTGTCCTTGTCCACACCGAAGGCCGCGAATTGCCGCCTGCCGCCCCCGGGTGCGACACCGATGTCAAGGCCCCCGTGGCTGAGCCGGTCGACGGCGGTGGCGGCCGAGGCCAACTGCAGCGGATCGTGCAACGACGTGACCAGGACCCCGACGCCCAGGCGCAGCCGCTCGGTGCAGGCCGCGCAGTACGCCAGCAGCTCCAGCGGCGCCAGCAGCGGTGCGGGCCCGATGATTTGCTCGAGCAGCCAGCCGCCCTCGAACCGGAGCTCCTCGGCGCGCGCGAGAAATGCGCGCAACCCGGCGCCGTCGAAGCCGTCGTAGTCGAACTGCGGGATCGCGATGGAAAACCTCACCCGACCACCGTACGGCCGCGCATCGGTAGTCTGCAGACATGTTCGCTTTCCTGCCTTCGATCCCCGGCGTCGGCGAGGTTCGGGCCCTCGCCGGCCGGGTCGACACCGCCCGCCATCACGGGGTGCCCAATGGCTGCGTGCTCGAATTGGACCTCCGCTCGATGCCGCCGGAGACGTCGGGCTTCGATCCGCTGGCGATCATCACCGGGGGCAGCCGGTCGGTCGCGCTGCGCGACATGGTCGCCGCCATCTACCGGGCGGCCGAGGACCCGCGGGTGGCCGGGCTGATCGCCCGGGTTCAACTCAGCGCGTCGCCGTCGGCCGCGGTGCAGGAGCTGCGCGAGGCCATCGTCGCGTTCACCGCCGTCAAGCCGTCACTGGCCTGGGCCGAGACCTACCCGGGCACGTTGTCGTACTACCTGGCTTCGGCGTTCGGAGAGGTCTGGATGCAGCCCGCCGGAAGCGTCGGGCTGATCGGCTTCGCCAGCAATGCCACCTTCCTGCGTGACGCGTTCGACAAGGCCGGCATCGAAGCCCAATTCGTCGCGCGCGGCGAATACAAGTCGGCCGCAAACCGTTTCACCGAATACGGCTTCACCGAGGCCCACCGCGAGGCCGTCACCCGGATGCTGGAAAGCCTGCAGGAGCAGGTGTGGGAGGCCGTGGCGGACTCGCGCAAACTCGACGCCGGTGTGCTCGACGGGCTGGCCGACCGGGCCCCGCTGTTGCGCGAGGAGGCCGTGTCGTCGGGACTGGTCGACCGGATCGGATTCCGGGACGAAGCCTATGACTACATCGCGGAACTGGTTGGTGTGCAAGATGTTTCCGAGGAGAACACGCCACCGCGGCTGTACCTGTCGCGTTATGCCGGCGCGGCCCGGCCCCGACTGACCCCGCCGGTGCCCTCGGTTCCCGGACGCCGCCCCAAGCCGAAGGTGGCCGTCATCAACATCGACGGCACGATCGTCGACGGACGTGGCGGACCGCAGTTTTTGCCGTTCGGCGCCTCCACCGTCGGCAGCGACACCATTGCCCCGGCGTTGCGGGAGGCCGCCGCCGACGAATCGGTGTCCGCGATCGTGCTCCGAGTGAACAGCCCCGGCGGCTCGGTGACCGCGTCCGAAACCCTCTGGCGCGAAGTGAAAAGGGCTCGCAAGCAAGGCAAGCCGGTGGTGGCGTCGATGGGTGCGGTCGCCGCGTCCGGCGGCTACTACATCGCGGTGGCCGCCGACGCGATCGTGGCCAGCCCCGCGACGATCACCGGTTCGATCGGCGTGATCACCGGCAAGCTGGTGATTCGCGATCTGCTGGAGCGCCTCGGCGTCGGGCTGGATAGCGTGCGCACCAACGCTAACGCCGATGCCTGGTCGATCGAGACGCCCTTCACCCCGGAGCAGCGCGCCCACCGGGAGGCCGAGGCCGACCTGGTGTACGCCGACTTCCTGGAGCGCGTCGCCGACGGCCGCAACCTGACCACCGAGGCCGTCGATCGCGTTGCCCGGGGCCGGGTGTGGACCGGCGCCGACGCGCGCGAGCGCGGGCTGGTCGACGAACTGGGCGGCTTCCGCACCGCGCTGCGCCGCGCGAAAATCCTTGCCGGACTTGACGAGGACACCGACGTGCGCGTGGTGACCTACCCGGGCGGCTCGCTGCTGGACATGCTGCGGCCACGGGCCTCCTCGCAACCGGCCGCCGCGTCGGTACCCGACGCGCTGGGCGCACTGCTGGGCCGCACCATCGGCGGCATCCTGGACAACGTGGAAAGGTCCTACACCGGGGCCAGCGCGTTGTGGCCGGGGCCCTGGCGGCTCTAGCCCGATGGTGGCGACCCCCAGCGCCCGGCTACGCCGTGCTTGCGATCGCTACTAGCCCGCCAGCTTGGCGCTGATGAAGATGATCTCGCCGAGCGGGTCGTCGTTCTCCGGGGCAGGCGCCTCGATGCCGTTGCGCTCGAACAATTCGGTTCGGGTGATGCCCTCGGGTCGCCACCCGATGCTGGACAGGTAGTCGACGACGTGGTTGCGTTCGCCGGCGTAGACCAGCGACGCCATGTCGATGTCGACGCCGTGCTCCCGGAATGACCCGGTCAGCTCGCGTACCCGTTCCGCGTCGAAATCCACGATGCCGGGCACGAATTCGGTGGCGATGGTGCTGCCCGGTGCGCTGAGCGCGGTGATGTTGTCGAACAGGCGATCCTGGGCGTCGGGCGGCAGGTAGATCAGCAGACCCTCGGCCAGCCAGGCCGTCGGCGCCGTCGTGTCGAATCCCGCCGCCTTCAGCGCGGCGGGCCAGTCCGCACGCAGATCGATGGGGATGGTGCGCCGCGACGCTGTCGGCTCGGCGCCGACATCGGCCAGGGTGTTGCTCTTGAACTCGATCACGCGCGGCTGGTCGATCTCGTAGACCACCGTGCCGGCCGGCCAGGGCAGCCGGAAGGCGCGCGAGTCCAGCCCGGAGGCCAGGATCACCACCTGACGCACACCGCCGCCGGTGGAGTCGATGAAGTAGTCATCAAAGTACTTGGTGCGCACGGCCATTCCGTTGACCATCGACTGGATGCGCACCGGCGAGGCATTCTCGATCGCGTCCACGTCGAGGTCGCCGTCCATCATCTTGGTGAAGAAGTCCACCCCGACCGCGCGCACCAGCGGCTCGGCGAACGGATCGTTGATCAAACCGCGGGGATCCTTGGTCGCCATCGCACGCCCGGCCGCGACCATGGTCGCGGTCGCGCCGACGCTGGACGCCAGATCCCACTCATCATCGTGAGTGCGTGACATAGTCGAACCCTAACGGAGCGTCACCTGAGGGTGGCGGCGACGTAGCTCATCTCACCGAAGGTGGCCGCCATCTCGTCCTCGGGAAATTCGAAACCGTTGCGGACGTACAACTCCCGGGCGGGAGACGGCGTCACCTGCCAGCCGTTACGGGTCAGGTAGTCGACCACGACGCTGCGCTCACCTCGGTAGAACAGGTCGGCCGCGTTGAGGTTGAATCCGAAGCGCTGCCAGCGTTCGGAGATGCGCGCCAAGCGCTCGTCGGAGAACGCGTTGGGGTCGGGCACGTGTTCGGTCGCCAACCGGCTGCCCGGGGCGCTGAGCGCGGTGATGTTGTCGAACAGCCGGTCCTGGGCCTCGGGCGGCAGATAGGGCAGCAGCCCTTCGGCGCTCCACGCGGTCGGCTGGGAGACGTCAAATCCGCCCTCGCGCAGGGCCGCCGGCCAGTCGTCGCGCAGGTCGATGCTGATGGTGCGGCGCTCGGCGGTGGGGGCGGCGCCGAGCGCGGCGAGCGTGTCGGTCTTGAAGGCGATGACCTCCGGCTGATCGATCTCGTAGACCACGGTGCCGGCCGGCCACGGCAATCGGTATGCCCTGGTGTCCAATCCGGAAGCCAGGATTACCGCCTGCCGCACACCGTCTTTGGTGGCGCCGATGAAGAAGTCGTCGAAAAACCTGGTGCGCACCGTGATCTGCTCGGCCCGCGACTTGCGGTTGAACAGCGGGTCGTCCTCGAAGTCGATCTCGCCGTCGACGATGCGGATGAACGGGTCCAGCCCGACGGCACGCACCAGCGGGTCGGCCAGCGGATCGTCAAGCAAAGCATCGGGTCCCTGCGACGCCACGGCGCGAGAGGCGGCGACCATGGTGGCCGTCGCTCCCACGCTGTGTGCCGGTCCCCAGCTGTCGCCGTCGGTGCGTCCCGCGTCGGTGGTCATCCTCCTGGCTCCTATTTCTCGCCGAGCGTGCCGCTGGTGTACAGCATCTCGCCCATGCGCATGTCGTCGTCGGTAAGGGGATCAAGTCCGTTGGCCGCGAACAGTTCTCCGATGCTGGCGCTGTTCAGTTGCCAGCCACGCTCGGCCAGGTAGGGAGCCGCCTCGTTGCGGTCACCGAAGTAGACCAGGCCCGCCATGTCCAGCTCGAAACCGTGCGCCCGCCAGCGCTCGGAGATCGTCTGCATGCGCTCCTTCATCTTCTCCTCGTCGCCGGGCTCGGGGTTGGGCGCGCTCTCGGTGGCCAACCGGCTGCCCGGCGCGCTGAGCTCGGTGATGGTGTCCAGCAGGCGATCCTGCGCCTCGGGCGGCAGGTAGCCGAGCAGGCCCTCGGCGCTCCACGCGGTCGGCTGGGCCGGATCGAACCCCGCGTTGCGCAGCGCGGTGGGCCAGTCGTCGCGCAGGTCGACAGCCACCACCCGCCGCTCGGCGGTGGGGGCGGCGCCCAGGTCGGCCAGCGATCGGGTCTTGAATTCGATGACCTGCGGTTGGTCCACCTCGTAGACCACGGTGCCGGCCGGCCACGCCAACCGGTACGGGCGGGCGTCCAGCCCGGAAGCCAGGATCACCGCCTGCTTGATGCCCGCGTTCGTCGCGTCCAGGAAGAACTCGTCGAAGAACTTGGTGCGGACCGCCATGTTGTCCGCCATCCGCGACATCGCCCCGGCCGACCCCGCACCGTCGTGAACATCGTTCAGCTCGGCGGGATCCAGCTCGCCGCTGGCCAGCCGGGAGAGCAGGTCCACGCCGACCAGTTTGACCAGCGGCTCCGCGAAGGGGTCGTTGATCAGCGGTTTGTCGGCGCGGGTGGCCATGGCGCGGGCCGCCGCGACCATGGTCGCGGTCACCCCGACGCTGGACGCCAGGTCCCAGGTGTCGCCTTCGTACCTGGTGGAAGTCATTCGTGTGCCCCTATCGGAGGTAGTCAATCTAATACTTAGCCAATATAACAAGCTTCTCCCACTGTACGCTTCCCGCGATTCGCGGCAACCTTTACTGATGGCGTACGCAACGCCCTCCGGAATGGCGGGTAAACGGGTGCTCATCACGGGTGCCTCGTCGGGATTGGGCGCGGCCCTGGCGCGACGGCTGGCCGCCCGGGGCGCGGTGGTGGGGCTGATCGCGCGCCGCCGGGATCGGCTTGGTGAGGTGCTGGCCGACTGCCGGCGCGCCTCGCCGGACTCGGCCATGTGGGTGGCCGACCTGGCCGACACGGCGGCGCTGGGTGACCTGGCGCTGCGGGCCTGGGATGCGATGGACGGCGTCGACGTGCTGGTCAACAACGCCGCGATGCCCAAGCGGCGCAGCGTCATCACGCTGGACCCGGACGAGGCCGAAGCGGTCATGCGGGTCAACTTCTTCGCCCCGATGCACCTGACGCTGGCGCTGTTGCCGCGGATGCTGGCACGCGGATCGGGCACGGTCGTCAACGTGTCGAGCGTTGGCGGCCGGCTCGGAATAATCCACGAAAGCGCCTATTGCGCGAGCAAATTCGCGCTGTGTGGATGGAGTGAGGCAATGGCCGTGGACCTGCACGACACGCCGATCTCGGTGAAGCTGATCGAGCCGGGCCCGGTCGATACGGAGATCTGGGACCACCCGGGCAGCGAGGAACCGCTCTACCGGGGACCCAAGGTGGCCGCGGACGTGGTGGCCGACGGCATCATCGCGGCCCTGGACAGTGAGCGCTTCGAGCACTACTTACCCGACATGAAGGCCGTAGTCGACGCCAAAAACGCCGACCTGGACGCGTTCATCGCCGGCGCCGCCGGGATGGCGTCGCGATGAAGGCGCTCGTCTACGGCGTGCCACCGGAGCCCTTCGAGGTGCCCGACGACGCCAACCCGTTGAGCCAGAACCTGACGCGCACCCCGACCGCCCTACGCGACCTGCCGGATCCGGAACTGCCGCAAGAGGATTGGGTGATCACCCGGCCGCGGCTGACTGGCATCTGCGGATCGGATTCCAAGCAGATCCTGTTGGACTTCGGCGAGGGCGACACCGACAATGCCATGGCCGCGTTCTGTTCGTTCCCGCAAGTCATGGGCCACGAGGTGGTCGCCGACGTGGTGGCGCTGGGCCCCGCGGCACGGGGGCTGAGTGTGGGGGAGCGGGTGGTGCTCAACCCGTGGCTGTCCTGCGGGCCGCGCGGCATCCAACCGCCTTGTCCCGCATGCGAAGCCGGCGACTACAGCCTGTGCTGGAGCTTTACCGACGGCGACATCAAGCCGGGCATCCACACCGGGGTCTCGGCCGACGTGACGGGCGGCTACGCCGAACTGATGCCGGCACACGACAGCATGCTGTTCGCCGTGCCGGACTCGATTCCCGACGAGATGGCGGTGTTCGCCGACCCGTTCTCGGTGTCGCTGCACTCGATCACCCGGCACCCGCCGCCGCGGTCGGGCACCGCGCTGGTGTACGGCGCCGGCTCGCTGGGATTGTGTGCGGTTGCGATCCTGCGGGCGCTGTATCCCGGCGTGGCCGTCGCGGTGGTGGCGCGCTTCGCCGCGCAGGCCGAGCTGGCCCGACGGTTCGGCGCCGCGAAAATCCTTGCGCACGAACCGCGTACGGCCATCATCGAGGAGCTCGTCACGTGGGGCGGTGGCCGGTTGCGCCAGCCGCTGCAGGGTCTGCCGATGGCCCACCCCGGCGCCGTCGACGTCGTCTACGACACCGTGGGCAAGCCCGAGACCTTCGAGGTCGGCGTCCGGGTCCTGCGGTCGCGAGGCACGTTGGTGAAGGCCGGCGTTCACGCCCCGGGCCGGTGGGAGGACAGCCCGCTGTACTTCAAAGAGCTCTCGTTCGTCGGCTCGAACGCCTTCGGCATCGAGGAGGTGGACGGGCAGCGCAAGCACGCCATCGCACACTACCTCGATCTGGCCGCCGCGGGCCGAATGGACCTGCGCCCCATGCTCACCCACACCTTCCGACTGGAACGGTGGCGCGACGCTTTCCACGCGCTCGCCAATCAGGGCGACAGCGGCGCGGTGAAGGTGGGCATCGACCAGCGTCAGGTGTTGGCGCGCAGGTAGCCGTAGACCGCTGCGAAGTTGCGGTTGACGTCCTCGGGGATCGGCACTGGCCCGCCGAGAGCGCGTGCGCCCCAAACTATTTGGGCTGTCCGCTCGACCAGCGCGGTAATGTGCAGAACCTTGTCCGGCCGCGGCCCCACCGCCACCAGGCCATGGTTGGCGATCAGGGCGGCGCCGCGGCCCTCGAGCGCGGAGACCGCGTTGGCGCCGACCTCCGCCGTGCCGGACGCCGCGTACTCGGTGCAGCGGACGTCGCCGCCGCAGTACACCGCGAACTCGTCAATGCACGCCGGGATCGATTCGTGGGCGATGGCGAACATGGTCGCCCACACCGGATGGCTGTGGATGACGCTGCCGACGTCGTCGAAGGCCCGGTAGCAGGCCAGGTGCAGCTGCATCTCCGACGACGGAGAGCGGCCCTCGGCCGCCCGCAGCACCGAGCCGTCCGCGTCGACGAGCACCAGATCGTCGAGCTGCATGTCGCGGTAGTCCACCGACGACGGGGTGACGACGACGTTGCCGTCGGCCCGCCGCGCCGAGATGTTGCCCGCCGTCCCCTCCACCAGGCCGCGGCGCAGCATGTCCTTGGCGGCGTCCAGCACCGCGGTCTCCGGGTTGTCGACGAACTTCATGACCCCAGCACCTCCGGGTTGACGATGTGAGCGGGCGCGTTGCCGGCCAGCAGCGCCTCGAGATCGTCGGCCACCATCTGCGCCTGCCGCGCCTCGGTGTCGAAGGTGGCGCCCCCGATGTGCGGCGTCAGCACGACGTTTCGCATCCCCACCAACGGGTGGTCGACAGGCAGCCTTTCGCCGGCGAAGTGGTCCAGGCCCGCGGCGCCCACCTTGCCCGCGACCAGGGCGTCGACCAGGGCGTCGGTGTCGTGCAGCTGGGCGCGGGCGGTGTTGAGGAACACCACGCCGTCGCGCATGGCCGCGAACTCCCGCACGCCGATCATGCCGACCGTGTCGTCGGTGACCGGGGCGTGCAGTGAGACCACGTCGGCCTGGCTCAGCAGCTCGTCGAGGCTGTGCTGCGCGTCGGGGTTGTAGGGGTCGTGCGCGATGACCCGCAGCCCCAGCCCGGATAACCGCCACCGCGTCGCGCGGCCGACGGCGCCAAGCCCCACCAGCCCGGCCGTGAGTCCTGCGATCTCGGCGGCGCGGAACCGCTGATACGGGATGCTGCCGTCGCGAAAGATGTTGCCGCTGCGCACATCCGCGTCCGCGGTCAGCACGTGACGGGTGGCGGCGAGCAGCAGGGCCACCGTCATCTCAGCGACCGCATCGGCGTTGCGGGCCGGGGTGTTCAGCACCGGGATGCCGGCCGCGGTGGCCCCCGCGATGTCGACGTTGTTGGGGTCACCGCGGGTGGACGCGATCACCCGCACGCCCTGCTCGAACACCGGGCCGCGCACCGAATCGCCTTCCACCACCACGATTTCGGCGGCTTCGCCGGCGATCCGCTCGGCCAGCTGCTCGGGACCGTAGATGCGCAGCGGGGTCTGCTCGATCCAGGGGTCGTACACGACGTCG
The DNA here is from genome assembly GCF_019668465.1 of Mycobacterium senriense. Taxonomy (NCBI): domain Bacteria; kingdom Bacillati; phylum Actinomycetota; class Actinomycetes; order Mycobacteriales; family Mycobacteriaceae; genus Mycobacterium; species Mycobacterium senriense. The sequence goes on along the minus strand of NZ_AP024828.1, from coordinate 680,711 downwards.
GCCAGCTCTCGCAGTTTGGCGAAGCCCGGCCCCCGCATCGGGGCGGTCACCAACGCGCGTGGTTTGGACGTCACGAGTGCCAATGCTGGCGTACGGTGACGCCCGTGTCACGCAAAGACGTCACAATCGGCATCGACGTCGGCAGCACCGCGGTCAAGGCGATATCCGCCGACGCCGACGGCAACGTGACGGCCCGCGTGCGCATCCCCCATGAGCTGCGGGTACCTGCGCCCGACCGGCTGGAGCACGACGCCGAGGCGGCGTGGCGGCGTGGGCCGTCGGCCGCCCTGAACGAACTGATCCACCAGCCCGGCATCGCCGCGGCGGCCGTCTCGGCGATGGTGCCGTCGATGACCGCCGTCGACGACACCGGTGCACCCATCACGCCGGGACTGCTCTACGGGGACGTCCGGGGCCGCACGCCCGGCGGCGACGCGCAGCCGCTGCCCGCCCTGGGCGAGGCCGCGGAGTTCTTGCGCTGGACGGCCGAGCAGGCTCCGGGCGCCGCCGGCTACTGGCCCGCGCCGGCGGTGGCCAACCACGCGCTGTCGGGTCAGGCGGCGATCGACATCGCGACCGCCGCCACCGCGTTCCCCCTGTTCGACGGGACCGGCTGGAATCCCGAGGCGTGCGCCGAACGCGGCGCGGCCGTCGAGCAGCTGCCGCGGGTGGAGAGCATGGGAGCCGTTGTCGGGCAGTTGCGCGGCACCGATGCCGCGCTGGCCACCGGCGCCATCGACGCGCTGTGCGAACAGATCGTGGCCGGCGCCGACCGCGACGGCGACGTGCTGGTGATGTGCGGCACCACGCTGATCGTGTGGACCACCATCGCCGAGGCCCGCCAGATGCCCGGCCTGTGGACCATTCCGCACACCGCGCCCGGCAAGAGCCAGATCGGCGGGGCCAGCAACGCCGGCGGGCTGTTCCTGGGCTGGGTGGATCGCGTTGTGGCACCGGCGGACCCAACCACCGTCGAACCCGGGCGGGTCCCGGTGTGGGCGCCCTATCTGCGCGGCGAGCGCACGCCGTTCCACGATCGGGACTGCCGGGGCGTGCTCGAGGCGCTGGATCTGACCCACGACGCCGCCGCGCTGCGCCGCGCCGCCTATGAGGCGTCCGGGTTCGTGGTTCGCCGGCTCATCGAACTCGGCGGGGCGCCGGTGTCGCGCCTCGTGGCCACCGGCGGGGGCACCCGGGTGGCGCCGTGGCTGCAGGCCATCGCCGACGCCACCGGGCGACCGGTCGAGGTGTCCGGGGTGGCGGAAGGGGCCGCGCTGGGGGCGGCGTTCCTGGCGCGCATGGCGGTCGGCCTGGAGACGACGATCGCCGACGCCGCCCGATGGGCGCGCATCGAGCGCGTCGTCGAGCCCGATCCGGCCTGGGCGAGTGCGGTCGAGGATCGCTACCAGCGCTTCCTGGAGCTGGGAAACCGCAGATGTAGCGCGGTCGCACCACCGGCGTTCTAGGCTGGTGCCATGACCGACCAAGACCGCAAAGCCGCCCGCAGGGATATCGCCGACGCACTGCTGAAAGCTCTTGAGCGCCGGCACGAAGTGCTCGACCTGATCGTGGAGGCCGACGACAAATCGGAAGCGGTCGAGGCGATCGCCGGTTTGCTCGGCACCTCGCACACGGGCGCCGAAGCGGTGTTCGGCTTGTCCTTCGACCGGCTGACCAAGGATTCGCGCAAGATCATCCAGGCCGAGCTCGAAGACTTGAACAAGCAGCTGAGCTTCACCCTGGGCGAGCGTCCGGCGAGCTCGGGGGACACTCTCGAGCTCCGGCCGTTCTCCGCGAGCGAGGACCGCGACATCTTCGGCGTCCGCACCGAGGACATGGGTGGCGCGTCGGGCGACGGATCCGGCGGGCAGGCGGGCAACCTCGACGACGAGATCAGAGCCGCGTTGGGCCGTGTCGACGACGAAGAGGCCGCATGGTTCGTGGCCATCGACTCGGGCGAGAAGGTCGGCATGGTGTTCGGCGAGTTGCTCGGTGGTGAGGTGCAGGTGCGGATCTGGATCCACCCCGACCACCGCAAGAAGGGTTACGGCACCGCCGCGCTGCGCAAGTCGCGCTCGGAGATGGCGTGGTGTTTCCCCGCGGTGCCGATGGTGGTGCGCGCACCGGCGGCCAATCCCGACCGTTAGCGCAGAACGGCGTCCACCGCGATGCTGTTCTGCATCGCCTCCATGCTCTCACCCGGCGGGACGTGCAGCCCGGCCTCGGCGAACATGTCCGCGCGGGTGCGCGTCGACACCTGCCAGCCGTGCGCGGTCAGATACGCCGCCGCCGGAGTGCGCTCGCCGCGATAGACCAGCGTCGACACGTCGACATCGAAGCCGAATTGGCCCCACCGCCTGGCCATCGCCTTCGCGCGCTTTTCCAGCAGGTGCGGCGTGCCGCCGTCGTGGTATTCGGTCGCCAGCCGGCTGCCCGGGGCACTGAGCGTGGTGATGGCATCGAAGAGCCTGTCCTGCGCCTCCGGCGGCAAATACATCAACAGGCCCTCGGCGCTCCATGCGCTGGGCTTTGACTCGTTGAACCCCTTGTCCCGCAACGCATTCAACCAGTCATCGCGCAGGTCGACCGACACGGTCCGGCGGTCCGCCGTGGGCTGGGCGCCCAACTTCGCCAGGGTCGTGGACTTGAAGTCGATGACGGCCGGCTGATCGATTTCATACACCACCGTGCCCGCCGGCCAGGCCAGGCGGTACGGGCGTGAGTCCAGGCCGGAGGCGAGGATGACGGCCTGGCGGACGCCGGAAGCGGTTGCGTCGGTGAAGAAGTCGTCGAAGTAGCGGGTGCGCACGGCCATGATGTCGACCATGCGCTGCAGGTTGAACTCCGCATCGGGGTCGGCATCGGCATCGAGACCGCCCGTCTCGTCGGTGATCTCACCGTCGAGCACCCGGATGAAGAACTCGGCACCCACCGCGCGGACCAGCGGGTCGGCGAACGGGTCGTCGATCAGCGCGTCAGGCCGGTTGCCGGCCAGCGCCCGGCACGCGGCGACCCAGGTCGCGGTAGCGCCCACGCTCGAGGCCAGGTCCCAGCTGTCTTGATCGGTGCGTGTCACGACGCCTCCTTGGTCAATGTCGCGGTGACGTATCTGATGTCGCCGAAGGCGGCCATCGAGGGTTGCTCGGGGAACTCAAAACCGTTGGCCGCGTAGAGCTCCGGGGTGGTGTGCACCGACGAGTCCCAGCCGCGCCCGGACAGGTAGGTCACCACGTCGTTGCGTTCGCCGGGGTAGACCAGATCGGCCCAGTTGAGGTCCAGCCCCATGCGCCGCCAGCGTTCGCTGATCTCCCGGCCGCGTTTTTCGATGCGTCCCCGCATGTCGGGCACGTAGCCGGTGCCGATCCTGCTGCCGTTGGCGGACAGCGCGGTGATGTTGTCGAACAGGCGGTCCTGTGCCTCCGGCGGCAGATAGCCCAGGAGCCCCTCGGCGCTCCAGGCCGCGGGTGCGCTCGCGTCGAATCCGCTGTCGGCCAACGCGGCCGGCCAGTCGTCGCGCAGGTCGACGCCCACCGCCCGCCGGTCGGCCCTCGGCGTTGCGCCCAGCTGGGACAGGGTCCGGGTCTTGAACTCGATCACCCGGGGCTGGTCGATCTCGTAGACCACCGTCTGAGGCGGCCAGGCCAGCCGGTAGGCGCGGGTGTCCAGCCCCGAGGCCAAGATGACGGCCTGGCGGATACCGGAGTTGGCGGCGTCGAGGAAGAAGGAATCGAAGAACCGGGTGCGGACCGCCATGCCCTCACCGAGGCGGCGCGGGGTGAACGCCGGATCGTCCTCGGGTGTCTCGATGTCTCCGTTCATCATCCGGATGAAAGCCTCGACGCCGACGGCGCACACCAATGGCTCGGCGAAGGGATCGTCGATCAACGGCTCGGGGCCCTTGGAGGCCAGCGCCCGCCGGGCGGCCACCGCGGTGGCGGTGGCGCCCACGCTGGACGCCAGATCCCAACTGTCGCCGTCTGATCGCCTGCTGTCGGTCTCCGGCATCGCGGTCTCCTAACGGCGCAGGGTGGCGGTGACGGCCACGATGTTGCGGAACTGCGCCATCGCCTCGTCGTCGTGGAATTGCAGGCCGTAGTCGCCGAACAGTTCGCGGCGCGGCCGCGAGGCCACTTCCCAGCCCTTGCCGGTGAGGTAGTCGACGACGTTGCTGCGCTCGCCGTCGAAGAACAGTCCCGACAGGTCGATGTCGCAGCCGACCTTGGCCCAGCGGTCGTTGAACTCCTGGGCCCGTTGCGACATCGTCGTGCCGCCGGTGTCGGGGTGATACTCGGTGGCCAACAAGCTGGCGGGCGCGCTGAGCTCGGTGATGTTGTCGAAGAGCCGGTCCTGGGCGTCGGGCGGCAGGTACATCAGCAGGCCCTCGGCGCTCCACGAGGTCGGCTTCGTTACGTCAAAGCCGCTGGCGCGCAGCGCGGCGGGCCAGTCCTCGCGCAGGTCGATGCTGACCGTGCGCCGCTCGGCTGCCGGGGCGGCAGCCAGGCTGGACATGGTGGTGCTCTTGAACTCGATGACGGCGGGCTGATCGACCTCGTAGACCACGCTTCCCGGTGGCCAGCTCAGCCGGTAGGCGCGGGCGTCCAGGCCGGCCGCCAGGATCACCGCCTGGCGAACGCCGTCGCGGGCGGCGTTGAGGAAGAAGTCGTCGAAGAAGCGGGTGCGCACGGCGATGGAATCCGTCTCCAGCCCCAGATCCTTGCCGCTGCCCTCGTATCCCTCGGAGTCGGCGACCTCACCGTCAACCAGCCGCCGGAAGAAGTCCAGGCCGACGGCGCGCACCAGGGGTGCGGCGTACGGGTCGTTGATGATGGGGTTGGCGGCCTCGCTGGCCAGTGCGCGGGCCGCGGCGACCATCGTGGCCGTGGCACCGACGCTCGAGGCCAAGTCCCAGCTGTCTTGGTCAGTGCGTGTCATGCTGCTCCCAAGTTACTTAGCAAATGCAACGAGTCAGAGGCACTCTACGCCTCACGGCTTACGGGTTCCTGTGTTTTTTGGGCGCGTTGCGGCGGCGGCGCGAACACTTGGTGAAAGGCGCCGCGAGGGGCCGCAGGAAAGGCCCTGACCAGACCTGCCCGGACCAGCTGTTAGTCTCGTACACGGTTTGACGCGCTGTAGAGAAGTCGGCCGTACGTCCTGGCCTGCGGGTGTTGGGCGCGTGATGCAGGAAAACCCCGGCTGCGCAGGAGGAAGAGTTGCTTTCCGCTTTCATCTCATCGCTGCGAACAGTCGACCTGAGACGGAAGATCCTCTTCACGCTTGGCATCGTCGTCTTGTACCGGGTCGGCGCCGCGCTACCGTCCCCTGGCGTCAACTACCCGAACGTCCAGCAGTGCATCAAAGAGGCCAGCGGCGGCGCGGCCGGACAGATCTACTCGCTGATCAACCTGTTCTCGGGTGGCGCGCTGCTCAAACTCACCGTGTTCGCGGTGGGGGTGATGCCCTACATCACCGCCAGCATCATCGTGCAGCTGCTCACGGTGGTCATCCCGCGGTTCGAGGAGCTGCGCAAGGAAGGCCAATCGGGCCAGGCCAAGATGACGCAGTACACGCGTTATCTGGCCATCGCGCTGGCCGTCCTGCAGGCCACCAGCATCGTGGCCCTGGCGGCCAACGGCGGGCTGCTGCAGGGCTGTTCGCTGGACATCATCGCCGACCAGAGCATCTTCACGCTGGTCGTCATCGTGCTGGTGATGACCAGCGGCGCGGCGCTGGTGATGTGGATGGGTGAGCTGATCACCGAGCGAGGCATCGGCAACGGCATGTCCTTGCTGATCTTCGTCGGCATCGCGGCGCGCATCCCCGCGGAGGGCAAGACGATCCTGGACAGCCGCGGCGGGATGATCTTCGGCGCCGTCCTGATCGCCGCGCTGGTCATCATCGTCGGCGTGGTCTTCGTCGAGCAGGGCCAGCGCCGGATCCCGGTCCAGTACGCCAAGCGCATGGTCGGCCGCCGCATGTACGGCGGAACGTCGACCTACCTGCCGCTCAAGGTCAACCAGGCCGGCGTTATCCCGGTGATCTTCGCGTCCTCGCTGATCTACATCCCGCACCTGATCACCCAGTTGATCCGCAGCGGCGCCGGCGGCGTGGGCAACAGCTGGTGGGACAAGTTCGTCGGCACCTACCTGTCCGACCCGAGCGACCCGGTCTACATCGCCATCTACTTCGGCCTCATCATCTTCTTCACGTACTTCTACGTGTCGATCACGTTCAATCCCGACGAGCGTGCCGACGAGATGAAGAAGTTCGGCGGCTTCATTCCCGGCATCCGGCCGGGCAAGCCGACCGCCGACTACCTGCGTTTTGTGCTGAGCCGGATCACCCTGCCGGGTTCGATCTACCTCGGCGCAATTTCGGTGCTGCCCAACTTGTTCTTGCAGATCGGCAACAGCGGAGCGGTTCAGAATCTGCCGTTCGGCGGTACCGCGGTGTTGATCATGATCGGCGTGGGCTTGGATACGGTCAAGCAGATCGAGAGTCAGCTCATGCAGCGCAACTATGAAGGGTTCCTCAAGTGAGAGTCGTTTTGCTGGGACCGCCGGGGGCGGGCAAGGGAACGCAGGCCCAGAAGCTCTCGGAAAAGCTGGGCATCCCGCAGATCTCCACCGGTGAGCTGTTCCGCAGCAACATCGAGAACGGGACCAAGCTCGGCCTGGAGGCCAAGCGCTACCTGGACGCCGGCGACCTGGTGCCCTCGGAGCTGACCAACCAGCTCGTCGACGACCGGCTGAACGACGCGGACTGCGCCAACGGTTTCATCCTGGACGGATACCCGCGCTCGATCGAGCAGGCCAAGGCGCTGCACGACATGCTGGGACGCCGGGGCACCGACATCGACGCGGTGCTGGAATTCCGGGTCTCGGAGGACGAGCTGCTGCAGCGGCTGAAGGGCCGCGGCCGCGCCGACGACACCGAGGACGTCATCCGGAACCGGATGAAGATTTACCGCGCCGAGACGGCGCCGCTGCTGGACTACTACAGCCACCAACTCAAGACCGTCGACGCCGTCGGCACCATGGACGAAGTGTTCGCCCGCGCGCTGCAGGCGCTGGGCAAGTAGGGATGAACCCGCTGGCGCGGCTGCGGAGTCGCAAGGTGGTGCCGCAGCGCAGTGCCGGCGAACTCGACGCCATGGCCGCGGCGGGCGCGGTGGTCGCGGCCGCGTTGCAGGCGGTCCGCGCGGCCGTGGTTTCCGGGGTGTCGACGCTGGGCCTGGACGAGATCGCCGAATCGGTGATCCGCGACGCCGGCGCGGTGCCGTCGTTCCTGGGCTACCACGGTTACCCCGCCTCCATCTGCGCGTCGGTCAACGAGCGGGTGGTGCACGGGATCCCGTCGGCCGCCGAGATCCTGGCGCCCGGTGACCTGGTGTCGATCGACTGCGGGGCGGTGCTGGATGGCTGGCACGGCGACGCCGCGATCACCTTCGGGGTCGGGACGCTGGACGCGGCCGACGAGGCGCTGTCGCAGGCGACGAGGGAATCACTGGAGGCCGGGATCGCGGCGATGGTGCCCGGCAACCGGCTGACCGACGTGTCGCACGCCATCGAGATGGGCACGCGCGACGCCGCGGCCCGCCATTCGCGGGCCTTCGGGATCGTCGAGGGCTACGGCGGCCACGGCATCGGCCGGCAGATGCACATGGACCCGTTCCTGCCCAACGAGGGCTCGCCCGGGCGTGGCCCCCTGCTGGCCGCCGGGTCGGTGCTGGCCATCGAACCCATGCTGACGCTGGGAACCGGCAAGACCGTGGTGCTGGACGACCAGTGGACGGTCACCACCACCGACGGTTCGCGCGCGGCGCACTGGGAGCACACCGTCGCCGTTACCGACGCCGGTCCGCGCATCCTGACTTTGCCCTCCTAGCAGGGCTAGCCTTGAACTAAACGCCCACTCGCCTCGTTTCAGTAGTCGGAGGTGATCGAGTGGCTCGGGTTGCTGGCACGGGGAGGGCTTCCGGGGTAGCCGAGGCCGCTCTGATGAAGGCGCTGTACGACGAACACGCCGCGGTTCTGTGGCGCTACGCGTTGCGGTTGACGGGGGACGCGAGCCAGTCCGAGGACGTGGTTCAGGAGACGCTGCTGCGGGCATGGCAACACCCCGAGGTCGTCGGCGACACCGAGCGCTCGGCGCGGGCGTGGTTGTTCACCGTGGCCCGCAACATGATCATCGATGATCGGCGCAGCGCGCGGTTTCGCAAGGTCGTCGGCTCCACAGACGTATCGGGGGCACCCGAACAGTCCACGCCGGATGAGGTCAATGCCGCGCTGGACAGGTTATTGATAGCGGACGCGATGGCCCAGTTGTCCGCCGAGCACCGGGCGGTGATCGAACGGTCCTACTACCGCGGTTGGACCACCACACAGACTGCTGCAGACCTCGGCATCGCCGAGGGAACGGTGAAGTCGCGACTACACTATGCGGTGCGGGCGTTGCGACTCACTCTGCAGGAACTCGGGGTTACCCGATGAGGGCCTCCGAATGCTTGAGGGGTGAGAAGAATGGATGAAATGAGGACGCCGGTGCAGGATCTCGGCCCTCCCGAAGACCGCTACGCGATGTGGGATGCCGCATACGTGCTGGGCTCCTTGCCGGCCTCGCAACGCCGCGAATTCGAGACGCACATGGCACACTGCCCGGCCTGCCGGGAGGCCGTCGCCGACCTCAGTGGCGTGCCGGCCCTGCTGTCACAGCTCGACCGCCACGAAGTGGCCGCGATCGACCAATCCGGTCCGGCCCCGGAGATGTCTCCGGAATTGCTGCCGTCCCTGCTGGCGACGGTTCGTTGGCGTAGGCGCCGCACCCGGATAGTGACCTGGGTGGCGTCGACGGCCGCGGCCGCGGTGCTGGCCATCGGGGTGTTCGTCGGTCTGCAGGGGTGGTCGTCGACTCCGTCCCAGCAGGTGACCGCATCGTCGGAGCCGATGGCTCAGGTGAGCACAAGCCTGCTGACGTCGACGGTCGCCGTCAGCAGCCAGCACTGGGGGACGTCGATCGACCTGCGCTGCGTGTGCCTGGCTCCGCTGACCGCGCACCACGACACGCTCGCGATGGTCGTGGTGGGGCGTGACGGCAGCCAGACCCGGCTGGCGACCTGGGTGGCCGTGCCCGGCCACACCGCGACGCCCGCGGGCGCGATCTCGACGCCGGTCGATCAGATCGCCGCCGTGCAGGTGGTGGCCGCCGATAGCGGTCAGGTGCTGCTGCAACGCTCACTGTGATTACTGCGCGGTGAACTCAACGCCCTCGTGTGTCGTGACACAGGCATGCCAAGGACGCACCTCGCGGCCGGACTTCGGGACAACCCCGATGCCCTTGTCATCGGAGCCGGGCCCGCGGGTCTGGCCGTCGCACGGCAACTCGATCATCGGCACGGCATCGAAGCGCTCGTGCTCGACCGCGCGGCCGCCCCGGCGATCTCCTGGCGCATGCGTTATGACGACTTCCGCCTCAATACGACCGGGTTCCTGTCTCACCTACCGGGACAACGTATCCCGTTGAGTGCCGGCCGGTGGCCCACCAAGGACGACATGGTCCGCTACTTCGATCGCTACGTTGTGCGGCAGCAAATCCCGCTGATGCTCGGGTGCGAAGTCCACTCGGTCAACCGTCGCGGGGGATTCTGGCAGCTCGATACATCATCGGGCGAAATCCGAAGCCGGACAATAATCCTCGCCACCGGTAACTACGGCGCGCCGGCGGCCCCATCCTGGCCGGGGCTTGAACTCTTTGAAGGCGAGATCGTTCACTCCGGGGAGTTCATCAACGCGTGGCCTTACCGCGGCCGAGACGTGCTCGTCGTCGGGGCGGGTAACTCCGCCGCCGACATCGCCGTGCAGCTGGCCAGCGACGGCGCCCGCCGGATCTGGCTTGCAGTGCGCACACCGCCGCACCTGGTACGACGAGCCATCGGCGGGTTCCCATCGGACATCTTCCTCGAGCTGTCCGCAAGAGTGCCTGCCCGCGTGGTCGATCCGCTGATCGCCCGCATGACTCGCATGATGTGGGGAGACCTGTCCCCCTACGGTTTTCAGCGGCCCACGGTTGGCCTCAAAGCGACTGTCGAGACACGCGGTCGCATTCCCACCCTGGCGGACGGGCTGGTCGACGTGGTGCGGGCGCGGCGCGTCGAGGTCGTCGGCGCCGTCACGAGGCTGGAATCCGACTCCGCCATCCTCGCCGACGGCACATCCGTGACGCCCGAAGTGATCATCACCGCAACCGGGTTCGAGACGAACCTGCGCGGTTTGGTCGGCCACCTCGGTGTCCTTGACGAGCATGGCAACCCGCGCGGCGGCTTCGCCAGCCACGTTGGCGACGGAATGTTCGCGATCGGATACGGGATCCCGCCGAATGGCCCGCTGCGGGCGATCCGGCGGGCCGCCACTCCTCTGGCCGCGAAGGTGGCGGATTACCTCAGACGGACCCAAAACAGCGAACAACTCGCGGCGGTTTAAGGAACACGAATGGCTCTGCCCACCACCGAACGCACTCTCTTCCGCGGCGCAACGGGCTACGAAACGGCCCGTCTCGACACTGTATGGAACGGCCTTGTGCCAGAACGATTCCCGGATGTCATCGTGCAGGCGCTCGACGTCGACGACGTGGTCAATGCGCTCCGTTATGCGCGGGCGAACGGGCACCGCATCGGGGTGCGTTCGGGAGGGCGCAGCTGGGTTGCCAACCACCTTCGCGACGGCGGTCTGCTGCTGGACGTCAGCCGCCTCGACCACTGCAGCGTCGACCCGGAACGGATGGTCGCCGAGGTTGGCCCGGGAAAGATCGCCAGCGTCTTCGCGGCCGAACTCGACGGGCAAAACCTGTTCTTTCCCGCGGGCCATTGCGAGGGGATCTGTCTCGGTGGGTATCTGCTGCAAGGCGGCTACGGCTGGAACAGCCGCTCCCTCGGCCCGGCGTGCGAGAGTGTGCTCGGGCTGGAGGTCGTCACCGCGGACGGCGAGCGGATCTATTGCGATCCCGAGAATCACCCCGACTTGTATTGGGCTGCACGCGGTTCGGGTCCCGGCTTCTTCGGCGTGGTGACGTCGTTCAGGTTACGGGTCTATCCGCGCCCGGCGGTTTGGGGCAGCTGCCTGTATATGTATCCGATTGAACTCGCCGACGAGGTCTTCACGTGGGCGCGCTCGATCAGCGGCGAGCTCGACGACCGGGTCGAATTGCAGATGCACACCGCCCGCAGCTTCCCGGGAGCCGGCCTCAACCGGCCGGGCATCACGATCGCCTCACCCGTCTTCGCCGATTCGGAAGACGATGCGGTCAAAGCCCTTGCCCCGCTGGGCAGTTGCCCGGTCATCGAGAAGGCGATCGTCGGCCTTCCCTATGCTCCGACGAACCTGGCGAATTGGTACACGGCCGTGATGACCAGTTACCCGAAGGGCCACCGCTACATTGCCGACAGCATGTTCACCTCGGCTTCCGCCGAGGAACTACTGCCGGGCATCCACCGGATCATCGCGACCATGCCGCCGCACCCGTCACACTTCATCTTCACGGGCTGGAAGACCTCGCCCAGCCGCGCCGACATGGTGTACGGCCTCGAAGACGACATCTACCTGGCGCTGTACACCATCTGGCAGGATCCCGCGGACGACGAACGGTACCGCGACTGGGCCGCGTCCAACATGGCCGCAATGTCGCACCTGGCGACCGGTATCTCGTTGGCGGACGAAAATCTGTGCCGGCGCCCGGCGCCATTCATCACCCAATCGAACATGGCACGGCTGGAACGGGTGCGCTCGGCCTACGACCCGGACGGCCGCTTCCACAGCTATTTGACACGTATCTAAAAGTGCTGGCTTTCGGCGGGATTCCGCACTCGGAGTGAACTGAAGTTACCCGCCGGTCGTGTCACTGGCATCGTCACGAGTTAGGTGAGCAGATGTTGAGGCAACACCGGGTGGTCGACCACATCGTCGAACACCTCGCGAGCACCGACGCCGGTTACATATTCGGCGTCGACGGCGCCAACATCGAAGATCTCTACGATGCCGCACACTTTTGCGCGGACATCACCGCCGTGTTGGCCAAGCACGAATTCTCCGCGGCCACGATGGCCGACGGGTACAGCCGCAGCGGCGCCGGCCTGGGCGTAGTGGCGGCGACTTCTGGTGGGGGCGCCCTCAATCTTGTTCCCGGCCTCGGGGAATCGTTGGCCAGCCGCGTCCCGGTGTTGGCGTTGGTTGGCCAGCCGGCGACGACGATGGATGGGCGGGGCAGCTTCCAGGACACCAGCGGCCGCAATGGCGCGCTGGATGCCGAGGCGTTGTTCTCGGCGGTATCGGTCTGGTGCCGGCGAGTGCTGACGCCCTCCGATATCGTTACCGCCCTGCCGGAGGCCATCGCGGCGGCACGCGGCGGTGGCCCGGCGGTTCTGTTGTTGCCCAAGGATATTCAGCAGGAGCCGGTCACGGTCCTCGGTTACGACGGGCATACCAGTGACACAGCGCCCGCGGCGCCGAGGATCGGTGACCTCGATCCGGTACTGCGCGAGCTACGGGCCGCTGATGGACCGGTCACGATCATCGCCGGCGAGCAGGTGGCCCGCGACGATGCGCGAGCGGAGCTGGAGATGTTGCGCGCGATGCTGCGCGCGCGGGTGGCATGCGTGCCCGACGCCAAAGACGTCGCCGGCACGCCGGGTTCGGGTTCGTCGTCGGCGCTGGGCGTGACTGGTGTCATGGGGCATCCCGGCGTGGCCGAGGCGGTCGGTGACAGCACGGTGTGCTTGGTGGTGGGCACCCGCCTGTCGGTGACAGCCCGGGCAGGCCTCGACGACGCGCTGACGGCGGCGCGGACGGTTTCGATCGGTTCGGCGGCGCCGTACTTCGCCTGCACTCACGTGCACACGGACGACCTGCGGACCTCGTTGCGCATGGTGACCATGGAACTATCCGGGCGGGGGCGGCCAAGGGGCCTGCGCGTGCCCGATTCCGTGACCGACACCGAACTCAGCCCGCCACCCTGCCGCGGTCCGGGTGTCCGCTACCGCGATGCGCTGACGGTGCTGAACCGGGTGCTGCCCGACGGTGTGGACATCGTCGTCGACGCGGGCAACACCGGTGCGGCAGCCATTCACCATCTGCCGGTCCGGCGTGGCGGGCGGTTCGCCGTCGCGCTCGGCATGGGGGGCATGGGTTACAGCTTCGGTGCCGCTATCGGGATGGCATTCGGGCGCGCCGTGGGCAGCCGGCTCAGCCGGCGCACTGTGGTAATCGCCGGGGACGGTGCTTTCTTCATGCACGGCATGGAAGTCCACACCGCGGTGCAGTACCGGCTGCCGGTGACGTTCGTCCTGTTCAACAACAACGCCCACGCCATGTGCGTGACCCGCGAGCAGTTGTTCTACGACGACCTGTACAGCTACAACCGGTTCGGCCCCAGCCGGCTCGGCGCCGGGTTGGCGGCGATGATCCCGGGGCTCTCGGCGATCGACGTGGCCGACGTCGATGCACTGGCCGCCGCGCTGGAAGGCGCGATGACCGTCGATGGCCCGTCGGTGATCAGCGTCGAATGCTCCGCCGACGAAATCCCGCCCTTCGCAACGTTTTTGAACCAGCAAGCGACCAAACTCTTTGGCCGACCGACACCTCAAGAGGAAAGATCAGATGTCCCTGCCAGCGCTTGACGACATTTACGTTCACACCGGCACCACCGAGCCGATCGAGGGGCTGGTCCGGATCGAGACCTCGCCGCTCGAGAAGACGGCCCCGATGTTCATGGCCCAGATGCGGTCTGTGTACCCGCACGACGAGGTGTTCGGGCGATACTGCACGGTCAGCGACTACGTCGACTGCCCACGCGACGAGCTCTTCGAATACCTGGCCGATACGCGCAGCCTCGAGGAGTGGACGTACACGCTGCGCGACTTCACCCCTACCGACGAGCCCGGGCTGTGGCTGGCTCATGACCGGTTGCTCCCGGAGACCAAGATCTTCACCCGAACGGTGGCCAACGCCCAAGCGGGCACCGTCGACTACCACTGCGCCTGGGACCAGGGCGAGCACCTGTGGATGATCTACCTGATGCGGGTCGTCGATGCGCAGGCGGTGCTGAACAAGCCCGGTTCCGTTGTGCTGTGGACGAATTGCCACCACCCCTTCTACGACAACAACCCGTACACCGACGCCGCGCCGCCGGATCGGACGGGCTGGGTGGGTGACTTCTGGGACATCTTCGGCGCCGGTCACGGGGTGGAACTGCACAACCTCAAGACGATCGCCGAGTACCGCCACCGCAACGGCCTGCCGATCACACCGACCTGGATGAGGTGAGTACTGCACATGAAGCAACCCACCGCGAGCCTGACCGACGTCTCGATCTACCTGCCCGGACAACCCATCGGCGCAGACTATTACGCGCAGTTCGCCGGCTCTGACGAGCTGGCCGACAACCTGATGTTCCGCGCCCCTAAATTCCGCCATCACGTCGCGGAAGATGAAACCGTTGTCGACATGGTCGAGCGGGCCGCCGCGGGTGTCATCGAACGGAACGGCCGCGACGTCATCGCCAACGTGGACGTGCTGATCACCCACTCTCAGATGCCCGACATGCCGTTCTACGGCGGAGGTGGCAGCATCGCTAACCGATTGGGCATGCGACCGAATTGGGTGCTGGATCTGCACAACGGCGGTTGTGCGGCGTTCGTGCTGGGGCTCAAGCTGGCCCGCCGACTCCTGACGTCCGGCGAGGGGCGCACCGCGCTCATCGCCGTCGCGCAGAACGCTGCCGGACAGATCTTCGACCAACCCGGCGTGCGGGCGAAGGCGCAGTCGTCGGTGCCCGGTGACGGCGCCGCCGTGGGCCTGGTCACGCTGTCGAACGATTCACCGATTCTCGATGTCGAGTGCCGCACCTACGGTGAATATGCCGGCGACATGACCATCGCCATCGACCCGCCCCGCAAATGGTGGCAACCCGGACCGGGTGAGGGCTGCATCGGTTTCACCGAAAGCAAGATCACCAAGGTGTTGGCGCGCGGCAACAGGCAGGTTCCCGAAGTCGCGCTCGCGGTCTGCGACCGTATCGGGTTGTCCGCCAAGGAGATCGATCTGCTGGTGACCAATCAGCCCAATCGGGTGTTTCTGCGTAACTGGCGTGAGGCGCTCGAGGTGCCGCCCGAACGTCATCGCGACACCTTCGACGAGTGCGGCAACCTGTTCGGTGCCGGCATCCCCATCAACCTCGACCGTGCGATATCCGAGGGTCAGCTCAAGGCAGGCAACGTGGTGATGATGGCAGCTTTCGCGCACGCCGGCGACTTCGCGGGCGCGGCCGCAGTCCGCTGGGGCGGTCGAGACTGATGTCTGTCGTGCTGGAAGCGGACCCCGTCGAGCCAGGCGGCACATTGCCGGACGCGATCGATCCGCTGGCGCTGTCCCTCAACGAAAACCCGTTCCCGCCGCTGCCGGCTGTGCGTTCGGCTTTGATCCGCTCGATCGACGCCGCGAATCGTTATCCCGAATTCCGCCCCGAACGGATGCGGACACTCGTCGCCGGTCACGTTGGGGTGGGCGACGGGCAGGTCGTGCTCGGAGCCGGGGCGAGCGGGGTGGCGATGCAGGTGTTGCATGCGGTGACGCGGCCAGGTGACCGGATTGTGTTGAGCGAGCCGACATTCGACGGATACCCGATCTTCGCGCGGATGGCCCACCTCACGCCGATCACCATTCCGCTCGACGAATCTGGCCACCACGACCTGCAGGCCATGGCCGAGGCGGCGACGGGCGCCAACGTCGTCGTCCTGTGCCGGCCGCACAATCCGACCGGTACGATGGAACCCGTCTGTGAGGTCGAACGATTCCTGCGCCGCGTGCCAGAAGACACTGTCGTGCTACTCGACGAGGCCTATATCGAGTTCGTCGCCCCACAGCACCGCGTCGGCGGACCTGATCTGGTGCGGCGCTTCCCGAATGTCGTGGTGCTGCGGACGTTCTCGAAGGCCTATGGCTTGGCCGGACTTCGTATTGGCTACGGGTTCGCCTCACCAGAGCTCGCCGCGATCCTGTGGAGGATGCAATTGCCGTTCGGCATGGGGATCACCAGCCTGGTCGCGGTGGCTGCTTCCTATGCGGCCGACGATCAGTTGTGGCAACGCATTCTGCGAATCAGCGGTGAGCGGCAATACTTGTCCCGGCGCCTCGCCGCGTTGGGGGTGTGCACTACCGACGGACATGCCAACTTCGTTTACCTGCCGGCCGCCGGGCGGCACTGGCAACAGGGGTTCGGTGAGGCTGGGCTGAAGGTCCGGCACTACCCCGACGGAGGGGCGCGGATCACCGTGGGGAACCGCGCATCCACCCGCGCGGTGCTGGCCGCGGTGGCAAAGTCACACGCCTGAGGAAAATCACGGCCAAAGTGCGGTAAGAAAGGGCGTGGCCCCTTCCGCATCCGACAAACCCGACCCGATCGCACAGGCGAGGGCGAACTGGACGCGCGCCGGCTGGGGTGACGTGGCGCCGGGCATGGTTGCGGTGACCTCGGTGATGCGGGCTCACCAGATCCTGCTCGCGCGCGTCGAGAACGCGCTGCGACCCTACGACTTGAGCTTTTCCCGCTTCGAGTTATTGCGGCTCCTGGCCTTCAGCCGCAGCGGTGAGTTGCCCATCACCAAGGCGTCTGACCGGCTGCAGGTGCACGTCACCAGCGTCACGCATGCGATCCGTCGGCTGGAAGCCAACGGGCTGGTGCAGCGGGTGCCCCACCCCACCGACGGGCGCACCACCCTCGTGCAGATCACCGATCTCGGCCGCTCGACCGTCGAGGACGCCACCATCACGCTCAACGAGCAAGTGTTCGCTGACATCGGGATCGATGCCGATGAGTCCGAAGCACTCGTGTCGTCCATTGAGACACTGCGGCGCAACGCCGGCGACTTTTGAACCTCCCGTCGACGCCCTACGTGATAGCGGTGGGAGGTCTGCGATGAACCATTGGCCTGCGCGGAACTAACACCGATGCCGCTTCGCATCCTCGTCGTCGGTGCCGGTGTCGGGGGCATCTCCGTTGCCCGGGGACTCATGCGCGACGGGCATGATGTCACCGTCTTCGAGCGCCGCCCAGATTCGCAGCCAGGTGGGGGAGCCGTAACCATTTGGCCCAATGGCGCAAGGGTTTTGGACCAGCTCGGTGTCGACATGGACGGTGTCGGGCAGCTACTGTCCACGGTGTGCGTCATGACACCGACCGGTCGCCGGATCACCACGGTGGACTTGACCACGATCACGGCACGGTTGGGCGCTCCGGTCCGGATGGTCCCGCGTCGGCGCCTGCTTGAACGCCTGCTGGAAGGGTTTCCCGCAGAGCGCATTCGGTTCAACCGCCGTGCCCTCGGTTTCTTCAACACCTGCAATGGGGTGCGGGTCGAATTCGACGACGGCAGCTCGGTCGAAGGGGATCTGCTGATCGGCGCGGACGGTCTGCACTCGAGGGTCCGCGATCACGTTGGCGGACCGGCCGCGCGGCCCACGGGCTGGTGCAGCTGGCAGGGACTTGTGACGCTTCCCGGCCGGGTCGATAGGAACGTCGCGCTCATGATCATCGGCGAGCACGCAAACCTTGGACTGTGGCCGGCTGGAGGCTCGGATCTGCAGTGGTGGTTTGACCTGCCGTGGTCGTCTGATTTCGTCAGACCGCCACGTCCGATCGACATGCTGCGCTCCCACTTCACCGGATGGTCCGAACTTGTTGATCGCGTGTTGGTGGCGTTGAACGATGAGGATCTTGCCCCTTCGCCATTCCCGCATTTCCGGCATCCGATTCCCCGAACGGGCCGCGGCGTTGTCACGCTGCTCGGCGATGCCGCGCACACGATGCCGCCCACCCTTGCGCAGGGGACCAACCAGGCGCTGCTCGACACGATGGTGCTGTGCAGGGCGCTGTCGAATTTTGACTGGACGACTCTTCCCGGCGGCAGGCGTCATCTCGCGAGCGCGCTGCGCCGGTACGAGAAGACCCGGCGTCGCCAGGTCAAGGTCGTGTCGTGGGTGACCACGCAGCAGGTGTCTCGCAGCGAATCCACGCTGAGGCCGGCGGCAATGATCTCGGACCGGTTCATGACCTGGGCGCTGGCGGCTTTCCTGCAAAAGGTGAGTCACAGCCGGATGTCCGCGGAGATCAGTCGAGATCTCGCTACCGCCTTGCCCACGAGCGTCTGATCGGAGGTGAGATGATGCCGACAAGCGCCAAGTTGCCGCCGCCCCGGCTGGCCCGCGTTGTCGAATGGATCCGCCATCTCCTGTACCGGCTACATCAACGGCTGGTACCCCCGCCGGCGGCGATGATGGAAATGATCACCGCCACTTGGACTTCGCAGGCGATCACGGTGGCGGCCCAATTGCGCATCGCCGATGCGCTGGCCATCGGCCCGCTGCCGATCGAGGACCTGGCAGACCGGGTGGGCGCGGACGCCGACGCGCTGCGCCGGTTGCTGCGCGCCCTGATCGGCCGGGGGGTTTTCCGCCGCCGCCGCGATGGCCGCTATGAGCTGAATTCCCTTGCGGCGACACTATGTTCGGATGCACCGGTGTCGACGACATCCGCGGCACGGTTCTATGGGTCGCGGGAGCAGCGCGAACGATGGACCCTGCTCGTTGATTCGGTCCGCACCGGCCTCTCGGTCGTCCCGGCGCTGCACGGCAAGGACAGCTTCGAATACTTCGCCGACGAGCCCGAGCTCGCCGAGCTCTTCAACCAGACGATGACCAACATCTCGGAGCTGACCACAGCGTCCGTCATCGCCGGTTACGACTTCAGCACCTACCCCACCATCGTCGACGTCGGCGGTGGTCACGGACCGCTGCTGGCCGCCGTCCTCGCGGCTGCGCCCGCTTCCCGCGGCGTGCTATACGACTTGCCATCGGTCGTCGCGAGCGCGCGCCCACTATTGGAAAAGCACCGTGTCGCCGACCGGGTGCGCATCGCACACGGATCGTTTTTCGACACTGTTCCGGCTGGTGGTGACGCCTACATCCTCAAGAACATCATTCACGACTGGTGCGACGAGACGGCGGTCCGGATCCTGCGCAATGTTCGCCAAGCGGCGGGCCCGCGAGCCAAGGTGCTCCTGGTCGAAATGGTCATCCCGGACAACGACCGCGACTTCCCGGGAAACTGGGTGGACCTGGAGATGCTGTTGAATCTGGGGGCTCGGGAACGCACGGCAGCCGAGTACCGATATCTGCTGAGCCAAGCGGGGTTTGAGATGACCAGGATGGTACGAACCGCTTCACCGCTCAGCGTGGTGGAAGCCAGGGTCGCATAAGTTCAGCTGCCGCGCAGCATCTCGATGACGGCACTGAAGTCCTTATCGGCGTGCTCGGTGGCGAATTCCGCGTAGATCTCCGCGGCGTGCGTACCCAGCGGCGCCGCAGCACCACTGGAGGTCACCGCGTCCATCGCCAGGCCGAGGTCCTTGTTCATCAGCGCGGTGGCAAAGCCGGGCTTGAAGTCGTTGTTGGCCGGGGAGGTCGGGACCGGGCCCGGCACAGGGCAGTTGGTGTGCACCGCCCAGCAGTTGCCGGTCGCCCCGGTGATGACGTCGAACAGGGACTGGGCGGACAAACCGAGCTTCTCGGCGAGGATGAACGCCTCGCCGACCGCGATCTGCTGCACCGCCAGCACCATGTTGTTGCACACCTTGGCGGCCTGTCCGGCTCCGGCCGCGCCGCAGTGAATGATCTTGCCCGCCATGGGCTCCAGCACCGGGCGCGCCCGTTGCAGGGCGTCGGCGTCGCCGCCCACCATGAACGCCAGCGTCCCGGCGACGGCGCCTTTCACCCCGCCCGAGACGGGGGCGTCCAGCTGTGCGACGCCGCTCGATTCGGCCAGCGCGTGCACCTCGCGGGCATCGTTGACCGAGATCGTGGAGCTGTCGATGAACAACGCGCCGGGCCGCGCGGCGGGCAGGATCTCCGCGTAGCAGCGTTTGACCAGCTCCCCGTTGGGCAGCATGGTGATCACCACGTCCGACCCGGCCACCGCGGCTGTGGCGCTGTCGAATCCGGTGACGCCGGCCTCGGCCGCCGCGGACAGCGCCGCGGGGACGGGATCGAATCCGCGCACCGCATGTTTGGCCGCAACAAGATTGGTTGCCATGGGCCCGCCCATGTGGCCGAGGCCCAGGAAGGCCACCGTCAGGTGCTCGGTCATCTGGAGACCTTTCTATGCGGTTGTCTATGCGGTTGCGCGGACCCGTGCGGCTTCGGCCCGGCCGATGACCACCCGCATGATTTCGTTGGTGCCTTCCAGGATTCGGTGCACCCGCAGGTCGCGGACGATCTTTTCCAGACCATACTCGCGCAGGTAGCCGTAGCCACCGTGCAGCTGCAGGGCTTTGTCGGCGACCTCGAAGCAGGTGTCGGTGACGTAGCGCTTGGCCATCGCACACAACTCGACCTTGTCGGGATCGTCAGCGTCCAGCGCATCGGCCGCCCGCCACAACATCATTCGCGAGGTTTCCAGGCCGGTGGCCATGTCGGCCAGGGTGAAGCGGATGGTCGGCTCGTCGAGCAGGGACGACCCGAACGCCTGCCGATCGCGAACATAGGCCCCGGCCTTGTCCGCGGCTGCCTGGGCGCCGCCGAGTGAGCACGCGGCGATGTTGAGTCGACCGCCATTGAGGCCTTTCATCGCGATGCCGAATCCGGCGCCCTCGCCGTCGGCGCCGCCCAGCATCGCGTCGGCCGGCACCCGGACCCCTTCCAGGATCACCTGAGCGGTGGGTTGGGCATGCCAGCCCATCTTCTCCTCGAGCGAGCCGAAACTCAGCCCCGCGGTGCCCTTTTCGATCACGAAGGCCGAGATGCCGCGCGGTCCCTCGTTGCCGGTCCTGGCCATCACCACGTAGGCGTCCGAGGCGCCCGCGCCGGAGATGAACTGTTTGACGCCGTCCAGCACGTAGTCGCCGCCCTGCTTGACGGCACGGGTGCTCAGCGCGCCGGCGTCAGACCCGGCGCCGGGCTCGGTGAGGCAGTAGCTGGCGATGACGTCCATCGACGCCAGCCGCGGGACCCAGTCCTTGCGCTGCTCGGCGGTGCCGAAGGTGTCGATCATCCACGCGCACATGTTGTGAATGGACAGGAACGCGGCGGTGGTGGGGTCGGCGATGGCCAGCTGCTCGAAGATGCGGACGCCGTCGAGCCGGCGCAGTCCGCTGCCCCCGACGTCCTCGCGGCAGTAGATCGCCGCCATGCCGAGTTCGGCCGATTCGCGCAGCACGTCCACCGGGAAATGTTTGGCCGCATCCCATTCCAGGGCGAACGGGGCGAGGCGCTTGGCGGCGAACGCGGCGGCCGTCTCGGTGATGACCCGTTCGTCGTCGTTGAGGGTAAATGAAGCCATCAGGCAGTGACCCTAATCCATTGTGGGAATGACGAATTCGGCGCCGTCTTTGATGCCCGACGGCCACCGAGACGTGACCGTCTTGGTCTTGGTGTAGAAGATGATCGACGAGGGGCCGTGCTGGTTGAGGTCGCCGAAGCCGGAACGCTTCCAGCCGCCGAAGGTGTGGTAGGCCACCGGCACCGGGATCGGCACGTTGACACCGACCATGCCGACCTGGACGCGGGAGACGAAGTCGCGGGCCGCGTCGCCGTCGCGGGTGAAAACCGCCACGCCGTTGCCGTATTCGTGCTCGGACGGCAGCCGCAGCGCCTCCTCGTAGTCGTGCGCGCGCACGATGCACAACACCGGTCCGAAGATCTCGTCGGTGTAGATCGACATGTCCGGCGTGACGTGGTCGAACAAAGTGGGGCCGATGAAGAAGCCGCCTTCGAGGTTGGCGTCACCGAAAGCCAGGTCGTCGCTGGCCCGTTCGCGGCCGTCGATGACCAGCTCGGCTCCCGCGTCCACACCCTGGGCGATGTAATCGCGCACCCGCGCCAGAGCGGCCTCGGTCACCAGCGGACCATAGTCGGCCTTGGGGTCCAGGCTGTGGCCGACGCGCAGGTTATTGATCCGCTCGATGAGCCGCGCGCGCAGCCGATCGGCGGTCTTCTCACCGACCGGAACGGCGACGCTGATCGCCATGCAGCGTTCGCCGGCGCTGCCGTACCCCGCGCCGATCAGCGCGTCGACGGCCTGGTCCAGGTCGGCGTCGGGCATCACGA
The DNA here is from genome assembly GCF_019668465.1 of Mycobacterium senriense. Taxonomy (NCBI): domain Bacteria; kingdom Bacillati; phylum Actinomycetota; class Actinomycetes; order Mycobacteriales; family Mycobacteriaceae; genus Mycobacterium; species Mycobacterium senriense. Next base: position 658,569 of record NZ_AP024828.1, on the reverse strand, counting down.
TCATGTGGTTCTTGGCGCCGCCGAAGCACTGCGCGCGCTTGCCGGTGGCCGCGGCCCCGGCGTAGATGTACTGGGCGATGTCGGAGCTGCCGACGAACCCGACCGCCTGGATGTCGGGGTGATTCAGGATGGCGTCGACGGCCTCCTTGTCGCCGTGCACGACCTGGAACACGCCGGGTGGCAGGCCCGCTTCCAGGAAGAGCTCGGCCAGCCGCACCGGCACCGACGGGTCCCGCTCGCTGGGCTTAAGCACGAATGCGTTGCCGCAGGCCAGCGCCGGGCCGGCCTTCCACAGCGGGATCATCGCCGGGAAGTTGAACGGGGTGATGCCGGCGACGACGCCCAGGGGCTGGCGCAGCGAGTAGACGTCGATGCCGGGTCCGGCGCCCTCGCTGTACTCACCCTTGAGCAGGTGGGGGATGCCGAGGCAGAACTCGATGACCTCGATGCCGCGCTGGATGTCACCCTTGGCGTCGGCCAGTGTCTTGCCGTGCTCGCGCGACAGCAGCTCGGCCAGCTCGTCGTTGTGCTTGTTCACCAGCTCGATGAAGCGCATCATCACCCGCGCGCGCCGCTGGGGATTTGTTGCGGCCCAACCCTTTTGGGCTTCGACGGCCGACGCCACCGCGGCATCGATGTCGGCTTGGCCGGCCATGGGCACCGTCGCCTGAACACCCCCGGTGCTGGGGTCGAAGACGTCAGCGCTGCGGCCGGACTGGCCGGCGGTGCGCTGCCCATCGATGAAGTGCGGAATCTGTGTGGTCATGGGGCCCTCGAGTGTGGTTGACGGGCGTAAGCGGATACTTGCATATCCTAGTAACCCGGTTCGACCCTTGGCAAGGTGGGTACCGGGCTAGCCTGACAGCTGTATGCGCACCATCGAGGCCGACTTCCTAATAGTCGGCGCGGGCGCCATGGGGATGGCGTTCATCGACACGCTGGTCACCGAGACGGAGGCCCGCGTGGTGGTGGTGGATCGGCACCACGCGCCCGGCGGGCACTGGACCATGGCCTATCCGTTTGTGCGGCTGCATCAACCCTCGGCGTTCTACGGCGTCAACTCGTCACGGCTGGGCGGCGACACCATCGACCAAGTGGGTTGGAACCGCGGCCTTTACGAACTGGCGACCGCCGGCGAGATCTGCGCGTATTACGAGGGCATCATGCGCCGGGAGTGGTTGCCGACCGGCCGGGTCGGCTATTTCCCGATGAGCGAATACCTCGGCGATGGCCGGTTTCGCACGCTCGCCGGCGCCGACCACACCGTCCGCGTCACGCGCCGCGTCGTCGACGCCACCTACATGCGGGTCACCGTTCCGGCCATGCGGCGCCCGCCCTACGAAGTCGCCGACGGCATCCAATGCGTGCCGCCCAACGACCTGCCCCGGCTCGGTGCGCACGAGCGCTACGTCGTCGTCGGGGCCGGCAAGACCGGCATCGACACCTGCCTGTGGCTGCTGAGTCACGGTGTCGGGCCGGACCGGCTGACCTGGATCATGCCGCGCGACTCCTGGCTGCTGGATCGCGAGACGATGCAGCCCGGCGCGTTGTTCGCCGACAAGCTCAAGGCCAGCTTCACCGCTCAGCTGCGCGCGATCAACGACGCGGCCTCGGTGCACGATTTGTTCACGCGTCTCGAGGATGCCGGCGTGCTGTTACGGATCGACCCGGCGGTCAAGCCCGCCATGTACCGCTGCGCGACGGTCACCCGGCTCGAACTCGAGCAGTTGCGCCGCATCACCGATGTGGTGCGCATGGGCCACGTACTGGTTATCGAGCCCGGCAGGATGATCCTGGACGGCGGCACCGTCGCGCTCGGCGACGACGAGCTGTTCATCGATTGCACCGCGGACGGCGCCGAAAAGCGGCCCGCCACACCCATTTTCCATCCCGGACGCATCACCCTGCAGAGCGTGCGCGGCTGCCAACAGATCTTCAGTTCCGCGCTGATCGCCCACGTCGAAGCCGCCTACCGGGACGACGCCGTGAAAAACGAGCTGTGCGTACCTCTGCCCCATCCGGACACCGACGTCGACTGGTTACGGCTGGCACTGGCCGACTACAGCAACCAGCTGCGCTGGTTCGATGACCCGGAGTTGATGTCCTGGTTGTCCGCGGCGCGCCTGGATCTGTTCGGCCATCTGATCGGCCACCTGCTGCCGTCGGCCTCGGCGAAGCCCCGGGTCCGGGACCGGATTCTGGGCATCGCGGAGTCCGTCTTCTCCGCCACCGCCAGCAAGCTCGATCGGCTGATGGCCGCCGACGCCGCACTCGCGGCGCCCTGACCCGTGTAACCCGAGTCGATATTCATCGGGTAAAGGAGGCATGTGGCGGCACGAAACGAACCCGTCGGCCCGCGACCCCTGCGCGCGGTGCCCGACAGCGATGATGCCGGCTATCCGAACTGGGAAGCCGTCTACTCCGACAACGTGACGTGGGTGTACCGCACGCTGTTCGCACGCGTCGGCAACCAGACCGACGCCGAAGACCTCACCGCCGAGGTCTTCCTCGCCGCGCTGCGGCCGATGCGGCTGACCGCGAGTGTCGCCGAGGTGCGCGCGTATCTGCGGGCGACGGCCAGGACGGTGCTGGCCGCGCACTGGCGCGAGACGCTGGGCCGGGAGATAACCTCGATCGAGGACATCGAACAACCAGCCGAAAGCCAGGACGCGATCAGCACCGCACCGCAACGTGTTGCCCGGGTTCTGGACAACCTGCCGGACCGCTACCGCCAGATCCTGGAATCACGCTTCCTGCGGGGCAATTCGATCAAGGAGTCGGCCGCGGAACTCGGGATCAGCGTGGCCAATGCCAAAGTGCTCCAGCACCGCGCCCTGCGGCTGGCGGCGCAGGTCAACGATGGGGGCCAGCGATGAATGCGCGAGGGCTGCGACGTTATGTCGACGACCTGCTGCGGGGGCGCCGGCCCAGGCCGTTCGCGCCCGACGACTTCGAGGCGGCGCAACTGCGCACGGCCATCGACCTGCGCGCCGCCCGCGAGGGTGGTGACGCGCCGCGCCAGGAATTCGTCACCGACCTGCACCGGCGTATCGCCGAGCAGATGTCCGGCGCGCCAACGGAACCGCCGCAGGTGCGCGGCAGCACGCGCCGCCAGGTCATCGTCGGCACATCGGCCGCCGCCACCGCCGCGGTCGCCGCGGTGTCCGTCGATCGCGCGCTGATCGCAGGGCAAACCGGCGACGGTCGGGCCCCCGAAATCGCCGCCGGGCAACTCACGCCCAACGAGGGCAGCTGGCAGCGCGTCGCGGCCGGCTCGGATGTACCCGACGGCGCGACGCGCGCCTTCGACCTCGGCTCGGTCACCGGATTCGTCCGCCGCGTCGACGGCAAGATCCAGGCGGTCTCCGGGGTGTGTACCCATCAGGGCTGCAAGCTGTGGTTCGACGCACCCGACGACACGTTGCGCTGTCCCTGCCACATCACGTCGTTCTCGCCCAGCGGGCAGGTGCTCACCCACCAGCTGCCGATCGCGCCAAAGCCGTTGCCCGCGTTGATGGTTCGTGAGGTCAACGGGGTCATCGAGGTATTCGCCCCGCCGCGTACCGAGCGGCCGGCCTGAGTGGTGTAACCCGCGGCCCTATCTCTGGGCATGGATATACCCATGCTTCGAAGGCATTCGGCGACCATGGCGGCCGTGGGCGTGCTGCTGTTGGCCGGTTGCTCCCAGTCACGGCCGGTGGCGACCACCGCCGCGCCCACCACCGCGACGTCGATCACCGCGTCGGCGGCTCCGGTGCGCGGCGACCAGGTCACCATCGACGGCTTCGCGTTCGCGCCGGTGACCCTGACCGTGCCCGTCGGGACCACCGTCACGTGGACCAACCGCGACGAAGAACCCCATACGGTGGCCGCCAGCGACGGCTCGTTTCATTCACCCGGCATGGGAACCGGCGCCACCTTCACCCACACCTTCTCCACCGCCGGGACTTTCGACTACGTCTGCTCGATCCACCCGATGATGCGCGGCACCGTGGTGGTGACGTGATGAGTGCCCAGGCAAACGGCATGACCCGCCGCCAGCTCATCCGGCACACGGCATGGTTCGGGGCGGCGGTCGGATTCACCGTGGCCGGTGGCGAGGTCATCTCGCATGTCGCGGGCCAGGCCAAGGCGCAGCACGTCGTGGGCCGGCCCGCCCTGCGGTTCGCCCAGATCAGCGACAGCCACATCGGTTTCACCGGGGCGCCCAATCCGGACGTCGCCGGGACGTTTGGCCACGCGATCGATCAGGTCAACAACCTCGGCTACACACCGGATTTCGTCATCCACACTGGAGACCTCACCCACCTGTCCAGCCCCGAGCAGTTCGACCAGGTGAAGCAGATGATGACCGGCCTCAAGACTCCGCACGTGTTCACCGTGCCGGGCGAGCACGACTCGATCGACGACACTGGTCAGAAGTACCGAAACACGTTCGGTGCCGGCTCCGTCGGCGACGGGTGGTACAGCCTTGACATCGCCGGCGTGCACCTGATCGCGTTGGTCAACACGTTGAATCTGCGCAAGCTCGGGCATCTGGGCGCCGATCAGCTGGAGTTCGTCAAGAAGGACGTCGCGCGTCTTTCCAGCGATACCCCCATCATCGTGTTCAGCCACATCCCGTTGTTCGCGATGTACCCGCAATGGGGCTGGGGCACCGACGATGCCACCCAGGCGCTGAGCTACCTACGGCGGTTCTCCTCGGTCACGTGCCTCAACGGCCATGTCCACCAACTGTTCTCCAAGACGGAGGACAATGTCACGTTCTACAGCGGCACCACCACCGCGTATCCGCTGCCGCGACCGGGTGACGGTCCCGCCCCAAAGCCGGTCACGCTGCCGGCCGGCAAGCTGCGCGACGCGCTGGGCATCCGCGAGGTCAGCTACACCAGAGGAGAGGCCGCCCTGGCCCTGAAGGAGACTGCACTGCAATGACTTTGACGAATATCTTGGTCCGGATCGGCCTGGCCGCGTCGTTGATCGTCAGTGCCGCCAGCCACGCCTACCTCTATGTGCATGGCTACCAACACATTCCGGATATCGGTCCCGCATTCATGGCCCAGGCCAGCCTGTCGTTCGCGATCGCGCTGCTGATCCTGGTCGGCGGTCCCGTGTGGCTGCGCTGGGCCGGTGCCGCGGTCGCGGCCGGCTCCCTGGTCGCGTTCGTCTTGTCGCGCACCGTCGGCCTGTCCGGCTTCTCCGAACGGGGCTGGGAGCCGGCACCGTATGCGGCCGTCAGCGTGGCGGCCGAGGTGGTCACGGTGGTGTTGTGGGGGCTTGGTGGACGCTTTCGGCTTCGAGGGGGCCAGACCACTGTCGTTTGAGCCGGCGTTTGAGTGACAGCGAGGGCCTTTCGATGAGGAACCAGCTTGCCGCCGCCAGCGGCAACGCGGCAATTGCGGCGGCGAGAAAGAGCACGATGGGTTGCAGATGGGCGAGCCCACCCACGGCCAGCAATTGCTGGGCCGGAAACGCGTAGATGTACACGCCGTAGGACAGGCCAGTATCAGCCGGCACACATTCAGCGCGTTGTTTCGCGCATCGAATACCTGCCCGAGAGCCATCGGCCTGCGCCAATGGTATGTCCCCAATGCTGTGGGCGGGGGTGCTCGCTGTCAGCCTGGGCTAGGCGGCGCCCGGGGCCTTCGGAGCCGGCTGGTCAGCCCGGTCCTCGGCCGCGCTGACCGGCCCGGGCTCGTCGGAGCTGGATGCGACGGGAGCCGACCACTTGATCCGAAGCCGGCGCTTGAGGGACATCGAGGGTTTCTCGATGAGGAACCAGCTCACCGCGGCAAGCGGCAGGGTGGTCGCCACCGCCACGAGAAAGAACAGCACCGGGTGCAGGCGCGTCGCGAGCCCACTGACGGCCAGCAATTGCTGGACCGGGAATGCGTAGATGTAGACGCCGTAGGACAGATCGGTGCGCAGTCTCAACCGTTCACTCTTGAGCATCGAGCCCGAGACGATGACGGCGTAGGCCAGCGGAAGCGCGCCGACCACCCGGTAATCGGGCAGCGCCCCGGACGCCACCACGATGACGATGCAGACGGCGACGAGCGACCATCGGGCGGGGATGACGTCCCGCCACTGATACATGATGGCTCCGGCCGCGAACATGATGGCCGAGCGCACCGCCAGCTGCGGGATGGTCCATATCCCGGGGAATGTCAGGGGCGGCAGCACCAACGCCGCCAGTGTTGCCACTACCAGAACCGCGGGGGATACCCAGCGACGATTGGCTAGTCCGGCCACGCCGATGGCGGCAACGAAGAGGTAGCACAGCAGTTCCCAGATCAACGACCACATGGAACCGTTCCAGGCGGGTCCACCCGGCACGCCGTGCAGCGTTCCGTCGATGGTGGGCTGCAGATAAGCGATCGCACTGTTTTTCACGACGTACAGGAGCGGGGCGGTGGACGCGAGCAGCTTGGTGGCCGACCCGCCTTGGATCACCATGCTGAGCGGGGCGAAGACGAACGCGGTCACGAGCAGGCAGATGTAGAAGCCGGGCAGGATGCGCAGCGCGCGGGCGGCGAGGTAGTCGCGCAGTCGTGGGTCGGTGAGCCAGCTCCGGGTGATGAGGAAGCCCGAGATCGCGAAGAATCCGTCGACACCTACCGAGAAGAAAAGCTGCAGGGTCGATTTCGGCGGCATGTGGCCGGTGGTAGGCCATGAGTGGAAGAGCATCACCTCGGCCGCCAGCGCCAACCGAAGTGCGTTGAGCGCGTTTCGTCGCGGATCGAATACCTGCCCTAATTTCATCCGGCCTCCGCCCCCTGCACACCACTCGTCTTCGGCGCCATCGTACGGGCCAAAAGTCGACGGGCGCCGACGCGGGCGGTGGCGTTGATCAGGTCGCCGCTCCGCGATCCTTTGCCGGCAGCGCCGCGTCTTGCGCCCTCACGTTGCCGCGATCATGGCTAGCGGCACCGGGGACCTCCGGCGGCATCGCCACCGCCGCTTGCCCGTGGGTGTCGGCAGATCTTCGTTTCAGTCGCGCCTTGAGCGACCTCGCCGGCTTTTCGACCAGGAACCAACTCGCCGCGGCCAGCGGCAGGGTGGCCAGCGCGACGGTCAGGCAGAACACGATCGGATTGAGGCTGAGCAACCCGAGGACCGCCAGCAGCTGCTGTGTCGGGTACGCGTAGATGTACATGCCGTAGGACACGTCGGTGCGCAACCTCAATCGCTTGTTGTGCAGCAGGGACCCGGAGACGATGACGGCGTAGGCCAGCGGCACGGCGGCGACCACCCGGTAGTCCGGCAGCTGGCCGGCCACCAGCACGATGACCACGCTCACCGCGACCAGCGACCAGCGGGCGGGAATGACGTCGCGCCACTGATACAGCAGCGCTCCGGCGGCAAACATGATCGCGGCCCGGCACGCCATGAAGACGAGGACGATGCCCACGTTGCCGGTCGGCTTGTTGAACACCTCGGGGAAGGTGACGGGCGGCAGCATCGATGCCCCGATGGCGGCCAGCACCAATATCGCCGGGGAGACCCACCTGCGGTTGGCCAGGCCGGCCACGCCAATGGCGGCGACGACCAGATAGCACATGACTTCCCAGAACAGTGACCACAGCGAAGCGTTCCAGATGCCCGCACTGGGGATGTTGAACGGGGTGCCGCCCACGTCGGGCTTGAGCCACAAGACCCCGATGTTTTTGAGGACGTACTCGAACGGCGCGAACGAGAACAGCAGCCTGGTCGGCGAACCGCCTTGGATCGCCACACTGAGCGGGGCGAACACGAAGGCCGTCACGATCATGCAGACGTAGAAGCCGGGCAGGATGCGCAGGGCTCGGGCGGCGAGGTAAGCGCGCAGTTTCGGGTTGCTCAGCCAGCTCGCGGTGATCAGGAATCCCGAGATCGCGAAGAACCCGTCCACCCCCACGGAGAGCAGGAGTTGCAGAACGGCCCGCAGCGAGGGCAGATGGCCCCGGACCGGGTAGGTGTGCCAGAAGATGACCTCGGCCGCGAGCGCTAGCCGCCATGCGTTCAGTGCGTTGCTGCGCGGATCGAAAACCTGCCCTAGCTTCATCGGCGTCCCCCGCCACCCGCATCGGCCGTTGTCGGCATCATCGGCGACATCCTAACGCTAGCGATCCGAGAACAGGGCTGTTCGAGGCTTATCCGAGGATTCTGGCGGTCGCACCGTAGGCCATACTATATACGTGTACAGCAGGCTGATAAGTGGGCGCCACCTTTTGCATCAAGTGAGCTGTGGCCGGCCAATTGCCGTGCCTAAGAGCGTCTCTGGCGGCGGCCGATAGCGCGCCGTCAGTCGCGCATACCGTCGATGAAAGCCGTTGTCTCGTCCCAGGTGGGCAGCAGGCCGGATGCGCGCACTTCCTCGAGGCTGGGCGCCGCGGCATCGCGATCGGACAGGTTGGGCGGCGCGCCGTCCACCAGCGGCCAGTCGATGCCCAGCGCCGGATCGGTTGCGCAGATCGTGTGTTCGCGCTGCGGATTGTATTCCGCCGAGCACAGATACATCACCGTCGAATTGTCTTGCAGCGCCAGGAAGCCATGCCCCAGACCCTCGGACAGGTAGATCGTCCGGTGATCGGTGTCGTCGAGCAGAACCGAATCCCATTGCCCGAACGTCGGCGAGCCCACCCGGATGTCGACGACGACGTCGAACACCGAACCGCGAACGCAGGTCACGTACTTGGCCTGGCTCGGCGGCACCTGGGCGAAATGCAGTCCGCGCAACACGCCGGCCGACGACACCGAGCAATTGGCCTGCCGGACGTCCAGGCGATGACCGGCGAAGGAGCGAAACCCCTTGTCGGTGAGCCATTCGAAGAAATGGCCACGCGAATCGCCGTGCACGGTAGGGGTGATCTCCCAGGCGCCGGGAACTTTCAATTCGCGGACTTCCACGCTACTGCCCACGCTCTTCGTAGCGGGCTTCCGAGGCGTCTTTCAACGGACGCCACCACGATTCGTTTGCGCGATACCAGTCGATGGTGGCACGCAGCCCCTCCTCAAAATCGGTATGCTTTGGCGCCCAACATAATTCGTCATACAGCGTCGACGGGTCGATGGCGTAACGCAAATCATGGCCGACACGATCGGTGACGTGGTCGAAATCGTCGGGCTCGCGGCCCATCATCTGCAGCAGCGTGCGCAACACGGTCAGGTTGTCGCGCTCGCCCTCGGAGCTGATCAGGTAGGTGCGCCCGATCTCGCCCTTGTCCAGAATGCGCCGGACCGCGCTGTTGTGGTCGTCGACGTGTATCCAGTCGCGGACGTTCGCGCCGGCGCCGTACAGCTTGGGCCGCCGGCCGGTGAGCACGTTGGTGATCTGGCGCGGGATGAACTTCTCGACGTGCTGATACGGCCCGTAGTTGTTGGAGCAGTTCGAGATCGTCGCGCGCACCCTATACGAGCGCACCCAGGCGCGCACCAGCATGTCGGCGGCGGCCTTGGTCGCCGAATACGGACTGGACGGGTTATACGGCGTCGCCTCGGTGAACCGCTGCGGATCGTCGAGCTCCAGGTCGCCGTAGACCTCGTCGGTCGAGATGTGGTGCAGCCGCACACCGTAACGTCGCACCGCCTCCAGGATGGTGAAGGTGCCGACCACGTTGGTGTGCAGGAACGGCTTGGGGCTGTCCAGCGCGTTGTCGACGTGGCTCTCCGCCGCGAAATGCACCACCGCATCCGATTCGGCGACCAGCCGCGACACCAGCTCGGCGTGGGTGATGTCACCGACCACCAGCTCTATCGAGTCCTCGACGTCGGCCAGTGACTCGCGCCGACCCGCATAGGTCATCGCGTCGAGCACCGTCACGGAATCCTCGGGGTGTTCGCGGACCGTGCTGTGCACAAAGTTGGCGCCGATGAATCCAGCGCCGCCGGTGACCAGTAACCGCATGCCCAAACCCTAACGGAGCCGATCGGTCAGTTTGCGCGAGTTAGCCCCAGCGGTCCGGCCAATTCACTTAGCGCAGGTAGCAGCGTTGCTTCGTCGTGGTCGCCCAACACCTGGATCGCCACGTGATCGGCTCCGGCCTCCAGGTGTTCACCCAACCGCCGCGCGATGTCTTCCGGGGTGCCATAGGCGACCACCGCGTCGATCAGCTTGTCGCTGCCGGGTTTGTGCACGTCGGCTTCGGTGAACCCCAGCCGCAGCCAGTTGTTCACGTAGTTACTCAGACCCAGGTAGAACTCGACGGTCTGACGTCCGATCGCGCGGGCCTCCTCAGCGTCGGTGGTGAGCACCACCTTGTGTTCGGGCGCCAAATACACTGCACCGCCGAGCAAATCGCGCGCCTTGGCGGTGTGTTCCGGCGTGGTCAGATACGGGTGCGCACCGGCGCTGCGTTGCGCGGCGAGGCCCAGCACCCGCGGGCCGAGCGCCGCGACCACCCGCCGGCTGGTCGGCACCAGGGCCGCGTCGAGTTCGTCGAGGTAGGAGACCAGGGCGTCGTAGGGCTTCACGTATTCCTGGGTGTGCTCCGGGTGGCCGACCCCGATGCCCAGCAAAAACCTTCCCGGATGGCCTGATTCGATCCGGCGGAAGGACTCGGCGACTTCCAGCGCGGGCGCCGTCCAGATGTTGACGATCCCGGTGGCCAGCTGTAGCGACGTCGTCCCCGCCAGGGCTGGGTCGGCCCAGGACAGATCGGCGTCCGGCGATCCACCGATCCAGGCGGCACCGTAGCCCAGCGACTCGATGCCCGCGGCCAACTCCGGGGAGATGGATCGGGTGGGGAGCCACACGCCGAACCGGCCCAGCTCGGGCTTGAGTGAAACTCCCTCGGTCATCTGGCTCCCCCTACGACATGTCAGGACTGCTTCAACCCCAGTGGCCCCGCCAGCTCGGCCAGCGCCGAGACCAGGTTTTCATCCTTCGTCAGGACCTGCACGGGGACGTGATCGGCGCCGGCGTCGAGATGTTCGTGCAGCCGCGCCGCGATCTGGTCCACGGTGCCATATGCCACCACCGCGTCCACCAGACGGTCGCTGCCCGGCCGGGTGACCTCGTCCTCGGTGAAACCCAGCCGCTTCCAGTTGTTTCGGTAGTTGGCGAGATTGAAATAGACGTCAAGCGCCTTGCGGCCGACGGCGCGGGCCTTCTCGGCGTCGGTGGTCAGGATCGCCTTGTGCTCGGGCGCCAGAAACGCCGACGGCCCGATGAGTTCGCGGGCATGCGCGGTGTGTTCCGGGGTGGTCAGGTAGGGGTGTGCCCCGGCCGAGCGTTCCGCGGACAGCTTGAGGACGCGCGGGCCCAGCGCCGCCACCACCCGGCGATTGGCGGGTACTCCGTAGTCATCGAGCTGCTTCAGGTAGTCGGTGAGGGCGTCGTAGGGCTTGCGGTACTCGGTATGCGCCTCGGGATGGCCGACGCCGATGCCCAGCAGGAAGCGGCCCGGGTACGCCTTGTCGATGCGGTGGAAGGACTCGGCCACCGGCTTGGCGGCCGCGGTCCAGATGTTGACGATGCCGGTGCCCACCTGCAGCGTCGTCGTCGCCTCCAGCAGGGGCTCGACCCAGGCCAGCTCGGCGGGTGGTGAACCGCCGACCCAGACGGCGCCGTAGCCCAGCGCTTCGATGTCCCTGGCCTGCTCGGGTGTGACGCCGCGTCCGAACGATCCGAACCGGCCGAGATTGGGTTTGCTCGCTGCATCGGTCATGGTCTTGCCAACCTGCGCCCGGTGAAAGCTATTCCGGGTCGGCCACATCCTCATCGACATCGTCGAGAACGGCACCGGCGACGCCGGCGGCGGGGGGCTCCAGCGGCAGCAGCACGATGAACCGGGTGTCGCCGGGCCTCGATTCCACCCGCAGGTCCCCGCGGTGCTTCTTCACGACGATGTTGAAGGCCAGGTCCAGGCCCAGCCCGGTGCCCTCGCCGAAGGGTTTGGTGGTGAAGAAGGGCTCGAAGATGTGCTCGCGCACGTCCTCGGGTACGCCCGGGCCGGTGTCGCAGATTTCGATGCGGGCCAGCTTCTCGCCTTCCCGGCAGGTGCGGATGGTCAGCGTGCCCCCGGTGTCGCGCATCGCGGCGATCGCGTTGTCGATGATGTTGGTCCATACCTGATTGAGATCGCCTGGATAGCAGGGGATTTCGGGCAGCGTCTGGTCGAACTCCTTGACCACCGTGACCACGGGGTGCGCGCCGCCGTCCTTGCCCGCGTCTTTGGTCAGTCGGTCGGCGAACATCACCAGCGTGCTGCGCAGCAGATCGTGCACATTGGTCACCTGGAACGGGGCCCGATCCATTTGCGAATACTGCTTGGCGTCGGCGACCAGCGCCGAAATCCGTTTGCTCGCTTCGAGAATCTGGTTCATCAGCAGCTCGCTCTCGATGGTGTAGTTGATCCATCGGATCGCCTGCTCCAGCGACGTCGACGCGAGCTCCTCGGTGACGGCGGAAATCCGCTCCAGCCAATCGGTGTCGACGCCGCCCTCGACGAACGTCGGCGCGATGTCCCACCCGCCGTCGATGCCGTGGTCTTCCAGCCAGTCGCCGACGGCATCCTCGCGGTCGGAGGTCTCCAGCGCGCTCAGATGCTGCGAGGCCGACTTGGCGACCTGTTCGGCGACCCGATCCTGCAGCTGCACCAGGGCGCTCAGCGCCTCGGGAGTGATGGTGCCGTCGGCGAGCATCGCCAGCTTTTGCCGCATGTTGGCCACGCGTTCGCGCAGATCCGCAGCCGACCGCGAGATCGCCGCGGCGGGATTGTTCAGCTGGTGCGTCAGCCCGGCCGACAAACGGCCCAGCGCCAGCAGCTTCTCGCGATTGTCGATGATCCGGCGGGTGCGGTCGGTGCCGACGGCGATGCCGTCGAGCAGGTGCACCGCCATGGGGAACTGGTCACGCATGAACTGCGCGAACACCGGCGCGTCCATCACGAAGAAGCGCGACGGCTTGGTCACGTGCACCGAGGCGTCGTAATTCTTCTGCTTGCCGCCGGTGAACGCCCGCCAGGCCCCGCAATACACGCCGCGCTGCGAGGTCCGGTTGGTTTCGATGTCCTGGCCGCCGGAGAGTTTGGTCATGGTCAGCTCGCCGTCGATGAGGACGTAGAAGCAGGTCGCCGGTTCGCCTTCGACGCAGATCGGACCCGGTTCGTAGTGCTGGATGTGCCCGTTGCTGCACAGCACGGCAAGCTGCTCGTTGGTGAGCGCCTCGAACAGGAACAGACTGCGCAGCTCGTCGGGCTCGCAGGGCATCTTGTCGGTCATGGAGTCGGCGCCGGTCATGCTTCGGCCAGGTATCGGTGCACCAGCATGACCGCCATCGAACCCTCACCGACCGCGGCGGCGACCCGTTTGGCCGATGTCGATCGGACGTCGCCGGTGGCGAACACCCCGGGCACGCTGGTCTCGAGGTGATGTGGCGGGCGTTCCAGCGTCCAGCCGCACACGTTGCGCAGGTCCGGGCCGGTCAGGATGAACCCGTGGTCGTCGCGGGCCAGCACACCGTCCAGCCAGTCGGTGCGCGGTGCGGCGCCGATGAAGATGAACATTCGCGCGCAGGTGACGTCCTCGGTTTCTTCGGTCCGGTTGTTGACCAGGGTCAGTTTCTCGAGGTGGCCCTCGCCGGTGGCGCGCCGCACCTCGGTGCAGGTCAGCACGTTGATCTTGGGGTTCGCCTCGATCTGCTGGATGAGGTAGTAGGACATCGACGCCTCCAGCGACGGGGCCCGCACCACGATGTTGACCGACTTGGCCGTCCGCGACAGGAACATGGCCGCCTGACCGGCCGAGTTGGCCCCGCCGATCACGTAGACCTCTTCGTCTTCGCACTCCGGGGCGACCGAGATGGCCGCGCCGTAGTAGACGCCGCAGCCGGTCAGCTCGGTGCAGCCTTCGGCCTGCAGCTGGCGGTAGGAGACCCCGGTGGCGAGGATGACCGCGTGCGCGTCGATCGAGCCGCCGTCGGCGAACCGCACGGTGCGCTTGGATCCGTTCACCTCGAGGGCGGTGGCCTTGCGGGCGGTGATCAGCTCGGCGCCGAACTTCTCCGCCTGCCGGCGGGCGCGGTCGGCCAGCTGCCCGCCCGAGACCCCGTCGGGGAAGCCCAGGTAGTTCTCGATGCGCGAGCTCTGCCCGGCTTGGCCGCCGGTGGCGGTGTGCTCGATGAGCACCGTGCGCAGTCCCTCGGAGGCGCCGTACACGGCCGCGGCCAGGCCGGCGGGGCCGCCGCCGACCACGATCAGGTCGTAAAACTCCTGCGACGGGGTGGTGGTCAGGCCTAGCGTCTCGGCCAGCTGGGCGTCGGTGGGCTCGACCAGGGTGTCGCCGCGTTGGGTGACCACCACCGGCAGCCGCCTGCCGTCCTCGCCGGCCGCCGCGAGCAGCCGCTCACCGGCGGGTTCGTCGGCCATGAACCAGGTGTAGTAGAGGCCGTTGCGTGCCAGGAAGTCGCGGACCTGCCAGGACCGCGCCGACCAGCGGTGGCCGATCACCTTGGTGTGCGGGATGGGGTGCTCGGGTGCGGCCCGCCAGGCGTCCAGCAGGCCGTCGATGACGGGGTAGAACTTCTCTTCCGGGGGATCCCACGGCTTGAGCAGGTAGTGGTCCAGGTCGACGACGTTGATCGCGTCGATGGCGGCGTGGGTGTCGGCGTAGGCGGTCAGCAGCACGCGGCGCGCCGCCGGATACAGGTCCATGGCCTGTTCGAGGAACTCGATGCCGCTCATCTGCGGCATCCGGTAGTCGGCGATCAGCAGCGCGACGGTCTCGCCGCGCAGTTTGAGCTCCTTGAGCGTGCCCAGGGCGTCGGGCCCGGACTCCGCGCGTACGATCCGGTGATCCTCGCCGTAGTGGCGGCGCAGGTCGCGGGCGACCGCCCGGGACACCGAGGGATCGTCGTCGACGGTCAGCATGACGGGCCTGCGCTGTTGCGCCGCGCCGGCCGCGTCTGAAGGGTTGGTCATCGGCGTTAAGTATGCGCTCGTCAGCGGCCGTGTGGGAGGTCGAGGAGGCCGGCCGCATGTCCGCCGCCAGCGATTTTGGTGGAGCGGAATAACCAGGTATCGTGGAACAACGGTGCGGCATCCGCGCCGACTTTTTGTGTGCCAAGTCCCTAGGAATTTCCTGTCACCGGCTCACGTTCCAAGTCGGTGCACTGTTCGCGTCGACTAGGCGCAGACGAGAACGAAACTATATGACGAGGATTCTTAACTAGTTATGGCCAAGAAGGACGGCGCCATCGAGGTGGAAGGCCGGGTGGTCGAGCCTCTGCCCAATGCGATGTTCCGCATTGAGCTGGAGAACGGCCACAAGGTGCTTGCCCACATCAGCGGCAAGATGCGGCAGCACTACATCCGCATCCTGCCGGAGGACAGGGTGGTGGTGGAGTTGTCTCCCTACGACCTGTCTCGTGGCCGCATCGTGTACCGGTACAAGTAAAAGCGCCTGATCTACAACACCTACGAATAGACAGAACAGGATCGAACAGCCGTGAAGGTGAACCCGAGCGTCAAGCCAATCTGTGACAAGTGCAGGGTGATCCGTCGGCATGGGCGGGTCATGGTGATCTGCTCCGATCCGCGCCACAAGCAGCGTCAGGGCTAATCCGGCCCAGCCCCAACACAACTGAATGCAGACCTCCCAGCACCAGTGAGCGGCTGGCATCTATAGAGATGGGCTAGCTCATCCACGCCCGGACGGAGGCCGGGCCCCGCGAACCTTTTGGGAACTCCACAGGGGTTGCGGGAACGGGCTGGGATCAGACCTCCGCTAAGAAAAAGAGGAAACGCCACCTATGGCTCGACTAGTAGGCGTCGATCTGCCGCGTGACAAGCGGATGGAGATCGCGCTGACCTATATCTTCGGCGTCGGCCGGACCCGGTCGAACGAGATCCTGGCAGCTACCGGCATCGACCGGAACCTGCGGACCCGCGATCTGACCGATGACCAGCTGACCCACCTGCGTGACTACATCGAGGCAAACCTCAAGGTCGAGGGTGACCTCCGCCGCGAGACGCAGGCCGACATCCGCCGCAAGATCGAGATCGGCTGCTACCAGGGCCTGCGGCACCGCCGCGGCCTGCCGGTGCGCGGTCAGCGGACCAAGACCAATGCGCGCACCCGCAAGGGCCCCAAGCGCACCATCGCCGGCAAGAAGAAGGCCAGGTAACCCCCGATGCCACCAGCAAAGAAGGCAGGCGCGGCGGCGCCCAAGAAGGGCCAGAAGACCCGCCGGCGGGAAAAGAAGAACATCCCCCACGGTGCCGCCCACATCAAGAGCACCTTCAACAACACGATCGTCACCATCACCGACCCCCAGGGCAACGTCATCGCCTGGGCGTCGTCGGGACACGTCGGCTTCAAGGGGTCCCGCAAGTCGACCCCGTTCGCGGCCCAGCTGGCCGCGGAGAACGCCGCGCGCAAGGCGCAGGAACACGGCGTGAAAAAGGTCGACGTGTTCGTGAAGGGCCCGGGTTCGGGCCGGGAGACCGCGATCCGGTCGCTGCAGGCCGCCGGCCTGGAGGTCGGCGCGATCTCCGACGTCACCCCCCAGCCGCACAATGGCTGCCGCCCGCCGAAGCGCAGAAGGGTCTAGAAGACAACCATGGCTCGTTACACCGGACCCATCACCCGCAAGTCGCGCCGGCTGCGCACCGACCTCGTCGGTGGCGACCAGGCCTTCGAGAAGCGTCCCTACCCGCCCGGCCAGCACGGCCGCGCGCGGATCAAGGAAAGCGAATACCTGCTGCAGCTGCAGGAGAAGCAGAAGGCCCGCTTCACCTACGGCGTGATGGAAAAGCAGTTCCGCCGCTACTACGCAGAGGCCTCCCGGCAATCCGGCAAGACCGGTGAGGAGTTGCTGCGCATCCTGGAAAGCCGGCTGGACAACGTCGTGTACCGCGCCGGCCTGGCCCGTACCCGCCGGATGGCGCGTCAGCTGGTCAGCCACGGGCACTTCAGCGTCAACGGCGTGCACGTCAACGTCCCCAGCTACCGGGTGTCGCAGTACGACATCATCGACGTGCGGGACGGGTCGCTGAACACCGTGCCGTTCCAGATCGCGCGGGAGACGGCGGGCGACCGTCCGATCCCGAGCTGGCTGCAGGTGGTTGGGGAGCGTCAGCGCATCCTCATCCACCAGCTGCCCGAGCGGGCGCAGATCGACGTGCCGCTCAGCGAGCAGCTCATCGTCGAGTTCTACTCGAAGTAAAGACCCCCTGCATCCAACCCGGTGCAGGTCTTGACGGCATCAAATAGCGGGTGCCGAGAAGGAGATAGAGAAACACCATGCTGATCTCTCAGCGACCCACACTGTCGGAGGAAATCCTCACCGACGACCGGTCCCAGTTCGTCATCGAGCCGCTGGAGCCGGGATTCGGTTACACCCTGGGCAATTCGTTGCGCCGGACACTGCTGTCCTCGATTCCGGGTGCGGCCGTCACCAGCATCCGCATCGACGGCGTGCTGCACGAGTTCACCACCGTGCCGGGTGTCAAGGAAGACGTCACCGCGATCATCTTGAACCTCAAGAGCCTGGTGGTGTCCTCCGAGGAGGACGAGCCCGTCACCATGTACCTGCGCAAGCAGGGCCCGGGTGAGGTCACCGCGGGGGACATCGTCCCGCCCGCCGGTGTCACCGTGCACAACCCCGACCTGCACATCGCGACGCTGAACGACAAGGGCAAGCTCGAGGTCGAGCTGGTCGTCGAACGCGGCCGTGGCTACGTGCCGGCCGTGCAGAACCGCGCCTCGGGCGCCGAAATCGGCCGCATCCCAGTCGATTCCATCTACTCGCCGGTGCTCAAGGTCACCTACAAGGTGGACGCCACCCGTGTCGAGCAGCGCACCGACTTCGACAAGCTGATCCTGGACGTCGAGACCAAGAGCTCGATCAACCCCCGCGACGCGCTGGCGTCGGCGGGTAAGACCCTGGTCGAATTGTTCGGCCTGGCACGCGAACTCAACGTCGAGGCCGAGGGCATCGAGATCGGGCCGTCGCCGGCCGAGGCCGACCACATCGCGTCGTTCGCGCTGCCGATCGACGACCTGGATCTGACGGTGCGGTCCTACAACTGCCTCAAGCGCGAGGGTGTGCACACCGTCGGCGAGCTGGTCAGCCGCACCGAGTCCGACCTGCTCGACATCCGCAACTTCGGTCAGAAATCCATCGACGAGGTCAAGGTCAAGCTGCACCAGCTGGGCCTGTCGCTCAAGGACAGCCCGCCGAGCTTCGACCCCTCGCAGGTCGCGGGCTACGACGTCGCCACCGGCACCTGGTCCAGCGAGGCGTCCTACGACGACCAGGACTACGCGGAAACCGAACAGCTGTAAAAAGAATTGTCGTCCCGGTCCTACCTGATACGGGGACCGGCCCCATTTAGGAGATAGTCGCAATGCCCAAGCCCACCAAGGGACCTCGCCTCGGCGGGTCGTCTTCGCACCAGAAGGCGCTTCTCGCCAACCTGGCCACCTCCCTGTTCGAGCACGGCCGGATCAAGACGACCGAGCCCAAGGCGCGGGCGCTGCGGCCGTACGCGGAGAAGCTGATCACCCACGCGAAAAAGGGTGCGCTGCACAACCGTCGAGAGGTGCTGAAGAAGATCCGCGACAAGGACGTGGTGCACGCCCTGTTCGCGGAGATCGGTCCGTTCTACGCCGACCGCAACGGCGGCTACACCCGCATCATCAAGGTCGAGCCGCGCAAGGGCGACAACGCGCCCATGGCCGTGATCGAGCTGGTGCGGGAGAAGACGGTCACCTCCGAGGCAGATCGGGCTCGTCGGGTGAAGGCTTCCAAGAAGTCCGACGCCCCTGTCGCGGCGGCGGCGGCACCTCAGGCGGCTGTCGAGCCTGATGAAGCCGTCGGCCCGACGGCCGGGGAGGCCA
Organism: Mycobacterium senriense; assembly: GCF_019668465.1. NCBI lineage: Bacteria > Bacillati > Actinomycetota > Actinomycetes > Mycobacteriales > Mycobacteriaceae > Mycobacterium > Mycobacterium senriense. The sequence continues at coordinate 639,747 of NZ_AP024828.1, read as the reverse complement.
CGGCCGAGGTCGAGGAGACCACGACCGAGGCCGAGCCGACCAAGGCCCAGGCCGAAGCCGAAGACAAGGCCGACAAGGCCGTGGCCGCGCGGGCGGAAGCCGAAGCCGCCGAGGCGAACGACGAGGCTGACGAGAGTTAGCGAAGACGTCCGTCTGCGGCTTGATATCGCCTACGACGGAACAGGTTTCGCGGGCTGGGCCGCTCAGGCCGGCCAGCGGACCGTGGCCGGAGTTCTCGACGAGGCGCTGACGACGGTCTTTCGCACGCCGGTGCGGCTGCGCGCGGCGGGACGCACCGACGCCGGAGTCCACGCCACCGGACAGGTGGCGCACGCCGACGTGCCGCTCGAAGCGCTGCCGAATGCCTACCCGCGTGCGCCGCACGTCGGTGAACCCGAGTTTCTGCCGTTGCTGCGCCGCCTGGGCCGGTTCCTGCCCGCCGATGTCCGGGTCGTCGATATACGCCGCGCCCCTGCGGGTTTCGACGCCCGGTTCTCGGCGCTGCGGCGTCACTACGTCTATCGGATCTCGACGGCGCCGTGGGGCGTGCAGCCGCTACAGGCCCGCTACGTCACCGCCTGGCCGCGTCCGCTGGACGTCGAGGCGATGGCCGCCGCGTCGCGAGACCTGCTGGGACTGCACGACTTTGCCGCGTTCTGCCGTCACCGCGAGAACGCCACCACCATCCGCGACCTGCAGCGGCTGGAGTGGACCCGCGACGGCGACCTGATCACCGCGCAGGTCAGCGCCGACGCGTTCTGCTGGTCGATGGTGCGCTCGCTGGTCGGCGCGCTGCTGGCCGTAGGCGAACACCGCCGGCCCGTCTCGTATTGCCACGAATTGCTCAGCGCCACAGAGCGTTCCAGCGACTTCGCGGCCGCGCCCGCCCACGGGTTGTCGCTGGTCGGCGTCGACTATCCGCCCGATGACCAGCTGGCGGCGCGCAACCTGATCACCCGGGATATCCGCTCGCGCGACTGAGCGGTTACAGCCTGGCGGCGACGAAATTCGCTGCCCTGTTGGTCAATCCGGGGACGTAGCTCAAGTGCGAACTCCACTGCATGCCGCTCGAGCAGATCGGGTCGCCCGGGTTGCACAGGTCGATGGTCTTGCCCAGGAAATTCGGGGACAGGGCGCTCATCAGCTGACCCGCCCGGCCGGACGGGTTGCCGAACAGGGCGACCGCGGCGACGTGATCGGCGGCCGCGGGCGGCAACGGCTGGCGGTAGCCGAGGCCGGACACCGGTGCGGCCGTGACGATGTCGACGACGGCGGCGCCCTGCGAGTATCCGCCCAGCACCAGTTTGGTGTTGGGACAGTTGGCGGCCATCTGCTGGATGTGTGTGCTGGCGTCGTTGGCGCCGTTGGTGGCGGCCAGGAAGTCCTTACTGGCCGGGTAATTCACGCCATATGCACCAACGCTTTTGCGGGTCTGCTCGCGCAACGAGCTGACGAACGCACCGCCCACCTTGCCGACACCGGGCGGCTCGTCGGTGCCCCGGGCGAACACCACCTCAACGCCGGGGCACGACGCCGACGCATGCGGAACCAATTGGGGGGCAACCAATAACGCGCCAGCCGCGCCAATTCCGATGCCCAGCCCTAACGGGATAAGCCTCACACAGCGATGTTAAGGGGGCGTTGATAACCCGACGGTAACGATTTAGACGAGAGGTGCTTGCGGTAAGTCCGTAGCGGGCGCGGGTGTGGGCAGCGACGGCGCGGGCGCCGGAGCGGTGCCGGTGCCGCCGTGGATCGACGGACCCGACGACCCGGGCGGGTTCTGCCCGTATACCGGCGACTGCTGGCCGTAACCTGGCTGCTGCGGGGTGGGGCCCAGCGGCGGACCGAACGCGGGGGACTGCTGACCGACACCGGCGGCCGCCAGCTTTTGCGCGACGAACGACGCCGCCTGGGTGGTGTACACCGGCACGTAGCCCTCGGTGTGCCCACTCCACTCGTTGCCCTGGCCCGCGTGGCAGATCGGGTCGTTGGGGTTGCAATAGTCGGCGGCCTTGGAGCCCAGCATCGCGCTCTGGCTGGGCAGCGTGCCGCCGGCGCGGTCGGCCACGTCACCGAAGGTGACGACGGCGGCGATGTTGTTGGCGTACTGCTGTGGCAGCTTGTTGCCCCAGCTGATGCCGCCGATGGGTACACCGGCCACGATGTCCATCACCGAGGCGCCCTGCGAGTAGCCGCCCAGCACGATCTTCGTGTTGGGGCATGTCTCCACGCTCTTCTTGACGCGGTCAATCGTGTCGTTGGCACCGTCACCGCCGTGCAGTTGCAGCTTGCTGGCCGCGTAGTTCACTCCGTACGGCAGGATGTTCAGCCCGGTCTGCTGCTTCAGTGAGTCGACGAGGGAGTCACCGACCTTGCCCAGGCCGGCGGGCTCGTTGGTGCCGCGGGCGAAGATGACCTCGACATCCGGGCAGTCGAAGGCGTGCGCCAGAGGCGCGGCCGGGGTGGCGAGCAGGCCGACAGCGGTGAGCAGGGCTGAAGCGCCGAGGCCAACCCAACGAACAGCTGACCGCGCGGTGCCCGCCCGAGGGGTACGTACACGGTGAGTTTTCACCGCGCAATTTTACCCAAATCGTGACGTGCCGAAACTCCTACGGCCTGTGGATAACCGCTCCGGCGCTCCGAAATGGCCGCCTACCGTGGCCGCTAACGGATTTTCAGGGTCAGGAGATCAGGTGCCGCATCAGCCGGCTACGTGGCTGCAAGTCAGCGCGTATCGGTATTTGCTGCGGCGCACCGAAAGCGCGCTGCTGGGCGAAGACATCCGGGGGACCGGGCTTCCTTCCCGCACGCGCTCGGGGCCGCTGGCGCTGGGGTGCGTCCTCACGGCCATCGTCGTGGCGGGCTGCGCGGTTCTCGGTTTGCTGCGACCGCAGGTAGCGCTGGATCGCGCGCAGATCGTGGTGAGCCGGGAATCGGGTGCCCTCTTCGTCCGTGTGGGCGATGTGTGGCATCCGTTGCTCAACCTGGCCTCTGCCCGGCTCATCGCGGCGACGGCTGCCACACCCCAGGCGGTCACCGAAGCCGACCTGGGCGCCACCAAACGCGGCCCGCTGCTGGGCATTCCGGGCGCACCGCAATATCTCGGCACGCCGCTGTCTCCGGGGGATACGGGTTGGTCGATATGCGCTAGCACCGGCGCTAGCACCACGACGGTCATCATCGGCCGCCGCTCCGAGGCGCCGGCGGTGCACCGTCTGGCCGCCGGACACGCGATCCTGGTGGCCCCGGCTTCCGGTTCGCCCGCCTACCTGCTCTACGACGGTCACCGGGCGATGGTCGACCTCGACGACGCCGCCGCGGTCCGCGCGCTGCGCATCGAGGGCCGCTCACCGCTAATTGTCTCGGAGGCATTGCTGAATGCCATGCCGGAAGCGCCGCCGATCGCGCCGCCACGGATCCGCGGTCGGGGCACCAGGGCGCCGGGCCTGCCCGGATTCGCCGTCGGCAGTGTGCTTCGCATCACACGGGCCGACGGCGACGAGTACTACGCGGTGTTGGCCGCCGGGGTGCAGCGCATCGGCCAGGTGGCCCGGGGAATTCATGCGATAAGCAGTTGGTCAAAACACGCAACATCCACACGAACTTTCCCGATTCCGATGCGATCAACCGGTCAACGCAATACGCTCTCGCATCGACGAATCGGGCTGCGTCACAGGCACGAGAACGACCCACAGGGGGCCTCAGGGCATGTAGTCGCGGAAGCGCTAATTGCCGCAGCTGGCGTCCTCCTCACCGCCATCGGTTCCGCCTGACTTGCCTAGACCGAGGGAGGAAACGGCAGCGGGGGTTTATTGAGGTCACAGCCGCTTAGCGCACCGATCCCGCGACCCGATCTGGGGCAGGGCGCTAGTTGCCTGCCGATCAACGCGGAGGAAACAATGGACGGAAAATGCACATCTCTAGCCTGACCTTAGTCAACTACCGCAATTTCAGCAGCGCACGTCTCAACTTTGAAGCCGGTATCAACACGATCATTGGCGAAAACGGCTCAGGGAAGAGCAATGTGTTCCGCGCACTGCGCCTTTTGCTTGATGCAAATCTTCTTGCTTCTGCGTATAGAATACGTAGCAACGATTTCCATCGTGGACTAGGCGACTGGCGAGGACACTGGATTATAATAAGCGTAGAGTTTTCGCAAATCTCCGCCGATGAATCTGTACAAGCGTTATTCGTGCATGGCACTGGCAATATCGAGGCAAGCCCGATCGACCGATCGACATATAGCCTCATTTATCGACCAACAAAAGACATCCGGACGAGGCTCGCAAGCCTCGTCGAGGGTGATCGGACCACCCTCGATGAGATCCGCAATACCATAACTAGTGATGATTATGAGATCTTGTTTACTGGCCGAAGCGCTGCGCGATTCGATGATCCTGAAACATATAACTCGATTGTAGGGGACTTCAACGCGGTGAAGTTTAGCGACGACCTCGAATCGGAAGCGATCGGTGTTCGTCTTCCGAAGCAGTTATCGGTCGCTAAAGAGATATCTTTTACTTACATCCAAGCTCTCCGAGATGTGATCGAGGAATTTCGACACAATCGAACCAACCCACTTAAGACACTGTTGCAGCATAAAAGTGGCGAAATTAATAAGCTTAACTTTGCCGTAGTTACCGATCAGGCCCGTGAATTGAACCGAAAAATTGAGCAGTTGCCAGACGTCGCCGATGTTCGACAAGATATCCAACAAACCGTCATGGATACTGTCGGTGCCGCATACTCACCGTCGTCGCTTTCAATCAAATCGGATCTTCCGGATGAAGCTGATAGGCTATTTCAATCTCTCAAACTATATCTCGGCGAGCATGGCGAGGAATATGAGGGAGAAATTCACGAATTAAGTTTGGGTGGCGCCAACTTGATCTACCTAACGTTAAAACTTCTTGAATTTAGATATCAAAGGCCCGCCACAAGATTGCGAACTTTCTATTAATCGAGGAACCGGAAGCACATATCCATACACACATCCAAAAGACGCTTTTTGACCGCATCGACTACACTGACACCCAAGTTATCTATTCAACCCACTCCGCTCAGATTTCAGAGGTTAGCAGCATCAGTCGCATGAATATCCTCGGAAGGTCGGGAGTTGCCTGCGACGCGTATCAGCCGTCAACTGGTTTGGACTCATCTCAAGTTCGCAACATGGAGCGCTATCTGGACGCTATTCGAAGCAACTTGTTATTCGCGAAGAGCGTGATACTCGTCGAGGGTGACGCGGAGGAAATTCTTATACCGACACTCGTGCGTGAGGTATTGGGGGTTGGGATTGATGAATTGGGTATCAGTCTAATTAATATTCGTAGCACTGGATTCCAGAATGTTGCAGCTCTGTTTCATAACTCGCGAATCAAACGGCGTTGTAGCATACTTACCGACTCAGATACGGCCGTCATCGATACAGATCCCGTGTCGGGAGACGATGAGAGACTCAAAAGGTTTCGCGAACAAGCGAAACGCTCGGCGGCGGCCGGCGCCAGGCGCATGGAAGTGTTGAGCGAATTTATCGCGGATAACCCGTGGCTGGCGACGTTCTATGCGGCTCATACGTTCGAAGTGGACCTCATCAGCGCAGGTAACTCGACGCTTGTTTCTTCTGTTGTGTCGGATGTCTATACAGATCCGGGCACCAGGGCCTCGGCGCAAAGTGCAATCGAAAGTGGTGACGTAGCCGTATTCGGTCGACGAGTACTGCAGATGGCAAACGCAATGGGTAAGGGATGGTTTGCAATTCTGCTTGGCGGAAAGGTCGATCACACAACTGTGATTCCACAATACATTCTTTCGGCGCTTCATTTTGCTCATCCAAGACTTAACGTCGAATCAGCGTATAACATCCTGAAATATCGACTTCAGAAGTTCGAACTAACGGAGAGCGACTCGCAAGACGCCCGAGATGAGCTCGTCGAATGTGCAGAGTCATTTCGGCGTCGCGAGATCGAACTGGCCGACATAAAGATTGCTACTCAGAGGCTCATTCCATCTGACTCTGTAAACACTTTCTTAGAGATGTACTGCAGCTGTGAGTAGTGATTCCGGCGGAGAACTGACTACAGAGCAACTCGATGTTATAAACTACCCGGGAAATGTATTTGTAGTCGCTTGTCCTGGTAGTGGAAAAACGCGGACACTTACGTATAAGATCGCGCAAGAGCTAGAAAAGCTCGAGTCGCATAGAAAGTTTGTCGTCGCGATAACTTATACTAACAAAGCTGCGGAAGAGATTGAAAACCGTATCCGCGATCTGGGTGTTGATACTGATCAGCTTTGGATAGGGACGATTCATGCATTTTGCCTCGAATGGATTTTGAGGCCTTACCGAATCTACCATCCTCACTTGGCGCGCGGATTTAGCATAGTTAACTCGCACGACAGTGAAGCAATAATTTCGCGTTTGTGCCGGAGCGCGCAACTGACTTACTATGACTGCGGATATTATTTTGTCGGCGGCTCTTACGAACTGTCATGTTTGGACACCCGTAAACACCCTGCGATCCACAGCGTCCTCTCACAGTATTTCGACGAACTGAATGCCGGCGGAAAAATCGACTTTGAAATGATCCTTCAGTACGCTCGCGATCTTATCGTCGGCCAGTCTTCCATCCGGAAAGTACTGAGCAATCTGTTCAGCTTCATTGCCGTTGATGAGTATCAAGATACAAAGCGCATTCAGTATGAAATACTCATGTCGGTTGTGCGCGAAGGCGACGGTAACGTCGGGACGCTGGTTGTGGGCGACCCCAATCAAGAGATATTTACCTCTTTAGGCGGATATGCGATTGCGGTCAGTGAACTATCGGCGTTAATTGGCCAGCAGATAGAGCTGAAAAATCTTACTCGCAATTTTAGATCTTCAAAACGTGTTATTGAGTTTTTCGAGAACTTTAACATTGGAGGAACGCTAATTGAGGCTGCGGGGTTATGCAGGGAATATCCCAGTTTGGTGACCTTTAATGACGAGGTCTCCGTCGAGGAGCTTCCAAATGAACTCGCGCGGTTGATTGAATATAATGTTTCCGAACGGGGAATTGAGCCTCGGAACATATGCGTTTTGGCGCCATGGTGGATTCTTCTCGCTTCCATGACGCGCACTCTCGTAGCTCGCCTGCCGCAGTACCAATTTGATGGACCGGGTTTGGTGCCTTTTTCAAGGGATCAAGACAACTTTTGGTACAAGGTAGCACGAGTAGCGCTCACAGAAGCGTCTCCGGGTCTTTATATACGTCGGCTTCGATGGGCGCGTGACATAGTTGATGAGCTCGTAAATTATGGGGTAAATCCGAGGAAGATCACTGCTCGCGACTTGTTGCGCTCCTCGAATGCGATCGATATCGACGAAGAAGATGGTCTGGTGCATTTAGCAATGTATTTCGACCGTCTTATGGAGCTGCTGGGTATCGACTACCGGGCCCTCATCGAGTTGGCCGACCAGTGGGATGCTTTTTTCGAAAGCTCGCAGGTTCGTATTGATCGGCTAGCTCGGGACGGCGCACCGTTCGCTGCGGACATCGAGTTTTTCCGACGCGTCTTTCGCGAGCGAACAGGCATCACGGTATCGACAGTGCATGGTGTGAAGGGGCTCGAATACGACACTGTGATTGCCTACGGTTTACTGCAAGATATCTTGCCGCATTTTGCTGACCCAGCGCCTTGGGAGAGCGCGAACAAGCTGTTGTACGTCCTCGCGTCGCGCGCTAGGAAGAATCTACATTTGATCGCTGAACGGAACAGGCCGCATGGTCGCGGTCGCGTGTACCATGCAACAAGCCCGCTGCAGGATCTGTTGTTCGACTATGACGTCATCTAGCAGCCATGATTGCTTTGACAGCGCTCTCCGATGAGTCGTTTGGTATCGGCTCGTAACAATTCAACGCAGCGCTGTGGTTACCAACAACGGAACGTCTACAGGATGACCGGTGTCGTGACATACGGGGAGCACTTCCGACCCGGTGCGACCGGGGAGCAAGATGTCCGAGGCCGCGATGTGACTTGGCACTAGCCACCGGGTCAAGTCATTTTGACCTGCGGGGATGGCGGTCGGTAAGCTGCTCCGTTGGCGTGCGGTACGCCGGGGCCTCGGGTCAATGTCGGTCGCCGAGACCAAGCCCTCACCGCGGACGCTTGACCGGCCCCCGGTTAACACCGGGATCCACCTCGAGAAGAAGAAGGTAAGCGCTGTGCCTACGTACACGCCAAAGGCGGGTGACACCACGAGGTCGTGGCACGTCATCGACGCCACGGACGTGGTGCTTGGCCGCCTCGCCGTCGCGGCAGCCACCCTGCTGCGCGGCAAGCACAAGCCGACGTTCACCCCCAATGTCGACGGCGGTGACTTCGTCATCGTCATAAACGCCGACAAGGTCGCCTTCAGCGGCCAGAAGCTGGACAAGAAGCTGGCTTACCGCCACTCGGGGTATCCCGGCGGTCTGAGCAGCCGAACCATGCGCGAGCTGATGGACAAGCACCCCGACCGTGTCGTGGAGGACGCGATCGTCGGCATGCTGCCCAAGAACAAGCTGGCCCGGCAGATCGCGCGCAAGCTGCACGTCTACGCCGGCCCGACGCACCCCCACGCCGCACAACAGCCCGTTCCGTACGAGATCAAGCAGGTGGCCCAGTGACCGAAACGACCGAGGCCGTGGAAAACCCGGAGAACCCGGACACCCCTGAAGTCGCAGAGACCGTCGAGGTCGTCGCCGAGGTGACCGAAGCCCCGGTCGAGGTCGCGGAAGCCCCCGCGCCCGCCGAGTCCTTCGTGTTCGACCGGCCGATCCAGACCGTCGGCCGCCGCAAGGAAGCCGTGGTGCGGGTGCGCCTGGTGCCCGGCACCGGCAAGTTCAATCTGAACGGCCGCACCCTGGAGGGCTACTTCCCCAACAAGGTGCACCAGCAGCTCATCAAGGCCCCCCTGGTCACCGTCGACCGGGTGGACGCCTTTGACATCTACGCGCTGCTGCACGGCGGCGGCCCGTCGGGGCAGGCCGGCGCACTGCGGCTGGGCATCGCCCGGGCGCTGATCGTGGCCCAGCCCGAGGACCGGCCCCCGCTGAAGAAGGCCGGCTTCCTCACCCGTGACCCGCGTGCCACCGAGCGCAAGAAGTACGGCCTGAAGAAGGCCCGCAAGGCGCCTCAGTACAGCAAGCGCTGATCAGCGGTCGCTAACTGGCCACAACTTGGCATCGCGGTGCACAAGTTGTGGCCGGTTGCGGCGTGTCTGCGCCCAGACGCGGCCCGTTTCGCCGACAAAGGATACGGGCACGTTAGGTGCAAGCCCGACAACTGTGAGAGGTTTGGTCGCATGGGTCGACTATTCGGCACCGACGGTGTCCGTGGGGTCGCCAATCGCGAGCTGACCGCCGAGCTGGCGCTGGCGCTGGGCTCGGCGGCGGCGCGGCATCTGGCGAGCACCCCGGCACCCGGTCGACGGGTAGCCGTGATCGGCCGCGACCCGCGGGCCAGCGGCGAAATGCTGGAGGCCGCGGTGATCGCCGGGCTGAGCAGCCAGGGTGTCGACGCGCTGCGCGTCGGGGTGCTGCCCACCCCCGCGGTGGCCTACCTGACCGGGGCCTACGACGCCGACTTCGGCGTGATGATCTCGGCGTCGCACAACCCGATGCCCGACAACGGCATCAAGATCTTCGGCCCGGGCGGCCACAAGCTCGACGACGGCACCGAGGACCAGATCGAGGCACTGCTCGACATCGACCCCGGGTTGCGCCCGGTCGGCGCCGGGATCGGGCGGGTCATCGACGCCGAGGATGCCGACGACCGCTACCTGCGGCACCTGAGCAAGGCCAGCACGCTGCGCCTCGACGGGCTGACCGTGGTGGTGGACTGCGCCCACGGCGCGGCCTCCGCGGTGGCCCCGCGCGCCTACCGCGCCGCCGGTGCCCGGGTGATCGCGATCAACGCCGACCCCAACGGGCTCAACATCAACGACAACTGCGGCTCCACTCACCTGGACTCGCTGCGCGCGGCCGTCGTCGCGCACCGCGCCGATCTGGGTCTGGCGCACGACGGCGACGCCGATCGCTGCCTGGCCATCGACGCCGACGGCAACCTGATCGACGGCGACCACATCATGGTGGTGCTCGCGACGGCGATGCACGAGGCCGGCGAGCTGGCCTCCAAGACGCTGGTCACCACCGTGATGAGCAACCTGGGGCTGCACCTGGCCATGCGCTCGGCCGGAATCACGGTGCGCACCACCGGAGTTGGCGACCGCTACGTGGTGGAGGAGCTGCGGGCCGGCGACTACAGCCTGGGCGGCGAGCAGTCCGGGCACATCGTGATGCCCGCATTGGGCTCCACCGGCGACGGCATCGTCACCGGACTGCGCCTGATGACCCGGATGGTGCAGACCGGCTCGTCGCTGGCCGAGTTGGCATCTGCGATGCAGACGCTGCCGCAGGTGTTGATCAACGTCACCGTCGCCGACAAGGACATCGCCGCCGCGCCCGCGGTGCAGACCGCCCTGGGGCAGGCCGAGGCGGAACTGGGCGACACCGGCCGAATCCTGTTGCGCCCCTCGGGAACCGAGCCGATGATTCGCGTCATGGTGGAAGCGCCCGAGAGGGAGATTGCTCAGCGCGTCGCCACCCGCGTCGCCGAAGCGGTCAGCCACGCGCTGTAGATCTCCCCGGAACCCCGCCGCGCCCGCGGGCGTCGGATAAGGCATGAAATCCGTTGGGGGAACACACCCGCTAGCCCTCGCCCGCACGCAGATCGACGTGCCGGCGGCGCAGCGGGTCGCTAACCAATTTGCCATGGCGGCCGAATTGATCGACCGCACGGTCAGCGACCACCTGTCCAGGCTGGCGTTCGGCGGGGCCTGCGCCGGGCGGGCGCACGCGGCGCGCGGCGACGCGCTGCGCGTCGAGTTGGAGCGGCTGGTGGCGCAGGTGTCGCAGTGGTCGCGGGCGTCGGCCGAGATCGCCGCCGCGCTGCGGTCCAGTGCCGAGCGCTACGCCGACGCCGAACTGTATGCCGCGGCGCGGATCGCCTAACCCATGGCCGACCGATTGGATGTGGCCGGGCGCCTTGCCGAGGGTCGGGCGGCCGTCGATCATACCCAGACATACGTGCAGGCCTGTCACGCGTTGGGCTACCAAAACTACGATCTGACGACGCATCCCGTACAAGTTCGCGAACGGTATGCGGGGGAGGACGGCCTGGACCTACGCGCGCTGGACCGCGACTGTGCGGAGCTGCGGGCGGCGGGCGTGGTGGCGGCCGAGGCGTTGCGGATGCAGCGCGCCCAGGTGGCCGAGCTCGCCGCAGCGTGGACGGGTCCGGGCGGGGACGCTGCGGTGCAGCTCTTGCAACGGCACTGTGACACCGCCGACGCCGTTGCCACCGAACTGCGCGCGGCGGCCCAACGATGCGAGTCGCTGCGCGACAACCTCTGGTATCTGGTCGATTCGGCGGTGGCCACCACCATCGCCGTCGACGACCGCGTGCGCGCTCAGCGACCGGCGTGGCTGGCGGCCGCCGGCGCGGTCACGGCGGGTGACCGGGACGGCGCGGCCGACGTGGTGCGCGAGCAGGTAATTCCGTACGTGGACAACGACATTAGCAATGACTGGTTGACGGCGATGCGTTCCGCCTCGGATGGCGTCGAGACGTCTTACGCCATGGTGGTCGACAAGATGACCGCCGTCCCGACGGCGCGCTTCGAGTTTCCCGGCGATCTCGGGACCGGCGTTGTGCCGGTGCAGCTCGCCCCGCCGGTGACCGCCGCGCCCGTTCCGGCGGCCGATCCCGTGCCGACATTGACGGCCGCAGTGCCCAGTCCGGTTGGTGCCACGCCGGATTCGGTGGCTCCAGCGCCGCCGCCGGTCGATGCCGCACCTCCCGCGGGATGGGGAGCCGGGCTGGGCATGCCGGCGGGCGATTGGGGTGACGGTCTCGGCGGCGGCGACCTTGGCGGTCTAGGCGGCGGCAGCGGCCTTGGCGGCCTGGGCGGTGGACTCGGCGGTGGCGGTGGGCTTCTCGGGCTCGCGGGCCGGATCGTCGATGCGGTGGGCGGGCTGATCGGATCGGCGGGTGACGGGCTGGACGGCGCGGACGCATTGAACGACGACGCGGAAGCTTTTGGTGAAAAGCCTTTCCAGGCAGACGATCCCGAGAACGCGGTCGCCGACAAAATTGCCGATGAGCCAGACGATCCCGCCGAAGCCGACCTGGCCCAACCCGTGGACGAACCTCAGCCCGAGCCCGACGATCCAAGCCAGCCGGTCGCGGCGCCACCGCCGCCCGACACACCGGTACCGGACGCGCCGCCCGCACCTCCCGCTGCCCCCGTCGCCGGACCGGCACCCGCGACCGATCCGGAGAAAACGCCGTGCGAGATTGCCGCGGACCAGCTTCCGCAGGCGGGGCAGTGAGCGCTCAGGCGGGCTTCAGCTTCAGGGCTTCTTCGACAAAGCGCACGGATTCAGCGCGGTCGGTCGACAACGGGTTCAGCAACAGCGTCGTCACGCCGGCCTCGGCGAAGGCGGCCATGCGTTCGGCGACGTAGCCTGGCGGACCGATCAGCGACATGCCGCGCACCAGCTCGTCGGGCACCGCGTCGATGGCATCCTGCTTGCGGCCGGACAGGTACAGCTCCTGGATGCGGTCGGCGACCTCGCCGAACCCGTAGCGCGTCGCCAGATTGTGGTAGAAATTGCGGCCTTTCGCGCCCATCCCGCCGATGTAGAGGCCCAGCTGCGGCTTGACCCACGCCAGCCGCTCGTCGAGGTTCTCCCCGATGGCCAGCGACGCGTGCACCATCACATCCAGCGGCCCCAGCGCGGGGTCACGCTTGGCGGCACCGGCCGCCAGCGCCTGGCCCCAGATCGAGTCGGCCTTCTCCGGAAGATAGAAGACGGGCTGCCACCCCTCGGCGATCTCGGCGGTGAGCTCCACATTCTTGGGGCCCAGCGCGGCGATGCTGACCGGAATACGTTCGCGCACAGGGTGATTGATGAGCTGCAGCGACTTGCCCAGGCCCGTTCCGCGATCCGCCGGCAACGGCAACTGGTAGTGCTTGCCGTCGTATTGCAGACGTTCGCGGCGCCACACCTTGCGGCAGATCTCCACGATCTCGCGGGTGCGGCCGATCGGGGCGTCGAACGGCACGCCGTGAAACCCCTCGATCACCTGCGGCCCGGAGGTGCCGATGCCCAGGCGAAATCGCCCGTCGGACACGTAATCCAGTCCCGCGGCGGTCATCGCCAGCAGCGACGGCGTGCGGATGTAGATGGGCAGCACGCCGGACGCCAGCTCGACGGTGTTCGTCTTGGCGGCCAGATAGCCCAGCTGGCTGATGGCGTCGAAGGCATACGCCTCGGCCACCACCACGACCTCGATGCCGGACGTCTCGAGTTCGACCACGCGGTCCACGGCCTTGTGAAAGCCACCCGAATAATCCAGAGCGATCCCGATTCGCATCCATGACACTTACCACGCGGGCGCGCGGGCCGGGAGGCTCAGCCCGCGGAAGTGCCCGTCCAGTACTCGGCGAACCGTTGGCCGTCGGCGGCCAGACGAAGGATGTCGTTTCCGGTGAACGAGACCGGGCCGTCCGGGCCAAGTCCGGGTGACCACCCAGCGCCCCGCGACCAGGTCGCCGTCACGAAGCGGGCCGAGATCGATGGCAAAGCTCAAGTCCGAGAACACGTTTCGGCCTCACTTCAGCAGGGCGACGATCTTGTCTTCCAGCGGAATCGCCTCGGCCTCGGGGTCGATCTCGTCCGTGCCCGGCAGGTGCACGTCCGGGTCGGCGAAGTCGCGGTACTTTTTGTCGCCGCCCAGGGTGTAGAGCAGGTAGCCCGTCAGCAGCGCCCGAACCGTCCGCTGGGTGCGCCGGTGCGGTCCGGCCAGACCCAGCACCTTGGTCAGTCGCCGGCCCTCGACCAGCCCGCCGGATTCGGCCTTGCTGACGATGCGCAGCGTCGCCGCGTCCCACACGTCGGCGAGCGCCGACGCGTTAGAGTTCAGGCTTTTCGGATCGCCCGGCGCGGTGAAGATCACCCCGGGGACCTTCAGGGTCGCGGCCGGCTGCTGGGCCGGTGGGCTGGTCACGCTGGGGAAGATCGCCGCCACCGCCGCGAGCTTGGCCGGCATCCCGGCCGCGGCGAACACCGCCGCCGAGCCGCCGAAGCCGTGACCGGCCACGCCGAGCTTGGCCGGATGCACGCTGATCTTGCCGGGGCCCAGGCGCACGCCCGACACGATGTCCAGGGCGGTGCCGAGGTCGAAGGCGAGGTTCAGCACCGACGGGGCCACGCCGCGCTGGGTGTCGGGAGCGCCGGCCACGATGCCCCAGGACGCCAGATGCTCGAGCAGGTTCGAATAGCGGGCCGCGCCGGCGAGCCAGTCGTGGCCGAACGCCACGCCGGGCAGGTTCAGCCCCTCCTCGGGGGTGTACACCACGCCCGGTAGACCGGCAAAGGCCAGGTCACCCCGCAAAACCCGATGCGGACCACGGCGGCTGAGAGCTGCGACGAGCTTGCGGATGCGGGCCACGCGTTGACGTTAGCGCATCGCATTCGGGCGCCGGGTGAGAAGCAACGCCGGCCGGATCGCCCGGGCCCTTCTAGCCCCTGACCTCGATGAAACCCATCCGCCACAGGGCCCCGTAGAGCTGGTTCAGCGGGATGGACAGCAGCTGGGTGGTCATGTCCATCAGAGGGTTACCCGAGCCGGCCGACGCCTGCGCCCGGAGCTTCGGGGTCTGGCGCGCCGTCGCCATGGGGGCGGGCACCACATCGTCGTAGCGAACTGCGGTCATGATTGCCTCCTCATGGCGCCCGGCGGGCGGTCCGAAAAGTTACGCATCCCAATACGACCCGTTGCACAATTCCCGGTTAACAACCACTGACGATTGAATTCATTGCTCGGCTAAAAGCGTGGTCCCAGGTAGCCAGAGTAACTGACCTATGCCTAATAAACGCCGGACTGCAAATCGTTGACCACGCTTTTGTCGCTGACACGCAGCGTAATCGTGATCGGGCGGGCTTCAAGCAGCTCGTCCTTCCGCTGGATCCGGTCCTTTCCAGTATTTGCTGACATTTCGAATGTTAAAGCGGTGTGTCCTGTCGTTGTTGTTGCGACACGAAAACGTCGCAAATACATCAGGTGAAAAGCATTCCGTCGTTTATGACGATTGAGTGAATGACGGATGGGTCCGGGGTCGCGATACCAGCCCGGCGGTGGGCCGGCCGAGACGAGCCCGATAGAGAACGGGCCGGGGGACGTCACAGTGGGCCTTTCGCGCAGGTGGGCGGCCTAACCCCAACCGCGGAGTGCGGGGCTGGTGGTCCACCTGCACTACCCTGTTCAGAATGTGCGGAATCGTCGGCTATGTCGGGCAGCAGCCCGCCTGTGAGGTCGTCATGGCCGCGCTGCGCCGGATGGAGTACCGGGGTTACGACTCGTCGGGCGTCGCCTTGGTCAACGGCAGTGGCCCCTCAGCAGGCAGCCTGACGGTCAGCCGGCGCGCCGGCCGGCTGGCCAACCTGGAAGAGGCGATCGCCGAAATGCCGGCGTCGTCGCTGACCGGAACCACCGGCCTGGGCCACACCCGGTGGGCCACCCACGGACGGCCCACCGACCGCAACGCCCACCCGCATCGCGACGCCGCCGGCAAGATCGCCGTGGTCCACAACGGCATCATCGAGAACTACGCCGGCCTGCGCCACGAACTGGAGGACGAGGGCGTGGAGTTCGTCAGCGACACCGACACTGAGGTGGCGGTGCATCTGGTGGCGCAGGCATACCGGCACGGTCCCACCGCAGGCGATTTTGTCGCGTCGGTGCTCGCGGTGCTGCGCCGGCTGGACGGCCACTTCACGTTGGTGTTCGCCAACGCCGACGACCCCGGCACCATCGTCGCCGCCCGCCGCTCCACCCCGCTGGTGATCGGTATCGGCGACGGCGAGATGTTCGTCGGCTCCGATGTGGCCGCGTTCATCCCGCACACCCGCAACGCCATCGAACTCGGCCAGGACCAGGCCGTGGTGATCACCGCGAACGGCTACCGGATCACCGACTTCGACGGCAACGAGGACCTGGGGCCCGGGGCATACCGCGAGTTCCATATCGATTGGGACCTGGCCGCGGCCGAAAAGGGCGGCTACGAGTACTTCATGCTCAAGGAGATCGCCGAGCAGCCCGCCGCGGTGGCCGACACGCTTCTCGGGCACTTCGTCGACGGCCGGATCGTCCTCGACGAGCAGCGGCTGTCCGATCAGGAACTCCGCGAGATCGACAAGGTGTTCGTGGTGGCCTGCGGCACCGCATATCACTCCGGCCTGCTGGCGAAATACGCGATCGAGCACTGGACGCGGCTGCCGGTCGAGGTCGAGCTGGCCAGCGAATTCCGGTACCGCGACCCGGTTCTGGACCGCAGCACCCTGGTCGTCGCCATCTCGCAGTCCGGCGAGACCGCGGACACCCTCGAAGCGGTTCGGCACGCCAAGGAGCAGAAGGCCAAGGTCCTGGCCATCTGCAACACCAACGGCTCGCAGATTCCGCGCGAGTGCGACGCGGTGCTGTACACCCGCGCCGGCCCGGAGATCGGGGTGGCCTCGACCAAGACGTTCCTGGCGCAGATCACCGCCAACTATCTGGTCGGGCTGGCGCTGGCGCAGGCGCGCGGCACCAAGTACCCCGACGAGGTCTGGCGTGAATACCACGAACTGGAAGCGATGCCGGATCTCGTCGCGCGGGTCATTGCGACGATCAAGCCGGTTGCCGCGCTGGCGTATCAATTCGCCCAGTCGCCGACGGTGCTGTTCCTGGGGCGCCACGTCGGATACCCGGTGGCGCTGGAAGGCGCGCTGAAGCTCAAGGAATTGGCGTACATGCACGCCGAGGGATTCGCCGCCGGCGAGCTCAAGCACGGCCCCATCGCGCTGATCGAAGACGATCTGCCGGTCATCGTCATCATGCCGTCGCCCAAGGGGTCGGCCGTGCTGCACGCCAAGTTGTTGTCCAACATCCGCGAGATCCAGGCCCGCGGCGCGATCACCATCGTCATCGCCGAGGAAGGCGATGACACCGTGCGGCCCTACGCCGACCACCTGATCGAAATTCCCTCTGTGTCAACACTTTTGCAGCCGCTGTTGTCGACGATTCCGCTTCAGGTGTTTGCGGCGTCGGTGGCGCAGGCCCGCGGCTACGACGTCGACAAGCCGCGAAACCTGGCCAAGTCCGTCACCGTCGAATAGGCGGGAAACAGCTTGCGCCGCTTCGCCCGGATACCCGGCGGACACGCGGCCCATCCATTACATTGCCCTGGGACAGCATTTGCGGCAGGTGGGTTGGGCTAAGTCCGTACGGGAGGAAGTATGCGATCGGCCGGCACGAAATACGGCGTCGTGGGTCTTATCGTCCTCATCCTCGCGGCGTACGTGGTGGCGGTCGCGATGTACGCGCAAAGCGGTACCGGCCGGCGTCTGGATGCGACCGCGCCGACCGTCGACGGCGACAAACCGTCGGCAACGATCAACGTCGAAGACATCCAGTCCAATAACAGCGTGCTCGCCGTCAATCTGGCGTTCAATCCCGGTTCGGCGTTGCTGGACCCGCAAACCCACCACCTCAAGGACGATCTCAGCCTGCGAGTCAGATCCGCCGCGATGCCGGCCCGGCACACCTGGACCAAGGGCATGCTTCCCGGCCTGATGGCCGTCCCGCTGACCATCGCCGGCCAGATCGAGCGCTGGCCGTTCGACCAATACCGCTCGGGGCCGATCGAGGTCGAAATCTTCTACGGCCCTGACACCGACCGGGCGCCCGACCATGTGCCGATCACCTTCGTCGATCATCTGTCGGGGTGGCGGCTGTCCGCCACCAGGACCCAAGCGGACGGTCCCTACCGGCTGAACGTGCATCGCTCGCTCAGCACCGCGGCGTTCGCCATCGTCATCCTCGGCGTGCTCATCACGATCGCCAGTCTGGCTCTGGTGGTCGCGATTCAGACGGCGCGCGACCGGCGGCCGTTTCAGCCGCCGATGACGACGTGGTATGCGGCCATGCTGTTCGCGGTGGTGCCACTGCGCAACGCGCTACCCGGCTCGCCGCCATTCGGCAGCTGGGTCGACATCACCGTCGTCATCTGGGTGCTGGTCGCGCTGGCGGTCTCGATGATTCTCTACATCGGCTGCTGGTGGCGGCATTTGAAACCCGTGCCCGCCCCCGCACCGGCGGAACCCGCGCCCGCGCCGGAACCCGCCCCCGCGCCGGAACCCGCCCCCGCACCCGAACCTGCCCCCGCGCCGGCGAAGTAGCCGATCGCCCGGCGGCGTGTTTGCCGCCGAAGTCGTCCGGCGCCCCGCCCCGGCGTGCGAAGGTGGATGTCGTGGCGCATCCATCGGTTCGCAGACGAGTGCGCAGCATGACGCTGGTGGTCTGGCATTTCGTCATCGGCGCACCGCTGACCTACGGCTGGCTGCTGGTGCTGATGATCACGACGTTCATCCAGACCCATCTCACCGGCCGGGAGCTGCACTCGGTACTGCTGCACCGCTCCACCAACATTCACGAGTTGGGCAGGGACCCGCTGCACGTCCTGTTCTCCAGCCTGCTGTGGATCGACGGCAAGAATTTCGAGCCCTACCTGCTGCTGTTCACCCTGTTTCTGGCGCCGGCCGAACACTGGCTCGGCCAGCTGCGCTGGCTCAGTGTGGGATTGAGTTCACACATCCTCGCCACCTACATCAGCGAAGGCATCCTGTATTTCGCGATCGAAGAACACGACGCCTCGCAACGGCTGGTGCACGCCCGCGACATCGGGGTCAGCTACTTCCTGGTCGGCGTGATGGCCGTGCTGAGCTACCACATCGCCCGGCCGTGGCGCTGGGGATACCTCGGGGTGTTGTTCATCATCTTCGGTTTCCCGTTGATCACAATGGGCAGCGAATTGAACTTCACCGCGATCGGGCACTTCACCTCGATCCTGATCGGCTTGTGCTTCTACCCGATGACTCGCACGAGTTCCAAACGCAGCAGCCCGTTGAGTCCCGCGCGGCTCAAGGTGATGGCGCGCCGCAACGTGCCGCCGGAGACGCCGACCTGACGGTAGCCGTCTAGATGCGCCGGGCGGTGACGTATTGCATCCCGGTGAGAGTCTCGGATTTCTCGTCGGCGCCCGGCGGCAACGGAAGACCGTGGGCCGCAAGCAATCGCGGAACGGTGGTGGCCAGCGTCGACCAGCCGTGGCGATCAAGGTACTCGATCACGTCGTTGCGGTCGCCCGCGTACCACAGGTCGGTCATCTCCACGTCGAAGCCGTGCTCACGCCACTGCTCGGTGACGTCCCGAATGCGATCGGCCATCACCTGGACCTTGTCGCTGTCACCCCGCAGATTCTCTGTGGCCAATTGACTACCGACCGCGCTCAGCGCAGTGATGTTGTCCAGCAGGCGATCTTGAGCGTCCGGCGGCAGGAACGGCAGCAGCCCCTCGGCGCTCCACGCGGTGGGCTTAGTGGTGTCTAAGCCGGCCGTCCGCAGGGCCGCGGCCCAATCGTGGCGGAGATCGACGGGCACCGCGCACACCTCGGCTGTCGGGGCCGCACCCAGTTCGGTCAGCGTCGCGGACTTGAACTCGATCACCTGGGCCTGGTCGATCTCGTACACCGTGGTCCCGGCCGGCCAGGGCAGCCGATAGGCCCGCGCGTCCAAGCCCGATGCCAGGATCACCGCCTGGCGGATCCCGGCATCGGCCGCGGCCATGAAGAAATCGTCGAAGAAGCGGGTGCGGATACCCATCATGTCGCCCATCCGCAGCATCCCGAAGTCGCCGTTGTCGTCGACATCGGCGGGATCCAAGGCGCCGCTGGCCAGCCGGGTGAAGAAGTCCACACCTACCGCGCGTACCAGGGGCTCGGCGAACGGGTCATCGATCAGCGGGTTGGCCGCCCGGGTGGCCAGTGCCCGGCCCACCGCGACACCGGTCGCCGTGGCGCCCACACCGGAAGCCAGATCCCAGGTGTCGTCGTCGAATCGTGCCATCGCCGTCCTCGGTCTGCTGTCGTGTTCGAGCCGAGCCGACTGTACGCCGCGGACATGACACGTAATCTGACCCTGATGCGGCATTACTACTCCGTGGACGCGATCCGCCAGGCCGAGGCGCCACTTTTGGCCAGCCTGCCCGACGGTGCGCTGATGCGACGCGCGGCCTACGGGCTGGCCACCGAGATCATCGCCGAGTTGGCCGCCCGCACCGGCGGGGTGACCGGGCGACGCGTGTGCGCGGTCGTCGGCTCGGGGGACAACGGCGGTGACGCGCTGTGGGCGGCCACCTTCCTGCGTCGTCGCGGCGCGGCCGCCGACGCGATCCTGCTCAACCCGGAGCGCACCCACCGCAAGGGGCTGGCGGCGTTTCGTCAGGCCGGCGGTCGCGTCGTCGAAAGTGTCTCGCCGACAACCGATCTCGTTATCGACGGCGTGGTGGGCATCTCCGGGTCCGGCGCCCTGCGGCCCGCGGCGGCCGAGGTGTTCGCCGCCGTCGACGACGCGGGAATCCCGGTGATCGCCGTCGACATCCCCAGCGGCATCGACGCGGCGACCGGGGCGATCAGCGGCCCCGCGGTGCACGCGGTGCTGACCGTCACGTTCGGCGGCCTCAAACCCGTGCACGCGCTCGGCGACTGCGGACGGGTGCAGCTGATCGACATCGGGCTCGAGCTGCCCGGCTCCGACGTGCTGGGGTTCGAGGCCGCCGACGTGGCCGCCCGCTGGCCGGTGCCCGGGCCGCACGACGACAAGTACACCCAGGGCGTCACCGGCGTGATGGCCGGCTCGTCGACGTATCCGGGCGCGGCCGTGTTGTGCACCGGCGCCGCCGTCGCGGCGACCTCCGGCATGGTCCGCTACGCCGGCAGCGCGCACCGCGAGGTGCTGGCGGTCTGGCCCGAGGTGATCGCCTCGCCCACCCCCGCGTCGGCCGGACGCGTGCAGTCCTGGGTCGTCGGTCCGGGATTGGGCACCGACGACGTCGGGGCCGCGGCGCTGTGGTTCGCGCTGGAAACCGATCTACCGGTGATCGTGGACGCCGACGGGTTGACCATCCTGGCGGCCCATCCCGAATTGGTGGCCAACCGCACCGCGCCGACGGTGCTGACCCCGCACGCGGGTGAATTCGCCCGGCTAGCGGGTAACCCGCCCGGTGATGACCGGGTGGGTGCGTGCCGCAAGCTGGCGGACGCGTTCGGCGCCGTGGTGCTGCTCAAGGGCAACGTCACAGTCATCGCCGATCCGGGCGGCCCGGTCTACCTCAATCCGGCGGGGCAGTCGTGGGCATCCACCGCCGGATCCGGCGACGTGTTGTCCGGCATGATCGGCGCGCTGCTGGCGTCGGGCCTGCCACCGGCCGAGGCGGCCGCCGCGGCGGCCTTCGTGCACGCGCGCGCGGCGGCACTGTCGGCCGCCGACCCGGGTCCCGGCGAGGCGCCCACCTCGGCATCGCGCATGGTGCCACACATCCGGGCCGCCCTGGCCGCCCTCTAGCAGCAGACCTTCAGAAAGGAACTCGTTGTGCCCCATCACCCTTCCCTGCCCGCGCACTCCATCGCGCCCGCCTACACCGGCCGCCTGTTCACCGCGCCGGTGCCGGCCCTGCGGATGCCCGACGAGTCGATGGACCCCGACGCCGCCTACCGGTTCATCCACGACGAGCTGATGCTCGACGGAAGTTCGCGGCTGAACCTGGCCACCTTCGTCACCACCTGGATGGACCCGCAGGCCGGGCAATTGATGGCCGAGACGTTCGACAAGAACCTGATCGACAAGGACGAGTACCCGGCGACGGCGGCCATCGAGCAGCGTTGCGTGTGCATGGTGGCCGACCTGTTCCACGCCGACGATCTGCGCGACGACGACCCGTCCAGCGCGTGCGGGGTGTCCACCATCGGGTCCAGCGAGGCGGTGATGCTGGGCGGCCTGGCGATGAAATGGCGGTGGCGCGAGAAGGTCGGCAAAGACTGGAAGACGCGTACCCCGAACCTGGTGATGGGCTCGAACGTCCAGGTCGTCTGGGAGAAGTTCTGCCGCTACTTCGACGTCGAACCGCGCTACCTGCCCATGGAGGAGGGGCGCTATGTCATCACCCCCGAGCAGGTCCTCGACGCCGTCGACGAGGACACCATCGGCGTGGTGGCAATCCTGGGCACCACCTACACCGGTGAGCTCGATCCCATCGCACAGATCTGCGGGGCGCTGGACAAACTCGCCGCCGACGGCGGGGTGGACGTCCCGGTGCACGTCGACGCCGCCAGCGGGGGATTCGTGGTGCCCTTCCTGCACCCCGAGCTCAAGTGGGACTTCCGGCTGCCCCGGGTGGTCTCGATCAACGTCAGCGGCCACAAGTACGGGCTGACCTACCCCGGCGTCGGGTTCGTCGTGTGGCGCAGCAAGGAGTACCTGCCCGAGGATCTGGTGTTCCACGTGAATTATCTGGGCGGCGACATGCCGACGTTCACGCTGAACTTCTCCCGGCCCGGCAACCAGGTGGTCGGCCAGTACTACAACTTCCTGCGGCTGGGCCGCGAGGGTTACACGCAGGTCATGCAGACCTTGTCGTCGACCGCGAGGTGGCTGGGTGAGCAGCTGCGCGTTGGAGACCACTGCGAATTGATCTCCGACGGTTCGGCGATCCCGGTGGTCGCCTTCCGCCTGCAGCGCGGCCTCGGCTACACCGAGTTCGACGTCTCCCACGAGCTGCGCGGCTACGGCTGGCAGGTGCCGGCCTACACCATGCCCGACAACGCCACCGACATCTCGGTGCTGCGCATCGTGGTGCGCGAGGGCCTGTCCGCCGACCTGGCTCGGGCGCTGCACGACGACGCCCGCAGCGCGCTGGCCTCGCTGGACAAGCTCAAGCCGGGCGGGCACTACCGCGCCGAGCACTTCGCGCACTGAGCCCGCTTCGGGGCGTTCGTCACAGCGGGGGCAGGCGCGTGATGCCCGTCCACCCGGTGCCGGGGCGCATGTGGCGGCTGTGACCATTGCGGCGGCGCGTGCCGGGCCGGGTGCGGTCCGCCCACCGTCGGCGAGCAATGTGTCCGACCGGTTCTGGGACAATGGCTGCTGCGAACTGACAGACAGACGAGTGGAGCGCGACTTCCTTGGCCGTTACGCCGATATCCCTGACACCGGGCGTCCTCGCCGAGGCCCTGGTCGACTTGGGCGCGATTGAGCACAACGTGCGGCTGCTGTGCGAGCAGGCCGGCGGCGCGCAGGTGATGGCCGTGGTCAAGGCCGACGGCTACGGCCACGGGGCCCCCCAGACGGCGCGCGCCGCGCTGACCGCAGGCGCCACCGAGCTGGGCGTCGCCACCGTCACCGAGGGTCTGGCGCTGCGCGCGGCCGGAGTCACCGCGCCGGTGCTGGCCTGGCTGCACCCGCCCGGCTTCGACTTCGGGCCCGCGCTGCTGGCCGACCTCCAGATCGCCGTGTCATCGGAGCGCCAGCTCGACGAGGTGCTGGACGCAGCCCGCCGCACCGGCCGGACCGCGACGGTGACCGTCAAGGCCGACACCGGGCTGAACCGCAACGGGGTCCCGCCGGAGCAATACCCCGCGATGCTGACCGCGCTGCGCCGGGCCGTCGCCGAGGAAGCCATCTCGCTGCGGGGCCTGATGTCGCACATGGTGTACGCCGACCAGCCCGCCAATCCCGTGAACAACCTTCAGGCCCAACGGTTCAGCGACATGCTGGCCCAGGCGCGCGATCAGGGTGTGCGGTTCGACGTGGCGCACCTGTCGAACTCGTCGGCCACCATGTCCCGTCCGGACCTGGCCTTCGACATGGTGCGCCCCGGCATCGCCATATACGGGCTGAGCCCGGTCCCCGAGCGCGGTGACATGGGTCTGGTCCCGGCGATGACGGTGAAATGCACTGTGGCCCTGGTTAAGTCGATTCGCGCGGGGGAGAGCGTGTCCTACGGCCACACCTGGACCGCGCAGCACGACACCAACCTCGCACTCATCCCGGTCGGCTACGCCGACGGCGTCTTCCGGTCGCTGGGCGGCCGGCTGGAGGTGTTGATCAACGGCAGGCGGCGACCGGGCGTCGGGCGGATCTGCATGGACCAGTTCGTCGTCGACCTCGGCCCGGGCCGCACCGACGTGGCCGAGGGCGACGAGGCAATCCTGTTCGGGCCGGGCACCAACGGCGAGCCCACCGCGCAGGACTGGGCCGATCTGCTCGGCACCATCCACTACGAAGTGGTGACCAGCCCCCGCGGGCGGATCACCAGGACCTACCGCGAGGCGCAAACCGTTGAGTCCTGAGGAATCCCGCAGGCGCCGCAAGGGCAGGGCCTGGCTTGCGGGAGGCGCGGGGGTGACCGCCGTCGCCACCATCATCGGAGCCTCGGCCCGCCGGTCGATGACCCAGCGCGCCACAGCCGAAGATCCTTACGCCCATGAGGATTTCAACCGGCTCGAGGACGACCCCAGCCTGGTGGTGACCACCCCGGACGGGATACCGCTGGCGGTCCGCGAGGCGGGCCCGGCCGATGCGCCGCTGACCCTGGTGTTCGTCCACGGATTCTGCCTGCAGATGGGCGCCTTTCATTTTCAGCGCACGCGGCTGCCCGATCAGTTGGGCCCCGACGTGCGGATGGTCTTCTACGACCAGCGCGGGCACGGCAGGTCCGGCGAGGCCGACCCCGAGACCTACACGCTGACCCAGCTCGGCCGCGACCTGCAGACCGTGCTGAACGTGGTGGCCCCGCGCGGACTGATCGTGCTGGTGGGCCATTCGATGGGCGGCATGACGGTGCTGTCCCATGCCCGCCAGTTCCCCGAGCAGTACGGGCGGCGCATCGTGGGCGCCGCGCTGATTTCCTCAGCGGCCGAAGGTGTTTCGAGGTCACCGCTGGGCGAAATACTGAAAAACCCTGCGCTGGAAGCTGTCCGGGTCGCAGCCCGGTCCGCTCCGAAGCTGATGCACCGCGGTCGCAACGTGTCCCGCTCGTTGATCGGCCCGGTGCTGCGGGCCGCCTCCTACAGCGACCTGCAGGTAAGCCGCAGCCTGGACGCGTTCTCCCAGCGGATGATGAACAGCACCCCGATCCCCACCATGGTGGGTTTCCTCGACGCGCTGGAAGAGCATGACGAAACCGCCGGGCTGTGGACACTGCTGCGCGTCCCTACCCTGATCGCCTGCGGCGACCACGACCTGCTCACCCCGGACGAATATTCGCGAAAGATGGCCGCGAGCCTGCCGCAGTCCGAGCTGGTCATCGTCGCCGGGGCCAGCCACCTGGCGCTGCTGGACAAGCCCGACGCCATCAACGGCGGACTGGTCCGACTGGTCAGGCGGGCCACCCCGACCAAGGCGGCGCTGCGGATACGGCGGATGCGAGAAAGGTTGCGGCGCCGTGGTTGAGGTCAACGGCGGGAACGCGACGCTGGAGCGCGTCGAGGACACCATGGCGCTGGGGTCGCGGCTGGGGCAACACCTGCGGGCGGGCGACGTGGTGGTGCTCTCCGGCCCGCTCGGCGCGGGAAAGACCGTGCTGGCCAAGGGAATCGCTGCGGCGATGGATGTCGACGGGCCGGTCACCTCACCGTCCTACGTGTTGGCGCGGGTGCATCCGCCGCGGCGCGCCGGCGCCCCGACCATGATTCACGTCGACCTGTACCGGCTGCTCGACCACACCGGCAACCAGGGCGCCGACCTGCTCGGTGAACTCGATTCACTGGACTTGGACAGCGATCTCGACGACGCTGTGGTCGTGGTGGAATGGGGCGAGGGCCTGGTCGAGCGGCTCGCCGAGCGTCATCTGGACATCCGGCTGGAGCGCGTCACCAATTCTGACGTTCGGATCGCGACCTGGCAGTGGGCCGACAACGCCGACAATGAGGGCGATTCATGAGCATCGTCCTTGCCCTGGACACCGCCACCCCGGCGGTGACGGCCGGCGTGGTTCGCCGTGACGACCTGAGCGTGCTGGCCGCGCGGGTCACCGTCGACCCGCGGGCCCACGCCGAACGGCTCACCCCGAATGTCGTTGCGGCCCTGGCTGATGCGGGGCTGGCGATGGCCGACCTGGGTGCCGTCGTGGTGGGCTGCGGCCCGGGTCCGTTCACCGGTCTGCGGGCCGGGATGGCCACCGCGGCCGCCTATGGGCATGCGCTGGGCATCCCGGTGCACGGCGTGTGCAGCCTGGACTCCATCGGCGTGCGAACCACCGGGGACGTGTTGGTGGTCACCGACGCCCGCCGCCGCGAGGTGTACTGGGCCCGCTACCGCGACGGCGTGCGCACGCACGGCCCCGCGGTCAGCGCCCCGGCCGCCGTCGACCCGGGCACCGCCGCGGCCGTCGCCGGCTCGCCCGAACACGCCGCCCTGTTCGGCCTGCCGGTGTGCGAGCCCAGCTGCCCGACGCCGGCGGGATTGGTTGCCGCGGTGGCCGATTGGTCTGCCGACCCCGAACCGCTGGTGGCCCTGTATCTGCGGCGGCCCGACGCCAAACCGTTGGCGGCACGCCGGTGACCGCCCACAGCGGGGCGGTCACCGTCGGCGGCCTGACCCGGTCCGACGCGCAGCGCTGCGCCGAGCTGGAGGCACAGCTGTTCGACGGCGACGACCCGTGGCCCGCGGCGGCATTCCACCGCGAATTGGCCAGTGCGCACAACCATTACGTGGGAGCCCGGGTCGGCGAGACGCTGGTCGGCTACGCCGGTATCTCGCGGCTGGGCCGCACCCCGCCGTATGAGTACGAGGTGCACACCATCGGCGTGGATCCGGCATACCAGGGCCGGGGCATCGGCCGCCGGCTGCTCGACGAGCTGCTGACCTTCGCCGACGGCGGCGCGGTGTACCTGGAGGTCCGCACCGACAACGCGGCGGCCATCGGGCTGTATACCAGCGTCGGGTTCGAGCAGATCAGCCTGCGCCGCCGCTACTACCGCGTCAGCGGCGCCGACGCGTACACGATGCGGCGGGAGGCCCGCACATGACAAATGTCCTCGCGATCGAAACCTCTTGTGACGAAACGGGAGTCGGCATCGCACGACTGGACGCCGACGGCACCGTGACACTGCTGGCCGACGAGGTGGCGTCCAGCGTCGACGAGCACGTGCGGTTCGGCGGCGTGGTACCCGAGATCGCTTCACGCGCCCACCTGGAGGCGTTGGGCCCCGCCATGCGCCGTGCGCTGTCGACCGCCGGCGTGGACAAGCCCGACGTCGTCGCGGCCACCATCGGCCCCGGGCTGGCCGGCGCCCTGTTGGTGGGAATCGCCGCGGCGAAAGCGTATTCGGCCGCCTGGGACGTGCCCTTCTACGCGGTGAACCACCTGGGCGGACACCTGGCCGCCGACGTCTACGAGCACGGGCCGCTGCCCGAGTGTGTGGCGCTGCTGGTCTCCGGCGGCCATACCCACCTGTTGCACGTGCGCTCGCTCGGCGAGCCGATCGTCGAGCTGGGCAGCACCGTCGACGACGCCGCCGGCGAGGCCTACGACAAGGTGGCGCGGCTGCTGGGCCTGGGCTACCCGGGCGGCAGGGTGCTCGACGAGCTGGCCCGCACGTGCGGCCGGGAGGCCGCGGAGATCCCCGCCTTCCCGCGCGGCATGACCGGGCCGCGCGACGACCCGTACGCGTTCAGCTTCTCCGGGCTCAAGACGGCCGTCGCGCGCTATCTGGAAAGCCACCCGGACGCCGTCAACGCCGACGTCGCGGCCGGGTTCCAGGAGGCCGTCGCCGACGTGCTGACCAAAAAGGCGGTGCGCGCCGCCAGCGATCTGGGCGTACAGACCCTGCTGATCGCCGGGGGAGTGGCCGCTAATTCGCGGTTGCGCGAGCTGGCGGAGCAGCGCTGCGCGGCGGCCGGACTGACGCTGCGGATCCCCAGGCCCCGGCTGTGCACCGACAACGGGGCGATGATCGCGTCCTTCGCCGCGCACCTGGTGGCCGCCGGGGCGCCGCCCTCGCCGCTGGACGCGCCCAGCGACCCGGGCCTGCCGGTGGTAAAAGCGCAGTTGCCCTGACGGCTCAGATGTGGGGCACCCACGGCACGGTGCCGTAGCCGGTTGCCTCGGTAACGATGAGTAAGTTGTCGCTGGTCGACCAGGCTTGGGTGAAGGTGGCCATGGGGATCTGCTCGTCGCGGCCTTTGGGGGTGCCGCTGTCGTTGAGGTGAACGATGTTGTTGGCGGTGTCGACCCCGGTGACAACGACGGCGTGATCGGCCTTGGTCCGCTGACCCTTGCCCTGGGGGTAATTCCAGATGGTTTCGGCGTTGAGCGCGGCAATCACCTTGTGTCCGCCGGCTAGGTCCTGCTCCAGTGTCCCCATGCTGTTGCCGGTGGTTATCGCGGACTGGACGCCGTAATGCTGCAGCAGCATGACCATGTCCTGCGGCGACGTGCCGTCGAAGAAGTAGACGCCTCCGCCGTGGGATTCGCTCGGGGTGAAGATGCCGCGCAACTCGATGCCGACCTGGGTGGGCTCGTGACCGGTGAGCTGGCCGACCACGTCGGCGACGGCCATCAGGCCGCAGTCTTCCTGGTGCTGGTAGCGCCAGTAGGCGGCGGCTTCCTGCGGGTTGCCGTACATCCGGCCGTTCGGGTCGGCATTGGCCGGCCCGATCAAGCTGGTGCAGGCGACCGATATCGTGATGGCGATCGCCACGAGGAGGGCGACGCGGTTCATCAAAGAGTTGCCGGCGTACACCGTTTCGATTATTCACATTCCGTTGAGGAGCCGGAACGACTCGCCGCACCGTGGCTCATGTCCGCCGAGAGCAGAAGCAGCGGGGCGCCCTTGAGTGCTAGCACTCGCATGTATAGAGTGCTAGGTGGCAATCGGCCAAGCCCTGTGTCGGCACCCGCGACGACGGCGCTCGGGCACGGACGGATGCCGAACACCTGATAACCCGGACGGTTCGGGGTCAACCCTTACCGGCCGTCAACTCCGGTCCGGGGACGTCCCGGACCCGACCCAAACACTGGAGGGCTCCAATCGTGGCGAAGGTGAAGATCAAGCCACTCGAGGACAAGATTCTCGTGCAGGCCAACGAGGCCGAGACCACGACCGCGTCTGGTCTGGTCATTCCTGACACCGCCAAGGAGAAGCCGCAGGAAGGCACCGTCGTCGCAGTCGGCCCCGGCCGGTGGGACGAAGACGGCGCGAAGCGCATCCCGCTGGACGTCTCGGAAGGCGACACCGTCATCTACAGCAAGTACGGCGGCACCGAGATCAAGTACGGCGGCGAGGAGTACCTGATCCTGTCGGCACGCGACGTGCTGGCTGTCGTCTCCAAGTAACAACCGTGTTCCGCCCCGGCGATCCCCGCGTTTTGCGCGGGTGATTTCCGGGGCGGCACGCGTTTAGGTGAAGGAGCCTGATGAGCAAGATCATTGAGTACGACGAGACCGCGCGTCGCGCCATCGAGGCGGGTGTGAACACGCTCGCCGACGCGGTGCGGGTGACGCTCGGTCCGCGCGGCCGGCATGTGGTGCTGGCCAAGGCATTCGGTGGCCCGACGGTCACCAACGACGGTGTGACCGTCGCGCGTGAGATCGACCTGGAAGACCCGTTCGAGAACCTGGGTGCCCAGCTGGTGAAGTCGGTGGCGACCAAGACCAACGACGTCGCGGGCGACGGCACCACGACGGCGACCGTGCTGGCGCAGGCGCTGGTCAAGGGCGGCCTGCGACTGGTCGCGGCCGGCGCCAACCCCATCGAGCTGGGGGCGGGCATCAGCAAGGCCGCCGACGCGGTGTCCGAGGCGCTGCTGGCGTCGGCCACCCCGGTCTCCGGCAAGGACGCGATCGCGCAGGTGGCGACCGTATCGTCGCGCGACCAGCTGCTGGGTGAGCTGGTCGGCGAGGCGATGACCAAGGTCGGCACCGACGGCGTGGTCAGCGTCGAAGAATCCTCGACGCTGAGCACCGAGCTCGAGTTCACCGAGGGCGTCGGTTTCGACAAGGGCTTCCTGTCGGCGTATTTCGTCACCGACTTCGACGCCCAGCAGGCCGTGCTGGACGAGCCGGTGATCCTGTTGCACCAGGACAAGATCAGCTCGCTGCCCGACCTGCTTCCCATGCTGGAGAAGGTCGCTGAGTCAGGCAAGCCGCTGCTGATCATCGCCGAGGACATCGAGGGCGAAGCGCTGGCGACCCTGGTCGTCAACTCCATCCGCAAGACGCTCAAGGCCGTCGCGGTCAAGGCGCCGTTCTTCGGCGACCGCCGCAAGGCGTTCCTCGAGGACCTGGCGGTGGTGACCGGTGGCCAGGTGATCAACCCCGACGCGGGCCTGCTGTTGCGTGAGGTCGGCACGGACGTGCTCGGTTCGGCCCGCCGCGTGGTGGTCAGCAAGGACGACACCGTCATCGTCGACGGCGGTGGCTCCAAGGATGCGGTGGCCAACCGGATCAAGCAGTTGCGTGCCGAGATCGAGGCGAGCGACTCCGACTGGGACCGGGAAAAGCTGCAGGAGCGGCTGGCCAAGCTGGCCGGCGGCGTGGCCGTGATCCAGGTGGGAGCGGCCACCGAGACCGCGCTCAAGGAACGCAAGGAAAGCGTCGAGGACGCCGTCGCGGCGGCCAAGGCCGCGGTCGAGGAGGGCATCGTCGCGGGCGGCGGCTCGGCGCTGCTGCAGACTCGCAAGGCGCTGAAAAAGCTGCGCGAGTCCCTGACCGGTGATCAGGCACTGGGCGTCGACGTGTTCTCCGAGGCGTTGGCGGCGCCGCTGTACTGGATCGCCACCAACGCCGGGCTCGACGGCGCGGTCGCAGTGCACAAGGTGGCCGAACTGCCTGCCGGACAGGGACTCAACGCGGCCACCCTGTCCTACGGCGACCTGATCGCCGACGGCGTCGTCGACCCGGTCAAGGTCACCCGTTCGGCGGTGCTCAACGCGGCCTCGGTGGCCCGGATGGTCCTCACCACCGAAACGGCGATCGTGGACAAGCCCGCCGAGGAGGAAGACCACGGCCACGGTCATCACCACCATCACTGAGTAGGCAATGACAAGCGCCCCGGCCGCATGGCCGGGGCGCTTGTTTGTTTGCTGACTGTGCCCACGGGCCGCGGTTGAGCGTCTACCGTCGCGGCATGGACCGCATCTGGCAGTGGGCGTGGGATCGTTTCAAGGCGAGATACTCGTGGGCGATCTATGCCTTCGGGCTCCCTCTTATGCTGGCGACGTACCTCTTCTGGTTGTTGTTGATCGTTGCCGTGCAGGGATCCGGTCGGTACATCGAGACGGCTGTCCTCGCGCTTATTGCCGCACCTGTGTCGTGGTACGTGACCGTGCTTCCCGGTGCGGGCCGCAGTCGCCTGGTGGCGAGATGGGCGACCGGTCGCGATGTCGATCGGGCGAGCGCACTGGACGCCACCTATGCCTGGGCCCGGGGGACGGTCGTTCGGGCGGTGGCTTTCAATGCTGTGTGGACCGGGCTGTCATCCATTGTTGTCGCCGCTGTTGCCGGGGCGACTTGGTCGCAACGCCTGCAGTACGGAGTCCTGGGCGCTTTGATGGGAACGGCCGTTGTGATGAGTGGAGTGCACGGCACCGCGGAAGCAGCGGCTAGGCCGGCAAGAATGGCGATCGCCGGCGGCACGGCGGTTGGTGATGACCTGCCCCGCTCTCGTCCGACTTTCGCCTTTTGGTCGAGCGCGGCGCTACTGGCGAGTTCGTTCCTGTTCGCCGTCGACGGCACCATGCTGGTGGCCGCATTCCCTTGGGCGCGTGAGCAACCGGTGCTCTTTGCAGGTATCGGGTTCGCGTTGGTGATCGGCTTCGGGATGCCGATGACCGTCGGTGCTGCACTCGCGCCGTCTCTGCGGCCGATTCGCGATCTCGCCGAAGGGACGAAACGGGTGGCCGCCGGCGACTACAGCCGGCGCCTGCCGGTGGTTCAGGACGACGACCTCGGCGCGCTGGGCGCATCGTTCAATCGCATGCAGGCGGGATTGGCTGAGCGGCAACGTCTTCAGAGTGCGTTCGGCACCTACGTCGACCCAGCGCTGGCTGCGCGGCTACTGCAGCAGGGCGACGACGTTTTCACCGGGGAACGCCGCGAGGTGTCGGTGATGTTCGTCGACATCCGCGACTTCACCCCGTTCGCTGAGGCCAACACCGCCGAAGACACCGTTGCCCGGCTCAACGCCTTGTTCGAAATCGTGGTGCCGGCCGTCGTCGAGGGCGGTGGGCACGTCAACAAGTTTCTCGGCGACGGGGCGCTGGCCGTGTTCGGTGCCCCGAACGACCTCGCGAATCACGCCGATGCCGCGGTGGACGCCGCCGCGCTCATCCATCGTCTGGTCGCGGAGCGATTCGGCGGTGAGCTTCGCATCGGCATCGGTATCAACACCGGCAAGGTGATCGCCGGAACCATCGGCGGCGGCGGCAAACTCGAATTCACGCTGATCGGTGACGCCGTCAACGTCGCGGCCCGCGTCGAGCAACTCACCAAGTCCACCGGTGATGCGATCCTTCTCACCAGCCGGACAGTCGACGCCCTGGAGGCGCCACCGCCCGGGCTCATTGACCGAGGCCCCCATGCGCTGAAGGGAAAGTCGGCCCCCACAGAGGTTTTCGGCCTCGACCCGGCGATCACGGCTACGCATCGCTTTGATTGAATGCCGAACACCGCCGCCGCGGGACCGATCGTGCGTGGCGATCAGGCCTGCGGACCCGACAGACCCAGCGACACAGCGAGCTCGGCCAATATCGGCAATGCCAATGCATTGTCATAGATGCCCAGCGGCAGGATCGCGACATGATCGGCGCCGGCCTGCAGATACTCGCCGAGGCGCTCGGCGATCTGGTCGGAAGTGCCGTGGGCGACCACGGCGTCGATGAACTCGTCGCTGCCTGGCCGGGTGACGTCGGCGTCGGTGAAACCTAGCCGCTTCCAACTGCTTACGTAGTTCGACAGGCTGAAGTAATGGTCCAGCCCCGCGCGCGCGACGGCGCGGGCTTCCTCATCATCGGTGTTCAGCACCACGTTGTGCACGGGCGCCAGCAGCGCATCCGGCCCGATGATCTCGCGAGCCCACGCGGTGTGTCGGGGCGTGGCGTTGGCCGGGTGCGCCCCGGCCGTGCGGTCGGCCGACAGCTTCAGCACGCGCGGCCCCTGCGCGGCAAGCACGCGTTGATCGGCCGGCACGCCGTATTCGTCGAGCTCGTCGAGGTACGACACCAGCGCTTCGTACGGCTTGCGGTATTGCCCCTGGACTTCGGGGTGACCCACCCCGATGCCGAGCACGAAGCGGCCCGGGTAGGCGGCGTTGATGCGGTGGAACGACTCGGCGACGGGCTGGGCGGCGGCCGTCCAGATGTTGACGATGCCGGTGGCCACCTTCAGGGTGGTCGTCGCTTCCAGGATTGGCTCGACAAAGGACAGCTCGGCCGGCGGGGAACCTGCGACCCAAATTGTGCCGTAGCCGAGCCGTTCGATCTCCTGCGCTTGTTCGCCGGTGGCGCCAAGTCCGAAGAAGCCGAAGCGACCGAGGTTCGGAGTGGCGGTGTCTGGTTCAGTCATAACCACGAGCAACCCCGCCTCACGCGAGCGAATTCCGACGCGGTGTGAACCTGATGGGTGCGGCACCGGCCGAGCAGGTTGGCTGTAATCCAGCACCAGCGAGACGGCGTCGTCGACAAGCCCACCGAGGGACGGGGGCCTTCGCTTTGTTGGGCTATCCTCGGGAATAGTATCAGTTGATACAGTATTATATGATACGAATGAGGGAATCGGACGGTAGGTAGAGATCATGGACGTATACGAGGCAGTCACAAGCCGACGAGCGGTGCGCGGGTTTACCGACCAACCCGTTCCGAACGAGGTACTGGAGCGCGTGCTGGCCGCCGCGGCCTGGTCGCCATCGGGATCTGACATCCAGCCGTGGAACATCTATGTGGTGACCGGCGCGCTGCTGGACGAGATCAAGACGCGCGCCGTCGAGCGCGTTGCCCACGGTGAGCCGTGGGACGAGCGGGAGTACCAGATGTACCCGCCCGCACTGAAATCGCCATACGGCGAACGCCGATCCGCCTTCGGTAAGGAGCGGTACAGCGCGCTCGGCATTGCGCGCGAGGACTGGGAGGCGCGCCAGCGGGCGGCCATCGCGAACTGGAACTGTTTCGGTGCGCCGGCTGCGCTGTTCTGCTACATCGACGGCGACCTAGGTGTGGCGCAATGGGCCGACGTCGGGATGTACTTGCAGACCGTCATGCTGCTACTCCGTGCCGAAGGGCTGCATAGCTGTCCGCAGATGGCGTGGTCGCAGGTGCGCGAGACGGTCGCGGAGGTTCTGGCACCACCGGACGGACTGATCCTCTTCTGCGGCATGTCGATCGGGTACGAGGACCCGGCGGTGAAGTACGCACGTACCGGCCGGGCACCGCTCGACGAGACGGTCACGTTCGTCGACGACGAGTCAGCCGGGCTCCGGAAGGTGGAACATTCCACACGGGCAGAGTCCGGTGTTCGACTCGGATGAAAGATGCGAGCCGGATGACCCGCGACGCTTCTAGGCGTGCCGCCGCCCGCGCGACCGACCGCCCCGGAGACCCGTCGCCTTTCGCTCTCGGTTTGCTGCTGCGCCGAGCGCACCGGCGTGCGGCCGCGGTGATGTCGGAGGCGATTCGACCGCTGGGCATCGAAATGCGCCATTTTGCCGTGCTGCTCGTCCTCGTCAACCGCGGACCCACTGAGCAGCGGGACTTGGTCGACGCGACGGGTTCGGACAAGGCAGGCATCATGCGGGTTGTGGATGACCTGGAGCGCATGGGGCTCGCCATCCGCAAATCCGTTCCGGGCGACCGGCGTTTGAAGGCGGTCGGGATCACCCCCAAGGGGTTGAAGGTTTTCGACGCCGCTCACGTGGCGGCGGAGCCACTGGCTGAGCGCCTGGTATCGGTGATGGGCCCAGGGGAGTCGGAACAACTGACGGATCTGCTCACTCGATTCACCGCTCCTGCCGAGCATTAGGCCCAAGAGCGCCCCTAGGTGGCTGGACGGCGCCATGCGCGGGTTCTTGAACGCGGGCATGGGGAATCCGGGTCAAAAGAGCGCAATCCAGGTGATGGCTATTGCGTCGCGGTGAGCGCGGCCGGGACGGGAGCGCCGAGGTGCTCCAGCAAGGCGGCAAGCTTGTGATCCAATTCGATTCCCACTTCGGCGATTTGGGGTATGTCGAAGCTGCCGAACCGGGTGCTGGGTTGGTCCACAGTGAACCACGTAACGCCGTCGGCGTCTTCGACAATGGCGGTGCGTAAGGGTGCATAGAGCAGAATGGCCGGGTTGTAGCGGTACATCTTCTGCGCGATGGTGTGGTTGCCCATCAGGTATTCGACGCAACGGCCACGGTCTCCCGCCAGCCCCATCAGCGACGAGAAGTCGTGCGACCAGTAGAGGATGAAGTCGTGCGGCGCGTTCGCTGCGGTGGCCTCTAGAACGGTCTGCCAGTCGACGCCGCCTTTGACGAGGGAGTCGAATCGTTGGCTCTGGAACTCGGGCACCGCTTGCTCATAGCGATGCCTGAACCCGTCGAAGGTGTCGTCGATCCGGATCGTCAACCGGTCGACCTGATGCGAGACCGTCTCGATCGTTGGGTGCAGTGATCTGGTCATGGTTTCTCCTAGGTGTGGGTGGCTTAGCGAAACATCTTGGAAGGCAGTGCTTGTCAGGCTGCGATGATTCCCAATTCGGCCAGCCTGGTCTGGTTCTCTTCGAACCATTCGCGCTCGTGGCCGGGCTCCGGAATGAACAACCCGGCGTCCATGACATTCGTGTAATCGACTTCGCTCACCGAGATCCACAGGTCGGCTTCCGGCTGGCCTGAATTACGCGTCCAGATCTGGGCGAGCTGACGCACCATTGCTTGACGCGTTTCGAGGTCACGCCCGTGGCGGGTGATGCCCAGAATCAACGATTGCGTCGCCGGTTTGCCGGCCGCGAAGCACTCGCCGTCGGGCATCTCGTGGAACAGGACTTTAACCCATGCCGGCGGCGCCCCGGTGGCCTCGCAGTACATGGTGGTCATTCCTTCGGCGATCTTGGCCTTTGCGGACTGGGTCAGTAGACCCTTCGGGCTGTAGCACTGGTAGACGGGCATGGGGTTTCCTTCCGAACTTCGGAGCTGGGCTCCGGGTGATGTCTATACTATGTCGGGCGACATACTTACTACTGACAGCGATGCTACTGCGGGATTCGATCAAATGCAAGAACTATGTATGATGGACGACATGCCAAGGAAGACCGACAGTAAGAAGCGGATGGTCGAGGCCGCACGCCGCCTGTTCCGCGAACACGGCTATCTCGGCACTGCCCTGTCGGACGTCGTCACCGAGAGCTCCGCACCGCGCGGGTCGATCTACTTTCACTTCCCCGGCGGCAAGGAGGAGCTCGCCACCGAGGTCATCCTCCTGCACGCCTCCGACCGCATCCAAGACATCAACCGTGCGGCGGCCACCACCCGCACCGCGGCGGAACTGATCGCGGCATTCGTCGGCCGCGAGCGCGACGAACTGGTCTCAAGCGACTACCGCGAGGGGTGCGCGGTCGCTCCCATCGTCATCGAGTCGACGTCGGCCTCCGAGCAACTGCGCGACGCGACGCGGCGTGCCTTCCAGGATTTGATCACCACGCTGGCCGCACGGCTCATCGAGAAAGGCCTAACCCAGGACAGGGCCGTGC
This sequence comes from Mycobacterium senriense, assembly GCF_019668465.1. Classification (NCBI taxonomy): domain Bacteria; kingdom Bacillati; phylum Actinomycetota; class Actinomycetes; order Mycobacteriales; family Mycobacteriaceae; genus Mycobacterium; species Mycobacterium senriense. The sequence continues at coordinate 603,063 of NZ_AP024828.1, read as the reverse complement.
AGCTGGCAACCAGCGTGTGGGCCAGCGTGGAAGGAGCGCTCGTGCTCGGCCGGGTCCTGCGTAGCCCCACGCCATTCGACATAGCCATTGCTCAGCTGACCGCAGCCGCTGAGGAAGATGCCTCCGTCTCATGACGCCGGAAGGAACGTTACGTCCCCAAGATCGTGGGTTTCGGTCCGCTGCAGGCGATTCCGCCGAGCTTGGTCGGGCGCGGTTTCCGTCCCGAACATGTCCGCACGCCGAACGTACACGCGCCGTAGCGCGTCGTCACAGCCCCGCGATGACGATGCCGACGCCCACCACGATGCACGGCGCCAGGGATACCAGCAGGAAGCCGACGATCCTTTCCTTCGGCGCTGACGCCGCATGGTCGCCCGCCGCGATCGGCGCGAGTTTGCGTCCGGCGCCCCAGGCCGCCGCGAGCAGCGTCGCCAACCAGTTCGCGTAGCCGGCGTAGACGACCAGTGCGACCGCCGCGACTCCCCAGGCGTCGGGCAGGTGGACGTGAGGCCAAAGCAGGCCGAGCAGCACCAGAAACATGCCGTTGAGGACCGCCTCGAGATGGCTGGACAGCGCCATGCGCGCGTTCTTGACCGCGGGAAGGGCGAACCCGGTGAACAGCCCGAGCATGAAGAGCACCAACCCGAGCTTGAACAGCACAATCTGCATGACAGCACATTAGGGGCCGCCCGGCCGGGCGCGTCTTGAAATGGTCGTTATCGGGTGATTGCGAGCATGGCCTTTCATGGTGGCTTGCGCGTCAGCGCCCCGGCGGATAGTAGGGCGGCGTCGTCACGGTGGTGGTCGGCACGGACGTCGTGGTCGGGGTGCTGGTGACCGTCACGGTGCTGGTGCTCGTGCTGGTGGACGCCGGCGGCACGACGGTGGTGGTGGTGCTGGTCGTGACGCTGGTGGTCGACGAGGTCGTCGACGAGGACGCCGCGATCACCCCGCATGCCAACCGCTTGCCGGAATCAGCGGTGGAGGCGGTGCTGCCCAGATTGTCCGCGGTCTGGTGGATGATCAACGCCGTGCCCGAGCTGTTCCTCAAGTCGGCGGAGGTGAACGCGTTACTGGTGGTGACCAGTTTCGCCGAGCCGTCGGAGCGCACCTGCAAGGCGGTCAGGTCGCCGCTCGCGGGGTAACTCGTGTGATTGGGCGCCTGATAGACGCTGCCGGCGGAGTCGAAGTCTCCGGTCGAGTTCCCGTTCGGGGCAGCCGAATTGGCCTCGCACTTGCCCACCGCGTGGATTTGCAGTCCGTGGAAGCCGGGGCTGAGCACCTGGTTCGGGCCGGCCTCTACGGTCACCGTGGCGTAGCCGTTGGCGAATTCGAAGGTGGCGTTGGCGACCGGACTGCCGTCAGCCGTCTTCAGTTGAGTGGTCAGCCTCTCGGCCCCAGGCGTCGAGCTGGTCAGCGGCGAGGTGTTGGGCTGGCTGGTTTGCTGGTTCGAGCATGCGGCTAACGGCGCGACGGTCGCGGTCAGCGCCGCGACCGCAAAGCATGCGGCCTTGTTCATTTGCGGTGCCTACCCACATTGGCCTCCGCCGAAACGAAATCCTGGGCGCGACGGCCGACCGCGCCTACGTCCCGAGGCAACTCAGCAAGGTCTTGCGACTGCGGACACGAAACCTGTTGATGGGAGATCGATGCAACTGGATCATGCGCTCGAGCATCCGGTTGCCCAGCGCGTCGAGCATATCCTCGCTCAAATCTATTGGGGCCGGGCACAAGTCGCGCTCCTCTTCACTGGCGTGGGCGTCCAGGACCGTGACGAACGAGCGCCATTCGTCGGCGTATTGCGGCGCCGCGGGCGACGTGCGCAACAGCACCGCCAGCTGATCCCACACCTGCCTGTGCTCCGCATGGGCGATGGCGACCAACGTGCTGGCTTCCGCCACCGCCGGGTAGAACAAGTCGTCCTCGATGCGCATGTGGATGTCCAGCTCGATCAACAATTCGTCGAGCGTGTCCTGCCGCTCGGCGCTGTCCGGGGGCATGTCGGTGATCTTCGCGCAGAGACCGCGTAGCGCGTTGTGATGCTCGAAAAGCACCTCGTAGGCGTTCATTTCGCCACTCCGTGCACTTCGACGAGCCCGTCGCGAATCCGCACCGGATAGCTCGGCAGGGGCGCGGTCGCCGGTCCGCGCAGCACGTCACCCGATCCGCACGCGAATCTGGAACCATGCCATGGGCATACGATTCGGCCGCGGTCGATCCACCCGTCACTCATCGGTGCGCCGAGGTGCGGGCAGTGCTCGCCGACCGCGATCACCCGACCGTCGGTGCGATAGAGGACGACGCCGACGCCGTCGACCGCGACCCGCTGCGGCCGGCCGTCCAGCGCGGCGGCGGGTACTACCGGCATCCAGCGGTCGCCCCCCAGCCGGGCGCCGGACCGGTCCACGCCGGTGCCCGCGCCGAACACCAGGGCGCCACCGAGGTAGCCGCTGCCGAGGGTGAGGGCATAGCCCAGCGCGCTGCACGCCATCCCGCGCCGGTGGCGGCCGCGGCGCCGATCCCACCACGACGCCGCATACAGCCCGGTTGCGATCGCGTTGAGCGCGCCATGGACGAGCCCGATCCGACGCGACTGCTCATGGGTGTGCTGCCAATCCGTCACGCCGGTGACGGCCGCGCCGACGCTTCCCGCGAGCGCGACGCCCAGCGCGAACCTCGATCCGTCCCGCAGCCGGGCGTCCCTCCCAGCCAGCGTGCCGGCCGCATCCATGACGAGCGTCGTCGCCACCGCGCCAGTCGGCACCGAGGTCAGCGCCGGGTGCAACGGATGGCCGAGCCAGGTGCCGTGCAGTGCGTTGCCGACCCGATCGCGGTGACGGCCCATGGCCGCGAACGCGAAGGTCAATGCGTGCTCGAGCCGATAGCTCGGCCGATCCAGCCACGCCTGTCGTCCCAGAATCGTCCGCGCCGCAAGCCCGGTAGCGCGGATTCGATTGTCGAAATGCTCCCACCGATTCGCCACGGCGCCCCTCCGGTGTATGCGGGAGCCGGCGTGACGCAACGGACTCGACGCCGCGTCGACTAGGACCGCGACCCGGCTGGCCTAGTCCATGATGAGGACACGGATCGGCGCCGTGGATCGTTCACCCCGGAGGGGGCGGCCGGCTAGGCCGAGCGACGGATGGTGCGGCCGCGCCCGATGTCACCCTTGAGCAGCAGGTCGCGCTCGGACTCCGACAGGCCGCCCCAAACTCCGTAGGGCTCCCCGACTTCGAGGGCGTGCGAGCGGCACTCCTGGATCACCGGGCACTGCCGGCACATGTCCTTTGCGCGCTGCTCGCGCTGCATCCGGGCCCGGCCACGCTCGCCGTCGGGGTGAAAGAACATCGATGAGTCAACGCCGCGGCACAAGCCCTGCAGTTGCCAATTCCAGATGTCGGCGTTGGGACCAGGTAGCTGTTCCGGCTGTGGCATTGGTTCATTCCCTCTCTGCACCGCTCGCTCGAGGTCAGGTTCGTGAAAGCGGTTGGGTGCAACTTAAATTAAGTGGAGTGGGGTCACCGATGACTACCCGTCATGCGTAGACGTTAGGGCGGACGGTGAATTTCCGTCAATAGCCACTTAGCCCGACAAAATATATGCTCGTTGGAGCAGAATTAACTTTACGTTCACCTCAAATGAAATTGCCAAGCCCATGCCGTGCTACCAGGCAGTTGGCCGAAACGAGATTTCCCAGCTCAGCGCGCGGGAGGGGGATAAGGCGAATTTATCCATGGGCTATAGTGATTAACGATTCGGTAACATGAAGACCACAAACTGTTTACTACATCATTGTGATTGAAACTCGTCACACTTCGTTGATTGGACGGCAGCTGGCCGACGCCGCCTTCGGGGATCGGCCCGGAGACTGGCCGCTGCCGTCGGCGACGACGCCGACCCAACTGTGGCTGCGCGCCGTAGCGGCCGGGGGACAGGGTCGCTACGGCGCCGCGTTCCGCGACCTCGCGGTGCTGCGGCGCAGCGCGCCGGCCGGGCGGCTGGTGTCGTTGGGCATGAGCACCCACGGGTCGTTCCTGCGCCAACTCGGTTGGCACACCGTGGCCCGTGGCTGGGACGGGCGTGCCCTGGCGCTGGCCGGCGACGACCCCGAGGCAGGCGCCGACGCCCTCATCGGCCTGGCCGCCGACGCGTTGGGCGTCGGGCGTTTCGCGGCCGCGGCGACGCTCCTGGAGCGCGCCGACCCCCTGCTGGCATCGCCGAAATCCGCGGTGCCCGACCGGCTGCCGGTGCGCCGGCGCTGGGTGGCCGCCGAACTCGCGATGGCCCGGGGCGACGGCGACACCGCCGTCCGGCATGCCGGCGAAGGCGTCGAGCTGGCGGCGGCCACGGCCGTCGCGTCGCCACGGCACCGGGTCAAAAGCGACGTGGTGCTGGCCGCCGCGCTGTGCTGCGCGGGCAACGTCGAGCGCGCCCGCACGGTCGCCGACGCCGCACTGGCGACCACCGGCGAATTAGGGCTGCTACCACTTCGTTGGGCGCTGGCCTGCTTGCTGATCGATATCGAAAGTGTCACGTTTCGCCCACATCAGCTGCACGAAATCCGAGATGTCTGCGCAGGCCAGGTGCGGCGCGCCGGTGGAACGTGGCGTTCCGCCTGAAACGGCCCTCCGCCCGTTATTGTCATTTCGTTAGTTAGCCCGGTTGGCCCGCGATGTGTCCGCTTCGTAACGTTGGAGATATCACCGTCGATGACAATTCCAGCAGGGGAACGTCTCGACGCTGTGGTCGCCCAAGCCGTCACCGGAGACCACAACGCATTGAGGGAGGTGCTGGAGACCATCCGTCCGATCGTCGTGCGATATTGCCGAGCGCGTGTCGGCAACGTCGATCGGGGTGGCCTGTCAGCCGATGACGTGGCGCAGGAGGTGTGCTTGGCGACTATTACGGCGCTGCCGCGTTATCGCGATCGCGGGCGTCCCTTCCTGGCCTTCCTGTACGGCATCGCGGCCCACAAGGTCGCCGACGCCCACCGGGCCGCCGGACGCGACCTCGCCTATCCCACCGAGACGATTCCCGACCGTTGGTCGAACGATGCGGGACCCGAACAGCTTGCGATTGAAGCCGATTCGGTGAGCCGGATGAGCGAACTGCTCGAGATCCTGCCCGCCAAGCAGCGCGAGATTTTGATCCTGCGCGTCGTCGTCGGACTGTCCGCCGAGGAGACCGCCGCGGCGGTCGGCAGTACCACCGGGGCGGTCCGAGTCGCCCAGCACCGCGCGCTGTCGCGGCTGAAGTCCGAAATGATTGCGGCAGGTGACTGTGCCTGAACCCATGGATGAATTCGCCCGCACCGACCTGCTGCTCGATGCGCTCGCCCAGCGCCGGTCGGTGGATGTCGAGGACCCCGACGTCGATGTGCTGACCGACCTGCTGGAGGACTGGCGCGACAACCTGAGGTGGCCGCCGGCCAGCGCGCTGGTGACGCCCGAAGAGGCCGTCCACGCGTTGCGCGCCGGATTGGCCGAGCGCCGGCGCGGCAGCCACCGTGGCCTGGCCGTCGTCGGTTCGGTCGCCGCGACGCTGATGGTGCTCAGTGGATTCGGCGCCATGGTGGTCGAGGCCCGGCCGGGCGGCACCCTGTACGGGCTGCACGCGATGTTCTTCGATCAGCCCCAGGTGCACGGAAGCCAGGAGATGCTGGCCGCCAAGGCCGACCTGGCCAAGGTCCAGGAATCGATCGACCGGGGTCAGTGGGACCAGGCCAAGAATCAGCTGACCGAGGTGAGCAGCCTGGTACAGTCGATCGACGACCCGGCCAGCAAACAAGACCTGATGAATCAGCTGAAGCTGTTGAACGCCAAGGTCGATGCGCGCGACCCGAACGCCACGTTGCCGGTCGCTCCGCCGCCGGCGGCGTCACCCGGGCCGGCCACCGCGATTCCGGCGGCGCCGCCCGCCGCCTCGGTCGCGCCGTCGATGGACGCGACACCGGCGCCGCTCAGCCCGCCGAGTCCATCAGTGGGCAAGCATCACCATCACGGCCAGAAGCCACCCCCGGTGGCGCCGTTGACTCCGAATCAGTGAATCAGTGCCGGCGGTGGAAACCGTCGGCGTCCGACGTCGCTTCGTTGAGCGAGGCGTCGGCGTAGCCCCGGCAGTAATCCCACGTGACGTAGGCATCCGGCTCGGGGTCATAGGCGGGCTCGTGCGGACGCACGGTGCCGTCGATCAGCAGCTGCAGCAGGTTGGCCCGCAGCATGTCCCAGTCGTGGTAGTGATCCTGCTGACATTCGTCGCAGCACACCACGAGTCCGCGAATACCCTTGTGCGCCAGCAGCGCTTCGTACACGGCCAGATCGGCGAGGTCGGCCTCGACGGCCATCCGCTCTTGCTGATCCAGGGGCTGGCCCGGCTCGACGGCTTCCAGTGCCGCCGACGGATCACAGGGGTCGTCGGCGAAAGGGTCGGGCGGCAAACCCGGTGGGAGGTGGTCGCGCACGCCCTCTAGCCTACGCAGCCCGCCCCGGATAACGCCAGCAGGGACGCAGCCCGCCGCGCCGCGCCGTTTAGTGCGCGCGGCGCGCCCGAGCAAGGGAACGACAGCGGGAGTCGAGCCGATAGGATGGGTTTCTCACGCCGCATCGTATGGAGGGCCCCACTGATGACCCGTGGCACGTCCCACCTGGAAGACAGCTCTGACCTCGTCGGCAGTGCGTATGTGCGGGTGGGTGGTCTGGTCGACGACCCGGTGCCCACCGGAGGCGACAACCCGCACAAGATCGCCATGCTCGGGCTGACCTTCGACGACGTGCTGCTGCTGCCCGCGGCCTCCGACGTCGTCCCCGCAAGCGCGGATACTTCCAGCCAGCTCACCAAGAAGATCAGGCTCAAAGTGCCGCTGGTGAGTTCGGCGATGGACACGGTCACCGAGTCGCGGATGGCGATCGCGATGGCGCGGGCCGGCGGCATGGGTGTGCTGCACCGCAACCTGCCGGTCGCCGAACAGGCCGGCCAGGTCGAGACGGTCAAGCGCTCGGAGGCCGGCATGGTCACCGACCCCGTCACCTGCCGCCCGGACAACACCCTGGCCCAGGTCGACGCGATGTGCGCGCGGTTCCGGATCTCCGGCCTGCCGGTGGTCGACGAAGCGGGCGCGCTGGTCGGCATCATCACCAACCGCGACATGCGGTTCGAGGTCGACCAGACCAAGAAGGTCGCCGAGGTGATGACCAAGGCCCCGCTGATCACCGCGCAGGAGGGCGTGTCTGCCGACGCGGCGCTGGGCCTGTTGCGCCGCAACAAGATCGAGAAGCTGCCCATCGTCGACGGCCACGGCCGGCTGACCGGTCTGATCACCGTCAAGGACTTCGTCAAGACCGAGCAACACCCGCTGGCCACCAAGGACAGCGACGGCAGGCTGCTGGTCGGCGCCGCCGTCGGCGTCGGCGGCGACGCCTGGGTGCGCGCCATGATGCTGGTCGACGCCGGGGTGGATGTGCTGATCGTGGACACCGCGCACGCGCACAACCGGCTGGTGCTCGACATGGTCGGCAAGCTCAAGGCCGAGGTGGGTGAGAAGGTCGAGGTGATCGGCGGCAACGTCGCCACCCGTTCGGCGGCCGCGGCCCTGGTCGCCGCCGGCGCCGACGCGGTGAAGGTGGGCGTCGGGCCCGGCTCGATCTGCACCACCCGGGTGGTGGCGGGCGTCGGAGCACCACAGATCACGGCGATTCTGGAGGCGGTCGCGGCCTGCGGCCCGGCGGGCGTGCCGGTGATCGCCGACGGCGGGCTGCAGTACTCCGGCGACATCGCCAAGGCGCTGGCCGCCGGTGCCTCGACGGCCATGCTGGGCTCGCTGCTGGCGGGCACTGCCGAGGCCCCCGGCGAGCTGATCTTCGTCAACGGCAAGCAGTTCAAGAGCTACCGCGGGATGGGATCGCTGGGAGCCATGGCGGGCCGGGGGTCGGGCAGCGGAAAGTCGTACTCCAAGGACCGCTACTTCGCCGACGATGCGCTCTCGGAAGACAAGCTGGTGCCGGAGGGCATCGAGGGCCGGGTGCCCTTCCGCGGCCCGCTGTCCTCGGTGATCCACCAGCTGACCGGCGGCCTGCGCGCGGCGATGGGCTACACCGGTTCGCCGAGCATCGAGGCGCTGCAACAGGCGCAGTTCGTCCGGATCACCGCGGCGGGCTTGAGGGAAAGCCACCCGCACGACGTCGCCATGACGGTCGAAGCCCCCAACTACTACGCACGCTGAGGCCCAGATGGTCGAGATCGGGATGGGCCGCGTCGCCCGTCGCAGCTATGAACTGAGCGAAGTCAGCATCGTGGCCTCCCGGCGCACCCGCTCGTCGCAGGACGTGTCGACCGCCTGGCAGCTGGACGCCTATCGGTTCGAGATCCCGGTGCTGGCGCATCCGACCGATGCCCTGGTGTCGCCGGAGTTCGCGATCGAGCTCGGCAAGCTCGGCGGCCTGGGCGTGCTCAACGGCGAGGGGCTGATCGGGCGGCACGCCGACGTCGAGTCCAAGATCGCGCAGTTGGTCGAGGCCGCCAGCAAGGAGCCCGAGCCGTCGGCGGCGATCCGGCTGCTGCAGGAGTTCCACGCGGCCCCGCTCAACCCGGACCTGCTGGGCTCCGCGGTCGCCCGGATCCGGGAGGCCGGGGTCACCACCGCCGTGCGGGTCAGCCCGCAGAACGCCCAGGCGCTGACGCCGGTGCTGGTGCAGGCCGGCATCGACCTGCTGGTCATCCAGGGCACCATCGTCTCGGCCGAGCGGGTGGCCAGCGACGGGGAACCGCTCAATCTCAAGACCTTCATCTCCGAGCTCGACGTGCCGGTGGTCGCCGGCGGCGTCCAAGACCACCGCACCGCGCTGCACCTGATGCGCACCGGTGCCGCCGGCGTCATCGTCGGCTACGGCGCCACGAGGGGAGTGACCACCAGCGACGAGGTGCTGGGCATCAGCGTGCCGATGGCCACCGCGATCGCCGACGCCGCCGCCGCGCGGCGCGAGTACCTCGACGAGACCGGCGGCCGCTACGTGCACGTGCTGGCCGATGGCGACATCCACACCTCCGGCGAGCTGGCGAAGGCGATCGCCTGCGGCGCCGACGCGGTGGTGCTGGGCACGCCGCTCGCCGAGTCCGCCGAAGCGATGGGCGAGGGATGGTTCTGGCCGGCCGCCGCGGCACACCCGTCGCTGCCGCGCGGCGCCCTGCTGCAGATCGCCGTCGGGGAGCGCCCGCCGCTGCACCAGGTGCTCAACGGCCCGTCCGACGACCCGTTCGGCAGCCTCAACCTGGTCGGCGGGCTGCGCCGGTCGATGGCCAAGGCCGGCTATTGCGACCTCAAGGAGTTCCAGAAGGTCGGCCTGACCGTGGGCAGCTAACCCGGAGGCAGTTGGCTTGTTACCCGTGGGTACGGCCATACTGGTGCGATGAAGCCGGATTACGACGTGCTGATCATCGGTTCGGGTTTCGGGGGAAGCGTCAGCGCGCTGCGCCTGACCGAAAAGGGCTACCGCGTCGGCGTATTGGAGGCCGGGCGGCGGTACTCCGACGAGGATTTCGCCGAGACGTCCTGGGATCTGCGTAAGTTTTTGTGGGCGCCGAAGCTGGGTTGCTACGGCATCCAGCGCATCCATCCGCTGAAGAATGTGTTGATCCTGGCCGGCGCCGGGGTGGGTGGCGGTTCGCTGAACTACGCCAACACGCTGTACGTCCCGCCGGACCCGTTCTTCAACGATCCGCAGTGGAAGCACATCACCGACTGGCGCGACGAGCTGATGCCGCACTACGAGCAGGCCAAGCGGATGCTCGGAGTGGTGGAGAACCCGACCTTCACCGACGCCGACCGGATCGTCAAAGAGGTGGCCGACGACATGGGTTGCGGAGACACCTTCGTGCCGACGCCGGTCGGGGTGTTCTTCGGCCCCGACGGCACCAAGACTCCGGGCAAGACCGTGCCCGACCCGTACTTCGGGGGCGCGGGGCCGGAGCGCACTGGATGCCTGGAGTGCGGCGGTTGCATGACGGGCTGCCGGTATGGCGCCAAAAACACCCTGGTGAAGAACTATCTGGGCCTCGCGGAAGCGAACGGTGCAGAGGTGGTTCCGATGACCACGGTGAAGGGGTTCGAGCAGCGTCCCGACGGGATGTGGGAGGTGCGTACCGTCCGCACCGGCAGCTGGCTGCGCCGCGACCGGCGCACCTACACCGCCGAGCACCTCATCCTGGCCGCTGGCACGTGGGGGACGCAGCATCTGCTGTTCAACATGCGCGACCGGGGCAAGCTGCCGCGCCTATCCGACCGGCTCGGCGTGCTGACCCGCACCAACTCCGAGTCCATCGTCGGCGCCGGGAAGCTCGAGGTCGACCCGAACCTCGACCTGACGCACGGGGTGGCGATCACGTCGTCGATCCACCCGACGTCCGACACCCACATAGAACCCGTCCGTTACGCCAAGGGCTCCAACGCGATGGGGCTGCTGCAGACGCTGATGACCGACGGGACCGGCCCCGAGGGCACCGACGTGCCGCGCTGGAAGCAGCTGTTGGACCAGGCTCGCGACGATCCGCGTCGCATGATGCGGTTGCTCAACACCCGCCAGTGGAGCGAACGCACGCTGATCGCCCTGGTCATGCAGCACCTGGACAATTCCATCACCACCTACACCAAGCGCGGCAAGCTGGGCATCCGCTGGTACACCAGCAAGCAGGGACACGGCGAGCCGAACCCGAGCTGGATACCGGTCGGCAACCAGGTCACCCGTCGCATCGCCGAAAAGATCGACGCCGTGGCCGGCGGAACTTGGGGCGAACTGTTCAATATGCCGCTGACCGCGCATTTCCTCGGCGGTGCGGTGATCGGTGACAACGCCGACCACGGCGTCATCGACCCCTACCACCGGGTCTACGGCTACCCGACGCTGTTCGTGGTCGACGGCGCGGCGATCTCGGCGAACCTGGGCGTCAACCCCTCGTTGTCAATTACCGCCCAGGCCGAGCGGGCCGCCTCGTTGTGGCCGAACATCGGCGAGAACGACCAGCGCCCGATGCAGGGCGAGCCGTATCGCCGGCTGGAGCCGATCGCGCCCAAGGCGCCCGTGGTGCCGGCCGAGGCGCCCGGCGCGCTGCGCTGGTTGCCGAGCAATCACATAAGCTCCACCGCCGACGCCAGTTAGCTCGCGAGCGCCCCCAGCGGTGCGCCGCTGACCACCCGGCTGCGCTCGCCGCGCACATTGACCGGCACGTCGCCCATCAGGGTGATGCGGTGCATCAGCCGGGGCTGGTCGTCGTAGTCGTCGATCGCCCGGTGCTGGGTTGCGCGGTTGTCCCAGATCGCGACGTCACCGTGGGCCCAGTTCCAGCAAATGGTGTTCTCCGGCAAGGTGATTCGGCGCTGCAGCAGTTCCAGCAGGGCGCTGGACTCGTGGCTGTCCAGGCCGACGAAGCCGCGCACGAAGTCACCGGCCAGCAGGGTGCGCTCACCGGTCTCCGGATGCACCCGCACCACGGGATGCTCGGTGCGAAAGTCCGGCTTTTCAAACGCCTGCCGAAACGACCGCTGCGTGTCGCTCATCGCCCCCGACGCTTCGCCCGCCACGTAGTCGTAGCGGTTGGTGTGCAGGGCCCAGAGGTTTTCCACCAGACATTTGAGCGGCTCGGGCAGGTGGTCATAGGCCGCCACGGTCGACGCCCACAGCGTCGATCCGCCATACGTCGGCAGCGTGACCGCGCGCAGGATCGACGCCGCCGGATAGTTGGCGGCGAACGTCACGTCGGTGTGCCAGCGGTTCGCCTTGCCGTATTCGGAGTCGATCGGGGTGATTACCGGGACGTGCCTGCCGGCCAGCGCGCCGGCGGCCGGGTGGCCGATCGGCGTGCCCAGCAGCTCGGCGAACGCGAGCTGCTGCTCGTCGTCGAGGTGGTGCTGGTGACGGAAGAAGATCACCCGGTGGGCCAACAGCGCCCGGCGAATCTTCTCGACCGCGTCCTCGTCGAGGTCGCCGCCGAGGCGGACCCCGTCCACCCGCGCGCCGATCCGGCTGCCCAGCTTGGTGACGGTTATCTGACCTGTCATTTTCATCTTCCTTGGCTCAAAACGGGTGTAGTCAACTGACTACATTTGGTAGTGTAGTCAGATGACTACAACTTCCGCAACGGGCCGCGGGAAAGTGCCCACCGGGCGCGCGGAAGTGGCCGCGGCGATCCTGGAGGCCGCCACCGACCTGTTCGCCGAGCGCGGTCCGGCCGCGACGTCCATCCGCGACATCGCCGCGCGATCCAACGTCAACCACGGACTGGTGTTCCGCCACTTCGGCACCAAGGAGCAATTGGTCGGCGCGGTGCTCGACCACCTCGGCGCCGACCTGAGCGCACTGCTGGGCACCGATGCGCCGGCGGCGGTGCTGCAGAGTTCCCTGGACCGGCAGATGCGGGTGATGGCCCGCACCGTCCTCGACGGCTATCCGGCCGGCCAGCTACAGAAGCGCTTTCCCAACATCGCGACGCTGCTCGACGGGGTGCGGCCGCTGTACGACGACGAGGTCAAGGCCCGGCTCGCGGTCGCCAATGCCCTTGCCCTGCAATTCGGTTGGCGGCTGTTCGCGCCAATCCTGCGCTCTGCCACAGGGATCGAAGACCTGACGGATGACGAGATACGCGAGGCGGTCGGCGCCGAGGTTCAGCGGATTCTCGGGCCCGCCGACCCTCACTGATTCTGAGCGGATTCCGCGATCAAGGCCCGGCGGTGCAGCGGTTCGCGACCCGCCGGTTGGCGCGGTGGCGACAGTAAAGGTTTGCGCGGACGCACCTCGATGGTTGTCGGTGAGTCAGTGCTCAGCACCAGCTCGTCGCCCGAATGCCGGATTGTCAGCTCGCCCCCGGGTCCATCGCGCAGCGTGTAGGTGACCTCGTCGTGGTTGACGTCGACGGTGACCCGGAAGTCCCGCCACCGCAGCCGGAACCGTAGCCGCGAAATGCCGTCGGGCAGTTGGGGATCCAGCGACAGGATGCCCTCGTCGTCGCGCAGGCCGCCGAACCCGGCCACCAGCGCCGTCCAGGCGCCGGCCAACGAGGCCATGTGCAGGCCGTCGCGGGTGTTGTGGTGCAGGTCGCGCAGATCGATCAGGGCGGCCTCGTACGCGTAGTCGTGGGCCAGCTCCAGATGCCCGACCTCGGCGCACATCACCGCCTGCGTACAGGCCGACAGCGACGAGTCGCGCACCATGCGCGGTTCGTAGTAGTCGACGTTGCGGGCCTTCTCTTCGGGCGTGAATGCGTGGCTCTGCCAATGCATCGCCAGCACCAGGTCGGCCTGCTTGATCACCTGCGCGGGGTACAGGCGCACGTATGGGTCGTGCAGCAGCAACGGGTAGGCGTGGTTCTCCTTAAAGTCCCACTCCGCCAACGTGGTGAAGCCTTCACACTGCTGATGGACCCCCAGGCCGTCGTCGTAGGGGATGTTGGCACGATCGGCCGCATCGCGCCAGGCGGCCTGCTCCTCGGTGGTCACCCCCATCGCCTTTGCCACCTCGGGGTGCCGATTGCAGGCCTCGGCGGCGATACGCAGATTGTGCGCGGCCATCAGATTGGTGAAGACGTTGTCGCGCACGATCGCGGTGTACTCGTCGGGGCCGGTCACGCCGTCCAGATGCCAGACGCCATGGCGGTCGTGATGCCCGAGCGACACCCAGAGCCGGGCGGTCTCGACCAGAACCTCCACGCCGCAATCGGCTTCCAAGTCGTCGTCTCCCGTGACGACGCGGTAGCGCTCGAAGGCCATCGCGATGTCTGCGTTGATGTGGAAGGCCGCCGTGCCGGCCGGCCAGTAGGCCGAGCATTCCTGCCCGCGGATGGTGCGCCAGGGGAACGCGGCGCCCTCCAGGCCCAATTCGGCCGCCCGCTCCCTGGCCAAATCCAGGGTGGACGCCCGCCACCGCAGCGCGTCGGCCACCGTGTGCGGCGCCGTGTAGGTCAGCACCGGCAACACATAGCCCTCGGTGTCCCAAAAGGCGTGGCCGTCGTAGCCGGTACCGGTCAACCCCTTGGCGGCGATCGCGCGACGTTCGGCGCGAGCGCTGGCCTGCAGCAGGTGGAAGAGCCCGAACCGCACGGCTTGCTGGGATTCCGGGTCGCCCTCGACCTCGACGTCGGCGCAATCCCAGAAGTTGTCGAGATAGGCCCGCTGCGCATCCAGCAACCCCTGCCACCCGCTGTAACGGCCGCTGTGCAGCGCCGCGGCCACCTGGTCGCGCAGTGCCGGACGCGAGCGCATGCTCGACCAGCCGTACGCCAAGTATTTGACGATGCGTAGCCGCTGTCCGGCGCGCAGTCCACAGATCACCGTGGTTCGCGCCAGATCGGCACGCGCATCGGTGCTGACCTCGACGCGTCCGGGAACATCGACCTCGTGATCCATGCCGGCGGCGACCATCAGCGCACTGCTGCGGGTCCGGTGCATGAGAACCGCACCGGTATCGGTGTGTTCGTGGTCGACCTCGTCGAGCGGGTTCTCCAGGATGGCCGACACCCGCGGGTCGCCGGAGGTTTCCGGCTGGTCCTCATTGGTGACCAGTTCGGACTGCACCGTCACCCGGACGAACTCCTCGAGCGCCTCCACGCAGTACTCGATGGCGGCGAGACCGCGCTGGGCCAGTGATACCAGCCGGGTCGAGGTCACCTTGACCTGCTTGCCTGCGGGCGAGCTCCAGTGCGCCCTGCGGGTCATCGTGCCGGCGCGCAGGTCGAGAACCCGTTCGTGGGAGATCAATTTGCCATAGCGGACATCGAACGGCTCGTCCTCGACCAGCAGCCGGATGATCTTGCCGTTGGTGACGTCGATCAGCGTCTGGCCGGCTTCCGGGTAGCCGTAGCCGGCCTCTGCGTAGGGCAGCGGCCGCTTCTCGTAGAAGGAGTTCAGGTAGGTGCCGGGCAGGCCGTACGGCTCGCCCTCGTCGAGGTTGCCGCGCAGCCCAATGTGCCCGTTGGACAGGGTGAACAGGGATTCCGATTGCGCCAGCAGGTTCAGATCAAGCTGGGTTTCGCGCACGTGCCATGGATCAACGGGGAAGGCTTCGTCGGTGATCATGACTGCAGCAGCTCGGCGAGGTCGCTGACCACCACGTCGGCACCGTGACTGCGTAACTCTTCGGCTTGGCCCACCCGGTCGACACCTACCACGAAACCGAAGTTACCGGCCCGGCCCGCGGCCACCCCGGACAACGCGTCTTCGAACACCGCCGCCGCGTCGGCGGGGACGTCGAGCAACTGGGCCCCGCGCAGGTAGGAGTCGGGGGCGGGCTTGCCGGCGATGTGTTCGTCACGCAGGGTGATGCCGTCTACCCGCTTCTGCACGAACCGGTTTAGGCCGGTGATCTCGAGAACGTCGCGGGTGTTGGCGCTCGACGACACCACGGCGGCGCCCAGTCCCGCTGCCGACACGGCCTCGAGGTAGCGGCGCGAACCGTCGAAGACCTTGACGCCGTCCTCCTTCAGGACCTTCTGGAACATGTCGTTCTTGCGGTTGCCCAGGCCGTAGACCGTTTCGGCGTCGTCGGGATCGTCGGGGCTGCCGTCGGGCAGGTGGATGTCACGGCTCTCCAAGAACGAGCGGACCCCGTCCTCGCGTTTCTTGCCGTCGACGTATTCGCGGTAATCCGCGTCCTCGTCGAAGGGGACGAACTTGTCACCGGTGCGTTTGGCCCGGTCCGACAGGTAGGCGTCGAACATGGCCTTCCAGGCTTTGGTGTGCACGCTGGCGGTGTCGGTGAGCACGCCGTCGAGGTCGAACAGACAGGCACGCACTTTCTCTGGCAGACCCAGCGCTGAGCTCACCGGCGGTCCTCTCTAGTTTCGGGGCTGGTTAACCGATACCCACTCCACCACGCCGCCATGTATGTCGCCAAGCGTTCATCCGTTGATCGCCGCCGCGACGCCCTGGATCGCGCGCAATCTCCCATCGGCCAGCGCCCGGCTGAGGTTTTCGGCCTTGCGGCCAAAGTCGGTGACGAATGCGTGCAGGCCCAGTGGTTGGGGCGGCTGCGCCAGCAACGCCTGCATGAGCGAGCCCGCGGTCTCGGTGAGGTCGTTCCAGTGCTGCACCGTGAACCCCGCGGAGGTGACCAGGGTGCGCAGCTCGTCGGGGGTTACCAGATGACTGTTGGCGGGTGCGTCGGCCCAGGGCAACGGGAAGTCGAGTGCGCGACCGTCGCCAATGGTCAAGTCCCACAGCGCAAGGCGGCCGCCGGGCGGGAGCACGCGGCGAGCCTCGCCGTACAGCTGCGCCTTGTCGGCCACGTTCATCTGCACGTGCTGACTGACCACCACGTCGACGGAGCCGTGGGGGAGCGGCAATGCAGTGACGTCGCCCTGCCGGACGGTGATCGAATCATCGAGCCCGACAAGGTGATTGAGCCATCGGTGGGTGTCGCAGTACTCGGCGGTGAGGTCGACGGCGGTGACCGCACCGCCGTAGTGGTGGGCCAGGTAGCGGGTGGTGCCGCCGATCCCGCTGCCCGCGTCGAGGACCCGGCTTTCGCCGGTGATTCCGGCCAGCTCCAGCAACTGGGCGGTGGCGATGCGGCCCATGGTGTGGAAGTCCTCCAGCGGCGCCAGGTCGGCGGGTTGCAGGTGGTCGAGGTCTTTCCCGGCGGCGACCAGCGCCCGCTCGATGTTTCGCCGCGACAGGCCGGTCGAGTACTGGGTTTGGATTGTGTCGTTCATTTCTGCACCCGAGCCCATGCGGTGATGATGGGAGGCATGGCGATGAGGGCGTTGACCGCCTGCGCCTCCTGACGGAATCGCGGCACGAAATCGTCGATGTCGGCGAGCTCATCGATGGCGAAGCCCCCTTGTTCGGCGATGGGGGACACCAGCCGCCAGACTTCCGCGAGGTAGGCCAGGATGTCGGTGTCGGCGGCCGTGCCGATCGGCGTGCCGAGGGTCAGCCGCGGCGCGCCCAGGCCGGCGTCGGCGAAGATCGTGTGCAGCGTGGTGCCGAACCGCGGGCTCAGCCCCATGGCCTCGAAGGCGCGAACGATCCCGCCCGTCACCCGCCGGAACAGCGGCGTGTCCGGAACGCCGTGCGCCGCGGTGATGTCGTTCTCGGAGAATGCGAGGATGCCGCCCGGGTTCACGAACGAGCTGAGATAGCGCAGCGTGGCGGCGGGGTCGGGCAGGTGCATCAGGATCAGCCGGCCGATGACGGCGTCCACGGGTTCGTCCAGCGTGATCGCGTCGATCGCGGAGTGCATGAAATGCACTCCCGTCAAGCCCTTTTCGTCGGCGCGGGCGTCGGCCAGCTCGATCATCTCGGGTGCGGCGTCCACCCCCAGAACGGTCCCGGCTGGGCCGACCAGGCGGGCGGCGACGAACGACACGTCGCCGGGACCGCTGCCGATGTCGAGCACCCGCATGCCCGGGCGTAGCCCGGCGAGTCGCAGCGCGTGCTCGGTGTAGTCGTCATACAGCCTGGCCTGTAGGAGCAGCCGCTGCACTTCCGCGTCGGCGTGGCCGAGGACGTAGGTGCTACCGCTCCAGGCGGAGGATGGTGTCGTGTTCATCATGCTGTCGCCCTTTCCGGTTGGGCCGCCGCGGTGTGCGCATTTCGCCACACCGGGGACTGGGCCGAGAACCTGGGATTTGCCGGCTGTGGATGCTGTTGGAGGCGGTCGAACTTGTCCAGTCGGTGCATCGGTACGAGTCCGGTGAGCAGGAAGTCCCACGTTGCGCGGACGAAATTGGCCGGGGTGCGGCGTGCTAGCGGGCCCGTGACATAGCGGCGTGCGATCGTCGCGAAGTCCTCAGGGTCGACGCCTGCGACGTCACGAACGTGCGTCGTGGGGCCGCCCACCTCCCAAGCGCCCAGCGCGTACTCCGGCAGGTAATGACGCAGGCTGGACTGGAAGAACATATCGGCGCCGAGCCGTTTCGCGTTGACGCGCACGGCGCGCATGAACATCCACGGCGGAATGTCGATATGGCGCACGCGCCGGCCCAGCGCCTCGCCGACCGCATCGGCGATCTCGCTGGCGGACAACATCTTTGGTCCGGTCGGACGGTAGGCGCAACCGTCGTGACGATGCGGGTCGAGCAGGGCACCCACCGCGACGCGGGCGATGTCCTCGTTGGAGGGCGGCGCGTTTCGGCCCGCCCCGGTCGGCGTCGGCAACACTCCCAGCTGGGCGGCCATGGGGATCAGTTGCAGGTAGTTGTCGGCGAAGTAGCCCGGATCGACGGCCACATGCGCCGTGTCGGGCAGTAACTCGAACAACTTGTCGGTCAGCCAGGCCTGCCTCGTCATCAGCGACGGATGCTCCGGGCTGGCCAACCATTGGCCAAGCGCCACCACCGCTCCGACGCCGGCGCGCCGTGCGGCCACCGCGAAGGCAACCGCGCTGTCGAGCGCATGCGGGTGGTAGGGCGGGTTGAAGTACAACCGGTCGACGTCGGCCATCGCATCCGTAACCTGTTGGATGTCAAACATATCGGCGATAACGACCTCGGCGCCCATCTCCCGCAACCGGGCGCTGCGCGCGTCCTCACGGTGCACCATGGCTCTGGTCGTGACGCCTCTTTCCAGCAGTTGGGCGGCGACCGCGCCGCCGATCTTGCCCGTGGCGCCGGTGACCAATACTCGACTACTCATCGGAGTGTCCTTTCCTGTTGACGCGCCGGTTCCCTGGCTGGGAGGAGCCAGCCGACGACGATCGCCGCGCCCAGCGCGATGCCGGCGCACACCAGCGAGCTGACCTTCAGCCCGTCCAGGAACGCGCGATCGACCGCCGTGCGCACATACCCGGCTTGCTGCGCGGGTAGATGCTGAATCACTGTGTGCGCCAGGGCCATCGAATGACGCATGGCATCGGCGGGCAATCCTGTCAGTGCGGATGCACCGAGGTGGCCCGAGTACACCGAGGCGAAGATGCTGCCGGCGATGGCCACGCCGAGCGTGCCACCGAGTTCGCGCGTGGTGTCGTTGACGGCCGAGCCGACGCCCGCTTTGTCGGCGGACAGCGATCCCATGATCGCCTCGGTGGCCGGCGAAAAGGTCAGGCCGAGGCCGCCGCCGAGCAGGAGCATCTGTGCGGCGATCTGGGTGTAGGGCGTGGCGGCGTCGACGGTGGACGCCCAGGCCAGGCCGGCGGCGAACACGGCCAGGCCGGTGGCGACGACGGCGGTGGTGCCGATCCGTTCCACCAGCCGGGGGCCCGCGACGCTGGCCAATGCGATCGACGCGGCGACCGGCAGCAATCGCACACCGCTCTCAAAGGCGGTGTAGTCCTTGATGAATTGAAAGTACTGGGTGATGACGAAGATGAAGCCGAACAGCGTCAGGAACCCCGCCGTCACCGCCAGGCTGCCGCCGGAGAACCGGCGGTTCACAAAGACCGAGACGTCGAGCATAGGGTGGGTGCTGCGCCTTTCCCAGCGCGCAAACA
The DNA here is from genome assembly GCF_019668465.1 of Mycobacterium senriense. Taxonomy (NCBI): domain Bacteria; kingdom Bacillati; phylum Actinomycetota; class Actinomycetes; order Mycobacteriales; family Mycobacteriaceae; genus Mycobacterium; species Mycobacterium senriense. Next base: position 583,657 of record NZ_AP024828.1, on the reverse strand, counting down.
CGACGAGAACGATTGCAGCGAGGGAGGATCCGGCCATGGTCCGGCCATCGGTCCATCCCCAGGTGGGCGCTTCGATGACCGTGTAGACGAGCGTGGTGATCCCGGTCGCGGACAGGATCAAGCCGGGGACGTCGACGCGGGGTGCCGCGGGGTCGCGCGAGCTCGGAACGAACAACGTGGCGCCGATGATGGCCAGCGCCGCGACCGGAATGTTCACCATGAAGATGGACCCCCACCAGAAGTGTTCGAGCAGCCATCCGCCGCTGATCGGCCCCACGGCCACCCCGACGCCGACCATGGCCGCCCACAGCCCTATTGCCTTGGCGCGCGGCACGGGTTCGGTGAAGATGTTGGTGATCAGTCCCAGGGTGGTCGGGAATATCACCGCCGCGCCCACTCCCATGGCCGCGCGCGCCGCGATCAATGCATCCGCCGAATTCGTCTGTGCCGCAACCGCAGAGGTGACGGCGAACAGCGCGAGCCCGGAATTCAGCCAGCCTCGCCTGCCGTAGCGGTCGGACAGGCTGCCCGCCGAGAGCAGCAGGCCGGACATCACCAGGGTGTAGGCATCGACGATCCATTGCAGTTGGGCGGTGTCGGCGCCGAGTTCACGTGACAGCGTGGGCAGCGCCACGTTGACGATGGTGGCGTCGACGCTGATCACGAAGACGCCGAGGCAGATGACGGCGAGCGCGGCAATGGGGTGATCCCGGAAGGCTGGTTCGGTGCGCATGGACAAGACAGTAAATCTTAGAGACAAACAAATCAAGTAGTGAGTTGAAAAATATGTCTATCGCTAGGTAGACTGGCATGGTGGCGTCCCGCAGGAACTACAACCAGAACTGTCCGATCGCCCGCGGCCTCGATGTCCTGGGTGAGCGGTGGACCTTGCTGATCCTCCGGGAGCTGGTCGGCGGCGTGCGTCGCTACGGTGACCTGCGGGCCGAACTGCCCGGTATCGCAACCAATCTGCTCGCCGAAAGGCTCAAGGAGCTTCAGGACGCCGGGCTCGTTGACCGCAGCGACCTGCCGGCCCCGATCGGTCGCACCGTCTACACCCTCAGCGATCTCGGCTGGCAACGGGTGCTGCCGATCCTGCAAAGCGTCGCGTGGTTCGGGGTGGACCACCTGGACCCGATCGACGATGGGCCGGTGTCCCCGCTCAACGGTTTTCTGGCCGGAATCCTGCTGGGCTTCCAGTCGGGTAGGGCCGCCGGAGTGGAGACGACCTGCCGGGTCGAGATCGACGGTCGCCGTTTCGAATTCGCCGTCACGCAAGGTCGGCTCGGCGCGGCGCGTGGAGAGCCCGCGGTGACGATCACGGCCACGGCGGCGGATCTCGTCACCGCCCGGCTGGGGGCCGACGAAGGCGAGCGCGACGCCGCCCTGCGGCGAATCGAGTTTCACGGCGACGCGCCGGCGGTCGGCGCGGTGCGCAGCGCGTTTGCGCTGTAGCCCGGTGGGGCGGAGGCGACGCGGGCAGCCACTAGACTCACGTGCGTGGCCGACCCCACCGAAATTCTTGAAACCGATGCGTCCGGATCGCCGGCCCGACCGGTGCTCGTCGTGGACTTCGGCGCGCAGTATGCGCAGCTGATCGCACGTCGCGTCCGCGAGGCGCGGGTGTTCTCCGAGGTAATCCCGCACACCACCACGGTCGAGGAGATCAAGGCCCGCGACCCCCTGGCGCTGGTGCTGTCCGGCGGGCCGTCCAGTGTCTACGCGGACGGCGCGCCCCAGATCGATCCGGCGTTGTTCGATCTCGGGGTGCCGGTGTTCGGCATCTGTTACGGGTTTCAGGCCATGGCGCAGGCGCTGGGTGGGACCGTCGCACACACCGGCACCAGTGAATACGGCCGCACCGAACTGAAAGTGATTGGCGGCGAACTGCATTCGGGGCTGCCGAGTTCGCAACCGGTATGGATGAGCCACGGCGACGCGGTCACGGCCGCACCGGACGGGTTCGAGGTGGTGGCCAGCAGCTCCGGTGCCGCGGTGGCCGGCTTCGAGAACCGGCAGCGCCGCCTGGCCGGTGTGCAGTACCACCCCGAGGTCATGCACACCCCGCACGGGCAGCAGGTGCTCAGCCGATTCCTGCACGACTTCGCCGGGCTGGGCGCGGACTGGACCGCGGCCAACATCGCCGGCGTGCTGATCGAGCAGGTGCGCGCCCAGATCGGTGACGGCCGGGCGATCTGCGGACTGTCCGGCGGCGTGGATTCCGCGGTGGCCGCCGCGCTGGTGCAGCGGGCCATCGGTGACCGGTTGACCTGTGTCTTCGTCGACCACGGGCTGCTTCGCGCCGGGGAGCGCGCACAGGTGCAACGCGACTTCGTGGCCGCCACCGGGGCCAACCTGGTCACCGTCGACGCCGCCGACACCTTCCTGGACGCGCTGGCGGGCGTGACCAATCCCGAGGGCAAGCGCAAGATCATCGGCCGCCAGTTCATCCGGGCCTTCGAGGGCGCGGTGCGAGACATTGTGGGAGACGGGGATTCTCACGTGGATTTCCTGGTGCAGGGCACGCTGTATCCGGACGTGGTGGAGTCCGGCGGCGGCAGCGGCACCGCGAACATCAAGAGCCACCACAACGTCGGCGGCCTGCCCGACGACCTGAAGTTCAAACTCGTCGAGCCGCTGCGGCTGCTGTTCAAGGACGAGGTCCGCGCGGTGGGGCGCGAGCTGGGCCTTCCGGAGGAAATCGTTGCGCGCCAACCCTTTCCGGGCCCCGGCCTGGGGATCCGGATCGTCGGCGAGGTCACCGCGCCGCGGTTGGACACCCTGCGTCGCGCGGACTCGATCGCGCGCGAGGAGCTGACCGCGGCGGGCCTGGACACCCTGATCTGGCAGTGCCCGGTGGTGCTGCTGGGCGAAGTCCGTTCGGTCGGCGTGCAGGGCGACAACCGCACCTACGGGCACCCGATCGTGCTGCGACCGGTGACCAGTGAGGACGCCATGACCGCCGACTGGACCCGGGTTCCCTACGAGGTGCTGGAGCGCATCTCGACCCGCATCACCAACGAGGTGGCCGAGGTCAACCGCGTGGTGCTGGACATCACCAGCAAACCGCCCGGCACCATCGAATGGGAGTAGCCGGCCAGAGCCAGCCTTCGGCGAAAATGCGGCCACATCGCACCCATCAGCCCCACCAGTACCGATCGCATAACACTGTCCCTCACGTCGCTTGACGGTTGTCAGGGGGCGGGTGTTTACTTCGAAATGTATCGAACATACATTCGAATACACTCCCCGGAAGCTGGTGATCGGAGGCTGTCATGACCGCGGCTTTTGCCTCCAGTCCCCACCAGGAAACCCGCGCTGAACAGCTCGAATCGCTTCGCCGTCGGATGGCGAGCATCTCCGGGAAGAAAGCCGGGTCGCCCGCCGCCGCGCCCGCCGGGGACCTGCTGCCGGACTCGGAGGCCCAGCTGGCCCTCCCGCCGTGGCTGGCCGACCTGCTGCCCGCCCCGGTGCCGCGGGGAACGGTCGCGGTGCTCTCCGGTGCCCGGTCGCTGCTGCTGAGCGTGGTGGCCGCCGTCACGGCGGCCGGTGGCAACGCCGCAATCGTCGGCCAGCCGGACATCGGGCTGCTGGCCGCCGCGGAGATGGGGGCGGACCTGAGCCGGCTCGCGGTGATACCGGATCCCGGAACCGATCCGGTGGAGGTGGCCGCCGTGCTCGTCGACGGCATGGACCTGGTGGTCCTGGGGCTGGGCGGGCGCCGGGTGCCGCCTACCCGGGCGCGGGCGGTGGTGGCCCGCGCCCGGAACAAGGGCTGCACCCTGCTGGTCACCGGCGGCGATTGGCAGGGCGCGCCGACGCGCCTTGCCGCCCGGGTCTGTGGTTATGACATCACTCCGGGTTGTCTGGAGGCGCCCGCCCCCGGATTCGGGCGGATCGGTGGGGTGCGGCTGCAGGTCAGCGGGACGTGCGCGGGACGACGGGTGATGACCCCGGCGCGAGCCGGGTAAATATCGTGGCTGGTCTTTCTGGGCCTTCCGGCTCAAGGGTTTTGGCGATCTGGTGCATGGATTGGCCCGCGGTCGCGGCGGCGACGGCCGCCGGCCTGTCCGCGACCGCCCCGATCGCGGTCACGCTGGCCAACCGGGTGATCGCCTGCTCGTCGGCGGCCCGGACGGCGGGTGTGCGGCGGGGGCTGCGGCGCCGGGAGGCGGCGGCCCGGTGCCCGCAGCTGCACGTCACCGCCGCCGACGCGGACCGCGACGCCCGTTTCTTCGAGGCGGTGATCGTGGCGGTGGACGACCTGGTGCCCCGCGCCGAGGTGCTGCGGCCCGGCCTCCTGGTGCTGCCGGTGCGCGGGGCGGCCCGCTACTTCGGGTCCGAGGCCACCGCCGCCGAACGGCTGATCGATGCGGTGGCCGCGACCGGCGCCGAATGTCAGGCCGGGGTCGCCGACCAGCTGTCCACCGCGGTCTTCGCGGCGCGGGCGGGCCGGGTCGTCGAGCCCGGGGGTGACGCGAAGTTTTTGTCGGTGCTGTCCATCCGGCAACTTGCCACCGAGCCGAGCCTGTCCGGCGCCGGCCGCGAAGAGCTGACGGACCTGTTGTGGCGGATGGGGATTCGCACCATCGGGCAGTTCGCCGCGCTGTCGCGCAGCGACGTGGCTTCCCGGTTCGGCGCCGACGGGGTGACCGCGCACCGGTTGGCCCGCGGCGAACCCGAGCGGCCGCCGTCCGGCCGGGAGCCACCGGCCGAACTCGAGGCCGTGCTGGACTGCGATCCGCCGATCGACCGGGTCGATGCCGCGGCGTTCGCCGGGCGCTCACTGGCCGGCAGGCTGCATCAGACGCTGATGGCTGCCGGCGTGGGATGCACCCGGCTGGCCATCCACGCCGTCACCGCCAACGGTGAAGAACTGCACCGGGTGTGGCGGTGCGCCGAGCCGTTGACCGAGGACGCCACCGCCGACCGGGTGCGCTGGCAGCTGGACGGATGGCTGAGCAGCCGCACCGCGCACAATCCCCGTCCCACGGCCGCGGTGACGCTGCTGCGGCTCAACGCGGTGGAGGTGGTGTCCGCCGAGGCGCTGCAGTTGCCGCTCTGGGGCGGCCTGGGCGAGGAGGACAGGCTGCGGGCCCGCCGGGCGCTGGTGCGGGTGCAGGGCCTGCTCGGCCCGGAGGCGGTGCGCGTGCCGGTGCTGTCCGGCGGGCGCGGCCCGGCAGAGCGCATCACGCTGATCCCGCTCGGTGACGAGCCGGTACCGCGGGCCGATCCCGATTCGCCGTGGCCCGGCCGGCTGCCCGAACCGTCACCGACGGTGCTGCTGGACGACCCGGTGGAACTGCTTGACGCCCAAGGAAACCCGATACGGGTGACCATCCGGGGGCTGTTCTCCGCCGACCCCGCGCGCATGATCGCCCACGGTCGCGACGAGCGACTGTGCTGGTGGTCCGGGCCCTGGCCGGTCGACGAGCGATGGTGGGATCCCGAATTGAGTAAGGGCCGCACCGCCCGCGCCCAGGTGTTGCTGGAGAGCGAGCGTGCGCTGTTGCTGTGCTATCGCCAGCGACGCTGGTATGTGGAGGGGAGTTACGAATAGTCTTGCGGTACAGCATATTCGACGCGCCGCAACGTGTCCGGGGTCAAATCCTTGAGCGAGGGATATCCGTCGACGGCCATGATCAGGTCCGCTTCGGCCAGCAGCGAGCGCAGCACGTGCACGATGCCGTCCACGCCACCGACGGCCAGCCCGTAGGCGTAGGGGCGTCCGATCCCCACGGCGGTCGCGCCCAGCGCGAGCGCCTTGATGATGTCGGCGCCGCCGCGCACTCCCGAGTCGAACAGCACCGGCATCCCGTCGGCGGCACCGATCACCGCGGGCAGGCAATCCAGGCAGGGCAGCCCGCCGTTGGCTTGCCTGCCGCCGCGGTTGGAGCAGTAAATACCATCCACGCCAATGTCTTTGGCGCGGCGAACGTCATCGGGATGACAGATGCCCTTGACCATCAGCGGCAGGCTGGTCTCGGACCGCAGCCATTCCAGATCCGACCACCGGAACGGCCCGCCGAAGATCGGCAGCTTGCGCACCGCCGCCTCGGTGGCGTCTTCGCCGCGGCTCAGGTTGGCACGAAAAACCGGATCGCTGATGTAGTTGGCCAGGCATCCGCTGGGCACCTGGGGGTAGTTCCCGCCCTTCAGGTCGCGGGGGCGCCAGCCGGTGACCCACGTGTCGAGGGTGACGGCGATGCCCTTGAAGCCGGCCGCCTCGGCGCGGTGCACCAGGCTGGCGGCCATCTTGCGGTTCGGCGGCGTGTAGAGCTGGAAGAACGCCGGGGTATCGCCGAGTTCGGCGGCGAGGTCTTCCATCGGGTCCGCGGACAGCGTCCCGACGAAAAACGGCACACCCGTGCGGACGGAGGCCCGCGCGCACAGCATGTCGCCGTGGCCCTCCGGGTCGCACACCCCGATGACGCCGATGGGCGCCATGAAGATCGGGGAGGGAAACCTGATGCCGAACAGCTCGACCGACATGTCCCGCTGTTCGGGGGCGATGCCCATTCGCGGGTACAACCCCCAGCGCTTGAACGCCTCGCAGTTGGCACGCTGGGTGTGTTCGTCGCCGGCGCCGCCGGCCACGTATCCCAGCACCTTCGGCGTCATCGCCGCCGACGCCTTCTTTTCCAGCTCCTCGAACCTGATCGGGTACTGCGGCTGATTGCCATGCAGCGACTGGTCGTACAGCTCATTTTGATAGTCGGCGAAGGCCATAGTCGCTGACTTCCCTGTGCTTAGATCACCAAACGAGCGCTGGGGATTCGGCCCCTCGGGGCGGCGCCGCCGTCAGTACCGCCCGAAGGCGATGGCCACGTTGTGTCCGCCGAAGCCGAACGAGTTGTTGATCGCGTACTCGTAGTTGCCGGGTCGGGGCTTGCCGGCCACGACGTCCAGGTCGATTTCGGGGTCGAGGTTTTCCAGGTTGAGCGTGGGCGGGACCACCTGGTCGCGCAGGGCGAGCACGGTCAGGATGGATTCCACGGCGCCGACCGCACCCACCGAGTGGCCCAGCGCGGCCTTGGGGGCGTAGACGGCCGGTTTGTGGCTGCCCAGCGCGTTGTTGATGGCCTTGGCCTCGGCGACGTCACCGACCGAGGTGCCGGTGGCGTGGGCGTTGACGTGGCCGATGTCGGACGGGCTGAGCCCGGCGAGCTGGATGGCGCGGCTCATCGCGTGGCCGGCGCGCAAGCCGTTGGGGTCCGGGGCGACCATGTGGTAGCCGTCGGAGGTGATGCTGGCACCCATGATGCGGGCCAAGATGTTGGCGCCGCGGGCTTTGGCGTGTTCCTCGGTCTCGATGACCAGCAGCGCGCCGGCCTCACCGAACACGAAGCCGGTGCGGTCGCGGTCGAACGGGCGGCACGCGCCGACCGGGTCGTCGTTCTTGGTCGACATCACGATGCGCATCTGGGCGAACGCCGCGATCGCGACCGCCTCGATCCTGACCTCGACGCCACCGCAGATGGCGATGTCGGCCTCGCCGAACACGATGTTGCGCCAGGCCTGCGCCACACCCTCGGAACCCGACGCGCACGCCGACACCGGCGTGATCACCCCGGCCTTGGCGCGCCGCTCCAGGGCCACGGCGACCGCCGCGCCGTCGGGCATGTACTTGGAGACGGCCAGCGGCGAGACCCCGGCGATGCCGCGGGCGCGCAGATCGTCGTAACTGAACACGATCTGCTCGGCGGACCCCAGGCCGGTGCCGATGGACACCATCAGCCGGTTCGGGTCGACCTCGGGGGAGCCGGCGTTCTCCCAGACCCGCCGGCTCAACACGGCCGACATCCGCTGCAGGTAGCCCATCCGATGGCGTTCGGCGCGCGTCAGCCCGCCGTCGAAGTCCTCCAGCAGGTGCCCGCCGATGCGCACCGGCAGGTCAAACTCCTCGACGAACGAATCTTCGAGCTTGCGGATACCACTTTGGCTGTCCAGCAATAGCTTCCAGGTGGCTTCCGCATCAGTTGCCAGCGCGGTCGTCATGGCGACGCCAGTGACGACCACATTCGGCAACGTTTTCCCGGTAACCAACTCCGTCATGACTCGCGAAACCTTTCATCTGGTCAGGGCTTTCAACGCGTGACGCCGAGCCCCCATTCCAACAAATCATGAAAACACAATGTGTCATCGTCCCCAACGTCAAAAGTGTTGGACGCCTGTCTTTCGCTTTGCGGATACCGTACGCCCGCTTGGCGTTATGCGGCGCGCACCGCCGCCGCGCGCGCCATCAGCCCGCGGCCGCCGGGCAGGGCGCCCACCACGGTGCGGGCCAGCCGGTCGCGGCCGCGCACACCATCGGTCCTGACCTTTCCGGCGCGCAGGTGCCGCCAGCCCAACCCGGCCCACGACGCCGCGACGACGGCATCGGTCACCCCACCGCGGGCGCGACGCCGGTCGACCATGGCCAGGATGAGCGCGGTCGCCGAGTGCACGGTGTCGACCCAGATCCCGGCCGCGAGCACCTCCGGGCCCGGGTTGAGCCCCGACAGCAGCGCCTGGGTCAGGTGGCGTGCGCCCAGTATCCGGGTGACGACGAGCGCCTTGCGGTCGACCTGCACCCCGTGGATGTGGTCGAGCACCTCGTTGGGCGCGGCCAGCAGCACAACGCCCCACCCTGCCCGGATCAGCTCGATCCCACGAATCTTCATCCGTCACCCCCAATTTGACGTGCAAAGTCGCCCACCCTGTCGATGAACCGATCGAAGAATGCCGTCGCGTCGACGTCAATCCCGATGAGCGCGTTGGGTTCTCGACGGTCCGACCAGTCGGTCACCGTCATGGCGCGGGTCAGGGTTCCGGTCAGCTCGATGTCCACCGTCGCCGGACGCGTCGTGACCAGCTCGGGATCCAGCGCGACGGCGGCGGCCAGCGGATCGTGCAGGTGTGCCTGATAGCCGTGACCGAGCTCGTGATAGGCCTCCAGGTAGAACCGCATCGCGTCCTCGATCACCCGAATCAGCGGGTTGGACGCCGTCGACCGGGTTCCGGCGGCGTCGTGTTCGCTCAGCCGCGTCGTCGTCGACTCCGCGGCCGCCGCCAGCCGCGTCAGATGATCGGGCGTCATCGCCACCTTGCGGGTCAGATCCAGGCCGCACAGAATCGGGAGCCGCTGTCGCCCAACGTTTTCCGGGCACCACGCCGCCAGCACCTCGGCCGCCGCCTCGGGGTCCACGCTGATGTTCCACTCCGCCACCGCGGTGGTGTTGCCCCGGTGGTCGTAGGACCCGCCCATGATCACCAGCCGTTTCAGCAGCGCCGGCAGTTCGGGCTCGGCGCGCAGCGCCAGCGCCAGGTTGGTCAGCGGGCCGGTCGCCACGCCGATCAGCTCACCGGGACAGGCGCGCGCCGCGCGCACCCAGGCGCCGGCCGAGTCGTAGTCGGTGAGCCGGTGGGAGCCCGGCGGCAGGTCGGCGTAGCCCAATCCCCTGGGGCCGTGGACCTTTGACGGCAGCCGCATAGGTCCGGTCAGGGTTTCCCCGGAACCCTTGGAGACCGGTACGCCGGTGCGCTCGCACAGTGCCAGCAGGCCCAGATTATTTTCGCAAACCTGCTCCACCCCAACGTTTCCCCCGGTCGAGGCGATGCCGATCACTTCGGCGTCCGGGCTGGCCAACAGGTACATCAGCGCCAGCGCGTCATCCACGCCGGTATCGACGTCGACGAAAACAGGCGAGTTCATTGATTCCAAGATACCGGCGCTAGGCTGACACAATGCCAACGACGTCGGAGCCCCCCGAGGGGACTGATTTAACGCCGCACTTCGACGATGTGCAGGCCCACTACGACCTGTCGGACGAGTTCTTCCGGCTATTCCTCGACCCGACCCAGACCTACAGCTGCGCCTACTTCGAGCGCGAGGATATGACGCTGGAAGAGGCGCAGATCGCCAAGATCGACCTGGCGCTCGGCAAACTCGGGCTGCAGCCGGGCATGACGTTGCTCGACGTCGGCTGCGGTTGGGGCGCCACCATGATGCGGGCACAGGAAAAGTACGACGTCAACGTCGTCGGGCTCACCCTGAGTCGCAACCAGGCCGAGCACGTCGAGGAGCTGATCGCGAAGTCGGGGAGCCCGCGCTCGGCCCGGGTCCTGCTGGAGGGCTGGGAGAAGTTCGACGAGCCGGTCGACCGGATCGTCAGCATCGGCGCCTTCGAGCACTTCGGGCACGAGCGCTACGACTCGTTCTTCACCCTGGCGCACGACCTGTTGCCCGACGACGGGGTCATGCTGCTGCACACCATCACCGGGCTGCACCCGAAGGAGATGGCCGAGCGCGGCATGCCGATCTCGTTCACGTTCGCCCGGTTCATCAAATTCATTGTCACCGAGATCTTCCCGGGTGGGCGGCTGCCGTCGATACCGATGGTGGAGGAACGCGCCACCGCGAACGGCTTCACGGTGACCCGGGTGCAGTCGCTGCAGCCGCACTACGCCAAGACCCTCGACATCTGGGCCGCCGCTCTGCAAGCCCACAAGGACGAGGCCATCGCGGTGCAGTCCGAGGAAGTCTACGAGCGGTACATGAAATACCTGACCGGTTGCGCCGACGCATTCCGGATCGGATACACCGACGTCAACCAGTTCACGCTGCAGAAGTGACTACCAGTGCACGCCGGGCACCAGGCGGACCAGCCGCTTGACCGAACGGGGTGTCCGGATCCCCCGGGTGACCGCGCGCACCGGCCGGCTGGGCTTGCGGCGGGCGGTCCGCGGGGCCGGGGCGGGTTCGGTGGTCTGCCCGCGCGCCGCGGCCGAATCCGGATAGCCGAGATAGAGCTGGTGCAGCACGCGCCGCGACGTCCGCGGGGCGAAGTAATTGCCGGCCTCGGCGAGCGTGCCCAGCGGGGTGTCGATGCGGGCCGGCTTTTCCACCAGCCCGCGCACCACCATCGCCGCCGCGCGCTCGGGACTGATCGCAGGCACCGGGTTGAGCCGGTGCGACGGCACGATCATCGGGGTGCGCACCAGCGGCATGTGGATGTTGGTGAAGGTGATGTGATCGGACAGCACCTCCGAACCCACCACATCGGAGAACGCGTCCAGCGCGGCCTTGCTCGGCAGGTAGGAGCTGTACTTGGGATTGCGTGCCTGCACACCGGCGCTCGACACGTTGACGATGTGACCGAACCGGCGCTCGCGCCAGTGCGGTAGCAGCGCCAGCACCATTCGCACCGCGCCGAAGTAGTTGACCGCCATCACCCGTTCGTAATCGTGCAGCCGGTCGGTGGAGTTGACCACCGAGCGGCGGATCGACCGGCCGGCGTTGTTCACCAGGTAGTCGACATGGTCGAAGCGGCCCAGGATGTCCTTGACCGTGTGTTCCACCGACGCGGTATCGGTGACGTCGCAGGTGAAGGCATGGGCGACACCACCATTGGTGCGGATCTCGTCGACCAGCGCATCGAGCGCCTCGCCGTTGCGGGCCAGCGCGAACACGGTGGCGCCCCGCTCGGCGATCGCGATGGCCGCGGCCCGGCCGATGCCGCTGGAGGCGCCGGTGATGATGACGTGGCGGCCCTGCAACGGTCCCTGCGGATCGTCGCGGCGCGCGCGATCGGGATCGAGGTGCTCCGCCCAGTACCGCCACAATTCGGGCGCGTAATCGGCGAAGTTCGGAACGCTGATCCCGGTGCCCTGCAAGGCATTTCGCGTCTTCTCGCTGACAAAGGTGGGTGCCAGGTCGACGACGTCGAGCACCTCGGCGGGGATACCCAGCTGGGTGGCCGCCATGTTGCGCACCACCCTGGCACGACCGCGCACCTTGAACACCGGGGCGGCAACCGAGCGCGGCAGCGACCCGCGCAGCGGCGGCAGCCCGGCCGCCTTGGCCACGCCACGGTAGATGCCGCGCAGGCCGATGGTCTTCTCCGCGGTCAGGTGGAACGTCTGCCCGTCACGGCCGTCGGCGTGCATGAGCGCGACCAGGGCGTCGACCACATAGTCGACCGGGACGATGTTGGTGCGGCCGGTGTCGGGCAGCAGCATCGGGGTCAGCGACGGCAGCACCGCCAGCTTGGCCAGCACGCCGAAGAAGTAATACGGGCCGTCCACCTTGTCCATCTCGCCGGTGCGTGAATCGCCCACCACCACCGCCGGGCGGTAGATGCGGTGCCGCAGCCCAGGCGCCGAGCGCACCAGCAGTTCGGCCTCGAACTTGGTCTGGTGATACGGCGTCGGCAGCTGCTGGCCGACGTCGAAGTCGTCCTCGGTGTATTCGCCGGCGAAATCTCCCGCCACGGCGATCGACGACACGTGGTGCAACGTCGCGTCCAGCCGCTGCGCCAGCCCGATCACCGCGCGGGTGCCCTCGACGTTGCTGGCCCGCTGCTCGGGCTCAGCGGCGGTGATGTCGTAGATCGCCGCGCAGTGCACCACGTGATCGATCTCGCCCAGCTCGGCGAGCACCTCGTCGCCCAGCTCGAGCTCCGGCAGCGCGCCGACCAGCGGTTTCACCCGCTCGCCCCAGCGTTCCGCGAGCCGCTCGAAGCGGCCCAGCGACTGCCGGCGCACCAGCACCCACACCTGTGCGTCGGGGCACGATTCCACAAGACGAGACACGACACGGCTACCAATAAACCCGGTACCGCCGGTAACGACATACCGCATGAAGACATGGTGGCGGTGGCAGCCGCGCACGTCAACTGCCGATCTTGCGCGCGGGAGGGCTAGTTGTGGAAGTCGCGGATCCCGTCCCAGTCGACCAGCGTCCAGCCGGTCATCGGGTTACCGCTGATCACCACCCGGCCGGTGTTGGGAATCGGGTGGCTGTCCATCAGGCTGTCCTTGGCGTTCTGGGCGTTCAACAGGGTCCACACCATGATCGAGTTCCGGTGCGAGAACACCACCGGGTTGCGATGTCCGCTGTTGTAGATCTTGTTGACGGCCGCGGTGAACTGGTCGTTGAACTCCTTGCCGCTGACCGAGCCGGGGATGCTGTCGGATACGTCGCCGTTGATCCAGTTCACCGGCGCCAGCATGTACGTCGACTTCGCCATCGACTCGGGTTTGCCGTTGTACCAGCCCGCGTCGATCTCCTGGATGCCGGGCAGGATCTCGACCTGCTTGCCCAGCGCGGCGGCCAGCGGGGCGGCGGTTTGCTGGGTCCGGGTCATGGTGGAGGCGTAGACGCTGTCGTAGTCCTTGCGGCCGAGTTGGTGCGCCAGCTGCTCGGCCTGCCCCTTGCCCTCCGGCGTCAGACCCGGGCCCGGCACCGTGGTGTCGATGGTGCCGCTGGCGTTGGCCTCGGACTGGGCGTGGCGGATGAACGTCACCGTGATGGACCGCGCCTGCGGCGAGCCGCCGCAGCCGGCGACGACCATCGTTGCGGTGAGCGCGGCCAGCGCCATCGTGGCTTTGCGGATCATGCTGCGCTTGGGCATGTCGATTAGCCTGCCTTGCCGACGGCTCCGGTGGGAAGGGTTTGCGGCGGTTTGTTACCGCGCGACCTCACCGGAGACCGCCGTTTCGCCGGATGCCAGAGTGGACCGGGGATCACTACTCAACGATCAGGAGACTTCCATGGCGATTGATCCGAGTGCCGTCGGCGCGGTGACCGAACCCATGCAGTTCGAATGGACCGACCGGGACACGCTGCTCTACGCGCTGGGTGTCGGAGCCGGGATCGACGACCTGCCGTTCACCACCGAGAACAGCCACGACATCGACCAGCAGGTGCTGCCCACGTATGCGGTCATCTGCTGCCCGGCATTCGGCGCGGCCGGCCTGGTCGGAAAGTTCAACTGGGCCATGCTGTTACACGGATCGCAGAGCATCCGGCTGCACGCACCGCTGCCGCCCGCGGGCAAGCTCTCGGTGGTGTCCGAGGTCGCCGACATCCAGGACAAGGGCGAGGGTAAGAACGCGATCCTGGTGTTGCGCGGCCGGGGCACCGAGCCGGATTCCGGGCAGCTGATCGCCGAGACGCTCACCACCCTGGTCATCCGCGGCGAGGGCGGCTTCGGGGGCATGCCGGGCCAGCGGCCGGTCGCGCCGGAATTCCCGGACCGCGAGCCCGACGCCCGCATCCCGCTGCCCACCCGCGAGGATCAGGCGCTGATCTACCGGCTCTCCGGCGACCGCAACCCGCTGCACAGCGACCCGTGGTTCGCCCGGGAGCTGGCCGGTTTCCCCAAGCCGATCCTGCACGGGCTGTGCACCTACGGGGTGTCGGGTCGCGCGCTGGTGTCCGAGCTGGGCCAGGGCGTCGCGGCCAACATCACCTCGATCGCATCGCGGTTCACCTCGCCGGTGTTCCCCGGCGAGACACTGACCACGCTGATCTGGCGCACCGAGCCGGGCAAGGCCGTGTTCCGCACCGAGGCTTCGGGTCCCGACGGGGCCGACACCCGGGTGGTGCTCGACGACGGCGCGGTGGAATACGCCTAGCGCGATGGCTAGCGCGACAGCTGATCGGCCAGCCGGTCGGTGAAGTCGCTGGCCCCGGCCGGACTGTCCAGCGCGTATTGCGCTGCGGTCGCACGGTCGCCGTCGTCGCCGTGCCGCACCAGGATCGGCACGCCGTCGGCGCGCACCGCGTCGAACGCGTCCTCGTCGGTGATGTCGTCGCCGAGGTAGACCGGTGTCAGCGGACCCGATCCGGCCTCGTGCAGGTGATCGATCACCCAGCGCAGCGTTTTCCCCTTGTCCCAGTCCAGGTCCGGGCGCAGCTCGATGACCTCGCGGCCGGTGGTGACCCGAAGCTCGTCGCGGCGTCCCGCGGCGCGCACCGCCGCCAGCACCTCACCGACGCGGTCGCGTTCGGCGTTGCGGTAGTGCACGGCCACCCCGAATCGCTTGTGTTCCACCACGACACCGGGAATCGTGCCGAGCCGGTCGCGCAGCTGGCCGGCCGCCTGCTCGAGCACCGGGATGGCGGCGGCCGCGTCGTCGTTCTGGTGGTGGGTGCCGTCGGGCGCGGTCAGCTCGAAACCGTGACTGCCCGCATACCAGATACCGTGCACCCCAACGCGTTTCGTCACATCGGCGAGATCGCGGCCGGACAGCACCGCGACCGGGCATCGCGCGGCCAGCCTGTCCAGCGCCGCGGTGGCCCCGGCGACGGGCCGCGCCGCGTCCGGGTCGTCGACGATGTCCGAGAGGGTGCCGTCGAAGTCGAAGAACACGGCCGGTCGCCGGTCGGCGAGACCATCGGCGGTGCCGGTCAGGGCCTGCAGGGCATCGGGCAGCTGCGACATCCGGCGGTCGCCTGTGCGCACGGTGACGTCGCGAAGGTCGGTCACCACCGCATCGGCCCCCGCCTCGCGCACTCTGTCGTCATGCCCGGCCGGGTCGACAGCGATCACCAGCGCGAACCCCGCGGCGCGTGCGGCCTCGATGCCCGCGGCGTCCCGGGCGACCACGACGCAGCGGCCCGGGCGCACCCGCAGCCTGTTGGCGGCCTGTACCGGGCCGTCCGCCGAGACGACGGCGGTGCCCACCCCGGTCTCGCGAAGTCGGGCGGCCAGCGGGGAGCCCAGCGCGCCGTCGTCGTCGAACAGCACCGCGTCATGGCGGCGCGGATCGATGATGACCGGCCCCAACTTGCCCATGCCCAACCTTCTCACGGTGGTCGGGCGCCGGCAGAACGGGTCAGCGTCGCGCGTGCCCCGGCGCCGACGGGTGCGTCGGCGGCACGGGGCGCGCCACCGGGCGCGCGGGACGCTTGCGGTTGAACAGCAGTACGGAATCGTCGCCCAGGGCCACCAGCCGCGCCATGCCCAGCTCGATGCCGGCGGCCAGCTGCTTGACGTCGAAGGCGTCGCCGTGTTCGGCGGTGATGCCGAAGACCAGTTCATCGCCGTAGCTCAGCACCGCGACGCCGGTGTGCAGCGCCGCGGCCGTCGGGGGGATCGGCAGCAGCCGTTCCAGCGTCTGGCCCATCACCCGCAGCCGCCGGCGCGGCCCGGGCACGTTGGTGGCCAACGTGACGATGGCGCGCTGCGGAAGGCGGGAGAGCAACTGTAAGACGTTGCTGCGCAACGCCGTCGGCAGGAAACCGATCGCCGATTCCACGATGCCGGGCGGCTGGGCGGTCAGTCTGGCCTTCCACCTGGCATGCACCGTCTGCAACCGCCGCACCGGGTCGTCGTGTTCGACGGGCAGGTGCGAGAGCATCGCCGAGCGGACCGGCATCGGGATCAGGGTGCGCAGCGAGTCCGCCCGCGGCTCCTCGCCGCGGCCGAGCAGCGCCGTGCGGAACCCCTCGGTGATGGCGGCGAGCGCGACGTCGTTGGCGCTGACGCCGAACTTGCGACAGACGCTGTCGACGTCGGCGATCGGGACGCGCACCGTGCTGTAGCGCCGCGAGGCGGTGACCGCGTCGGTGCGCACGGTCGGCCACAGCGCGCCGACCAGGGCGCCGGCGGCGGACGAAGCCCGCCACACCGCGTCGACCCAGCCCGGCTTGCCCACGGCTGGCGGCGAAACCGGTTTGGCCGCAGCGCCGTTGGCGAAGGTGTCTGCGTCGGCGTCGTCGCAGAGGCTGCTGATCAGGCGCGCGGCCGAGTTGCCGTCGAGCAGGCCGTGATGGGTCTTCATCAGGATCGCCCACCGGTTGCCCTTCAGGCCCTCGATGACCCAGCACTCCCACGGGGGGCGGTCCAGGTCGAGGGGCCGCTCCAGGGCGTAGGCGATGGCCCGGGACAGCTCGGCCTCGTCGCCGGGGCGGGGGATGGCCACCCGGCGCACGTGGTGGGCCAGGTCGAAGTCCGGGCAGTCGATCCACTCCTGGTTCAGCGGATGCGCCCGCAGCAGCTGCGTGCATCGCGTGATCGGCTGGATGCGTTCGGCCAGAAGGCTTTTGAGCCGTTCATAGTCGGGTACGGTGCCGTCGACGATGGCCACCGCGCCGATCGCCAGGCTCGCGTGCCGGTCCGGATCGTGGGCTTGAAGGAACGCCGTGTCCAGTGTCTGTGCCATGCCGGCCCCCGCTGTAGTCCGCTTTTTGAACTTGTACCAGTGTCTGTGGAGCTCGCGATCCGCGGTAGTGCCGCAGCGTTAAGACCTTGTTTAAGAGTTGAAGATCTGTTTAACAACGGTTGTACCGAGCCGCGATTTAATCGAACATCTGTTCGATATACTCGGATCCGTGGGCTGGTTCAACGGGCCGCCGAGCTGGGCGGAAATGGAGCGGGTGCTCGACAGCAAGCCGCGCCATGCCGGGGAGTCGGCGGGCCCGGAGCAGGAGGGCCCCCTGTCGCGCCGGCGCGCGACGTACCAGCCGCCGGGCGACGGCCGGGCGTCCCGCTCGTCGGTCGCTTATGCCGAGCTGCATGCGCATTCGGCGTTCAGCTTCCTGGACGGGGCGAGCACGCCCGAGGAGCTGGTCGAGGAGGCGGCCCGGCTGGACCTGCGCGCCCTGGCGCTCACCGACCACGACGGCCTGTACGGGGCAGTGCGGTTCGCCGAGGCGGCGGCCGAGCTCGACATGCGCACCGTGTTCGGCGCCGAGCTGTCGCTGGGCGCGGGTGCGCGCACCGAGCAGCCGGATCCGCCCGGCCCGCACCTGCTGGTGCTGGCCCGCGGCGCGGAGGGGTACCGGCGGCTGTCGCGGCAACTGGCCGCGGCGCATCTGGCCGGCGGCGAGAAGGGCAAGCCCCGCTACGATGTCGACGCGCTGACCGAGGCCGCCGGCGGGCACTGGCACATTCTGACGGGCTGTCGCAAAGGGCATGTCCGCCAAGCGCTTTCCGACGGCGGTCCGGCGGCCGCGGAGCGGGCGCTGGCCGACCTGGTGGACCGGTTCGGAGCGCATCGGGTCAGCATCGAGCTGACCCATCACGGTCAGCCGCTCGACGACGAACGCAACGCGGCGCTGGCCGCGCTGGCCCCCCGCTTCGGGGTCGGCGTCGTCGCCACCACCGGCGCGCATTTCGCGGGGCCGTCGCGACGCCGGCTGGCCATGGCGATGGGCGCCATCCGGGCGCGTCAGTCGCTGGATTCGGCCGCCGGGTGGCTGGCCCCGCTGGGCGGTTCGCACCTGCGCTCGGGTGAGGAGATGGCCCGGCTGTTCGGGCAGCGGCCCGACGTGGTGACCGCGGCCGCCGAGCTGGGCGAGCAGTGCGCGTTCGGGCTGGCGCTCATCGCGCCGCAGCTGCCGCCGTTCGATGTGCCCGCCGGGCACACCGAGGACAGCTGGCTGCGCCAGTTGACCATGGCCGGGGCGCGCGACCGCTACGGGTCGGCCGAGCACGCACCGCGCGCGTATGCCCAGATCGAGCACGAGCTGAAAGTCATTGCCCACCTGACGTTTCCGGGCTACTTCCTGGTGGTGCACGACATCGCCCGGTTCTGCCGGGACAACAACATCCTGTGCCAGGGCCGGGGATCGGCCGCCAACTCCGCGGTCTGCTACGCCCTGGGCGTCACCGCCGTCGACCCGGTGGCCAACGAGCTGCTGTTCGAGCGTTTTCTGTCGCCGGCCCGCGACGGGCCGCCCGACATCGACATGGATATCGAGTCCGATCAGCGGGAAAAGGTCATCCAGTACGTCTACGACAAATACGGCCGCGACTACGCCGCCCAGGTCGCCAACGTCATCACCTACCGGGGAAAGATCGCGGTGCGCGACATGGCCCGCGCCCTGGGCTTCTCGCAGGGCCAGCAGGACGCGTGGAGCAAGCAGATCAGCCACTGGAACGGGCTTGGCCCCAATTCAAATGACCCAGCGCCCGATGTCGAGGGCATCCCCGAACCGGTGGTCGATCTGGCGAACCAGATCCGGAACCTGCCACGGCACATGGGAATTCATTCCGGCGGCATGGTGATCTGTGACCGCCCGATCGCCGACGTGTGCCCGGTGGAGTGGGCGCGCATGGAGAACCGCAGCGTCCTGCAGTGGGACAAAGACGACTGCGCGGCAATCGGATTGGTGAAGTTCGACCTGCTGGGGCTGGGAATGCTGTCGGCGCTGCACTACGCCATCGACCTGGTAGCCGAGCACAAGGGGATCGAGGTGGACCTGGCCCGCCTCGACCTCTCCGAGCCCGCGGTGTACGAGATGCTGGCCCGCGCCGATTCGGTCGGCGTGTTCCAGGTGGAGTCGCGCGCGCAGATGGCCACCCTGCCGCGGCTGAAGCCGCGGGTGTTCTACGACCTGGTGGTGGAGGTCGCGCTGATCCGCCCCGGCCCCATCCAGGGCGGGTCGGTGCATCCCTACATCCGGCGGCGCAACGGGCTGGACCCGGTGGTCTACGACCACCCGTCGATGGAACCGGCGCTGCGAAAGACACTGGGAGTGCCGCTCTTTCAGGAGCAGCTGATGCAGCTCGCGGTGGACTGCGCCGGATTCTCGGCCACCGAGGCCGACCAGCTGCGCCGCGCGATGGGGTCCAAGCGCTCGACAGAACGCATGCGACGGCTGCAGGGCCGGTTCTACCAGGGCATGCGCGCGCTGCACGGCGCCGACGACGAGGTGATCGACCGCACCTACGAAAAGCTGGAAGCCTTCGCCAATTTCGGCTTCCCGGAAAGCCATGCGCTGAGCTTCGCGTCGCTGGTGTTCTACTCGTCGTGGTTCAAGCTGCACCACCCGGCGGCGTTCTGCGCGGCGCTGCTGTGCGCGCAGCCGATGGGGTTCTATTCGCCGCAGTCGCTGGTGGCCGATGCGCGCCGGCACGGCGTGACGGTGCACGGCCCGGACGTCAACGCCAGCCTGGCGCACGCCACGCTGGAGAACGCCGGCGCCGAGGTCCGCCTCGGCCTTGGCGCGGTCCGCCACATCGGCGACGACCTGGCAGAACAACTCGTCGAAGAGCGAAAAGCCAACGGCCCGTTCGCTTCTCTGCTTGATCTGACGACCCGACTGCAGCTCTCGGTGCCGCAGACCGAGGCGCTGGCGACGGCCGGGGCGCTGGGCTGCTTCGACATGTCCCGGCGCGAGGCGTTGTGGGCGGCCGGGGCCGCGGCTACCCAACGGCCGGGCCGGCTGCCCGGGGTGGGGTCGTCGTCGCACGTCCCGGCGCTGCCCGGGATGAGCGAGCTGGAACTGGCCGCCGCCGATGTGTGGGCCACCGGCGTCTCGCCGGACAGTTACCCGACGCAGTTCCTGCGGGCCGACCTGGACGCGATGGGGGTGGTGCCCGCCGCGAAACTGGGCTCGGTGCCCGACGGCGACCGCGTGCTGATCGCGGGCGCGGTGACCCATCGGCAGCGGCCAGGCACGGCGCAGGGGGTCACGTTCATCAACCTCGAGGACGAAACCGGGATGGTCAACGTGCTCTGCGTGCCGGGGGTGTGGGCGCGGCATCGCAAGCTGGCGAACTCGGCCCCGGCGCTGCTGGTGCGGGGGCAGGTGCAAAACGCCAGCGGTGCGATCACCGTCGTCGCAGAGCGGCTGGGCCGCATCACCCTGGCGGTCGGCTCGAAGTCCCGCGACTTCCGCTAGGAATGCCTGGAATCGGCTCTATCTATTTGACGTTTCAGCGGAAATGAGATTCAAGGCTGCGCGCCATGGCGCTGCGATGCTGGGTTGTGCTGCGGCGATTTTTCTTCCCACGGCGGTGGCCAGCGCCGATCCGCCCGACCCGCACCAACCGGACATGACGAAGAACTTCTGCCCGGGCGATCGATGGGGTTATGGAACGTTGGCCGTGTGCGACGGCGACAAGTACCCCGACGGGTCGTTTTGGCACCAGTGGCTGAAGACCTCGATAGGCGGCCCGCAGTTCCACTACGACTGCGTCGGCGGCGACGAACCTCTCCCGGGGCCACCCCCGCCCGGCGGCTGCGACGGGGCGATTCCGTCCGCGCCGCCGCCGCCGCCCGATCAGCCGCCCCCGCCTGCAGCCTGACCTCGGGGCGGCGGCCCGAATGTAGCCTCCAAAACATGACCCTCAATCTGTCCGTCGACGAATTGCTCACCACCACCCGTTCGGTCCGCAAACGCCTCGACTTCGACAAGCCGGTACCCCGCGATGTCCTGATGGAATGCCTCGAACTGGCGCTGCAGGCGCCCACCGGCTCCAATGCGCAAGGCTGGCAATGGATTTTCGTCGAGGACGCCGAGAAGAAGAAGGCGATCGCCGACATCTACCTGACCAACGCCCGCGGCTACCTGAGCCTGCCGTCGGCCGAGTACCCCGAGGGCGACACCCGCGGCGAGCGGATGCCCAAGGTCAAGGACTCCGCGACATACCTCGCCGAGCACATGCACGAGGCGCCGGTGCTGATGATCCCCTGCCTGGAGGGGCGGGTGGAGAAGGCGCCGCTGGGGCTGAGCGCGTCGTTCTGGGCGTCGCTGTTCCCGGCGACGTGGAGCTTCTGCCTGGCGCTGCGCTCGCGCGGGCTGGGCACCTGCTGGACCACGCTGCACCTGCTCAACGACGGCGAGAAGCAGGCCGCCGAGGTGCTCGGCATCCCGCATGACCGGTACAGCCAGGGCGGTCTGTTCCCGATCGCCTACACCAAGGGCACCGACTTCCGCCCGGCCAAGCGGCTGCCCGCCGAGAGGGTGACGCACTGGGACACCTGGTGAGTCACACAGTCAGCGGCCACACCTCGACCACCCCGTGAGCCACCGCACACGGCGTTTGACTCACCCGCTCGATCGCCGCATCGAGATCATCGGCCTCGAACACCGCGAACCCCGCGATCGGCAGCTTTGAACTCAGGAACGACCCGGGCTCGATCCGTACGCCGGCGTCGTCCGGATTGCGCACAGTGACCGGGTCTCCGGCGATCGCGATGAGTGCGCCGGCCGCGCGTAATTCGTCGTCGCGCGTATGCGCGGCCCGCTTACATTCGTCGCTCGTCCGGTTGTACCCGGCTTCGTCTCCGTAACCAATCGTGATGAAGGTAGTCATGTCATGGCTGACTCGCACCCGGCCCAGTACTCATCGGGCCTAGGTCGCCCCGGCGTAGCCGTGCTGGCGCCAGGCTTCGTAGACGGCGATCGCGGCGGCGTTGGACAGGTTCAGCGAGCGCCGGCCCGCCAGCATCGGGATGCGCACCTGCGCGGTGATGTGCGGGTCGGCCAGCGTGGCCGCGTCCAGCCCGGTGGGTTCGGGGCCGAACATCAGCACGTCGCCGGCCCGGTAATCCACGTCGGCGAACGAGGTGGGCGCGTGCGAGGTGAACGCGAACACCCGCTGCGGGGACAGCGCCGCCCAGGCGGCCGCCAGCGAGGCGTGCACGGTGACCGATGCGAGGTCGTGGTAGTCCAGCCCGGCCCGGCGCAGCTTGGGTTCGGACAGGTCGAACCCCATCGGCTCGACCAGATGCAATTCGCAGCCCGTCGCCGCCACCGTCCGGATGGCGTTGCCGGTGTTGGGCGGGATCCGCGGGGACACGAACATCAGCTTGAACACAACGCCGATAATGGTCGCATGGTCGAGCAGAGCTACTGGATGCAGAAGGTCGCAGCCGATCCGGGGCATTCGCAGTGGTACATCGAGCGTTTTCGCGCCATGGCGCGCGCCGGCGACGACCTGGCCGGCGAGGCTCGATTCGTGGATGCCATGGCGCCGCGCGGGGCGCACATTCTCGACGCCGGCTGCGGGCCCGGGCGGCTGGCCGGATACCTGGCCACGGTGGGCCACCGGGTGGTCGGCGTGGACGTCGACCCGGCGCTGATCGGAGCGGCCGAGCAGGACTACCCCGGCCCGCGCTGGCTGGTCGGCGACCTGGCCGAGTTGGACCTGCCGGCGCGCGGCATCGCCGAACCGTTCGACGTCATCGTGTCCGCCGGCAACGTCATGGCGTTTCTGGCCCCGAGCACCCGTATCCAGGTGCTGAGCCGGCTGCGGGCCCACGTCGCCGACGACGGGCGCGCGGCGATCGGCTTCGGCGCCGGCCGCGATTACGCGTTCGACGTGTTTCTCAACGACGCGGTCGACGCGGGCTTCGCGCCCGATCTGCTGCTCTCCACGTGGGACATGCGCCCGTTCACCGAGGACTCCGATTTCCTCGTCGCGCTGCTTAGGCCCGCCTAGGATTTCGCGCTCGATGGTGTTTGCCAGGGGTGACCGCGCGGGGGCGTCGCCACCTTGGAGGGACCTGTCTGCTCAGTAACGATTCTGGTGGCATGCGCCGCGGGCTGTCATACTCGTCGGATTGCCACACCTACACGCACACGCCTGTCTGGCGGGGGGCGGGCGAAATAAAGCAGGAAGTTTCATGAGCCACTCGTTTCATTCAGCGCTCAGGGTCAGCGCAGCGGCCGGTCATCCGGCCGCGATGACGTGACCATGTTCACCCGCCCGACCAACCCGGCCGAGGCGGATGTCGTAGAGCCCGAACCGAAGCCCGGCGCCGATGCCGCGCCGGCCAAACGCCCGCCGACCTGGTCGCTGAGCAACTGGCCGGTGCGCTGGAAGGTGCTGGCGATCGTGCTGGTCCCGCTGATTTTGGCGACGGTTTTCGGGGTGCTGCGCATCCACGGCGCCATGGCCAACTCGGCCAACCTGCGGCTGGCCGCCACCCGCGCCGACGTGGTGCCGGTGATCACCAAGTACATGTCGGCGCTGGACGTCGCGCTGCTGGCCAGTTCCACCGGACGCGACGTCGAGGGGGCCAAGAAGAACTACGAGGCGCGCAAGGGCGAACTGCAGACCAGGCTGGATGACACCGACGTCAGCGCCGACGTCCGCTCCGGCGTGAATAACCTGCTCGACGGCGGCCAGATGCTGGTGAACAAGGCGGCCGACCCCGGCCTCGGTTTGCGGGAGCGGGTGACGCTGTACGCGCCGATCCTGCTGACGGCCGAGGACGTCATCAACGCCTCGGTGCGCGTCGACGACGAGAAGATCCGCGCGCAGGCGCAGGGTCTGAGCCGGGCGGTCGGTGCCCGCGGGCAGATGACGATGCAGAAGATCCTGGTGACCCGCGGGGCCGAGCTCCCCGAGCCGCAGCTGCGGACCTCGATGGCCACCCTGGCGGGCACCGAACCGTCGACGCTGTTCGGCATGAGCGAGGTGCTGGGCGCCGGATCGCCGGAGGCAAAGACGCTGCAGCAGCAGATGGTGAGCCGGATGGCGATCATGTCCGACCCGGCCAGCGTGCTGGTCGACAACGCCGACCTGCTGCGTTCCATCCAGACCACCGACGACATCGCCGACCAGGTCATCAAGAACGCGACCGCGTCGGTGACCAAGTCGGTGCACGCCCAGGCCGCCGAGCGGCGCTCGGCCGCGATCCTGGACACCGTCCTGGTGCTGGCCGCGATCGTCATCGCGTTGGGCGTCGTGCTGCTGGTGGCGCGTGCCCTGGTGCGGCCACTGCGCATGCTGCGCGACGGCGCGCTCAAGGTTGCCCACACCGACCTCGTCGAGGAGATCGCCTCGTTAAAAGCCGGTGGGGCCGAACCGATTCCGAGTCCGCTGCCGGTCTACACGACCGAGGAGATCGGCCAGGTTGCCCACGCGGTGGACGAGCTGCACACGCAGGCGCTGCTGCTGGCCGGCGACGAGGCGCGGTTGCGGCTGCTGGTCAACGACATGTTCGAGACCATGTCGCGGCGCAGCCGCTCGCTGGTCGACCAGCAGCTGGCGCTCATCGACCGGCTGGAGCGCAATGAGGAGAACCCCGAACGCCTGGAAAGCCTGTTCCGGCTCGACCATCTGGCGGCGCGGCTGCGCCGCAACAGCGCGAACCTGCTGGTGCTGGCCGGCTCACAGCTCGCCCGCGACCAGCGCGACCCGGTGCCGCTGGAAACGGTGATCAATGCCGCCGTGTCCGAGGTGGAGGACTACCGCCGTGTCGAGGTCGCCGGGCTGCCGGAGTGCGAGCTGATCGGCTCGGCCGCGGGCGGCGCCATTCATCTGTTCGCCGAGCTGGTCGACAACGCCCTGCGCTACTCGCCGCCGACGACGTCCGCCCGGATCTCCGCGTCACGCGGCGGCGACGGGGGAGTGGTGGTGCGGATCGCCGACGCCGGTCTGGGGATGAACGACACCGACCGGCGGATGGCCAACATGCGGCTGCAGGCCGGCGGGGACGTAACCCCCGACAACGCCCGGCACATGGGACTTTTCGTGGTCGGCCGGATCGCGGCCCGGCACGGCATCCGGGTGGGGCTGCGCGGCCCCGCCGCCAACGAATCGGGCTCGGGTACCACCGCCGAGATCTATCTGCCGCCGACGGTGCTCGCCGGCCGGGCCGTCGCCGAGTCGGCGGCGCCCCGCCACATCCGCGCCGTCTCCTCGCCGAGCGCCAAGCTCGCCAGCGCTAACGCCGCCACCGCCGAGGACGCCGGCCAGGACGACGGCACGCTCGAGCCGGCCGCGCGCACCGGCCCGTCGGTCACGTTGCTGCCGCGCCGCAACCCGGGCTCCAGCGGCATCACCGAAGTTCCCGCGGTCCCCGCCCCGGCCGCCGAACAACAGCCGAGCCGCCAGCGCCGCGAGCTGGCGACGCCGTGGTGGGAGAACGCCCCCAAGCCCGCGCCCGCGCCCGAGCCCGAGCCCGAGCCGAAGCCGGCGCCGCCGCCCGCCCAGCCCGCCCGGGCGGCGTCGGACACGTCGGCGTTCTTCTCCGCCCGCTCCCGGGAGGCCGACAGCCGCACGCAGGACCAGCCGGCCCCGGTGGCGTCCATCCCGCCGGCCCCGAAGGCCCCGGCCGACGACGACGTCATCTACCGGCGGATGCTGTCGGAGATGCTCGGCGACCCGCACGACCTGGTCAACAGCCCGGACCTGGACTGGCAGTCGGTCTGGGACCGTGGCTGGACGCTGGCGGCCGCGGCCGAGGAGAAGCCCGTCGAGGCCCACACCACGGACCACGGCCTGCCGGTGCGCACGCCGGGTGCGCGGCTGGTACCCGGCGGCGCCAACGGCGGCGAGCAGGACGAGCCGGCCGAGCCGGACCAGGGGCTCAACGGCCGATCCCCGTCACACCGGGAGCCGCAGCACGCCGCCACCGGTCCCGTAGCCCGAGACCCCGAGGCGGTCCGCGCCTCGTTCAGTAGCCATTTCGGTGGTGTGCGCAGCGGCCGCTCGCACGCCCGTGAAACCGATCAAGGATCCGACGAGTAATGACCTCTCCCGACAACTCCCTGGACTGGCTGGTGACCAGGTTCGCCCGCGAGGTTCCCGGCGTCGCGCACGCGCTGCTGGTCTCCGTCGACGGGCTGCCCATCGCCGCCAGCGAGCATCTCCCGCGCGAACGCGCCGACCAGCTGGCCGCGGTGGCCTCCGGACTGGCCAGCCTGGCCACCGGAGCCGCCCAGCTGTTCGAGGGCGGCCAGGTGCTGCAGTCGGTGGTCGAGATGCAGAACGGCTACCTGTTGTTGATGCGGGTCGGGGACGGCTCGCACCTGGCGACGCTTGCCGCTGCGTCGTGCGACATCGGTCAGATCGGCTACGAGATGGCCGTCCTCGTCGAACGCGTGGGCGGCGTGGTGCAGTCGACCCGCCGGTCGGCCGTGCAGCAGCACTCGTGAGCCGCGATGGACACCCCCCAGAACTGGCCAGCGCACCGTAAGGGGAATCTCGTCCGCCCGTACACCCTGACGTCAGGGCGGACCGACACGAACGTCGACCTTCCCCTCGAGGCGCCGATTCAGACGCTGCAGGCCGGCCTGATGCACCGGTGGCCGCCCAACGACGCGCGAGGCAGAATCATCCAGCTGTGCGTCGAGCACCCGTCGGTCGCCGAAATCTCGGCCCGGCTGGATCTTCCGCTCGGCGTCGCGCGCGTCCTGGTCGGGGATCTGGTGCTGTCCGGCTACCTTCGAGTGCATAAGACGTTGTCCGAGCGTTCCACCAGAGACGAGCGCCACGAACTCATAGGAAGGACACTGCGTGGCTTACGCGCACTCTGACGTGCAGCCCGATTCCGGCACTCACGCGTCGACGAAGATCGTGATCGCCGGCGGCTTCGGGGCCGGCAAGACCACGTTCGTCGGGGCGGTGTCGGAGATCATGCCGTTGCGCACCGAGGCGATGCTGACCGACGCCTCGACCGGCGTCGACGCGCTCGAGGCCACCCCGGACAAGCGGACCACAACCGTCGCAATGGATTTCGGCCGGATCACCCTGGCCGAGGACCTGGTGCTCTACCTGTTCGGTACGCCGGGGCAGCGCCGCTTCTGGTTCATGTGGGACGACCTGGTGCGCGGCGCGATCGGCGCGGTCGTGCTGGTCGACTGCCGGCGCCTGCAGGACAGCTTCGCCGCGGTCGACTTCTTCGAGCACCGCAACCTGCCGTTTCTCGTCGCGGTCAACGAGTTCGACGGCGCGCCCCGCTACCCGGTCGACGAGGTGCGCCAAGCGCTGACCCTGCCGCCGCACATCCCGGTGATCAGCATCGACGCCAGGGATCGCCGGTCGGCGACCGACGCCCTGATCGCGGTCAGCGAATACGCCCTGGCCAGCCTGTCGGCCAATTGACCACGCGGTGGGTCGACCAGGAATTCGAGGGCCACGACTTCACCGACGACGACCTCAGCCGGCTGCAGACCGAGCGGGTCGTGTTCACCGAATGCAACTTCAGCGGCGCCAACCTCGCTGAGTCGGGACACCGTGGATCGGCCTTCCGTAACTGCACGTTCCGGCGGACGTCGTTGTGGCACAGCACGTTTTCCCAGTGCAGCATGCTCGGCTCGGTGTTCGTGCAATGCCGGCTGCGGCCGATCACGCTCGACGAGGTCGACTTCACGCTCGCCGTGCTCGGCGGCATCGACCTGCGCGGCGTCGACCTGAGCGGCTGCCGGCTGCGAGAAACCAGCCTGGTGGAGGCCGACCTGCGCAAGGCCGTGCTGCGCGGCGCGGACCTGCGCGGGGCGCGGACCGCCCGCACCCGCCTGGACGACGCCGACCTGCGCGGCAGCACCGTGGATCCGGGGCTGTGGACGACGACTTCACTGGCCGGAGCGCGCGTCGACGTCGACCAGGCCGTCGCCTTCGCGCTCGCCCACGGGCTGCGGCTGGATGGGGCCCCTGCCGGCTGACCGCTCGGTGGCTGAGCGCTCAGCGGGTGAGCCGGATGCGCCACCGCACCAGCGCCGCGTAGGCGACGGTCAGCACCGCGAGCATGCTCATATCGAACAGCCAGGCCGCAGGCGTGTGCTCGAAGTGGCTGTCCCGCGGGCTCTGGGGGCCGGGCGACACCGTCCACAGGTCGACCGTGGACCCCTGCGCCGCGTACCCCCACCGCGACGGGACCAGCCAGGACAGCTGGTCGAGGAAGATCCGGTGGGTGACCGGCACCATGCCGCCGGAGAGCACCATCTGCATCATCAGCGACACCACCAGCAGCGGCATGATCTGCTCGCTGGTGCGCGCCAGCGCCG
This sequence comes from Mycobacterium senriense, assembly GCF_019668465.1. Classification (NCBI taxonomy): domain Bacteria; kingdom Bacillati; phylum Actinomycetota; class Actinomycetes; order Mycobacteriales; family Mycobacteriaceae; genus Mycobacterium; species Mycobacterium senriense. Next base: position 555,417 of record NZ_AP024828.1, on the reverse strand, counting down.
AGAGCAACAGGCCCAGCATCGCCGCCGCCACACACGTCGCGGCGACCCCGGCGAACAGCTCCAGCGTGGCGTTGCCGAGCAGCACCGCCGGCCGCGTCGGCGGCCCCTTGCCCACCACCACGATGGCCGTGGCGATGGCCGCCTGGATGACGGCGAACGTGCAGAACACCGCCACCTTGGCCAGCAGGTAGGCCGTGCTCGACAGGCCGACCGCCTGTTCCCGCCGGAAGATCGGCCGCTCGCCGATCAGGTCGCGGATGGTCAGCGCGGTACCCATGAACGCGGCCGCCATGGTGAGCAGGGTCAGGATCATCCCGGCCTCACCGGCCGACTCACTCACCGGATCCGCATAGCCGAAACCGACGCTGCCGGGCACGGTCAGCGACAGCGCGCCCATCACGAACGGCAGCACCGCCAGGAACAGGAAGTACGCACGGTCGGAGACCACCAGCCGGACCTGGCGGCGGGCGATCGTGGAGAACTGGCGGCGCTTGCTGGTTTGCGCCGGAACGCCCAGCTCCGCGGGCGCCTCGGTCAGCGTGGGCGGCGGCGGCCTATTCTGCGCGAGGAAGCGGCGATTGGCCTCGTCGGGATCGGCGCCCACCTTGGCGAAGATGTGCGCCCAGTTGGTGGTGCCCATGGCCGCGCCGATCTGGCCGGGCGCGCCGAGATACGCCGTCTTGCCGCCCGGCGCCATCAGCAGCACCTGGTCGCAGACGTCGAGGTAGGTCAGCGAGTGCGTGACCACCAGCACCACGCGGCCGGCGTCGGCGAGCTGCCGCAGCATGGTCATGACCTGCAGATCCAGCGCCGGGTCCAGGCCGGAGGTCGGCTCGTCGAGGATCAGCAGCGACGGCCCGGTCAGCAACTCCAGGGCCACCGAGGCGCGCTTGCGCTGACCGCCGGACAGGTTGTCGACACGGGTGTTCGCGTGCTCGCTCAGGCCCAGCTCGTCGAGCACCTGGGCGACCACCTGCTCGCGGTCGGACTTGCTGGTGTCGGGCGGCAGGCGCAGCTCGGCGGCGTAGCCGAGCGCCTGGCTGACCGTCAGCTGCCGGTGCACGACGTCGTCCTGCGGCACCATCCCGATCCTGGTGCGCAGCGAGGCGTACTCGGTGTGGATGTTGTGGCCCTCGAAGGTGACCGACCCCGACGAGGGGGTGGCGTACCCGGCGATCAGCCGCGACAGCGTGGTCTTGCCCGCCCCCGACCCACCGATCAGCGCGGTCAGCGTGCCGGGCCGGGCGACGAACGAGATCCGCTCCAGCAGGTTCTTGCCGTCCACCCCAAAGTTGACCTCGCGCACCTCCAGGCCGCCGGCGCGCGTCGCCGCCTCCTGGCGGCGAACCAGCATGCCGTTCTCGAACACCAGGTCGACGTTGCCGATCGTCACCACGTCGCCGTCGGACAGCACCGCGGACCCGACCCTGACACCGTTGACGAAGGTGCCGTTGCTGCTGTTCGCGTCGCGGATCTCGGCGCCGGTCGGGGTCGGGTTCAGGAAGGCGTGATGGCGTGAGGCCAGCACGTCGGGCACGACGATGTCGTTGTTGAGCGCGCGCCCGATCCGGGCGGCGCGGCCGGCCTGCGGCCGGAGCTCGGACTCGGATCCCGGGACGCCGCCCCACGTGGTCGGGAACTCCCCCGAGTCGCCGGCGCGACCGGCCTGGGTGGACGGGGTGAGCGCGGCGGGGTGTGGCCCGGACTGCGGTACGGCGCGGATCGCTCCGGCCGGCGGGACGATCGGAGCGGCGGACCTGCGCTGGGGGTCGCGCCGGGGGAATCGACGCGACGACGGCGGCGCGGGCGGCCGCGGCGGCTGCGCGACGGGCCGGGACGGGGCGGTCGCCGGACGCGGACTGGTGGCCGGCGACGGCGCGGCGGGCCGCGCGGTGATGATGGGGATCGACTTGGTGGTCGGCGGCAACAGGCCGACATTGCCCGTGTGGTGGCCCACTTCGAAGGTGATGCGGGGGCCGTCGGGCTTGCCGATGTTGATCGTCTGGCCGTCGTGGATATCGACGACCGGCACCCGTTGGCCGTCCAGGTAGATCCCGTTGAGCGAGTTGTTGTCGACGGCCAGCCACCGCCCCTGGTCGAAGCGCAGCAGCACGTGCGCGCGGGCGATCAGCGGGTGCGCGACGCGCAGGTCGGCGCGCAGGTCGCTGCCCACGACCACGTCGCGGCCCGCGGCAAAACTACCTTCGGAGCGGTCAGATCGAGCCGTCAGCACGGGCTGCGCAGGTCGAGTCATCACATCCAGGTTGGGGGTCGAGGTTGGGGCGCCGGCCTAGCGTTTCAGCCGGATATGCCAGCGGACGAAGCCGGTGTAGCCGATCGACAGCGCGGCGAGCATGAGCATGTCGAACACGAAAATGTGCTTGGAGTGCTGCCAGATCGGGTCGTTGGTCGGGATTTGCTTGACCTTCACCAGCGACGGGAAGTCGATCGAGGACGCGCCCGCCGCGTAGCCCCAGCGGGCGGGCGTCAGCCAGGCCATCTCCTCGAGGCCGAAGCGCTGATACACCGGGATCATGCCGCTGGAGAACACCAGCTGGGACATGATCGACACCACCAGCAGCGGCATGATCTGCTCGTTGGACTGCGCCAGCGCGGACAGCAACAGGCCCAGCATGGCCGACGCCACACAGGTGCCCGCAACGGTGACGAACAGCGAGAAAGTGGAGTTGCCGAAGAACTGGGGATGCGCCGTCGGCGCGCCCTTACCGAGCCGCACGATGATGGTCGCGATCGCCGCCTGGGCGGTGGCGAAGACGCAGAACACCGCGATCTTGGCCAGCAGATAGGCGGTGGTGGACAGGCCGACCGCCTGCTCTCGTCGGAAGATGGCGCGCTCACCGATCAGGTCGCGAATGGTCAGCGCGGTGCCCATGAAGACGGCACCGATGTTCAACAGCACCATGATGTACTGCGGCTGCGTCGGCGCGGGACCCATCGGATCGGCCGGACCCAGGCCCGGGTGCGGGCCCTTCACCGTCAGCGACAACGCTCCGATGAGGAACGGCAGGACCGCCAGGAAGATCGTGTAACCGCGGTCGGACACGACGAGGCGAACCTGGCGGCGGGCGATCGTGGACAGCTGGCGGAAGAGGTCGGTCTGGGGTGGTTCGCCCAGATCCGCCGGACTCTCCGGGGTCGGTGGCTGCGACGACTGCTGGTTGCGCTCCTTGAAGCGGCGGTTGGCCTCGTCCGGATCGGCACCCACCTTGGCGAAAATGTCGGCCCAGTTGCGCGTCCCCATGGCGGACTCGACCTGATCGGGCGGCCCACAGAACGCGGTCTTACCACCGGGCGCCACCAGCAGGATCTGATCGCACACGTCCAGGTAGGACACCGAGTGGGTCACCACCAGCACCACGCGGCCCGCGTCGGCCAGCTGGCGCAGCATCAGCATGACCTGGCGGTCCAGCGCGGGGTCCAGACCCGACGTCGGTTCGTCGAGCAGCAGCAGCGACGGCTGGGTGAGCAGCTCGAGGGCGACCGAGGCGCGCTTGCGCTGGCCACCCGAGAGCTTGTCGACCCGGGTGTCGGCGTGCTGGGTCATGTCGAGTTCCTCGAGCACCTGTGCGACGACGCGGGCCCGTTCCTGTTTGCTGGTGTCCGGCGGCAGGCGCAGTTCGGCCGCGTAGTTCAGGGCCTGGTTGACCGTCAGCTGCCGGTGCACCACGTCGTCCTGCGGGACCATGCCGATCCTGCTGCGCATGGACGCGTAGTCGGTGTGAATGTTGTGACCCTCGAAGGTCACGCTGCCCGAGGTCGGGCTGGTGTAGCCGACGATCAGCCGCGACAGGGTGGTCTTGCCGGCGCCCGAACCGCCGATGATGGCGGTCAGGGTCCCGGGCCGCGCGGTAAGCGAGATGTGGTCGAGCAGCTGCTTGCCGTGGTCGACGGTGTAGCAGACGGAGTTGACCTCCAGCCCCCCGCTGCGTGTCGCCGCCTCGGTGCGCCGGACCAGGCTGTCGCCGGTGAAGACCAGGTCGACGTTGCCGATGGTGACCACGTCGCCCTGGGTCAGCACCGCCGAGCCGACCCGGACGCCGTTGACGAACGTCCCGTTGACGCTGTGCGCGTCGCGGATCTCGGTGCCCAGCGGCGTTTGGATCAAAAACGCGTGGTGGCGTGAGGCCAGGACGTCCTGGATGACGATGTCGTTATCGGTGGCCCGGCCGATGGTCTGCGACCCCGCCGGCTTCTGAATCGCGCCGGAGCGCGACGGCATCAGCGCCTGGAACATCTTCGTGGCCAGGTTTGCCACCTCGGGCGGCTTGACTGAGGCGGGGGCCATCTGGGTGTGCGGGCTGGCCGAGGCGACCGGCATCTGCGCCAGCGGCGGGGCGTTGTGCGGCGGTGGTGGTGCGCCGGGCGGGAACGCGGGCGGGCGTCCGGCGCCACCCCCGTACATGGTGTGCCCCGGTGGGCCTTGCCGCTGCACGGGCGCGGGCTGCGGTCGCCGCGGCGGCGCCGCCCAGTTGGGCGTGCGGCCGGGCGGGGGCGGGGGCGGAGCGGGGGCCGGCGGGGCCGGCTGCGCCGACCACGCCGCGGCCTGCGGCGAAGCCGCCACCGGAATGCCCATCGATTCGGTTTGGGGCGGACGCCCGGCCATGCCCTGGTGGCGCCCCACGTCGAAAGTCAGCAGCGGGCCGTCGGGGTTTCCGATGTTCAGGGTCTGCCCGTCGTGGATCTCGACCACGGGCACGCGCCGGCCGTTGACGAAAGTTCCGTTGAGCGAACCGTTGTCGATGGCCAGCCACTTGCCCTGATCGAAACGCAGCAGCAGGTGGGCACGCGAAATCAACGGGTGGGTGATACGCATGTCCGCTCGCAGGTCGCGCCCGACTACTACATCGTGGCCCGCTGCGAAGGTGCGTTCCGATCCTTCGTGATGGACGGTTAGCGCTGGCGGGGCTGGTGCTGACATCGCCACAACTGTAGCTTGCAGCCCTGTGGTTTAGCTTCGAGCGCCCGCGACGTCCGGCGCGCCGGTCACCACGCAGTGCGTTCGGGTGTAGATCGTCGGCATGCACTGATTGCAGTGCGTGCACGCCGAATGCACCTGGTGCTGGGCACCATCAGCGGCGATCCGGTTGATCAGGTCCGGCTCGGCCAGCAGCGCCCTGGCCATCGCGACGAACTCGAATCCCTCCGCCATCGCCAGGTCCATCGTCTCCCGGTTGGTGATCCCGCCGAGCAGGATCAGCGGCATCTTCAACTCGTTGCGGAACAGCTTGGCGTCGCGCAACAGATAGGCCTCGCGGTAGGGGTACTCACGCAAGAACTTCTTGCCCGTCATGCGCATGCCCCAGCTCAGCGGTGGCTTGAACGCCCCGGCGAACTCCTTGAGCGGCGCGTTGCCGCGGAACAGGTACATCGGGTTGACCAGCGAGCTGCCCGCGGTGAGTTCGATCGCGTCCAGCCCGCCGTCCTCCTCCAGCCACTTGGCGGTGGTCAGCGATTCCTCCGTGCTGATCCCGCCGCGTACCCCGTCGGCCATGTTCAGCTTGGCGGTCACCGCGATGGGGGTGCCCTCTTTTTCCACCGCGCGCCGGACGGCCATCACCATGCCGCGGGCCACCTTCGCCCGATTCTGCAGCGATCCACCGAACTCGTCGTCGCGGCGGTTGATCAGCGGGGACAGGAACGAACTCGCCAAGTAGTTGTGGCCCAAATGGATTTCGACGGCGTCGAAGCCGGCCTCGATGGCCAGCCGGGCGGCGTTGGCGTGCCCGGCGATCACATCGTCGATGTCGTCACGGGTCGCCTTCTTGGCGAACCGCATCCCGATCGGGTTGAAGAACCGGACCGGCGCCAGCGCCTTCGCCTTGTTGGACTTGGCGTTGGCCACCGGGCCGGCGTGGCCGATCTGCGCGCTGACCGCGGCGCCCTCGGCGTGGATCGCGTCGGTGAGCCGGCGGAAGCCGGGCACGGCCTCGGGTCGCATCCAGATCCCGTTGCCCTCGGTGCGGCCGCCGGGGGAGACCGCGCAGTAGGCGACGGTCGTCATGCCCACCCCACCGGCGGCCGGCAGGCGGTGGTATTCGATGAGGTCGTCGGTCACCAGCGCATCGGGCGTGCGCGCCTCGAAGGTGGCGGACTTGATGGTGCGGTTGCGCAGCGTTATCGGACCGAGCTTCGCGGGGCTGAACACGTCCGGAGGGATAGACATACCGGGAGCCTAATGGCGATCGCAAGCGCGGCGAAGCCGGGCGCGGCGGGTCGCCATCATCGGGCACTGTGGCGATCGCAAGCGCGGCGAAGCCGGGCGCGGCGGGTCGCCATCGTCGATGTCTGCCAGACTGTCAGCGTGGGAGCAATCACGCTGGACGGCAAGGCCACCCGCGACGAGATCTTCGTCGACCTCGAACAGCGGGTGGCCGCGTTGACCGCCGCGGGCCGCACCCCGGGACTGGGCACCATCCTGGTGGGCGATGACCCCGGCTCGCAGGCATACGTGCGCGGCAAGCACGCGGACTGCGCCAAGGTCGGCATCACCTCGATCCGCCGCGACCTGCCCGCCGACATCAGCACCGCCACGCTCAACGAGACCATCGACGAGCTCAACGCCAACCCCGAGTGCACCGGCTACATCGTGCAGTTGCCGCTGCCAAAGCAGTTGGACGAGAACGCGGCGCTGGAGCGGGTGGACCCGGACAAGGACGCCGACGGGCTGCACCCGACCAACCTGGGCCGGCTGGTGCTGATGGACCCGGCCCCGCTGCCGTGCACGCCGCGCGGCATCGTGCATCTGCTGCGGCGCTACGACGTCGAGATCGCCGGGGCGCACGTGGTCGTCATCGGCCGCGGCGTCACCGTCGGCCGCCCGTTGGGGCTGCTGCTGACCCGCCGCTCCGAGAACGCCACGGTGACGTTGTGCCACACCGGAACTCGCGACCTGCCGGCGCTGACCAGACAGGCCGACATCATCGTCGCCGGGGTGGGGGTGCCGCATCTGCTGACCGCCGACATGGTGCGCCCCGGTGCCGCAATCATCGACGTCGGCGTCAGCCGGGTGGACGGCAAGCTCACCGGCGACGTGCACCCCGACGTGTGGGAGGTGGCCGGCCACGTGTCGCCGAACCCCGGCGGCGTGGGACCGCTGACCCGCGCGTTCCTGCTGACCAACGTCGTCGAGCTGGCCGAGCGGCAATGACCGCGCGCACCGTGCTGCGGGCCCAGTGGCCAATTCTGTTGGTGGGACTGATCTTTGCGGCGGCGTTGGCCTTGGTCGGGGCCAACTTCTGGCGGCGCGGTTCGTTGTTGATCGGTATCGGTGTTGGTGTGGCGGCGCTGCTGCGGCTGGTGTTGTCCGAGGACCGGGCCGGGCTTCTGGTGGTGCGCGGCAAGGGAATCGACTTCGTGACCACCGCGACGGTCGGGGCGGCGATGTTCTATATCGCGTGGACGATCGACCCGCTGGGCACTCGCTAGTACCTCGGCAGCGCCGGAATCTGCCCCGGCATGCCCGGGACCTGGCCGGCCATCCCCGGGATTTGGCCCGCCATCCCGGGGATCTGTCCGGGCATGCCCGGAACCTGACCCCCCATGCCCGGGATCTGTCCCGCCATGCCCGGGGGCATGGCGCCGGACAGGTTGCCGTTGGCGATGTTCGCCATCTCCTCGGGGCAGTACGTCTGGATCGCGATCGTGGTGAACATGCGCGCCATCGTGGGTGACATACCCCGGCCGGCGACGCTGGATGCGACGGCGGCGAAGTTGCCGCCCGGCTGCGCCAGCATCGGGCACACCGACTCGCCGACGGACATCGCGTTGCCGGGCTCGCCGAAATCGATGCCGGCGTGGTTGAGCGCATCGATGAAGTCGTCGCCGTTCCCGTTCGCTTCGGCCGGCGCCGCGAACGCCGAGGCGACGGTCAGCAGGCCGGCGGCGGTGGCCAGCAGGCGAATGGTGAAGGGCTGATGGCGGAAAACCCAGATCCATTGATGAGTTCGTGCAAATGCCTTCACGCCAGCCTCCCCGCCCGCCATGGAGTGCGTCTGAGGCACTCGAATCACGCCTACGAACTCTGCGCCATAACTGTCACGTTTGCGACACGGTGGGGTAAAGGTTCGCACAATAAGCGTTTCGTGAGGTCACGGTCCGCGCGGCGTCGGTTATTACGCGGCCCCATTGCGCAAGGCCGGGCGGCGGATCGACGCCACACTGTGATGTAACACGGGCGACAGCAACGGAATTCTGGGCGCGGAATGAACCAGAATCTGCGCGCATGACGACTAATCGCAGCCGTCCGCCCAGCCATGTGATCTCTCGTCAGGCGTTTCTTCGCGGCGCCGTCACGTTGGCGACGGGAGCGGTGTTCGGCACCGGCTCGGCGGCCGCGGACCCCGCCGCGGGGTGGAGTGGTCTGGCCTCGTCGATCGGCGGCAACGTGCTGTTGCCCGCCAACGGCGCCCAGTTCTCCACCGGCAAACAGGTTTTCAACTCGTTCTACAACAACTCCAATCCCGCTGCGGTGGTGCGGATTTCGTCACAGGACGATGTGCAGAAGGCGGTCGGCTTCGCGAAGGCCAACAACCTCAAGATCGCCCCGCGTGGCGGCGGGCATTCGTATGTCGGCGCGTCCGGCGCCAACGGCACCATGGTCCTGGACCTACGCGGCCTTCCCGGCGGCGCGAACTTCGACGGCAACAACGTCACGGTCACCCCGGCGACGAATCTGTATGCGGTACACCAGGCCCTGGCCGGCGCGGGTCGCGCCGTCCCCACCGGCACCTGTCCCACCGTCGGCATGGCGGGGCTGGCGCTGGGCGGCGGCGTGGGGGCCGACGCCCGGCGCGCCGGGCTCACCTGCGATGCGTTGCAGTCCGCGACCGTGGTGCTGCCCAGCGGCGACGTGGTCACCGCGTCGGCCAACGACAACCCGGATCTGTTCTGGGCGTTGCGCGGTGGCGGCGGCGGCAATTTCGGGGTGACGACCTCGATGACGTTCGCGACCTACGCCACCGCCGACAGCGACCTGGTGCGGCTGGACTTTCCGCCGTCGTCGGCGGTGCAGGTCCTCACCGGCTGGCAATCCTGGCTGGCGGGCGCGGACCGGAACACGTGGGGGATGGTCGACCTGTCGGTCGGTTCGGCGCAGGCGAATTGCCATGTGCTGGCGACAGCTCCGTCCGGCACCGGCTCCGCTGTGGTGGACGCCCTCAAGTCGGCGGTGGGGTTGTCGCCCACCGCGGTGACCAACAAGACGCTCAGCCACATGGACCTGGTCACCTATCTGGCCGGGGGCAGCGGGACCAGCCCGGCGCGCGGCTTCGTGGCCGGGTCCGATGTGATCGGCCCGATGACTTCGGCTGCGGCCCATGCCATTGCGACCGCGGCCGGGCAGTGGCCGGCCTCCGGGGCGGGACAGGCTTCGGTGCTGATCGATCCGCTCGGTGGCGCGGTGGCCGACGTGGCCCCGGGCGACACCGCGTTCCCGTGGCGCAATCAGTCCGCGGTGGTGCAGTGGTATGTCGAGCCCGCCGGCAACCAGGTCGGCGCCGCGACCAGCTGGGTGGGCGGCGCACACCAGGCGGTGCAACAGTTCTCGGTCGGCGGCTACGTCAACTACCTGGAGCCCAACCCCACGCCGGCCCGCTATTACGGGTCGAACCTGCCGCGGTTGACCACCGTCCGGCAGAAGTACGACCCCAACCGGATAATGTTCTCGGGGTTGGATTTCTAGCGACGCTGCGGGGCTACTGCGTGGTCCAAAATGGCCCCCCGCCAGGGGGCACCAGACCGGGGTCGCCGACGCAGTAGGCCTTGTCCGCAGCCGCCCCTGCCTGCCCTACCTTGGCCACCACAGCGGCGACGGCGGCCTCACGGCTGGCGCCCCAGGCCCCGAGCAAGCTGGGGCCATCATCGGAGAGGGCCACACAGCCGCCCTCGCCTTCGGCAAGGATCCGGCAGTCGGTTGCGCCGTGCTTCCGCGCGCACTGGTTTACCGCATACTCCTCGACGCGGCTCAGGTCGGCGAGACCCCCGCCGACCGTGGTTTCGAAGGTATGGGCGGAGTCCGACCCCGCCATCACGATGTAGCCGCCATCGGCATTCGCCGGTGCAGCCAGTCCGAGGGCGCAGACGGCGGGTACCACCGCGGACGCTAAAAGCTTGAACATGACGCCACCTCTACCTGCGGCAAGTCTAATCGCGGCGAGGGCACTGCGCAGCTTTTGAATCCGCCGGGCAGGCTTGGCTCCTGATCGTCCGAATCGGCACCGTACCCGTCGATGTCCCACCAACCGATTATCTGCGAAATCGTTTGTGCGAGTGTGCATCTATGGCGGCCTTGCGCCGCTTTTTGTCGGTGGGTGCGGCTAGTTTGGCGGTGTGAGCCCGAGCAGTCAGCAGGATGTCGACGTGGTGTTCGACGCGCTCGACGCCGCCTGGGATCGAGCCTGCGCGCTGAACTTCGACGCGCTCAACCCCCATCAGCAACTGAGGGTGTTGGAGCGCTGTGAGAAGCTGCGCCGGCGCATCCCGGCCCTCGAACATCCGCTGATCAATTCCCTTGCCCGCCAAGCTCCTTCGCTGGAGCTCGGCGGCACAGTGTCCCACGCGATCTGCGAGGCAACGCTGATCAGCAGCGCCGAAGCGTCCCGGCGCATCAAAGAGGCACGTGACCTGGGCCCGCGCCACGGCCTGACCGGCGAACCGATCCCACCCGCCCTGGCCGCCACCGCGGCCGGCCAACGCGACGGCACGCTGGGGGCCGGCCAGGTGGCGGTGATCCGTAAGTTCTACCACCAGCTGCCCGGTTGGGTAGACCTCGCCACCCGCGAGCAGGCCGAAGCCCAACTTGCTGAATTCGGAACCCAGTTTCGCCCCGAACAACTCGCCGATCTGGCGCGGGGAATGGCTAATGTGCTCAACCCCGATGGCACCTTCACCGATGAAGACCGCGCCCGTCAGCGCGGCCTGACGCTGGGTAATCAACAAGCCGACGGCATGTCGGCGCTGCGCGGCTGGCTGACGCCTGAAGCACGTGCCACGCTGGAAGCCGTCTTGGCCAAACTCGCCGCCCCCGGCATGTGCAACCCCCTAGACGACACCCCGTGCGTGGACGGCGCACCCACCCAGGAAGCCATCGAGCACGACCCGAGGTCGGCCGGCCAGCGCAACCATGACGGACTGCTCGCCGCCCTGCGCGCCGTGTTGGCCTCCGGAGACCTGGGTCAGCACAACGGCTTACCAGCCTCCATCGTCGTCACCACGACGCTGCAGGACCTTGAAGCGGCCGCTGGGCGCGGGTTGACCGGTGGCGGCACCATCCTGCCGATGAGCGACGTGATCCGCCTCGCCCGCCACGCGCATCACTATCTGGCCATCTTCGACAAGGGCAAGGCGCAGGCGCTCTATCACACCAAGCGCCTGGCTTCAGCCGGGCAGCGAATCGTGTTGTAAGCCAAGGACCGCGGTTGTAGCAGCCCCGGCTGTACCGTGCCGGGCTACTACTGCGAAGTCCATCACGTCACCGACTACAGCAAGTGCCACGCCACCGATGTCAACGACCTCACCTTCGCCTGCGGCCCGCATCACCGCCTGCTGCGACCCCGCGGCTGGACCACCCTAAAGAACGCGCGCGGAGACACCGAATGGAAGCCGCCGTCGCACCTCGAACGCAACCAACCCCGCACCAACACCTTTCACCATCCGGAGAAGCTGCTGGGTGAGGACGACGATGACGGGTGGTAGCTACCCGGCGAGCGTCGCCCGTGTGCACATGGTGACGTAGGGCAGCGCCAGGCCCGACGAATTCGCCAGCGCGGGATGGGTGGCCAGCAGTTGGCGCACCTGGTCGAGCGTCTGGGTGCGGACCTCGGTCGGCGAAGTGATGCAGTAGCTGCGCGATGCGACCAGGTCGATCAACGCTTGCGGGGTAAGGTAACTCGTCCACTCGACCCGATGATGCGCCAGGTCGGTGAACGGCTCGGGCAGCGTCACTTGGGTGCGGCCGTCGCCGTCGCTGCCGATGATCTGGCCCAGTTCGCGCACCCAGCCGAGCCGCTCGTCGCGGGTGTTCCACACCAAGCCCAGCCGGCCGCCGGGCCGCAGCACCCGGGCCACCTCCGGAATCGCGCGGTCCGGATCCACCCAATGCCAGGCCTGTGCCACCAGCACCACGTCAACGCTGTTGTCCTCCAACGGAATCTCTTCCGCGGTGCCCAGCAGCGCCCGGGTCTCCGGCAGCGACGTGCGCAACACCTCCAGCATGTCCTGAATCGGGTCGACGGCCACCACGTCCAGGCCGCGTTCCACCAGCCGGGTGGTCAGCTTGCCGGTGCCGGCGCCCAGGTCGAGCACCTGGCGCGCCCCGACCGGCAACAGCCAGTCGATGGCCTCCGGGGGATAGGAGGGACGGCCACGTTCATAAGCCGCGGCCGCCGAGCCGAACGAGAGGGAGCGGTCGTGCCGCGAGCGGGTCATGCGTTACGACGCGCCTTCCCTGTCGTCGGAGTCGGCCAACACCAGTGTCTTACGGATCATTTCGCCGACGGCATCGGATTCCACCAGAAAGCCGTCGTGCCCGCACAGCGAGTCCACGATCTGTAGGTCGGTGCAGCCGGGCAGCTGCTCGGCCAGCTCCTGCTGCAGGCGCAGCGGATAGAGCCGGTCGGAGGTTATGCCGCCGACCACCACCGGAACCGGGCAGTTACGCAAGGCTTTACGCACCCCGCCGCGCCCCCGGCCGACGTCGTGACTGTTCAGTGCCTCGGTCAGGGCCACGTAGCTGCCGGGGTCGAAACGCTCCAGCAGCTTGTTGCCCTGGTATTCGAGATAGCTCTGCACCGCGTAGCGGCCGCCGTTGGCCGGATCCTCGTCGTTCTGCCCGTCGTTGCCGAACCGGGTGTCCAGTTCGGCCTCACCGCGATAGGTGAGGTGCGCGAAGCGGCGGGCGATCGTCAGACCGGTGTCGGGCGCCAGCCCGGTGTCGTGGTAGTCACCGCCCTGCCAGTTCGGGTCGGCCTTGATCGCGGCGATCTGTGTGGACTGGGTGCCGATCTGATCGGCGGTGGCGCGCGCGCCGACAGCCAGCAGCAGCCCGGCCCGGACCCGATCGGGGTGGCCGACGATCCACTCCAAAGCCCTTGCACCACCCATGGATCCACCGACCACCGCGGCGACCCGTTCGATCCCCAGCGCGGCCAGCGCGGCGACGTCGGCCTCGACCTGGTCGCGGATAGTGATGCGGGGGAACCTCGAGCCCCAAGGCTTTCCGTCCCGGGTCCGCGAGCTGGGCCCGGTGGAGCCGCGGCAACCACCCAGCACGTTGGTGGCCAGCGCACACCAGCGGTTGGTATCGATCGGCGCGCCCGGCCCGACCATCCCGTCCCACCAGCCGCCGGTGGGGTGTCCGGGGCCGGCGGGCCCGGTGATGTGCGAGTCACCGGTCAGCGCGTGCAGCACCACCACCACGTTGTCGCGCGTCGGCGACAACTCGCCCCAGCGCTGGATGGCGATGTGCACGTCGTCGATGACCACGCCGCTCTCGGTGGTCAGCGAGCCGATGTGGACGAAGCCGATTTCGCCTTCGTCGGGCAGCGTCTGGGTCGGGACGTCGGAGATCGTCATCGCCGGGCTCCTTAGAACGCCGCCACGGCTTGCGGATCGGTGCCGGACGCCCCCGCCGTCGCACCGAATTTGCTTGCCGCCGCGAAACCGAGCTCCAGGTCGGCCAGGATGTCGTCGATGCCCTCGATGCCGACGGCCAGGCGCACCAGCCCGGGGCTGACCCCGGTGCTCAGCTGCTCCTGCGCGGACAGCTGCGCGTGTGTCGTGGACGCCGGGTGGATCACCAGCGAGCGCACGTCGCCGATGTTGGCGACGTGGCTGTGCAGCTTCAGCGCGTTCACGAACGCCTTGCCGGCCTCCACGCCGCCGGCCAGCTCGAAGGCCAGCACCGCGCCGGTCCCCTTGGGCGCCAGCTTCTTTGCCCGCTCATGCCAGGGCGAGCCGGGCAGGCCCGCATAGTTGACCGACAGCACGCCGTCGTGGCCGGCCAGGTACTCGGCCACGCGCTGCGCGTTGGCGACGTGGCGCTCCATACGCAGGCTCAGCGTCTCGATGCCCTGGGCGACCAGGAACGCGTTGAACGGGGAAGCGGCCGAACCGAGGTCACGCAGCAGCTGCACGCGCGCCTTGAGCGCGTAGGCCGGCGGACCGAGCTCGGCGAACACCACGCCGTGGTAGCTCGGGTCGGGGGTGGTGAAGCCCGGGAAGCGGCCCTGCGTCCAGTCGAAGGTGCCGCCGTCGACGATGACCCCGGCGATCGCCGAGCCGTGGCCGCCGAGGTACTTGGTGGCCGAGTGCACGACGATGTCGGCGCCGTGCTTGAACGGCTGGATCAGATACGGCGTGGCGATGGTGTTGTCGACGATCAGCGGGATGCCGTTGGCGTGGGCTACCCCGGCGACCCCGGGGATGTCCAGCACATCGATCTGCGGGTTGGAGATGGTCTCGCCGAAGAAGGCCTTGGTGTTCGGGCGCACCGCCGATTGCCACGAATCCAGGTCGTCGGGGTCCTCCACGAAGCTGACCTCGATGCCGAGCTTGGCCAGCGAGTAGTGGAACAGGTTGTACGTCCCGCCGTAGAGCCGCGGGCTGGAGACGATGTGATCTCCGGCACTTGCCAGGTTCAATATGGCGAAGGTCTCAGCGGCCTGTCCGGAGCTCAGGAACAGCGCCGCCACCCCGCCCTCGAGCGCGGCGACGCGCTGCTCGACGACGTCGGTGGTCGGGTTGCCGATCCGGGTGTAGATGTTGCCCGGCACTTCCAGCCCGAACAGGGCGGCGGCGTGCGTGGTGTCGTCGAAGGTGTACGAGGTGGTCTGGTAGATCGGCAGGGCGCGGGCGTTGGTGGCGGGGTCCGGGTGCTGGCCCGCGTGCACCTGCTTGGTGTCGAACGACCAATTCGCGGTCGGATCGGTGTCGTGATCGGCGTTGTCGGAGGTCACGGGTTTGCTTTCTGCTGGTAGGGGACTGCTAGCGGACGGGCGGGACGCCGCAAGGCGGCATCAACCGGCGCCGCGGGTTAGCAGCGACACACGATGAGGAGCGAATGAGCGGAGCGAGCGCACATCACGTTTCCCTGTCTACTCAGGGGCCCGTCATGGCGGACCCGCGCTTGCCGGATAGCCGGTTTGTCTGGCTACTCAACCTGGTCATCACCCGGGGCACCCCACCGCGGTTGGAGGGTTGCCGGCCAGCAAGCCGGGGCTTGATGCTGGCGCTCATGACCAAATACAAAGACTAGCTTACTGTGCCGAGTCGGTGCCAACCATCGCGGTGCATGTGCAGGTCGACACCTGTCCAAACACCCTTGCTAACGTGGCAGTCAGAACGCTGAGCCCCCAAATTTTCAACCCATCATTGTCGCCGGGAGAGGGACCGTGAGCGCCGAACAGCCGACCGTCATCTACACACTGACCGACGAAGCGCCGCTGCTGGCGACGTACGCGTTCCTGCCGATCGTGCGCGCTTTCGCCGAACCGGCGGGCATCGAGATCAAGACCAGCGACATTTCCGTGGCGGCCCGCATCCTCGCCGAGTTCCCCGAGCACCTCACCGAAGAGCAGCGGGTGCCCGACAACCTGGCGGAGCTGGGGCGGCTGACGAAGCTGGCCGACACCAACATCATCAAGCTGCCCAACATCAGCGCGTCGGTGCCCCAGCTGATCGCGGCGATCAAGGAATTGCAGGGCAAGGGATTCAAGGTCCCGGACTTCCCGCACAGCCCGAAGACCGACGAGGACCGCGAAATCCGGGACCGCTACGCCAAGTGCCTGGGTAGCGCGGTCAATCCGGTGCTGCGGCAAGGCAACTCGGACCGGCGTGCGCCCAAGGCCGTCAAAGAGTATGCGCGCAAGCACCCGCACAGCATGGGCGAGTGGTCGCAGGCGTCGCGCACCCACGTCGCGACCATGCGGCACGGCGACTTCTACCACGGCGAGAAGTCGATGACGCTGGATCGCGCGTGCAACGTGAAGATGGAGCTGGAGACCAAGAGCGGCAAGACGATTGTGCTCAAGCCCATGGTGTCGCTGCGCAAGGGTGACGTCATCGATTCCATGTTCATGAGCAAGAAGGCCCTCATCGAGTTCTACGAGGAACAGATGCAGGACGCCTACGAGACCGGCGTGATGTTTTCGCTGCACGTCAAGGCGACGATGATGAAGGTGTCGCATCCCATCGTCTTCGGCCACGCCGTGAAGATCTTCTACAAGGACGCGTTCGCCAAGCACGGCGCGCTGTTCGACGAACTCGGCGTCGACGTCAACAACGGATTGTCCGATCTGTACGACAAGATCGAGGTGTTGCCCGCGTCGCAGCGCGACGAGATCATCCGCGACCTGCACGCGTGCCACGAGCACCGGCCGGAGCTGGCGATGGTCGATTCGGCGAAGGGCATCACCAACTTCCACTCGCCCAGCGACGTGATCGTGGACGCGTCCATGCCGGCGATGATCCGCGCGGGCGGCAAGATGTGGGGCGCCGACGGGCGGCAGAAGGACACCAAGGCCGTCAACCCCGAGTCCACCTTCTCCCGGATCTACCAGGAGATCATCAACTTCTGTAAGACCCACGGGCAGTTCGATCCGACCACGATGGGCACCGTTCCCAACGTCGGGTTGATGGCGCAGCAGGCCGAGGAGTACGGCTCGCACGACAAGACGTTCGAGATCCCCGAGGACGGCGTCGCCAACATCGTCGACCTCGACACCGGCGAAGTGCTGCTGACCCAGAACGTCGAAGAGGGCGACATCTGGCGGATGCCGATCGTGCGCGACGAGCCGATCCGCGACTGGGTCAAGCTGGCCGTCACCCGGGCCCGGAATTCGGGTATGCCGGTGGTGTTTTGGCTGGACCAGGAGCGCCCGCACGAGAACGAGCTGCGCAAGAAGGTCAACACCTACCTGGCCGAGCACGACACCGAGGGCCTCGACATACAGACCATGTCGCAGGAACGGGCCATGCGGCACACGATCGAGCGCGCCATGCGCGGCCAGGACACCATCGCCGCGACCGGAAACATTCTGCGCGACTACCTCACCGACCTGTTCCCGATCCTGGAGCTGGGCACCAGCGCCAAGATGCTGTCCATCGTGCCGTTGATGGCCGGCGGCGGGATGTACGAAACGGGCGCGGGCGGTTCCGCGCCCAAGCACGTCCACCAGCTGCTCGAGGAGAACCACCTGCGCTGGGATTCCCTGGGTGAATTCCTCGCTCTGGGAGCGTGTTTCGAAGACATCGGCATGAAGACCGACAACGAGCGCGCGAAGGTCCTGGGCAAGACGCTGGACGCCGCGATCGGCAAGCTGCTGGAGAACAACAAGAGCCCGTCGCGCAAGACCGGTGAACTCGACAACCGGGGCAGCCAGTTCTACCTGGCGCTGTACTGGGCGCAGGAACTCGCGCAATCCGACGACGACGAGTTGCGCAAGCACTTCGCCGCGCTGGCCGACTCGCTGGCCGAACACGAGGAAGCCATCGTGTCCGAACTGGCCGCGGCGCAAGGCGAGACGGTCGACATCGGCGGCTACTACCAGCCGGACACCGAGAAGACCACGGCGATCATGCGGCCCAGCAAGACGTTCAATGAGGCGCTAGCGGCTTCGACAGGCTAGCGCCGCAAGCAGGAAGCCCGGACTCGACATGGCAGGCGAAGACAAGATCAAGGTCAAGGGCCGCGTCGTAGAACTCGACGGTGACGAAATGACCCGCGTCATCTGGAAGTTCATCAAGGACATGCTGATCCTGCCCCACCTCGACATCGACCTGGATTACTACGACCTGGGCATCGAGAACCGCGACAGCACCGGCGACCAGGTGACCATCGACGCCGCCTACGCCATCAAGAGGCACGGCGTGGGCGTCAAGTGCGCGACCATCACCCCGGACGAGGCCCGCGTCCAGGAGTTCAACCTCAAGAAGATGTGGCTGTCGCCGAACGGCACCATCCGGAACATTCTGGGCGGCACCATCTTCCGCGAGCCCATCGTCATCTCGAACGTGCCGCGGCTGGTACCGGGCTGGACCAAGCCGATCGTCATCGGCCGTCACGCTTTCGGCGATCAGTACCGGTCGACCAACTTCAAGGTCGACAAACCCGGAACCGTCGCAATCACTTTCACCCCCGCCGACGGCAGCGAGCCGATGGTGCACGAGATGGTGTCCATCCCCGAGGACGGCGGCGTCGTGATGGGGATGTACAACTTCAAGGACTCCATCCGGGACTTCGCCCGCGCCTCGCTGAAGTACGGGCTGAACGCCAAGTGGCCGGTGTACCTGTCCACCAAGAACACCATCCTCAAGGCCTACGACGGCATGTTCAAGGACGAGTTCCAGCGCGTCTACGACGAGGAGTTCAAGGACCAGTTCGAGGCCGAGGGGTTGACCTACGAGCACCGGTTGATCGACGACATGGTCGCGGCCTGCCTGAAGTGGGAGGGCGGCTACGTGTGGGCCTGCAAGAACTACGACGGCGACGTCCAATCGGACCTCGTCGCGCAGGGCTACGGCTCACTGGGGCTGATGACGTCGGTGCTGATGACCGCCGACGGCAAGACGGTCGAGGCCGAGGCCGCCCATGGCACCGTCACCCGGCACTTCCGCCAGTATCAGGCCGGCAAGCCGACCTCGACCAACCCCATCGCCTCGATCTTCGCCTGGACGCGCGGGCTGGCGCACCGCGGCAAGCTGGACGACACCCCCGAGGTGATCGAGTTCGCGCAGACGCTGGAGAACGTGGTGGTCTCCACCGTCGAGAGCGGCAAGATGACCAAGGACCTGGCCATCCTGATCGGCCCGGACCAGGAATGGCAGCAGAGCGAGGAATTCCTCAACTCGATCGCCGAGAACCTGGAAAAACAGCTGGCTAGCTAGCCGGTGGCTGTTGGCGGTCGGCCCCGCCGGCGCACCCGTCGACGAAGTCGGCGATGGCCGCGGCGACCCGCTCGGGCGCCTCGAACATCGGCACGTGCCCGACGCCGTCGAGCTTGGTGATCTTCGTTCCCGGCGGCAGGTAGTCGGTGAAGTGCCGGCTGAACCTGCTCGCGGGCACCACCCGGTCCTTCTCGCACAGCACCAGCTGGACGGGCACCGCGGTATCGGCCAGCTGCAGCAGGCCGGGGTCCAGCAGCGACTTGACCAGCAGCTGGAAGTAGGCCGGGCAGTGGGCGGCGTCGTCGACAACACCGCGCAGCTGCTCCTCGCTGATCCCGTCGGGCGTCGCGGTCAGCGGCAGGGTGGCCAGCCGCCGGCTCAGCGGCAGCCGCAAGGTGCGCTCTCCGAAAAGCCGGGCCAGCGCCAGGACGGGCATACCCGCGATGAACTTGCTGATGACCTCGAATTTCACCGGGCTCCACCGCGTCCATCCGCCCGCGGCGCCGATGCCGGTCACGCTGCGCGCGCGCCCACGCCGCTCCAGCTCGAAGGCGACCCAGCCGCCCAGCGAGTTCCCCACCAGGTGGGCGGACTCCCAGCCGAGCTGGTCGAGCTGGCGCTCGACGTGGTCGGCCAGCACCGACGAGCTCAGCAACCAGGTGCCCGCGTAGGGGCCGCCGTTGTGCCCGGCCATGGTGGGGGCGAAGACCTCGAAGCGGCCGGTCTCGGCCAGCCGTGGCGCGACCGGATCCCACACCGTCTGCGACATGAGGAATCCGTGCAGCATCAGGACCGGCTCTCCGGAACCAAGGTGGATCGGGGAACGAGTCGTCATAACCCGACATTAAATGCGGTACCGCCGGTACCGCAACCGGCGGGGTTGCCGGGCGCCGGTCGGTGCGGTCGCGGGGACCGCGCGTGAAAAGATCGGTGCATCATGAGCACCGCTACCGGATCCAGCCGGATTTTCTCCGGCGTGCAGCCCACCTCCGATTCGCTTCACCTGGGTAACGCGCTGGGCGCCGTCACGCACTGGGTCGCGCTGCAGGACGATCACGACGCGTTCTTCTGCGTGGTCGACCTGCACGCCATCACCGTCGCCCAGGATCCCGAGGCGCTGCGCCGGCGCACCCTGATCACGGCCGCGCAGTACCTGGCGCTCGGCATCGACCCGGCCCGCAGCACCGTGTTCGTGCAGAGCCACGTGCCCGCGCACGCGCAGCTGGCCTGGGTGCTGGGCTGCTTCACCGGTTTCGGGCAGGCCTCGCGGATGACGCAATTCAAGGACAAGTCGCTGCGCCAGGGCACCGACTCCACCACCGTCGGGTTGTTCACCTACCCGGTGCTGCAGGCGGCCGACGTGCTGGCCTATGACACCGATCTGGTGCCGGTGGGCGAGGACCAGCGTCAGCATCTCGAGTTGGCACGCGACATCGCCGAGCGGTTCAACAGCCGCTTCCCGGAGACGTTTGTGGTGCCCGACATGCTCATCCCGAAGGCCACCGCGAAGATCTACGACTTGCAGGATCCGACATCGAAGATGAGCAAGTCGGCGGCCACCGATGCCGGGTTGATCAACCTGCTCGACGAACCGGCGGTGTCGGCCAAGAAGATTCGCTCCGCGGTCACCGACAGCGAGCGCGAGATCCGCTTCGACACCGAGGCCAAGCCGGGCGTGTCCAACCTGCTGAGCATCCAGTCCGCGGTCACCGGCGTCGGGATCGATGAGCTCGTGGAGGGCTACGCCGGAAGGGGTTACGGCGACCTGAAGAAGGACACCGCCGAGGCGGTCGTCGAATTCGTCGCCCCGATCAAGGCCCGGGTCGACGAACTGACCGCCGATGTCGCCGAATTGGAGGCCGTGCTCGCGGCCGGCGCGGAAAAGGCCAACGATGTGGCCGGGAAAACCGTCCAGCGGGTTTACGATCGGCTTGGGTTTCTTCCACAACGGAGCTAGTACCGCTACTCATTTGGAGTCGTGCGATGAGCGAGCCGGCCAAGCCGGGCTTTTTCGATCGGCTGCGCGCCCGCCACGGGTGGATCGATCACGTCATCCGCGCCTACCAGCGTTTCGACGAGCGCAGCGGCGGGTTCTTTGCGGCCGGCCTCACCTACTACACGATCTTCGCGTTGTTTCCTTTGCTCATGGTCGGTTTCGCGGTCTTCGGGTTCGTGCTGGCCCACCGGCCGCAGCTGTTGAGCACCATCGACGACCACATCCGCTCCCAGGTGACCGGCACGCTGGGTAATCAGCTGCAGGAGCTGATGAACTCGGCCATCGACGCCCGGACGTCGGTCGGCGTGATCGGTCTGGCCACCGCGGTATGGGCGGGCCTGGGCTGGATATCGCACCTGCGCCAGGCGCTGACCGAGATGTGGTGGGACGAGCAGATCGAGTCACCGGGCTTCGTGCGCAACAAGTTATCCGACCTGCTGGCGATGGGGGGGACGTTCGCGGTGATCGTGGCCACCGTCGCGCTGACCACCGTCGGCCATGCCGCGCCCATGCGCGCGCTGCTGAAATGGCTTGGCATACCGCAGTTCGTGGTGTTCGACTGGCTCTTCTGGCTGTTCTCGATCCTGATCGCGACGCTGGTGTCGTGGCTGCTGTTCACCTGGATGATCGCCCGGCTGCCGCGCGAAAAGGTCAGCCTGGTCGATTCGATGCGGGCCGGGCTGATCGCGGCGATCGGCTTCGAGGTGTTCAAACAGGTCGCCTCCATCTATTTGCGGACGGTGCTGCGCAGCCCGGCGGGCGCGGCCTTCGGCCCGGTGCTCGGGTTGATGGTGTTCGCTTACATCACCGCGTATCTCGTGCTGTTCTGCACCGCCTGGGCGGCGACGGCCACCGACGACCCGCGCAGTCAACCCGTCGCGCCTCCGGCCCCGGCGATCATCGCGCCGCGGATTCAGATGGACGAGGGCCTCAACACCCGCCAGACCCTGACCGCGATGGCATTGGGAGCCGTTGGGGCGCTGGCGCTATCGCGCCTTACCCGGTGGCTGCGTTAGCGCCAGGCGCCGCGCACCATGACGTCCGATACGCCCAAAACAGCTTCCAGCACAACAAGATTGGCGTCGTAGCCCGCCTTCAGCTCGCCCACCCGTTGCAGGCCGAGTGCACGCGCCGGCGTCGTGGCGGTCGTCTGAACCGCGGCGAGCAGTCCGGCGTCGGCATGCACCGCGCGGAAGATCCGATCCATGGTGGCGGTGCTGCCCGCGATCGTCGGCGTCCCGTGCACCCGTGCGACACCGGCGACGACATCGACGTGCACCGGGCCGAGCCGGAACGCGCCGTCGGGCCGGCCGGCCGCGGCGATCGCATCGGTGATCATCGCGACCCGGTCCGCCCCTGCGGCCGCGATCACCGCCGCCACCACGTCGGGGTGCAGGTGCACGCCGTCGGCGATCACCTCGACGGTCACCCGCGGGTCTTGCAGCAGGGCCAGCGCCGGGCCGGGCTCGCGATGGTGCAGCGGCGGCATCGCATTGAACAGATGCGTGCCGACCGTGGCGCCGAGTGCGATGGCGTTCCGGGTCTGCTCGTAGGTGGCTCCGGTATGTCCCACCGCCACAACAACTCCCGCGTCAACGAAACGGCGGATGGCCGCGTCGGCCCCGGGCAACTCGGGTGCCAGCGTCACCATCCGGATGGTGCCGTCGCCCGCGGCCAGCACCGCGTCGATCTCGCCCGGGTCGGGCTCGCGCATCTTCGTGCGATCGTGGGCTCCGCAGTGTGCGCGGCTCAGCCACGGCCCCTCCAGGTGGATGCCCGCGACCGTGCCCCGGTGGGTGGCCTCGGCGAGCGCGCGCACCCCGGCGAGCAGTTCGGACCGCGCGGCGGTTACCAGGCTGGCCAGCGTGGTGGTGGTGCCGTGCCGCAGGTGGAAAGCGGCGGCGCCGGCGATGCCGTCGGCATCGGTGTAGGACGCGCCGCCGCCGCCGTGCACGTGCATGTCGATAAAGCCCGGCACCACAGTGCAATCGGTGAAGTCCCGGTCGGCCGGGTGGGGCGGCGGACCGGGCCCGCAGGCCGCGATCTGTCCGCCGGAGGTCTGCAGCCAGCCGGGGCGGCAGACCTGACCGTCGAGCACCATGGTGCCCGCGGCGATCACGACCATCGGCCGCCGTTTTCCCAGAAGTGGCGGATGTCCTCGAGCTGGCGGCCCTTGGTTTCCGGCGCGTACCGATACACGAAGACGAGCGCGACCGCCGCGAGCCCCGCGAACAGCGCGAAAGTCCCTGCGCCACCCAGCGAATGGAGCAGGCTCAGGAAGACGGCGGCGATGATGGCGTTAGCCACCAGGTTGGAGGTCAACATGGTGCTCGACCCGATCGAGCGTAGCCGGGACGGGAAGCTTTCGCTGGCGTACACCCAGCCCAGCGAGCCGAACCCCATCGTGTAGCCGATGATGAACAGCAGGATGCCGGCGAACCCGGCGATCGCGCCGCCGAAGCCCTGACCGAACACGGCCATCAGCACGAGATCGGCGACGATCATCATGGCGGTGCCCCACAACAGGATTGGCCGCCGGCCCACCCGGTCGACCAGCAGCAGCGCCGCACCGACCGCCGCCAGGCCGGCGACCTGCAACAGGGCCGGCAGCCCGAGCAGCGCGAAATTGCCGGTGAAGCCCATGGCCTGAAAGATTCGGGGGCTGTAGTAGATGATCGCGTTGATGCCGGTGATCTGGATCAGGAAGCCGAGCACCACCACGAAGGCGGTGGCCCGCAGGTACGGGGGCCGCAGCATCTCGGTGAACCCACCCCTGGCGCCGGGCGCGGCTTCGCTCAGCGCGCGGCCGATCTCGGCGAGCTCGTCGTCGACCTGCGCGCTGGGTTCCACCAGCAGCAGCGCGCGCCGGGCGTCGTCCATCCGGCCCTTCAACACGTACCAGCGGGCCGTGTCGGGCATCCGAATCACCAATGGCAACAACAACACTGCGGGTACGCAGGCCAGCCCCAGCATCCACCGCCAGCTGTGGCCGCCGGCCAGCAGGTAGCCGGTCACATAGCCGACGATCAGGCCGCTGACGATCGCCAGCTGGTAGGCCGTCAGCAGCGAACCGCGCACCGCCGTCGGGGCCGACTCCGCCACATAGACCGGGACCACCACCACCGTCACGCCGATGGTCAGCCCCAGCAGTAGCCGCGCCGTCAGCAACATCGGCAGCGAGATCGACAAGGCGGCCAGCAGCGCGAAAACCGTGTAGGCGAACAGGATCAGCACGACGGACCGTTTCCGCCCGATCACGTTGGCCAGCACGCCGGCGCCCAGCGCCCCGACGATCTGGCCGATCACCACCATCGTCGTCAGCAGTTCCTGCTGGCGCGTGGACAATCCGAAGTCCTCGGTGACGAACAACTGCGCCCCGGCGATGATGGACAGGTCGTAGCCGTAGATGACGCCCACGCTGGCGGCGGTCAGGCCGACCAGCAGTCCGCGCCGCGATTCGCGTGCCACGGCGCTCAGCGGTGCTGCGGTCGGCGGTTCATCGAGCGGGCCATCATGATCAGCGCGAACACGACGACGGTGCCGATCACCGCCACACCCACCCGGATCGGCATGGCGTCGGCGGACGGGAGGATCCCGGCGGCCGCGGCGTTATTGGCGAGCGGGTCCGCGGCGGCGTCGTGCTTGGCCGGCGCCAGGGACGGGTCGGGCGCGATCAGCGAGCCGACCTGCGTGCCCTGCGGCGTGGAGAAGCCGTAGTCCAGCAGGTGCGCGGCCTGTTCCCACGGGGCGATCGGCACCCGCGTCCCGTGCAGCAGCACCGCCACCAGCCGTCGCCCGTCGTGATTGGCCGCACCGACGAACGTCTGGCCCGCGTCGTCGGTGTAACCGGTCTTGCCGCCCAGGGCGCCGGGATACTTGTAGAGCAGCTGGTTGTCGTTCTCCAGCTCGTAGCCCGGGTGGTCGCCGTGGCCGGGGAAGTCGAAGGTCCGCGTCGCGACGATATCGGCGAATGTCGGGTTCTGCCACGCGTAGCGGTAGAACAGCCCGATGTCGTAGGCCGAGGTGCTCATGCCGGGCGCGTCCAGCCCCGACGGCGACGCCACCCGGGTGTCCTGGCCGCCCAGCTTGGCGGCCAGCACGTTGATCTTCTCCAGCGCCTGCTGCATGCCGCCCAGCTGCATGGACAGCGCGTGGGCGGCGTCGTTGCCGGAGTGCATCAGCAGCCCGTGCAGCAGCTGGTTGACGGTGAAGACGCCGCCCTCCTCGACACCGACCTTGGTGCCCTCGGCGGCGGCATCGTCGGCGGTTCCGGGGACCGACTTGTTCAGGTTGAGCGCGTTGAGGGAGGCCATCGCGACCAGCACCTTGATGATGCTGGCCGGGCGGTGCCGGCCGTGCGGGTCCTTGGCCGCGACGATAGCGCCGCTGTCCAGGTCCGCCACCAGCCAGGCCTCGGCGGAGACGTCGTTGGGCAGCGCCGGCGTATTCGGCGCGGCGACGATGCCGCAGCTACCCAGCGCGTCACCGCCGACCGGCTTGGCGGGCACCGCCAGCGGTATCGGCGGGTCACCGGCGGTGGGCGCTTCCGACGAATCCACGGCCTTCGGGGTGTTCACCTTGTACGGGCAGTCCGGGGGTGCGGCATTGGGTTCGGCGCCGGGTTCGGCGTTTGCCGGTGGCAAGGTCGCCGGTGCCGCCAACGTGGCCGGGGCGGCCATCAGGAAAAGCGCCGCTGCCAGGCATGATGCGGAACGTAACAGGCTCATCGTCTGTGCACAGTAAGCGATCGACGGCCCGAATCCGGGGAGCCGCGCTGTGACTGGTGAGGCGGAAGTTACTCAGCGGTGCCGGCGGGACCGCGATACGCTGGGCGCGCGGTCAGCCCGAAAGCCACCCACCGCACCGAATTCCAGGGGTTTTGTCATTTCACGCGATCAGTTTTGGTCCGCCTGGCGGCGCAATCGCGGCGGCGCGGACGCCTCGCCCGGTGCCGGCCCGCGAGCGCTGAACGATCTGCTCAAGCAGGTCGAGAAGGCAACGCAGGTGCGACGTTCCGGGCTCGACCAGGTGCTGGCGGAGCTGAAGCTGCACCGTGACACCGCCACCGACCCCGAGTTGCGGTCGGCGCTGGCCTGGCTGTGCAACGCCGTGACGCGGTTGGGCCACAACCCGACCGCGACGCACGTCCGCGAGGTGATGATGGCCGTCGACGCGGTCCGGCGGGCACCCGCCGGCTAGCGCGGCTTACAGCGTGGTGGCGGCCAGGTCCACGTGGGCCAGTGCCGGGAAGTTGATCGTGCCCATCCAGAGCTTGCCGGCCGCCTCGACCAGGCCGGTGACGGAGCCGAAGTCCGGATGCGCGGTGCGCAGGCCGGCCACCGCCGCGCCGGTGTCCGGATCGAACGCGACCGCCCAGATCTCCGGCTTGATCCGCGGTTGCAGCCGCTCGGGCAGCCGCCACACCACCTTGCGGATGATCGGGGCGCGCGGGAACAGCGATTCCAGCGCCGGGTTCGCCTCGGCGACCATCGCGACCCAGATGCGGCCGTCGCCCCCGGTGGACACGTTGTCGGGCATCCCGGGCAGGTGCACCGCCAACGGTGTCACCGTTCCGGCCCTCGGCCCGCTCAGCCAGTACTTCGACAGGCGGCGCGCCTGCGTCTCGGCGAACACCAGCGCCGACCCGTCGGCCGTGGCCGTCACCCCATTGGCGAAGTACAGCCCGTCGGCCAGCGTGGTGACGGCGCCGTCCGCGCCGAGGCGGTACAAGCCGCCGGTTGCGCGTGCCTCCACGATCGGGGCGGTGAAGTGCTCGAATTGATAGTCGCTCGTCGACTCGGTGAAATATATTGTGCCGTCAGCTGTTTCGGTGACGTTGGAGCAGAACTTGAGCCGCCTGCCGCCGACCGATTCCACCAGCACGTCCAGGGTGCCGCCCTCCGGGTGCAGGGCGAGCAACCCGCGATGGGTGTCGCAGATCAGCAGCCGGCCGTCGCGGGCGAAGTGCAGGCCGAGCGGTCGCCCGCCGGTGTCGGCGATAACTTCGGGGACGGTGCCCCCGTCGCCGGGGGAGATCCGCACGATGCGGCCGTCCTCGAGACCCGTCCACAACCGGCCGGCCGCGTCGACGACGACGTCCTCGGGGCCGTTGCCGGGCAGCGGGACGACGGTGACCCCGGGCACCGGCACGTCGGGCAGCTTCTCGACCGGCGGCGGCTGCCACCGCACCGGGTGGATACGGGGTTTGCGGGCCATGCCCAGGACTTTAGAGCTGCGCGTGGGCCTGCGTCAGCACCTCGCGCAGGATGGCTTCGATGGTGTCGAATTCGGCCTGACCGCTTATCAGCGGCGGCGCCAGCTGGATGACGGAATCGCCGCGATCGTCGGTGCGGCAGTACAACCCGGCCTCGAACAGCGCCGCACCGACCCAAGCGAGCAGCGGGCCGCGTTCCTCGTCGGTGAAGGTCTGCCTGGTCGCCTTGTCCTTGACCAGCTCCACGCCGTAGAAGAAACCCTCGCCGCGCACGTCGCCGACGATGGGCAGGTCGTAGAGCTTGTCCAGGGTGGCGCGGAAGGCGGGCGCGTGGGTCCGGACGTGATCGTTGAGGCCCTCGCGCTCGAAGATGTCGAGGTTCGCCAGCCCGACGGCCGCCGAAACCGGGTGGCCGCCGAAGGTATACCCGTGCGGGAACATGGTGGCGCCGTCGTTGAACGGTTCGAACAACCTGTCGCTGGCGATCATGGCCCCGATAGGTGAGTAGCCCGACGTCATCCCCTTGGCGCAGGTGATCATGTCGGGCACGTAGCCGAAGTCGTCGCAGGCGAACATCGACCCGATCCGGCCGAACGCACAGATCACCTCGTCGGAGACCAGCAGCACGTCGTATTCGTCGCAGATCTGGCGCACCCGTTCGAAATAGCCTGGGGGAGACGGGATGCTGCCGCCCGCGTTCTGCACCGGCTCCAGGAACACCGCGGCCACGGTGTCGGGGCCCTCGAACTCGATGGCCTCGGCGATCCGGTCGGCGGCCCACCGCCCGAAGGCCTTCGGGTCGGTTCGGAACGGTTCGGGCGCCCGGTAGAAGTTGGTGTTGGGCACCCGGAAGCCCCCGGGCGTCGCCGGTTCGAAGGGCGCCTTGTATTTCGGCAGCCCGGTGATCGCCAGCGCCCCTTGGGTGGTGCCGTGGTAGGCGACCGCGCGCGAAATCACCTTGTGCTTACCGGGTTTGCCGGTGAGCTTGAAGTATTGCTTGGCCAGTTTCCACGCGGTCTCGACGGCCTCGGTGCCGCCGGTGGTGAAGAAGACCCGGTTCAGGTCGCCCGGGGCGTAGCCGGCGAGGCGTTCGGCCAGCTCGATCGCCGGCGCAGTGGCATACCCCCACAGCGGGAAGAACGCCAGCGTGCCGGCCTGCCGGGCGGCGACCTCGGCGAGTTCGGTGCGGCCGTGTCCGACCTGCACGGTGAACAGTCCGGACAGGCCGTCGAGGTAGCTTCTGCCGCGGTCGTCGAAGATGGTGACACCCTGGCCGCGGGTGATGATCGGCGGTGTGATGCCCGGGCCGTGCCGGGCGAAGTGCAGCCACAGGTTGTCAGTCATCTTGCCGCTGAGCGTAGCCTCGCGCTATGAGCTCGGCCCAGCAGGTCAGCGAGTTCGAGTCGTTGCGACCGCATCTCATGTCGGTCGCCTACCGGCTGACCGGCACGGTGGCCGATGCCGAGGACATCGTGCAGGACGCCTGGCTGCGCTGGTATCGGCAGGATGGCGCGATCACCGACCTGCGGGCCTGGCTGACCACGGTGGTGAGCAGGCTGGGCCTGGATCGCTTGCGTTCCGCCGCGCATCGTCGCGAGTCCTACACGGGCAACTGGCTGCCCGAACCGGTCGTCACCGGGTTCGCGGATTCTCAAGCGGCCGATCCGCTGTCCGCGGTGGTGGCCGGTGAGGACGCACGGTTCGCGGCGATGGTGGTGCTGGAGCGGTTGTCACCCGATCAACGCGTCGCCTTCGTGCTGCACGACGGGTTCGCCGTGCCGTTCGCGGAGGTGGCCCAGGTACTGGGGACTAACGAGGCCGCCGCCCGCCAGCTGGCGTCGCGGGCCCGCAAGGCCGTCGCGGCCGAGGCGCCGCCCAAGCCCGATCCCGCGCACAGCGAGGTGGTAGGTAAGTTGCTGGCCGCCATGGCATCCGGCGATCTGGAGGCCGTGGTGGCGCTGCTGCATCCCGACGTGATCCTGACCGGCGACGCGAATGGCAAGGCGCCCACCGCGATCAACGTCATCCAGGGCGCGGACAAGGTGGCCCGGTTCTTCTTCGGCCTGGCTCAGCGCTACGGCCCGGCGATGTTCACCTCGTATCAGCTCGGGCTGGTCAACGGCGAGCTGGGCGGCTACACGCCCGGCTGCCCCGCCAGCGACGGGTACCGCGAGATGATGCCTCGGATCATGGCCGTGACCGTGCGCGACGGAAAGGTCTGCGCCCTTTGGGATGTGGCCAATCCCGACAAATTCACCGGCTCCCCGCTGCGGGCTCGTTGAGCTCGGTGGCCGATGCCGACGACCCGCTGCGCCCGGCTACGCCGCGCTTGCGATCGTCGGTGGCCCAGGGTACGCGGCAGGCGTCACCGGAATTGAAGCCCTGCTCGGTGATGCCCAGCGCGGAGTTCACCCGCGCCCGCATGTTCTCCAACCCGATCTGGTAGGTCAGCTCGAACACACCGGCGTCGCCGAAGCGGGCCCGCAGATCGTCGACCTGCTCGTCGGTGACGGTGTGCGGATCGGTGGTCATCGCGGCGGCATAGGCGATGGCCGCGCGTTCGTCGTCGGTGAACGCCGTTGAGGTGGCGTAGTTGTCGATGTCCTTGAGGCGCTGCATGTCCAGGCCGTCCAGGCGCTGCAGCATCGACCCGAAGTCGACGCACCACGAGCAACCGATCTGGCGCGCGGTCCACAACACCGCCAGCTCACGCACGCTGGTCGGCAGAGCTTTCGACCCCCGGTCGACCATCGTCTCGTGCATGGCGCTGGCGATCATCAGCTTGCGATGATGCGCGGCCACGGCGAACGGCTCGGGAACTTGGCCGTAGCGTCGCTTGGCGATCCGGTACATCGCCCGGGTCAGCAATCCGGTGCTCTTGGGTGGCAGGGGCTCGATGCGGGTTTTCTGTGTCATACCCGTCAGACGGCGCAGGCCCGCGATGTGTGACGGGGAACCGTGAGGCGAATTTCAAACGCGCTAGCACATCCGCTAGCGCTTTTGGGAAAGGCCTAGTGGTCGCGGAGAGGCGCTCGTCGTGAGCGGGTGTTTCCTGGCAAACGGTTCGGGTACCCGTCCCTCACCCTCGCCACGCCAACCGGCGCGGCGGGGTAGCGAGAGGGTGAGGAGATTGGTTATGACCTCTCAAGATGATCAACAACCCGACGATGCGAGGCTGGAACACTTCGACGACCCCGAGTTGGGTAGCGGTGCGCGCGACACCGGCTCGGACACTCCCGAACACGGCCGGGCGGGCCGTCCGGTCGGAACCGTCGACGAAGACGCGAATCCGCCGATGAGCGACCCGACCGCGTCGGACACCTACAGCGGCACCGGCGAAATGCCCCCGCAGGACACCGGGAGCGCCATCCCGCCATACGAGGGACGCCAAGAAAGCGCCCCGAGTGACACCCAAGGCACCGGCGGTGCGACGGGCCCCACGACGAATCCCGATTACAAGTCGGCCAGCCCGGCGAGCACCCCTGGCGGTGCGAGCCAGTCTCCGGCAGACGAACAACCGGCTTCGCAGATGCCCGAATCCGACCGGGACGACGACCGCGTCGGGCCGGCGCACGTGGCGGGTACCCGCACCGGCGAGTCGAAGCCCTGACCCGACGAGCCGCCGCCGCGAAACCGCCTAGCGCGAGAACATGATCGCGCGCTTGACCTCTTGGATCGCCTTGGTGATCTCGATGCCGCGCGGACAGGCCTCGGTGCAGTTGAACGTGGTGCGGCAGCGCCACACCCCGTCGACCTCGTTGAGGATGTCCAGGCGCTCGGCGGCGGCCTCGTCGCGACTGTCGAAGATGAACCGGTGCGCGTTGACGATCGCCGCCGGGCCGTAGTAGCTGCCCTCGTGCCAGAAGATCGGACAGCTGGTGGTGCACGCCGCGCACAGGATGCACTTGGTGGTGTCGTCGTAGCGGGCGCGGTCGGTCGGGCTCTGAATGCGTTCGCGGGTGGGCGGGTTGCCGGTGGTGATCAGGTACGGCTTCACCGCCCGGTAGGCGTCGAAGAACGGCTCCATGTCGACCACCAGGTCCTTCTCCACCGGCAGCCCGCGGATCGGCTCGACCGTGATGGTCAACGCCTTGCCCGGCCCCTTCCCCGATTTCCGGGTGGGCAGCAGGTCGCGCATCAGCACCTTGCACGCCAGCCGGTTGACACCGTTGATGCGCATGGCGTCCGACCCGCACACCCCGTGCGCGCACGAGCGCCGGAAGGTCAGCGTCCCATCCAGGTAGCTCTTGATGTAGATCAGCAGGTTAAGCATCCGGTCGCTGGGCAGGCACGGTACCCGAAAGCTTTGCCAGCCACCGGTTTCCGCGAAGGCGTCGGGCTGGTCGGGATTGAACCGGGCGATCTTGACGGTCACCATCACCGCCCCGTCGGGAATCGCCGGCAGCGGTGGCTCCAGGCTGGTCTCGACCTCGGCGGCCTCTTCGGTTCCGGCGCTCTCGGCCATCAGTACTTCCGTTCTTTGGGCTCGTAGCGCGTCTGCACCACCGGTTTGAAGTCCAGCGCGATGTCGCTCAGCAGGTCGCTGCCCTGCTTGTAGGCCATGGTGTGGCGCATGAAGTTGACGTCGTCGCGGTTGGGGTAGTCCTCGCGGGCGTGACCGCCGCGCGACTCCTTGCGATTCAGCGCACCGACCACGGTGACCTCGGCGAGCTCCAGCAAGAAGCCCAGCTCGATGGCCTCCAGCAGGTCGCTGTTGAATCGTTTCCCCTTGTCGTGCACGCTGATTCGGGCGTACCGTTCCTTGAGGGCGTGGATGTCGGTGAGCGCCTGCTTGAGTGTCTCCTCGGTGCGGAACACCGCGGCGTTGTTGTCCATCGACTGCTGCAGGGCGATGCGGATGTCGGCGACGCGCTCGTTGCCGTGCTCACTCAAAATGTCGCCGACCCACCCGACGACCATCGCCTCGGGCTCCGGCGGCATGTCCACAAAGTCATGCCCCCGCGCATAATTGGCCGCGGCGATGCCCGCCCGGCGGCCGAACACGTTGATGTCCAGCAGCGAATTGGTGCCCAATCGGTTGGCCCCGTGCACCGACACGCACGCGCACTCGCCGGCCGCGTACAACCCCGGCACGGTGGAAGTGTTGTCCCGCAACACCTGTCCGGTGACGGTGGTGGGGATGCCGCCCATCACGTAGTGGCAGGTCGGGTAGACGGGGACCAGTTCGTGCACCGGGTCCACACCCAGATAGGTGCGGGCGAACTCGGTGATGTCGGGCAGCTTGGCCTCGAGCACGTCCTCGCCGAGGTGGCGGACGTCGATGTAGACGTAATCCTTGTGCGGGCCCGCGCCGCGGCCCTCCAGGACCTCCAAAACCATGGAACGGGCCACGATGTCGCGGGGGGCCAGGTCGACGATCGTCGGGGCGTAGCGCTCCATGAAGCGCTCGCCCTCGCCGTTGAGCAGCCGGCCGCCCTCACCGCGCACCGCCTCGGAGATCAGGATGCCCAGGCCCGCCAGGCCGGTGGGATGGAATTGGTGAAACTCCATGTCCTCCAACGGAAGTCCCTTGCGGAAGACGATACCGATGCCGTCACCGGTCAGCGTGTGCGCGTTGGAGGTGGTCTTGTACATCCGGCCCGAGCCACCGGTGGCCAGCACTATCGCCTTGGCGTGGAACACGTGGATGTCGCCGGTGGCCAGCTCGTAGGCCACCACCCCGGTGGCCACCGGACCGCTGGGGGTCTGGGTGAGCACCAGGTCCAGCGCATAGAACTCGTTGAAGAACTGCACATCGTGCCGGACGCAGTTCTGGTACAGGGTCTGCAGGATCATGTGGCCGGTGCGGTCGGCGGCATAACAGGCCCGGCGCACCGGGGCCTTGCCGTGGTCGCGGGTGTGCCCGCCGAACCGGCGCTGGTCGATGCGGCCCTCGGGGGTGCGGTTGAACGGCATCCCCATCTTCTCCAGGTCGAGCACCGCGTCGATGGCTTCCTTGCACATGATCTCCACGGCGTCCTGGTCGGCGAGGTAGTCGCCCCCCTTGACGGTGTCGAACGTGTGCCATTCCCAGTTGTCTTCTTCGACGTTGGCCAGCGCCGCGCACATGCCGCCCTGGGCGGCGCCGGTGTGGCTACGGGTGGGGTAGAGCTTGGTCAGCACCGCGGTGCGCACCCGCGGGCCCGCCTCCACCGCGGCGCGCATGCCCGCACCACCCGCGCCGACGATCACCACGTCGTACCGGTGTTGCTGAATCACGGGTCAGCCTCCGATGTTGGGGTCGAATGTCAGCAGCACATAGGTGCCCAGCGCCAGCGTGAAGCCCATGGACAACAGCAGCAGGCTGTTGAGCCAGAACCGGGTGCTGTCCTTGCGGCTGTAGTCGTCGATGATGGTGCGCAGCCCGTTGCCGCCGTGCAGCTGTGCCAGCCACAGCAGCGCGAGGTCCCAGAACTGCCAGAACGGCGACGCCCAGCGCTGCGCCACGTAGTTGAAGTCGATGCGGTAAACCCCGTCATCCCACATCAGCATGATGAACAGGTGGCCGATCGCCAGCACGAACAGCGCGATCCCGGAGAACCGCATGAACAGCCAGGCGAACTTCTCGAAGTTGGGGATGCCGGCCCGCCGCCGCGGCGAGCGGGGGTTGTCCAGGCTGGCGGGACGGTCGTAGAGGCGCTGTTTGACCGGGGCGACCTCGCCCCGGCCCAGCTGCAGGTCCGGGCTGCTCATCGGAAGTGCTCCATCATGTGGATGACCGTCACCACGCCGGCCGGGACCATCAGCAGCAGGAACACGATTCCGACGATCCAGAACATCAGTTTCTGGTGGCGCGGGCCCTCGGACCAGAAGTCGATCAGGATCACCCGGATCCCGTTCAGGCCGTGGAAGAGCACCGCCGCGACCAGGCCGTATTCCATCAGGCCGACGACGGGCATCTGGTAGTCGTGGATCACCGCGTTGTAGGTCTGTGGGCTCACCCGCAGCATGGCGGCGTCGAGCACGTGGACGAACAGGAAAAAGAAGATCGTCGCACCGCTGATCCGGTGCAGTACCCATGCCCACATGCCGGGGTCGCCGCGGTACAGCGTCCGTGGTGGCCTGCGTTTGCGCGAGGGAGCCGATACCGGTGCCGCCGGATTTGCGGTCGTCGGTTGCGTAGTCACCCCAGTCCTCACCGCCTTCTTCCGACTTCGACGTCAGCCACTCCGGGCACTTGAGCTTAGCTCGGACACGGTGTGACTTGGGCCAATGTCCGCCAAGCGAAATGCCGTTTTGCGGCTAGGGTGACTGTCGGAATCGACGATGGGTGAGCGGGGTTTCGTGATGCCTGAGATCGACTGGAAAACGTTGCGGGACAAGGCAATCGATGTCTCTGCGGGGGCTTATGCACCCTACTCGCGATTCCGGGTCGGGGCGGCCGCACTGGTCGACGACGGCCGGGTGGTCACCGGTTGCAATGTGGAGAACATCTCATATGGCCTTGGTCTCTGTGCCGAATGTGCGGTGGTGTGCGCCCTGCATGCCACCGGCGGTGGCCGCCTGGTGGCGCTGGCATGCGTGGACGGGCGCGGATCGGTGCTGATGCCGTGCGGGCGGTGCCGTCAGGTGCTGCTCGAACACGGCGGCCCCGAGCTGCTGATCGACCACCCGGCCGGCCCGCGCCGGCTCGCTGACCTGCTGCCGGACGCCTTCGGCCCCGACGACCTGGCCGCGGGGCGCGGCTGATGGCCGCCGCGTTCGACGCGCCCACGGTGATCAGGACCAAGCGCGACGGCGGCCGGTTGTCCGACGCCGCCATCGACTGGGTCATCGGCGCCTACACCGACGGCCGGGTGGCCGAGGAGCAGATGGCGGCGCTGCTGATGGCGATCCTGCTGCGCGGCATGGATCCCGGCGAGACCGCCCGGTGGACGGCGGCGATGCTGGCCTCGGGCGACACGCTCGATTTCGGCGACCTGGGCCTGCGGACGGTCGACAAGCACTCCACCGGCGGGGTGGGGGACAAGATCACCCTGCCCCTGGTTCCCGTCGTCGCCGCCTGCGGAGCCGCCGTCCCGCAGGCGTCGGGACGGGGGCTCGGCCACACCGGCGGCACCCTGGACAAGTTGGACTCCATCGCCGGATTCAGCGCCGAGCTGTCCAGCCGGCGCGTGCGCGACCAGCTGCGCGAGGTCGGCGCGGCCATCTTCGCCGCCGGTGACCTGGCCCCGGCCGACGCCAAGCTGTACGCGCTGCGCGACATCACCGCGACGGTCGAATCGCTGCCGCTGATCGCCAGCTCGGTGATGAGCAAGAAGCTGGCCGAGGGGGCCGGCGCGCTGGTGCTCGACGTCAAGGTCGGCTCGGGGGCATTGCTGGACTCCGAGTGGCGGTGCCGCGAGCTGGCGCACACCATGGTCGAGCTGGGCGCGGCGCACGGGGTGCCCACCCGCGCCCTGCTGACCGACATGAACCGCCCGCTGGGCGCGACCGTCGGCAATGCCCTGGAGGTCGCCGAGTCGCTCGAGGTGCTGGCCGGGGGAGGCCCGCCCGACGTCGTCGAGCTGACGCTGCGGCTGGCCTCCGAGATGCTCGAGCTGGCCGGGATCGACGACCGCGATCCCGCCGACACCCTGCGCGACGGCACCGCGATGGACCGGTTCCGCCGGCTCATCGCGGCCCAGGGCGGCGATTTGTCGGTGCCGTTGCCCGTCGCCGGGCATGCCGAGACCGTGATCGCCCCCCGGGGCGGCACAATGGGCGATATCGACGCGATGGCAGTGGGGCTGGGGGCATGGCGGCTCGGCGCGGGCAGGTCCCGTCCGGGTGAACGCGTGCAGTTGGGCGCGGGTATCCGGATCCACCGCCGCCCCGGCGAGCCGGTCATCGCCGGTGAGCCGTTGTTCACTCTCTACACCGACACCCCGGAGCGCTTCGCCGCCGCGCTCGCCGAGTTGGACGGCGGGTGGAGCGTCGACGGCACACCACCGGCCCCCCGACCGCTGATCATCGATCGGATCGTCACATGACCGCACCCCTAGGGCTGGAGCAGATCAGAAAGGCCCCCAAGGCCCTGCTGCACGATCACCTCGACGGCGGGCTGCGCCCGTCGACCGTGCTGGAGATCGCCGGGCAGGTCGGCTACGACGGCCTGCCCGCCACCGACGTCGACGAGCTGGCCACGTGGTTTCGCACCCGTTCGCACAGCGGTTCGCTGGAGCGCTACCTGGAGCCGTTTTCGCACACCGTGGCCGTGATGCAGACACCGGAGGCGCTGCATCGGGTCGCCTACGAGTGCGTGGAGGATCTGGCCGCGGACTCGGTGGTGTACGCGGAGGTTCGGTTCGCCCCCGAGCTGCATATCGACCGGGGGCTGTCCTTCGACGCGATCGTGGACGCCGTGCTGGCCGGCTTCGCCGACGGCGAGAAGGCGTGTGCCGCCTCGAATCGCCCGATCGTGGTGCGGCTGTTGGTCACCGCGATGCGGCACGCGGCGGTGTCCCGGGAGATCGCCGAGCTGGCGATCCGATTCCGGGACAAGGGAGTCGTCGGGTTCGACATCGCCGGCGCCGAGGCCGGCAACCCGCCGACGCGGCACCTGGACGCCTTCGAGTACATGCGAGACCACAACGCCCGCTTCACCATTCACGCCGGCGAGGCGTTCGGGCTGCCGTCCATCCATGAGGCGATCGCCTTCTGCGGTGCGGACCGGCTGGGCCACGGGGTACGCATCGTCGACGACATCGAGGTGTCAGACGACGGGCAAGTCCGGCTGGGTCAACAGGCATCCATCCTGCGCGACAAGCGAATTCCGCTGGAACTGTGCCCCAGCTCCAACGTGCAGACCGGTGCCGTCAAGAGCATCGCCGAGCATCCGTTCGATCTGCTGGCCCGAACCCGCTTCCGGGTGACCGTCAACACCGACAACCGGCTGATGAGCGATACCTTCATGAGCCGCGAAATGCACCGGCTGGTAGAGGCTTTCGGCTACGGGTGGAGCGACCTCGAGCGCTTCACCATTAACGCGATGAAATCCGCTTTCATCCCGTTCGACGAGCGGTTGGCGATCATCGACGAGGTGATCAAGCCGCGCTATGCCGTGCTGATCGGCTAGCGGCCCACCGGGGGCCGGCAAATCTGCACGGTACGAAGTTTCGAGCACTGAACTCGAAATATCATCGACTCGGTTTTTGGGCCGCTCCCACATACTCGCCGATGAAGCCGTCGCGCAACCACCACCTGGGGTTGGTGTGCTTGAAGATCTTGTCGTCGAGGATGCGAGTGCGCACCGACCTCCTGACCGGGAACGGATTCATCCCGGACTTGTACTCGAGGCCGATCATGGCCGGTGCGGTCGGCCGGCCTCGTCTGGGCAGCAGCTCGAAACCGGCGTCCTGAAGCAGGCGATTCAACTCCGCTGGGCGGGGGAATCGCCGAAAGTCGTGGTTGGTCTTGTGCAGACCGAACACGTACAGCGGCCCGATCGCGACGAAGCAAAGCCAGGTGAACAGGTTGCGGTCCGGTGTGACATAGAACATCCGGCCGCCCGGCTTCAGCGCGCGTAATACGCTGTCGAACAGGCGGCGATGCTCGGTGCAATGGTCGAGAACTCCGTGCAGGTAGACAACATCGAACCGACTGTCCGCCAACACATCCGCTTCTCGTGCGTCACCGACAATAAAGTTCACCTCGGGCTGGTCGGCGAAGCGCTTTCGGGCTGCGCCGATCGCTTTGTAGTCGACGTCGACGCCGACGATGTCCCATTCGCACAGCTCCGGATATCGTTCCAGCAATCCCGCGATCGCCCCGCCGCTGCCGCAGCCGACCACCGCCATCTGCGGGCGTTGAGTATGCGTAGACGGCAGGTAATCGCGTATGAAATCCCATGCGGTGTAGTCGATTTGGCTGACCAGTTCGGCGGTGAAGCGCCACTGTGCGCTGACGTCGGCGTTGGAGAAGTAACGGACCCCGCGCTCGATGGTGCCGTTGCAGAGCCGCATCAGTGCGCGATCGATCATCGAATAGCGGTACTCGGGCTCACCAGCGACGTCGTTGGCGCGTTCACGTTCGAGAAACTCGAAGTAGCTTCGCTCTTCGGGTTCGATTGCCGCTTCCCATGATTGGGCCTTGCCGAGCACCCGCTCCCGAATCCACGAGTCGATGACTCGACTGTAGACGTTTCTGTCGAACAACATGAGCTGATGACCGCCACCGGGCATCATGAAAAAGTCTTTGGTCCCGCCGATCCGTTCGAAGCATGCCCGGCAGTGCTCGGCGCCGACGATTTCATCGTGCTCGCCGCAGGTGATCAGAACAGGTTTGGTATTGGCGGCGGCGGGCAGTGACGGGACATAGTTGAACACCGAGTGGTAACTCTTGAACCCATACGACCAGACGTACAGCGGGTCCTTTTTCTTCGTCTCCAGCAATCCGGGGTCTTCTTGGTAGGCGGCTTTGAAGTCAATGAACCGCCGCAGCGGGATCGGCAGCCGATCACCGATCTTGCCTGCCGCGTACTGCGCTGGGCGCGACTGAAACAACCGGATCGCCAAGCTCATTGGCGCCTCGTGGTTCAACAGGATGTTCATGCACACACCGGCCACCACGGCCGGACACGCGTCGAGTGCGTGGAACGCGACTTCGCCGCCCTGGCTCGCGCCGTGCACGACGACGGGCAGCGAAGTGCGTCGTGCGGCGTAATCGGTTACTGCCCTGGTGTCTTCGAGGAAGGCTTCGAAGCTGAACACCCCCGCCTTGCCTTCGGTGCGACCGTGCCCGGTGAGGTCGAACGAATAGACCGCCGCTCGATAATGGCGGCGCATGTGCTCGGCGAACTTGTCATAGCCTTCGCTGTTCCCGGCGGTCCCATGCACCAGCACCAAGACATAGTCGGCATTGTCGTTGTCGTAGCGGCGCACGAAGATACGTCTGGCACCGGATCCGGTCACCGCATCTTCGGCCATCGGTGGCACCGCCGCCATGGTCTCCGGGGTCATCAGTGCCTCCGATCCAATCCTTCGGTGATGTGGGTGCCGATCATGCGCGCGAAAGCGTCGAAATCGCTGCGGAAGCGTGCAGTGTCGGAGATGAACGGACGCTGCATCGACATGCCCAGCAGCACGATTTCGAAGAGATGCACCGTCTCGTCTATCAAACCCGGCGGCGCATCGTCACCAATGATCGTGCGCAGCAGCTCGGCGATCCGCCCGCGCTGGGTATCGCGATAGTCGACGTACGCGGCCCGCAAGAACTCGTTGTGATTGGCCGCTGCGGCGAACTCGACCATGAAGGTGACGGCGTCGAGGTTGTCGATGAACAGGGTGTAGACCAGATCGCCCGCCTTGGTGAGGCTGTCACCCACGGACACCGAGTCCGCCATTCGGGCCGAGGCGGTGGAGAACATGGTCTCGGCCATGTCGTCGATCGCCGCCCGGAAGAGCTTTTCCTTCGTCTCGAAGTGATAGTGCAGTAGCGTCTGCGAAACGCCGGCCTCTTTCGAGATGAGCTTCATCGAGGATTTCTCGTAGCCGTACGTGCCGAAGCACCGCACCGTTGTCTGCAGGATTCGCTGCCGGGCGTCGCCAGCCGTCGAACCAGCGTCGTGCTGAGTCTCCGGAACTGTTGTGGTCAACATCGACTCACCTCTTCGCTACCGAATAGCCGATAACATACTGTCTGATCGATCAGTCAGGCAACCATGATGTGACGGGTGAGCACGTGCTATGCATGAGAATGTGTCGCCGAAGATCACTTTGACCTTTGACAACGGCCCGACCTCTGGTGTCACTGATCGGGTTCTCGATGCGCTGGCTCAGCGGCGGGTGTCCGCCATCTTCTTCGTCGTCGGGGAGAGGGTTTGCTCGCAGCAGGGACGTGAGCTGATGGTGCGTGCTGTGCGTGAGGGGCATCGGATCGGCAATCATTCGTTCACCCATGGTCGACCTCTGGGCGAGCTGTCCCCGGCGGAAGGCATTCACGAAATCAGCGGCACACAAAAGCTTTTGGAAGATTTCGCCGATGTCGATCGGTACTTTCGACCGTGGGGAACGCAGGGCGTGCTCGAACGGCGCTGCCTGAATCGGGCGGCGGTCGATCACCTCATCGCGGAGAAGTACACCTGCGTACTCTGGAACAGCGTCCCGCGCGACTGGGCGGACCCCGGCGGATGGGTGAGCCGAGCGCTCGCCGATACCCGCAGCCATCAGCACACCGTGGTGGTACTGCACGACCTGCCCACCGGTGCGATGGAGCAGCTACCGAGATTTCTCGACGAACTCATCCACTCCGGTGTGGAGGTCACCACACAACTCCCCGAGGATTGTGTGCCGATCGTCCGCGGTCGGATGCGGACACCCGTCGATCACCTGCGACCCGAGTCCTAGAACACGGAAAGGCCCATTGCCCGCACCGTGCTGGCCAAGTGGGTCTGCACCGCCCGCAGTGCGCGCGGTAAGTCGCCGTCGCGCAAGGCTTCCGCGATGCCCCGATGCTCCGCCATGATCGTGGCCACCCGGTCGGGCTCGCGCAGCGCCGATTCCCCGATCATCCGCATCTGGCGGTCGCGCAGCGTCGAGTACAAGTTCGACAGGATGGCGTTGCCCGATTCTTCGAGGGTGATCGCGTGGAAGGCGCGGTCGGATTCCAGGAACTCCCGCCAGTCGGCCGCGGCCGCGGCGTCGCGCTGCCGCCGCAGTTCGCCCGACTGCCGCTCGAAGACCATCGCGCAGACGGCGGGTCCGCGCCCGACCACCTTGCCGGCCGCGAACTGCTCCAGCACCAGCCGGGCCTCCATCACCGCCCGCACCTCGTCGGGCGAGACCGGGACCACCAGCGCGCCGCGCTGGGGGTAGAGCCGCAGCAGCCCCTCGGCCTCCAGTCGCAGGAAAGCCTCGCGCACCGGGGTGCGCGACATCCCCAGCGCGGTGGCGACGTCGCCCTCGCTGATCAGCTCCCCGCCGGGGAATTCGCCGGTGAGGACCTGCGTCTTGACGTAGTCCAGCGCGCGGTCCTTGGCCGTGCCCGGCCGGGGGTGCTTTGCTGCCAACGCGAGCTCTCTTCTGGTAGCTAAGTCGTATCTCAAGCGTGGTCACGACCGTACACCGTGCCGTCCTAGCTGCGGGGATTGACACTACGGCCACTGAGATACAAGATAAATACTATTCAGATACGAAGAAACTTTGAATCAAGGAGGCTGCAGATGCCCCAGCAGTTGGTGATGCCGAGCCTGGACCCGACCATCCCGGCACCGATGATCAACGTGGCGGAGTACGGGTTCGAGGGCCGTTTCGAGGAGTGGGCGCAGCAGGCCGAATACTTCGAGTACTCCAAGGCGGCCAACCCGATCGGATCCGGGCACGTCCCGCCGGTTCCGCTGCGGCGGTTCGATCCCGAGCTCTACCTCGGCGCGCCGACCGGGGTGATCCCGCTGGATCTGTGCGGGGAACTGGGCATCGACACCGGCGCGGCGACCAGCCCGGCGCTGCTGGCCAACTTCGTCAGCATCCGCGCCCGGGAGCAGGTCGACACCAGCCCCAACGCCACCTCGCAGCTGTACTACGTGCTCTATGGGCGGGGCTTCGCGGCGGTCAACGGCCGGCTGATCGCGTGGGAGAAGGGTGACTTCGTGACGCTGCCCGCCGGCAGCCGCTCGGTGTTCTACGCCGCCACCGACACGGCCATGTACTGGGTGCACGACGAGCCGCTGATGAACTACCTGGGCGCCGAGGCCACGCGGCCGCGGTTTGCGGCGACCAAGTTCCGCCGCGCCGACGCGGTGGCCAAGCTG
Source organism: Mycobacterium senriense (assembly GCF_019668465.1). Taxonomy (NCBI): domain Bacteria; kingdom Bacillati; phylum Actinomycetota; class Actinomycetes; order Mycobacteriales; family Mycobacteriaceae; genus Mycobacterium; species Mycobacterium senriense. The sequence goes on along the minus strand of NZ_AP024828.1, from coordinate 513,579 downwards.
GAGGAGATCGCGTCGCGGCCGGGCGCCAACGACAAGAGCCGGGTGAGCGTGCTGCTGGCCAACGCCAACCAGGAGCAGACGCTGACCATCACCCACGTGCTGTGGGCCATGTTCGGTGTGCTGCCGCCCAACCAGGTGCAGCGTCCGCACCGGCACCAGTCGGTCGCGCTGGATCTCATCCTCGATGCCCCGGAGTCCGGCTGCTACACGCTGCTGGGCACCCGCCTCGACGAGCACGGCGACATCGTCAACCCCACCCGGGTGGACTGGCGGGCCGGGTGCGCGTTCACCACCCCGCCGGGCATGTGGCACGCGCACTACAACGAGACCGATGAGCCGGCCCACCTGATCCCGGTCCAGGACGCCGGGCTGCAGACCCACCTGCGCAGCCTGGACATCAAGTTCACCCAGCGTCGCGATCTCGTCGCCGGGTAGTCTCCGGCGGCGGTCCATGCACCGCCGGAGTTCGGCGCATAGTGTGGCTGGACATGAAGGTGCCCCTGCTGGGACCGGTGTCGCTCACGGGCTTCCAGAACGCCTGGTTCTTCCTGGTCCTGCTGATCGTGCTGCTGGTGATCGGTCTCTACGTCGTGCAGCAATTCGCCCGTCGTCGCCGGGTGCTGCGCTTCGCCAACATGGAGGTGCTGGAGCGGGTGGCGCCGCCGCGGCCCAGCAAGTGGCGGCACGTGCCGACCATCCTGCTGGCCGTCTCGCTGGTGTTGCTGACCACCGCGATGGCCGGGCCGACGTCGGATGTCCGGATTCCGCTCAACCGTGCGGTCGTGATGCTGGTGATCGACGTGTCGGAGTCGATGGCCTCCACCGATGTGCCGCCCAACCGCCTGGACGCGGCCAAGGAGGCCGGCAAGCAGTTCGCCGACCAGCTGACCCCGGCGATCAACCTGGGTCTGGTGGAGTTCGCGGCCAACGCCACGCTGCTGGTGCCCCCGACGACCAACCGCGGCGCGGTGAAGGCGGGCATCGACAGCCTCAAGCCGATGCCCAAAACCGCAACGGGAGAAGGCATTTTCACCGCTTTGCAGGCGATCGCGACGGTGGGTTCGGTGATGGGCGGCGGCGACGGCCCGCCGCCGGCGCGGATCGTGCTGGAGTCCGATGGCGCCGAGAACGTGCCGCTGGACCCCAACGCCCCGCAGGGGGCGTTCACCGCGGCCCGGGCCGCCAAGGCCGAGGGCGTGCAGATCTCGACGATCTCGTTCGGCACGCCGTACGGCACCGTCGACTACGAGGGCGCCACCATCCCGGTCCCGGTGGACGACCAGACCCTGCAGAAGATCTGCGAGATCACCGACGGCCAGTCGTTCCACGCCGACAGCCTGGACTCGCTGAAGAACGTGTACACGACGCTGCAGCGCCAGATCGGTTACGAAACCGTGAAGGGCGACGCGAGCCTGGCCTGGATGCTGCTCGGCGCCTTCGTCATGGCCGGCGCCATCCTGGCCGGTCTGCTGTTGAACCGCAGGCTGCCCGCCTGAGCGCTCAGCTGGGCAGGCGCCGGTTGATCAGCAGCGCCAGCGCCGTCGCGATCAGGGCGGTCAGCACGCCCAGGCGCAGCCAGCCGGCGCTGCCCGGCCCCGGGACGGTGCGGTAGCCGATCTCGTTCTCGATGGCGTTGTAGCTCTTTTCGAGCTCGCCGAGCGTGGTGGCGGTGTAGGACTGCCCGCCGGACAGCTTGGCGACCATCTTCATCTGGTCGGTCGAGACCGGGACGGCGATGCGGTGCCCGTCCATCTCGATCTCGCCGCCCTTCGTCCCGAACGAGATCGTCGAGATGGGCACGCCCTCGTCCTTGGCCAGCCGCGCCGCGGTGTAGACGCCGTCGTGCGGATCGCTTGGGTTGGAGGGCTTGTTCTCGCCGCCGTCGGAGAGCAGCACGATGCGGGCCGGGGGCGGTTTGTCGCCGCCGGCGACCGCGGTGGCGCTGATCGCGTGCAGGGCGGTGAAGATCGCCTCGCCGGTGGCGGTGCTGTCGGCGAAATCCAGCTTCTTCAGCGCGTCGATGGTGGCCTGGTGCTGCGGGGTCGGCGGCACCAGCAAATAGGGTGTGCCGGCGAATCCGACCAGCCCGAGATTGATGCCGGGCGTGAGCTGGCCGGCGAACTGGGTGGCGGCCTGTTCGGCGGCCTTGAGCCGGTTGGGTTCGACGTCGGTCGCCCGCATGGACTGCGACATGTCGATCACCAGCATGATGACGGCGCGGTTGCGCGGGATGCGCATGTCGTGGGTGGGGGTGGCCAGCGCGATGGTCAACAGCGCCAGGCACAGCAGCGACACGGCGATCGGGAGGTGCCGCCACGGCGATTGCGCCACGGGGGTGTCGGTGTAGCGGTGCAGCCGTTGCCGGCGCCTCGCCTGGACCAGGACGTAGACGGCCAGCAGGGCCAGGGGCACCAAGCCGAACAGCAACAGGCCCGGACGTTGGAACCCGTACAGAGGTAGCGGGCCGATACCGGGAAGCGACACGTCACCCAACCTATCGCGTCGACGACGGCACTACTCGCGGCGCAGCCGTCCGTCGACGAACTGCTCGAGTTTCTCCCACTCGCGCACCGCGGCGGCGTACGGCGGCGAAGGCTTGGTGACCGAGTCGGGCTCGAGCACGGCGGCCACCAGCTTGCCCAGCGGCTTGCTCGTCTCGAGGGCCTTGTCGACGGTGCTCTCCTCGGAGTAGTCGCCGATGTCGCGGAGCACCTCGACGGCCAGTTCCAGCTGCTCGCGATCCACGGCGTCCGGTCCGTCGGCCAGGTCGTCGGCCAGCCCGCTGAGCACATAGATGTTGTCGTCGGTGATCTCGATCGCCAGCGAGCCGTCGGTCGCGGCGGTGCGGATGTCGTCGTAGGTGCTCAGGTCGGCCAGGTCGTGGTCGTGCTCGTCGGCCAGGTAGCGGGCCAGCGCACGCTCGGACGTGAAGACGCTGATGCGCCCGTTGCGGCCCAGGAAGATCGGCTGGTCGTCCAGGTAGCAGCGCAGCGTGTAGAAGGTGCCAGAACTCGTCATGATCCGGATCGGATCGATGCCCACCTGCAGCCAGAAGTCCTTGTCGCCGCCCAGCACGACGGTGTCGCCGGTCGCGCGGTCGGGCTCGTCGTCGGCGTCCTCGTCCTGCGCCTCGGCGTCGTCCTCCGCGGTTTCCTCGGCGGCCTCGTCCTCGACGGCGTCCTCGGCACCGGTGTCTTCCTCCGGCTCGTCCTCCTCGCGCTCCTCGGCCAGTTCGTCGGCGGCCTTGTCCGACAGCTTGGAGTCGACCTCCGGAGTGCTGACGATGCCGTCGATCGCGGCGAGCACGTCGTCCCAGCTGCGCCCGATCACCTCGGCGATCGCATTCCAGCGCTTGGCGCCGGCCTTGCCGGTGAAGTGCTCGATTCCACCGGAGACGGTGCCCAGGCTGGGGTTGCCGTTGAAGAACTTCGACACCGCCGCCAGCTCGCAGACCGATCCGATGGACGACACGATCGACAGCGTGCCGGCCAGCGCCGAGACCGACTCCTCGGTGGGCTTCTCCGCCACCAGTTCCTCGACGGCGACCAGGTCGAACTGCTTGTCGGCGGCGGGCTCGAAGGTGTGCGCGTGCGCGGCACGAAGCTCCTCCCACGCCGGGTGGTCGGTCAGGTCGTTGTCGTCGTCCGAACGCACGAACGCGACCAGGTCGGCGACGCTGGCGAACCCGAACAGGTCCTCGTCCTTGCCCAGGAACGCCTCCCACTCGTCGCCGGAGTCGCGCCAGCGGGGTGCCCACACGGTGTAGCGGTCACCTTTGGACAGGCTCAAGCGGATCGGCACGAGGTCAGCAACCATGCGGCACAGAATAGCGACGACGGCCGAACGCGCTCATGGGGCCACCATCGAGGACTAGCCCCAGATGTCGGTGATGGGCGCGGCGTTGGCGGCGTAGCCCGTCTTGGGCAATCCGTACATCTGCTCCACGGTGGCAAGCACGTTGTAGTGGTTGATCTGTTCGCTGTAGTTGCCCGGACGGACGTGGGCGCCGTAGAACACCGTGGGGATCTGGTTGCGGCTGCTGTTGTCGTCCTCGTCGAACGTGACGATCAGCAGGCTGTTGTTGGCCACCGCCCAGTTCGCGTACCCGGACAGCTCGCGGTTCAGCCAGGAGTCGGCCTGCGCGACCGAGCCGTCGTGCATGTTGTCGCCGTTGTCGGGGATGACGAACGAGACGGTCGGCAGGCTGGAGTAGTTGCCCCTCGGGAACGCGGAGAACGGCAGCGAGTTCGCCGCAGGCACATTGGTGAAGTTGGCCCAGGGCACATGCTTGCGCGCGTACTTGCCCGCGCTGCAGACCGGTGATCCCGCCGCCGGCAGGCCCTCGGCGAAACCGACAAATGTGTAGCCCGCGGCGAGCAATTCGGAGCCGAGGTTGGGCGCGGCGCCGCCGTTGACCGGGCACAGGTCCTTGGTCACGCCGAACGTGTTGCCGGCGAACAACGCCAGGTAATTCGGTTCGCTGGGATGGGTTTCGGCGAACGACTGGGTCATGTTGGCGCCGTTCGCGGCCAGCGTGGTGATGAAGGGCGACGACTTGTTGCCGATGATGGCGTTCTCGGAGCGGTTCTCCTCGACCACGATCACGATGTGCGCCGGTTGCGGAATAGCCGCTGCCGCAAGGCTTATGCGCGGGGTCAACGGGCTGGCCGCCAGTGCCACCAGCGCCCACGCGCCGAGGATGCGCAGGCTCCGGTATGCCCCGCCGATCAGCCTTCTCGGACTTCGAATTTCGCGCAACACGCCCGGAGTATAGGAACGGGCGCGGGCTTCTTCCCCGACGTACGCGAGCGTGTCAGAAGGGCTTTGCCCGATCGTTATATACCCTCGACCCCATGGAAATGTGCGTCGTAGACCACCCGTTGGCCGCCGCCAGGCTGACGGTGCTGCGTGACGAACGCACCGATACCGCCGGATTCCGCGCGGCGCTGCACGAGCTGACGCTGATGCTGGTCTACGAAGCCAGCCGGGACGCGCCGCGAAAGTCGGTGAAGATCCGCACGCCGGTGGCCCCGGCGGTCGGGACGCGGTTGGTCAAGCCGCCGCTGCTGGTGCCGGTGCTGCGGGCCGGACTGGGGATGGTCGACGCGGCGCACGCGGCGATACCCGACGCGGAAGTGGGCTTCGTCGGTGTCGCCCGCAACGAGGAAACGCACCTGCCGGTGCCGTATCTGGAAGCGCTGCCCGACAAGCTCGCGGGCAGGTCGGTGATCGTCCTCGATCCCATGCTGGCCACCGGCGGGTCGATGGTGCACGCCATCGACCTGTTGGCCCGCCGCGGCGCAACGGATATCACGGTGCTCTGTGTGGTTGCGGCACCGGAAGGCATTGCGGCGGTGCGGAAAGCGGCGCCGGACGCGCGGGTGTTCACCGCCGCGGTCGACAAGGGCCTGAACAAGGCGGCCTATATCGTGCCGGGCCTCGGCGACGCCGGCGACCGCCAATTCGGGCCCAACCTGTTCACCAGCTCTGCACCGCAGCGACCAGCTCCTCGCGCAGGACGCCGGCGCGCCGCCGCGAAGAATCCAGGTCGTCGTACACCGCGCAGCGAATCTCCAAGTAGCACTTCAACTTCGGCTCGGTCCCGGAAGGCCGCACCACCAGCCTGATCGACGTGTCGTCGTCGCCGCCGGTGAAGATCAGCGCGTCGGTGATATCGGTGAGGCTCGCGGTGTAACCCGCCAGCGCTTTCGGCGGCGCCGCGCGCCACCGCCGCATGAGTTCGACCGCCTCGGCGGGATCGGCGACCCGGCGCGACACCGCGGCGGCGTCGTGCACCCCGTATCGCCGGGCCAGCTCGTCGAGGGCGTCGGGCACGGTGCGGTTACCCGCCTTCAACGCGGCCACCAGGTCGCACACCAGCACCGCGGCGCTGATGCCGTCCTTGTCGCGGACGGCCGCGGGGTCGACGCAGTGCCCGATCGCCTCCTCGTAGGCGTAGATCAGCATGCCGCCGGGCACTTCCGCGTCGGCGCGGGCCAGCCATTTGAAGCCGGTGAGGGTTTCGACGTGGACGGCGCCGTGGCGGGCGGCGATGGCCGACAGCATCCGCGACGACACCACCGTGCTCGCCACTACCGGCGTGTCCGGCCGGGCCGTGGACAGCAGGTAATCGCCCAGCAGCCAACCGGTTTCGTCGCCCGACAGCATCCGCCACCGCCCTGCGTCGGGAATGCCGACGGCGCACCGGTCGGCGTCGGGATCCAGTGCGATCGCCACGTCGGCGCCGACGTCCGCGGCCAGGGCCAGCAAGGCGTCGGTGGCGCCGGGCTCCTCGGGGTTGGGGAACGCGACCGTGGGGAAGTCCGGGTCGGGCGCGAATTGCGTTCCGACGGAGTGCACTTCGATGAACCCGGCGCGGTGCAATGTATCGACGGCCACCGCGCCACCCACCCCGTGCAACGCGGTCAACGCCACCCGCACCGAGCCGGTGCCGCGCCGCAACCCGGCCGCCCGCTCGATGTAGCGCTCGACCAGGTCGGTGTGCGCGGGTTCGACGGGGACCCTGCCGATCTGGTCGGCGGGCGGGGCGGCGGCCATCGCGGCTTCGATTTCGCGGTCGGTGGGGGAGACGATCTGGATGCCGCCGTCGAAGTACACCTTGTAGCCGTTGTCGCCCGGCGGGTTGTGCGATGCGGTGATCTGGACGCCGGCCGGCGCGCCGGTGTGCCGCACCGCGAACGCCACCACCGGGGTGGGCACCGGACCGGGCAGCAACAGCACGGAAAATCCCTGGGCGGCAAGCACTTCAGCCGTCACCGTGGCGAATACCGCCGAGCCGTGCCGGGCGTCGCGTCCCACGATCACCGACGAGCCGCGCGGGCCGCGCCCGATGAGCACCTGCGCCACGGCCCAGCTGGCCCGCGACACCACCGCGACGTTCATGGCGTCCGGCCCACCGCGCACCGGGCCGCGCAGGCCCGCCGTGCCGAACCTCAGGGGGCGGGCGAACCGCGCGGCGAGCTCGTCCGGGTCGCACGCCGCGAGCTCAGCAGCGGTCGCCGGGTCGGGATCGTGGGCGATCCACTCCTCGGGCGTCATGGCCCTAGAACCGGGGGAGCTGCTCGAGGATCATGGCCAGCAGCGCCCCCATCCGGGTGGCCGCCGCGGCGCCGGCGGCCAGCACCTCGGTGTGGCTCAGCGGCTCGCCGCTGATCCCGGCGGCCAGGTTGGTCACCAGCGACACCCCCAGCACCTCGGCGCCGGCGGCGCGGGCCGCGATGGTCTCGTGCACCGTCGACATGCCGACCAGGTCGGCGCCCAGCGTGCGCAGCATCCGGATCTCGGCGGGCGTCTCGTAGTGCGGGCCGGGCAGCCCGGCGTAGACGCCCTCGGTCAGCGTCGGGTCGGCCTGACGGGCGAGCGCGCGCAGCCGCGGCGAGTAGGCGTCGGTCAGGTCCACGAATTGCGGGCCTACCAACGGGGAACGGGCGGTCAGGTTCAGGTGGTCGTTGATCAGCACGGGTTCGCCGACGGCCATGTCCGGGCGCAGGCCGCCCGCCGCGTTGGTCAGCACGACCGCCCGCACGCCGGCCGCGCAGGCCGCCCGCACCGAGTGCACGACGTGACACAGGTCGTGGCCCTCGTAGGCGTGGATGCGCCCGACCAGCACCAGCACCCGATGGGCACCGATGCGCATCGACAACAGCTCGCCGCTGTGCCCGACCGCGGTGGGAGGCCTGAACCCGGGCAGCTCGGCCTGCGGCAGCACGGCCGTGGGGGTGCCGAGCGCGGCGACGGCCGGCGGCCAGCCCGATCCGAGCACGATGGCGACGTCGTGCTCGGCGATTCCGGTGCGTTCGGCGATGGCCTCGGCCGCCCGCCGCGCGAGGTCGCCTGGGTCGGACGGGGTTTCGGTCACACTGGGAGCCTATCGGTGGGGCGGTGTCGCCGGTGTGTGTCAGGATCGGCCGTATGAATTTTGGAAAGTGGCCGGTGGTTGGCCCGGTCATGGGGGCAGCCGTCGCCGTTGCGCTATCGGTGGTTTCGATCACATTCGGCCCGGCGCCGTCGGCGAAAGCGGACTGTCCCGACGTACAACTCATCTTCGCCCGCGGTACCGCCGAGCCGCCCGGCCTGGGGGCCGTCGGCGACGCGCTGTTCGCCGCGCTGCAGCCCGCGTTGGGATCACGCAACGTCGACTCCTACGCGGTGAACTACCCGGCCAGCTACAACTTCCTGACCACCGCCGACGGCGCCAATGACGCGCGCGACCACATCGCGCAGATGGTCGACCAGTGCCCGTCGACGCGGCTGGTGCTGGGCGGTTTCTCGCAGGGCGCCGCCGCGGTCTCGATGCTCGCGGGGGTGCCGCCGGTGGGCCAGCGGATCGGCAACTTCGGCTCGGCGCCCGCGCTGGATCCCGGCCTGGCCGGCAAGATCCGGGCCGTCGCGGTCTTCGGCAACCCCGGCAACCGCTTCAACACGCCCCTGTCGTCGACCGGCGCCTTCGCCGGCCGCGCCATCGATCTGTGCAGCGACGGCGACCCCGTCTGCGTCGTCGGCGGTCGCGACCGCGATGCGCACCACGTTTACGAGGAGCCGCCGTATCCTGGCCAGGCGGCGGGATTCATCGCGGGGCTGGTGTAGCCCGGCGGGGTTGGGCCCCGATCACACACTGCGACATACTGCGAGAGTGCCCATAACCCCGTTAGACAGCGTTGAAGATGTCGTGCGGCGGCGTGGTGCCGACCTTGTCGAGTTGTCTCATGACATCCACGGCGAGCCCGAGCTGGCCTTCGCCGAGCATCGCAGCTGCGCCAAGGCGCAGGCACTGGTCGCCGAGCGCGGCTTCGAGATCACCCCGGCCGCCGGCGGGCTCGACACCGCCTTTCGCGCCGACTTCGGCAGCGGCCCGCTGACCATCGGGATCTGCGCCGAATACGACGCGCTGCCCGAGATCGGCCACGCCTGCGGCCACAACATCATCGCGGCCTCGGCGGTGGGCACCGCGCTGGCGCTGGCCGAGGTGGCCGACGACCTGGGGCTGCGGGTGTCGCTGTTGGGCACGCCGGCCGAGGAGGCCGGCGGCGGCAAGGCGCTGCTGCTGAAGGCCGGGGTTTTCGACGACATCGCCGCGGCGGTCATGCTCCACCCCGGGCCGGCCGACATCGCCGCGGCCCGGTCGCTGGCCTTGTCCGAGGCGACGGTGAACTACCGCGGCAAGGAATCCCACGCGGCCGTCGCGCCGCACCAGGGCATCAACGCCGTCGACGCGGTCACCGTCGCTCAGGTGGCCATCGGGCTGCTTCGCCAGCAACTGGCGCCCGGGCAGTTGGTGCACGGGATCGTCACCGACGGCGGCCAGGCGGTCAACGTCATCCCCGGGCACGCGACGCTGGAGTACGCGATGCGCGCGGCCGAAGCGGATTCGCTGCGCGAGCTGGAGGGCAGGATGTACGCCTGCTTCGCCGCGGGCGCGCTGGCCACCGGCTGCGAATACCAGATCGACAACCCCGCTCCGCCGTATGACGAGCTGAAGCCCGACCAATGGCTGGCCGACACCTTCCGCGACGAGATGTGCCGGCTCGGCCGCGAGCCGGTGGCCCGCGAGTACGAGGCGGCGCTGCCGATGGGCAGCACCGACATGGGCAATGTGACGCACGTGCTGCCCGGGATCCACCCGGTGGTCGGGGTCGACGCCGGCGGCGCCATGGTTCACCAGCGCGCCTTCGCCGACGCCGCGGCCGGTCCCAGCGCCGACCGCGCGGTGGTCGAGGGCGCGATCATGTTGGCGCGCACGGTGGTTCAGCTGGCTCAGACGCCCGCCCAGCGCGACCGGGTGCTGGACGCGCGGGAGCGCAGGCGCGCCGGGGCGCGATCATGAGCCTGGTCGACGCCGCCGACGCCTGGCTGGCCACCCACCACGACGACCTGGTCGAATGGCGCCGGCACATTCACCGGTATCCCGAGCTGGGCCGCCAGGAGTACGCCACCACCCAGTTCGTCGCCGTGCGGCTGGCCGAAGCCGGGCTCAACCCGAAGGTGCTGCCCGGCGGAACCGGGCTGGTCTGCGACCTCGGCCCCGAGCACGAGCCCAGGATCGCGCTGCGCGCCGACATGGACGCGCTGCCGATGGCCGAGCTCAGCGGCGCCCCGTACGCCTCCACCATGCCGAATGTGGCGCACGCCTGTGGTCACGACGCGCACACCGCGATCCTGCTGGGTACCGCGCTGGTGCTGGCGTCGGTGCCCGAGCTGCCGGTCGGGGTGCGGCTGGTCTTCCAGGCCGCCGAGGAGCTGATGCCCGGCGGGGCGATCGACGCCATCGCGGCCGGGGCGCTGGCCGGGGTGTCGCGGATCTTCGCCCTGCACTGCGACCCCCGGCTGGAGGTCGGCAAGATCGCGGTCCGGCACGGCCCCATCACCTCGGCGGCCGACCAGATAGAGATCACGCTGTATTCACCCGGCGGGCACACGTCGCGGCCGCACCTGACCGCCGACCTGGTGTACGGGCTGGGCACGCTGATCACGGGGCTGCCCGGGGTGTTGTCGCGCCGCATCGACCCGCGCAACGGCACCGTGCTGGTCTGGGGCGCGGTCAACGCGGGTGTGGCCGCCAACGCCATCCCGCAGACCGGCGTGCTGGCCGGCACCGTGCGCACGGCGAGCCGGCAGACCTGGGTGGGCATGGAGGAGATCATCCGCGAGACGGTGTCCGGGCTGCTGGCGCCGCTGGCCATCGAGCACACGCTGCAATATCGGCGCGGCGTGCCGCCGGTGGTCAACGAGGACGTCTCGACGCGCATCCTGACCCACGCGATCGAATCGATCGGCCCGGACGCGTTGGCCGACACCCGCCAGTCCGGCGGTGGCGAGGACTTCTCCTGGTACCTGGAGGAGGTTCCCGGTGCGATGGCCCGGTTGGGGGTGTGGCCGGGGGTGGGGCCGCAGCTGGATCTGCATCAGCCGACGTTCAATCTCGACGAGCGGGCCCTGCCGATCGGGGTGCGCGTGATGACGAACATCGTCGAGCAGTCGGCCGCGTTCGAGCGCTCCTAGCCGCCGGTGGCGCGGACGACGTGGTCGGCGATATGGGCGTAGGTGCGCCGCGCGACCTCGCCGGCCCCGCTCATGATGTTGTAGCCGTGGTCGACGCCGGCCACCTCGTGGTACTCCGCTAACGCTCCGACGGCGTCGAGTTTCCCTGCGTACCTGCGGGCTTCGTCGCGCAGCCGGTCGTGCTCGGCCGTCACGACCAGCGCGGGCGCGATGCCGGCGACGTCGTCGGCGTTGTCACCCCAGGCGGGCGAGGCCAGGCGGTCGCGCCGCCGCGCCCGCTCGGGGATGTAGGCGGTGTCGAAAACCTCGCTCATCCACGGCTTCATGATGGCGCGGCGGCCCAGGGTGGATGGCTTGTCGCGGCTGGGCGTGACCAAATCCAGCGGCGCATAGTGCAGCACCTGCAGCGCGATGTCGGGACCGCCGTCCTCCAGCGCGAGCCGGGCCGCCGCGGCGCTGAGGTTGCCGCCCGCGCTTTGACCGCCGACGCACAGCCGGGTGCCGTCCCAGTCGCGGCCGGGGCCGGCCGCCCAGCAGACGACGTCGTAGATCTGATGCACCGCGGCGGGAAAGCGATGCCGGGGTGCCAGGACGTAGTCGGGGTTGATCACCACTACACCCGCGTTGGCGGCCAGGTAGCGGCACCACGGATCGTCCTGTTCGGGGTGCCCGACCACGAACCCGCCGCCGTGGACGTTGACGTAGACGGGCGGGTTCGTCGCCGCCGGCGGGTGGTAGACGGTCGCGGACACCGGGCCTTGGCGGGTGTCGATGGTGACCTCAGAGGTGCGGCCGGCGAACTCCGGGAAGCGCACGGCGGGTTTGGGGGCGGGGTTGACCGTCGCGGCGAAGGTGCGCGCCGCCGCGTCGGCGACCAGCGGTATGGACAGAATGGACAGCCGATTTTCCTTCCCTGGGCGGCACCCGCAGAATCGGGGCGCGCGCATCGTCGGTCTGTCTGTCTACCCTGCCGATCGCCGTCGGGCGAATGATTTATTGCGGGCGTCGTCGGGGAGCCCGGTCAGGCGCCGGTTCCCGGACCGATGTTGCTGGCCGGGCGGGTCCGCAGCCAGTGCACGTATTCGCTTGGCGCCCCGGCGATTTCGGCGGCGTCGGCCATCACACCCAGGTACCGTGCCGACGGCACCCCGCCCTCCCAGGCGTCCAGGACGTACAGCCACGCCAGCACCGGGTCGGTGTCGGTGTCCGAGGAGATGCGCTCAACTCTGCACCTGATCTTCTTGTGGACGCCGAACTCCGAGCCCTCCCAGCGGTCCAGGTTGCTCTCGTCCGCAGATGTCATGTCGTAGAGGACGACGAACACCTTCGAATCCGGATCCTCGACGACGGTGGCCAGCGCGCCCTCCCAGCCGATGTCCTCGCCGCCGAAGGTCAATCGCCAGCCGTGCAGCCAGCCGGTTCCGGCCATCGGCGAATGCGGCGCGCGTTTCTGCATCTGCTCGGGATCCATGTTCGACCCGTACGCGGCGTAGATCGGCACGGGGAAATCTTAGACGTCCGATGCTGGTCGGTCTTCCCCCGAGCATTCGCAGGTGCCCCGCCGCTTCGTTAGGTTGGGGGCTGTGGTGACCCGCATCGTGATCCTTGGCGGAGGCCCGGCCGGTTACGAAGCCGCGCTGGTGGCCGCGACCTCGCACCCCGACACCACCCGAGTCACGGTGATCGACTCCGAGGGCATCGGCGGGGCGGCCGTCCTGGCCGACTGCGTGCCGTCCAAGACGTTCATCGCCTCGACCTGGCTGCGCACCGAGTTGCGCCGGGCGCCGCGGCTGGGGTTCGAGATCGACATCGACGACGCCAAGATCTCGCTGCCGCAGATCCATGCCCGGGTCAAGCAGCTCGCCACCGAGCAGTCCGCCGACATCACCGATCAGCTGCTCAGCGTGGGCGTGCACGTGGTGGCCGGCCACGGCGAGCTGATCGACCCCGCGCCCGGCCTGGCCTGTCACCGCATCAAAGCGACTGCGGCTGATGGCTCCACCAGCGAGTACGAGGCCGACGTCGTGCTGATCGCCACCGGCGCCAGCCCGCGGGTGCTGCCGTCGGCGCCGCCCGACGGCGAGCGGATCCTGACCTGGCGCCAGCTCTACAACCTGGAGGCGCTGCCCGAGCACCTGATCGTGGTCGGGTCCGGTGTCACCGGCGCCGAATTCGTGCACGCCTACACCGAATTGGGTGTGCCGGTGACCGTGGTGGCCAGCCGGGATCGGGTGCTGCCCTACGAGGACGCCGACGCCGCCCTGGTGCTGGAGGAGGCGTTCTCCGAGCGCGGCGTCGAGCTGGTCAAGAACGCGCGCGCGCAATTGGTGACCCGCACCGAGAACGGCGTGCTGGTCACGCTGGGCGACGGGAGCACGGTCGAGGGCAGCCACGCGCTGATGACCATCGGGTCGGTTCCCAACACCACCGGCCTGGGTCTCGACCGGGTCGGCATCGAGCTGGGCCGCGGCGGCTACCTGACCGTGGACCGGGTGTCGCGGACCTCGGTCGCCGGTATCTACGCCGCAGGCGACTGCACCGGGTTGCTGCCGCTGGCCTCGGTCGCGGCCATGCAGGGCCGGATCGCGATGTATCACGCGCTGGGCGAGGGCGTCAGCCCGATCCGGCTGCGCACGGTGGCGGCGACGGTGTTCACCAGGCCCGAGATCGCCGCCGTCGGGGTTCCGCAGACGATGATCGACGACGGTTCGGTGCCGGCCCGCACCGTCATGCTGCCGCTGCGGACCAACGCGCGGGCCAAGATGTCGGGGCTGCGCCAGGGCTTCGTGAAGCTGTTCTGTCGCCAGGCCACCGGCGTGGTGATCGGCGGGGTGGTGGTGGCGCCGATCGCCTCCGAGCTGATCCTGCCGATCGCGGTGGCGGTGACGAACCGGATCACGGTCAACGAGCTGGCGCAGACGCTGGCGGTGTACCCGTCGTTGTCCGGCTCGATCACCGAGGCCGCCCGGCGGCTGATGGCGCACGACGATCTGGACTAGCGGTTAGCCTTGCTGGAGCACGTCCTACTGACGAGTAACCGACAGGAGTTTCCCCAGTGCGGAGTCCTCTGCCGTGAGCAACCCGATTCAGGCACCCGGTAGCGCGCAAACCTGGACAGCTTCCTCTTTGGGACCTAGGCAACGTGCGTTGGCCTGGGAACGACTGGGCACCGAGCAGTTCGACGTGGTGGTGATCGGCGGCGGCGTGGTGGGCTCGGGTTGCGCGCTGGATGCCGCGACCCGCGGGCTCAAGGTGGCGCTGGTGGAGGCGCGTGATTTCGCCTCGGGCACCTCTAGCCGCTCGTCGAAGATGTTCCACGGCGGCCTGCGCTATCTCGAACAGCTGGAGTTCGGCCTGGTGCGTGAGGCGCTATTTGAGCGTGAGTTGTCGCTGACCACGCTGGCGCCGCATCTGGTCAAGCCGATGCCGTTCCTGTTCCCGTTGACCAATCGCATGTGGGAGCGTCCCTACATCGCCGCCGGCATCTTTCTCTACGACCGGATGGGTGGCGCGAAATCGGTTCCGGCGCAGAAACATTTGACGCGCGCCGGCGCGTTGCGGCTGTGCCCGGGCCTCAAGCGCAGCTCGTTGATCGGCGGAATCCGGTACTACGACACGGTTGTCGACGACGCCCGGCACACCATGACCGTCGCGCGCACCGCCGCGCATTACGGCGCGGTGGTGCGCACCTCCACCCAGGTGGTCGCCATGCTCCGCGAGGGCGATCGGGTGACCGGCGTGCGCGTCCGCGACTCCGAGGACGGCGCGGTCACCGAAGTCCGCGGGCACGTGGTGGTCAACGCGACCGGGGTGTGGACCGACGAGATCCAGGCATTGTCCAAGCAGCGCGGGCGATTTCAGGTCCGTGCTTCCAAGGGCGTGCACGTGGTGGTGCCGCGCGACCGCATCGTCAGCGACGTCGCGATCATCCTGCGCACCGAGAAGTCGGTGATGTTCGTCATCCCGTGGGGAAGCCACTGGATCATCGGCACCACCGACACCGACTGGAATCTCGACCTTGCCCACCCCGCGGCGACGAAGGCCGACATCGACTACATCCTGCAGACCGTCAACACGGTGCTGGCGATCCCGCTGACACATGCCGACATCGACGGCGTATACGCCGGTCTGCGGCCGCTGCTGGCCGGCGAGAGCGAGGAAACCTCCAAGCTGTCCCGCGAGCACGCGGTGGCGGTGCCCGCGCCGGGCCTGGTGGCCATCGCCGGCGGCAAGTACACCACCTATCGAGTGATGGCCGCCGACGCGATTGATGCTGCGGCCCAGTTCATTCCGGCCCGGGTGGCGCCGTCGATCACCGAGAAGGTCAGCCTGTTGGGGGCCGACGGTTACTTCGCGCTGATCAACCAGGCCGAGCACGTCGCGGAGCTGCAGGGGCTGCATCCCTACCGGGTGCGTCATCTGCTGGACCGCTACGGCTCGCTGATCGGTGACGTGCTGGCGCTTGCGGCGCAAAACCCCGGCCTGCTCAACCCGATCAAGGAAGCGCCGGGCTACCTGCGGGTGGAGGCGCTGTACGCGGTAACCGCCGAATGCGCTTTGCATTTGGAGGACATTCTGGCCCGCCGGATGCGCATCTCCATCGAATACTCGCATCGCGGCGTCGACTGCGCGCGCGAGGTCGCCGACGTGGTCGCGCCGGTGCTGGGCTGGACGGCCGAGGACATCGAGCGTGAGGTCGCGAACTACACCGCCCGGGTGGAGGCCGAGATCCTGTCCCAGGCCCAGCCCGACGACGTGTCCGCCGACGAGTTGCGGGCCAGCGCGCCCGAGGCGCGCGCCGAGATCCTTGAGCCGGTCCCGCTCAGTTGAGCAGGTCCTGAGATGGCAGTGCGGCCGGCGCCGCTGCCCGTGCGGGACGGGCTCGGCCCGGCGCGGGTGCGGCTGCGCGGCGGGCCGGTGCTGGCCGAACTCGCCGCCCGGTTCGGCGCGCAGGCCCGCGCCAAGGTGCTGGCCGGTGAGGTCGTCGGCGCCGACGGCGCGGTAATCGACGCCAGCACAGTGCTTCCCGCCGGCGCGAGTGTCTACCTGTACCGCGAGCTGCCGGACGAGGTGCCCGTCCCGTTCGGCATCCCGGTGCTGCATCGTGACGCCGACATCGTGGTCGTCGACAAACCGCACTTCCTGGCCACCATGCCGCGCGGACGCCACGTCGCGCAGACCGCGCAGGTGCGGCTGCGGCGGGAACTGGGGTTGCCCGAGCTGAGCCCGGCGCACCGGCTCGACCGGCTGACCGCCGGGGTACTGCTGTTCACCACGCGGCGCGAGGTGCGCGGCGCCTACCAGACGCTGTTCTCCCGCGGGTTGGTCACCAAGACGTATCTGGCCCGGGCCGGCGTCGACCCGGAGCTGGAGCTGCCCCGCGTGGTGAAGAACCGAATCATCAAGCGCCGCGGCCACTTACAGGCCGTCTGCGAACCCGGTGTGCCCAACGCGGAGACCCGCGTGGAGCTGGTGGCCCCGGACGGGCTGTACCGGCTCACGCCGCGCACCGGGCGCACCCACCAGCTGCGCCTGCACATGGCCTCGCTGGGAATACCTATCGAAGGTGATCCGTTGTATCCCAACGTTATTGACGTCGCGCGCGATGACTTCAGTGCCCCGCTGCGGCTGTTGGCGCAGCGCATCGAGTTCACCGATCCGCTGACCGGCGATCGGCGTGAGTTCGTCAGCCGCCGGGTTGGCCCCTGACCGATTCCGCTATTCGGATTGGTCCGCTCGAGGAGAGGCGATCGGGGGCAGTCGCTCGAGTTCGCGAAGGTGATCGATGATCGCTGCCACGCTCTTGAGTGCCTGGGGAGTCAGCCCAGATGCACGCGCTGCCAGGTCGCGCACGCCGTTGTCGCGTAATGCTTGCAGGAGGTTGAGTTGCGCGTCGATGGCCGGGTCCGTGTCTCGATCGATCAGATAGGACGCCGGCACCCCGAAAAACTCTGCGATCGCCCGTAAATGCGCGACCGTCGGGTTTCTTTTAATGCCGCTTCTCAGCTGCCACAGATACGCCGGACTGATTGATACGCCGGTTTTCTCGGTGATCGCGGCCGCGGCGGCGGCGTTGGACAGCGGGGCCGTACCGGCCGTGCGCATCACCTCGAAAAGCTTCGTCAAACGCGATGCCAACTCACCGTTATCCGGCCCGTCGGCCTGGGTATCGTCGACTCCCACTGGTCTCCCGTTTCGTGCGCACGGTAACAGCTTCGGGTCATGGTACAGCCCGGCCTTTTGGTGATGGCCTGCCGAATCTTTGCCCCGGGCGGTGACTGCAGGGTAAGGACGTGTTCCTCAGAGCCGATATCCGCCCTGTCCGCATTTGCGTCCTAAGCCGAAACTCATCCGCGCAGAAGGAACTACGTTTAGACGATCTGCGTGGCGGGCCGGACGATCAGGTCAGCTGGAACGCCGCATCGCCGAGTTGCGACAACCGCCCGCGAGCTTCATCGCGCGGCCGAGGCTCGTCGGCGGTCAAGGCGCGCGCCGAGTCGCGGCGCCGCGCCTTCTGGTGGCAAACGGCCGAGGTCAGGCCGGGTCCTCGGTGGTGGATTCAACGCTGGGCGGCTGGTAACGTCAGTACACGATGATCGTGTTTGGATGAAATGAGAGTGCAGTGGATCGCGGTAGCGGACCAGACGAAGCGGCAGCCGGTGGTGGTGCCGACAACGACTCTGATCTCGCGCTCAAGCTGACCAAGCTTTTCGAGGTAATGCGGAAGGCCGGTACGGCCCCGCTGTCCAACGCCGCCGCCGCGGCCGCGATCACCGAGAAAACCGGCGTATCAATCAGTCCGGCGTATCTGTGGCAGCTGAGAAGCGGCATTAAAAGAAACCCGACGGTCGCGCATTTGCGGGCGATCGCAGAGTTTTTCGGGGTGCCGGCGTCCTACCTGATCGATCGAGACCCAGACCAGAAGATCGACGCACAGCTGACCTTGATCCAAGCGCTGCGCGACGTCGGCGTGCGGGATTTGGCGGTGCGCACGTCCGGACTTACTCCGGAGGCCATAACGAGTTTGGCGGCCATGGTCGACGAGGTCCGTAAACTCCAAGACCTGCCGGCGATACCTCGCGAAGGGCGGTGAGGCATAGATGGCATCCAAGAACGACATGCTCGCGTTGGTTCGCGCCCTGCCCGTTCCCGTGCCCTGGGATCGCGCGGCGTTCATCGACGGTGTCGCCCGCTTGCGGGGCCGGCCGATTCGCCTGGTGCCAACGGTAGACGAGCTCGCGCTGGGCCCCTGCGGGGTGTGGCTGAAGCGCGACGACGACGACATCATCATCCACGAGGCGGGCACCTCGGAATATCACATCGACCAAATCGTGTGCCACGAAATCGGGCACATGGTGTTGGAACACGACGGCGGGTCGCGAGGGGACACGAACGCGGAGTATTTGCCCAAGATGATCTTCGCGAGCGCCCTGGCTGGATTCGACCCCGGCACCGGGGTGATATTGGGCCGCACCAGCTTCGATGACAACCGCGAACGCGATGCTGAGATGTTCGCGTCGTTGGTGATGCTTGCCGCGGCCGAAGCCGGTGCGCCACAGTCGATGATGAGCAGCGTGTTCTTCCGCCGGTGAGCGCCTCCACTGTGCCGGGCATCATCGCCTGGCCTTTGATCGCCTTCATGATGCTGGTGCTGCTGGGGCGCTATCGCTGGTGCAACAGCAATCTCTATGAGAAGTACTTCAACTGCACATTGGCGCTCATGTTGCTCGCTCAGTTGTTGCGCGAGCACGTTGTGCAAGGCTTGCTCGTTCGATCGGCCTTCATGACGATGCCCGGCACGTGGCAATTGGGCACCGCGGTGCTGAGCTACAGCTACAGCGAATTCATCGGGTTCACCCTGTTGTGGTCGGGGCTGTCTGAAGCCGAAACCCGCCGCAAGCACAGGTATTATCGCCTGGCGGGTGTGCTGCTCGCGGTCGGGTTGCTCGTCTTCGGCACTCGTGCCCGAATGGCGGCGCAGTCCCTGGAGTTCGCGAGTGGCTGGGACTCCGTGACGACCTTGACTTGCTTTATTGCCATGCCGATGGCCCTGGTGACGCGCGTGATCTGGAATTCCCTGCGCGAGTTACGGATTGCCGCCAGCCGGCGGGAGCACTTGATCGCGATCAGCACACTGGCGATGGGTCTCACCGCGGTTGTGACCGCGCTCCAGGAAGCCGCCCTGCAAATTTCCGACCTACTTGGCTGGACGAATACCGACGGCTTCCGGCAGCAATACCACGCGTCCTACTTTTTCTACATGATCTTCAGCCTGTTCGTGATCGCCCCCGTCCCGCTCGCGATAAAGCTGCGTCGTTCCCTCGGACTCGATCAGATCAGCCGCAGCTGGCGCCAGTTGCAGCCGCTGCGACAGGCCATGAGAGTTGTTGTCCCAGAATGTGTCTTCAAACCCGACGACGACGAGCCCGGGCGCCAAAAGACGGAGTTGCAGCTGCACCAGACCGTCGTTGAGATCCGCGACGCCATCTTGGGACTGCGCCCATATCTGCGTGCAATACCCGACGATGATCTGATGCATTTTCTCACCGAGCCCCATAAGGTGCCGGCGCACGACCACGACGCGGCCATCTCAGCCCTGCGCCTGGCCTACGCCGCCAGAGCCAAAGCTGCCGGCGTCGCGCCACAACCCCCCGACGTCGACTCGACACGGATCGTCGCGTCCCGGGCGGCGACACTTCGACAGGAAGCAGCCGAACTGACGATGCTGGCGAAGTGGTGGCCCGCCGCTTACGCCGCTGCAGAGAAGGTCATCGAATCCGCGGCCGAGACGAAAGCGACCTCGACACCATGACCCCGCCGGCTGGTATGGACGACGCGAGACCGGGTAGCCCGCGGCTATGGACATCACCGTCACGTTCGTCGGCAACGCCACCACGCTGATCTCGGCGGGCGGGCTGACGCTGCTGACCGACCCCAACTTCCTCCATCGGGGGCAACGCGCCTACCTCGGCCACGGGCTGGTGTCCAAGCGGCTCAAGGAGCCGGCGTTGAGCCTCAGCGAACTGCCGCCGGTCGATGCGATCGTGCTGTCACACATGCATGGCGATCACTGGGACAGGGTGGCGCAGCGGGGCCTCGACCACGAACTGCCCGTCGTCACCACCCCGCACGCCGCCAAACGGCTGCACCGGCGCGGCTTCGCGCGGGCGCGCGGCCTGCGGACGTGGCAGCAGCACACGACCACGAAGGCCGGCACCACGCTGACCCTCACGTCGCTGCCGGGGCGCCACGCGCCGGGATGGAGTCAGCGCCTGCTCCCGCCGGTGATGGGCACGATGGTGGAGGTCGCCGCCGACGACGGCTCGCCCCGGCGCCGGCTGTACATCTCCGGGGACACCCTGCTGATCGAGGAGCTCAAGGAGATCCCCGCGCGGTTCGACCCGATCGACGCGGGCATGCTGCACCTCGGCGGCACCCGGCTGCCGGCCGGAAACCGGCTTCCCTTCGGGCTGACGGTGACCATGGACGGCCGCCAGGGCGCCGAACTGGTCGCGATGCTGGCCCTCCCGAAGGCCATCCCGGTGCACTTCGACGACTACGCGGCCTTCGCGTCCCCCCTGGCCGACTTCACCCGGGAGATGCAGCGGCGGGGGCTGGGGGACCGGATCATCGCCGTGGACCGCGGCGAATCGGTGACCGTTTAGTGGACGGCGGGTGTCGGGTAAAGGGCCCTGGCCAGCAAATGTGAAAACGATTTCTAGTATGGGTATAGGGTGTCCTAACATGTGGCGGTCGAACTGGGAGGTACCGACTGCAGTGACGGGCACCGGGGTACAGAGTTTCAGGGTTCTTCGTTGCCTGGTTAACACAAGTTTGCTGAGGACGTTCTCAGCGTGGGCATTGTGAGATGTGATGGATCTTTTTGCACCCCCCGAGGTCACCTCGACGCTCATCCACACCGGGCCCGGAGCGGGCTCGCTGATCGAGGCCGCCGGTGCCTGGCAGCGGCTGGCCGTCGAGCTGGAGAATTCGGTCTCCACCTATGCCTCGACCCTGTCGTCGCTCATCGAGTCCTGGGACGGGCCGTCGGCGATGGCGATGCTGCAGTCGGTCCAGCCGTATCTGCTGTGGCTGCGTGAGACCGCGCAGCAATCCGCCCAGCTGGCCACCTCGGCCGAGACCGCCGCGACGGCGTTCAGCACGACACGGGCCACGGTGGTTCATCCCTCCGTGGTCACCGCCAACCGGACGCGCCTGGCGCAGCTGCTGGCCACCAACGGGTTCGGCACCAACACGGCGGCCATCGCCGAGACCGAAAACGAATACCAGACCATGTGGGCGAACAACGCGGCGGCGATGACCCGCTACCAGGCGACCTCGTCGCAGTCGACCACGCAGCTGTCCCAGTTCAATTCGCCGCTGGCGATCACCAATCCATCCGGCACGGTCAACCAGCAGGTCGCGGTGAACAACGCCGGCCTTCTGGGCGCGGGCAATTCGGGCTCGTCGGTGGGGTCGCTGCTGAACTCTCTCAACATGCCGGGTGGGTTCGACCCCAACGCCGGCTGGTTCAACTACTTCAGCACCTGGGGCAACCAGTTCATATCGTCCGGCTTCCCCATCAACCTGCTCGGCGTGTGGGCGCAGCTGGCTACCGCCCAGGGGGTTCAGTCCGTGGGCGGTGACATCGGCAGCGGCCTGTCCGAAGGCCTGGGAGCGGCCACGGCGAGCCTGTCCAATGCGGTCAAAGGCCTTGGCGCGGGAATGGCGCCGACGGGCGCGATGGGCGTCGGGGTGACGGTGGGCAAGCTCACCGCCCCTCCCGCCGTGGTGGGGCTGTTGCCAGGCACCCAGACCGGGGTGCAGCTCGCCTCCGCGGCGTCGCCCCTTCCCGCAGCGGAATCGGGGCTGCCCCTGATGCCGATGATGGTGCCGCCGGCGACGGCGTCGGCCGGCACCGGCTGGCGCAAGCGCAAACAACAGAAGTACGAGGACGTCGACTACGGCCAGCAGGTCAAGGGCAAAGTGATGCCTCGAAATCCATCGGCGGGGTGACATCGCGATGGTGCCCCACGACTGCGGACGCCGAACCTTGCGGTCAACGGCGACCGGCAGCAGGACACCGCGATGTCCCATCGCCGCCCACCCGCGAATTGCCGGACGGGCCAACGCGCGGCGTTGGCTCCACCCACGTTCTTCCCCGAGGTAAAGGTTCATGGATTTCGGGATGCTGCCGCCGGAGGTCACTTCGGCGCTGATCCACTCTGGGCCCGGCGCCTGGTCATGGATCGCGGCCGCCGGCGCCTGGCAGGAGCTCAGCATGGAGCTCGAGCAATCCGCGGCCGGCTACAGCGCGGAGCTGTCGTGGCTGATGACGACGTGGCACGGCCCGTCCGCCTTGGCGATGGCCCAAGCGCTGGAACCCTATCTGGACTGGCTGCGCGTCACCGCGCAGCAGTGCCAGGAGGTCGCCACCTCGGTGCAGGTGATGAGCGCGGCGTTCGAGTTGACGCACTGGACGGTGGTGCATCCCTCGCTGGTGGCCGCCAACCGCGCGCGGCTGGCGATGTTGCTGGCCACCAACTTCTTCGGGATCAACTACCCGGCGATCGCCGAAACCGAGGCCGAGTACAACACCATGTGGGTGAACAACTCGGCGGCGATGGTCCGCTACGCCGCGACCTCGGCGAGCACCGTGCAACCGCCCTCGTTCGTGCCGCCGCCGCAGGTCGCCAATCCCACTGGCGGGACGACGCAGGCCGCCCTGGTGCCGGCCGTGACCACGACCAATTCCGGTGTGCAGGCCGCAGCCGCCGGCACCAGCCAGAGCACCGGCATCGGCGGCACCCTCCAGGCCGCCTCCCTCGCCTTCTTCGATCCCAACTCGGGCTGGTTCAAATACTGGAGCACGTGGGGGTGGCAGGGCATCGCCGCGGCCGGGTTCCCGATCAACCTTCTCGGCGTGTGGGCCCAATTGAGCACCGCGAACGCGTTTCAGTCGCTGGGCGCCGACGTTGGGACCGGCCTGGCCGAGGGCACGGCCGCGCTTGCGTCGTCCGAGACGCAGCTGATCAACGCGGTCAGCGCGGCCGGATCGTGGGCGCCCCGCGCGGCGCTGGGCGTCGGCATTTCACTCGGGAACCTGACCATGCCGCCCGCGACGGTGGGAATGCTGGGCTCGTCGGCGCCGGTGCAACTGGTGTCAGCGGCCTCCGCGCTGCCCGCAGGGGCCGGCCAGACGCCGATGCTGCCGATGGTCCCGATGCGCCCGGGGGGCGGCTCGGCGGACGGTCGCCGGCGTAAGGGGGGACGTGACTACGACGATATTGAGTACGGCGCGGAGCTGCCCGGCACTGTGATGCACAGGCCGCCGTCGGCGGGATAGCGCTGGTTGGGCGACTCCATCATGCGGTTGCGGACGATGTGTTCGACGAGGATGGGGACGAAGGTCTGCACCGGTGCGTCGATGAATCGTTGCGCAGTCTCCTCGCACCAGCGCCTGATCTGAGCCGTGCGCCGCTCGTCACCGAGCCCCTCGTGACGGGCCAGCTTGTCGGCCACGTCGGCGACCGACCTCCCCACGGTGACCCGGACGGCCGGGGACACCACGGCGTCGGCGGGCGCCCGCACCGCGTCGAGTGCCCGGCGGGCGACGTCCTCGTCGGTGTCCGGCCGGATGACGTGCAGGGTGATGTGGCGGCCGTTCTCGCCCATCACGATGACGCTGGCCTCCTCGCCATTGATAAAGCCCAGTAATTCGATTGGGTGCCCGTCGATTTCAACCAGCGGCGGTGTCTCGTGCCAGGCGTTGCGGCGGTAGCCCACCATGACGATCTGCCCCAGCCGGTCGGACAACGACGCCACCAGGCCCGGCAACTCGCCGGCCAGGTTTGTCGACCGTGGCCACCAGGCGCCGTCGATGTGCTCGGATACAGCCCGATATGTCTTGAGCTGCAACCGGTTTGATTGCTCCATGTCACCCACCTGCTCACCGAATCTCCCGGATCGGCCTGACGGCCCCCCGCAACATCAAGACCACCACGGATAGTCGGCGACCGCGGCGCCAGCGAGTGGCTGGCGGGTTTACCGATCGTGAATATCGATTGAGAAGATGGCGTGATGCAGATCGCATCGAGTATCCAGGGCCGGGTGTGGCGCGGTGGCAAGGCGCAGGACGACTTCGAGTTCGACAAGATCTCGGACTACCTCACCGAACCCGACACCCTGGTGTGGGCCGACCTGTGCGAACCGGACCACGACACGCTGTGCGGGCTGGCTGACGAACTCGGCCTGAACCGCTGGGCGGTCGAAGACGCCGTGGCGGCCGCCGAGCGGGTCAAGGCCACCGCCTACGAAAGCCACACCTTCTTCACCGTCTACGCCGTGCACGTCGCCACGGACACCGCCGATACCGGCGAGCGGATGCTGTCGATGCAACGCATTTCGGGATTCGTGCTGCCGCAGGGGCTGATCACCGTGCGCCTGACGCCCGACTTCGACATGACGCAGGTGACCCGGCGGTGGCAGGAGATCGGCGGCCAGAGCTACGGCGTCGGTGCACTGGTGCACGGCCTGCTCGACGTGGTGGTGGACAGCCATTTCACCGCCGTGGAGGCCCTCGATGACTGCATCGAAGCCATCGAGGACGAGCTGTTCGACGGCGGGCCGCGCAAGGGAATCTTTCAGCGCCACACCTTCCGGCTGCGCAGGGACCTGGTGAACCTGCGCCGCGTCGCCCTGCCGATGCGCGAAGTCGTCAACGCGATTGTGCATCATCGTGTTTCGGACGGCTCCGATCGCCGGCTGGACCCGCTGTACGCCGACCTGTACGACCACGTGCTGCGGGTGTCCGAATGGACGGAATCCTTGCGCGACATGATCACAACCATTTTCGAGACCAACCTGTCGTTGCAGGACGCCCGGTTGAACATCGTCATGAAGAAGCTGACGGGATGGGCCGCGATCATCGCAGTGCCGACGGCGATCACGGGTTTCTACGGGCAGAACGTGCCCTACCCGGGCTTCGGCACGCACGCCGGATTCGCGGCCAGTACCGGCGTGATAGCCGTCTTGATGGTGGTGCTCTACGTGATGTTCAAGCGTCGCGACTGGCTGTAGGCCGCGATTACCGCCCGATGGGCGGGGCCGAAATGCCTTGCTGGATGCCCCGATTGATCTTGTCCCGCACGGCGGGGCTGCCCGGTGAATCGGAATCCTTACAGGCGCAGCCGAGATGGCTGAACGGATTGGGGTCGGTGGTGGCCGATGCCGTGGCCGCGCTGGAAACGCCGAGAGCGATCGCGATACCCGCAACACCGACCAAAAGTTTCAAAATCATTTTCGGCCTTGAACTTCTTCGTTTCGGATACCTGAAATTCTATCCGCGATTGCATCACGAGTCTGTCAACCGGCGGTAACTTTCAGGACCCGGACGATGCCGCCGCATCCGCGTACTTCGGGCAGTACGCCTTGATGCTGACCCCGACGAAATAGCCGGCGTGATAGCTGTCCAGGGTGCTGCTGGACAACACGCTGTTGGCGACCTGTTCGGGTGTCTGGCCCATATCGAGTTCGTGACACACGGTGTGCCCGGAATTGACCGCGGCGTCGGGTGACTCGTAATTGATGCCCTTGGCTTTCAGGGCGGCCAGGAAGGCATCGTCGGGATTGGTGGCGTGCGCGGTGGCGGACGCGGCCAGCACGCCGAGCAACGCGGCCACCGGCACCACGCCGATCGCCAGGAGCGACAGCGCCCGGGTGGGCTTGCGCATCTGGGTGGTCGTCATTTCTGATACTCCCGTGGAACAGAAGTGCCGTTGCTTGCTGAAGGCGGGGCTAGTTCGAATGTTTGCATGTCGCGGAGGCGCCAGGTGCCGGATCGCCGATAATGCGGTGTGTGCCACACAAGGGTTTGCTCCGGCGTCGGACACGCGTTACCGGCGAGCCCTCGTCGACGCGCCGTCGGTGATCTGACGGCATGGCATACGCGCGGTGGCTGTGGCTCGCTGTGGTGGCGATATGCGTGGTCGGCTGCGGTGTGCGGCACGTGTCGGCGGCCAGCGCTCGAGACATTTCCGGCACCTTTCGATCCGGCGGCATGGACCGAACCTACAGGGTGCACGTGCCGGCGGGCGACCCCGTCGGGCTGGTGCTCAGTTTGCACGGGGGCGGCGGCACCGGGATCTCGCAGCGCGGCCTGACGGGCTTCGACAGCGTTGCTGATGCCCACAACCTGTTGGTGGCCTACCCCGACGGCTACGACAAGAGCTGGGCAGACGGGCGCGGTGCCTCGCCCGCCGATCGCCGCCACATCGACGATGTGGCCTTTCTGGCCGGACTGGTGAACAAGCTGCAGAACGACTACGGCATCGCGCCCGGGCACGTGTTCGTCACCGGGATGTCCAACGGCGGCTTCATGACCAACCGGCTGGCGTGCGACCGCGCCGACCTGTTCGCCGCGGTCGCCCCGGTGGCCGGCACCCTGGGCGTGGGGGTGGCCTGCAAACCTTCACAGCCGGTTTCGGTCTGGGAAGCCCACGGCACCGCCGACCCGCTGGTGCCGTTCAAGGGTGGGGCGGTGCGCGGGCGCGGCGGGGTCAGCCACTCCATCTCGGTGGACACCATGGTCGCCAAGTGGCGCTCGGCCGACGGGTGCCAGGGCGAGCCGGCCATGGAGGCGCTGCCCGACGTCCGCGACGGCACCGTCGTGCGCCGCTACGAGTCCACGGGATGCGCGGCGAACACCGAGGTGGTGTTCTACAAGATCGACAGCGGCGGCCACACCTGGCCGGGCGGAAAGCAATATCTGCCCGCGGCCGTCATCGGCCCCACCACCCGCGCGCTCGACGGGTCCGAGGCCATCGCCCAGTTCTTCCTCGCGCACGCCCGGGACTAGCGGCGATCGCAAGCGCGGCGAAGCCGGGCGCTGCGGGTCGCCGCCATCGGGACTAGCGGCGCCTCAGCGCTGGCAGGACGGGCACCAGTACGTCACCCGTTCGCCGGAGTCGTCGAAGTTGATCCGGGTGCCGCAGCGGCGGCAGGGCTGCCCGGATCGCCCGTAGACCCACAGCTGGCGTCCGGTTCGGGTGTCGCCGGTGGTGCACCGGTTCCAGCGGAAGCGATTGAGCCACAACATGTCCCGCGCGCGCGAGACCAGCCGACGGGGGTCGGCGATGTCGCGCACCGGCGCGGTGGGCAGATGCCCGGAAAGGAAACACAATTCGTTGCAGTAGACGTTGCCGACCCCGGCCAGCACCCGCTGGTCCAGCAGCGCCTCGGCGATCGGCCGGTCCGGGTCGGCCGTCAGGTTGGCGGCGGCGAGCGCGGGATCCCAATCCTCGCCCAGCAGATCGGGGCCCAGATGCGCCACGGCGTCACCGTCACGCTCGCGCTCCAGGACCTCCAGCACGCCGAGGTCCACGCCGACGGCGCGGACGCTGTCGGTTTCCAGGATGATGCGCGCACGGTGGTCGACCCGTGCCGGGCGCTTGCCGACCCGCCAGCTGCCGTCCATCTTCAGGTGCGAGTGAATGCTGGCGGCTCCGACCCGGATGAACAGGTGCTTCCCGCGGCTGAGCACCTCGTCGACCACCTGCCCGGTGAGATCGACGGTGGCGAACCGCGGCACCCGGATGTCACAGCGGGTCAGGGTGCCGCCGACCAGGTGCTCGCGCAGCACGGCGGCGGTGTGCCAGACGGTGTCGCCTTCGGGCATGTCAGCGCAGCCGCATTCCGCGCGGGGTGCGGGCGAACCCGGCGTCGGAGAGCGCGTCGGCCGGGCCGGGCCCGTCCGCGCGGGGCTGCAGGGCCGGTACCCCGTCGATGCGTTCGACCAGGATCGACGCGACGCGCCGCGACGCGACCAGGTCCGCCAGCGCCGTCGCCGCGGCGTGATTGGCGGCCGGGTCGTCGGTGAAGGTGAGCAGTGACCGCCCGCCCCGCTCGAGGAACCAGGCCAGCTCGCCGTCCACCAGCACCACCAGCGCACCGGCCTTGCGGCCCGGGCGTGCCCCCGTCCCCCCGGACCCCGAGTCCTCGCCGCGGGGGCCGGGCCAGGGCAGCGCGGCGCCGTAGGGGTTGGCCGGGTCCGCGGCGGCCAGCGCGATCGCCCGGTACTCGGGCCGTTCCGGGTCGATTCCGTCGGAGTAGGCGCGCAGCCGGTCAACCGTCGACGCGACCGCGAACTGCGCGCCGCCCAACGACTCGATGAAGTAGCCGCGCTGGCATCGGCCGGCGTCCTCGAAGGTGCTCAGCACCTTGTACAGGGTGGCGAACCCGCCGGGCACGCCCTCGGCGGTCACCGCGCCCCGGGTCAGCACGCCGTGGCGGCCCAGCAGGAGCTCGGCCTGGTAGTGGGCGCGCAGCGTGGAGTCCGGTTCCGGGGCGGGCAGAATCGACCACCGGCCGGCCACCGTCGGGTCGGCGGGCCGCGACTGCGGGTGCGCGATGCTGTGTCGGCTCAGTCGCGGCGGGCGGTGCGACCGGTGCGCGGGCGCGGAGCGCTTGCGGGTGCCGGCGCCCCCGAGCAGGGCGCGCACCGGGGCGAAGGTATCGCCGGTGATCCAGCCGGCCCAGATCAGTTCCCACAGCGCGGATTTGAGCTCGGACTCAGGTATCCCGTCCTGCGTGAGCTGGCGGAAGAAGTAGGCTCCCCCCGGCGCCAGCGTGTCCAGGACGGCGCGGTGGGCGTCGCCCAGTTCGATGTCGGCCGGCCCGGGCAGCGTCAGCGGCGCGGATTCGCTGGGGTGCAACGCGATCCAGCCGTCGCCACTGGAGATCGACCCGGCCCCTGACCAGGTGACCTCGCCGGTGGCGAGCAACTCGTCGAGCAGCGCGGGGGAGTAGTCGCGGATCCGAGGGGAGAGCACCAGCGGCTCGATCGCCGAAGCGGGCATCTTCACCCCGGCAAGCTGATCGATCACCGTCATAAGGCCGTCCAGCCCGGAATGGCTTGGGGAGCGCGACGATTCGGCCGCCGCCACCCGATGCCAGGCCGGCAGGAACCGGCCGTAGGCGGCCGTGCTGACCGGCTCGACCTGGGCCCGCAGCGCCGCCAGCGACCGTCGCCGCAGGATGCGCAGCACGTCGGCGTCACACCACTGCTCACCCCCGGCCACCGGGGCCCCGGGCATTTCCGCCGCGGCGACGAAGTCGCCGCGCACCAGCCGGCCGTCACCGGCCAGCCGGCCCAAGATGTCGGCGGTCACCCGCAGCCCCAGCCCGAACCGGGCGGCGGCCTCGCCGGTGGTGAACGGGGTATGGGTGCGCGCGTAGCGGCCCAGCAACTCGCCCAGCGGGTCGGCCACCTCCTCGGTGAAGGCGGCCGGCACGCCCAACGGAACCGCGATGCCGATGCCGTCGCGCAGGCGGCCGATGTCCTCGATGGCCACCCACCAGCTGCGGCCGGCGAACGACACCGTCAGCGCGCGCCGGGCCGCGCGCAGCCCTTCCAGCCAGCCGCCCACGTCGGCGCCGCCGGCGCGGGCGGCCACCTCCTCCTCGGTCAGCGGGCCCAGCAGCCGCAGCAGGTCCGCGACGCCCTCGGCGTCGCGGGCGGCCCGGTCCGGTGCGAGGTGCTGAAGCTGGCGGCCGGTGGCGGCGATGATGTCGGGATCGAGCAGGTCGCGCAGCTCCACCCGACCCAGCAGCTCGGCCAACAGCGTGCTGTCCAGCGACAGCGCCGCGGCCCGGCGCTCCGCCAGCGGGCTGTCGCCTTCGTACATGAAGGCGCCGACGTAGCCGAACAGCAGCGACGCCGCGAACGGTGACGGCCGCTGCGTCTCGACCTCGAGCACCCGCACCCGCCGGTGCGCGATGCCGGTCATCAGCAGGGTCAGGGCCGGGACGTCGTAGACGTCCTGCAGGCATTCGCGGATGGTCTCCAGCACCACCGGGAAGTCGGGGTATTTGCGGGCCACCTCCAGCAGCTGGGCGGCGCGCTGGCGCTGCTGCCACAAAGGCGAGCGGCGGCCCGGGTGCCGGCGCGGCAGCAGCAGGGCGCGCGCCGCGCACTCGCGGAACCGCGACGCGAACAGCGCCGAGCCACCCACCTCGGCGGTGACGATCGGGTCGATCTCCTCGGCGTCGAAGACGAAAAGGTCGGCGCCGGGCGGGCCATCACCGGTGTCGGGCAGTCGCACCACGACGCCGTCGTCGGACGCGGTGGGCTTCTCGTCGATGCCGTAGCGCTCGCGCAGCCGGCGGGCCACCGCCAGCGCCAGCGGCCCGTTCACGGGAAGCCCGTACGGCGAGTGCAGGATCACCCGCCAGTCACCCAGTTCGTCGCGGAACCGCTCGACCAGCAGGGTGGTGTCGGTGGGCACCACCCCGGCGGCGCTGCGCTGCTCGTCGAGCAGACCCCACAGGTTGTCGGTGGCGTATGCGTCGAAACCCAGTTCGGCGCAACGGGTGTCGAACGCCTCACGCTTCAGCCCGGCCAGCTCGCCGGTGAACGCGCCGAGCGCGGCGCCCAGCTCGGCCGGGCGGCCCAGCCCGTCGCCGCGCCAGAACGGCAACCGGGCCGGCTGGCCGGGTGCGGGGACGACGAGTACCCGGTCGTGGGTGATCTCGGTGATGCGCCAGCTGGTGGCGCCCAGCGAGATGACGTCGCCAGGGCGCGACTCGTAAACCATCTCCTCTTCGAGTTCACCTACCCGCGAAGGCTTTTCGGCCTCGGAGGCGAGGTAGACGGTGAACAGCCCGCGATCGGGGATGGCGCCGCCGGAGGTCACGGCCAGCCGCTGCGCGCCGGGCCGCGCGGTCAGCGTGCCGGTGTCGCGATCGTAGACCAACCGCGGTCGCAGCTCGGCGAATTCGGTGGACGGGTACTTGCCGCTCAACAGGTCCAGGGTGGCCTCGTACACGCTGCGCGGCAGCGTCGCGAACGGGGCGGACCGCCGGACCGTGTCGAACCACCGGTCGGCGTCCAACGGTTCCAGCGCGGCCGCCGCCACGGTCTGCTGCGCCAGGATGTCGAGCGGATTGGCGGGCACCCGCATGGTTTCGATCTGGCCGGTCAGCATGCGCTGGACGCTGACCGCGCAGCCGATCAGGTCGGTGCGGTGCTTGGGGAACAGCACGCCCCGCGAAACCTCGCCCACCTGGTGGCCGGCCCGGCCGATGCGCTGCAGGCCGCTGGCCACCGACGGCGGCGCCTCCACCTGGATCACCAGATCGACCGCACCCATGTCGATACCCAGCTCCAGGCTCGAGGTCGCCACCACCGCCTTGAGCGTTCCGCGTTTGAGGTCCTCTTCGACCAGGGCGCGCTGTTCCTTGCTGACCGAACCGTGGTGGGCGCGGGCCAGAATCGGGTCCGCGCCGTAGGTCTGGCCGCTGCCCATGATGTGCGCCGGGGCTCCCCCGGCCACCTTCGGATTGGCGTCGGTGGACAGTTCGACGCCGCAGCGTTCGGCGTGAATCTCGTTGAGCCGGGCGGTGAGCCGCTCGGCCAGCCGGCGGGAGTTGGCGAAGACGATGGTGGAATTGTGCGATTCGATCAGGTCGACCAGGCGGTTCTCCACGTCGGGCCAGATGGTGTTGTTGGCCAGGTTGGCCATGTCGGGCACCGGCACCTGAACGGTGAGCTCGACTGTCTTGGCCGACGGCGGGGCCACGATGGTCGTCGGCGCCTGCCCGGACAGGAATCGGGCGAGTTCCTCGGGCGGGCGCACCGTGGCCGACAACCCGATGCGCTGGGCCGGCTTGTCCTCCCGCAGCGCGTCGAGGCGCTCCAGCGACACGGCCAGGTGCGCACCGCGCTTGCCGGCGGCGATGGCGTGGATCTCGTCCACGATCACGGTCTGCACACCGGCCAACGTCTCGCGCGCGGCCGAGGTGAGCATCAGAAACAGCGACTCGGGTGTGGTGATCAGCACGTCGGGCGGGCGGTTGATCAGCTGACGACGGGCGGCGGGCGGGGTGTCGCCGGAGCGGACCCCGACGCTGATGTCCGGGGCAGGCAGGCCCTGACGCTCGGCGATGCGGGTGAGGCCGGCCAGGGGGGTGCGCAGGTTGCGTTCGACGTCGACGGCCAGCGCCTTGAGCGGGGAGACGTAGAGCACGCGGGTGCCGGGCGGGCGCTCCGTCGAGCCGGCCAGGCTGTCCAGCGCCCACAGGAACGCCGCCAGCGTCTTACCTGAGCCGGTCGGGGCGATCACCAGGGTGTTGTGGCCGTCGGCGATCGCGTTCCAGGCCTCGGCCTGGGCGGTGGTGGGGGAGTCGAAGGTGCTGGTGAACCACTCGCGGGTGATGGCGCTGAACCGGCCCAATGGGTCGGAACGGCCGGGCGGCCCGGAATCAGCGCGAGTGCTCACCTATCCATGGTGCCAACGGGCACCGACAAGGCACCGGCTAGCGCGGCTCGAGGCGAGCGGTCGACATCGCGTGGGACAGCTCCCCGGGAATCTCGGGCACCCGGGCGATGGCGTCGAACAGTGAGTGTGCGCACGCGTCGGCGAGGCGATCGGCGTCGGTCGTGGGGTCGATGATGCGCTGCCGGCACAGCTCGAAGGTGAACGCCAGCCAGCCGTGGCAGATCACCCGCAGGTCGCGCTCGACGTCGGGCTCGAGCTTGCGGGCGGGCGTCTTGGCCACGAGGTCGGTGATGCGGGTCATGATGTGTTCGAGCTGACGGTTCTTGGCTTCGTCGTCGACGCCCAACAGGACCGGGTCGGAACGGCCCAAACCGACGTACGCGGCCCACGCGGCCTCGGGATTCTGCTCGTGGTAGGCCATGTAGGCCATCACACCGGTTCTGACCTCTTCATACATGGTCAAGCCGGTGGCGTCGTCCATGTTGGTGTTCTCGTACAGGCGGTCGGCCTCGTCTTTCACCACCGCCGCGAAGAATGCCCGCTTGTCCGGGAAATAGTGGTACATCAGGGCGCGCGATACCCCGGCGCGTTCCGCAATCTCGTCGATGCGGACCTCGTCGTAGGGTCGCTTCCCAAACACCTCTGCCCCTAAAGCGAGCAGCTCAGCGCGTCGGTCCTCGGGGGACAAGCGCCTGCGGGCTGTCGGCATGTGTCAGATAGTACTCATACGACATGAGACGCCAACCACATTCGATTCATCCGAACTTCACACCCTGGGCCAGCGGCAACTCGCCGGAATAATTGACGGTATTGGTACTTTGGCGCATGTAAGCCTTCCACGAGTCGGTGCCGGATTCGCGGCCGCCGCCGGTCTCCTTCTCGCCGCCGAACGCGCCGCCGATCTCCGCGCCTGACGTGCCGATGTTGACATTGGCGATTCCGCAGTCGGATTCGGCCAGGAACCGCTCGGCCTCCCGCAGGTCGGTGGTGAAAATGGCCGACGAAAGACCTTGCGGCACGGCATTATTGAGCGCAATCGCGTCATCCAGTTCGTCGTAGGTCAGCACGTAGAGGATGGGCGCGAACGTCTCGGCCGCCACGATGGCGGTCTGCGCGGGCATCCGCACCAGGGCCGGCGCGACGTAGTAGGAACTCGGGTGTTCGGCGGCACCGGGGTGGGTGCGCGCGCCGCCGATTACCTCACCGCCGTCGGCGCGCGCCTGCTCCAGCGCGCCCACCATGTCGCGGTAGGCGGTCTCGTGGATCAGCGGCCCGACCAGGGTGCCCGGTGCGGCCGGGTCGCCGATCCGCAGCTGCGCGAAGGCGGACGCGACGCGCGCGACGACCTCGTCGGCGACCGAGCGGTGCACGATCAGCCGACGCAGGCTGGTGCAGCGTTGACCGGCGGTGCCGGCCGCGGCGAACACCACCGCGCGCACCGCGAGGTCCAGGTCGGCCGACGGCGTCACGATGGCGGCGTTGTTGCCACCCAGTTCCAGCAGCACCCGGCCGAACCGGGCGGCGACGCGGGGGCCGACGGCCCGGCCCATCCGGACCGAACCGGTCGCAGACACCAGCGCGATGCGCGGGTCGTCCACCAGCAGCTCGCCCAGGTCGCGGTCACCCAGCACCAGGGAGCTCACCGCGGGTGGTGCGCCCACGTCGGCCGCGGCCCGTGCGATCAGCCACTGGGTGGCCAGCGCCGTCAACGGCGTCAGCTCCGAGGGCTTCCACACCACCGGGTCCCCGCACACCAGTGCCAGCGCGGCGTTCCAGGCCCAGACCGCGACCGGGAAGTTGAACGCGGTGATCACCCCGACGACACCGAGCGGATGCCACGTCTCCAGCAGTCGATGGCCGGGGCGCTCCGAGGCGATGGTGCGGCCGTAGAGCTGACGCGACAGGCCGACGGCGAACTGGCAGATGTCGATCATCTCCTGCACCTCGCCGGCGGCCTCGGAGGTGATCTTGCCGACCTCGATCGTCACCAGGGTGGCCAGCTCGTCCTTGTGCTCGGTCAGCAGCTCGCCGAGCCGCAAGACCAGCGCGCCGCGAACCGGGGCCGGGGTGGCGCGCCACACCGAAAACGCTTGCGCAGCATCCGATATCGCCTGCTCGGACTGCTCGGGGGTGGTCGGCGCGACGGTGAACAGGACCTCGCCGGTGATCGGTGTGCTGGCCGGCATCCCGTGGGCGTCCGGCTCGCCGAGGGCGACGTCGGCCCCCATCGCCCGCAGGGCGTCACGCGCCCGGGCGCGCAGGTCGTCGGCTGTCGGCATGGTCATCGCGTTGCCTCCTGGGAGAGCGCTTCGTATATCGGGTAGGGGTCGTAGATCTCGCGGCCCATGGACCCGGCCAGCCACTGGGCGTCGTAGCCGGAATCGTCGACGGCACAACGGTTCCCGAAACCGGCGGACGAGTCCAGGTTCGACCGGAAGATGCCCGCCGCCGAGGCGGGCAGGAAGTCCTCGTAGACGATCGGCGCCGACGGGTCGCCGCCGCGGTAGTAGGCCAGTCCCGCGGCGGCCATCTCCGCGTCGGTGCGTGGGAAGTAGTCCGCCCACACCGCGGCCGGATCGGCGGCGGCCATCGCGGCGTCGTAGTGTTCGCGGCCCTTGGGCGTCAGTGCGACGCCGCGCGCCTCCACCTCGCCGAACCGCACCCGCAGCGTTGCATCGATGATGCGGCCATCCTCGCCGCGGAAGCGGCGCGGTTCGGCCAGAGCACGAAAGGACGTCTGGCGCAACAGGACCGCCGGTCCGTCGGTGCGCGGCGGCCCCTGGATGGCGTCGATCATGGTGATGCCGCGCCGGGTCATCCGCCGGTACAGGTCGTCGATGTCGAGCACCCGGGGCGTCAGGTGGTTGATGTGGGTGGAGCCGACGCCCGCGATGTCGGCGGCCACCGCGGAGACCCGCGCCAATTCGGCGTACCAGGACCGCTCGATGGGCTCGCCGGACAACGCGAAGGCCGCCACCGCCGCCGTGACGAACGGCCGCGCCGCGTCGGCATCGCAGCCGCCCTGGCCGGCGATGACTCGCGCCCGCGCCACCACGGTGGGGTCGAACAGCCGGCGCCGCGCCAGGAAGGTGTCGACGCGGCGGCGCAGGTCGCGGTCGAAGTAGCGCGGGTCGCGGGTGGCCAGCATCGAGGTGAACACCCGGAACGGGTTGCGCGACAACTCGGTTGCGTCGATGGGCCGGAAGGCGGTCGAGACCACCGGGACGGGTGACGCCGCACAACGCAGGTCGTAGTAGCCCACCGGCAGCATGCCGAACGCGGCGAAAAGGTCTGCCACGTCGGCCAGTTCGGCCGGGCTGCCCACCCGGATGGCGCCGTGCCGCTCGGCCGTGACCCGCCGCAGCGAGCCCAACCGTTCGGCATCGGCATGACGCGCCGCGTAATCGGCGTTGACCCGCTCGCTGACCTCGACCAGGGTGCCGTAGGCGGGCACCTCGGCCGCATACATGGCCGACAGGCCCGCGGCGAACTGTGCCCGAAGCTGCCAGGTTTCCAGCCATTTCGTGCGGGTCACGACGGGCCGTTCCTGCGATAGTCTCCGGCCATGAGTGAGACGCTCGACGAGGTCGACCGGATTCTGGTGCGCGAGCTGGTCGCCGACGGCCGTGCGACGCTGGCGGAGCTGGCCGCCAGCGCCCGGCTGTCGGTCTCGGCGGTGCAGTCGCGGGTGCGCAGGCTCGAGGCGCGCGGCGTCATCGCGGGATACGCGGCGCGCATCGACCCGGAGGCGGTCGGACACCTGCTGTCGGCGTTCGTGGCCATCACTCCCTTGGATCCCTCTCAACCCGATGATGCGCCCGCCCGCCTCGAGCACATCGAGGAGATCGAATCGTGTCACTCGGTGGCCGGCGAGGAAAGCTACGTCCTGCTGGTGCGCGTTCCGTCCGCCCGGGCGCTGGAGGACCTGCTGCAGCGGATCCGGACCACGGCGAACGTCAGGACGCGAAGCACCATCATATTGAATACTTTTTACGCTGATAGGCAACGAATACCATAAAATATACGGTATAGCCCTCATAATTCCGTAAAAATCGGCTACCATGGCGCCATGACCGCCACCCTGGAACGCTTCACCTGCACCGAGCCGGACCGGGTCCACGAGGTGCTGGCGCGCAGCATTTTGGTCGACGGCTTCGACTTCGTGCTCGACCTGGTCCGCTCGGCCGGCTCCTACCTGTACGACGCCCGTGACGGCCGGCGCTACCTGGACATGTTCACCTTCTTCGCCTCGTCGCCGCTGGGCATGAATCACCCCGCGCTGGCCGATGACCAGGAATTTCGCGCCGAGCTGGCGCAGGCCGCCCTGAACAAGCCCAGCAACTCCGACGTCTACTCGGTGGCGATGGCCCGCTTCGTGCAGACGTTCGCCCGGGTACTGGGTGACCCGGCGCTGCCGCACCTGTTCTTCGTCGACGGTGGCGCGCTCGCGGTGGAGAACGCGCTCAAGGTGGCGTTCGACTGGAAGAGCCGGTTCAACGAAGCGCGCGGGATCGACCCCGCGCTGGGCACCCGGGTGCTGCACCTGCGCGGCGCGTTCCACGGCCGCAGCGGATACACGCTGTCGCTGACCAACACCAAGCAGGTCACGGTGGCCCGCTTCCCCAAGTTCGACTGGCCCCGCATCGACGCCCCGTTCCTCCGGCCCGGCCTGGACGACGCGGCCATCGCGGCGCTGGAGGCCGAGTCGCTGCGCCAGGCCCGCGCGGCCTTCGAGTCCCACCCGCACGACATCGCCTGCTTCGTGGCCGAACCCATCCAGGGCGAGGGCGGCGACCGTC
The DNA here is from genome assembly GCF_019668465.1 of Mycobacterium senriense. NCBI lineage: Bacteria > Bacillati > Actinomycetota > Actinomycetes > Mycobacteriales > Mycobacteriaceae > Mycobacterium > Mycobacterium senriense. The sequence goes on along the minus strand of NZ_AP024828.1, from coordinate 476,486 downwards.
ACTTCCGGCCCGAGTTCTTCGCGGCCATGCGCGAGCTGTGCGACGAGTACCACGCCTTGCTGATCTTCGACGAGGTGCAGACCGGCTGCGGCCTGACCGGAACGCCTTGGGCTTACCAGCAATTGGGCGTGCAACCCGACGTGGTGGCGTTCGGCAAGAAGACCCAGGTGTGCGGGGTCATGGCCGGCCGCCGGGTCGACGAGGTCCGCGACAACGTGTTCGCGGTGTCCTCCCGGGTGAACTCGACGTGGGGCGGCAACCTGGCCGACATGGTGCGCGCCCGCCGAATCTTGGAGGTGGTCGAGGCCGACGGACTGTTCGACCGGGCCGCCGAACGAGGGGCCTACCTGCATGCGCGCCTCGACGAGCTCGCCGGCGAATTTCCCGGCCTGGTGCTCGACCCCCGCGGCCGTGGCCTGATGTGTGCGTTCAGCGTGCCGACCAACGCCGACCGCGACGCGCTGATCCGCCTGCTGTGGCGCCAAGCGGTGATCGTGCTGCCCTCGGGACACGACGGTGTCCGGTTCCGTCCGGCGCTGACCGTCTCGCGCGCGGAGATCGACGCAGCCCTGCGCGCCGTGCGCGCCGCGCTGCGGGCCCTGCGCTAGGGCCTTGACCTCACATCGAGCGCGTTTACCCCGGTTTGCTGCGGGGTATTTGTTCCGTGCGCCTTCCGCTGCTACCAGCGCGGTGATGATGCCCGGTAACTAATGCGACGTAGCGAGCGATGTACCAAGCGCGGGCCCCTGAGGGAGGTGACCAACGATGCAGAAAGCGGATGCTCGATCCGGCGGTGACCGCTTGGGTCAGGAGGACGGCGAGGTGCATGCCGCCATCCGGTTTGCCGTGCTGTCCACGCTGGCCGCGGTCGGCTTCCTCTTGATCGCCGCGGTGTGGGTGAGCACCTGCCCGGGGGTCAGCGTGGACACGGTGGCGTGTGGCGCGCCGCAGCGCACCCTGCTGGCGTTGGGGGGCCCGCTGATCGCGCTCGCCGCCGGGATCTGGGCGTTTGTGCGCACCTATCTGGTGTGGAAGGCCCGGGGCACGTGGTGGGGATGGCACGGCGCGGGCTGGTTCCTGCTGACCGCGATGGCGCTGATGGTCGCGATGGGTGTCGCTCCGATCGCCGGGCTGGTGCTGGCTCTTTAGGTTTGTTCTCCCGCGATCTAACGTTGATGGTGCGGTGAGGAGCAGCCATGGGAGACACCTACCACGACCCCGTCGACCATCTGAGGACCACGCGGCCGCTGGCCGGCGAGTCGCTGATCGACGTCCTGCACTGGCCCGGGTATCTCTTGGTCGTCGCGGGCGTGATCGGGGCCTGCGGCAGTCTTGCGGCCTTCGGCAGCGGACATCACCACGTGGGCGTGACGGCGGGGATCGTCGCGGTCATCGCCGCTGTGCTCGGGCTGGCGTGGCTCGCGGTGGAGCACCGCAGGATTCGCCGGATCGCCGATCGCTGGTACGCCGAGCATCCCGAGGTGCACCGGCAGTGGCCGGCCAGCTGACACCCGCCGCCGACTAGCGTAGTGCGCGCTTTCTCGCGGCTTTTTCGGCGGTGACCTGCCACGACGCGGGGCGGTGTGAAATTTTGCTTGAAAGGTAATTCCGAGGTTACGGGCGCTGACTTGTGGGTATCAGGTTTGCACCATGATGAGTGCCGGAACGGTTGCGTTAGCGTGGTCACCCCATCGTGGGGAACAAGATTGCGAGCACACCGACATATATGCCTACTCCAACTATGCCTACTGCAACGACTATCGATATGACCACCGTGTCCCCGGCGATCACCGCGACGCGCCTTCACCGGCGCGTCGCGACTGTGTCGGTGGTGTCAGGCCCGCCCGCGGCGGGCCGAATACCCGGCGGCGATCATGACTAACCGGCTCGATCGCGAGGTCCACGGCGGACTGCGAAGCAGTAGTAGTGTCAGTCGAACATTGCCGGGAGACCATATGAAGGATGCTGGATTGCACGCTACTGAGCGTCCGCGCGGCCATCGCGCCGTCGAGCTTCACGTTGCTGCGCGACTGGAGAACCTGGCAATGCTGCGCACCCTGGTCGGTGCCATCGGCACCTTCGAGGACCTGGATTTCGATGCGGTGGCGGACCTGCGGCTCGCGGTCGACGAAGTGTGCACCCGGTTGATTCGTTCGGCCACTCCCGACGCGACCCTGATCGTCGTGGTCGATCCGCAGGATGACCAATTGGTGGTGGAAGCTTCCGCGGCCTGCGACACCCACGATGTAGTGGCGCCCGGAAGCTTCAGTTGGCACGTGCTGACGTCGCTCGCCGACGACGTCCAGACTTTCCATGACGGTCGCGAACCCAATGAAACCGGCAGTGTGTTCGGCATCACACTGACGGCGCGACGGGCGGCCTCCAGCAGGTGACAGCGCGAGCTGCCGGCGGTTCGGTATCGCGTCCGAACGAATACGCCGATGTTCCGGACATGTTCCGTGAGTTGGCGACCGTCACGCCGGACTCGATGGAATTTCAACGTCAACGGGACAAGATCGTCGAGCGGTGCCTACCGCTCGCCGATCACATCGCGCGTCGCTTCGAGGGCCGCGGCGAACCGCGTGACGACCTGGTTCAGGTGGCCCGCGTCGGGTTGGTCAACGCGGTGGTCCGCTTCGACGTCGACGCCGGCTCGGACTTCGTCTCCTTCGCGGTGCCCACGATCATGGGCGAGGTCCGCCGCCACTTCCGCGACAACAGCTGGTCGGTCAAGGTCCCGCGGCGGCTGAAGGAACTGCACCTGCGGCTGGGCACCGCCACCGCCGACCTGTCGCAGCGGCTTGGCCGCGCGCCCACCGCGACCGAACTCGCCGCGGAACTCGACATGGACCGCGAAGAGGTCGTCGAGGGCCTGGTGGCCGGCAGCTCGTACAACACCCTGTCCATCGACAGCGGTGGCGGCGGCGAGGAGGAGGAAGCCCGCGCGATCGCGGACACCCTCGGCGACGTCGACACCGGCCTGGACCGCATCGAGGATCAGGAAGCGCTGCGTCCGCTGCTCGAGGCGCTGCCCGAGCGCGAGCGAACCGTGTTGGTGCTGCGATTCTTCGAGTCGATGACGCAGACGCAGATCGCCGAGCGGGTCGGCATCTCCCAGATGCACGTGTCGCGGTTGCTGGCGAAGTCGCTAACGCGGCTCCGTGACCAGCTGCAGTAGCGGCCGGGGCTCTTCCTCAACCCACAGCGGTTCCAGCAGCGGCTCGGCCTGCTGCGTCGTCACCGGCAGGGTGCCGTCCGGGTCGCAGACCCGCAGTAACCTGGCCACCGCCGGGCTCGGCGCCATGGCCCAGGACACCTGGGCGGCCGAGCATTTCACGTTGATTCGGTGCAGCGCCGAAAAGCCCGCGGTACCAATGAATTTCAGGCCGCGCAGGTCGAGGACCATCCGCCGGGAGCGGTTGGTGCTCTGCGCCACGTACGCCACGAGCTGATCGGTGTTGGCCGCGTCGAGCTCGCCGTCCACCGTGATCAAGGTGCCCGTCGGGCCCCAGCGGGCGGTGAATTGTGCTGTGCGGCTTTGCTGCCAAGATTGCGCCACAGACATCGCTGACTCCATCCATCGAGGAGGATTCCTCCTGTGGATACGTCAGCCACGCGCACAACGTTCGGAGAAGGAGGGAATTCCGCCTACCCCCACGTCACTGACGTATCCCGGGCGGCTGTGAACTCAACCTTGACCGAAACCCTACTCGCGATGGCCAGGGCCGACAACGCTGTCTGACAAAACTCTCAGGGAGCTTTACTTGATCTCGGCGAGCACGGTGCCCTGAGTGATGGCTGCGCCCGGCTCGACCGCAAGTCCGGTGATGACACCGTCCTTGTGCGCGGTCACCGGGTTCTCCATCTTCATCGCCTCGAGCACCACCACCAGATCGCCCGCGGCAACCTCCTGGCCTTCCTCGACGGCGACCTTGACGACGGTGCCCTGCATGGGAGCGGTCACCGCGTCGCCCGAGGCGGCCGCACCCGCGTGCGACCCGCGCTTGCGCGGCTTCGGCTTTTTGCGGATGACACCGGCCGGGTCGGCCGCCCCGCCGCTGGACAGCGCCAGGTCGCCGGGCAGCGACACCTCGAGCCGGCGCCCGCCGACCTCCACGACCACCTTCTGTCGGGGCCGGGCGTCCTCTTCGTCCAGCGGCTCGCCGCCGGTGAACGGTTCGATGGTGTTGTCCCACTCGGTCTCGATCCAGCGGGTGTGCACCGAGAAGCCGTCGCCGTCACCGATGAACGCCGGGTCGGACACCACGGCGCGGTGGAACGGGATGACCGTGGCCAGGCCTTCGACGTGGAATTCGTCCAGGGCCCGGCGGGAGCGGGCCAGCGCCTCCTCGCGGGTGGCGCCGTACACGATCAGCTTGGACAGCATCGAGTCGAACTGGCCGCCGATGACCGAACCGGCCTCGACGCCCGAGTCCAGCCGGACGCCGGGCCCGGTCGGGATGTCGTAACGGGTGACCGGGCCGGGGGCGGGCAGGAAGCCGCGCCCGGCGTCCTCGCCGTTGATCCGGAACTCGATAGCGTGCCCGCGCGGCGTGGGGTCCTCGGTGAGGTCCAGCTTCTCGCCGTTGGCGATCTTGAACTGCTGCAGCACCAGGTCGATGCCGGCGGTCTCCTCGGTGACCGGGTGCTCGACCTGCAGACGGGTGTTGACCTCCAGGAAGGAGATCAGGCCGTCCTGGCCGACCAGGTACTCGACGGTCCCGGCGCCGTAGTAGTGCGCCTCCTTGCAGATCCGCTTGGCCGACTCGTGGATCTCCTTGCGCTGCGCGTCGGTCAGGAACGGCGCGGGAGCCTCTTCCACCAGCTTCTGGAACCGACGCTGCAGCGAGCAGTCGCGGGTGCCGGCGACGATGACGTTGCCGTGCTGGTCGGCGATCACCTGCGCCTCGACGTGGCGCGGCTTGTCCAGGTAGCGCTCGACGAAGCACTCGCCGCGGCCGAACGCCGCGACGGCCTCACGGGTGGCCGACTCGAACAGCTCGGGGATCTCTTCGATGGTGCGGGCCACCTTCATGCCGCGGCCGCCGCCGCCGAACGCCGCCTTGATGGCGATCGGCACGCCGTACTCCTTGGCGAAGGCCACCACCTCGTCGGCGTCCTTCACCGGATCCGGGGTGCCGGGCACCAGTGGGGCCTGCGCGCGGGCGGCGATGTGGCGGGCGGTGACCTTGTCACCGAGGTCGCGGATGGACTGCGGGCTGGGCCCGATCCAGATCAGGTTCGCGTCCAGGACCGCCTGCGCGAAATCGGCGTTCTCGGAAAGGAAGCCGTAGCCGGGGTGAACGGCATTGGCGCCCGACTTGGCCGCCGCGTCAAGGAGTTTGCCGAAGTCCAGGTAGGACTCCGCCGACGTCTGACCGCCCAGAGCGAACGCCTCGTCGGCCAGACGCACGTGCGGCGCGTCGGCGTCGGGCTCGGCGTACACCGCCACGCTGGACAGGCCCGCATCGCGGGCCGCGCGGATCACCCGGACAGCGATTTCGCCGCGGTTGGCGACGAGCACCTTGGAGATCCTCGAGCTGGCGTGATTAGCCACTGCGCCTCCTGTTTGGCATATCCGCAGACGCATTTCTGCGGGCTTCTCTAAGAGAATTTCTTACAACGAGTTCTCGGGAAGTCTAAGCGCCACGCCGTTCGGCCCGACGAGGCGGTCCACCTTTTTTCAGGACGCCTCGCGCAGCCTGCGCTTGATGCGGGCGAGCATCGCCGACAGGCCGCGCAGCCGCAGCGGGCTGATCAGAGCGGCCAGCCCGAGGTCGGCGTAGAAATCCTCGGGCACCGCCAGAATGTCGGCGGCCGGCTGTTCGTCGAGACCGGTGGCCAGAATCGACGCGAACCCACGCGTGGTGGGCGATTCGGCGGGCGCGCTGAAGTGCAGCCGCACCCGCTCGGGGTCGCTGGCGTCGACATGCAGGAACAGCGGGGTCTGGCATTCGGGCACCGGTTCCATCGCCGCCTGTTCGAGGCCGGGCGGCAGCGCCGGGAGTTCGTTGGCGAACTCCAGCAGCAGCGCCAGCTTGTCCTGGCCCTCGACCTCGGCGAAGTCGGACACCACTTCGGCCAGCGGCGCGGGCATGCTCATCGCGACGCCATCAGACTTCGACGGTGCCCGGCTCTTCACCCGCCACGATCGGCGTGCGCACGGTGTTGCCCCACTCGGTCCACGAACCGTCGTAGTTGCGCACCCCGGGCTTGCCCAGCAGATGCGTCAGCACGAACCAGGTGTGGCTGGACCGCTCGCCGATGCGGCAGTACACGACGGTCTTGTCGTCCGGTTGCAGGAAGCCGTAGAGCTCCTCGAGCTCCTCGCGGCTGCGGAACCGGCCGTTCTCGTCGGCGGCCTTGGCCCACGGAATCGACCGGGCGGTGGGGATGTGTCCGCCGCGCAGCACGCCTTCCTCGGGGTAGTCCGGCATATGCGTGCGCTTGCCGGTGTACTCGTCCGGCGAGCGCACGTCGATCAGCGGCTGGCTGCCCAGAATGCCCAGCACCTCGTCCTTGAAGGCTCGGATGGGCGCGTCGTTGCGGGTGACGACGGGGTAGCCGCTGGACGTCTTGGTGGGCACGTCCAGGGTGGTCTCCCGGCGTTCGGCCAGCCACAGGTCACGGCCGCCGTTGAGCAGCCGCACGTCGGGGTGGCCGAACAGCGTGAACACCCACAGCGCGTAGGCCGCCCACCAGTTGCTCTTGTCGCCGTAGATCACCACGGTGTCGTCGCGGGCGATGCCCTTGCGGTCCATCAGCTGCGCGAACTGTTCGCCGTTGATGTAATCGCGGACGCGGGGATCGTTGAGGTCGGTGTGCCAGTCGACCTTCACCGCGCCGGGGATGTGACCGACGTCGTAGAGCAGAACGTCCTCGTCGGATTCGACGATCGCCAGGCCGGGGGTGCCTTGGTTGGCCGACAGCCAGTCGGCGGTGACCAGGCGCTCGGGGTGGGCGTAGGCCGACAATGTCGGGCTTGGATCGGGTGGTAATGCCACACCACCGAGCCTACCGTCAGGGTCAGTTGGCGGCCCACAGCGCGGACACGGACAGCCCGACCCGGCCCAGTAGGGACCGCAGCAGCGGCAGGCTGACGCCGATCACGTTCGACGGGTCGCCGTCGATGCCGTCGACGAACCAGCCGCCCAGGCCGTCCAGGGTGAAGCCGCCTGCCACGTGCCACGGCTCCCCGTGATCGACATACGCCCGCAGGTCCGCCTCCGACGGTGTAGCGAAATGCACTGTGGTGCTTAGCGATTCGACTTCACGATGGGTAAAGCGGCCGTCGGTGAGCCGCAGCAGGCAGTGTCCGGTGTGCAACTCGCCGGCGCGGCCACCCATCAGACGCCACTGGCTGATGGCGGCCTCGGCCGATCCGGGCTTCCCGCACAGCCGGCCGTCGATGGAAAGCATCGAATCACAGCCGATGACAACGCAATCGGACGTCAGGCCGGCGTCGAGCTCGCCGGCCACCCGGTCGGCCTTGGCACGGGCCAGGGCGCACACCACGTCGCCCGGGGACGCGTCCGGGCCCAGCGCGGCGGCGACGAGGTCCTCGTCGACGCCGGAGACCACGACCAGCGGATCGACGCCGGCCTGGCGCAACACCTTGAGCCGGCCGGCCGACGCCGACGCCAGCACCAGGCGGGTCAATGCCTCATGTGGGTCATCTGCTGGAACGTGAGCCGCTGATAGTTGGTCATCGCGAAACGCAGCCGGTCCACCGGCAGGCCCCAGCGGGTCCGCTCGGGCTGTTCGGGCTCCGGCACACCGCCGGCGCAGCCCAGCACCGCGACCAGCGCGGCCACCTCCTCGAGGGTGGGCTCACCCTTGAGGATCTGGATGTGCGGCTCGTGCGCCTGCGGCTGCGCGGCCCCGTCGGCCACCGCGTCGTCGGCCTGCACGTCGGTCGTCTCGGTCATAGGGGAATGTTCCCGTGCTTCTTGGGGGGCAGGTGGGAGATCTTGCGTTCCAGCAGCCGCAGCGCCGTGCCGATGTAGCCGCGGGTGTGCGACGGCGGGATGACCGCGTCGACGTAGCCGCGCTCGGCGGCGACGTACGGGTTGACCAGCGTGTCCTCGTACTCCTGCTGCAGCTGCAGGCGCAGCGCGTCGACGTCCTTGCCGTCCTTGGCGGCCTCGCTCAGCTGCTTGCGGTAGACGAACCCGACGGCACCGGAGGCGCCCATCACCGCGATCTGCGCCGACGGCCACGCCAGGTTAACGTCGCAACCCATGTCCTTGGACCCCATGACGCAGTAGGCGCCGCCGTAGGCCTTGCGGGTGATGACGGTGATCTTCGGGACCGTGGCCTCGCCGTAGGCGAACAGCAGCTTGGCGCCGCGGCGGATGATGCCGTTGTACTCCTGGCCGGTGCCCGGCAGGAAGCCCGGGACGTCCACCAGCATGATGATCGGGATGTTGAAGCAGTCGCAGGTCCGGACGAACCGCGCCGCCTTCTCCGAGGCGTTGATGTCCAGGCAGCCGGCGAACTGGGTCGGCTGGTTGGCGACGATCCCGACCGGCCGGCCCTCCACGCGGCCGAACCCGATGACGATGTTCTGCGCGTAACCGCCCTGCACTTCCAAAAACTCGTCGTCGTCGAGGATGCGGGTGATCACCTCGTGCATGTCGTAGGGCTGGTTGGGCGAGTCCGGGATCAGCGTGTCCAGCTCGAGGTCCTCCTCGGTGAGGTTGTCCTCGATGGCGCCCGGGGGATGCGGCCCGGCGTAACGCGGCGCGTCCGTGGCGTTGTTGGGCGGCAAGTAGCTGAGCAGGTCGCGAACCCAGTCGAAGGCGTCCTGCTCGCCGGAGGCGACGTAGTGCAGCGTGCCCGACTTGGCCATGTGGGTGTGGGCGCCGCCCAGCTCCTCCATGGTGACGTCCTCGCCGGTGACGGTCTTGATGACGTCGGGCCCGGTGATGAACATCTGGCTGGTCTGGTCGACCATCACCACGAAGTCGGTCAGGGCGGGGGAGTAGACGTGCCCGCCGGCGGCGGCGCCCATGATCAGCGAGATCTGAGGGATGACGCCGGACGCCAGGATGTTGTTGCGGAAGATCTTGCTGTACAGACCCAGGGAGACGACGCCCTCCTGGATCCGCGCGCCGGCGCCGTCGTTGATGCCGATCAAGGGGCGGCCGGTCTTGATCGCCAGCTCCTGGATCTTGACGATCTTCTCGCCGTACACCTCGCCGAGGCTGCCGCCGAACACCGTGGCGTCCTGGCTGAAGATGCACACGTCGCGGCCGTCGATGGTGCCGTAGCCGGTGATCACGCCGTCGCCCAGCGGGCGGTTGTTCTCCAGGCCGAAGTTCTTGCTGCGGTGCCGGGCCAGCGCGTCGAGCTCCACGAACGAGTCCTCGTCGAGCAGGGCGAGGATGCGTTCACGGGCGGTCAGCTTGCCCTTGGCGTGCACCTTCTCCACGGCCTCTTCGCCCACCGGGTGCAGCGACTCTTCGCGACGCTTGTGCAGCTCGGCCAGCTTGCCGGCGGTGGTGTGGATGTCGATGGAGTGTTCGGCGGCCGGTTCCGCGGTGTGGTCGGTAACGCTCGTCATGGGTGTCGAGCTTAGCGGCGCGGTACTCTCCGCTGATGGACGCCCGCCCGTTGGGAACCGCGGACTGGGCGCAGGAATGCGACGTGCTGGTGGCGGGGTCCGGCGGTGGCGGCATGACCGGCGCGTACACCGCGGCGCGCGAGGGCCTCGACGTCGTGCTGGTCGAGGCGACGTCGAAATTCGGTGGCACCACCGCGTACTCCGGTGGGGGCGGCGTTTGGTTCCCGTGCAACCCCGTCCTGGTCCGCGCCGGCATGGATGACGACACCATCGAGGACGCGCTCACCTATTACCACGCCGTGGTCGGCGACCGCACCCCAAGCGAACTGCAGGAAACCTTCGTCCGCGGCGGCGCGCCGCTGATCGAGTACCTGGACGCCGACCCCAACCTGAAGTTCGTGCCGTTGCCCTGGCCCGACTACTACGGCACGGCGCCCAAGGCTCGCCTGGACGGTCAGCGCCACATCGCGGCCAAGCCGCTGAAGGTGGCCGCCGCCCCCGAATTCCGCGAGGCGATTCGCGGGCCCCTGGACACCGACCGGCTCGGCGCCGAACCGCCGTCCGACTACTACCTCGGGGGTCGCGCCCTGATCGCGCGATTCCTCAAGGCCATCGGGCAGTACCCGACGGCGTCGCTGCGGCTCGACACCGCTTTGGTCGAGCTGGTGGTGTCGGACGGGCGGGTGACCGGAGCGATCGTCGAGACCGCCGGCGGGCGCCGCGGCATCCGCACGCGCAGGGGGGTGCTGCTGGCCGCCGGGGGCTTCGAGGCCAACGAGGAACTGCGCCGGCGCTACGGCGTGCCCGGAACGTCGCGAGACACCATGGGCGGCCCGGGAAGTCGCGGCCTGGCGCTGCAGGCCGGCATCGCCGCAGGCGCCGACACCGACCTCCTGGACCAGGCCTGGTGGTCGCCGGGCATGACCCATCCCGACGGCGGGTCCGCGTTCGCGCTGTGGTTCACCGGCGGCATCTTCGTCAACCAGTCCGGCAACCGGTTCGTCAACGAGTCCCGGGCCTACGACCGGGCCGGCCGCGAGATCATCGCGCAGCTGGCCGACGGGTCGATGACGTTGCCGTACTGGATGATCTACGACGACAAGGAGGGCGAGGTTCCGCCGGTGAAGGCGGCCAACGTCTCCATCGTGGAGACCGGGAAGTACGTCGCCGCCGGCCTGTGGCACACCGCGGACACCCTCGAGGAACTCGCCGCCAAGATCGGCGTGCCGGGGGAGCGGTTGGCGGCGACGGTGGCGCGGTTCAACGGCTTCGCCGCTGCCGGCGTCGACGAGGACTTCGGCCGCGGCGACGAGGCCTTCGACCGCGCCTTCTCGGCGGGCGCATCGCCGCTGGTGCCCATCGACTCGCCGCCGTACCACGCCGCCGCGTTCGGCATCTCCGATCTGGGCACCAAGGGCGGCCTGCGCACCGACGCCGCGGCCCGGGTGCTCGACGCGGCCGGCAATCCCATTCCCGGCCTGTACGCGGCGGGCAACACGATGGCCGCGCCGAGCGGCACCGCCTATCCCGGCGGCGGCAACCCGATCGGAACCAGCATGCTGTTCAGTCATCTGGCCGTGCTGGACATGCGTGACCGCCGGCCCTGAGTTCTAGGCTGGGTGCGGTGACAGAACGAGATCAGCTTCGAGCACCGTTGGACGACAGCGCATTGCGCGCCGAGTTGATCGGCACCGGGCTGGGCTGGCGCAAGCTCGACGTCGTCAAGCAGACCGGCTCCACCAACGCCGACCTGCTGGCGCGCGCGGCGTCGGGCGACGACGTCGCCGGTGCCGTGTTGATCGCCGAGCACCAGACCGCCGGGCGAGGCCGGCACGGCCGCGGCTGGTCGGCCACGCCGCGGGCCCAGATCACCATGTCCGTCGGCGTGAGCGTCGTCGACGTCCCCACCACCGGATGGGGCTGGCTGCCGCTGGCCACCGGGGTGGCGGTGGTGGACACCGTGACACCGCTGCTGGCGGGGACCGGAGCGCAGGCGGGTCTGAAATGGCCCAACGACGTGCTGGCAGGCCCGCCGGATTCGCCGGGCAAGCTGGCCGGCATCCTCGCCGAGGTGGCCAAGCCCGTCGTGGTGATCGGCCTGGGGCTCAACGTGACTCAGTCCGCCGACGAGATCGACGGCCCCGGCGCGACGTCGCTGCTCGACCTGGGCGTGGCCGCGCCCGACCGCACCCAACTGGTGTCGGCGTTGCTGCGGGAGCTGGGCCGGCGGATCGTGGCCTGGCGCGCAGCGCGCGGGGCCGACTGGGCGCTGGCCGCCGATTACCGGGCGCGCAGCCTGACCATCGGCACCCGGGTCCGCGCGCACCTGCCCGGCGGCAAGCAGGTCGACGGGACGGCCACCGCCATCGATGATCAGGGCCGGCTCTGCCTGGACAGCGGCGGGCAGACCGTCGTCGTCGCGGCCGGCGATGTCGTGCATTTGCGCTAGTGGCGATCGCAAGCGCGGCACGAGCCGGGCGCAGCGGGTCGCCACCATCGGCCAAGTGGCGATCGCGAGCGCGGCGAAGCCGGGCGAAGCGGGTCGCCACCATTTGGGCTAGTGGCCCGCGGATTGCCGCGTTGCACAGCTAATGTCGGCGGGCATGGGCTACCCGGATAACGTTCTGGCCGCCGGCGAACACGTCATCGTGCATCGCCACCCGCACTGGAAGCGATTGATCTGGCCGGTGCTCGTCCTCATCCTGGTGACCGGACTGGCCGCGTTCGGCTCCGGATATCTCAACTCGACGCACTGGGAGCAGCTCGCCAAGAACATCATCTACGGCGTCATCTGGGGGATCTGGCTGGTGATCGTGGGCTGGCTGACGCTGTGGCCGTTTTTGAGCTGGCTGACCACCCACTTCGTGGTCACCAACCGGCGGGTGATGTTCCGGCACGGGGTGCTGACCCGCACCGGCATCGACATCCCGCTGGCCCGGATCAACAGCGTGGAATTCCGGGATCGCATCACCGAGCGCATGTTCCGCACCGGGACGCTGATCATCGAGTCGGCGTCACAAGATCCGTTGGAGTTCTATGACATTCCGCGGCTGCGCGAGGTGCACGCGCTGCTGTATCACGAAGTCTTCGACACCCTCGGTTCCGAGGAATCGCCCAGCTGAGTCAGCCGGCTGGCCCGGTTGCGCCAGGCGCGCAGCAGCGTGACGTTGCCGCCCTCGATCTCGTCCTCGAAGATCTCGGCGATACCGCCGGCGGTGAGCGCGGATTCCAGCGCCTTCTCGGGGTCGCGCGCGAACTGGTCGGGGAACACCCAGCGCCGAAACGCCCAGAACCGGAACGCCATCTGCAGCAGGTTGCCGATGAGGTAGGCGGAGATGAAATCGGCGACGTTTTCCACTGCCAGCGACACCATCGGCTCGCGCAACTGCAACACGTAGCTGGAGAACCACAGCGGCGCCATCGAGAGCAAAACCCCCACGCCGCTGAACGCGAAGAACAGCAGCGCCTCGTGGTGGCGCTCGCGCCCGCCGCGATTGCGGAAGCTCCATTCCCGGTTCAGCACGTAGGACGCGATGACCGCCACAATGCCGGCGATCACCTTCGCGGTCACCGGTTTGGGTTCGAGAATTGTCAGCTTCAGCGTGTAGAAAATCGCCGAGTCGATGACGAATGTGGTTCCGCCGACGATGGCGAATTTGATCAGTTCGTGGTGGCGTAGCAAATAGGGCTGCATAACCCTAGGCAGACGCGCGATCGTGGCTTCGGCGAAGGACACAACACGTCAGTCTACGGATGCACACAAATTCGACGCAAAATCGTACATAACAACTCGGTGTCGGCCCCGGTCAACACGCCTTTGGCGCCGGTTTGTTTCGTCGTGACACCATGATGGCCGTGCCGAGTACACGCCCGCCGGGCGCAGCCCCCGTCGCAGCGCCCCGAGCCGTCCCCCGCGTCGTCCCCGTCGTCGCAATGGTCGGTGGCGGTCAGCTGGCCCGGATGACCCACCAGGCGGCGATCGCGCTGGGGCAGTCGCTGCGGGTGCTGGCGACCGCGGCCGACGAGCCGGCCGCGTTGGTCGCGTCCGACGTCGTCATCGGGTCGCACACCGATCTCGACGCGCTGCGCCGGGTGGCCGCGGGCGCCGACGTGCTGACCTTCGACCACGAACACGTGCCGAACGAACTGCTGGAGAAGCTGGTCGCCGAGGGTGTCAACGTGGCGCCGCCGCCACAGGCCCTGGTGCACGCGCAGGACAAGCTCGTCATGCGCCGCCGACTGGAGGCCCTCGGCGTCCCGGTGCCCCGCTATGCCGAGATCCGCAGCGTCGACGAACTCGACGACTTCGCGCGGCGCATCGCCGGGCCCGTGGTGGTCAAAGCGGTCCGCGGCGGTTATGACGGGCGCGGGGTGCGGATGGCGCGCGATCCCTTGCACGCCCGCGAGATCGCGACAGCCTTCCTGGCCGACGGCGTGCCGGTGATGGCCGAGGAGCAGGTGAACCTGCGCCGCGAACTGTCGGCCCTGGTGGCCCGGTCGCCGTTCGGTCAGGGCGCGGCGTGGCCGGTGGTCGAGACCGTGCAACGCGACGGGATCTGCGTGCACGTGATCGCGCCCGCGCCGGAGCTGCCCGGCGAACGGGCCGCCGCCGCGCAGCAGCTGGCGTTGCGGCTGGCCGCCGAGCTCGGCGTGGTCGGGGTGCTCGCGGTCGAGCTCTTCGAGACGGTCGACGGCGCGCTGCTGGTCAACGAGCTCGCGATGCGGCCGCACAACTCGGGGCACTGGACCATGGACGGGTCGCGGACCAGTCAGTTCGAGCAGCACGTGCGCGCGGTGCTGGACTACCCGCTCGGCGACACCGACGCCATCGCGCCGGTGACGGTGATGGCCAACGTGCTGGGCGCACCCGAAGTCCCGCAGATGAGCGTCGACGAGCGGCTGCACCACCTGTTCGCGCGGATGCCCGACGCCCGCGTCCACCTCTACGGCAAGGAAGAACGTCCCGGCCGCAAGGTCGGGCACATCAACTTCGCCGGCTTCGCGCCGGCCGATCGGGAAAACGTGGCGAAGCTGCGGGAACGCGCCGAGCTGGCGGCACACTGGTTGTCACACGGGCAGTGGACGGACGGATGGGATCCACATGACTCCGCCGGCGACGATGCAGAACGAAGTGAGGAGGAGCGGCGCATATGACCCAGCAGCCTCGCGTCGGGGTGATCATGGGCAGCGACAGCGACTGGTCGGTGATGCAGGACGCCGCGGCGGCGCTGGCCGAGTTCGATGTGCCGACCGAGGTCCGGGTCGTCTCCGCGCACCGCACCCCGCAGGTGATGTTCGACTATGCGCGCGACGCGGCGGGGCGCGGCATCGAGGTGATCATCGCCGGGGCCGGGGGAGCCGCGCACCTGCCCGGGATGGTCGCGTCCGCGACGCCGCTGCCGGTGATCGGTGTGCCGGTGCCGCTGGCGCGCCTGGACGGCCTGGACTCGCTGTTGTCGATCGTGCAGATGCCCGCCGGCGTCCCGGTGGCCACGGTCTCCATCGGGGGAGCCCGCAACGCCGGGCTGCTCGCGGTGCGCATCCTCGGCTCGTCCGACCCGGCGTTGCGCGCGCGGATCGTCGCGTTCCAGGAGGAGCTGGCGCGCAGCGTGCGGGCCAAGGATGAGGCGCTGCAAAAGCGTCAAGGTAAAGTTACCGGCGAGTAGTAAGAGGAGGCCGAGATGGCTGGATGGGCCGGAAACCCCGACTTCGATCTGTTCCAACTGCCCGAAGAACACCAGGAGTTGCGCGCCGCGATCCGTGCGCTGGCGGAGAAGGAGATCGCTCCGCACGCCGCCGAGGTGGACGAGAACTCCCGCTTCCCCGAGGAAGCGCTGGAGGCGCTGAACTCGTCCGGGTTCAACGCCGTGCACGTGCCCGAGGAGTACGGCGGGCAGGGTGCCGACTCGGTGGCGGCGTGCATCGTGATCGAGGAGGTCGCCCGCGTCGACACCTCGGCGTCGCTGATTCCCGCGGTGAACAAGCTGGGCACCATGGGGCTGATCCTGCGCGGCTCCGACGAGCTGAAGAAGCAGGTGCTGCCCGCGATCGCGGACGGCACCGCGATGGCGTCCTACGCGCTGAGCGAGCGCGAGGCCGGCAGCGACGCGGCGTCCATGCGGACCCGGGCGAAGGCCGACGGGGACGACTGGATCCTCAACGGCGCCAAGTGCTGGATCACCAACGGCGGCAAGTCGAGCTGGTACACGGTGATGGCCGTGACCGATCCGGACAAGGGCGCCAACGGCATCTCGGCATTCATGGTGCACAACGACGACGAGGGCTTCACCGTGGGGCCCAAGGAAAAGAAGCTCGGCATCAAGGGCTCACCGACCACCGAGCTCTACTTCGAGAACTGCCGCATCCCGGGCGACCGGATCATCGGCGACCCCGGCACCGGCTTCAAGACCGCGCTGGCGACCCTCGACCACACCCGGCCCACCATCGGCGCCCAGGCCGTCGGCATCGCGCAGGGCGCATTGGATGCGGCCATCGCATACACCAAGGACCGCAAGCAGTTCGGCCGTCCGGTCAGCGACAACCAGGGCGTGCAGTTCATGCTCGCCGACATGGCCATGAAGGTCGAGTCCGCCCGGCTGATGGTGTACCACGCCGCCGCCCGCGCCGAGCGCGGCGAATCCCACCTGGGCTTCATCTCCGCGGCGTCCAAGTGCCTGGCCTCCGACGTCGCGATGGAAGTGACCACCGACGCGGTGCAGCTCTTCGGCGGCGCCGGCTACACCATCGACTTCCCGGTCGAGCGGATGATGCGGGACGCCAAGATCACTCAGATCTACGAGGGCACCAATCAGATTCAGCGCGTGGTGATGTCGCGGGCGCTGCTGCGCTGATCGTTTTCCGGCGGTTCGTTTAGAAAAGCTAAGCGGCAACGAATAAGATGTCCCACGGCAATCATTCGGTGCCCTAACGTCACACGTAGAGTCGGCGTTGACGCGCCGGAGCTAACCGAGTCGGAACGTCGCCACGCCAGCGCAGGGTCTTACCGACGGCCAGGGGGTCACAGTGGAGAACGCGGATTCCCCTGCCCGGCGCGCGGCGACCGGGATTTGATGCCCGTGCGCGCTCCAGTCACCCCGGCGGCGAGTTGGCAGTCAATGTCGTTGCTGTTGGTCGAGGACGATCGCGCCGACGCGGTGCTGGTGGAAGACCTGATCACCGACGCGGTCACCGACATCCGGGTGGTGTGGGCGCAGTCGATGGCGCACGCCGAACGCGAGCTGGAGTCCGCCCGCCCCGACTGCGTGCTGCTGGACCTGCACCTGCCCGACGCAAGTGGAATCGACGCGCTGAACCGCATCGCCAACCTCGACGCCACCGTGCCGATCGTGGTGCTGACAGGACTGAACGACGAGTTCTTCGGGGCGTCGGCCGTGGCCGCCGGTGCCCAGGACTATCTGGTCAAGGGCCGGGTCGAGCCCGAAATGCTGCGCCGCGCACTGCTGTACGCAATCGAGCGCAAGCGCGCCGAGCTCATCGCCGCCGACCTGCACGCCACCAAGCTGCGGGCCCGGGAGAACGCGCTGCTGGAACGCGGCCTGCTGCCCTCGCCGCTGCTGCTGGACAACCCGGGCGTCGACATCGTCGCCCGGTACCGGCCGAGCCGCGAGGACGCGCTGCTGTGCGGTGACTTCTACGACGTCGTCCAGACGCCCGACCGGGTGGTGCACGTGCTGATCGGCGACGTCGCCGGACACGGCCCGCACGAGGCCGCGCTGGGTGCGGCATTACGGATCGCGTTCCGCGCGCTCACCTTTGCCGGTGTGCACGGCGTCGAACTGATGCGGCAACTCGAACGGGTCCTGTATTCGGAACGAACCGACACCGGAATCTTCGCGACCGTGCTCAGCCTGGAGATTTCGCCCGACAGCCCGCGCGTCAGCGTCATCCGCGCCGGGCACCCGCCGATGTTGGTGCAGGCCGGCGGAACCGTGCAGTGGCTCGAGCCGGCGGGTGGTCCGGCGCTGGGCCTGCACACCGGCGACTGGCCGTCCGAGGAGCTGGAGCTGCCCGCCGGGCACGCCCTACTGTTGCTGACCGACGGACTCTTCGAGGGTTATTCGGGCGAGGGCACGCAACGCCTGGGCGAGGACGGCCTGCTCGCCCTGGCCCGCGCGCATGCCGATCGGTCCGGCCCCGCGTTCGTCGACGCGCTCATCAACGGCGCCCAGCAACTCGCCCAGCCCCGCGGCGGTTTGACCGACGACATCGCCGTCCTGCGCGTCGAGAGGACTTCCACGTGATCCCATCGCGTCCGCTTCGGCTCACGGAGCTCACCGTGCGGGGATGGTTGGCGTTGGTGCTGTGGATCATGGGCGCGACCGTGCTCGTCGGGGCGCTGGTCGGCGCCGTGTTGCTGCATCGCACCGACGAGGTGACGCGCCAGATGGCCCAGGACATCCAGCCGGCGCGCGTCGCCGCGGCGCGCCTGCAGGCGGCGCTGCGCGATCAGGAGACGGGCATGCGCGGCTACCTGATGTCCGCCGACCGGCAGTTCCTCGCGCCGTATTACGACGGACAGCGCGCCGAACAGGCTGCGGCCGACGAGATTCGGCGTCTGGTGGGCGGGCGCACGGAGCTGATGGCCGATTTGGACGCGGTGGAAGCCGCCGCCGCCGACTGGCGGACGAACTACGCCGAGCCGTTGATTTCCAACGTGGCCCCCAAGACGCCGAGCTACATCAGCCCCCGCACTGCCGACACCGGCAAGAGCAAATTCGACCATCTCCGTGAGCTTTTCGATACGCAGAACACGCATCTGACGGCGGCCACTGCGGCTGCCACCGACTCGCTCAACGCGATCAACGGCTGGCGCGACTGGGTGCTGGGCGCCACGGCGCTCATCGTGATCGGGACCGCCCTGGTGCTGGGGCTGCTCAGTCGCGCGGCGATCACCCGGCCGATCGCGGCGCTGGCCGCGGCCTGCCGGCGCATCACCCAGGGCAGCTTCGAGGAGACGATCCCACTTCCGCGGCGGCCCAAGGACATTCGCAACATGGCGATCGACGTGGAGAACATGCGCAAGCGCATCGTCGACGAGCTCGAGGTGTCGCAGTCGGCGCAGGCGCAACTGGATGAACAGGCCGCCGAATTACGCCGATCCAACACCGAACTCGAGCAGTTTGCCTACGTCGCATCGCACGATCTGCAGGAACCGCTGCGCAAGGTCGCGTCCTTCTGCCAGCTGCTGGAAAGGCGCTACGGCGACCAGCTCGACGAGCGCGGCATCGAATACATCGGATTCGCGGTCGACGGCGCCAAGCGCATGCAGGCGCTGATCAACGACCTGCTTACCTTCTCGCGGGTCGGCCGGCTGGGCACCACGGAAACCGAGGTGCAACTCGACGCGACCCTCGACGCCGGCCTGGCGAACCTGGCCACCGCGATCGAGGAGACCGAGGCGCAGATCGTGCGCCCGCAGCAGCCGCTGCCGCAGATCATCGGGGATCCGATGCTGTTGACGATGCTGTGGCAGAACCTGATCGGCAACGCGATCAAGTTCCGGCACAAGGATCGCCGGCCCCGCATCGTCATCGAATGCGAGCCCGGCACCGGAAGCCGTGACGGCGAATGGCTGCTGAGCGTGGCGGACAACGGCATCGGTATCCCGGAGGAATTCTCCGACAAGGTCTTCGTGATCTTTCAGCGGCTGCACGGCCGCGACGTGTACGCCGGAACCGGAGTCGGCCTGGCACTGGTCAAGAAGATCATCGAGCACCACGGCGGCACCGTCCGGATCGACACGTCCTACACCGATGGGACCCGATTCGAATTGACCCTGCCCGGTCCCAGACCCGTCGACGAAGCAGACCCGGTCGCTTTGGAAGGAGCGCATCAATGACGACAACAGAAGGCAGAGCAATCGACATCCTGCTCGTCGAGGACGACCCGGGCGACGAGCTCATCACCCGAGAAGCGTTCGAGCACAACAAGCTCAAGAACAGGCTCCATGTCGCACACGACGGGGAGGAAGGACTCAATTACCTTTACCGGCGCGGTGAGTTCGCCGACGCGCCGCGGCCCGACCTCATCCTGCTCGACCTGAACCTGCCCAAATACGACGGGCGCCAGCTGCTGGAGAAGGTCAAGTCCGACCCCGACCTGGCGCGCATCCCGGTCGTGGTGCTCACCACCTCCTCGGCGGAGGAAGACATCCTCAAGAGCTACAAGCTGCACGCGAATGCCTACGTCACCAAACCCGTTGACCTGGACCAGTTCATGAAGGCCGTCCGGCAGATCGACGAGTTCTTCGTTCAAGTGGTGCGGCTGCCGGGCTCTCAGTGATTTGCGGATTCGGAATGCCGCCGCGATAGCCAGGTGATCCACCGCCCAGCGATGATCAGCAGCAGCAAAAAAACGATCAGCAAGAAGGCCGCGTCATAGGACAGGTCTTGCGCCGTCTTCGACGGCAGGTTGTAGAACGTCCAGATCGGATAGGTCAGGTAACCGACCTGCGAATGGGTGAGCTGTCCTGTCGGAAGGGAATTCGACCATCCCGCCGTGTACAGCATCGGCGCAGTCTCACCGATCACCAACGCGATCGCCAGCAGCAAGCCCGTGACGATTCCGGGCAACGCCGACTTCAGCACGATCTTGCGCAGCGTCCAACTGACCGGCAGCCCGAGTGCCTCGGCGGCTTCCCGGTACGACGTCGGTACCTGACCGAGGGCGGACTCCGTGGCCTTAGCGATGTACGGGATGCTCAGAACCGACAGCGTCAGCACCCCGGCCGCCAGCGAAAACCCCCAGTCGAAGTTGACCACCAGCGCCAGATAGCCGACGTAACCGAGCACGATGGATGGGATACCGGACAGCACCTCGTAGGCGCCGCGCAAGATCGATCGCTTTCTACCGGTTGCGAATTCGGATAGATAGATCCCGGTCAACACGCTGACGATCCCGCCCACCAGCGTGACCCCGAGGCAAAGGACAACGGTCCCGACGATCGCGTTGCGCAGCCCGCCGCCGTTACCCTGCGTATCCTGCACCAGCACGCTGAAGTGAAACACCGGCACCGCGCGGGCGACGACTCCGACCAGCATCCACAACGTCGGGCCGACCACCACAGCCAAACAACAGAAGCAGGCCGTCCAGAACAGCGCGTTGGTGGTTTTGCGCCGCACGCGTACAGACCGCCGTGGACTCATTTCACACCCCTCGTCCCACCGGCAGTGCTCTACCGGACGCCCGGCGCACCAGCGCGCGTGCGGCCACGTTGGTCAACAACGTGATCACCAGAAGCACCAGGGAAACCTCGGCAAGCGTTTTCACCGCGAAGTTGGTGGAATCGGTCATCGCAGAATCCAGTTGGGAGACAACGGTGGCAGCAATGGTGGTCATGGTCGAGTAGATATTTCTGGGCATCGCACCCAGCTCCGCACCCGACACCATGGCGACGGCCATCGTCTCTCCTAGCGCGCGCCCGAGTCCCAGGACCACCGAGCCGATGATGCCGCTGGACACCCACGGCAGGGTGACCCGGCGCGCGCACTCCCAGTCGGACATCCCCAGCGCGGCGGCGCCCTCCCGGGGCAGCAACGGAACTCCTCGGAACAGGTCGCGACAGGTGCTGGCGATGATCGGGATGATCATCACCGCCAGAACCAGACCGGACACCAGCATGCCCTCGCCGTTGCCGGTGTTGCCGCGAAAGTAGTTCAGCACCGGCACATCCGGAGCGTTGCGGGCGATCACCGGGGCGATGTGGTGGGCGACGAACGGCCCGAAGGTCATCGCACCCCACAGGCCAACCACGACGCTGGGGATGCCGGCCAGCAATTCAAGCACCATGCCGACGGCCGAGGCGAGGCGTCCCGGCAGCCTTTCGACGATCGCGAACGCCGCGCCGACGGACACCGGCACCGCGATGATCAACGCGATCGCGGAGCTCGCGAGGGTGCCGACGATGAGCGGCAGTGCGCCGTATTCGGCGCCGAGTGGATGCGAGACACCATGGGTCACAGCGTTTGTGCCGTACAGGTTGCCCGGGTTCCATTCCGTGCCGGTCAAGAAGTGCAGCCCGTTGACCCTGATCGCGCCCGCGGCCTCGATGGCGAGCGTGGCCAGCACGGCGACCAGCGCGAGAAGCGGGAGCACCGAACTTATCCCACCGGCCCACCGCACGGCGAGGCCCGCGCGGTGGACGCTACGGAGGCGGCCCCGCATGCGCGCGAGGATGGCCGGACGGTCGGGTGCCCGCTGGTGCACCGAGGTCGTCACTGCGGCCGCTCAGCTGCTGATCTGGGCGATCTGCGCGTCGGACAACTTCACCAGCGAAGCCGGCAGCGGCTGGAAGTGGACCGCGTTCAGGAATGACGCGTTGCTCCCGTCGGTCACCGCCCAGTGCAGGAACGATTGCAGCGTCTGCGCGGTGGCCGCGTCCTTCTGGTTGTTGTAGACGATGGCGTACTCGTAGTAGACGATCGGGTAGCCGTCCGCGGCCGGGCCGTTGATCAGCGAGATGGCCTGGTTCGCCGGGGTCTGCGCGGCGAAGCCGCTGGCTTCGGCCTGAACACCCTGGGCGTCGGGCAGCAGGTAGTTCCCCGACGCATTGCCCAACTGGGCTTCGCCCAGCCCCTTCTGGGTGGCCTGGTCGAGGTAGCTGCTGCCGATGTACGCGACGCAGCCGGGGGTGTCGGCGCAGCCGGTCACCATCCCGCCGGCACCGTTCTCGCCCAGGGCTCCCGGCACCGCGGGGAAGTCGACGGTGGTGCCGAAGCCGGGCGATTTACCCCAGCCGTCGGGGTCCTGCTTCGACAGGTACTGGGTGAACACGAAGGTGTCGCCTGCTCCGTCGGAACGGTGCAGCGGGACCACCGGGGTGGCCGGCAGGTTCACCCCGGGGTTCAGCGCGGCGATCTGCGGGTCGTTCCAGGTCTTGATCTTGCCCTCGTACATGGCCGCAAGCACCTTGCCGTTCAGTTTGAGGTGCTCGGTGAGACCCGGCAGGTTGTAGTTGACCTGCTCGGCCGAAATGGCCAGCGCGATGTTCATCAGCCCTTTGTGTGCCTTCATATCGCCCTCGGACAGGTAAGCGCCCGAGGCGCCGATGTCGACGGCGCGGGCAGCGGCCTGCGAGATCCCGGCACCCGAGCCGGTCGCACCGGTCGTGATCGAGACGTTGGGGTATTTCGCGTGATAGGCCGCAACCCATTGGTTCATCAGCGGATACAGCTCGGTGGCACCGGTCTCCGTCAACGCGAGGTTGTTACTCGCGGGCGTGGTCGCGGGGCTACCGTTGCCGGCGCCGGGGCTCGATTGACCGCCCGTTTTGTTCGAACCGCAGGCGGCCGCGGACAGGACCAGTGGCACGGTGGCGGAAAGAGCCAACAACATTCGCAAACGATTTTTCACGGTCCTTGCCCTTCTCTTTTGTGTCGCTCCCTCAGGTGGCGCTGTCCGCCCCGACGACGACGCCGAGGAGCCTGCGGTCGCCGAACAGTCCGGATACGTAGCGGACGGTTTCTGCATGCTTCGGCGACAGGAAGAGCTGTTCGGTGGGCCCCTCCTCGACCAGCCTGCCGTCGAAGAACAGGGCCGTCCGGTCACCGATCCGGGCGGCCTGGGCGAGGTCATGGGTCACCATGACCACGGTCAGGTGGCTGGCGAGCGATCGGATGAGGCCTTCGATGTTCTCGGTGGTGGCCGGGTCCAGCGAGGAGGTGGGCTCGTCGAGCAGCAGCACCTCTGGGTTCACCGCGAGCGTGCGGGCCAGGCACAACAACTGCTGCTGACCGCCGGAGAGCCGGAACGGCGAATCACCGAGCCGGTCCTTGACCGCATCCCAGAGGCCGACCTCGGTGAGCCGGGCCTCGGCGACCGCCCGGAATTCCTTTCGCGGCACCAATTTGTGGGCACGCACGCCGGCGAGCACGTTGTCGATGATCGACATCGGAAACGGATTGGGGCGCTGGAACAGCATGCCGACCCTGCGGCGAAACTCCATGAGGTCGCGGTCTTTGAAGATGCTGCGTCCGCCAAGCAGAACGTCGCCCTCGTGGCGGTACCCGGAGACCTTGTCGTTCATCCGGTTCAGGGTGCGCAAGAAGGTCGTCTTGCCCGAGCCCGTCGGGCCGAGCAGAGAGGTGACCGCGCGCGCGGGAAATGTCAGGCTCACGTCCTCGAGCACGGTTTTGCCGCCGAAGCCCAGGGTGAGATTCACTGCTTCGATCACCGGAACGGCGGCATCGGCACCCATGGCATCGGTTTCTGCTTTGAGCTGTAAACGGTCCATCTAGGGCCGATGGTACTGGTGTCCGGACTGCCCACGCCGGGGCTCAGTTCAGACTCTGTCAATCTTCCAAGGTGCTACTCATCGAGCTCTCAGCTCTACAAATTTTGTACAGCTACGTTTGTAGATTCACGGTTTGTTCACTAGTTCGGTAACCGCTACGCATCGGGTAGCGAAGCGCGCCGCTACGGTCCGCTTCGGTGGCAGAGTGAGTATTGGGTCCGGAGAATCTTCAGAGGAGTTCCGTGAGATTCAACCGAGGTGTGAGCACGCTCAGCCTGCTGACCGCGTGCGCACTGGTGGTATCGGGGTGCGGCGGCGATTCCGGCACCTCGGCGTCGGCGGTGCAGTGCGGCGGCAAGAAGGTCCTGCACGCCAGCGGCGCGACCGCGCAAGAGAACGCGATATCGCAATTCGTCTATGCGTATGTCCGTGCCTGCCCCGGTTACACGCTGGACTACAACGCAAACGGCTCGGGAAAAGGCGTTGATGATTTCGTCAGCAACGTGACGGATCTCGCGGGATCCGGCGTGGCGCTGGACCCGTCGAAGGGTGAGCCCGAACGAGCTACGGCGCGCTGTGGCTCGCCGGCCTGGGACCTACCGGCGGTGTTCGAACCGATCGCGGTCACCTACAACCTCAACGGCGTCAATCCGCTGAAACTCGATGCGCCGACATTGGCAAAGATTTTCAACGGCGGCATCACCAAATGGGATGACCCGGCGATCAAGGGCCTCAACGGGGGCATCAACCTGCCATCAGTGCCGATTCACGTCATCTACCGCAGCGACAAGTCCGCCAACTCGGCCAACTTCCAGCAATATCTCGACGCCGCGTCCAACGGCGCCTGGGGCAAAGGCGACGGCGAGAAGTTCAACGGCGGCGTCGGTGACGGGGCCGTCGGGGACGAGGGCTCGTCGGGAGCGGTGCAGAGCACCGACGGGTCGATCACCTACAACGAGTGGTCGTTCGCGGTGGGCAAACAGCTGAGCATGGCCCAGATCATCACCTCGGCGGGTCCGGATCCGGTGTCGATCACCTCCGACTCGGTCGGCAAGACAATCGGCGGGGCCCGGTTCAAGGGCCAGGGCAACGACTTGGTGCTGGACACTTCGTCGTTCTATAAGCCGACGCAATCGGGTGCCTACCCGATCGTGGAGCCGACGTACGAGATCGTCTGCTCGAAATACCCGGATGCCGCGACCGGTGTGGCCGTAAAGGCATTTATGCAGGCCGCGATCGGCCCGGGCCAGGACGGGCTGGACCAGTACGGATCCATTCCGCTGCCGAGCTCGTTCCAATCGAAACTGGCGACAGCGGTGAACGCGATTGCTTGATCGGATGAAGGGAGCTCGGCGGTGAGGCAAAGCGAGCCGGATACGCGGGTGGGGTCGCAGTTCGGGCCTTACCGGCTGCTGCGGCTGCTGGGCCGCGGTGGCATGGGTGAGGTCTACGAGGCGGAGGACACCCGAAAACATCGGGTGGTGGCGTTGAAGCTGATATCGCCGCAATTCTCCGGCGACCCGATGTTTCGGGCGAGGATGCAGCGCGAGGCAGACGCGGCGGGCCGGCTGACCGAGCCACACGTGGTGCCCATCCACGACTACGGCGAGATCGACGGCCTGCTGTATCTGGACATGCGCCTGATCGACGGAATCGACCTGTCCACGCTGCTGAAACGGTTCGGCGCGTTGAGCCCGCCGCGCGCGGTGGCCATCGTGCGCCAGGTCGCCGCCGCACTGGATGCCGCCCACTCCAGCGGAGTGACCCACCGGGACGTCAAGCCGGAGAACATCCTCATCACGCGCGATGATTTCGCTTATCTGGTGGATTTCGGTATCGCCCGCGCCGCCGCCGACCCGCAGCTGACCCAGACCGGCGTCGCAATGGGCAGTTACCACTACATGGCCCCGGAGCGGTTCACCGACCACGAGGTCACCTATCGCGCTGATATCTATTCGCTGACGTGCGTGTTGCTCGAATGTTTGACCGGGTCGCCGCCGTATCGGACCACCAGCATCGAACGGGCGGTTGCCGCGCACTTGACGGAGCCCGCCCCGCGCCCCAGCCAACTACGACCGGGGAGCATTCCGGCGGCGCTGGACGAGGTGATCGCCCGGGGCATGGCCAAGAGCCCCGAGGAGCGCTACCGCAGCGCCGGTGAGCTTGCCGCCGCCGCCAACGATGCACTGACCGGAGCCCAGCAGCTGCAGGCCAACACGATTCTGCGCGACGGGGAAAGCGCGATCATGCACCCGAACGCAAACGATCATCGTTCGGTACGCGCATCGGACCCTTCGGTCCCGTCGCCCGCCGCCGATACCGTGGCGGGTCCGCTGCCCGCGGGTGTAACCGGTGCCAGCAGCGGCCGATCCGGCCCGGGGCCCTCGATGATCCGCGCGGCGCCTACCGGGTCCGGGCACGCTCAGGGGCCCGGACCGGACTTCAGGCGTCCCGTTGTGCCGAACGACGGCAAGCGAAGGCAGTGGATCATTGTCGGCGCCGTCGCTCTCGTCGCTCTCGTCGCCTTCGTCGTGGCGGTCATCGGTTACCTGTCCACGCAGCCCTCGACGCCGGCGTCGGGACAAACGGTGCTGCCGTTCAACGGCATCGACTTCCGCCTGTCGCCCGGCGGGGTGGCGCTGAACAAGGCCGGCGACGTGTTCGTCACCAACCAGGGCATGTACGGGCGGGTGGTGGAGTTGGCGTCCGGGTCCAGCACTGCCACGGTGCTGCCGTTCACCGGCCTGTACCAACCTCAGGGCCTGGCCGTGGATAGCGCCGGCGCCGTGTACGTCGCCGACTTCAACAACCGGGTGGTGAAGTTGGCGGCGGGGTCGAACAGTCAGACCGTGCTCCCGTTTTCGGGTCTCAACTACCCCGAAGGTGTCGCGGTGGACACCCAGAACAGCGTCTACGTCGCCGACCGGGGCAACAGCAGGGTGGTGAAGTTGGCGTCCGGGTCCAGCACCCAGGACGTGCTGCCGTTCACCGGACTCAAGAACCCCGATGGGGTGGCGGTGGACACCGCCGGCAACGTTTATGTCACCGACACCGACAACAACCGGGTGCTGGAGTTGGCGGCCGGGGCGACCGCCCAGACCGTGCTGCCGTTCACCGGGGTCTCGGTTCCATGGGGTATCGCGGTCGACGGTGCGGGCAACGTCTACGTCACCGAACACGACAGCAACAAGGTGATGAAGTTGGCCGCGGGGTCGAACACCCCGTCGGAGCTGAATTTCACCGGCCTCAACACTCCGTTGGACGTAACGGTGGACAACGCGGGGAACGTCTACGTCGCAGACCGCGGCAACGACCGGGTGGTCAAGCTGAGGCCGTGACGCCTACGGCGCGGGCTGCGGTGCGCCCAGGTATTCCTCGGTGTGCTGGCCGAGGGCGGGCGGGGGTTCGGCGGCCGCGGCGTCGAAGCTGGAATAGCGTGCCGGAGTGCGGATTACCGTGACCTCGTCCGCGCCGGCGCCGACCGGCAGGGCGAGTTCGTTCTCGGCGAACAGCGCGGTGCCGACCACCTGCTTCCAGGTGTAGGCGTGGCAGGCCATCAGGCCGCCCTCCTGGAGCAACTGCACCCATTCGTCCGCGGTCTTGGCGGCCAGGGCCTTCTCGAGTTCCTCGGTGAGCTCCGGATAGTTCAGTGCCCGCGCGCGCTGGTCGACGAACCGCTCGTCGTCGCGCATGTCGGGCCGGCCGATGATTTCGCACAGCTTGTCCCAGTGCTTGGGCACGTACGCGCTGATCACCAGGTAGCCGTCGGCGGCCTTGAAGGCGTCCGACGGTTGGGTGGCGAAGCCGACACCCTTGCGCTTCTTGGGCTTAGGCGCCGCGTCCGGCTTCGGGGCCTCGCTCGGCTTGTTCAGGTGGATGGTCAGCTGGCTGGCCTGCAGGCTGACCGCGACGTCATACATGGCGACCCGCACCACGTCGGCCACCCCGTGGCGTTCCCGGTTGAGCAGCGCGGCCAGCACGGCCTGGGCCAGCACGTGACCGCTGGCGGCGTCGACGAGCTGGAACGGGATGATCTGGGGTTTGCCGGTGGGCGTGGGCATTCCGGTGGTCATGCCCGATTCGGCGGCGACCATCAGGTCGACACCCGGGCGGCTGCCCTCCGGGCCGTTGCCGCCGTAGGCGGACAGGCGCGCGTAGATGAGTCTGGGGTTGCGGGATTGCAGTTCGTCGGGGCCCAGGCCCATGCGTTCCATCACCCCGGGCCGAAACCCTTCCAGCACAACGTCGGCCGTATCGACCAGCCGCAGGATCTGCTGTTTGGCGTCGTCGCTGCGCAGGTCTGCCATCACCGACTTCTTGCCCCGATTGTGGGGGAGGAACAGCGTGGCCAGCGGCGGGCGCCCGGGCAGGACCGCGGTGATGTGCCGGGCCGCCTCGCCGACGGGCGCCTCGATTTTGATCACCTCGGCACCCAGATCGGCCAGCACCTGGCCGGCCATCGGCCCGGCGATGTTCTGGGTGAAGTCGAGCACCCGGAATCCGTCAAGTGGCTTGGCGGGCTTGCTGTTCGGCATCGTGTTTGCCTTCCCCTAGGAACCCGACCGGTGCAGCACCGCGGTGCAGTAGTAATTCTGGGCGAAGGGTGCATCGGGGTCGGTCGACTGCAGCGGAAGGCCGTTGTTGGCCAGCATCTGGTTCAGCGGGGTGCGGACCGGCTGCCAGCCCAGCTGCTGCAGGTAGGTCGCCACGTCGTTGCGCTCGCCGGGGAAGCCCAGCTCGCCCAGCGCGATGTCGAGGCCGTTGCGTCGCCACTTCTCGCTCGCGGCATTCAGCGCGTCCCCGTTGATCCCGGTGTTCGCGAAGACCTCGGCCACCAGCTGGCTGCCGTCGGCCGACAGGGCGGTGACGTTGTCCAGCAACCGATCCTGAGCCTCGGGCGGCAGGAAGCCGACCAGGCCCTCGGCCGCCCAGGCGGCGGGCCGCCCGGTGTCGAAGCCGGCCTGCCGCAGCGCCGACGGCCAGTCGTGGCGCAGGTCGATCGGAACGTCGCGCACCTCGGCGGTGGGCTCGGCACCGAGCTCGGCGATGGTCGCCGCCTTGAACTCCAAAACCTGCGGCTGGTCGATCTCGAACACCGTGGTGCCCGGCGCCCACGGCAACCGGTAGGCGCGCGCGTCCAGGCCGGACGCCAGGATGACGACCTGGTCGATGCCCGCGGCACCCGCCTCGGCGAAGAACGCGTCGATGTAACAGGTGCGGGCGGCCATCATGTCGGTCATGCGTTGCATGCCCCACGGGGCGCCCGGCTCGTCGACGTCGGCGGAGGCGAGCTCGCCGGCGGCCCACCGGGTCATGAAGTCCACGCCGACCGCGCGCACCAGCGGCTCGGCGAACCGGTCGTCGATCAGCCCGTCCAGGGTGGCCCGGGCCCGCCCGGCGGCCACCATGGTGGCGGTCGCTCCCACGCTGGTCGCCAGGTCCCAGGTGTCGTCATCGGTGCGCGCCATGGCGGAAATCCCTTCCGGTCTACTGGTTAGCCACCATAACTACCAGCGCCGGGTGTCGCGGCGCGAGGTGCGACACAGATCGGTCACGGCCGGGCGTTGCGGCCACGGGCCCCGCCGCGGCGCCGCTAGCCTCGCGCCATGACCACTTCGGTTGCCATCCAGCACGAGTGCCGGGGCGGCGCGGCGCACGACGCCGACTGGCGGCGCGGCGCCGGGTGGGCGCGGCGGCTGGCCTGGGTCAGCCTGGCCGTGGTGCTCGTCGAGGGCGTCGTCGGGCTGTGGCAGGGATTCGCGGTCGGCTCGGTCGCCCTGACCGGGTGGGCCCTGGGCGGCGCATCGGAGGCGCTGGCCAGCGCCATGGTGGTGTGGCGATTCAGCGGGACACGCGCCTCCTCCGCCACCGCGGAGCGGCGCGCGCAACGCGGCGTCGCGGTGTCGTTCTGGCTGACCGCCCCGTACATCGCCGCCGAATCCGTGCGCGACCTGGCGGGTGCGCACCACGCCGAGACGTCGGTGATCGGCATCGGGCTGACCGCCCTCGCGCTGGTGCTCATGCCGGTGCTGGGGCGGGCCAACCACCGGTTGGGCACCCGGTTGGGGTCGGGAGCCACCGAGGCCGAGGGGATCCAGAACTATCTGTGCGCCGCCCAGGCGGCCGGGGTGCTGGTCGGCCTCGCGATGACGGCGCTGTGGTCCGGCGCGTGGTGGGTCGACCCGGCCGTCGGGCTGGCCATCGCCGGCGTCGCGGGCTGGCAGGGTGTGCGCGCCTGGCGCGGCGAGGATTGCGGCTGCTGACTTTTCAGCCGGCGCGCTCGCCGTTGGCCGCGCCGCGGGGCGCGTCCAGCCGGTAGCGGATCAGCCGCGAGCTGTTGGCCACCACCGCCACCGACGATGCGTTGTGCAGGATCGCGGCCAGCACGGGGGACAGTGCGCCGCCCGCGCCGATGATCAGCCCGGCGGCGTTGACGGCGATGGACATGCCGTAGTTCTCCTGGATGACGTCGACCGCGCGGGCACCCAGGTCGCGCACGTCGAGCAGCCGGTGCAGGTCGTCGTTGGCCAGCGCCACGTCAGCGGTCTCGACGGCGACGTCGGTTCCCGCCAGCCCCATCGCGATCCCGATGTCGGCGGCGGCCAGCGCTGGCGCGTCGTTGATGCCGTCACCGACCATGCCGACGGTGTAGCCCTCATCCTGCAGGTCGCGCACCGCCGCGAGCTTGTCCTCCGGCATCACCTCGGCACGCCATTCGTCGATCCCGAGCTCGCCGGCCACCACCTCGGCGATGTCCGGGTGATCGCCGGTGAGCATGACGATGCGGCGAATACCGTTGCCGCGCAGCTTGTTCAGCACGTCAGAGGCCTCGGGGCGCACCTCGTCGCGCAGGCTGATCAAGCCGACCAACTTGCCGTCGACGGCGAGCAGCAGCGGGGTCTCGGCCTGGCGGCGCAGCCGGTCCACCCACTGCGACGCCTTCTTGGACACCCGCACGTTTTCGGCGCGCAGCAGCCCGGGGCTGCCCAGCAGCAGGGTCCGGCCATCAGCCCAGGTCCGCATTCCCAGGCCCACCAGGACCTCGCACTCCTCGTGCGGCGGGATGGTGATGTGGCGTTCCTCGGTGGACCGGATCACCGCCTCGGCCAGCGGGTGCCGGGAGTGGATCTCCGAGCTGGCCGCATACGCCAGCACCTGTTCAGGCTGCCAATCCTTGTGCAACGCAATGATATTGGTGACCACCGGGCGTCCGACGGTCAGCGTGCCGGTCTTGTCGAACACGATCGCGTCCACCCGGCCGGCCTGCTCGAGGTGCGAGCCGCCCTTGATCAGGATGCCGCGGCGCGCGCCGTTGCCGATCGCCGCGCTGATCGCGGTCGGGGTGGCCAGGCCCACCGCGCACGGGCAGGCGATGAGCAGCATGGTCATCGCCCGGCGGACGTCCCCGGTGATCGCCAGCGTGATGGCAGAGACGATGAACGAGGTGGGAACGAAACGGCGGGAGAAGTTTTCGCCGACCGTCTGGATCGGCGCCCGGTCGTGCTGAGCCTCCTCGACCCGGGTGATGATGCGGCCGATGGTGGTCTGGTTGCCGACGGCCTGGGCGCGCACCACCAGGCGTCCGCGCACCACCACCGAACCGGCGTGCACGTGCGCGCCGACCACGACGCTGACCGGCAGATTCTCGCCGGTGATCGCGGACTGGTTGACGATCGCCTCGCCGTCGACCACCTCGCCGTCGACCGGGATGGCGACGTGGTCGTGGACCACCACCTCGTCGCCGATCTGCACGGTATCGATCGGCACCTGGACCTCGGTTCCCGCCTCGGCGCCGTCCGCGAGCCGGATCCAGGCGGTGTCCTGGCTGCCGCGTAGCAGTTCGGAGATGGCGCGGCGGGTCCGGCGCAGTGTCAGATCCTGAAGGTACTCACCAATATTGAGCAACCACAGCACGGTCAGCGCGACGACGTTCTCCCGCAGCACCAGGCTGGCCACCGTCGCCGCCGAGACCAGCGCGTCGGTGCCGGCCTTGCCGGAACGCAACGAGCGCAGCGCGCCGCGCAGGAAGGGGTAGCCGGTGAACACGGTGACTCCGGTGGCGAACACCCGGCCGCTGGGTCCCAGCAGCGGTGGGCGCGCGAAGACGTAGCGGCGCACCCCGAGCAGGGCCAGCGCGGCGCCGCCGATGACCATGCGCAGCACGTCGGCGTTGCGGATCTCCGAGGAGTGCGGCGCGCGGGCCGGGATCAGCTCGGCGGCGACGTGGGCCGCCTCGCCGATGGCGGCCAGCACCGCGGAGCGGTCGCAGCGCCGCGGCGAGTACCAGATGACGACCGATCCGGTGCGCGGGTAGGCGTGCACCACGCGCACGCCCTCACACTTGGCGACGGCCTCTTCGACCGCGACCGCACGCCGGGAGTTGGCGCGCACCCAGTCGACGGCGACTCGGATGCGTCCGGCCGCATCCGAAATGACTTGCAGCGCAGGGTCTTCGGTTCGCGCCTCGTCTGTGATGTCGGGGACTAGGGCGAGGTCCATATCGCTTCGATCAGTGCTCGTGGTCGTGGGTGTCGGCGATCGAGGGGGTGGGCGCCTCCTCGCCGATGCGCTCGCGGGCCTCGGCCATGACGTCGGCCAGCTTGAGGCGCGCCGACTCGGCGGCCTCCTCGGCCTTGCGGGTGCCGCGCAGTCCTAGCTCGGCGCCCTTGACCGCGGTCTCGTGCAGCGGCGCCTTGGCCGCGGCCTTGCGCACCACCTCGTAGGCGGTCACGCCGACCAACCCGGTGACCACCGTGCCTGCCGCCTTCGCCAGGAGCCCGTACACCGCCATTGCCGCAACCTTCCTATCGTCTCAGCGTTAAGCCCATGCTTGCACGACGTTAACATCGAAATATAGCGATATCAATATGTATCGCGGCGTGCTGGTGCCGGGCCGGCAAGGTTTACAGCACCCGGGTGACTTTCTCGGTCTCGATGCGGCGCTCTTGGCCGGCCGGGTCGGCGTTGGCCACCTGCACGAGCGAGCCGCCGACGGCCATGATCGCCAGCAGCCCGTCCACCAATTCGGCGGGCCCCGACCACGACGCGCCGGACAGCACTCGATCGCCCGACGTCAAACCCCTTGCGGCCGCCGCGCTTTGGCAGTCGGCCAGCACCTCGTCGACCGATCGCCCGCCCAGCGCCGGCCCCGGGTTCGATTCGGGCACGATCTGATCGCCATGCACCCGCACCGCGGTCGCGTAGTCCGTCACGCCGATCGGCAGGTCGGGTGCGGGCCGGCCGAACGGATCCAGCGACAGCACCGCCACCTCGCCGCCGGCCACCGCGTCGTCGGCCTCGTCCAGTCGCTGCGCCGTGCACAGCGCCAGGTCGGCCGGGCCCGCCAGCACCGCCTCGGCGCCGATCCACCACACCCCGAACAGCACGGCCGCCGTCTGCCAGTGCGCGGGCAACAGGATGGCCACCCGGCTGCCCGGTCCGGCGCCCAGCTCGTCGCGCAGCAGGTTGCCCGTCTTGGCGGCCCAGTTGGCCAGCGTCACACCGGACAGTTCGATGCGCTCGCCGGTCGCGTCGTCGTAGTAGGTGATGCGCGGGCCCACCGGATCGGCCCGCAGCATCGGATCGAGGATGGCCCCGCTCAGCGTGATCAGTTGATGCACTCCGGCTTGTCGGAGCCGGCGGTCAGGATCGGCGAGGGCGGGGGGACCTTGGGGTCCGCCGACACCGCGCCGGCGGTGGACACCTTCGCGGGCATGATCGTCGCGTCGCCGGACAGGCCCGAGCCCGGACCGCTGTAGTCGTTTGCCAGCACCACCCGCACCGCACCCGGCGCCAGCGAGGTGTCGGCGATCACCGGCAGCCCACCCAATTCCTTGGAGACCTCCCTTGCCCCCAGGTCGTCGCTCTTCGCGGCGCGCACCTGGCTGGCCTTGACGTGCCCGCTCTCGTTGTTGCCCACGGTACCCGTGGCAAAGCCCTTGGCGCTCAACACGTCTGACACGGCCGAGGCCAGGCCGTTGATGTCGGTGTCGTTGAGCACGCTGGCGGTGGTCTTCGCCGGGGTGTACGCGATCTCCTCGGTCTTGCCCTGCTCCTGGTCGTGCAGCAGGCCGCCCACCCAGTCGGCGACCTGATGCGGATCCAGCCGCACCACGCTCTGCATGCCGTCGTCGCTCCAGCCGGCGCCGTCGAGCACCGGGATGGTGGCGAAGGCGACGTTGCCGCCGGCCAGCTTCTGCATCTGCTGCACGAAATCCATGACGTCCCAGCCCGCGGAGATCACCACCGAGCGCTGAACGGCGGCCTCCAGCCGCTTGACCGTGGTGGGGCTGGACAGCGTCTGGCCCGAGATCACCCGGTGGGCCAGCGAGGCCATCACCACCTGCTGGCGCACCACCCGGTCCAGGTCGCCGCGCGGCAGCTCATGGCGCTGGCGCACGAAGCTGAGCGCCTCGGGGCCGTTGAGTCGCTGCGGGCCGGCCGGGAAGTCGGCGCCCGAAAGGGGTTCGAACACCGGCTCCTTGAGGCAGACGTCGACGCCGCCGAGGGCGTCGGTGATCAGCGAGAAGCCGAGCAGGCCGATCTCGGCGTAGTGGTCGACGGTGACGCCGGTGAGGTCGGCGACGGTCTTGATCAGCGCCTCGCGGCCGGCCTGGGTGCCCTGGGCCGCCGCCTCGGTAGCCGACGCGCCGGCCTTGACCAGGGCGGTGCGCTTGGCCTCCCGGGTCTGGCCGTAGACGCCGTTGATCTTGGTCTTGCCCAGGCCCGGGGCGGCCACGTAGGAGTCGCGCGGGATCGAGATCGCGGTGGCCGACTTCCCGTTGTTGGGGATGCGGATCAGGATGATCGTGTCGGTGTTGGTGGCTTCCTCGTCCCCGGCCTTCAGCGTGTCCAGCTCCTCCTGCGACAACGGGTTGCCGTGCGCGTCGGTGCGGCTGTCCAGCCCGACGAGCAGGATGTCGATCGCGCCGTCGTCGCCGCCCTTGCCCAGTGATGGCGCGGACATGTGAAAGATTCCGTCTTCGAAAGACCGGACATTGCTCCACGCGATCCCAGTGCCGAGGACGACCGCGAGCGTCAGCGCGGTGGCAAT
Source organism: Mycobacterium senriense (assembly GCF_019668465.1). Lineage (NCBI taxonomy): Bacteria > Bacillati > Actinomycetota > Actinomycetes > Mycobacteriales > Mycobacteriaceae > Mycobacterium > Mycobacterium senriense. The sequence goes on along the minus strand of NZ_AP024828.1, from coordinate 441,617 downwards.
CACACGAACCACACGTTGCACAGGCATCCCACTACATTACTTGCGACACAGGGGCTTCACGGGTAACGAAGCCCCGCGCGCCCCGGGCTTGGCCCCTGGATTTCGGGCCATGCCAAACTCGAACCATGTCAGGCAGGATCGTGATCACCGGCGCCGGTGGGCAGCTGGGCGGCTATTTGACCTCGCTAACCGCAAGTCAGGGCCGCGACGCCGTGTCGTTCACGTCGTCGCAGTGGGACATCACCGACCCCGCGGCCGCCGAGCGGATCGTGCGGCCCGGCGACGTGGTGATCAACTGCGCGGCCTACACCAACGTCGACGGCGCCGAGAGCGACGAGGCCGGCGCGTTCGCGGTCAACGAAACCGGGCCCGGCCACATCGCCCGCGCCTGCGCGCGGGCCGGCGCGCAGCTGGTCCACGTCTCCACTGACTACGTGTTCAACGGGGACTTCGGCGGCGCGGCGCCCCGGCCGTACGAACCCACCGATCAAACCGCGCCGCAGGGTGTGTACGCCCGCAGCAAGGTCGCGGGGGAGCGGGCCGTGCTCGCGGCGCTGCCGCAGGCGGTCGTGGTCCGCACCGCCTGGGTCTACACCGGCGGCACCGGCAAGGACTTCGTCGCCGTCATGCGCCGGCTGGCCGCCGGGGACGGTCCGGTGGACGTGGTGAACGACCAGACCGGCTCCCCGACCTACGTCGGTGACCTGGCCGCCGCGCTGCTGCAGATCGTCGACTCCGGTGTGCCCGGTCCGATCCTGCACGCCGCCAATGAGGGCGCCTGCTCGCGGTTCGAACAGGCCCGCGCCGTCTTCGAGGAGTGCGGCGCCGATCCGGAGCGGGTGCGACCGGTCACCACCGACCACTTCCCCCGCCCCGCGCCCCGGCCGGCCTACTCCGCGCTGTCCAGCGGCCAGTCCGTGGCGGCGGGGATGCGGCCACTGAGGCCTTGGCGCCCTGCGATTGTCGCGGCCCTGGCCGCCGCCGATGGCGCTGTGGCGGCCGATCGACCGTTACCCTCTACGCGTGACTGACGTCCTGCCGGTCGTGACGGTGACCTACTCACCGGGCCCGCACCTGGAGCGCTTCCTGGCCTCGCTGTCGCTGGCCACCGAGCGAGAGGTGTGCGTGCTGCTGGCCGACAACGGCTCCACCGACGGCACCCCCGAGGCGGCCGTCGAGCGCTATCCCAACGTGCGGCTGTTCCGCACCGGAGCCAACCTCGGCTACGGGACCGCGGTGAATCGCGCCGTCGCACAGCTGGACCGCGACGACGACTGGGTCATCGTCGCCAACCCGGACGTGCAGTGGGGCCCGGGCAGCATCGACGCGCTGCTGGACGCCGCGTCGCGCTGGCCGCGCGCCGGCGCGCTGGGCCCGCTGGTCCGCGACCCCGACGGGTCGGTGTATCCGTCGGCGCGGCACCTGCCCAGCCTGATCCGCGGCGGCATGCACGCGGTCGTCGGGCCGTTCTGGAAGCGCAACCCGTGGTCGGCGGCGTACCGCCAGGAGCGGCTGGAGCCCAGCGAGCGGCCGGTGGGCTGGCTGTCCGGGTCCTGCCTGCTGGTGCGCCGATCGGCGTTCGGGCAGATCGGCGGGTTCGACGAGCGCTACTTCATGTACATGGAAGACGTCGACCTCGGCGACCGGCTCGGCAAGGCCGGCTGGCTGTCCGTCTATGTGCCGTCGGCGGAGGTGCTGCACCACAAGGGCCACTCCACCGGCGGGGATCCGGCCAACCACCTGGCCGCCCACCACAAGAGCACGTATATGTTCCTGGCCGACCGGCATTCCGGTTGGTTGCGCGCCCCGCTGCGCTGGACCCTGCGCGCCTCGCTCGCGGTGCGGTCCCGCCTGATGGTGCGCAGCGCGCTGCGCGCCTCCGGACGGCGGAAACTGGTAGAAGGGCGACACTGAGGTGGCAACTCCCGAAGTCGATGTGGTGATCCTGGTCGGCGGCAAGGGCACCCGGCTGCGGCCGCTGACCCTGTCGGCACCCAAGCCCATGCTGCCCACCGCGGGGCTGCCGTTCCTCACGCATCTGCTGTCGCGGGTCGCCGCGGCCGGCATCGAGCACGTCATCCTCAGCACGTCGTATCAGGCCGCGGTGTTCGAGGCGGAGTTCGGCGACGGCTCCAAGTTGGGCCTGCAGATCGAATACGTCACCGAGGAGCACCCGCTGGGCACCGGTGGCGGCATCGCCAACGTCGCCGCGCACCTGCGGCACGACACCGTGATGGTGTTCAACGGCGACGTGCTCTCCGGGGCCGACCTGGGCCAGATGCTCGACTTCCACTCCGCCCAGCAGTCCGACGTCACCCTGCACCTGGTGCGGGTGGGCGACCCGCGGGCGTTCGGCTGCGTGACCACCGACGACGACGGCCGGGTCACCGCCTTCGTGGAGAAGACGCAGGACCCGCCGACAGACCAGATCAACGCGGGCACCTACGTCTTCGCCCGCCAGGTGATCGACCGGATTCCGCGCGGCCGGGAGGCCTCGGTGGAGCGTGAGGTGTTCCCCGCGCTGCTGTCCGACCCCGGGGTGAAGGTGTGCGGCTATGTCGACGCCAGCTACTGGCGCGACATGGGCACGCCCGAGGACTTCGTCCGCGGCTCGGCGGATCTGGTGCGCGGCATCGCGCCGTCGCCGGCGCTGCACGGCCACCGCGGGGAGCAGTGGGTGCACGACGGCGCCGCGGTGTCGCCGGGCGCGGTGCTGATCGGCGGCACGGTCGTCGGGCGGGGCGCCGAGATCGGCCCGGGCGTCCGGCTGGACGGCGCGGTGATCTTCGACGGCGTCAAGGTCGAGGCCGGCAGCGTGATCGAGCGCTCGATCATCGGCTTCGGCGCGCGCATCGGCCCGCGGGCGCTGATCCGCGACGGCGTGATCGGCGACGGCGCGGACATCGGGGCGCGCTGCGAGTTGTTGCGCGGCGCCCGGGTGTGGCCCGGTGTGTCGATCCCCGACGGCGGCATCCGCTACTCGTCGGACGTCTAGGCGCGCCGCCCTTTTTCGCCGAGTGTGAACCCAGCCGCACAGTCGGTGTCGAATGTGAAGCTGGCCGCACCCTCGGCGGGTGACTAGGCGCGCGTGGCCTGGGCGACCAGATAGGCCAGCGCGTGATCCGTCCCCTCCGGCAGGGCGTCGGCGGGCCACCATCGCAGGTCGTCGGACTCGTCGCTGATCGCGATCTGCGCGCCGGCCGGCGCGTGCGCGACGAACTGCAGATCCAGATGGCGGGTCGGCACGCCCAGCGAGCAGGTCACCGGATGCACGTGCACCGCGGTCAAGCGGGGCTCGATGCGCAGCCCGTCGATCCCGGACTCCTCGGTGGCCTCGCGCAGCGCGGCCGCGAGGACGTCGGCATCGTCATCGTCGCAATGGCCGCCCAGCTGCACCCACCGGCCCAGGCGCCGATGCAGGGTCAGCAGCACCTCGCTCCCGGCGTGGTCGAGCACCAGCGCCGAGGCGGTGACGTGGCCGGGCACGCACTCGCGCAGGCACGCGTCGGCGCGGGCGTGCACGAAGGCCAGCACGGCGTGCCGCAGCGAATCCTGGGCCGGGTCCGGGGGCTCCCAGTCCGACAGCACGGCGATCGCCGATTCCCGAACGCTCATCGTGATCCCCGCCGTTTCCGCCGATCCCGCAATGACGCCCACGCCGCGCGGCAGTCCGCCACCGCGTCGGCGGGCAAGCCCAGGCCGTCGATCAGCACGTGGCGGTCGACGACGTCGAGCGCCTTCTCGATCTCGTTGGCCTTCAGCAGCAGGTCCACATCGCGGGCGAGTTCGGCATCGGCGTGCGCCGGCGGGGGGATGGGCAGCCGCTCGGCCTCGCGGGGCTCGAGCTCCAGGACGCCGCCGCCGTAGCTGCGGCCCATGATCTCGGCGAAGGCGAACGTCACGCTGTTGTGGAAGGCGGCGGCCAGCGCGGCAGGTTCGACCCGGGCATCGGAGCGGGCGGTGAGGCGCACCCGGTGCACGGTGTCGGTGCTGGTGGCCGCGGCGGCGTTGACGGTCAGCCGCGGCGCCCGGTGGATCTGGCGCAGCAGGAACAGGTCGGGCACCCACAGCGACGGCGTGACCCACCACGGCTTGCGCAGCGAGCACTTGTAGCCGCGGTGCACCCCCGCGGCTTCACCCGCGCGGATGTGCGCTTCTAACGCCGGGTCGGCCGGTTCAGCCGGCGCGTTGAGCAGCCAGCTGCGCTGCCCGGCGGCGAGATCGCTTGCGCGGCAGTCGGTGTCGTAGACCAGCCCGGACAGCTGGGCGCTGCGCGAGACGAGCGGGACGCAGTGCTGCCGCAACCCCAGTTCGTCGGCCTGGGCGTCGGTGAACGTGAAGAAGGCGTTGCGTCCCGTCACGATGCCGACGTCGACGTCGGCGACCGACCCGAGCCGGGTCAGGCTGCCCGAGCTTCTGAGCCCCCGCAGCAGCCGGATCGCCGCGGGGTCCAGAAAGTACTTGGTCCACTTCTCGTCTTCGTGCAGCAGCGCCGGCGCCGATTCGACATCCAGGTCCGCCCCGGCAAGGGCGTCGGCGTCCCCGAGGTGGACGGTGCGGATGCGCGCGGGGCCGGTGCCGACGACACCGCAGAACAACACGACCTCCTGCAGGATGCCGTCGAACACCAGCCGTTCGAAGGTCAGCAGGGTGATCTCGCGGAACCGGCTCAGCAGGAAGTCGCGCAGCTGCGCGGCGTAGCCGACCTGTAGCAGCTCGGCCGGCAGCACCAGTCCCACCCGTCCGCCGTCGCGCGCCAGCACGGTGCTCGCCACCACGAACGGGACCCAGGCATTGGTCAGCCGGGTGGGGCGCAGACCCTCGCGTCGCATCAGTTCCAGCGCCGGATCGCGCTGCTGCGACGACCAGTTGCCGAACCGGATGTAGGGCGGGTTGCCGGCGACCCCGTCCCAGCCGCCGACCTCGGCGGTGGCGAGCCAGGCGAACAGGCTTTCGGCGTCCACGGGCGCGAACCGGCGGGACTTGGCCGCCTCGTCGGCGATCAGCTCGACGCCCCGGACCTGGTCGGTGAGGCGGGTCAGCTCGCGCAGGATGGCGCCGTCGCCGCAGGACGGTTCCACGATCTTGGGTCCCGCCGCGCGGACCCAGGCGGCCAGGAAGCGGGCCACCGGCGCGGGGGTGTAGTAGCCGCCGCGGACCTTGTCGGCCGAGGCCGCCGCCTTGCCCGCGAACTTCATGGGCTCAGTATCACTTGCGGATCAGCAGATCACCGGGGTCTGCCGGATCGCGCGGCCCGGCCGGTTCGGCGGCATAGCCGATGGCGATGGCGCCCAAGGGTTCCCAGTCGGCGGGCAGTTCGAGCTCGGCGCGTACCAGGTCGGCGGCGAAGATCGTCGAGCCGATCCAGCAGCTGCCCAGCCCGCGCACCGCGAGCGCGACCAGCAGGGCCTGCACGGCCGCGCCGACCGCGACGGTGAACATGGTGTGCTCGGCGTCGGCGCGGGCCACGTCGGGATAGGTGTGGGCGCCGTCGGGCACCAGGAACGGGATGACGACTTCGGGTGCGTCGTAGAGGATCTGGCCGCGCGCTACCCGGCGGTCGATGGAGTCGGCGGGCCGGCCGTCACCGGCGAGGTCGGCGCGCCACTTGTCCTTCATGCGGTCCAGCAGCCGGGTCCGGGTGGCCGGGGTACGCAGCCAGACGAACCGCACCGGGCGGGTGTGGTGCGGCGCCGGTGCGGTCAGCGCCTCGGCGACGGCGGCCTCCAGCAGATCGGCGGGCACCGGCTCGGCGCTGAACCGGCGCACCGATCGGCGCAGCAGCTGCGCCTCGCGGCGGCCCATCTCCAGGGCCTCGGCGGTGCCGAGCCAGAACAGGTCCTCGGTGCCGGGTCGCAGCAACTGCCGCGCCGTGGAGCCGTCGTCGGTCACGGACAGGCCGCGCAGCACCGCCACCGGCATCGCGGTCAGTTTGCCCTTGACCAGATCGGCCGCCGCGGCGATCTCGTCGGCGATCGCGACCTCGGTGACCAGCAGCTCGTTGCCGTGCTGATCGACGGCCCCCGAATAGCCGTGCAGCACAGCCAGACCCGACGCGCCCACGGCCGCGTCGGTCTGGCCGTTGCGCCAGGCGCGCCCCATTGTGTCGGTGATGACCACGGCGACCTCGACGCCGAGCCGCTCGCCCAGCCCGGCGCGCAACGCCGCGGCGCTGCCGTCCGGGTCGACCGGCAGCAGCGCCAGTTCGTCACGGCCGACGTTGGATCCGTCCACGCCCGCGGCGGCCTGCACCAGGCCGATCCGGTTCTCGGTGATCAGGGTTCGGCCCTTGCGGGCGAGCACCCGGACGGCTTCGTCGTCAACCAGCTTGCGCCGCAGTGCGTCGCGCTCCTCGGGATCCCGCGGCGCCGGCACCAGCCGGCCCTCACACTTGGACACCGCCTTGCTGGTGACCACGACGACGTCACCGTCGCGCAGCCACGGCGCGGCCGCGGCGACGGCCGCGCCCAGATCGTCGCCGGGCCGGAACTCGGGCAGCCCGGCGACGGGCAGGATTTCGATGGCGGCGGCGCTGCCGTGCTCGCCGGGCACAGCGGTCATGGGCTTACCCCCGCCAGGTCCAGCCCGGCCCGGACCATCTCGGCCGTCGCTGCCGGGTCGGTCATCACCAGCGGCACCGAGCGCACCTCGACGCCGTCGATGTCGGCGCGGTCGTCCTCGCTCACCAGCCAGCCGTCCAGGATGCCGGTGTCGCGCCGCGCGCCGTAGTGCCGGCCGACCGCCTCGGCGGTCGACTTGACCCCGATCACGGACAGGCAGGCATCGGCCATGCCGCGCAATGGCTTTCCACCGATGATCGGCGAGTAGCCGACGATCGGTGCGCGCGCCGCGCGCAACGCGCCGCGAATGCCGGGCACGGCCAGGATGGCGCCGACGCTCACCACCGGGTTCGACGGCGCCAGCAGTATCACGTCGGCGTCCGCGATGGCCGCCGTGGCATCAGTTGTGGCGGCCGCCTTTTCGGCGCCGACGAAGGCGAAGCTGTGCGTGGGCACCTGGGCCCGGTAGCGGACCCACCACTCCTGGAAGTGGATGGCCCGCCGGCCGCCGTCGTCGGGATCGGTTATCACCACGTGGGTCTCGCACCGATCATCGCTGGCGGGCAGCAGCCGCGCGCCGGGTTGCCAGCGGTCGCACAGCGCGGTGGTGATCTGCGAGAGGGGGTAGCCGGCGTTGAGCATCTGGGTGCGCACCAGGTGGGTGCCCAGGTCACGGTCGCCGAGTCCGAACCAATCGGGCTGCACGCCGTAGCGCGCCAATTCCTCTTTGGCGTGCCAAGTTTCGTCGCGGTGCCCCCACCCTCGCACCGGATCTACACCTCCACCTAAGGTGTACATGCAGGTGTCCAAATCGGGGCAGACTCGCAGTCCGTGGATCCAGGCGTCATCGCCAATGTTGACGATCGCCGTCAGCTCGTGACTGCCGGCCGCCGCGTCCGGACGCCGCTGCGATTGAAATTGACCGAGCCCGAACAGCTGTTGAACCCCCAGCAGGAAGCGGGCGCCGCCAACCCCACCGACCAGAACGGTGACCTTCACATTGCACGACAGTACTGCCCGGCCGCGGTGCTGTGACGGGCCCATTGGGGGTGCCTCAAAGTTGCGGTTCCCCAGCGGTTGTGGACAACTTGTGGGACAGTTGAGGGCCCTGTGATCGACACGCCGAAGGCCCAACACAACAGAAACGCCGAAATTCGATCACGAGATGGTATGGAAATGCGCCGAAGTGCTTGACCAGGCAGGTCAACCCGTGTCTAATCACAACAGTGTCATTTCCCGGTTGGCCGGCCGACTCCGGTGTCGCAGACCGAGATTCGATCACTTGTTCGAATTGTCTGTACATCAGAACAGTGGGAAACCAATCACTCTCTCTCAATCAAGCTGAGGAGGCGGACGACCGTATGTCTTACGAAACGTTTCGAGGCGCCATGGCGAGCACGCCGCACACCGACATCGACCCGGCGCTGGACCGCCCCGCTCGGCCGCATCTGACCGTGGTCCCTGATGCGCCAATGGCTTTCGAGCCCGAGCCCTTGCCGGACCCGGCCGCCGACCAGTGGCAGGACCGCGCGCTGTGCGCCCAGACCGACCCCGAGGCCTTCTTCCCGGAGAAGGGTGGTTCCACCCGCGAGGCGAAGAAGATCTGCCTGGGTTGCGAGGTGCGTCATGAGTGCCTCGAGTACGCCCTCGAGCACGACGAGCGCTTCGGAATCTGGGGCGGTTTGTCCGAACGCGAGCGCCGTCGCCTCAAGCGCGGCATAATCTGACGCACGCTGATCGCAACGCGCGTTGAGCCCTCATCGTCCAACGCGCAACGAGAAGTTATTCGTCGTCGATCGTCGGATCGATGACCGACGGCTCAACGTCGAGGTAGATGGCGACCTGGGCCACCAGGATTTCGTGCAGCAGGTCGCCGAGTTCGACGGTGTCTTTAGCCCGTCGCTCAATTGGCTTGCGGAACAACACAATTCGCGCCCGCGTGGAGTTGCCGCGGATGTCGACGCCGGCCGGGATCAACCGGGCCAGCGGGATCGGCCCATCGGCGATCACCTCGGGTGGCCACTGCACACTCTCGGGATCCTTGGCCGAGATGCGCGGAATCTCGTCGACCGCCACGTCCAGTTCGGTCAGCCGGTCCTGCCAGCTCCGCTCGATGGGTTCGTAGGCCTCCAGCACCGCCATGTCGAACCGCTCCGCGCGGCTGCGCCACCCCGGCACGGTCGGGGGCAACAGCGGGCCGCGCATATCGCGGCCCCTGCGGAAGAGTCGATGGGTAGCGGTGCGGCGCGGAGCCGAACCGTCGGAAAACCGATCTCTTCGCGGGGAGCTGCGCGAATCACCCACGCGCCGATGGTAACGGTTGCACATCGAGGGCCGGCCAGTTGCGCGTGTCCGGCGCTTCGGCGGCGTTTGCGCACGATAGCCTTTCGACCGTGAACGTTCCCCGTCGCTGTTGCCGGCCCGGGTGCCCGCACTACGCCGTGGCGACCCTGACGTTCGTCTATTCGGACTCGACGGCAGTCGTCGGTCCGTTGGCGACCGCGCGGGAACCGCATTCCTGGGACTTGTGCGTCAACCATGCCGGCCGGATCACCGCGCCCCGCGGGTGGGAGCTGGTGCGCCATGCCGGCCCGCTGCCCACCCATCCCGACGAGGACGACCTGGTCGCCCTGGCCGACGCGGTGCGCGAGGGCGGCGATCGCGGTGCGCCGTACGCGGCGACGCCGGTGAACGGCTTCGCCGACGCGCACATCCATCACGGCGGGTCCCAGGCCACCGCGCCCAGCAGCAGCGTGCTGGCACCGCCCGAGCATCGCTCCGGACGGCGCCGCGGACACCTGCGTGTGTTGCCCGATCCCAGCGACTAGTCCAGATGGTGGCGACCCGCTGCGCCCGGCTGCGCCGCGCTTGCGATCGCCACGAGCCATGCGGGTGGCAATGGTGGCCCTGACCGGCCGGACGTGAAATCCCCACGCACCGCGAGGGCTCGAGTTCTCCGTAGCCCGATAGGCTGACGGCCAAGAGTTCACGTCGTCAGGAGTCCCGCATGTCTCGGCCCGCCGCGACTGTCCACCGTGTCGTCAAGGCTTACGACGTGCGTGGGCTAGTCGGCGAAGAGCTCGACCAGCCGCTGGTCACCGATCTCGGCGCAGCGTTCGCCAAACTCGTGCGCGGCGAGGGCGCCGGCCAGGTCGTGATCGGCCACGACATGCGCGACAGTTCGCCCACGCTGGCCGCCGCGTTCGCGGCCGGCGTGATCGGCCAGGGACTGGACGTGGTGCGCATCGGCCTGGCGTCCACCGATCAGCTCTACTTCGCCTCCGGGCTGCTGGACTGCCCCGGCGCCATGTTCACCGCGAGCCACAACCCGGCGGCCTACAACGGCATCAAGCTGTGCCGGGCGGGGGCCAAACCGGTCGGAGCCGAGACCGGCCTGCGCCTTGTCGCCGAGGACGTGATCGCCGGCGTCGAGGTTTACAACGGGGAACCGGGCAGCGTGAGCGATCGCGACGTGCTGGCCGACTACGGCCAGTTCCTGCGCTCGCTGGTGAACACCTCCGGGCTGCGCCCGCTGCGGGTGGCCGTGGACGCCGGCAACGGCATGGCCGGTCTGACCACGCCCGCCGTGCTCGGCCCGATCGGCTCGATCACGTTGGAGCCGTTGTACTTCGAGCTCGACGGCTCGTTTCCGAATCACGAGGCCAACCCGCTGGACCCCGCCAACCTGGTGGACCTGCAGGCCTATGTGCGCAAGACCGGCGCCGACATCGGGCTGGCCTTCGACGGCGACGCCGACCGCTGCTTCGTGGTCGACGAACGCGGCAACGCCGTGTCGCCGTCGACGGTGACCAGTCTGGTGGCCGCCCGCGAGCTGGGCCGGGAGATCGGCGCGACGATCATCCACAACGTGATCACCTCGCGCGCGGTGCCCGAACTCGTCGCCGAGCGCGGCGGCACTCCGCTGCGGTCCCGGGTGGGCCACTCGTATATCAAGGCGCTGATGGCCGACACCGGCGCCATCTTCGGCGGTGAGCATTCGGCGCACTACTACTTCCGCGACTTCTGGGGCGCCGACTCCGGGATGCTGGCGGCGTTGTACGTGCTGGCCGCCCTCGGCGAGCAGGATCGCCCGCTGTCCGAGGTGACCGCGGACTACCAGCGCTACGAATCGTCCGGCGAAATCAACTTCACCGTCTCCGACGCCGGGCAGTGCACCGAGGCGGTGCTGAAGTCGTTCGGCACCCGGATTCACTCCCTCGACCACGTCGACGGGGTGACGGCCGACCTGGGCGACGGCAGCTGGTTCAACCTGCGCAGCTCCAATACCGAGCCGTTGCTGCGGCTGAACGTGGAGGCCCGCACGGCCGAGGACGTGACCGCGGTGGTCGCCCAGATCAGTGCCGAGATCACCGCGATGACGGCTGGCGTGAGGGCCGCGCCGTGAACGCCACCCAGGCGATCGATCTCGAGGACACCGAGGGCCTGCTGGGCGCCGACCGCGACGGCCTGCTGCGCGCCGCGTCGTCGGCCGGTGCCCAGGTGCGGGCGATCGCCACCGCGGTCGCCGAGGGTGCGCTGGATCCGCTGCGCGCCGACGACCGTCCGCGCAGCATCATCTGGGTGGCCGGCCGCGGAACCGCCGAGACCGCCGGAACGATGCTGGCCGCGACCATGGGTGGAACCGCTTCCCAGCCCTTCACTGTCGCCAACGAGGCACCGCCGTGGGTGGGTCCGCTCGATGTGCTGGTCGTCGCGGGCGGCGACGCGGGCGATCCCGCGCTGGCCGCAGCGGCCGACACCGGGTTGCGCCGCGGCGCCCGGGTGGTGGTGACGGCGCCCTATGAAGGCCCGCTGCGAGACGCCACCGCCGGGCGCGCGGCGGTACTGGCGCCCCGGCTGTCGGTTCCCGACGAATTCGGGCTGTGCCGGTATCTGGCGGCCGGACTGGCCGTGGTGCACGCCCTGGATCCGCGACCGGCCGTCCACCTGGGGTTGCTCGCCGATGAGCTGGACGCCGAGGCGCTGCGTAACAGCGCCGCCCGCGAGCTTTTCACCAATCCGGCCAAGCTGCTGGCCGCGCGTATCGCCGAGCGTCAGGTGGCGCTGGCGGGCGACGGCGCCGCGACGTTGGCTCTGGCCCGGCACGGCAGCTCGGTGCTGTTGCGGGTCGCGAACCAGGTGACCCCGGCTACCGGGCTGTCGGACGCGCTGGTGGCGCTGCACGGCGCGGCGTCGGACGGCTTCGAGGATCCCGACGCCGCCCTGTTTCACGACGAAGAGATCGACGGCCCGCTGCCGGCGCGGTTGCGGGTGCTGGCCGTCGTTCTGGCGGCCGACCAGGCGGCCGTGGCCGCCCGGACCGCCGGGCTGGACAACGTCTACCTGCTCGCCGCCGAGGATGTCCCCGACGGGCCCGGCGGCGCGGCCGGCTACGGCGTTTCGCCGGCGCTGGGGGGCCCCGGTAGCCCCGAGCAGCAACTGGCAGTATTGGCCGTCCGGCTGGAAATGGCCGCGGTTTATATGCGACTGGTGCGGGGATAGATACAACAGTGGAACTGCTTCGCGGTGCCTTGAGAACGTACGCCTGGGGTTCGCGTACTGCCATCGCCGAATTCACCGAGCGTCCGGTGCCGGCGGCGCACCCCGAGGCGGAGCTCTGGTTCGGGGCGCACCCCGGCGATCCGGCGTGGCTGGAGACGGACAACGGCGAAATCACGTTGCTCGAGGCGCTCGGCGAGGACCCGGAGGGACAGCTCGGACCGGTGTCGCGGGCGCGCTTCGGCGACGTGTTGCCGTTCCTGGTGAAGGTGCTGGCCGCCGACGAGCCGCTGTCCCTGCAGGCCCACCCGAGCGCCGCGCAGGCGGCCGAGGGCTACATGCGCGAGGAGCGGGTCGGCATCCCGCTGAACTCGCCGGTGCGCAACTACCGCGACATGTCGCACAAGCCCGAGCTGCTGGTCGCGCTGCACCCGTTCGAGGCGCTGGCCGGATTCCGGCAGGCCTCGCGCACCGTCGAGTTGTTGCGGGCCCTGGCCGTCTCCGACCTCGACCCCTACATCGATCTGCTGAACGACCAGTCCGACGCCGACGGTCTGCGCGCGCTGTTCACCACCTGGATCACCGCCCCGCAGCCCGACATCGACGTGCTGGTGACGGCCGTGCTGGACGGCGCCATCGCCTACCTCAGTTCGGGGGCAACCGAATTCGCCGCCGAGGCCAAGACGGTGCTCGAGCTCGGCGAACGCTATCCCGGTGACGCGGGCGTGCTGGCGGCACTGCTGCTGAACCGCGTCAGCCTGGCGCCCGGCGAGGCCATCTTCGTCTCCGCCGGCAACCTGCACACCTACCTGCGGGGCTTCGCGGTGGAAGTGATGGCCAACTCTGACAACGTGTTACGTGGCGGCCTGACCCCGAAGCACGTCGACGTGCCCGAGCTGTTGCGGGTGCTGGACTTCACCCCCACCACCGAGGAGCAGCTGCGGCCGCGCATCCGTCGCGAGGGCTTCGGGCTGATCTATGAGACCAAGGCCGACGAGTTCGCCGTCGCGCTGCTGGAGCTCGACGACGAGTACGTCGGCCACGAGGTGGACGCGACGTGCAGCCACGACGGTCCGCAGATCCTGTTGTGCAGCCAGGGTTCCACGACGGTGTGCGGCAAGTCCGGGTCGCTGACGCTGAAGCGGGGGATGGCCGCGTGGGTGGCCGCCGACGACGCCCCGATCCGGCTGGTCGCGCACGAACCCACCAAGCTGTTCAGGGCGACGGTTGGGCTGTGAGGCTAGCTCTGATGGTGGCGACCCGCTTCGCCCGGCTGCGCCACGCTTGCGATCGCCACGGCCCGCCGCCGTTTGGCGGCGTCGCGCCGTTCGCTGAGCCATAGCCGCAGGTTGTGCGCCATCGCGCGGCCGATGATCCGCGGCGGCGGAACCAAATAGAGGCTGTCGAGCAGCGAGAACCGTCGCAGAAACCATTCCGCCAGAACGGGTTCGGTCTCCGCGGCGCCCAGGAACTGATCGAACAGGCCACCTGAGGGCCGCCACCACCAGGGGATCGGCCCCTTGGTGCCGGCATGGTGGAACGTGACGTCAGCGATCGCGTTCATCATCCACACCGGGAAGGTGCTCTTTGCGGTGGCCCGATTCAGTTCCGCGGCAACCCGATCGTCGGGGAACTGCAGCGCGCGCCGCAGATGCGCGGCCTGCAGCGAGGTCATCGTCATGCCCTGGCCGAAGGTGGGATTGAAGCTGGCCACCGCGTCGCCGAAGGCGATGATGCCGGCCGGCAGGCGGTCCAGCTTGTCGTAGCGCCGCCACTTGCTGGCCGGGAAGGCGTGAAACGCCGGGTCGCCCAGCGGCTCGGCCCGCATCAGCGCGGCGTGGAAGTGGGAGGGCAGCAGCCGCCGGGCCAACTCCAGCATCTCCGGAAACGTCCTCGGCGGTTTGGCGTTTGCCACGCCGAATGTGGTCAGCACCCAGGTGCGGTCCTCGTAGCACAGCATGCCCAGCCCCAGCGACTGGTCATGGGAAGCGCCGGCGACCACCACCTTCTCGGCGATCAGCCCATCGGGGATGGCGAACCGCTGGGTGGCGTAATGAATGCCGATGTCCACCGCCTGCTCGACCGGGCGCTCGAATCCCCAATCCGTCAGCCACGCCGGCAGCCGGGTCCCGCGGCCGGCCGCGTCGACGACGAGGTCCGCGGCGACGAACTCCGGGTCGTCGCCGTCGGGGCCGGCGGAATCCAGCAGCACGCCGGTCACCCGTTGCCGCGCGCGGTCGAACCGGGGCTCGGCCACCGAGCGGCGCGCCACGGTGACGTTGTCAAGGTTGCGAACCCTTTTGCGCAACTGCCATTCCAGGTGCGGACGGCTGGGCACATAAGCGGTGAACTCGTCGCGCAGGGTCTGCCCGGTGCCCAGCACGTGACCCGCGGCGCCCAGGTGAATGCAGTCGGGCCGGTTCTCGAGTTTGAGCACGCCGGCGTCCACCATGTCGTCCAGCAGGCCCGGGAAAAGGTCCTCGAATTCGTTGGCCCCGCGGGCCATCAGCATGTGCAGGTGCCGGTCCTGGGGCACCGTCGCCCGGTTCGCCGGTTCGGCCGGTAACTCGTCGCGCTCATAGATCGTCACCCGCGTATACGAATCGGACAGCACCCGCGCCGCGCAAAGACCGGCGATGCTGCCCCCGATGACCACGGCATGGTCTCTGGCCGTTGCTGTGCTGTCCGGCATTCGCGGAGAGTACCCAGTACTGTGACGGACCAATGGTGCGTTGGGAAAGGGCGAATGCATGGCCAATCGATGGCGGACCAAGTCGATCGAGCAATCAATCGCCGATACCGACGAGCCGGGCACCAAGCTACGCAAGGAACTGACCTGGCGGGACCTGGTCGTCTTCGGCGTCGCGGTGGTGATCGGCGCCGGTATTTTCACGGTCACCGCGTCGACGACGGGCGACATCACCGGCCCGGCGATCTGGGTGTCGTTCGTGATCGCGGCGGGCACCTGCGCGCTGGCCGCGCTGTGTTACGCCGAGTTCGCCTCGATGCTGCCGGTGGCCGGTAGCGCCTACACCTTCTCCTACGCCACCTTCGGCGAGTTCCTGGCCTGGATCATCGGCTGGAACCTGGTGCTGGAATTGGCGATCGGCGCGGCCGTGGTGGCCAAGGGCTGGTCGAGCTACCTGGGCACGGTGTTCGGATTCGCGGGCGGCACGGCCAACTTCGGCTCGGCCCAGGTGGACTGGGGGGCGCTGGTGATCGTCGTGGGAGTGGCGACCCTGATCGCGCTGGGCACCAAGTTGTCGTCCAGGTTCTCCGCGGTGGTCACCGCGATCAAGGTGTCGGTCGTGCTCTTCGTGGTGGTGGTCGGCGTCTTCTACATCAAGCGCGCCAACTACTCGCCGTTCATCCCCAAGGCGGAAGCCGGGAGCGAGGCCAAGGGCATCGATCAGTCCGTCCTGTCGTTGCTGACCGGCGCGCACAGCAGCCACTACGGCTGGTACGGCGTGTTGGCGGGGGCGTCCATCGTGTTCTTCGCGTTCGTCGGGTTCGACATCGTGGCCACCATGGCCGAGGAGACCAAGAACCCACAGCGCGACGTGCCGCGGGGAATTCTGGCGTCGCTGGGCATCGTGACCCTGCTGTATGTCGCGGTCGCGATCGTGCTGTCCGGCATGGTGTCCTACACCCAACTCAAGACCGTCCCGGGCGCCGGTCAGGCGAACCTGGCCACCGCCTTCACCGCGAACGGCATCCACTGGGCGAGCAAGATCATTTCCATCGGCGCGCTGGCCGGACTGACCACCGTGGTGATGGTGCTGATGCTCGGCCAGTGCCGGGTCCTGTTCGCCATGGCGCGCGACGGGCTGTTGCCGCGGTCGCTGGCCAAGACGGGCTCGCATGGGACCCCGGTGCGGATCACCGTGCTGGTCGCCGTGGTGGTTGCCGTGACGGCATCGGTGTTTCCCATCACCAAGCTCGAGGAGATGGTGAACGTCGGGACCCTGTTCGCCTTCGTCTTGGTCTCGGCCGGCGTGATGGTCCTGCGCCGGACCCGGCCCGACCTGGAGCGCGGTTTCACGGTGCCGTGGGTGCCGTTGCTCCCCATTGCCGCGATCGCCGCATGCCTGTGGCTGATGCTCAACCTCACCGCGCTCACCTGGGTACGGTTCGGCGTGTGGCTGGTGGTCGGCACGGCGATCTACGCCGGCTACGGCTACTGGCACTCGGTGCAGGGCCGACGGGGGGAGGGGGAGACCGAACACGGCGAAGCTCTCGAGGCCGACCCGCGCAGCCCGGTGCCCTAGCCACGCGCTTTACAAACTAGCGTCCTTTGTCTAGACAGAAGACGCGAAGGTCGGTATTGTCCAACCTCAACGTGGTGTGACTCACAAGGAGGTTTGGCATATGACCACATTCGAACCGCAACTGAACCGGGAATCCGAGCCGCTCGCCTGGCGGGACAAGAAGCGCCGCCTGTGGCTGATGGGGCTGATCGCCCCGACGGCGTTGTTCGTGATGCTGCCGCTGATGTGGGGCCTGAACCGGCTGGGCTGGCACGCCGCCGCGCAGGTGCCGCTGTGGATCGGGCCGATCCTGCTCTGGGTCCTGCTGCCGATCCTCGACCTGCGTTTCGGGCCCGACGGGCAGAACCCGCCCGACGAGGTCATGGAGCGGCTGGAGAACGACAAGTACTACCGCTACTGCACCTACGTCTACATCCCGTTCCAGTACCTCAGCGTCATCTTCGGCGCCTACCTGTTCACCGCCTCGAACCTGAGCTGGCTCGGCTTCGACGGCGCGCTCAGCTGGGCGGGCAAGCTCGGGCTGGCGCTGTCGGTGGGCGTGCTCGGCGGCGTCGGCATCAACACCGCCCACGAGATGGGCCACAAGAAGGACTCGCTGGAGCGCTGGCTGTCCAAGATCACCCTGGCGCAGACCTGCTACGGGCACTTCTACATCGAGCACAACCGCGGCCACCACGTGCGGGTCGCCACCCCGGAAGACCCCGCGTCGGCGCGCTTCGGTGAGACCTTCTGGGAGTTCTTGCCGCGCAGCGTGTTCGGCAGCCTGCGCTCGTCGCTGCGGCTGGAGGCGCAACGGATCCGCCGGCAGGGCGCCAGCCCGTGGCACCCCAAGACGTACGCGTCCAACGACGTCCTCAACGCCTGGCTGCTGTCGGTGGTGCTGTGGGGGGCGCTGATCGCGATCTTCGGCCCGGCGCTGATCCCCTTCGTGATCATCCAGGCGGTCTTCGGCTTCAGCCTGCTGGAATCGGTGAACTACCTGGAGCACTACGGCCTGCTTCGGCAGAAGAATTCGAGCGGGCGCTACGAGCGCTGCACCCCGGTGCACAGCTGGAACTCCGACCACGTGGTGACCAACCTGTTCCTCTACCACCTGCAGCGGCACAGCGACCATCACGCCAACCCGACCCGGCGCTACCAGACGCTGCGCAGCATGGAGGGCGCGCCCAACCTGCCGAGCGGCTACGCGTCGATGATCTCGCTCACCTACTTCCCGCCGCTGTGGCGCAAGGTGATGGATCACCGGGTGCTGGCGCACTACGACGGCGACATCACCCGGGTCAATGTGCAACCCAGGCTGCGCGAGAAGCTGCTGGCACGCTACGGGGCCCCGCAGGCGGGTGCGGCGTGAGCGCATATCGCTGCCCCGGCTGCGACTACACCTACGACGAAGCGAAAGGCGCACCGCGGGAAGGGTTTCCCGCGGGCACGCCCTTCGCGGACATCCCCGAAGACTGGTGCTGCCCCGATTGCGCGGTGCTCGAGAAGGCCGATTTCGAAACGATAGGAGCGAATCGATGAGCGACGACTTCAAACTCTTCATCTGCGTGCAGTGCGGATTCGAGTACGACGAGGCCAAGGGCTGGCCGGAAGACGGCATCGCCCCCGGCACCCGGTGGGACGACATCCCCGAGGACTGGAGTTGCCCGGATTGCGGTGCGGCCAAGACCGACTTCGAGATGGTGGAGATCGCCCGTTCGTGATCGCAGTCAACGCTGCCGAGCAGGCCGACGTGCGCGAAAAAACCGATTCCGGGGCCCGAGCCGCTATTGTCGCGCCTGTGAAGCGGATGCCCTACGCCGAAGCGTCGCGTGCCCTGCTGCGCGACTCGGTGCTGGACGCGATGCGCGATCTGCTGCTGACCCGGGACTGGTCGGCCGTCACCCTGTCCGACGTGGCGCGCGCCGCGGGCATCAGCCGGCAGACGATCTACAACGAGTTCGGTTCCCGGCAGGGCCTGGCGCAGGGGTACGGCCTGCGCCTGGCCGACCGGCTGGTCGACGCCGTCAACGCCGCGCTGGAAGCCAACGTCGGCAACATCTTTCAGGCGTTCCTGCAGGGCTTCCGCGACCTGTTCACGGAGTTGTCGGCGGACCCGCTGGTGATCTCGCTGCTCACCGGCGTGGCCAAGCCGGACCTGTTGCAGCTCATCACCACCGACAGCGCCCCCATCATCAACCGCGCCTCCGAACGGCTGACCACGGCGCTGACCCACAGCTGGGTGGCCACCAGCGACGAGGACGCCGGGGTGCTGGCGCGGGCCATCGTGCGGCTGGCGCTGAGCTACGTGTCGATGCCGCCGGAGGCGGACCATGACGTGGCGGCCGATCTGGCCCGGTTGATGACGCCGTTCGCCGAGCGTCACGGCGTCATCAACGTTCCCTGACCCGCGAGGCGCGGCTGCCCGCGACTACAGTGGCGCAAGAACATACCTAAGCTAAATACCGCTTGGATCCGAGCGAGCCGAAAAAGGAAGAACACGTTATGACGACGACCGAAAACGCACTGACCCCCGACGTCCGAAACGGCATCGATTTCAAGGTCGCCGATCTGTCGTTGGCGGACTACGGTCGCCGGGACATCGAGCTCTCGGAGCAGGAGATGCCGGGTCTGATGTCGCTGCGCCGCGAGTACCACGACGTGCAGCCGCTCAAGGGCGCGCGCATCTCGGGTTCGCTGCACATGACCGTGCAGACCGCGGTGCTGATCGAGACCCTCGTCGCGCTGGGTGCTGAGGTGCGCTGGGCTTCCTGCAACATCTTCTCCACCCAGGACCACGCCGCGGCCGCGGTGGTGGTGGGCCCGCACGGCACCCCGCAGGAGCCCAAGGGTGTTCCGGTGTACGCGTGGAAGGGCGAGACGCTCGAGGAGTACTGGTGGGCGGCCGAGCAGGTGCTGACCTGGCCCGGCGAGCCGGCCAACATGATCCTGGACGATGGCGGTGACGCCACCATGCTGGTGCTGCGTGGCGCGCAGTACGAGAAGGCCGGTGTGGTGCCGCCGGATGAGGAAGACGACTCGGCCGAGCATCGGGTGTTTTTGAACCTGCTGCGCAAGCGGTTCGAGACCGACAAGGACAAGTGGACCAAGATCGCCGCATCGATCAAGGGCGTCTCTGAGGAGACCACCACCGGTGTGCTGCGGCTCTATCAGTTCGCTGCCGCCGGTGACCTGGCGTTCCCGGCGATCAACGTCAACGACTCGGTCACCAAGAGCAAGTTCGACAACAAGTACGGCTGCCGGCACTCGTTGATCGATGGCATCAACCGCGGCACCGACGTGCTGATCGGCGGCAAGAAGGTGCTGATCTGCGGCTACGGCGACGTCGGAAAGGGCTCCGCCGAATCGGTGGCCGGCCAGGGCGCGCGGGTGACCGTCACCGAGATCGACCCGATCAACGCCCTGCAGGCGCTGATGGAGGGCTTCGACGTCAAGCGGGTGGAGGACGTGATCGGCGAGGCCGACATCATCATCACCACCACCGGCAACAAGGACATCATCACCCTCGAGCACATGAAGGCGATGAAGGACAAGGCGATCCTGGGCAACATCGGCCACTTCGACAACGAGATCCAGGTGGCCCGGCTGGAGAAGTCCGGCGCCACCAAGACGAACATCCGCCCGCAGGTCGACCTGTGGACGTTCCCGGACACCGGCAAGTCGATCATCCTGCTGTCCGAAGGCCGGCTGCTGAACCTAGGTAACGCCACCGGCCACCCGTCGTTCGTGATGAGCAACAGCTTCTCCAACCAGGTCATCGCGCAGATCGAGCTGTGGACCAAGAACGACGAGTACGACAACGAGGTCTACCGGCTGCCCAAGCACCTGGACGAGAAGGTGGCGCGCATCCACGTCGAGGCCCTCGGCGGCGAGCTGACCAAGCTCACCAAGGAGCAGGCCGAGTACATCGGCGTCGACGTCGACGGCCCCTACAAGGCCGACCACTACCGCTACTGAGCCGCCCGGCCGCCGAGTGTCGCGCCAGCGGGGCGCTCGGCGGCGATAGGCTCGCGCCGTGCTGATCGCGATCGAGGGCATCGACGGCGCCGGCAAGCGGACGCTGACGGACAAGCTTCGCAACCTTTTTCATGCGGACGGCAAGTCGGTGGCCATGCTTGCCTTCCCGCGCTACGGGCGATCGGTGGCGGCCGACATCGCCGCCGAGGCCCTGCACGGCGAGCACGGTGACCTCGCGTCGTCGGTCTATGCGATGGCGACGCTCTTCGCGCTGGACCGTGCCGGGGCGGTCGACGAAATCGATGCGCTGCGCCGCGAGCACGACGTGGTGATCATGGATCGCTACGTCGCCTCCAACGCGGCCTATACCGCCGCACGTCTGCACCAGGATGCGACCGGGCCGGCCGTGGAATGGATACACGACCTGGAGTACCGGCGGCTCGGGCTGCCCGCGCCCGACTGGCAGGTGCTACTCGCGGTGACGGCCGAGCTGGCCGGGCAGCGCGCCCGGAGCCGGGCCGAGGCCGATCCGGGCCGTGCGCGCGACAGCTACGAACGCGACGACGGGCTGCAGCAACGCACCGCGGCGGTCTACGCCCAACTGGCCGCCGCGGGCTGGGGTGGTCGGTGGCTGAGCGTCGACGCGGACGTCGATCCGGGCCGGCTGGCCGCCGCGTTGACCGGCTCCGAGGGCGCCCAGGCGGCGCGGGACTGATCCGCCGGGGCGGCCGAAACACCGAATTTCACGGCATTTGCATCCAAAATTGGCCATCGGGCCACGAAACGCCCGTGTGGCGCCCCAAGTTTGTCCCGATCTGGTGACACCATGGACTCCATGAGGCAAAGGATTCTCGTCGTCGATGACGACGCTTCGCTCGCCGAGATGTTGACCATCGTGTTGCGGGGTGAGGGTTTCGACACTGCGGTCATCGGTGACGGCACCCAGGCCCTGACTGCGGTGCGCGAGCTGCGCCCCGATCTGGTGTTGTTGGACCTGATGCTGCCCGGCATGAACGGCATCGACGTGTGCCGGGTGTTGCGCGCCGATTCCGGCGTGCCGATCGTGATGCTGACCGCCAAGACCGACACCGTCGACGTGGTCCTGGGCCTCGAGTCGGGTGCCGACGACTACATCATGAAGCCGTTCAAGCCGAAGGAGCTGGTGGCCCGGGTGCGGGCGCGGCTGCGGCGCAACGACGACGAGCCCGCCGAGATGCTGTCCATCGCCGACGTCGAGATCGACGTGCCGGCGCACAAGGTCACGCGCAACGGCGAGCAGATCTCCCTGACACCGCTGGAATTCGACTTGCTGGTGGCGTTGGCGCGCAAACCGCGGCAGGTGTTTACTCGTGATGTGCTGCTCGAACAGGTGTGGGGCTATCGTCACCCGGCGGATACCCGCCTGGTGAACGTGCACGTCCAGCGTCTGCGCGCCAAGGTTGAGAAAGACCCTGAAAACCCGACCGTAGTGTTGACCGTTCGAGGAGTGGGTTACAAGGCCGGACCTCCGTGACCGGCGGCGACGTTGTAAAGCGTCGCGTTAGGGAGGAGCACCTGCAGTGATCTGGGGTTCCCGGCGACGCACTCGAAGCCGCTGGGGACGCTCCGGCCCCATGACTCGTGGCATGGGCGCGGTGAGTCGCGCCGTGGCCATTGCGTGGCGGCGCTCGCTGCAGCTGCGGGTGGTGGCGCTGACCCTGGGGCTGTCCCTGGCGGTCATTTTGGCGCTCGGCTTCGTATTGACCAGTCAGGTCACCAATCGCGTGCTCGACGTCAAGGTAAAGGCCGCCATCGAGCAGATCGAGCGGGCACGCACCACGGTGGGCGGGATCGTCAACGGCGAAGAGGCGCGCTCGTTGGACAGCAGCCTGCAGCTGGCGCGCAACACGCTGACCTCCAAGACCGACCCGGCCTCCGGTGCGGGGATGGCCGGCGCCTTCGACGCGGTGCTGATGGTGCCCGGCGACGGCCCGCGCGCCGCGACCACCGCCGGGCCCGTCGACCAGGTGCCCGGTTCCCTGCGCGGCTTCGTCAAGGCGGGCCAGGCGTCCTACCAGTACGCCACCGTGCACACCGACGGGTTCTCCGGGCCCGCGCTGATCGTCGGCACGCCGGCGTCGTCTCAGGTGGCCAACCTGGAGCTGTACCTGATCTTCCCGCTGAAGAACGAGCAGGCCACCATCCAGCTGGTGCGCGGCACCATGATCACCGGCGGCGCGGTGCTGCTGGTGCTGCTGGCCGGGATCGCGTTGCTGGTGTCGCGGCAGGTGGTGGTGCCGGTGCGGTCGGCGTCGCGCATCGCCGAGCGGTTCGCCGAAGGGCACCTGTCCGAACGCATGCCGGTGCGCGGCGAGGACGACATGGCACGGCTGGCCATGTCGTTCAACGACATGGCCGAGAGCCTGTCGCGCCAGATCACCCAGCTGGAGGAGTTCGGTAATCTGCAGCGCCGCTTCACTTCTGACGTGAGCCACGAACTGCGCACCCCGTTGACCACGGTGCGGATGGCGGCCGACCTGATCTATGACCACAGCGCCGACCTGGACCCGACGCTGGCGCGCTCCACCGAGCTGATGGTCAACGAGCTGGACCGGTTCGAGTCGCTGCTCAACGACCTGCTCGAAATCTCCCGGCACGACGCCGGTGTCGCCGAGCTGTCCGTCGAGGCGGTCGACCTGCGCACCACGGTGCAGAGCGCGCTGGGCAACGTGGGACACCTGGCCGAGGACGCCGGCATCGAGCTGAAGGTGGACCTGCCGACCGAAGAGGTGATCGCCGAGGTCGACACCCGCCGGGTGGAGCGCATCCTGCGCAACCTGATCGCCAACGCCATCGACCACGCCGAGCACAAGCCCGTGAAGATCCGGATGGCCGCCGACGAGGACACGGTCGCCGTCACGGTCCGCGACTACGGTGTCGGGCTGCGACCGGGTGAGGAGAAGCTGGTGTTCAGCCGGTTCTGGCGGGCCGACCCCTCGCGGGTTCGCCGCTCCGGCGGTACCGGCCTGGGCCTGGCGATCAGCATCGAGGACGCGCGCCTGCACCAGGGCCGGCTGGAGGCGTGGGGCGAGCCCGGCGACGGCTCGTGCTTCCGGCTGACGCTGCCGCTGGTGCGCGGCCACAAAGTGACCACCAGCCCGCTGCCCATGAAGCCGATCCCGCAACCCGCCCCGACCGGCCCGCAGCACGCCAAAGACCGTCAGCGCCAGCGTGAGCACGCCGAGAGGGCCCTGTGATGCGGCGGTTTCTTCCCCTGCTGATGCTGGCCATGCTGCTCGCCGGCTGCGCGGGGGTGCCCAGCTCGTCGGCGCCGCAGGCCATCGGCACCGTCGAGCGGCCCGCGCCGTCGAACCTGCCCAAGCCCACCCCGGGCATGGACCCCGACGTGCTGCTGCGCGAATTCCTCAAGGCCACAGCCGATCCCGCGAACCGGCACCTGGCCGCCCGCCAGTTCCTCACCCAGTCGGCGTCCAACGCCTGGGACGACGCCGGTAGCGCGCTGCTGATCGACCACGTCGTGTTCGTCGAAACCCGTGCGGCCGAACGGGTTTCGACGACCATGCGGGCGGACGTGCTGGGCTCGCTGTCCGACATGGGCGTGTTCGAGACCGCCGAGGGCGTGCTGCCCGACCCCGGGCCGATCGAATTGGTCAAGACCTCGGGCGGCTGGCGCATCGACCGGCTGCCCAACGGCGTCTTCCTGGACTGGCAGCAGTTCCAGTCCACCTACAAACGCAACACGCTCTACTTCGCCGACCCGACCGGCAAGACGGTGGTTCCTGACCCGCGTTACGTCGCGGTGCCCGACCACGACCAGTTGGCCACCGAGCTGATCTCCAAGCTGATCGGCGGACCGCGGCCCGAGATGGCGCACACGGTCCGCAATCTGCTCGCCCCGCCGCTGCGGCTGCGCGGGCCGGTGACCCGGGCCGACGGCGGCAAGAGCGGCATCGGGCGCGGTTACGGCGGGGCGCGCGTCGACCTGGAGAAGCTGTCCACCACCGATCCGCACAGCCGGCAATTGCTTGCGGCGCAAATCATTTGGACACTGGCCAGGGCCGACATCCGGGGCCCGTACGTGATCAGCGCCGACGGTGCGCCGCTGGACGACCGGTTCCGCGACGGGTGGACCACCTCCGACGTCGCGGCCACCGATCCCGGCGCGGCCGACGGCGCGGGCGCGGGGCTGCACGCCCTGGTGAACGGCTCGCTGGTGTCCCTGGACGGCCAGCACACCGTGATGGTGCCCGGCGCGTTCGGACGGGTGGGGGACCAGACCGGCGCCGCGCTGTCGCGGACCGGCCGGCAGGTGGCGTCGGTGGTGACGCTGCACCGCGGCGCCCCGGACATGGCGGCGTCCCTGTGGATCGGTGACCTCGGCCAGGAAGCCGTGCAGGCCGCCGACGGGCACAACCTGTCGCGGCCCACCTGGTCGCTGGACGACGTGGTCTGGGTGGTGGTCGACGGCAACAACGTGCTGCGGGCCATCCAGGAGCCGGCCTCCGGGCAACCCGCGCGCCTTCCGGTGGATTCGGTGGCGGTGGCCACCCGGTTCCCGGGCCCGATCACCGACCTGCAGCTGTCCCGCGACAGCACCCGCGCCGCGATGGTGATCGGCGGCCAGGTGATTCTCGCCAGCGTCGAGCAGACCCAGGCCGGGCAGTACGCCCTGACCTTCCCGCGCCGGCTCGGTTTCGGGTTGGGCAATTCGGTGGTGTCGCTGTCGTGGCGGACCGGCGACGACATCGTGGTGACGCGCACCGACGCCAGCCATCCGGTCTCCTACGTGAACATCGACGGGGTGAACTCGGATGCTCCGCCGCACGGTTTGCAGATGCCGGTGACGACGGTGGCCGCCAACCCGTCGACGGCCTACGTCGCGGGTCCCCAAGGGGTGCTGCAGTATTCGCCGTCGGCCGACGGTCAGCAGGGCTGGTCGGAAGTGCCCGGGCTGACGGTGCCCGGGGCGGCCCCGGTGCTGCCCGGGTAGTGGCGATCGCCAGCGTGGCGAAGCCGGGCGCAGCGGGTCGCCACCATGGGGTGTAGTGGCGATCGCCAGCGCGGCGAAGCCGGGCGCAGCGGGTCACCACCATCGGGTGGCGATCGCCAGCGAGGCGAAGCCGGGCGCAGCGGGTCGCCACCATCGGGCTGATATCGCTCAGGTGTCACACCCGACCGCCACACTGGCGCCATGCTCGACCTGTTCCTGCCGGCCGAATGCGGTGGCTGCGGGGCGCCGTCGACCCGTTGGTGCGACGCGTGCGCCGGCGAGCTGTCGGTGGCCGCCGACCAGCCGCATGTGGTGAACCCGCGCATCGACCCTGGAGTCCCGGTGTTCGCGCTCGGCCGCTACGCCAACGCCCGTCGGCACGCGATCCTGGCACTCAAGGAGCAGGGCCGCGCCGACCTCGTCTACCCGCTGGCGCACGCCCTGGCCGTCGGCGTGCACCGCCTGTTGTGGTGGGGGATCGTGCCGACACCGCTGACGGTCGTGCCCGCACCGACCCGGCGCTCGGCCGCACGCCGGCGCGGCGGTGATCCCGTCGCCCGGTTGGCGCGCGCCGCGGTGGCGCGGCATCCGGACATCACGGTCGCGCCGGTCTTGCGGCTCAAGGCGCTGACGCGTGACTCGGTGGGGCTGGGCAGCGCCGCGCGCGAGCGCAACGTCGCCGGCCGGGTGGTGCTGCGCGGTGAGCCGCCGCGCACCGAAGTCATGGTCGTCGACGACATCGTCACCACCGGCGCGACGGCGCGAGAGTCGGTGCGGATCCTGCACGCCGCCGGGCTTCGGGTCGCCGCGGTGCTCGCGATCGCCGCGGTGTGAATGGGTTCGGCTACACCGAACCCATGAACGAGCCAAGAGGATGTGAAGAACTCGCAACAGCTCGACCAAATTAGTGGCATCGGCAGGCGAACACGAGCTAACGTCGAGAACAACGAAGAACGACTCATCGGTCTGACTCACTGGTCGCCAAATTTCCAGGTGAGACCCATCCGCGGGAAGGGGTGAGTAATCGACACCTTGCTCCGGCGGGCAGCCTGCGGCGGTAGCCAGTCTCGAACCGCTCCCACCTCGTCGGTGCATTAAGCACTCGGGCACGCAGGGCGCGTGTGACGTGAAGAGAGAAACGAGTTGTCACGTATGTCAAGGCTATCCGTGGATTCCGGTCAGATTCTGGACCAACCGCCCGTCCCCGATGGGCAAGCCCAACCGACAACCACCGCCGACGTTGTGTTCAAGGGCCGCAACGTAGAAATCCCCGATCATTACCGTCTGTACGTCTCGCAAAAACTCGCCCGTCTCGAGCGGTTGGATCGCTCCATTTATCTTTTCGATGTCGAGCTCAAGCACGCGCCCAATCGGCGTCAGCGCAAATCCTGTCAGCGCGTCGAGATCACCGCCCGCGGCCGCGGCCCGGTGACCCGGGCAGAGGCATGTGCCAACAGTTTCTACGCGGCCTTCGAGTCCGCGGTCGACAAGCTGGAGAACCGGCTGCGCCGCGTGAAGGATCGCCGCAAGGTTCACTACGGGGACAAGACCCCGGTGTCACTGGCCGCCGCGACCGCGGTGGTGCCACCCGCCCCGCAGCCCCCGCCGGCCGAGCACGCTGCCCCGGCCGAAGGCGCCGATACCGACCACGAACCCGGACGGATCGTGCGGACCAAGGAGCACCCGGCCACGCCGATGACGGTCGACGACGCGCTCTACGAGATGGAGCTCGTCGGACACGACTTCTTCTTGTTCCACGACAAGCAGACCGAGCGGCCCTGCGTGGTCTACCGTCGGCACGCCTACGACTACGGGCTGATCAGGCTCTCCTGAACGGGGTCCTCGGGCGGCGACCCGCTGCGCGGCGTTGCCGCGCTTGCGATCGCCGCTACGGCGGTACCCACGGGCTCGTCGCCTACCATGGGAGTCGCTCAATGCAAGACTCCTACCAACAGGGGACATAGCTGTGCTGTCGAAGTTGCTGCGCCTTGGCGAAGGTCGCATGCTCAAGCGTCTCAAGCGGGTGTCTGACTACGTCAACACCTTGTCCGACGAGATCGAGAAGCTCACCGACGCCGAGTTGCGGGCCAAAACCGACGAGTTCAAGAAGCGGCACGCCGACGGCGAAAGCCTCGACGACCTGCTGCCCGAGGCCTTCGCGGTGGCCCGCGAGGCGGCCTGGCGGGTGCTCGACCAGCGCCCGTTCGACGTGCAGCTGATGGGCGGCGCGGCGCTGCACTTCGGCAACGTCGCCGAGATGAAGACCGGTGAGGGCAAGACCCTGACCTCGGTGCTGCCGGCCTACCTCAACGGCATCGGCGGCAAAGGCGTGCACATCGTCACCGTCAACGACTACCTGGCCAAACGTGACAGCGAGTGGATGGGCCGCGTGCACCGCTTCCTCGGCCTGGACGTCGGGGTGATCCTCGCGCAGATGACGCCCGACGAGCGCCGGGTGGCCTACAACGCCGACATCACCTACGGCACCAACAACGAGTTCGGATTCGACTACCTGCGCGACAACATGGCGCATTCGCTCGACGATCTGGTGCAGCGCGGGCACAACTTCGCCATCGTCGACGAGGTCGACTCCATCCTGATCGACGAGGCCCGCACCCCGCTGATCATCTCCGGACCCGCCGACGGCGCGTCGAGCTGGTACCTCGAGTTCGCCCGGTTGGCACCGCTGATGCAGAAGGACACCCACTACGAGGTGGACCTGCGCAAGCGCACCGTCGGCGTGCACGAGTTGGGCGTGGAATTCGTCGAGGACCAGCTCGGCATCGACAACCTCTACGAGGCCGCCAACTCGCCGCTGGTCAGCTACCTCAACAACGCGCTGAAGGCCAAGGAGCTGTTCAACCGCGACAAGGACTACATCGTGCGCGACGGCGAGGTCCTGATCGTCGACGAGTTCACCGGCCGCGTGCTCTACGGCCGCCGCTACAACGAGGGCATGCACCAGGCCATCGAGGCCAAGGAGCACGTCGAGATCAAGGCCGAGAACCAGACCCTGGCCACCATCACGCTGCAGAACTACTTCCGGCTCTACGACAAGCTCGCCGGCATGACCGGTACCGCCCAGACCGAGGCGGCCGAGCTGCACGAGATCTACAAGCTGGGCGTGGTGCCCATCCCGACCAACAAGCCGATGATCCGCGCCGACCAGTCCGACCTGATCTACAAGACCGAGGAAGCCAAGTACATCGCCGTGGTCGACGACGTCGTCGAGCGCTACGAGAAGGGCCAGCCGGTGCTGATCGGTACCACCAGCGTCGAGCGCTCGGAGTACCTGTCGCGGCAGTTCCAGAAGCGCCGGGTGCCGCACAACGTGCTGAACGCCAAGTTCCACGAGCAGGAGGCGACCATCGTCGCCGTCGCCGGCCGCCGCCGCGGCATCACCGTGGCCACCAACATGGCCGGCCGCGGTACCGACATCGTGCTGGGCGGCAACGCCGACTTCCTCACCGACCTCCGCCTGCGTGAGCGCGGGCTCGATCCGGTCGAGACGCCCGACGAGTACGAGGCGGCGTGGCACGAGGAACTGCCCAAGGTCAAGGAGGAGGTCAGCGCCGAGGCCGCCGAGGTGATCGAGGCCGGCGGGCTGTACGTGCTGGGCACCGAGCGCCACGAGTCGCGCCGCATCGACAACCAGCTGCGCGGCCGCTCCGGCCGGCAGGGTGACCCGGGCGAGTCGCGGTTCTACTTGTCGCTGGGCGACGAGCTGATGCGCCGGTTCAACGGTGCCGCGCTCGAGGCGATGCTCAACCGACTGAACCTGCCCGACGACGTGCCCATCGAGGCCAAGATGGTCACCCGGGCGATCAAGAGCGCCCAGACCCAGGTGGAGCAGCAGAACTTCGAGGTCCGCAAGAACGTCCTCAAGTACGACGAGGTGATGAATCAGCAGCGCAAGGTGATCTATGCCGAGCGCCGCCGCATCCTGGAGGGCGAGAACCTCAAGGAGCAGGCGCTGGACATGGTCCGCGACGTGGTCACCGCCTACGTCAACGGCGCGACCGCCGAGGGCTACGCCGAGGACTGGGACCTCGAAGCTCTGTGGACGGCGCTGAAGACGCTGTACCCGGTCGGCATCGACCACGCGACGCTGACCCACCACGATGCGGACTCCGACCGCGACGACCTCACCCGTGAGGAACTGCTCGAGGAGCTGCTCAAAGACGCCGAAAATGCTTACGCCACAAGGGAAGCCGAGCTCGAGGAGATCGCCGGCGAGGGCGCGATGCGTCAGCTGGAGCGCAACGTGCTGCTCAACGTCATCGACCGCAAATGGCGCGAGCACCTCTACGAGATGGACTACCTCAAGGAGGGCATCGGGCTGCGCGCGATGGCGCAGCGCGACCCGCTGGTGGAGTACCAGCGCGAGGGCTACGACATGTTCATGGCGATGCTCGACGGCATGAAGGAGGAGTCGGTCGGGTTCCTGTTCAATGTCACCGTCGAGGCGGTGCCCAGCCCGCAGGTCGCGCCGGTCGAGGCGCCGGAGGGGCTGGAGGAGTTCGCCACCGCCGCGGCCGGGCAGCAGGGCAGCACCGCGACGGCCGTGCGCGAAGAGGCTCCAGCCCAGTTGCGTGCCAAGGGAATCGACAACGAGGCGCCGGCCATGACGTACTCCGGTCCGTCCGAGGACGGCACGGCGGCGGTGCAGCGCAACGGCGGCGACGGCAAGGCGCCGGCCGGGGTGCCCGGGGGCGCCAGCCGGCGCGAGCGCCGCGCCGCGGCGCGGCAACAGGGCCGCGGCGCCAAGCCACCCAAGTCGGTCAAGCGGCGCTAGCCGCTTCTGGCCTGGCCGCCCTGCGCCGAGTGTGAAGTTATCTTCACGCTCGGCGGCGAGCGTGCGCCTAACTTCACACTCGGCGACAGCGACCCGGCAGCAACGCCCATGCCCTAGGCTTATCAGGCATCGGCTTTTGTGTGGCTATACCGACGCCGCGCCGATGAGTGGCCGAGAAAGGGACGAGTTTCATGCCCTTCGACCGAGCCGTGTCGCGGACTGACGTCCTGGCGGCGCTGTCCCTGGCGATCGACCTCGGCCTCGGGCAGCCGATGGATCACATGCTGCGGTCGGCGGCGATGGGCTCGAGATTGGCGACGCGGCTGGGACTCGACGAGCGCGATTGCGGGACCGTTTTCTACACGGCCCTGGTGATGTGGATCGGCTGTCACGCCGACTCGCATGAGTATGCGCAGTGGTTCGGCGACGACATCGCGGTGCGACATGACAGCCACTACATCGACTGGTCCGGCGCGCCATACCGTCGATTTCTCATGAGCAATCTGGGCCGTGGGGCGACGTTGCCGAAGCGAGCGCAATTGGCGGCCAAGGTTTTCTGGGACGCACGCGGGAATCTCGGCGCATTGGTGCAATCCCATTGTCTGTCGGCTGCGCTGCTCGCCGAGGAGATGGGGCTGGGCGTCGATGTGGCCAAAGCGCTGCCCTACGCGTACGAACGGTGGGACGGCAGCGGTCTTCCCGCCGGGGCCGCCGGAAACCAGATACCCGTGGCGATGCGGGTGGCGCAGATCTCTGACATCGCCGACGTGCACCATCGCGCTTACGGCGCGAGCGCCGCGGTCGCGGAAATTCGCCGTCGCAGCGGCAAACAGTTCGACCCGGATATTGTCGCGGTATTCACCGCAGCCGCCGATGACCTGCTGCGCGAGAACGAAGACGTGTGGTCGACCGCCGCCGGTTTGGCCCCAGATCCGGGTGAAGCGCTGAGCGGTCCCGCGCTGGACCGGCTCCTGTGCGCGATAGGTGACTTCGCGGATCTGAAATGCCCGTTCACTCTTGGTCATTCGCGCGCCGTTGCGCAGCTTGCGGAGAGCGCCGGGAAATGCGCCGGGTTGCCGCAAGACGAAATCGACATCCTGCGTCGTGCGGGCTACGTTCACGATCTCGGTCGCATCGGTGTGTCGAACCGGGTGTGGGAGAAGCCGGGCGAATTGACCCATGTCGAACGCGAGCGCGTGCATTTGCATCCCTATCTGACGGGCAGGATTTTGGCCCGGGTCGGTGGACTGAAGGCCGTCCGCGAGGCCGCGGTGAACCATCATGAGCGACTGGACGGCTCGGGCTATCCCAACGGTTTGCGCGGTGACGACCTGTCGGTTCGTGACCGCGTGCTCGCTGCCGCCGAAAGCTATTGCTCCTCGATGGAGCCGCGACCTTATCGCGCGGCGCGGGACGGGGACGCCTCGGCCAGGAAACTTCGAGACGAAGCGGTCCGGGGCCGCCTGGACGGCGCCGCGGTCGAAGCCGTGTTGCAGGCCGCGGGCCACCGGCCGTCGCGCAGAGCCGCCAGGCCGGCGGGGTTGACTCCCCGCGAGGCCGAGGTGTTATTCCATGTCGCACAAGGGCTTTCCAACAAGCAGATCGCGTCGGCGCTCTGGATTTCCGAGAAAACCGTGCGCAATCATGTCGAACATATCTACGCTAAGATCGGGGTCTCGAACCGGATCGGGGCCAGCTTGTACGCGACCCGGCACGGACTGACCGGCGGCGTACCCGACTGAGCTAGGAAGCGCCTGGCCGGGATCGCCGGTCCAGCAACCACGCGGTGGACAGCGTGAGGCCGACGGCGAATGACGCGAGCGCGATGAGGCTTACGGCGTTGCCTCCCTGAAAGGTCTGCCGGTAGGCGGACATTGCCGGTAGCGTGGTCGTGTAGCGGTCGAGTTGCAGGTTGCGGCCCAACGCGTCGAAGGCGTGGCGGCTGGACAGCACCAGACTCATCAGTCGCCCGGGCGTGGCCATCTGGTCGACGGGGACGATGGCACCACCGAAGAGGACCTGAGGGAAGCACAGCATCGGCAGGGCGAGTGCCGCCTGTGCGGCGTTGGAGACGGCGGCCGATGCGAAAAGACCCAGGGCCAGCGCCGAGATCGCTTCGATCACAATCGTCGCGAACAGCAAGGCGTACACGTGCCAGCCGAGAGCCGGGAGCCGGCCGAGCGCGCGCAGCACCACCAGCAGCACCGCGCTCACTCCCGCCAGAACCGGGAGCAGCGCGGTCACCTTCGATGCCACGTAGGCGCCCACGCGCAGCCCCGCCAGGCGTTCGCGCCGGAAGACCGCCATCTCGCCGACGATCTGCAGCAGGCCATAGGTGAGCCCAAAGAAGAAGCCGTCGAAGGCAATCCAGAACACGATCTGGGCCGGGCCGACGCCGGTGGCGTCGCCCGGATCGAACGCACCTCGCTTGAACAATGTCGCCATCATCGCCGTCACGAGCACCGGTGAGCCGAGCAGGATCGTCAGGGTCAGCCGATTGCGGAACACGACGTCGATGTTGCGCCGGGTGAGCAGCCACCATTGCCTGACCATGCCCGTGCGACTGACGTCATACCGCTTGGCCGACAAAGCCTTTCGAGAGGAGTCGGGCCGGGTCGGGGGCTTCTCGCGGCTTTCCATGAATCGATCCGCCCAGATCCGCGGCGTGTGCTCTTGAGCCAGGCGCTCGTACACCTCCGTGAGGTTTTGCACGCCGAAGTAGCGCCGGGCCGCAACGGGAGTGCCGGTGAAAGCCAGGTGGCCGTCGCGGGCCAGGAAGATCACTCGGTCGCATTGGTCGATGGCGGCGGGCTCGTGAGTGGTGAGGACGACGGTGACACCGCGTTGGCTGAGGCGACGCAGCAGGCGCATCACGTCAGCGGCGGTCGAGGGATCGAGCCCGGATGTCGGTTCGTCGAGGAAGAAGACGCGCGGCCGGGTCAGCAGCTCCACGGCGATACTGGCCCGCTTGCGCTGGCCGCCCGACAGCGCACGCACCGGCACGTCGGCCCGGTCGGCCAAGTCGAGGTCTTGCATGGTTTCGTTGACGATCCGCTCCGCTTCGACAGCGGGGGTGCCGCCGGGCAGCCGGAGCAGCGCCGCGTAGCGAAGCGTACGACGCAGCGGCATCTCGAGGTGGATGATGTCGTCCTGGGGCACATAGCCCACCGTCGCGCCGGCGCGAGCCCGGCTACGGGGAACGACGCCGTCGTGCCGAACCTCCCCGGCGGACGGGGGTTGCAGTCCGGCGAGGATTTCCAGCAAGGTGGTCTTGCCTGCCCCGCTGCCGCCGGCGATGGCGACCAATTCGCCGGGCTCCACCGAAAGCGACATGTTCTGCAGAAGTTGACGGCCACTGACGCGCCGGCCGACGTCGATCGCGTCGATGCGTGCGCCGTCCGGCGCCTGCGCTGGGCGAGCCCCGAGCAGCTCGATGGCTGTGGCGCTGCATAGCGATTCGTTCATGATCCGTCTCCGTGCTTTCTCGATGTGGGCCTGTCACGGCCGATCATCGGTCCAGCGCTCGAGCCGCCGCATGAGGCGTTTGCCTCAAATGACCGGACGGGTCGGCCAACAATGCCTGGGCTCGCCCCGCTGAAATTGAGGCAAATGACCTATATGCGCGCGCGCCGATGAGGCGCACAATCAGCAAATGAAGCGTTACCTGACGGTCGGCTATGGCGTGGCCGCTTATCTGCTCTTTCTTGCCGTATTTCTGTACCTTGTCGCGTTCGTCGGCAACTTCTGGGTGCCGCGGACGGTCGACCGTGGGCTGTCGGCGCCCATCGGCCAGGCCGTGTTGATCAACATGGTGCTGCTCGCGGTGTTCGGCCTGCAGCACAGCGTCATGGCGCGCCCCGGGTTCAAGGCGTGGTGGACGCGGGTGGTGCCGTCGTCGATAGAGCGCAGCACATACGTGATGCTGTCCAACGCCGTGCTGGTGCTGCTGTATTGGCAATGGCGAACGATGCCCGCCGTCATCTGGAAGGTGGAACTACCGGCCGGGCGCCTGGTGTTGTGGACGCTGTTCTGGCTCGGCTGGGTGATCGCCCTGGCGTCGACGTTCATGATCAACCATTTCGACCTGTTCGGGCTCCGGCAGGTGTATCTGGCGTGGCGGGGAAAACCGTACACACACATCGCTTTTCACGTTCGGATGCTTTACCGGCTGGTACGCCACCCGCTCATGCTCGGTTTCATCATCGCCTTCTGGGCGGCCCCCACCATGACGGCCGGGCATCTGCTGTTCTCCATAGCCATGACGGGTTACATCCTGGTCGCCACCCGGATCGAGGAACACGACCTGGTGGAGGCGCTCGGCGAGGACTATCTCAGCTACCGCCGCGAGGTACCGAGGTTGCTACCGCTAGGGCGCCGGCCGCGCGGCGGCCCCAGCCGGCCGGCCGGCCGGCCCGCCCCGGGCTGAGCATCTTTGCGTTCATCCGCTTTCGGCAGCGCCCGGCGACCTGTCAGGATTGACGTATGGATGTCAAGGAGGTGTTGCTCCCCGGGGTCGGTCTTCGCTACGAATTCACCGATCAGAGGGGCGACCGCATCGGCATCATCGCGCGGCGCAGCGGCGATTTCGATGTCGTCGTGTACGCCCGCGAAGATCCGGACGAGGCCCGGCCGCTGCTGCACCTCAACGACCAGGAGGCCGAGGCCGTCGCCCAGATCCTGGGTGCGCCGCGGATCGCGGAGCGATTCACCGAGCTGGCCAGCGAGGTCCCCGGGCTCGAGACCGGCCAGGTGCACATCCTGGCCGGCAGCCCCTTCGTGGATCACCCGCTGGGTGACACCCGGGCGCGCACCCGTACCGGCGCATCCATCGTGGCGATCGTGCGCAACGAGCAAGTGCTCGCCTCACCCGGACCCGCCGAGATGCTGCACGTCCAAGACGTTCTGATCGTGATCGGCACCGAAGACGGCATCGCAGGCGTCGAGAAGATTATCGACAAAGGCTGAGCCGGTGCAGATTTCGGGGACGCTGCTTTTGCAACTCGGCGCCCTCCTGGCCACTCTGGCCGTATTGGGCGCCGCCGCAAGGCGATTCGCGTTGTCGCCCATCCCCGTGTACCTGCTGGCGGGATTGGCCTTGGGCAACGGCGGCATCCTGCCGATGGCCGCAGGCGGCCAGTTCATCACCACCAGCGCGCCCATCGGCGTCGTGTTGCTGCTGCTGACCCTGGGCTGCGAGTTCTCGGTGGCCGAATTCTCTTCCAGCATGCGCCACCACCTGCCGTCGGCGGCCGTGGACATCGTGCTCAACGCCGCGCCCGGCGCGATCGCCGGCTGGCTACTGGGATTGGACGGCGTGGCCATCCTGTGTCTGGCCGGCGTCACCTACATCTCCTCCTCGGGCGTCATCGCACGGCTGCTGGAGGACCTGCAGCGGCTCGGCAACCGGGAGACGCCGGCGGTGCTGTCGGTACTGGTGCTCGAAGACTTCGCGATGGCCGCGTATCTGCCGCTCTTCGCGGTCCTGGCGTCGGGCGGCGGATGGCTGCACGCTGTGGGCGGCATGGCCGTGGCGGTGGGCGCCCTGGTGGCGGCGTTCGCCGCGTCCTACCGGTGGGGTCACCACGTAGAGCGGCTCGTGCAACACCCCGACTCCGAACAGCTGATGCTCCGGGTCCTGGGCATCACCCTGATCGTGGCGGCGGTGGCGGAGTCCCTGCACGCCTCGGCCGCGGTAGGCGCGTTCCTGGTGGGCCTGACCCTGACCGGCGAGACGGCCGAGCGGGCCCGTCAGGTGCTGAGCCCGCTGCGCGACCTGTTCGCCGCCATCTTCTTCCTGGCGATCGGCTACTCGGTGGACCCACACGAGTTGGTCCCGATGCTTCCGGCGGCGCTGGTTCTGGCCGCGGTGACCGCGGCGACCAAGGTGGCCACCGGGATCTTCGCCGCGCGGCACGACGGGGTGGCGCGGCGCGGGCAGCTGCGCGCGGGCACCGCGCTGATCGCACGCGGCGAGTTCTCGTTGATCATCATCGGATTGGCCGGCAAGTCGCTGCCCGCGGTCGCGGCGCTGGCGACGTCCTACGTTTTCATCATGGCGATTGCGGGACCCATCCTCACCCGCTACACGGGTGGTCCGCGCCCGGCCGGCGCCGCGCCGGCGGCCTGACCGGTGGCCGCCGTCATCCGATGTGCAGGGCCACCACCATCCACCGGGTGCCGCCCGCGGCGCTGACCTGCTCGACCCGGCAGGCGATGGCGTGGATCCGGTTCCCGCGGCTGTAGGAACCGAAGACCTCGGCCGCCGAGTCCGGGTCGCGGTGACCTGCGGCCTGTAGCCGCATGCGGCGCAACACCGCGGCGCCTCGGTTACGGCCCGCGGCCGAACGGCCAACCGCGGCTACCGAATCCACCAGGCTCGGCGCCAACATCGGATTCAACTGGGCCGCCGGCCGGCGGCGATCGATGACCTCCAGCACCCGGCGCAGCGCCGCGTCGGCGAAGACGGCCGCTTGACGCAGTCGCGGAGACATGACCGCGCCCGGATCCGGCGCCCTGCTGGGCTGCCCGGTGTAGGAACGCGGCGGCGCGTGGCTGCTGCCGCGGCGCGACGGGGGACGCGACGATGGCCGGCACGGCGCGACGGTGCGCGAAACCTCCTGCGCCGGCGGCTCGTAATCAATCAGTGGTATGACGGTGAAAGCGTCAGATGGATTCGCAACGGGACCAGTGTTCACGCGCACTCTCCAACTCTTCGGCCGGACCGGGAGCCTGCTGGAGAGGGGCAGACAGTGGTTAGTCAGTGGCCATCATGGCACAACTCGACCGCACGCGTACCCGCGCTGACTAGCGCACGGCTCAGGCGATTACCGTGGGCGGGACATCGGGCCCTTTGCACCAACGCACGCGACGAAGTGACCAGGAGGACAGCGCCGCATGGTGAGTCGCTTGTCGCCGTCGGACGCGTCGTTCTACCGGCTGGAAAACACGGCCACCCCCATGTACGTCGGATCGCTGTCGATCCTGCGCCGCCCGCGTGCCGGCTTGAGCTACGAGACCCTGCTGGCCACCGTCGAACAGCGGCTGCCGCAGATACCGCGCTATCGGCAGAAGGTGCGCGAGGTGCGGGTCGGCACGGCCCGGCCGGTGTGGCTCGACGACAACGACTTCGACATCACCTACCACGTGCGCCGCTCGGCGCTGCCCTCGCCCGGCAGC
Source organism: Mycobacterium senriense (assembly GCF_019668465.1). Classification (NCBI taxonomy): domain Bacteria; kingdom Bacillati; phylum Actinomycetota; class Actinomycetes; order Mycobacteriales; family Mycobacteriaceae; genus Mycobacterium; species Mycobacterium senriense. Next base: position 404,372 of record NZ_AP024828.1, on the reverse strand, counting down.
GACGAGCAGCTGCACGAACTGATCGCGCGGCTGGCCGCACGACCACTGGACAAGTCCCGGCCGCTCTGGGAGATGTACCTGGTCGAAGGACTGTCCAAGAACCGGGTCGCCCTCTACACGAAGTCGCACCAGGCGCTGATCAACGGCATGTCGGCGCTGGAGATCAATCACGTCATCGCCGACCGGACCAAACGCCCGGCACCCTTTCCCGAGGACATCTGGGTACCGGAGCGTGACCCTGGGTACACCCGGCTGATGCTGGGCGCGGTCGGCGAATGGTTCACGGGACCGGGCGCGCAGCTGCAGGCCGTCGGCTCGATGATCGGTGGGCTGGTGACCAACCACGGCGAGCTGCTCGACGCCGGCCGCCGGGCCGTCGATTTCGTGCGCACCGTGACCCGGGGCACCGCGCCCAGCAGCCCGCTCAACGCCACCGTGTCGCGTCACCGGCGCTTCACCGTCGCACGGGGCAGCCTCGACGACTATCGCACCGTGCGTGCGCGGTATGACTGCGACGTCAACGACGTGGTGCTCGCGGTCATCGCCGGCGCGCTGGGTAACTGGCTGATGTCGCGTGGGGTGGCGGCCCCGGCGACCGCGACGGTGCGGGCGATGGCTCCACTGTCGGTGTACGCCAACGGCGACCTCGACGCGAGCGGCCCCGGACAGGCGATCAGCCAGGTGATGCCGTTCCTGGTCGACCTGCCGGTGGGGGAGCCCAATGCCGTGGTGCGGCTGTCGCAGATCGCGCACGCCACCGAGTCGAACCCGACGGCCGCCCAGTTGGTCGACGCCAGGACCATCGTCACGCTGTCGGGTTTTGCCCCACCGACGCTGCACGCCATGGGCATCCGGGTGGCGACCAGTTTCCCGAGCTTCTCCAAGCGCACGTTCAACCTGCTCATCACCAACGCCCCGGGCGCCCAGTCGCAGATGTACGTCGCCGGCACCAAACTGCTGGAGACCTACGCGGTGCCGCCGCTGCTGCACAATCAGGCGCTGGCCATCGGCGTGACGTCGTATAACGGTGAGCTCTATTACGGAATCAACGCCGATCGCGAAGCCATGAGCGATGTCGAGCTGCTGCCCGGACTGCTGAACCAGGCGCTCGAAGAACTGCTGGAGGCCTCCCGGTCCTAGTCGGCGTTGAAAACCCCTGCGTGGGGCTAGTATTCGTTTCTGTGAGCACCGCGAAACGTGATGGCGCGCCGGCGAAGCCGAGCAAGAAGAAGTCGGCGGGGCCGACTGTGCCCAGGATCTCCGATGAGGTCTACGACGCCGAATTGTTCAGGCTGCAAACGGAATTGGTGAAGCTGCAGGAGTGGCTGCGGCAGTCCGGGGCGCGGCTGGTGGTGTTGTTCGAAGGTCGTGATGCCGCGGGCAAGGGCGGTGCCATCAAACGGGTTACCGAATACCTCAGCCCACGCGTTGCACGGATAGCCGCACTGCCGGTGCCGACAGATCGCGAACGCGGTCAGTGGTATTTCCAGCGCTACATCGCCCATTTACCCAGCAAAGGCGAGATCGTGCTGTTCGACCGGTCGTGGTACAACCGGGCGGGCATCGAGAAAGTCATGGAGTTCTGCACGCCGCAGGAGTATGCGCTGTTTTTGCGGCAGACGCCGATCTTCGAGCAGATGCTCACCGATGACGGGATTCTGCTGCGCAAATACTGGTTCTCGGTCTCCGAGGCCGAACAGCTGCGCCGGTTCAAAGCACGGCTGAATGACCCGGTCCGGCGATGGAAGCTGTCCCCGATCGACCTGGAATCGGTATACCGGTGGGAGGACTATTCACGCGCCAAGGACGAGATGATGGTGCACACCGACACCCCGGCGAGTCCGTGGTATGTCGTGGAGTCCGATATCAAGAAGCACGCCCGACTGAACATGATGGCCCATTTGTTATCCACCGTCCCCTACCGCGATGTCGAGACGCCCAAGGTCAAGCTGCCTGCGCATCCCGTCGTCAGTGGCAACTACCAGCGCCCGGCGCGTGAGCTGTCGACGTATGTCGACTACGCGGCCACGCTGATCTAGCCGTGGCGATCGCAAGAGCGGCACGGCCGGTCGCAGGGGGTCGCCACAATCGAGGCGCGACATGACGGTCGTCTATATCCCTGCCACGCTGCCCATGTTGGCGCAGCTCGTCGCCGACGGCTCGTTGTGGCCGGTCAGCGGCACCGCGTTCGCACTGACCCCGAGGCTGCGCGAGGCCTACGCCGAGGGCGACGACGACGAGCTCGCCGACGTGGCGCTGCGCGAGGCGGCGCTGGCGTCGCTGCGGCTGCTGGCGGCGGCGGAAGGGGGCGGCGAGCCGTCGGAGTCCCCGCCGCCCCGCCGCGCGGTGCTGGTCGCCGAGGTCGAGGACGTCACGTACCGGCCCGACCTCGACGACGCCGTGGTCAGACTGTCCGGGCCGGTGCCAATCGACCATGTGATCGCCGCCTACGTCGACAACGCCGGGGCCGAACCGGCGGTGGCGAGGGCCATCGAGGCGGTCGACGCCGCCGACCTGGGCGATGAGGACGCCGACCTGATTGTCGGGGATGCGCAGGACCACGATCTGGCCTGGTACGCCAACCAGGAGCTGCCGTTCCTGCTGGAGCTGATGTGAAAGACCAGCGGCCGAATGTGAGGCAAACCAGGCAGCTGCGCTAGCTACGACACCGTAGGTTACGGTACCGTAGGTTTCGTGAAGCGCACAGAATCGATCACAATGTGAGCGCAAGCCACACGCCGCATCGTGAGCAGGAGCTTCCCCTGGGCAGACGTAACCCATCGATCACGGGCAACGTTGTCGACACCAGGCGACCCGTTGTCGCCGGCGCTGACCGGCACCCCGGCTGGCATGCGCTGCGCAAGCTCGCCGCACGCATCACGACGCCGCTGTTGCCCGATGACTATCTGCACCTGGCCAACCCGCTCTGGTCGGCGCGTGAACTGCGGGGCCGCATCCTGCAGGTGCGCCGCGAGACGGAAGATTCCGCGACGCTGGTCATCAAGCCGGGCTGGGGCTTCAACTTCGACTACCAGCCGGGCCAGTACATCGGCATCGGACTGCTGATGGACGGTCGCTGGCGCTGGCGGTCGTACTCGCTCACCTCGGCCCCGGCCGGCGGAGGCTCGCGCCCCGACTCCGGTTCGGCGCGCACCGTGACCATCACCGTGAAGGCGATGCCGGAGGGCTTCCTGTCGTCGCACCTGGTTGCCGGTGTCGAGCCGGGCACCATCGTCCGGCTGGCCGCGCCGCAGGGCAACTTCGTGCTGCCCGATCCGGCTCCCGCGTCGATCCTGTTCCTCACCGCCGGCTCGGGGATCACGCCGGTGATATCGATGCTGCGAACCCTGGTGCGCCGCAACCAAATCGGCGACATTGCCCATCTGCACTCGGCACCTACCCAGTCCGACGTCATGTTTCGCGCAGAGTTGTCCGCGCTGGCCGCCGAGCACCCCGGCTATCGGATGCGGCTGCGCGAGACGCGCGCCCAGGGCCGGCTGGACCTTTCCGTGCTGGACCAGGAGGTGCCGGACTGGCGCGAACGCCAGACCTGGGCCTGTGGTCCGGAAGGCATGCTCGCCGAGGCCGAGCGGGTATGGACGGCCGCAGGTATCGGTGAGCGCTTGCACCTCGAGCGGTTCGCGGTGTCCAAGGCCGCGCCCGCCGGCGCCGGCGGCACCGTCACCTTCGCCCGAACCGGACGCACCGCTGACGCCGACGCGGCGACGTCGCTGATGGACGCGGGCGAAAGTGTCGGCGTGCAGATGCCCTTCGGGTGCCGCATGGGGATCTGCCAGTCGTGTGTGGTCGGCCTCGTCGAGGGTCACGTTCGCGATCTGCGCACCGGCCAGGAGCACGACCCGGGGACTCGGGTGCAGACCTGCGTGTCCGCGGCTTCCGGCGATTGCGTGCTCGACATTTAAAGGCTACTCATAGGTAACCTACGGCTTCGTAGGTTACGATAGCGTAGGTCTGGAACACGTTAAGACCGACAATCGACCGCAGGGAGATCACGACGATGGCAATCACCGACGTCGACGTATTCGCCCATCTGACGGATGCCGATATCGAAAACCTGGCCGTTGAGCTCGATGCCATCCGCCAGGACGTAGAAGACTCACGCGGCGAGCGGGACGCTCGCTACATCCGCCGCACCATCGCGGCCCAGCGCGCGCTGGAGGTGACCGGCCGACTGCTGCTGGCCGCCAGCTCGCGGCGCTCGGCCTGGTGGGCGGGGACCGTCACCCTGGGCGTGGCCAAGATCGTCGAGAACATGGAGATCGGCCACAACGTCATGCACGGCCAGTGGGACTGGATGAACGACCCAGAGATTCACTCCTCGGCGTGGGAGTGGGACATGAGCGGGTCGTCCAAGCACTGGCGCTACACCCACAACTTCGTGCACCACAAGTACACGAACATCCTCGGGATGGACGACGACGTGGGCTACGGCCTGCTGCGCGTCACCCGCGACCAGCGCTGGAAGCGCTTCAACATCTTCAACCTGGTGTACAACACCCTGCTCGCACTGCTCTTCGAGTGGGGAGTGGGCCTGCAGCATGTGGAGCTCGGCAAGATCGCAAAGCACCGCATGGACAACGACGAAGCCCGACAGCGGGTCGACGAGTTCTTGGCCAAGGCGGGGCGGCAGGTGCTCAAGGACTATGTCGCGTTCCCGGCGCTGACCTCGTTGTCACCCGGGGCGACCTACCGGTCGACCCTGACGGCCAACGCAACAGCCAACGTGATCCGCAACGTGTGGGCCAACGCGGTGATCTTCTGCGGCCATTTCCCTGACGGCGCAGAGAAATTCACCAAGACGGACATGATCGGCGAGTCCAAGGGGCAGTGGTATCTGAGGCAGATGCTGGGCAGCGCCAATTTCGAGGCCGGGCCGGCGCTGCGGTTCATGAGCGGCAACCTGTGCCATCAGATCGAACATCACCTGTTCCCCGATCTGCCGAGCAACCGGTACGCCGAGATCTCGGTGCGGGTGCGCGAGGTGTGCGACAAGTACGACTTGCCTTACACCACAGGCTCTTTCCTGTTCCAGTACGCCAAGACGTGGCGCACGCTGGCCAAGCTCTCGCTGCCGAACAAGTACCTGCGCGACGACGCCGACAATGCGCCGGAGACCCGCAGCGAGCGGATGTTCGCCGAGCTCGAGCCCGGCTTCCTGGGCACCGACCCGGCCACCGGCCGCCGCCGCGGCCTGAAGTCCGCGATCGCAGCGGTGCGTGGTTGGCGGCGCGGGAAGCGGACGGCAGTGGCACGCCCTGCCGGCGAAGGCCTGGCGGCCTGATTACCGCGGCTAACTGCGTCGGCTAGCCGGTCTGATAAAAGTCCGCTGCGGCTGTTGAGGCGACACCGAGTTCGTCGGCGACCGCGTTGAGCGATCGCTGCGCGACGAGCGGGTCCACCTCGCGGCCGGGGAGGAAGTACGGCCCGACGTAGCGCTCGTAGTAGCGCTCCGCTTCATCACGGGTGAGCCGGTCGAGGAACCAGTTGATGTAATCGACTGCGAGGCTGGGTCGTTCGGCAAGGGTACGCAGCGCCCGTTCATTGGCCCGCAACAGGGACCGCAGCGCGGCGCTGTCCAGCGGGATGTGCACGGGGTCGACGGCGACGCCCACCGTGGGGATCTGGAAGTGATCGCCGACCCAGGCCAGCGGGTGAAACCCCTCCTCCTCGGCGACCTGTTCGGGGGACAGGGTGCTGCCCACGTAGGCGGCATCGATCGAGCCGTCCCGGAGCCGGCGCAGGTCCATCTGGTAGTCACCCGGATGCCGCACCACGCACTCCAGGTCGCGGTCGGGGTCCAGGCCATGCTTTCGCAGGACGATCCGGGCGAAGGTGCCGGGCGGGCTACTGGCGGCATGGACGGCCAGCCGCCGCCCGGCTAGGTCCGCCATAGTTGTGACCTCGGCGTTGCCGAGAAACCAGAACAGCGGGCGATCGGTGTTGACGCTGACCGCTTTCCAATCGATCCCGTCGGTCAGCCGCGACAACAGTGTGCGGCCCAGGCCGATCACCGCGCCGCGGCGCAGTCGCTCTGCCGGCCAGCCAACCCCGTCGCGGATGGCCACGTGGACATCTTCATCCTCGTAATAGCCCTCCTGGTCGGCCACGTGGGCGACCAGCTCTTCGTGGATGCCCCGCCCGACGTAAGCGAGATCGATGGTCTGCACGCCGACCCCTTTCCCGGCGACCCGCCGTCAATTCATCGCGAGGCCGCCGTTGACCTCCAGGCAATGGCCGGTGGTGAACCCGGAATCCTCACTAGCCAAAAAGGCAACCGTCTTCGCCACCTCGTCGGGACGGACCAGGCGACCCATCGGGTTGGCGGCGCCCAGCTGACGCACCTCGTCGCTCGCCAGCAGCGAGTTCGCCGTTGCATCGCCGACCGTGGCGGGCGACACCAGATTGGCGGTGATTCCGTGCGGCGCCAGCTCGAGTGCGACGTAGCGGACAAACTGATCCATCGCCGCCTTCGCGGTGCCCACCGTGATCATGCCGGCTCGGGGCCGCCGGGACAATATTGTGGTGAGATAGACCAGGCGGCCGTAATTACGGGAAATCATGTCCGGTACAACGGCTTTGGTAACCAGGAAGGCGGCGTGCAGCTCCCGGTCCAGCTTGCCGCCGAGGTGCTCCCAGCTCAGATCCGCGAACGAGGTGACGTCGTAGGGGATCAATGCGTTGTGGACCAGCGCATCGACACGGCCCCACTTTTCGTTGGTCTCGTTGACCAGCGCGGCGACATCGTCGGGTTCGGTGACGTCGGCCCGAATCGCGACGGCCTCACCCCCGGCCGAGGTCGCGGCGTTGACCACGTCGTCCGCTTCTTGGGCGCTGGACCGGTAGTTGACCACCACCCGAAACCCGCGCTCCGCGAGGACTAGTGCGGTCGCCGCGCCGATTCCCCGGCTCGCCCCGGTGATCACCGCGACACGACTCATCAGCGGTCCCTCCCTGGCAAGTCCCAACGGCCAGCCGGAACGATACGCCTGCGGTAGACCTCGGTAAAGGCGGCGTCAGCGCATGTGACACCTCTTCAGGCGTTGTTAACCCGGGTGGCCGCTGTGAGGGCTATGGTGCGGGATCGGCGTTGATGCATCCGCTGGGAAGAGGGATAGCCATGAGTGATGACGACGTGCGGAATGCGCTCCGGCGGCATTGGGCGGCCTCCGATGCCAACGACTTTGCGGCGGAACACGAAATCTACCGAGCTGATGCGGTTTTGGACTATCCCCAATCGGGCGAACGGATCCGGGGCCGGGCCAACATCCATGCGTCACGCGCCGCCCAGCCGAACACGAAACGGTTCACCGTGCGACGAATGCTCGGCGGCGCGGACCTCTGGATCAGTGAACTCGTCCTGACCTATGACGCGCAACCGTTCTATACGGTCAGCATCATGGAATTCGAGGGCGGGGAAGTGGTCCACGAGACCCAGTACTTCGGCGACCCTTTCGAGCCGGGGCCGTCACGGGCTCAGTGGGTCGAACGTATCGAATGAGAGGCCAGACGGTCCCTGAAGGCGCAGGTCCATCGTGAATCAGTTCCGGCGTGCGAACTGGGGAGCATGCTCCGGGAGTAAGCCGACGCCGATGGCATAGGCGGGGACGGCCGCCAGCGACGGAATCCACCCGAAAAGCCTTGCGACAGAGTTGATGACAATGGGTGGCGGCGGCTTGACCTCGCCACGCAGGACGACGGGGATCAGGAATCGCGCCGCGGCCTGCTGCACGGTCTGCGTCACGGCCGCGGGGAGGTATCGGCGTCGCTGGACGCCGCCCAGATCACGGGTGGTGAGCCGATGCGCCAACAGGGGGCCGGCCAGCAGTCGTGCCGCGGCCACGGCGTCGGCGATCGCAAGGTTGATCCCGACTCCGCCGGCCGGAGACATCGCGTGGGCGGCGTCCCCGATACACAGCAGTCCCTCCCGGTACCAACGACGGAGCCGGTTCACCCGAACGTCAAGAACTTTGACGTCGTCCCACGATGTGAGGTTCTGCACCGAGGCTTCGGGGACCAGGTCGGCTACCTCAGCACGAAAGGTGTCGATTCCGCGGGCGTGCAATTGTTGCTCGCCGCCTTTGGGCAGGAAGCACCCGGCCTGGAAGTAGCCTTCCCGCGGTATCAGCAGCAGCGTCAAGGTCGGCGATGTGCGTGGTGTGAGTTGATATTTCACTTCCTCCTTGGCGTCGAGTCGAAACCACCCGACATCAAACGGGACTGGATACTCGCGCGCGGCCAGCCCGGCTTCGCGGCGCACGGTCGAGGTACGGCCGTCGCAACCCACCGTGAGGTCGGCGCGCAGTTCTCCGGGGCCGTCGGGTCCCTGGTAGCGCACACCGGTGATGGTGTCACCGTCGCGCAGCAGCCCGGTAACCTCGGTCTGCATCCGCAGGGTGAACGTTGGTTCGTCCTTGCCGGCCTCGGCGAGCAGGTCGAGGAGATCCCATTGAGGCACCAACGCGATATAGCGATGGGGTAGGCGCAGGCGGCCGAAGTCGACGAAAGTGACTTGGCGTCCATTAATTTCAAACTCGGCCTTTTTGAACTTGCTGTGCGGCAGCCCATCGAAGCGGGAGAACAACCCAAGTTCGTCGAGCAATCGCAAGGTGACCGGGTGCACGGTGTCACCGCGAAAGTCACGAAGGAAGTCGGCGTGCTTCTCGAATACGGTGACCTCGACACCGGCCCGAGCCAGCAGCAGGCCGAGAATCATTCCGGCGGGACCACCCCCGGCAATCGCGCAGGTGGTGGATCTCGGTTCGGTCATTGTGTTCTTCGCTTCCGGAGGCTGCGACAGCGCGGACGAATGGATCGCGTCCTATCACATCACAAGTGGTGATGTCTCTGCTATCGCCGAGTGACGGCTACCCCAAGTCCTCGGCAGAGAAGACGTCGATTGCCCGCACGGGCGCCAACATCACCAGCGGGATCTGACGACTCGTCGACCTCTGGTAGGTGAGGTACGGCGGGTACAGGTGAGCCATGTACGCCCATGCCTCGTGGCGTTCCTCGCCTTCGGGCTCCCGCCAAGTGGCCTCGAATGCCTGGGTGGCGATCTGAACGCCGATCGTGTTGCTCTGTCGGACATTCAAGTACCACTGCGGATGCGAGTCGGCGCCTCCCTTGGAAGCGACGATCACGATTTCGCCGCCGACGTTGCCGTAGATCAACGGTCTGACATAGCTCTGCCCCGACTTGCGACCCACAACCTTGATCAGGCAGTGCGTGGTCAGTTCGCGACCCCCGACGGCGCTCACATCCATGATGTGGCCCCGCGCGCCACCCGAAGACAAATACGTCTCGAGGTGCTCGCTGATCCAGTCACTTCGCGCAGCTCGGATCGATGCTGCGTCGGCGTCGCTCATGGGTGACCATGCAACCATGTGCCCATCCTGGCCCTGCCCGTGACCCCCGGCCTCGGAAAGAATTTAGGGAATGTGCATACATCAGCCAGACATGAATGGCGGGCCGGCTACGCCTTGGTCAGCACATCGGGCGACGCGCGCGGTGGCAATCGCCTCCTGGAGCCGCCCTTTCAGCCGCGCGACCCTGAGCAGCTGCATGGTCAGGTTGGTGGCGCCGATCGCGGGGAGCCCCCCGATGAATGTCCGAATCGACGGTGGGGCACCGTGGAGTTGCTGCAGACAGCCGAACACATAGAAGCATGCCATTGAAAACAGGGTGGCCGGTATCGCGAGGGCGAGCGGTGAGCGGCAATCAGAAACGATTTCGCGCGCGTAGTCGAGCTCGTCCTGCGACATGGGTTGGCGCTTACGGAGTTTCGCTAGAACCGTTTTGTGAGCGCCTACTGTTTCGCCCAACGCGGCGGGCTTTCGAGCCTCTAACCGACTGATGAACAGGAACGCGCAGCCGATAAACGTAAGTCCTAGCGCCGCAACGACTATGGTGAGAAAGCTATACAAACCGAAGGCCATGCGTCGCTCCTATCTTTGGGTGGTGACGGCGCCGTCAGGGGTCACCACTGGGTCTCCGTCTTCCCAGAGCAGCAGCTGGCGTACCGCGGGGCGCGGTCCGTAGGGACGCAGCATCGTGCTGGCCGGGCGCGGTCGCACCCGCAGCGGCCACCAGAACCAGCGCCCCAGCAGCGCGGCGATGGACGGTGTCATGAATGCGCGCACGATCAGGGTGTCGAACAGCAGACCCAGCGCGATGGTGGTCCCGATCTGACCGAGCACGCGTAGGTCGGCAAACACGAAGGAGGCCATGGTGGCCGCGAACACGAGGCCGGCGGAGGTGACCACTGATCCGCTGCCGGCGATGGCGCGAATGATGCCGGTATTGATTCCGGCGTGGACTTCTTCTTTGAACCGGGAGATGAGCAACAAGTTGTAGTCCGATCCCACCGCCAGTAGCAGGATGACGGCCAGCGCCAGCACGATCCAGTACAACTGGATGCCGAGTATGTCCTGCCAGAGCAGCACCGATAGGCCGAACGAGGCGCCCAGCGACAGGGCGACGGTACCCACGATGACGATCGCGGCGATCAGGCTTCGCGTGATGAACAACATGATCAAGAAAATCAGGCTCAGCGCCGCCATTGCCGCGATCATCAGGTCGTAGGTCGCCCCTTCTTGGATGTCCTTATAGGTCGCGGCGGTGCCGGAAAGGTAGATGTGGGAGCCGGCCAATATGGTGCCCTTCACCGCGTCTTTGGCCGCATTTCTGATCTGGTCGATGCTGGCGATGCCGCGTGGGGTGGCGGGATCGCCCTCGTGGGTGATGATCATTTGGGTGGCTTTGCCGTCCGGGGAGAAGAACAGTTTCAGGCCGCGTTGGAACTCGGGGTTGGCAAAGGCCTCGGGCGGCAGGAAGAAGGAGTCGTCGATCTTGGCGGCGTCATACGCCTGACCCAGCGCGGTCGCGGTGTCGGTGTTGGCCCGGGTTTGGGCGTTGATTCCCGAGTTGGTGGCGTAGTTGGACAGCGTCAGCCGTAAATTTTTCTCCTGATCGGCGATCTGCGGTGGTAGCAGCGTCACGAGTTTTTGTTGGCCCGCATCCAGCTTGTCCAGACTCGCTGTGAGTGTGGTGAATTGTTGGCTGAGTTGGTCGATCCCGTCGATGGCGTTGAAGACGTTTCTGATCGCCGAGCAGGCCGGGATGTCGTAGCAGTGTTTTTCCCAGTAGAAATAGCTGCGAATCGGGCGCAAGAAGTCGTCGAAATCGGCGATCTCGTCGCGCAGTTCGTTGATGGTACCGATGGTGTCATGAAAGCTTTGGGTCTCGTCGTGGGTAGAGGCGGCAAGGTTCTTCTGCAGTGCGTACTGCTGATTCAGGATGCCGACGGTGTGGCGTATCTGGTCGGCCTGCTTGAGCAGGTCGTCTGCACGGTCTTTCTGGTACTGCAGGTTCTCGATGTTCCCGACGTTTCCCGCGCTGATCTGAAACGGTATCGAGGTGTGCACGATTGGGGTTCCCTGCGGCCGGGTGAGCCCCTGCACTTTCTGAATGCCGGGCAGGTGGAAGATGGCTCTGGCGATCCGTTCGACGACGAGCATGTCGGCGGGATTGCGCATATCGTGGTCGGCCTCGACCATCAGCAGTTCGGGATTGAGTCGGGCTTCGCCGAAATGTCGCTCGGCGGCGGCGTAGCCGAGGTTGGCCGGCGAATCGGCGGGCATGTACTTGCGGGCGTCGTAGCTCGTCGTGTATCCGGGCAGTGCCAGCAGGCCGATCAGCGCCACCGCGACCGTGGCGACAAGGATGGGGCCGGGCCAGCGCACGATGCCGGTTCCGATGCGCCGCCAGCCGCGGGTGCGCATCGCGCGTTTGGGGTCGAACAGACCGAAATGGCGGCCGACGGCCAAAATCGCCGGCGCCAGGGTCAATGCGGCTGCCAGCGCGACAAGGACGCCGGTCGCAGCTGGAATGGCCATGGTCTGAAAGTAGGGAAGCCTGGTGAAGTGCAGACAGAACACCGCGCCCACGACCGTGAGACCCGAGCCCAAGATGATGTGTGCGGTCCCGCGGTACATCGTGTAGAAGGCGGTCTGCCGATCTTGGCCGATATGGCGTGCTTCGTGATAGCGGCCAAGGATGAAGATCGCATAGTCCGTTCCGGCGGCGATCACCAGCAGAGTCAGCAGATTCGTCGAGTACGTTGAGAGCCCGATGATTCCGGAGTTCGCCAACAGGGCGACGACTCCGCGGGACGCGGTCAACTCGATCATCACCGTGAACAGCACGAGAATCGCGGTGACCAGAGAACGGTAGACCCAGAACAGCATGACTATGATCACCGCGATGGTGATCAACGTGACCATCAAAGTACCTTTGCTGCCCACCTCGAACTGATCGGTGACCAGCGGGGCGGCGCCGGTGACATACACCTTCACCCCCGGCGGCGGCGACGAGTGAGCCACGATGTCGCGCACCGAATCTACCGACTGATTGGCGAGCGACTGGCCCTGGTTACCGGCGAGGTTCACCTGCACCAGGGCGGCCTTACCGTCGTCGCTCTGGGACCCCGAGGCGGTCAGCGGGTCCCCCCAGAAATCCTGGATGTGCTGTACATGCTTGGTGTCCTGCGCGAGCTTCTTGATCAGGCCGTCGTAGTAGTGGTGTGCGTCGGCTCCGAGCGGCTGATCGCCTTCCAACACGATCATCGCTGCGCTGTCGGAATCGAATTGCTTGAACACCTTGCCGATGCGTTTACTGGCCAGCAGCGCCGGTGCGTCCTGTGGGCTTTGTGCCACGTTGTGTGCCTGGGCGACCTTTTCCAGTTGCGGCACATAAACATTGGTGACGACCGCTACGGCAAGCCAGAAAGCCGCGATTGGCACCGAGAACCGCAGCAGCATCCGCGGTACCGAGCGCCGCGGCTCGTCACGATCGCTCATGCGGACTTCACCAGGCAGAACGTGTACGCGTTCACGGTGTTGACGGTCCTTTCGTCTTTGACTTCGCCGTCCACGATGATGCGGCAGCCCAGTGTGTTGCTATTGCCTTGTGCCACAAGGTTGGTGAAGGCCCCGGGCTGGGTGGTTACCATCTGCAGCGACCACGGCAGGGGTGCGTTCATGACCTTCTGCGGCTGCACGTTGATGTCGAGATAGTTGATGGTGGCCACCGTTCCGGGGTCGCCGAACACCTGCAAGGTGATGTGCTTTGGGTTGTAGTTGACGTCGTTGCCGATGGGGCCGGGGGTCGAGGTGTCATTATTCGAGCCGAAGATGCGATGCAGTCGATAGACGCCCGAGCCCGCGGCGGCGACCACAATGAGCGCGACCAGAACGACCCAGGACCGTTGGAGCCGGCGGCCGATCGAAAGCCTCTTCATGGGTCCCGTTCTCATTCAGCTGCGCGGTGGCGACATCGCGGTGAAGCATCGTCTCACCGTGTTAACCTAACTGGTACAGACAGTAATTGCGGCTTGTATCTAATTCCAGAGGAGTTTATAGCATGACTGCCGCGCCATCTAGGCTCGACAGCCGCCCTGATGTTGAGGAACTCCCGGTTGCCAAGGAACTCGTGCAGGCGGCACTACGGGCTGCCGAGAAGCGGGGCATGGACGTAGCCGATGTGCCGGTGCTGGCTATCGCGCGTGAGGCTGGGATCTCGCGTAGCACTCTGCTGCGCCGTCTTGGCGGCACTCGGGCCGCGTTGGACGAGGCTGTCCGCGCTGTCGGGGTGGACCCAGGTGGACAGTTGCCTGTCCGGGCCCGGGCGTTGGCTGCGGCGGCCGCGTTGATCAGCGAATCCGGTTTAGCAGCAGCGACTTTGGAGGCCATCGCCGCGCGTGCCGACTGTGCGGCGCACAGTCTCTACATGGCCTTCGGCAGTCGCGATGAACTACTGCGGATCGTGTTCGAACACCACAGTCCCATCCCTGATCTCGAGGATGTCCTCGACACCGCCACTGACGACCTGACCGCTACGGTGCGGCGCCTGTATCAGGCGCTGGCGACAGCACTGGGTCGCGAACCCCGGGTCGCGCCGGCGATCCTCGCCGAGGTGTTCGCCCGTCCCACCAGCCCGACCGTCCAGACACTTGCCCAACACGCCATTCCGCGGATGCTGGAAGTGCTTGGCACCTGGCTGAATACACAAGTGCAACGAGGACGGCTACGCGATTCGCCCACGCCGTTGCTCATTCAGCAACTGATGGGCCCGATGCTGCTGCACATGCTTGGCCGACCCGCGCTATCGGCCGCCGCTGTGATCGATGTGCCTGACATGGACACTACGTGCGAGGCATTCACCGCAAACTTCGTGCGAGCCGTAGCTGCCGATTGACGCATCACGCGGGCACGGATGCCGCGGAATCGGTTCCGGTGCTGACAGATGCGGCCGTGCGTGCCGTCGCTCCGGCGCGTCTGGTCAGGTAATCGACCTGAAGGTACACGGCATAGAGCACGAATACCGGCAGGATCATGTAGGGGACGTTCTCGCCGACCAGCTTGAACCACAGGCCGTAAGCTCCCTGACCGATGTCGTTGAAGCCCGCCCGGATCTCGGTGACGTAGTACACGACGGTTCCGGTGAGCAGGACCGTGATGCCGAAGAACACCAACCACAGACTCTTGATCCGCGACTCGTCGGGTAAACCCTTGCGCAACAGGCGCAACCACGAGATCGTGAGCACGACGCCGACGAGCACCGCGGCGAATTCCAATCCGAAGATCCAGGGATCGTTGCTGCGGTAGCGGGTGTCGGCCAAGCCGTATTGCCACCACAGCCACCGCCAGCCGGGGTCGGTCGTGAGAGTCCACAGGTTGAACGGGTGGCCGAGCAGAAACGGCAACTCATATGTCAGCTGGCTACCTGCCGTCAAAGGTATGTAGATCAGCGTCAGTTCCGACGCTAGCTGTAAACGCGATTGCTGCTCACCTCGTGCCTTCCAGAACAAGATGAGCGGCAGCAGCAATACGGGGATGCCGAAGATCAGGTTCGCCGCCACATCCACGGTCAGCGTCGGAGGCAGCAGCCTGGTGGCCTCGGCGATGGTCATGAAGATGAAGACGACCCCAACGACGGAAAGGAGACCGATGTAGGCACGTTGGCGGTGCGGCGCAAAGGGGCGGGCAAGCTCCGGTGATTCCATGGCGCGACTCCTACCTAGACCGCAGTGTCAAGTAGTTGATATCAGGTAGTTGACTCTATCGGCGACATAATTCACCGTCAACAGT
Source organism: Mycobacterium senriense (assembly GCF_019668465.1). Classification (NCBI taxonomy): domain Bacteria; kingdom Bacillati; phylum Actinomycetota; class Actinomycetes; order Mycobacteriales; family Mycobacteriaceae; genus Mycobacterium; species Mycobacterium senriense. The sequence continues at coordinate 389,205 of NZ_AP024828.1, read as the reverse complement.
GAAAATCGGCGGCAGCACGACGGGCGAGGGTGTCCATCCGAAAAACCTCGCGCCACAATCGATGACAATTAGGCGGCGATTTCGGGTCTCGATGCGGTCTCTCTCGGCAGTCGCTGAGTCATCCGTCCGATCAGGCTGCGGCGCAGCGCACCGGCCATCGCCCGAGTGGCCCAGCGCCTTCCGGCTCCAGTGTCCTGTGCCCGGCCGGCACCACAGGGGAGAAGCTGTGTCTCCGGGAATGATGGTGGGCGCCGGGCGCGGTTTCAGCTCAGCGCGGCCCCATCATCCCCGAGCCCATCCCGCCGGGACCCATCGTCATGCTGGGCATCATCGGTCCGGGTGTCATCGGGCTACCTGGTCCCATCTGGCCGCTTGGCGTCTTCTGGTTCGCGGGCCCCGTCATTGCGCCCTGTGCCGTGTGTTCCCCGGATTTCATCTGGCTACAGCAGTCCATCTTGTCCGGCCCCGCGTGGTGACCGCCGTTGCCCCACCAACTCAGGAAGAACCCGGAGAAGAAGATCGCCGCGGCAATGAACAAGCCCCCACTGACGATGCCCACCCATGCCAACGCTTGCTTGAGGCGACTCGGCTGGACACCGCCCACCGGCTCGACAGAGGGGTGGGTGTCTGCGGGTGTGCTGGATTCAATTCCTGCATCGGTCGAACTAGGCATGGGTTCGCCTCCTGGAGTGAGTTTGATCGACTGCCGCCATGCTACCCCTCCCGGGGAGGGGTGGGGTAGAGTTGAAATCGGCGCAGCCCAGTCGGGGTGGTGTCGGTGACAATTGGTGTCGGTGACAATGGCTGCCGGAAGGAGGCGATTGATGGCGCAGGAACTGACTGCGAAAAAGCATGCGGCGCTCAACCGGCTAAAGACGGTCCGGGGTCATCTCGACGCCATCGTTCGCATGCTCGAAGCTGACGCCTACTGTGTCGACGTGATGAAGCAGATCTCTGCGGTGCAGTCCGCGCTAGAGCGAACGAACAGGGTGATGCTGCACAACCATTTGGAAACATGCTTCTCGCAGGCCGTCCTGGGTGGACACGGGCCAACAGCCATCGACGAACTTGTCGATGCTCTCAAGTTCAGCCCCGCTTTGACTGGTCCGGATGCCTGTTTGAACGGCACGGCCGCCGACGAAGTGGTGAAGGCCGATGCGTGATGATTGAGCGGCATTGCACACCTGGTCGCGTGGCTCGACCACGCTAGCCGTGCGCCCAATCGCTTCCAAAGTCGTGACCAGGGCCTGCGAACCCGTTCTCGTCCTGTGAAGTCGACTAGTCGCCGGTCACCTTGGCGGCCAGCGCCGCCAATTTCACGTCGAGTTTCTCTGCCGCGCTGAGCAATTCCGGATTGGGTTCGACGACCATCAGCGACGACGGCTTGACGTAGGTCAGGCTGCTGTGTCCGTCGTCCTCCTCGAGCAACAGCAGCTCGACCGGGGCGAACAATCCGGCCGTTACGTCGTGGCGCAGCATGGTGATGGCAATCAGCGGATTGCCGAGGATGACGCGCAGCGCCTTGCGGTCGATGCCGGCCTTGGGGATCCAGGCGCCGTGGTCTACCACGCCGAACAGCATGAATCCGCTTGGGCCGACGTGGGATTCGACGCGCTGCTGGTAGGACTGCCAATCGCCGGTGGACGTCGCGATGTCGTTGATAGGCACCGGTTGCTCGCCGATGTCGGCGAGCAACGCGGCACGTAGTTCGTCGTAGCTCTTGGCGCTGTTATAGCGCACCCGCACGCCGTCGAATTTCGTCTCTTGCATGATCTCAGCCCAACCGCTCGATGATGGTGGCGTTGGCCATGCCGCCGCCCTCACACATCGTCTGCAGCCCGTACCGTCCACCACGCTGTTCCAGCGCGTTGACCAGAGTCGTCATCAGCCGAGCGCCGCTGGCGCCCAACGGGTGACCGATCGCGATCGCGCCGCCGTTGACGTTGGTCTTGGCCAGATCCGCCCCGGTGTCCTGGGCCCAGGCCAGCACGACGGGCGCGAACGCCTCGTTCACCTCGAACAGGTCGATGTCGGCCAGCGTCAAACCCGCACGGCGCAAGACCTTCTCGGTCGCGGGAATAACGCCGGTCAGCATGTACAGCGGGTCGGAGCCCACCACGGTGGCGGTGTGGATCCGCGCCAGCGGACGCAGCCCCAGCTTGCCGGCGGCCTCCCTGCTGGCGATCAGCACCGCGGCGCTGCCATCGGACAGCGGCGAGGAGTTACCGGGCGTGATCTCCCAATTAATCTGCGGGAAGCGGGCTTTGGCCGCATCGCTATAGAACGCCGGCTGCAACCCCGCTAGCGTCTCGACCGTGGTGCCGGGGCGGATGATTTCGTCGGTGGCCAGCCCGGCGATCGGAATGAGCTCGTTGTCGAACAGCCCCTCCTTGGTGGCGCGGGCCGCCTTCTCGTGGCTGCCGGCCGAGAACTCGTCGAGCTGAACGCGCGAGAAGCCCCACTTCGCGGCGATCAGTTCGGCGCTGATGCCCTGCGGGACCAGGCCGTCGGGGTAGCGCCGGGTCATGTCCTCGCCCATCGGGTTGCTGCCCGGCAGCACCTGCGTGCCCATCGGCACGCGGCTCATCGACTCGACGCCACCGGCGATCACGAGGTCGTAGGCGCCGGCGACCACGCCCTGGGCGGCGAAGCTGATGGCCTGCTGGCTACTGCCGCATTGCCGGTCGATCGTGACACCGGGAACCGATTCCGGGAAACCGGCGCCCAGCAGCGCATTACGGGCGATGTTGGCCGCCTGGTCACCGACCTGGGTGACGGCGCCGGCGATGACATCGTCGACTTGGGCCGGATCCACGCCGGTGCGCGCCACCAGCTCGCGCAGGCTGTGGGCCAGCAGATCGGCGGGCAACACGTCGTGCAGCGCGCCACTGGCCTTGCCCTTGCCGATGGGGGTGCGGACGGCTCCGACAATGACGGCGTCGCGGTTCATGACTCCTCCTCGAGTCTGGCTGATCTAGGTATAGATCACTGTATTCAGGTAAACACCTCGGTATGCTTAAAGCAACCCAGGTGCGGAGGTGATTTAGATGACACTGCTGCAAGGACCGCTGGCCGACCGCGACGCCTGGTCGGCGGTGGGCGAGTGCGCGATCGAGAAGACGATGGCGGTCGTCGGAACCAAATCCGCGATGCTGATCATGCGCGAGGCGTACTACGGCACCACCCGATTCGACGACTTCGCCCGCCGGGTGGGCATCACCAAGGCCGCCACCTCGGCGCGGCTGAGCGAACTGGTCGAGCTGGGACTGCTACGGCGCCAGCGTTATCAGGAGCCCGGGCAGCGCAGCCGCGACGAGTACGTGCTCACCGACGCCGGCATCGACTTCATGCCGGTGGTGTGGGCGATGTTCGAATGGGGGAGGCGTCATCTGCCGGGCCGCAACCGGCTGCGGCTGATCCACCTGGGCTGCGGCGCCGAGGCGAGCGTCGAAATACGTTGCGCGGAAGGCCATCTGGTGCCGCCCGATGAGCTCGGCATGCGGCTGGCTAAGAAGTCTGATTGAGCGCGGCCAGTAGCCGGCGGGCCGCGGCGACGCGGCGCACGGCGGGCCCGGTCAGGGTGTCCAGCGCGCACTCGGGATCGGCCGGCGGCCCCATGTGCCCGCAGCCGCGCGGGCAGTCCGCGATGGCCTCGGCCAGGTCGGAGAACGCCATCATGACGTCGTCGGGCTGGATGTGCGCGAGCCCGAAGGAACGGATGCCCGGCGTGTCGATCACCCAGCCGGTGGTGCCCAGCGGCTCGGTCAACGGCAGCGCCACCGACTGCGTCGACGTGTGCCGTCCCCTGCCGATATCGGTCACAACGCCGACGGCGCGGTCGGCATCGGGCACCAGGCGGTTCACCAAGGTGGACTTGCCGACGCCGGAATGCCCGAGCAGCACGGTGATCTTGCCCGCGAGCAGGTCCGCCACCGCGGGCAGGGGATCGTCGCGGCCTGCCTCGACCACCGTCAGGTCCAGGTCGATGAACTGCTCGGCGAACGGCTCCGGCGGGGCGAGGTCGGTCTTGGTCAGGCACAGAATTGGCGTGAGACCGCCGGCGTAGGCGGCGATCAGCGTCCGGTCCACCAGGCCGGTGCGGGGCGGCGGGTCGGCCAGCGCCACCACGATCAGCAGCTGGTCGGCGTTGGCGACCACCACCCGTTCGGTCGGATCGGTGTCATCGGCGGTGCGCCGCAACACCGTTCGTCGCTCGCCGCGACGCACGATGCGGGCCAGGGTGTCCGGCCGACCGGACAGGTCGCCGACCACGTCGACGTCGTCGCCCACCACGATCGGGGTGCGGCCCAGTTCGCGCGCCCGCATGGCGGTGACCCGGCGATCGACGTCGCCCCCCAGCACGCATCCCCAGCGGCCACGGTCAACGCTGACCACCATCGCGGCCTTCGCGTCGGCGTGCTCGGGACGGGTCTTGGTCCGCGGGCGGGAACCCCGGCCGGAGCGGATCTTGACGTCCGACTCGTCGTAGTCGCCGGGCTTCACATGCCGCGCTCTTCCCCGGGCTCCAGCATGCGGGCCCACAGTTGCGGAAAGTCTGGCAACGTCTTGCCGGTGGCGCCGATGTCGTTCACCTCGACCCCGTCCACCCGCAGCCCGACGATCGCACCCGCCATCGCCATCCGATGGTCGGCGTACACGTGCCACACCCCGGCCCGCAGCGGCGTCGCGGTGATCTCCAGGCCGTCGGGCGTTTCCGCGCAATCGCCGCCGAGGCGGTTGATCTCGGCGCTCAGCGCGGCCAGCCGATCGGTCTCGTGGCCGCGCAGATGACCGATGCCTGTGAGCCGGGATACCGATCCGGGCGTCGCCAGCGCCGCCAGGGCGGCCACCGACGGCGTCAGCTCGCCGACCGCGCGCAGGTCGACGTCGAAGCCGCCGTACTCCCCGGACCCGCGTACTTCTAGGAACGAATCATTCTGTGTGACATCGGCATTCATCTTGCGCAGGACGGCCAGGATGTTCTCGGCGGGCTGCACGCTCTCGGTCGGCCAGCCGGTGATGCGCACGGTGCCGCCGCTGACCACCGCCGCCGCCAGGAACGGAACGGCGTTGGTCAGGTCCGGCTCCACCTCCCAGTGCCGGGCCGCGACCGGCCCGGGCCGCACCGTCCAGCGGTTGGTGACGGAGTCGTCGACGTCAACCCCGGCCTGACGCAGCATCACCACCGTCATCGCGATGTGCGGCGCCGACGGCAACGACGCACCCGTGTGCTCCACGGTCAGGCCCTCGGCGAACGAGGCCGCGCACAACAGCAACCCCGAGACGAACTGCGACGAGGCCGAGGCGTCGATTTCCACGGTGCCGCCGGGGATCGAACCGGCGCCCAACACCCGAAACGGGAGACCGGCGCCGTCGATCCGGACGCCGAGCCCGCGCAGCGCGTCGAGCAGCGGCGCGATTGGTCGTGCCCGGGCCTGCTCGTCGCCGTCGAACTCCACCGCCGACTCGGCGAGCGCCGCCAGCGGCGGCACGAACCTCAGCACCGTGCCGGCCAGGCCGCAATCGACTTGCGCCGGCGTCTCCGGTGCGACGCGACCGCTGACCGTCAGCTCCGTCTCGTCACCTTCGATACGTAAGCCCAGAGTGCGCAGCGCCCCGATCATCAGGTCGGTGTCACGGCTGCGCAACGCCCCGCTGACCGTCGGGGTGCCCTGTTCCTGGGTGGCCGCCAGCGCCGCCAGCACCAGGGCCCGGTTGGTCTGCGACTTCGAACCCGGAACGGTCACGGTCGCGTGCACCGGCTGCGACGCCAAGGGGGCAGTCCACGTACTCATCGGTCCATCATCGCCTGTCGCCGGCTTCTGCCACCATGGAATGCATGTGTGGACGGTTCGCGGTGACCACCGACCCGGCCCTGCTGGCCGAGAAGATCAAGGCGATTGACGAGGCCACCGGTGCCGACGCCGGTTCGAGCGCCCCCAACTACAACGTCGCCCCGACCTCGACCATCGCGACCGTCGTCAGCCGGCATTCCGAGCCCGAGGACCAGCCGACTCGGCGGGTGCGGCTGATGCGCTGGGGTTTGGTGCCGCCGTGGGCCAAGGCCGGCCCCGACGGCGCGCCCGACACCAAGGGCCCGATGCTGATCAACGCCCGCGCGAACAAGGTCACCACGTCGCCCGCCTTCCGGACCAGCGCCAAGTCCAAACGCTGCCTAATCCCGATGGACGGCTACTACGAGTGGCGGGTCAACTCGAACGACGCGGCCGGCAAGAAGACCCGCAAGACGCCGTTCTTCATGTACTCCGAAGACGGGGAGCCGCTGTTCATGGCCGGCCTGTGGTCGGTCTGGAAACCGGCCAAGGACGCTTCGCCGTTGCTGAGCTGCACGATCATCACCACCGATGCGCCGGGGGAGCTGGCGCAGATTCACGATCGGATGCCGCTGGTGCTGCCCCAGCGCGACTGGGACCGGTGGCTGGACCCGGACGCCGCGATCGACGAGCAGCTGCTGGCCCGCACGCCCGACGTCCGCGCCATCCGGATGCGCGAGGTGTCGACGTTGGTCAACAACGTCCGCAACAACGGTCCGCAGTTGCTCGAGCCGGCCGAGCCGCAGCCCGAGCAGATGAAAATCCTGTAGCGCTGCTCTAGCCGCTACGCCGCCTCATCGTCGTCTCCGCTTCCGTAGTTCCTCGCTGGTCGCCAGCAGCACGACGACCGGCTGTCGGATTGCGCACAGCTTCTTCGTCGTATGGATAGACAACCGAGATGCCCGGAAACACGACGAATCAGGAGAACGCAATGAACATCGCAAAGCTCAACGACAGCGCACGCCAACTGATCGGTTCCGACCCGGCCACGCTTGTCACGATCAATCGCGATGGCAGCCCGCAAGTCAGCCTGGTTTGGGTGACGGTGCAAAGTACAGCCGACGGCGGTGATGAGCTAGTCACCGCTCATCTGCAGGAGCATCAGAAGATCCGCAACATCCGGCGTGATCCCCGCGTGGCGGTGACCATCGCGTCCACCGACCGCAGCGGGCCACAGACGCCCTATCTGTCGATCAGGGGCACAGCGCGCGTCGAGGAGGGCGGTGCTCCCGAAGTACTCAACGAGATCGCCACGACTATCTTCGGCCCCGGTACGGGGTTCCCGCCGCCTGACGCACCCCCCGGGTACCTGACTCACATCACGATCGAGAAAATCGGTGGCGTGGGCCCATGGGCGGCCTGAGTGCGAAGTTCTCGTAGGTTCGCCACCCGACCTCCACTTCGCTGTAAAGGCTTCCTAGCGCCAGCGTCGCCGCTTAGCCTCGACGTGTGGCCCGCTCTTGCCACCCGTCCCGTTGCGATTTTCCGATAGGACAGCGCTATTCGTGCTCTGTGGTTGGGGCCACGAGCCGAAAGTTCCGGTCTGGTCGTGGTCACGTTAGGACCTCGGTACAACCTCTCAAATTCCGGAAATGGGACCATTCCAGCTACGCCGCCTCATCGTCGTCTCCATCGCGCAGCAGCTTCTCGGGGTGATGGAAGGTGTTGATGCGCGGTTGGCCTCGGTCTAAGTGCGGGGGCGGGATCCATTCGGTGTCACCGCGGGCGTTCTTGCGGGTGGTCCAGCCTCCGGGTGTCAGGAGGCGGTGTTGGGGTCCGCAGGCGAAGGTCAAATCGTTGACGTCGGTGCTGTGGCAGGTGGCGTAGTCGGTGACGTGATGGACCTCGCAGTAGTAGCCGGGCACGGTGCAGCCCGGGGCCGAGCACCCGCGATCCTTGGCGTACAACACAATTCGCTGTCCGGGGGAGGCGAGTCGTTTGGTGTGATAGAGCGCCAGCGCCTTGCCCTTGTCGAAGATCGCCAGGTAATGGCGGGCGTGGCGGGCCAGGCGGATCACGTCGCTCATCGGCAGGATGGTGCCGCCGCCGGTGAGGCCTTTACCTGCGGCAGCTTCCAGTTCGTTGAGTGTGGTGGTGACGACGATGGAGGCCGGCAGCCCGTTGTGCTGACCCAGCTCGCCGGAGGCCAGCAGCGCGCGTAGCGCGGCGCCGAGTGCGTCATGGTTGCGCTGGGCGGCCGATCGCGGGTCGCGGTCGATGGCGTCCTGGGTGGGTGCGCCGTCAACACACGGCGTCTCGTCGAACGGGTTGCACATGCCCGGTGCGGCCAGCTTGGCCAACACGGCTTCCAGGGTGGCGCGCAGTTCGGGAGTGAGCCAGCCGCGCAATTGCGACATGCCGTCGGCCTGTTGGTTGCCAAGCGTCAGCCCGCGGCGGCGGGTCCGGTCCTCGTCGCGGTAGGTGCCGTCGGGGTTGAGGCAATCTGCCAGGGTGTCGGCCAGCGCGTCCAGTTGTTCGGGCCGATATCGACTGCCCTGCTTGGCCAGATCGGCTTCGGCGCGCTCGCGGGTGAGTTGGTCGATCCAGCCGGGCAGCCGGTGGCAGAACCGGCGGATGACGGCGACGTGGCCGGCCCCGAGCTGTCCCGCCCGCTGCCTCGCGGCGGTGCCCGCCAGTGCCGGCGCCAATGGCTCCCCGGTCAGCCCCTGCCGTGGTCCCAGATCGGCGGCCTCCCGGATGCGACGCGCGGCCTCGGCGCGGCTGATCAACATCCGTTCGGCCAGCGCGTGAGACAGCTTGCCGCCCAGCTCGGCCGGGGTGGCCTGTCGCGCAACCTGATTGATCAGCTTATGCTCGGCCACCGGCAGCCGTCGGCGCACCCTTTCGGAGCGCTCCAACAGCGCCAGGCATTCCCGGGGAGCCAGCGCGTCAAAACTCAGGTCCGCTACGCCCTCGACTGCGGCATCGAGCGCATCGAAGGCCGCGGTGATCGCGTCCCGATCGATGATGCCGCCCGAACTCATGCCCCGAAACTATCGGAGCCCACCGACAAAAATCGTCGATCAGATACTCTTGAAACCACAGTGACACAAGTGATTTCAGCGGCTTGGACCGGGAAGGGCGTGCCCGTCTGACGGCCGGATCAGTTGCTCAGAACCAACTTCCAGTTGCCGTTGACGTTCCGGTCCGGAACGCACCAGAAGTTGTTCCAGCTCCCCGGCGTGGTGGCCTTGACGCCCGGGCCGGCGTTCTGACACGCCTCCCGCGTCGGGTAATTGCCCTCCGTCTGAATCGTGTCGGCGCCGCTGACGCCCACGCCGATCGTCAGCAGCCCCGCCAACGCCAGCAGACCTGCGGCGGCAAAACGTATCATGTCCATCCAATCCTCCTGTGGGCGCACGAACCGGCGTTAACGGTATGCGCAATGGACCGGCCAGGGAGTGCTTTTTCGCCGGATGCTTAAGTTCGCTGGGCCGCAAGCGATACCGCGGTGGCCACCGCTTCCAGCAGGCGGCCGAGCTGCTCGGCGTCCCCGACGTTGCGGTCGCCGGCGGCCAGCCGGGTGAAGACACCGGCGATGAACGTGGTGACGGCGGTGGTCTGCGCGGCCAGCAGTGCCGGGTGGCGAGTGTCCGGCTGCAGGTGGGCGATGGCGTCACGGGCCATGCCGTTGATCCGGGCGACGAACACCTGCGACGTCTCGGCCAGGCCGGGATCGCGTGCGGCGCCCAGCAGCAGTTCGTGGCGCGCCCTGTTGAGCATGAGTCCCGATCCCTCGGCCTGGAACATGGTGAGCCGCGCCAGATGTGCGAAGGGGGAGCGCGGATCGACCGGCTCGTCGATCACCGATTGCAGATTGGCCACATCGATCTCCGCGACGCGCTTGCCGACGCCGCGCAGCAGGGCGGCACGCGTGCGGTAGTAGTACGACGTGGTGCCCTCGGGCACACCTGCGACGCGGTCGACCTGCCCGTGCGTCAGTCCGCGCGAGCCGTGCTCGGCCAGCACCCGGATCGCCGCATCGCACAGATCGCGGCGGCGTTCGTCGCCGTTGCGTCTGCGTGATCTGTCGGTGGCCATCTCCGTCCTCAACGCAGCACCGTGCCGCCGTCGACGTTGACGACCTGGCCGTTGATCCATTCGCCCTCGGCCGAGAGCAGGAAGGCGACCAGCGCGGCGACGTCGCCGGGATCGCCGACGCGGGGCCCCCGGATGCGCCTGAGCGCGGCGGCCTGAAGGTCCGGCCATTGCGGCACCGAACGGATGGTCTCGGTCGCGGTGAAGCCGGGCGCGACCGCGTTGCACCGGATGTTGTCCTTTCCCCATCGCGACGCGACATGCCGGGTGAGCGCGCCGATGCCGGCTTTCGCGGTGGCATAGGCCGGACGCGCGGGCTCGCCCTGGAACGCCGCCGCCGAGGACATGTTGACAATCGCCCCGCCGCCGCGGTCCAGCATTCTCGGGATCGCGTATTTCATGGCGGCCACGTAGCCGCGCAGGTTGACGGCCATCACGCGATCCCACACGTCGAAGTCGATGTCGACCACATCGCTGTCGGCACGGATCGTGCTCATATCCGCGCCGACGTTGAACAGCAGATCAACCCCACCGTAAGTCGTTGCGGCCGAATCGATCAGACCGGAGACCGACGCGGGATCCGCGAGGTCGAAGGCGACGTGGGTGGCCGTGCCGCCTGCCTCGACGATGCCCGCGACGGTCTGCTCCGCGGCGTCGGCCGCGACGTCACCGACGACCACCCGGCAGCCTTCGCCGGCCAGCCGGGCTGCCGTCGCAGCACCAATGCCGGTGGCGCCACCGACGACGATCGCCACCTTGTCGGCCAGACCGCGCAGACCCATGAGTATTGACTTTACCTCTAGAACTGTAGAGGATCGCAAGTCATGGCTGGGATTCACCGGGAGCGTCCCGGGGCCGCCGATCTGGCGGCGGCAACCGACACTCCTGCGGTTCCGCTTGGCGATGACATCTGGATGTCGCCTGGCGTCTCCAACTCCTACGCGGTCGGCACCGACGACGGGCGGGTCATCGTCAACGGTGGGCTGGTCTTCGAAGGCCCGTTGCACCGCAAGGCTTTTGCCGACGTGGCCGGCCCGACGCGCGCCATCATCGTCACCCAGGGGCACGCCGACCACTGGGGCGGGGTGAATTCGCTGCGCGACGCTGGCACCGAGGAAACCCAAGTAGTCATGCACCGCAACTACCGGTACTGGCGCGACGACAACACCCTGCTGATGGGCTACCGGGTGCCCAAGACGTCGTTCGCCTTCCAGAAGTTCTCCGACGCCGTGCTCGAGCACTTCAAGACCATCGACCCCGCGACCATCGACTTCTCGTTCCCCGAGCCGACCACGACGTTCGACCAGCGCATGAGCCTCACGGTTGGCGGACGCACCTTCGAGCTGGCGTGGACGCCCGGGGGCGAGACCACCGACGCGCTGGTGGTGTGGCTGCCCGAGGATCGAATCCTGTTCACCGGCAACCTGTTCGGTCCGCTGTTCGGCCACGTCCCGAACCTGATGACCATCCGCGGCGATCGGTATCGCGACCCGATCCTCTACATCGAGTCTCTGAACACCGTGCTGGAGTACGGACCGCGGCGGCTGATCACCGGTCACTTCGACCCCATCGAAGGGGCCGACCGCATCGCCGAGGAGGTCACCGCGATGCGCGACGGAATGCAGGCCGTGCACGATCGCACGGCCGAACTGATGAATTCCGGCGCCGACCTCCACACCGCGATGCGCGAGGTCAAGATGCCCGAGCACCTCGACATCGGCGAGGGCTACGGAAAGACCTCCTGGAATGTGCGGGCCATCTGGGAGATGTACACCGGATGGTTCCGGCATCGCTCCACCACCGAACTCTATGACGTGGCACCGGATTCGGTTGCCGCCGACGTGGTCAGCGCCGCGGGCGCAGACGCGCTGTTGGACGCCGCCCGCGCCAACCTGGCCGTCGGCCGTGCGGTGCAGGCCATCCACCTCACCGACTTGATCCTGGCCGCGCAGCCGCTGCACGCGGGGGCGCGGGCGACGGCCGCTGATGCGCACGAGGTGCTGCTGGCCGGCACCGAAAACTTCTGGGAAAAGGCCTGGCTCATAAAGTCAATCAACGAATTGAGGACCTTAGAAAGGGACTCGGAATGAACTCCGTCAACTTCGATTTCACCGGCGCCCACGTGCTGGTGACCGGCGGCACCAGCGGCATCGGCAACGCGATCGCGACCGCGTTCGCCGGCGCCGGGGCGGCCGTCACGGCAACCGGCACCCGCGGCTCGGCAGCCGACTATCCCGAGACGGAACTGGACGCGTTCACCTACCGCCAATGCCAGATCCAGGATCCCGAATCCATTGATGCCCTAGCCGATTCACTGGGTGACCTGGACATCCTGATCAACAACGCGGGCGGCCCCTATCCCGCCGGCGACGAATACGATCCGGACGGCTACGTCGCGTCGGTGACGCAGAACATGCTGGGCCCGATGCGGCTGACCATGCGCTGCCACGAGCGCCTCAAATCCAGTCAGGCCCCGGGCGGCGCGAGCGTCGTCAGCGTCGTCTCGATGTCCGCGTTCCGGTCGGCGGTGTTCGTCCCGGGCTACGCCTCGTCGAAGATGGGCCTGATCGCCCTGACGATGAACCTGTCGCGGCGGTGGGCCAACGACGGGATACGGGTCAACGCCATCGCACCCGGGCTCATCGACACGCGAATGACGCACCCGGCCATGGGAATTCCCGAGGTGATGGACGTCGAGATCGGCTTCCACACGCCGCTGGGCAGGCCCGGGACTCCCCAGGACTGCGCCGGCGCGGCGCTGTTCTTGTGTACCGACGCCGCCTCGTACATCACCGGCAGCACCATCGCCGTCGACGGTGGATACCTGACGGTCTAGGGCCATGAGCGACTTCGACAACATCGCGACCGCCGACGACGTCTTCGAGCTGGCGGCCCGGCGCACCGGCCTCACCGGAATCGACTCCGACTCATGGCGCGACGGGCTGCAGCTCATGGTCGACGAACTCAACACCTCGCCGGCCTTCACCCCGTTCGGCCGCGAGCGGGTCCTCGACGACGCTACCAACGCGCTGGGGCGGCGCATGCAGGTGCACGGCTACATCCAGACGCATCCCGACGTGCTGGACGCGCCCGTCGAGCGGCCGCTGATCGTGCTCGGCATGCCCCGCACCGGCACCACGGTGATCAGCTACCTTCTCGACCAGGACCCGTCCCGGCGATCGCTGCTGCACTGGCAGTGCGTGGCCCCGATCCCGCCCGCCGGCACCGACACGCTGCGCACCGACCCGCGGTGCCTGGCCCTGCTGGAGGAGCAGCGCAAGATCCTCGAACTGGTGACACAGGCGAAAATGCCGCTGCCGCACTGGGAAGACGCCGACGGTCCGACCGAGGACATGTTCATTCACAACCAGGATTTCAAGGGTCTCTCCTGGGACTCGTTCCTGCCGACGGATCGTTACGCGCGCTGGCTGTTCGACGAGGCCGACATGAGCAGCACCTACGAATACCAGAAACGCTATCTGCAGGTGCTGCAGTCCACCGCGCCGGGCAACTGGAGCCTGAAGATGCCGTCGCATTCGGTGCACATCGAGGCGCTGCTCAAGGTGTTCCCCGACGCCCGGCTGATCTGGGCGCACCGCGATCCGTACAAGGCGACCGGTTCGCTGTGCAACCTGTGGCGGCTGCCGCAGAGCCTGGTGATGAACACCGAGCTGCTCGATCAGACGGACATGGGCCGGCTCGCGATGTGGCAGATGCGCTACCACGTCGACCGGCCGCTGCGGGTACGCGAACGCATCGGCGACGAGCGCTTCTTCCACATGTACTACCACGAGATGATGCGCGACCCGATGCACGTCATGCGGCGCATCTACGAGTGGGCGGACGAACCACTGACCGCCGAAACCGAAGCGCGCATGCGCAATTGGCTCGCCGATCACCCGCAGGACCGGTTCGCGCTCAACGCCTATCGCCTCGACGAGTACGGCCTGACCGTCGAACAGCTCGCGCCGACGTTCGCCGAGTATCTCGATACCTTCGACATCGAACTGGAAGGCACACCGTGAAAGCATCCGTGGTGACCGGCCCGGGCACGGCCGAAGTCCTCGACACCGAGCGCCCCGACGTGGGCCCGCGCGGCGTCCTCGTGCGGATGCGCGCCTGCGGCATCTGCGGTTCGGACGCGTTCTACATCACCATCGGCGGCATCCCGCCACGCCAGGGGCATACCCCGCTCGGGCACGAGCCCGCCGGGGAAGTCGTCGAGGTCGGCGCGCAGGTGACCGGGTTGTCCGTCGGCGATCACGTCGTCATCAATCCGATGGCCGCGCCCAGCGGCATCATCGGCAACGGCGGCGCCACCGGGGCGCTCGCCGACTACCTACTCATCGAAAATGCCGTCCGCGGAACAAGTCTCGAAGTGATCCCGGATCACATCCCGTGGGAAGTGGCCGCGCTCAACGAACCGATGGCCGTCGCGCGCCACGGCGCGAACCGCTGCCGGCCCAAACCGACGGATAAGGTCCTCGTGTTCGGGGCGGGGCCGATCGGGCTGGGCGCCGTACTGGCCTTCAAATCCCTTGGCGTCAGCCACGTCGTTGTCGCGGACCTGATTCCCGGCCGCCTGGACAAGGCGCTGCAGGTCGGCGCAGACGCCATCATCAACTCGGCCGACGAGGACGTCGTCGCGCGCCTGATCGAACTGCACGGCGAAGGCGAAGCCGGAATTCCCGGGTTACCCGGACGCGCAGGCACCGACATCTACCTCGACGCCGCCGGTGTGCCCGCCGTCATCAACACCGCGCTGGCCGCGGCCAAGAAGGGTGCCACCCTGGGAATCGTCGGCGTGCACAAGGAATTGGTGCCCGTCGAGTTCGTCAACGTGATGAGCAACGAGATCACCATCCTGGGATCGATGGGCTATCCCGACGAGATCTTCGAGGTGACAAGGGATCTCGTCGCGAACTGGGAGAAGTACGCGCTGATCGTCAGCCACACCATCCCGTTCGACAACGTCGGCGAGGCGCTCGAACTGGCGCACACCCCGGGGGCCGCGGACAAGGTCGTCGTCACGTTCTGCTGACGGCGGACGGGCCTCCTGTGACGGTGTCGACGAGTTGCGGTCCGCGGACGAGCGGGATCAGGCTGACTCCGACGGAACGGCGTCAGCGTATGGAGCGTCGCTCTTGGCGTAAGCCCGGCTGCACACCATGTACAGGATGCCGAGGCCGACAACGGCCACGGACATCAGCGCGATGATGTAGTCGTCATACCAGGGCTGGTGGGAGTCACGCGGCCAGGACAGGTTGACGATGGCCGCGACTCCGTAGATCAGCGCGCCGATGTTCACGGGCACGCCCCACCGGCCGAGCCGGTACTTGCCCTTCGGCACCCAGCCTTTGATCCGCGCGCGCAGGGCCGCCAGCACCACCATCTGGAACGCGATGTAGACCCCGACCGAACCGAAGCTGACGAGTTTGGTGAGCGCGTCGCTCGAGATGAGCGAACCGATGATCAGGAACGCCGGGATGATGACCGCAATCAGCAGCGAGTACGGCGGCACGTGGCGTTTGTGATCGAAGCGCGCCAACAGCTTTGAGCCGACGATCATGTCGTCACGGCCGTAGGAGTAGATGAGCCTGCTGGCCGCGGCCTGCAGGCTCAGCGCGCACGACACGAACGAGATCAGCACGATGCACAGCACGACCTTGGCGCCGAGCCCGCCGAATGCGGTCTTCAGGATGGTGTCGATCGGGTCGGAGTCCTTACCGCTGATCACCGCGCCGAAGTCGGTGACCGACAGGATCAGACTCAAGCAGACGAAAGTAGCTGCGGAGCCTCCGATGTAGATGGTGCGGCGCATCGCCTTGGGAATTTGCACGCCGGGGTTGCGGACCTCTTCGGCCACGTCGCCGCAGGCTTCGAAACCGAAGAACTGGTACAGCGCGATCAGGCTGGCGGCCAGAAAGGCGTACATGTAGCTGTGGCTGCCTTGGGCGCCGAAGCCGTGGAACAGCACCCCGAGGTTGTGGTGTCGCTGGGTGCACAGCAACCAGACGCCGACCACGATGGCTCCGATCAGTTCGGCGCTGAAGCCGAAGATGGCGAAGTAGCCCAGCATCTTGGTGCCGGTCAGGTTGATGGCGGTGGCAATCGCCAACATGCCGAGCGCACACAGCACCGTGGCGTGCGGGGACGGCGTGAAACCGAACACGTCGGCCACGTACGGGCCAGCACCATAGGCCGCGTCGGCCAGCAGGGCCAGCAGCGTGAACATGTAGACCCACCCGGTCATCCACGCCCATTTGCGGCCCCACAACCGTCGCGCCCAGGGGTAGACGCCACCGGCCACCGGGAACTGCGCGACCACCTCGCTGAATACCAGCGCGACCAACATCTGCCCGGCGCCGGCGATGAGCAGGCTCCAGATCATCGGCGGCCCGGCGGCGGCCAGCGCGAAAGCGAACACCGTGTAGATGCCGACCACCGGTGACAGGTAGGTGAATCCGAGCGAGAAGTTCGCCCACGGGCTCATGTCCCGCTTGAAGTCGGAGTGGAAGCCGAGGGCCTCGAGCTGAGCCTGGTCCTCGTCCTCGAGCGTGGGGATACTGCCGACGCCGGGTTGGGTCTGGGGCTGGGCGTTTTCCTTGAGTGTTCTTGCGGTTCCAGACGTCGTGTTAATGGCCAAAGCTCTTTCCTCACTTCTCAAGTCGAGTGGACGGCAATCGGCTGTCGTTCATCGACATGTCACAACTCACAACCGGGGGCTATTGCGGTTCCTGAGGCTCGATGAGAGCGATCCGCGACAGGGCTGCTATTTGTTCGTCGCCTCCTTGATCAAGTTCGCGGCCGTGCGCTTCAGAACGTCTCGTTGTCGGCGTACGTCGGCGATTGCCTTGCGCAGTTGGTTGAGCTCATCGCGTTCGCCCACGGCGGCGTCGTCGTCCGCATCGGCGGTCGGCTTGACCCATCGGCCGGCGGGGTCGTCGTGCATGCCGGTCTCGCCGGCCAGTCCGGGAACCACCTTGTGGCGCGCGCCTGCCCGGATGCGGCCCTGGTCGCCGCGCGGTGCGTTGACCACGCTGGCCACCGGACCCATCGAGGGCATGCCGCCGTAGAAGCCCGGTGTGGCCGCCCCGGCCTGGGGGACGCCCTCGAGCCCGGCGCTCGGCAGCGCGGTTGCCGTGGCGGCCAGCCGAATCGCCGGGGACGTGCCCCAGGACTGCGGCACCGACAGCTTGCCGACCGACGCCGCCTCGCCCACTCCCGCCGATACCCCGGAGACGCCCGGGCCCGCACCCGAGCCCGAATTGACCAGAGCCGACCCGGGGGTGCCCGCTCCGGCAAGACCCGCCGCCGCGGCCGGTGGCGCGGAAAGCGAATTGACCAACGGGTTCCAGGCCGCGGCGACCGGCGGCGCGAGGGTCAGCAAGGTACCAGAGGCGTCGAAATTCAAACCCTCGGAAAGGATTTGGTAGCCGATGGTGTTCTCGCTGAAGTTGTTGAACAGGTCCAGCATCGAACTCGACCCGGAAGACCCTCCGGACGTCCCGGAGGCCGGGCCCGCCGTCACGTTCTGCAGCAGGTTGGGCACGCTGGACAGCGTCGATTGGGTGCTCTGGCCGGTTGCTGACGAGGCAGCCCTGTTGACCGCCATGGTCTGGTTGGTATTTGCCGTCGAGTTGGTGGTCTGCGGCGGTGAGGTGAACGGCGTCAACCTGGTGGCCGCCGCCGAGGCGCCCGCGTAGCCGTACATGGCTGCGGCGTCTTGAGCCCACATCTCGGAGTACTGCGCCTCGGTGGCCGCGATCGCAGGGGTGTTCTGCCCAAAAGCATTGGTGGACACCAGCGAAGACAACAGCGCGCGGTTGACCTCGATCTCCGCCGGGGGCACCGTGGCGGCGAAGGCCGCCTCGTAGGCGGCCACCGCCGACGTGAGCTGGCTGGCCGCCTGCTGGGCCTGCGCGGCGGTGGTGTTCATCCACGCCACGTACGGAGCCACCGCCGCCACCATCGCCCCCGACGACGGACCCACCCACGGGTCAGCCGCAAGTTGCGACGTCACCGTTCGATACGACGTTGCCGCCGAACTTAATTCGGCCGCCAATTTCTCCCAGGCCGCCGCGGCCGCAACCCACGGCTCCGACCCCGCACCCGCATACATCCGCGCGGAATTGACTTCGGGTGGCAGGCCTCCGAAATCCAAGGGCGCGGTCATAGCATGGCCTCCTTGATTAGGCGGGCCGCCGCATCGCGTTCGGTCGCCACTTCGGCGATCTCCTTGCGCAGCTTTTCGAGCTCGTCGCGCTCGCGTTCGCTCAATGTGCTGGCGACGTGCTTGCGGGTCTTTTGTGGCGCCGGTGCGGGCCGGGTCGCGACACCCTCGTCAGCGCCCTGCTCGCCAGGCATTGCCGGGACGACTCGCTGGTTCGACCCGGAGCGGGTGCGCGACTGCTCACCCCTGGGCGCGTTGACCACGCTGCCCACCGGAGGAAGGCCACCGAAGAAGCCGGGACTTGCCGCCTCGGCCGGTGGTACACCGCCGACTCCGGCGGCCGGCAAGGGCGACGCGCTCGCGGCCAGCCGAACGGCCGGGCCCTCCGCCCACGACTGCGGCACGGACAGCTTGCCGACGGCGGACGACCCGCCCAGGCTCGCCGAGACACCGGCATTGCCCGGGACTCCCGTCCCGCCTGGCGAGCTCACCAGGGTCCCCAGCCCAGCGTCCGCCGGTGACACGTCGCCGGCGACCGCCGCCGCCGTCGGCAATGCCAGCCCGTAGAGCCCGCCCAGCAGGGGAGTGATACCGGAAGCCGTGAACAAGGGGCCACTGATGACCAACGCCCAGTTACCGATGTTCTGCGTGAGCTCGTTGAGGCCTGTGGGGCTGCCGGCTGGTGGGTCGAACAGGCTTCCCAGCGCCGGATCCAAGTTCGATGAAGTGGCGATTGGTGTCGACGAAAGGTTTTGCAGCGTGTTCGGCACGACCGAGAGTGCGGATTGCGTGCTCGGCCCTGCCGAGGACGCGGCGGCCTCGTTGACGGAAGCGGCCTGCATCGCCTTGCCCGACGGGTTGGTGGTCTGCGGCGGCGACGTGAATGCGGTCAATCTGGTGGCCGCCGCCGAGGCGCCGGCGTAGCCGTACATGGCCGCGGCGTCTTGGGCCCACATCTCGGCGTACTGCGCCTCGGTGGTCGCGATCGCCGGGGTGTTCTGCCCGAGGACGTTGGTCGCCACGAGTGAGGCCAACAGCGCGCGGTTGACCTCGATCTGTGGCGGGGGCACCGTGGCGGCGAAGGCCGCCTCGTAGGCGGCCACCGCCGACGTGAGCTGGCCGGCTGCCTGTTGGGCCTGCGCGGCGGTGGTGTGCATCCACGCCACATACGGAGCCACCGCCGCCACCATCGCCCCCGACGACGGGCCCGCCCACGGGCCGCTCGTCAGCTCCGACAACACCGCCCCATAAGAGACCGCCGCCGAACTCAACTCGGCAGCCAGCGCATCCCAGGCGGCCGTGGCGGCGACCATGGAGCCCACCCCCGCGCCGGCATACATCCGCGCGGAATTGACCTCGGGCGGCAACGCCGCAAAATCCATTTCGCTAAACCCCTATCGAACCAGTCGTCCCAGACATCCCCGGGTCCACCCGCATGCCCTCGTAGATGGCTTGGCGCACGTTTAACAACACCACCGACGGCTCACGGAGCGTGGCCGCAGCACATGCCAACATCGGCGAACCGACGATAAGAATGGATGACGTCTCTGCGACGGCGCTGATTGATTACTGAAAATTACCTGGCAAACCTTGACTGCCTTCCAGGCAGGCGGCGATCCTTTACCTCGTCTTGTGTCGATTCGGCGCCACAATAATTTCGTTTCCAGCATCGGCGCTTCTGATAGCGGCGTCGCGGCGGCGCAGGTGCAATTAGGGCTGAGCCGAGCGGTGTCGGAGCTTGCGGCCGGGCGCGGAATGCGTTATCTTACAACCTCTTTGTGATAAAGCGCGGAAGCTTTGGTGGCCTTGATGCCGCACCGGGCCAACCCTCCGACAAGGTGAGAACCAAGCGGATCAGCCCCATCTATCGGGACGCCAATGATATGGCGCGAGGCCTCCAATATCGGCTATAGCTCAGAGCACCGAAAATACGCATAACTATTTGCGAAGTGCCTGTGCAGCAACCCTCGGATTAACCCTCAAGTGAACGTTTCAAATAGCTGGAAGGATTTTGGCTCAGTCATACCTCGCGCATATAATCCTCTGCCGGCGCGGTGATTTTGGTTCCGCCCGAACAGTGCCGCTCGACAGACATGCCCGGCTCTGTCTCGGTGCCGAACAGTCGTCACCGATTGCGGAAGCTTGCCGGCTCAATCGGTCGGCGCCGACGCACCGGTTGGCCCGGTAGGCAATCGTTGATGGGATAGTCTTTAGCCCCGCCGTTAGACAGGAACATAAGGTGCGATGGTTCCCGCCATCAGGGTCCATGATGGGTACGCGGCTGTGACTCGGGCCGGGCGCCCCCGGCTCAGCGATAAGCGGCGCCACGGGATCACGGCGCGCGATGAGATCCTCGATGCTGCCGGCGAATTGTTCACAACCACGGGCTACGCGGGTACCTCGACGCGCGCCATCGCGGACGCGGTCGGAATACGGCAGGCTTCGCTTTATCACTATTTCAAGACCAAGGACGAAATCCTGCGCGCGCTGTTGAGCCAGACGGTCAACCCGACGTTGTCGTTCATCGCGCATCTGCTCAGCGCCGAGCCTGCCCTGACCACCGCTGAGCACTTGCATGCTCTGGCGATGTTCGACGGCAGACAACTGCTGTCGAGTCGGTGGAATCTCGGCGCCCTGTACCTCATGCCAGAGTCCCGCGGTGCCGGTGTCGAGCCGTTTTGGTCCGACCGGGAGCGGCTGCGGCAGCAATACCTGGCAGATGGCCGGGCCATCGTTGCCGAGACCGGTATCCACCCGGCTGCGGCCGACCTGCCGTTTCGGCTGGTGGAGTCGCTAGTGAGCGTGTGGTCGACGCCCCCAGGCCCGGAGCGGTCCGACCTGCCGGCCCACGTCGCGGATGCCTGCCTGCGAGTGGTCGGGATTCCGGACAGCGCCATCCCGACGTTACGCATGCGCAGCCCCGCTGAGCTGCAGCGTTACGAAGCTGACCATTTGGTGACTCCTTAGCCCGGTACAACGCCGACAACGGGTTCGGTAGCCGGCTGTTCCAGCGACCGCAAATAGCTCGGCCAGTCTCCGTGACCGGAGATGTCCTCTCCTGCTTGCCAGGCATCGAGGGCGCAGCCGAATCCGACCACCTCGGTCCCGTCGGACAGGGTGACTGCGCCCAATGTCATGGGTGCGGGCAGGCTCGCCAAAAAGTCGCCCAGCATCGCGGTGCCCACCAGCCACAGTTCACCTCGGATTGCTACGCCGGTGCCGGCGCCGACCTTGGCCAGTCCAGGCTTGGGCGGCGAAGTGTTCAGACGCGCGAGCCGGTACAGCGGTGCGGTCACAGCGCGTCCCGTCCATCGGGCGCCACGGTCGGTGAGCTGATGCGCGAGCGGCTGGCCCCGCAGGTGTGCGCCCACGACAAAAAGCGGGGTCGCTGCCAGTCCGGTCCGAGTCGGCCATGGTGCGGGCGGAGCACCGTCCGGCGAAACCCCGAGAGAAACCGCGCCCGGCCTGGCCACGCCCGGTGTGGGCGCGGTGACCGCGCGGGCCAGGTCCAGCGCGACGGCGTCGGCTCCCATTCGCGCGACCACGGTGACGCCGAACTGCGAGCCGTCCGCGGTCCCGGAGGGCACCGCGACCGCGCACAGGTCCATGAGGTTGCAGAAGTTGGTGTAGGTGCCCAACGCCGAGTTGGCGCCGACTGGGTCGGCTGCGACGTCCGCGATCGTGGGGTGCCCGGTGGTGGTCGGGATCAGCAGCGCATCGCAATCTCCCAGCGCCCCTAGTGCGATCGCGGTGAGCTCGGCCACCCGCACGCGGTCGGCGAGCAGACGGGTTGCCGACACCTGACCCGCGGCCGACACGATTTGTCCCACCGTCGGGTCGACCTCGGCAGGGTGGGCGTCGACGAACGTCCCGACGGCCTCGTGCCGTTCGGCGACCAGGCCGCCGTCGTAGAGCAGACGCGCGGCGTCGAGGAACGGGCCGAGGTCGATCTCTTGTAGTCGGACGCCGGTCGCGGCAAGACGATCACACGCGTCGCGGAACGCGAACTGCCATGGCTTGGACAGCCCGGGCAGGTCGCGTGGGATCGCCACAGTCGGGTTCGGGGGCGCGGCCAGCGGCGCGTCCGGTGGGAACGGGCGCGCACCTCCAGCCATCACCCCCATCGCGGCGTCGGCCGTGTCGATGTCGCGCGCGAACACCGTGACGCAGTCGTAGGAGCGGCATGCCGGGACGACGCCGTCCGTCGGAACCACGCCGACAGTCGGCTTGATGCCGACGACACCCTGTAGCGCGGCCGGCACGCGGCCCGACCCCGCGGTGTCGGTGCCCGCACCGATGTCGACGAGGCCGAGCGCGACCGCGACGGCTGACCCGGAACTGGACCCGCCCGAGATGTAGCCGGGACGGCGGGCGTCGCGCACCGCGCCGTAGGGGCTGCGAGTTCCGACCAGGCCGGTTGCGAACTGGTCGAGGTTGGTCGCACCGAGTACGACGGCACCCGCCGCCCGCAACCGCGCGACGACGGTGGCATCGGCGGACGCGGGCGCCGTCGCGTAGCCGGGACACGCCGCCGTGGTCGGCAGACCCGCGACATCGATGTTGTTCTTCACCGCGGCGACGAGGCCGGCCAGCTGCAAATCCGCGCCCGCAGCGACCTGGGCGTCGACGGCGGCGGCTTCGGCCAGCGCATCGGCCATGGGCCGCAAGAAGATCCAGATCTCCGGGCGGTCGACCGCTTCGATTGCCGCGTACGCGGCGCGCACGCGTTCGACGGCGCTCACGCAGAGGCCTCGGCGAGGTCGAGGTCTGCGGACGGCGGCGACTGGGTCTGTACCACCGCCAACGGCGTGCCGGGTTCGACCTGGTTGCCCGCCTCGACCAGCAGCCGGGTGACGACGCCGTCGGAGGGGGCCGCGATCACGGTCTCCATCTTCATAGCCTCGAGCGCGAGCAGCGGCTGGCCCGCCACTACGTGCTCGCCGACTTCGACGTCGACCTTCCACACGCTGGACGCAAACGGGGCGTCCACCCGCTGTTCGCCGTCGTCGAGCACCAGGTCGGCCGTCACCGCGACAGCCCTGGATTCGGCCCGCTCCGCGCGGTCGAACTCTCCCGCGGCCGCCCATGCCGCGCGTTCTGCTGCGAACGCCGCGCTCTGGGTGGCACGGAAGTCGGCGATCGAGGCGGCGTTGTCGGCCAGGAACCGTTCGTGGTCGGCAAGCGAGAACGTGCCAGGGGTGATATCCACCGAGCCGCGGCCCGCGGCGAGGTCGGCGCGTAGGTCGAGCAGTTCCTCGCCGGATACCGGATACCAGCTGATACGGTCGAAAAACCTTAGCAGCCAAGGTGTTTCGGGCTCGAATGGTGCCGTGTGGGTGTAGCGGCTCCACACCTGCGTGGTCCGTCCGACGAACTGGTAGCCGCCGGGGCCCTCCATGCCGTAGATGCACAGGTACGCTCCACCGATGCCGACGGAGTTCTCCGCGGTCCACGTGCGCGCCGGGTTGTACTTGGTGGTGACCAGCCGGTGGCGGGGATCCAACGGCGTCGCCACCGGCGCGCCGAGGTAGACGTCGCCGAGGCCCAGGGTCAGGTACTCGGCAGCGAACACAATGTCCCTGACCTCGTCCTGCGACGCCAAACCGTTGACCCGCCTGATGAATTCGATGTTGGACGGGCACCACGGCGCGTCATCGCGCACGCCCGACATGTAGCGCGCGATGGCCTCGCGAGTGGCCGGGTCGTCCCAGCTGAGGGGCAGTCTCACCGACCTGCTGGGCACCACCACGTCCGCGGTCGCGGGCAGGGCGTCCTCGATTTCGTTGAGCAGCCCCAGCAGCCGGTCGATCGGCAGCACGTCGGGGTCGACATGCACCTGCAGCGAGCGAATCCCTGGTGTCAGATCCACGATCCCGGATACGCGGCCTTCGCGCAGTTCCTCCGCGAGCCGTTGGTGCAGGGCGTGGACGCGCACGCGCAGCGCGAGATCCAAGACGATGTCGCCGTACTCGACCAGGACATTGTCGTCGCCGCTGCGGCGGTAGGTGACCGACGGAACACCGTCACCGGTGCGGCGGGCAAGCACGCCGTGGTCGCCGTCGCCACCGGTCCGCGGGACCGACCATGCCGCCCGACGAGCGACGCCCAGTTCGTTGCGCGACGGCACATCGGCGGCGCGCACCGGCACGAAACGCACGGTGTCGCCCGGCCGTAGCTGACCCAGTTTCCACCGTTCGGCCGAGGTGACGGTGACGGGACACACAAAGCCGCCCAGGCTCGGGCCATCCGGACCCAGCAGGATCGGGGTGTCGCCCGTAAAGTCAAGCGAGCCAACCGAATACGCATTGTCGTGGATATTGGACGGGTGCAGTCCCGCCTCTCCGCCGTCGGACCGCGCCCATTGCGGCTTCGGGCCTTCCAGCCGCACCCCGGTGCGGGCGGAGTTGAAGTGCACGCGGTAGCGCGCGCTGAACAAGGTGTCGATGTCGGCCTGAGTGAAGAACTCGGGCGCGCCGTGTGGTCCCTCGGTGACGGCGAGTTCCCAATCCGACCGCATCGTGGGTCGTTCCTCGGCCGGTACCGGCGCGGTGGACGTGGGAGCGCCAGAGACGTTGGCGCGCAAGACATCACCGATCACCAGTTGTCGTCCGCCGTGGCCGCCGAATCGGCCCAGCGTGAAAGTCGACGCGCTGCCCAGATAGGCCGGCACGTCGAACCCGCCGGCGACGAGCACGTAGGTGCGCAGTCCTGTCGTCTCGGCGGCGCCGACGTCGAGCAGGCCGTCCGCCGGGATCTCGACCGGCTCCCACATCGGAACGGCCACCCCGTTGACCGTGACCGGGCACTCGGCCCCGGTGACGCAGACCGTGGTCGGATGGGTCACGTGCAGCGCCGGACCCGACGAGGTGCACTCGAGCCCGGGAGCCCCGTCGGCATTGCCGAGCGCGCGGTTGCCGAGCCGGAACGACAGGTCGTCCATCGGTCCGCTCGGCGGTACGCCGACATCCCATTTACCCACCCTGCCGGGCAGGTCCTGAACCGTGGTCAGCATGCCGGGGCGTTCGACGGTGATCCGAGGGCGGGGGTCCTTGATGTCGGCCAATGTGGCGGTGCTGTGGCGCGCCTCACGTACGTCGGGGTAATTCAGTGCGGCGCGCGCGGCGCCGATATTGACCTCGATGCCGTGTATGACCGTGGCGTCCAGCGCGAGGCTCAGTCGGTCGAATGCCACGTCCCGGCTCGGCCCTTCGGTGATGACCTTGGCGAGCAGCGGATCGTAGGACGCGGAGATCTCGGTGCCGTCTTGAACCCAAGTGTCGACGCGCACACTGGATCCGTCGTCGAGCCGGTCGGGGAACGTCACGGCGGTCAGCGTTCCCGTGCTCGGTCGGTAGTCCCGTGTGGGATCCTCGGCGTATACGCGCACCTCCACCGCATTGCCCGCAACGGGCACCGCGCCAGCGCTGGCGCCCGGCGCCAGGCGCTCGGCCACCATGTCCCGATCGCCGCGCGCCAACCGAAACATCCAGGCGGCCAGATCGATTCCGGTGATCGCTTCGGTTACCGGGTGTTCGACCTGCAGGCGCGCGTTTACCTCGAGGAACGACGCCTGGTGTCGTTTGGGGTCGTAGACGAATTCGACGGTGCCCGCCGACCGGTAACCCACGGACGCGGCCAAGGCGCGCGAGGACGAGTGCAGGCGCTCGCGTAACTCGTCCGGAAGTGCCGGTGCGGGCGCCTCCTCGATCACCTTCTGGTTACGGCGCTGCAGTGAGCAGTCGCGGTCGCCGAGCGACAGCACCCGACCGGTGCCGTCGCCGAAGATCTGCACCTCGAGGTGGCGCGCGTGGTCGATGAACCGTTCGACGAAGACACCCGCCGAGCCGAAGCTACGCTCGGCCAGCCGAGCCACGCGATCGAACGCGGAGCGCAGCTCCTGAGCGTCCCGGCAGACCTGCATGCCGATCCCGCCGCCGCCGCCGGTGGCCTTGAGCATCACCGGATAGCCGATGTCCTCAGCCGCAGTGATCGCGGCCGCGGCGCTGTCCAGCAAACCGGAGCCGGGGGACACGGGCACGCCGGCAGCGACTGCGGCCTCGCGCGCCGCGTGCTTGCTGCCGAACACGCGCAGCTGATGCGGGGTCGGGCCGACGAATGCGATGCCGGCTTGTTCGACAGCAGTGGCGAATTCGGCGTTCTCGGAAAGGAATCCGTAACCCGGATGGATCATGCCGGCACCGGTCGCCGCTGCCGCCTCCAGGAGGGCGTCGACCCTCAGATAGCTTTCGCTCGGCGCGGCCGGGCCCAGGCGTACCGCTTCGTCGGCCAACCGGACGTGGGGCGCCCCGCGGTCGGCATCGGAGAACACCGCGACCGTGCG
The DNA here is from genome assembly GCF_019668465.1 of Mycobacterium senriense. NCBI lineage: Bacteria > Bacillati > Actinomycetota > Actinomycetes > Mycobacteriales > Mycobacteriaceae > Mycobacterium > Mycobacterium senriense. The sequence goes on along the minus strand of NZ_AP024828.1, from coordinate 362,819 downwards.
GAGGCCGAGCTGCCGCGCAGACCGCAGTAGCCGAACGGCTATCTCCCCGCGATTGGCGACCAGGACCGTGTCAAGCGGGTTCATGCGCCGCCCGCCTGGGCCGGCCGGGTCACGATCATCTGGACCGGGGTGGGGTCGAACCCGTTGCACGGGTTGTTGATCTGCGGACAGTTCGACACCAGGACCAGCGTGTCTACGTCGGCGCGGAGCGCGATTCGCTTGCCCGGCGCGGACAGACCATCGACGATCCCCAACGCGCCGTCGGGGTCGACGGGCACGTTCATGAACCAGTTGATGTTGCTCGACAGGTCCCGCGCGCCGAGGCCATGACGGGCACCTTCGATCAGGAAATTCTCTTTGCATCCGTGCTGGGCCCAGGTGTGCGGGCCGTAGCGCAACGTATTGGATTCCTTGGAGCAGGCTCCGCCCAGCGTGTCGTGCGCGCCGACCTCGTCGTCGATGACGGTCATCAACGCCATCCCGGTGTCGGCGCGCAGCACTGACCCGGTGGTCAGGGTGATACGGCCCTGCCGCCTGATGGTCTCTGGCGCGGAGTAGCGGACCGAGGTGTCCGCCGCCGAGTAGAGCAGACAGTCGACGGCCTGGTTGCCGTGGAGGTCGACGATGGTCAATACGTCTCCGGCGGCGACCACTGAGGACCACGATGTGCGTGCGGCGACGGTCTGGTCGAGGATCACGGCCCCGGGAACTAGGGCGGAGGTGGCGGCGGTAGTCACAGGACTCCTCGGGCTGCAAGGTCGGCGTTGGTATTCGCGATGGCTTGGCGGTGTTCGGGACCCAGCGGTCCGACCAGTTTGCCGGCGGCCAGCAGGTCAAGTTCGCCCGCGGCGGGCCAGGCGTGAATTCGTAAGGGAGAGCAGGTGAATTCGGGCCGGGGATCCAGCGGGTGGGCTGTGTTGGCGAGAAGAACGATGCAGTCGACATGCAACAGGAGGTCGAGGTGAGTACCCGGGCCTTTGGACCCCTGCCACTGGAAAGTGCCGTCGGACTTCACGCGAACCCCCTGGAAGAAGGAGAGTGAGGGTGGCAGGTCGCGTTGGCCCAGATCGTGTTTGAGTGCCCCCAGCGCAAGAAGTTGGCGTCCGGCCGGGGATGGCGACTCGGGCGTGCCCGCCCCATACTTCTCCACGTTCCCCGCCAGCGTCGTGGTGCCGGTGAGGGCGTCGTGGGCCCCGGAGGTGTCGGCGACGACCGTCGCCAGCACCCGGCCGAAACCGCTCAACAATGGGTGCCCGGTGGTGACATAGGCCTGCCAGGGCACCTTGACCGTGTCAGCGATGTTGAGACGTTCATGGGTGGCGCCGGCGCGGTGCAGCAACAGACTCGCGCAGGCATTGCCGTCCGGATCGGACAATCGGACGCGTGTGCCGCGAGCCAATGCGGCGGTCGTGTATCCGCCCGGCGCCACGGTCTCCGACCAGACCAGACGTTCGGCGGGCACGTCATCGGGAGCAGTCGGGCTGCTAGCCGCGGGCACGTGCCGCATGTACTGCGCAGATCGCCCGTGTTGGGCTCGTGCGTGGGCCCGGGCTCCAGCCGTGGTGGCGGTATCTGAGCTGGTCGCTTCAACGGTCACGAGAACCCCCATTCAATAACTCAGTAGGGCCAATTTCTATCAAACGACAGATTCAACGCGCAAGCTGTCCTCGTCGCGCCTCGGTAACCCGGCCGGCCTCGACGGCCGCCCCTCCGCCATCGGCCCGGGATTGGGCGAGAACCATGGCGCGTCGCGTCCCGCCCTAAGCGCGCAGATCGGCGGTGATCGCGCCGGTGAGGCGGATCAGATCCTGCGGTGCCACCGCGACCTCCCAGCCCCGACGGCCGGCGCTGCAGAACACCCGCTCCCACGCCAGCGCACCGGAATCGACGACCGTCGGCAGCTTTCGGCGCTGACCGAACGGCGACACCGCACCGACGACGTAGCCGGTGGTCTTTTCGGCGACCGAGGCTTCGGCCATGGACGCCCTGGCAACCCCCAGCGCCGCGGCGGCCGCCTTCAGCGAGAGCCGCGCGGTGGCCGGCACGATGGCGACCGCCAATCCGTCCGGCACCGCGATGATCAGCGTCTTGTAGATCTGCCCGGGGTCGATGCCGGCGGCCTCGGTGAGCGCCCTGACCGCCTCCGCACCGAACGATTGCTCGCGCCGATCGTGATCGAAGGTCAGGACTTCGTGGGGCACACCGGCTTTCACCAACGCGGCAATGCCCGGTGTGGCGGCCACTGTAATGTCTTGGGGCGGTTAGGGACCCGTGTACCCCGGCGGGTTGACGCCGTCCACCCAGAAGTCGACGCCCAGCTTGGAGCCGGGAATGCAGTCGTAGGTCGACAGGTCGGTGACGCCGGAGTCCACCAGCACGTCCTCGCACAGCAGCATGTTGCCGGTGAATTCCTTGGCCGGCTTGTTGAGGACCACGTAAGCGGCGTCGGAGTAGATCTCGGGCTTACGGGCGCGTCCCATCGCCTCGTCGCCGCCGAGCAGGTTCTGCACCGCGGCGGTGGCCACCAGCGTGCGCGGCCACAACGTGTTGGACGCGATGCCCTCCTCGCGCATCTCCTGGGCAATGCCCAACGCGCACAACGTCATACCGAACTTGGCCATCATGTACGCCGTCGGCTTCAGCCACTCCTGGCCCAGCAGCACCGGCGGTGACAGCGTCAGGACGTGGGGGTTCTCCCGGCCCTTCATGTGCGGCAGACACGCCTGGGACACCGCGTAAGTGCCGCGCACCTGGATGCCGTTCATCAGGTCGAACCGCTTCATCGGCACTTCGGAGATGGACCCGAGGTTGATCGCCGACGCGTTGTTGACGCAGATGTCGATGCCGCCGAACTGCTCGACGGTCTTGGCCACGGCCGCCTCCACCGAATCCGGGTCGCGGACGTCCCCGACGATCGGCAGGGCCTGCCCACCCGCCTCCTCGAGCTCTTTGGCCGCGGTGAACACCGTGCCGGGCAGCTTCGGGTGCGGTTCGGCGGTCTTGGCGATCAGCGCGATGTTGGCGCCGTCCTGCGCGGCGCGCTTGGCGATCGCCAGGCCGATACCGCGGCTGGCGCCGGAGATGAACATGGTCTTGCCGTTGAGGGACATGGCGTCACACTAACGCCACGCCCGCATCGGCCGGATCGGGGTCCGACCGGGCGGCCGGGCCGGCATGCGGACCGATCGCGCCGCGGAAATAGCGCGGTCACCCGCGGTGTTGATCCAATCGGTCTCACATGCGGTGGAGCGGACCCGGACGGACAGTGTCGGGGTCAGCCTTTAGATTGGGAGGAGCAGCGTGGTGTCAACGGCGACGAGCCTGTTAGGCGAGGAGCGGTTGGCTGGCTTCCTTGCGAGTCCGGTGGCGCTTTGGATGCTCTCCGGTAACACCGCCGCAGAAGGGACCGGGTTGATCGACATGGCCGACTCTGAAGATGGCCGCGATGGCGCGGCGGGGCCCGAGATTGCCGAGCCCGCGGCGCACGAAGAGACGGACGCGGAATTAACGGCGCGATTCGAACGCGACGCGATTCCCCTGCTGGACCAGCTCTACGGCGGCGCGCTGCGCATGACTCGCAATCCCGCCGACGCCGAGGATCTGCTGCAAGAGACCATGGTGAAGGCCTATGCGGGGTTCCGCTCGTTTCGGGCCGGCACCAATCTCAAGGCGTGGCTGTACCGGATCCTGACCAATACCTATATCAACAGCTACCGCAAGAAGCAGCGCCAACCCGCGGAGTATCCGACCGAAGAGATCACCGACTGGCAGCTGGCCGCCAACGCCGAGCATTCGTCCACCGGGCTGCGATCGGCCGAGGTGGAGGCCCTGGAGGCGCTGCCGGACTCGGAGATCAAAGAGGCGCTGGCGGCGTTGCCGGAGGAATTCCGGATGGCGGTCTACTACGCCGACGTCGAAGGCTTTCCGTATAAGGAAATCGCCGAGATCATGGATACGCCGATCGGAACGGTAATGTCACGGCTGCACCGCGGCCGACGGCAGCTGCGCGGCCTGTTGGCCGACGTTGCCAAGGAGCGCGGCTTCAACCGCGGTCAGCAGACGCACGAGGAGGTGTCGTCATGAGCGAGCTCTCCGGCCAGGGCGGTGCCTCGCCCGACGCCTGCCCCAACGACGAGTCCCACGGCAGCGTCGGCTGCGCGGAGGTCATCCGCCAGGTCTGGCTGCTGCTCGACGGTGAATGCGGCCCGGACACCCGCGAGCAGCTGCGTCAGCACCTCGAGGCGTGCCCCGGCTGCTTCAAGCACTACGGGCTCGAAGAGCGGATCAAGGCGTTGATCGCCACCAAATGCCGGGGCGAGAAGGCCCCCGAGGGATTGCGCGAGCGGCTACGGCTCGAGATCCGGCGCACCACGATCGTCCGGGGTACGCAGTAGCGTCCGTCAGGCGTTGGGGCGCTTGCCGTGGTTGGCCTTGCTGTGCTTGCGGTCGCGCTTCTTACGGCCTCGTTTGGCCATGATGTAAAACCTCCGTGATTGCTTGTCGAACGAGGCGCCCGGCGCCCGTCGGCTTGACGGCCATTCTCTCACGAGACGTCCTATGCAGTGTCTTCGCCCTCGCGCGGACCGCTCGAGGCACGTGCGCCGCGGCCCCGAGGGGTCCTGTGGTTCGATGTATCCGAGCCTGATGGGCCTGATAGAACCGTGATGACCAGCAGCCAGCCTGCGCGAAGGCCGAGACGAGTGGGGTGAAGATGGCGGAGGATGTGCGTGCCGAGATCGTGGCCAGCGTGCTCGAAGTCGTTGTGAACGAGGGTGACCAGATCGGCAAAGGCGACATCGTGGTGCTGCTGGAGTCGATGAAGATGGAGATCCCCGTCCTGGCCGAAGTCGGCGGCACCGTCAGCAAGGTCAGCGTGTCGGTGGGCGACGTCATTCAGGCGGGCGACCTCATCGCGGTGATCAGCTAGCCGTCGGGCCGTCCCAACCAGCCGCCGGGGAACGACCCGGGGAGTAAGCGATGTCAACTCTCGGTGATCTGCTCGCCGAACACACCATGCTGCCGGGCAATGCGGTGGACCACCTGCACGCGGTGGTAGGGGAGTGGCAGCTGTTGGCGGACCTGTCGTTCGCCGACTACCTGATGTGGGTGCGCCGCGACGACGGTGTGCTGGTCTGTGTGGCGCAGTGCCGGCCCAACACGGCGCCTACGGCGCTGCAGACCGACGCGGTGGGCACCGCCGTCGCATCCGACCGGTTGGAGCTCGTCGCCGAGACGTTCGCGTCCGGCACCGCCAATCGGAATGACATTGCGGGACCTGAAGATTCGTGGTTGCCCGGCACCCACGTCGAGGCGTCTCCGGTGCGCTACGGCGGCAAGGTGGTGGCCGTGCTCACCCATCATCAGACCGCGTTGGCGGCCGACCGTGCGTCCGGTCAGCTGGAGATCGCCTACCGGGAGTGCGCCAGCGACCTGGTCCAGATGCTCGCCGAGGGGACCTTTCCCGACGTGGGCGACGTGGTCATGTCCCGCTCCACCCCGCGGGCCGGCGATGGCTTCATCCGCCTCGACGTGCACGGCGTCGTCGACTACGCCAGCCCCAACGCGCTGTCGGCCTACCACCGGATGGGCCTGACCACCGAGCTGGAGGGGCACAACCTGATCGAGGTCACCCGCCCGCTGATCTCCGACCCGTTCGAGGCGGAGGAAGTGGCCGAGCACGTGCGCGACCTGGTGGCCGGCGGGCGCAGCATGCGCATGGAGGTCGACGCCGGGGGAGCCACCGTGCTGCTGCGCACGCTGCCGCTGATGGTCGACGGCGTCAGCGCCGGCGCGGCGGTGCTGATCCGCGACGTCACCGAGGTCAAGCGCCGCGACCGGGCCCTGATCTCCAAGGACGCCACCATCCGGGAGATCCACCACCGGGTGAAGAACAACCTGCAAACCGTGGCTGCGCTGTTGCGCCTGCAGGCCCGCCGGACCGTCAACGCCGAGGGGCGGGAGGCCCTCATCGAGTCGGTGCGCCGGGTGTCGTCGATCGCGCTGGTGCACGACGCGCTGTCGATGTCGGTGGACGAGCAAGTCAACCTCGACGAGGTGATCGACCGGATCCTGCCGATCATGAACGACGTGGCGTCGGTGGATCGGCCGATCCGCATCAACCGGGTCGGCGACCTGGGTGTGCTGGACTCCGACCGGGCCACCGCGCTGATCATGGTGATCACCGAATTGGTGCAGAACGCGATCGAACACGCCTTTGACCCGGCGGTCGCCGAAGGTTCGGTGACGATCCGCGCCGAACGCTCCGCGCGCTGGCTCGACGTGGTGGTGCACGACGACGGTCGCGGACTGCCGGACGGATTCAGCCTGGAGACCTCGGACAGCCTCGGCCTGCAGATCGTGCGGACCCTGGTGTCGGCCGAGCTCGACGGCACCCTGGGCATGCGTCAGGCGCCGGTCACCGGCACCGACGTGGTGCTACGGGTACCGATCGGCCGGCGAACCCGTTTGCTGCTGTAGGCGCGTCGTGGGAGAACCCGCACGCAAAAGTGCGACCCCGACTTTCGTCGAGGCCGCACCGTTTGCGTTATGCGCGTTATACCCCGCTGCGGGCCTTCGTCCGGGCGTTGCGACGCTTCAGTGCGCGTCGCTCGTCTTCGCTCATGCCGCCCCAGACGCCCGAGTCCTGGCCCGTGTTCAGGGCCCAACCGAGGCACTCTGTGGTCACCGGGCACCGATTGCAGACCAGTTTCGCGTCAGCGATCTGCGCGAGAGCCGGGCCGCTGTTCCCTACCGGGAAGAACAGCTCCGGGTCTTCGTCACGACAGACCGCCTTGTGGCGCCAATCCATACGTCTTTACTCCTCACTAAGTGCGCAGCAAGGCGCACGGCCATTTTTCTTCGGCTGTTTTACGCGTGCAGAATAAAAGGAGTCCGGACTCCTACGTAAAACTCTCTGCATGCAACCTTTTGATCGTTTCACAGGCTCAACAGATGTCAATAGTGTGAGTTCGCTCGTGGGCTATCTCACTTTGATCATCTCGTAGCCAAGCCCTTACTCAGTTGTACTACACTCCACGGGCCGCCTCCCGAGAAATTTTCCGGGCACGCGCCCGTGGGGCATCATTACCGCAGGTCAGCGCCATTTCTGCTGAGGGGGAGCGATCACCGCGAGCGCATCCGGGACCGCGCGGAACGTCATGGTTTCGCGCACGCCGAGGTAATCGCCGTCGAACTGGCAGGCGACGGGGCCTCCGGTGGAGGTAACTCGCAGGCATGGCAGGTCGTCCTCGTTGATGAGGTGCTTGAAGTTGAACGCGGGCCGTTTGGCGAACATCTGCCGCACGATTCGCAGTGTGGGGATCGGCTTCATGGTGGTGGGTGCGAACACCCCGAGGCCCGACTCGAAGCTGCAGCCGGGGTTGGTCCACACCGGCCGTTCGTTGGCGAACGTCCACGGGCTGGAGTTCGAGACGAACGCGAAGCTGACCCCGCGAATGGGTTCGCGGCCGGGAAGTTCGAGCGTCAGCATCGGCTCGCGGCGGGTGTACGCCCAGACGGCGGGCACCGACGCGCGGATGTAGCGCCACGCCGAAACCTTGCCGCCCTTGTCGCGTTCGGCCTCGACGGCCGCTACGACCTCGGCGTCGACGCCCATGCCGGTGTTGAACACGGCCCAGCGCTCGCCGCAGTCGATCAGCCCGATCCGCCGCCAGGCGCGGCGCCGCTGGTAGTCGTCGAGCAGCTGGATGAGCTGGTTGGTCGCCGCTACCGGATCCGCGGAGATGCCCAGGGACCGCGCCAGCACGTTCGCCGAACCGCCGGGAACGACGGCCACCGCCGGCATCGGGCCACTCGGCAGCGGTCCCGGCCGGCCGAGCAGGCCGTTGACCACTCCGCTCACCGTGCCGTCGCCGCCGTGCACCACCACGAGATCGACGCCGTCCGCGACGGCCTTCTGCGCGAGTTCGGTGCCATGACCGCGGTGGTTGGTGTGTTCGACAGTGAGCTGCAGCCGGCTTTTGAGCGCGTGGGCCAGCAGGTCGCGACCGGCAGGGGTGGTGGAAGTCGCTGTGGGGTTGACGATCAGCACGGCCCGCATGAGGCACGAGCTTATGCGGACCGCCTAAGCCCACGCTGTGGGGGAACCGGCGGGGGACGGGCAACCGCCCTGACTACGCTGACGCTGTGACACCGCCAGCCGCCCCGACCGCCGTTCGCCGCGCCGGTCAGATCGTTGTGCTGCAGGGGATTGCGGCGCTGATCGTGGCGGTGGTGTTGGTGGTGCGGGGCATCGCCGGGGCCGACCAGCAGGTGGTCAACGGCCTGGCGACGGCGGGCTGGTTCGTCTTGGTCGGTGCCGGGGTGATCGCCGCAGGGCGCGCGCTGATCCTCGGCAAGCGGTGGGGCCGCGGGCTGGCCGTCATCACCCAGCTGCTGTTGCTGCCGGTGGCCTGGTACCTCGCGGTCGGATCACATCAGCCGGGCTTCGGGATTCCGGCGGGCGCGGTGGCGCTGATCGTGCTCGGATTGCTGTTCAGTCCCGCCGCGGTGCGCTGGGCCGCCGGCGATCAGGGCGATTCCGCCAGTCCCGCCAACGGCGCGCCGGACAGCCGGTAGGTCGTCCATTCGTTCTGCGGCTCACCGCCGATGCCGTCATAGAGGGTGATGGCGTCGGCGTTCCAGTTCAGCACCGCCCAGGACAGCCGGGTGTAGCCGTGCTGCAGGCATTCGGACGCCAGCGCGGCCAGCAGCGCCCGGGCCAGCCCGCGGCGGCGGAACTCCGGACGCACGAACAGGTCTTCCAGATAGATGCCCGCCACGCCGTCCCAGGTGGAGAAGTTGACGAACCACAGTGCCATCGCCGCGATCTCGCCGCCCACCTCGGCGACGTGCCCGTACACCGTCGGCAGGTCACCGAAAAGCGCAGTCGAGATCTGTGTTTCGGTGACCGTGCACTGATCGTCGGCGTGCTCGAATTCGGCCAGGGCGTAAATCATTTCGGTGATCGCGGCGGCGTCCTGCGGCGCGGCGCGACGGATGTGCCGGCTCACTGCTCTACGCCCAGGGCGTTGAGGATCGTGCCGAATTTCGTTGTCGTTTCGGCCACTTCCTCGTCGGGGTCGGACTCGGCGACGATGCCGCCGCCGGCCCGCGCCAGCGCGCTGCGCCGGTCGGCCGACAGCTGCGCGCAGCGCAGCGACACCACCCAGAGCCCGTCGCCGCGGGCGTCGCACCAGCCCACCGCCCCGGCGTAGAACCCGCGGTCGCCTTCCAATTCGGCGATCAGCCCCATCGCGGCCTTGGTCGGGACCCCGCCGACCGCCGGGGTGGGGTGCATTGCCAGCGCCAAATCGATTGCGGTGCTTGACGTGTCACGCAGGCGGCCCGTGATCGGCGTGCACAGATGCCAGACGGTGGCGGTGCTGCTCAGCTGCGGTTCGGCGGCGATGGACAGGTCGTCGCACAGCGGTTCCAGGGCGGCCCTGATGGTCTCGATGACCAGCTGGTGCTCGTGCCGGTTCTTGGCCGAGGCGGCCAGCGCGGCGCCGTTGGCGGCGTCGGTCCGCGGGTCGACGGCGCGTGGCGCCGAGCCGGCGAACGGCCGGCACTGGACGCGGTCGCCGCTGCGCGCCACCAGAAGCTCGGGGCTGGCGCCCACCAGCGCCGTACCCGCGTGCTCGTCGCCGGCGGCGGTCAGGTCGACGAGGTAGCCGTAGGCCGCCGGGTCCGCGGCGATGAGCCGGCGCAGGATCACCCGCGCATCCAGCGGGGCCTCGGCGACCAGCCGCAGCGCGCGGGCCAACACCACCTTGTCCAGCGGATTGTCGGCCGCGGCGAGCTGCTCGCACGCCCGGCGGATCCGGTCCCGGTAGTCCGCCGGCGGCGGCACGGCTTCGGCCACTCGCACCGGCGGCAGCCCGTCGGCCGGCCAGTCCGGCGGCCCATCCGTGGCGTCCACCGCCTCCGGCGTCAGCAAAGCGGCCGGCCGGGTGACGTCAAAGGGCAACGCGCCCAACACAATCGACGTCTCACCCGTGCGCAATGCCGCCTGCGCGGCACCCACCTCGTCGTAGCGCCGCCGCACCCCGTCGGCGATCAGAGTCCGGGCCGGCCCGCACAGCGCGAACGGCGGTTCGCGATTCAGATGCTCGACTCCTTCTCGCGCCGCTGCGCGGCGCACGTCGTCGTCGTCGCCGCTCACTGACCGGTCAATCCGAGCGCGCGCAGCTGCCGCACCCCGTGCTCGAACCCGCAGACCGCGATCGACGCGGTGATCATGCCGAACCGGCTGCCCTCGACCAGCGGCAGCTCGACCCAGCGCGTGATCACCGCGCGGGAGAAGTGGCCGTGGCTGACGAAGACCACGTCGCGCGACTCCATGTGCTGCAGCGCCGTCGCGACGGCTGTGTCGGCGCGCTCACTGACCTGGGCGACGGTCTCGCCGCCCGGGCAGCCGTGCGTCCACACCAGCCAATCGGGCACCGTTTCCTGGATCTGCTCCGTGGTCAGGCCCTCGTAGGAGCCGTAGTCCCACTCCGCCAGCAGCTCGGACACCTCGTCGACGGACAGCCCGGCCAGCTCCGCGGTGGTCAGGGAACGCTGCCGCGGGCTGCTGATCACCAGCGGGTCAACGAGTTTGAGTTCGCCGAGCACCCCGCCGGCCAGCTTGGCCTGCGTTCGGCCGGCGTCGGTCAGTTCGACCTCGGTGCGGCCGGTGTGCCGGCCCGATTTCGACCACTCGGTCTCGCCGTGGCGCAGCAGCACCAGACGGTGATTGTGCAAGCCCATATCGACTGATTCTGCCGGACGACTCGCGGTGGTTGCTCGGGCCGAAGCGCACGGCGGGCGAACATGCCAGGATGGCACTGTAAACCGCACGCGACGATGCAGTGGGGAGGCAGCGATGAGGTGGCGGCGCCGGTGAGTAAGACACGGGTATTGGCGGTGGCCAACCAGAAGGGCGGTGTCGCCAAGACGACCACGGTCGCGTCGCTGGGGGCGGCGTTGGTGGACGAGAAGAAACGGGTGCTGCTGGTCGACCTCGATCCGCAGGGCTGCCTGACCTTCTCGCTGGGCCAGGATCCCGACAAGCTACCGGTGTCCGTGCACGAGGTGCTGCTCGGTGAGGTCGAGCCCAACGCCGCGCTGGTCGAGACGGCGGAGGGAATGACGCTGCTGCCGGCCAACATTGACCTGGCCGGCGCCGAAGCGATGCTGCTGATGCGGGCCGGGCGCGAATACGCGCTCAAGCGCGCCCTGACCAAGCTCGGCGACCAGTTCGACGTGGTGATCATCGACTGCCCGCCGTCGCTGGGTGTGCTCACCCTCAACGGCCTCACGGCGGCCGACGAGGTCATCGTGCCGCTGCAGTGCGAGACGCTCGCGCATCGCGGCGTCGGCCAGTTCCTGCGCACGGTCGCCGATGTCCAGCAGATCACCAACCCGGAGTTGCGCATGCTCGGCGCCCTGCCGACGCTGTACGACTCGCGCACCACCCACACCCGCGACGTCCTGCTCGACGTCGCCGACCGCTACAACCTGCCGGTGCTGGCCCCGCCGATCCCGCGTACCGTGCGATTCGCCGAGGCCAGCGCCTCGGGCTCGTCGGTGATGGCCGGTCGCAAGAACAAGGGCGCGGTGGCCTACGCCGATCTGGCGGCGGCGCTGCTCAAGCACTGGAAGAGCGGCAAGCCGCTGCCGACGTTCGCCGTCGAGGTTTGACCGGGCCGGTTCAGCCCAGCGCGACCAAAGTGTCGCCGCGCTGTTCGAGCACCCGCGACCCGATCACGGCGGGAAACACCGGTTTGCCGGCCGGCGGGACGCTCGTCGAGCGGTCCACCGGAATGTAGCGTTCGTTGGCGCCGCTGAGCGGGTCGTAGACCCCGATCGCCCCGGTGACCGGCACCAGCAGCCGGCCCGCCATCATCACCCCGGGCCCCAACGGCGCCGTCTTGTCACCCGCCGCGATGGTGTAGCGCAGGGCCAGCGTGTTCGCGTCGAAAACCATCAGCGAATCGCCCGTCCACCAGGTGAACTGGCTGCCAGGATGGGAGACCACCGCCGAGCGCGACGGCGGCTTGGGCAGCGGGGTGCTCGACACGGTCGCCCCGGTTTGGTCGATGACGTCCACTCGGGGCTGCGGCGCGGGCAGGTACACCGCCGTGGTGTTCTCCGCGACGGTCAGCACCCGCGCGCCCGCATCCGGCGCGATCCCCGGTTCGGCGACGATGTGTTGCTGCGGCTCGTCGTCGTCCTTGCCCGGACGCAACAGCACCAGCTGCACGTCGGCATGGTTCGCGCAGCTCTCCAGCACCGACACCGCCTGCGAGCTGGCCGCGGCCGAGATCAGCTTGCATCCGGAGTGCAGTCCGCGCGTCGAGGGCTTCACCCGGGCGTCGGTCTCGCCGTAGGCCAGCATCCGGACCATGTCCGAACGCCACAGCTCCAGCCGGGTGTCGCCGACGGACAACACCGTCATGCCGTCGGAAGAAAGCCGCACCCGCGGATCGGCGTAGCCGCTGCGGGCCGGCCCCCGGCGACCGGTGGAACCGTCCAGGGTGCTCACCTGCCCGCAGCCGCGGTCGTCGCGGTAGACCCCGACCGCGTAGCGGTACAGCCAGGTGACACCGCACAGGTCGATGTCGCGGGCGTAGCTCCAGCGGGACTGGCCGGTGTCGGGATCGCGCCCGTCGATCCGGCGGCCCGCCGCGGTGACGACCTCGCCGCCGGCGACCACCGGGGCGGTGGTCGCCGGACTGGCGGCACTCCACAGCTGCCTCAGCCCGGCCGGCACCTGCTTGGCCGGCGCCGGGTTGGGTGCGGGCACGGCCGCGGGCCGGCTGCTGGTGGCCCGGGCGTCGCTGCTCCACCAGATCAGCGCGGCGACCGCGGCGACGACGACCGCGATGGCCGCGGCGGCGAGCATGTCGCCCTTGGTGCGGCGCTCGGGTCTGACCATGCGGCGGCGCGGGCCGTTAGTTGTTCGGCGTAGCCGCGGCGGACTGCCCCTCGGCGGGCTTACGACGCCGGCGGCGGCGCCGGGTGGAGCCGGCGTTGCCCGGGGGCGGGGCGGCCGGCGTTTCCGCGGTGGCCTCGCCGTTGCTGCTCGCGGCCCCGTTGCTGGACGGGTGCGCGGTGACGGGCTGGCCGCCACGGGTGCGGCGGCGGGTGCCGGAGCGGCGCGCGGGCCGCTCGGACTTCTGGTCGGGCTTCTGGCCGTCACGTCCGCTGCTGCGGCGCTGGCCCTGCGCCTTGCGGGCCGAACCCACCGTGCTCCCGGCCTCGGCGGGGATGCCGAGCTCGGCGTGGAGGTGCGGAGAATTGGAGTAGGTCTCGGCCGGCTCCGGGCAGTCCAGCCCCAGCGCCTTGTCGATCAGTGACCAGCGGGGTAGCTCGTCCCAGTCCACCAGGGTGACCGCGATACCGGTCTTACCGGCGCGGCCGGTGCGGCCGATGCGGTGCACGTAGGCCTGCTCGTCCTCGGGGATCTGGTAGTTGATGACGTGGGTGATGTCGTCGATGTCGATGCCGCGGGCGGCCACGTCGGTGGCGACCAGCACGTCGATCTCGCCGGTCCGGAACGCCTTGAGCGCCTTCTCGCGCGCCGCCTGGCCGAGGTCGCCGTGCACGGCGCCGACGGTGAAGCCGCGCTCGGCCAGCTCGTCGGCCACCTTCTGCGCGGTGCGCTTGGTGCGGGTGAAGATCATCGTCGCGCCGCGCCCCTCGGCCTGCAGCACGCGGCTGACCAGCTCCACCTTGTCCAGGGCGTGGGCCCGGTAGACGTACTGCACGGTGGTGTCGTGGGTGGCGGCCGAGTGCGGCGCTTCGGCCCGGATGTGGGTGGGCTGGTTCATGAAGGTGCGGGCCAGCGTGATGATCGGGTCCGGCATGGTCGCCGAGAACAGCATGGACTGCCGGTCGGTCGGGATCTGGCGCAGGATGCGCTCGATGTCGGGCAGGAAGCCCAGGTCGAGCATCTCGTCGGCCTCGTCGAGCACCAGCACCGACAGCCCGCCCAGTTGCAGGTGGTTCTGTTGGCTCAGGTCGAGCAGTCGGCCGGGGGTGCCCACCACGACGTCGGCGCCGGCGCGCAGCGCCTCGATCTGGGGTTCGTAGGGGCGCCCGCCATAGATGGGCACCACCGATAGCGGTCGGCCACCATCTGCGGTCAGGTGCTTGGCCGCCAGCGTCAGGTCATCGGTGACCTGCAGGCACAGCTCGCGGGTGGGGACCACGATCAGGGCCCGCGGCGTGCCGTTGAGCGGGCGAGCGGCGGTGGCGGACGTGATGCGCTGCAGCAGCGGCACGCCGAAGGCGAAGGTCTTACCCATGCCGGTGCGGGCCTGGCCGATCAGATCGTCGCCGGCCAGCGCCATCGGCAGGGTCAGTTCTTGGATGGCAAATGGGCTTTCGATCCCTTTTTCGGCGAGCGCGCGCACGATTTCGTCGCGGACGCCGAGTTGCGCAAAGGTCAGTTCAGTTGTGCTGGTGGGTGTGGTCATGCGTGGGTAAGTAGCCTCTCGGTGACGTTCGGTTGGTGTCGGTATTTCTCTGTCGCGGTCACGCGCGCACGAGTTCCGACTCCGAATACGTCGCCGAGTCGCCGGCCCTGGCTCAGTCTGGGAGGGCCCAGTCAGGGCGGGCCAGCTGTGCACGCACATTTCGCCGATAGCGGCTTGAAAAAAACAATTACGGCTCAAATACAGCCGCCATCTACCTACATGATAGCTGGTCGACAGCTGGGTCCCATTTTCCGCTAAGTCAGCCGACTACAGTGTTGCCATGACCCGGCCCTCCTGCCAGCCCTCCCAAGCCGATCTGGACGCCGACCCAATCGACGATTCCTCCGCCCCGCGGCTGTCGGCCGATCACCCGGGTGTCAACGAGTTGTTCGCGGTCCTGGCCTACGGCGAGATCGCCGCGTTCTACCGGCTCACCGATGAGGCCAGGATGGCCCCCGACCTGCGCGGACGGATCTCGATGGCCAGCATGGCCGCCGCCGAGATGCAGCACTACGAGCAGCTGCGCGACGCGCTGGAAGGCCGCGGCGTCGACGTGGTGCCGGCAATGTCTAAGTACGTCTCGGCGCTGGAGAATTACCACCGGCTGACGATGCCCAGCACGTGGCTGGAGGCCTTGGTGAAGACCTACGTGGGCGACGCCCTGGCGGCCGATCTGTACCTGGAGATCGCCGACGGTCTGCCCGACGAGGTTGCAGACGTGGTGCGCGCGGCGCTGTCGGAAACCGGGCACTCGCAGTTCGTCGTCGCCGAGGTGCGCGCCGCGGTGACGTCCAGCGGCAAGCAGCGCAGCCGGCTGGCGCTGTGGTCACGCCGCCTGTTCGGCGAAGCGATCACGCAGGCCCAGTACCTGCTGGCCGACCACGACGAGCTGGTCGACCTGGTGATGGCGAGCGCGGGGGGCCTGGGCCAGCTCAACGCGTTCTTCGACCGGATGCAGCAGACCCACGACCGGCGCATGCACGAACTGGGCCTGAGCTGAGGCTGCCGTGATCGCAAGCGCGGCGCAGCCGGGCGCAGCGGGTCACGGCCGTCGGACTCAGCGCGCGCAGGTCGCCATGTTCGAGGCGTCGGTCGACGCGACGACCCGCTGACCGGCGGCGTTGAAGATCGAGCAGCTGAGCTGACCGTAGAAGCTGGTCGCGACGACCGATTCGGTCTGCACGCCCGGGTTCAGCACCACGACCTTCGACCACGGCAGCGACACGTTGAACTCGGTCTGCGGCACGCCCCGCGCGTCGGTGTAGACGATGTTGACCAGGTCCAGCAGCTGCTTGGTCCCGTTCACGCTGTAGAGCACGGTGCGCGGGTTCAGCGCGGCCGTCGGCGGCGCCGCGGCGAGCGGCGGCGCGACGGTGGGCGCGGCCACCGCCGGCGGTGCGACGGGCGGGGCGCTGGGCGTGGTGACGGTCGTGAAGGTCTCGGCCGGCAGTTGGGACGGGCCGGGGGAGGCCTTGGGCGGCGCGGAGGCCTTAGTCGTCGCGGGTGCCGAGGTCAACGGGTGGGGAGCGGGTGCACCCAGCGTGGCCTTGGTCGACGCGCTGTCGCCGCTGTTGATGATGACCGCGGTGGCGATGGCGCCCAGGGCTACCACCGCGCCCACCACCGCCGTGGCGGGACGCCAGCGCGAGTCGGCGGGCCAGCCCGTCCAGTTGTAGTCGGCGTTCAGGTGGGGATCGGTTTCGCAGGCGTCGTCAACGTCGTCGTCGGGGTAGTCCCGGATCCTGTCGTCAAGGTGCGGCAGTGTGGTACCCATGTTGCCGAAGTTAGCCATGTGAAAGCACGGATCGGGTATCGCGCGGGTGTGTGAGACAACCTGCAAGCGAATCGTTACCGCGCTGCGACCGGGTTTCGCTCACCGCGAAGTGGGGGGACGCGGGGAGGTGGGGGCCAGCCGCGTCAACTAGCCTGCTGCTGACAGGGCCGGGACTTCAAATACCTGCGCAAGACTGCAAGACCCATGGAAGGGGTGACCGTGGAGGTCAAGATCGGTATCACGGATAGTCCGCGCGAGCTGGTCCTTTCCAGCACCCAGACGCCCGCAGAGATCGAAGAGCTGGTCAGCGCCGCGCTGAGCGACGGGTCGGGCCTGCTGCGCCTGAGCGACGAGCGGGGCCGCCGCTTCCTGATTCACACCACCAAGATCGCGTACGTCGAGATCGGCGTCGCCGACGCGCGCCGGGTGGGCTTCGGGATCAGCGCCGAATCCGGCAAGCACGCCGGCAAGGGGCATTAAGAGCGGGTCAGCGGCACGTGTGACAGTCCACCCCAGGCGAACTGGACGGTGCCGTCGACGGCGTCCGCCTTGGAGATCGGGCGGTCCGAGTCCAGCCAGTACCTGGCGCAGTCGACGCTGATGCCGACCAGCCCGACCGCGATCATCCGGGCCCGGTGTGGGTCCAGCCCGGAATCCTCACTGATCAACGCGAAGACCGCGTCGATGCAGGATTCGGTGGCGACGCGCACCTGGGCGGCCACCTCGGGTTCGGTGACGTAGTCGTTCTCGAAGATCAGCCGGTAACCCTGGCTGTCGTGCTCGATGAAATCGAAGAACGCCTGCACCGCGGAGTGCAACCGGCGCCGGTTGTCGGTGGTCGTGCTCAGCGCATTCTGAACACCCGAGACCAGGTTCTCCACGTGCCGCGCCAGCACCGCCAGGTACAGCTCGAGCTTGCTCGAAAAGTGTTGGTACAGGACGGGTTTGCTGACCCCGGCACGGTCGGCGATCTCGTCCATGCCCGCCGCGTGGTAGCCGCGGTCGACGAACACGTCGCTGGCCACGATGAGCAATTGACCGCGCCGCTCGTCACGGGGCAACCGGTTGCCCCGCCGGTTGGAAACCGCGGATCCGTCCGCCGGCCGACCGCGGTCAGCCGATCTGACGGCGCGGCGCGCCGGCACCTTGGCGAGTTCGCTCATCGATCCCTCATCTGATTATCGGCGGCCGGCCATCGGTAAACCGGGTCAGCCGCTCGCAGCCCGTGGAAAAGACCTTACTACCCGTCCGCTCGATGCGACCGTCATCGCGGTCGTCGCCGCAGGCAGAAGCGGTGTCGGACGGCGGATTCGGGCGCGCCACGGACGGCGCGGGTGCCGGGCTGTGTAATCCTGGGGAAATGACGTCCCCGCGGCCCCCGCGCAGCACAGGTCGCGTGCCGGTGCTGCGCGACGAGTGGCGCGAGCCGCTGCGGGCGCTGCGCGACCCCCTGGCGCGGGAAGCCGGACGGGTCCGGGCGGACCGTGAGCGGCCGCGCCAATGGCGCAAACAGACCTGGCTGGGGCGGTTCGTTTCCACCTACGGGTGGCGCGCGTACGCCCTACCCGTCCTGGTGGTGCTCACCGCGGTGGTGATGTACCAGACGGTGACCGGCGCGGGCGCGCCGAAGCCGACGGCCGGCCAGCCCCTCCAGAGTCTGCCGGCGATCGGCGCGGTGGGCACCACGATCATCGACGCCCCGCCGCGCGGGCTCGCCGCGTTCGACGCCAACCTGCCGGCGGGGACCCTGCCCGACGGTGGCCCGTTCACCGAAGCGGGCGACAAGACCTGGCACGTCGTGCCCGGCACCACACCGCAGATCGGCCAGGGCACCGCAAAGGTGTTCAGGTACACCGTCGAAGTGGAGAACGGCATCGACCCGACCATGTTCGGCGGCGACGACTCCTTCGCCCAGATGGTCGAGCAGACGCTGGGCAACCCGAAGGGCTGGACGCACAACCCGCAGTTCGCGTTCATCCGGATCGACAACGGCAAACCCGACTTTCGGATCTCGCTGGTGTCCCCGGTGACCGTGCGCGAGGGGTGCGGCTACGAATTCCGGCTCGAGACCTCTTGCTACAACCCGGTATTCGGCGCCAACCGCGAGGCGCGGGTCTTCATCAACGAGGCGCGCTGGATACGGGGAGCCGTGCCGTTCGAAGGCGACATCGGCTCCTACCGCCAGTACGTGATCAACCACGAGGTCGGCCACGCCATCGGATACCTGCACCACGAGCCGTGCGAGCAGCAGGGCGCCCTGGCGCCGGTGATGATGCAGCAGACCTTCTCGACGTCGAACAACGACGCCGCCCAGTTCGATCCCGACATCGTCAAGGCCGACGGGAAGACCTGCCGGTTCAATCCCTGGCCGTACCCGATCGCCTAGCGGACCGCCGCGTCGTTGCCGCGCCCGCCATGGGCTGCTGTGATGGTTGGTAGACGACGCGTACCGCCAGGCCGACCGAGGAGATGTTTCGCAGTGACAACGCCGCTGCCGCCTGTGGTGGCACCCGCAGACCAGCTCAGTGACGACGAGGTTGCCCGCTACAGTCGGCACCTGATCATCCCCGGCCTGGGCCCCGACGGTCAGAAGCGGCTCAAGAATGCCCGGGTGCTGGTGATCGGCGCGGGCGGGCTGGGCGCGCCGACGCTGCTCTACCTGGCGGCCGCCGGCGTGGGCACCATCGGCATCGTCGATTTCGACGTGGTCGAGGAGTCGAATCTGCAGCGCCAGATCATCCACGGGGTGGCCGACATCGGACGGTCCAAGGCCCAGTCGGCGCGCGACTCCATCGCCGCGATCAACCCCCTCGTCGACGTGCGGCTACACGAGTTCCGCCTGGATTCCACCAACGCCGTCGAGCTGTTCGGCCACTACGACCTGATCGTCGACGGCACCGACAACTTCGCGACCCGGTACCTGGTCAACGACGCGTCGGTGCTGGCGAAGAAGCCCTACGTGTGGGGGTCGATCTACCGCTTCGAGGGCCAGGTCTCGGTGTGCTGGGAGGACGCCCCCGACGGGCGCGGACTCAACTATCGCGACCTCTACCCCGAGCCGCCGCCGCCCGGCTCCGTCCCGTCCTGCGCCGAGGGCGGCGTGCTGGGCATCGTCTGCTCCTCCATCGCCTCGGTGATGAGCACCGAAGTGATCAAACTGATTACCGGGCTCGGTGACTCGCTGCTGGGCCGGCTGATGATCTACGACGCGCTGGAGATGACCTACCGCACCATCGCGATCCGCCGCGATCCGTCCGAGGCGTCGAGGCCGACGATCACCGAGCTCGTCGACTACGAGCAGTTGTGCGGCGCGGTGCCCGGGCCCGTCCAGGACGACGCGTCGGCCATCACCCCGCGGGAATTGCGCGACTGGCTGGATTCCGGCAAGGAGTTGGCCCTGATCGACGTGCGTGAGCCGGTGGAGTTCGACATCGTGCACATCGACGGGGCCCAGCTGATTCCGCAGTCGTTGATCAATTCCGGCGAGGGTCTGGCAAAGCTGCCGCAGGACCGCCTGCCGGTGCTGTACTGCAAAACCGGGGTGCGCTCGGCTCAGGCGCTGGCGGTGCTGCGCAAGGCCGGGTTCGCCGACGCGGTGCATTTGCAGGGCGGGATCGTGGCATGGGCGCAGCAGATGCAGCCCGACATGACCATGTACTGACCCGGGAACGCCTGTTGGACTGCGGCGACCCGCCGCGCCCGGCTTCGCCGCGCTTGCGATCGCCGCTTGTTGGACTCGTTTAGAGTACCGGTGTGACAGTCGAGCCACCGCCAGATCATGTGCTGTCGGCGTTTGGTTTGGCCGGCGTTAAACCTGTCTATCTGGGGGCCAGCTGGGAGGGCGGCTGGCGGTGCGGCGAGGTCGTCTTGTCGCTGGTGGCCGACAACGCCCGCGCGGCTTGGTCCGCGCGAGTCCGGGAGACCCTGTTCGTCGACGGCGTTCGCCTGGCCCGTCCGGTCCGTTCGACCGACGGGCGCTACGTCGTTTCCGGCTGGCGGGCGGACACCTTCGTCGCCGGGACACCGGAGCCCCGCCATGACGAAGTCGTCTCCGCGGCGGTGCGTCTGCACGAGGCGACGGGCAAACTGGACCGGCCCCGATTCCTGACCCAAGGGCCCACGGCGCCGTGGGGCGACGTCGACATCTTCATCGCCGCCGATCGGGCGGCCTGGGAGGAACGGCCGCTGGCGTCGGTGCCGCCGGGCGCGCGGGTGGCCCCGCCGACGGCGGACGCCGAGCGGTCGGTGGAGCTGCTCCACCAGCTCGCCACCCTGCGTAAGCCGACCAAGAGCCCCAACCAGCTGGTGCATGGGGACCTTTACGGCACAGTGCTTTTCGTCGGCACCGCGGCGCCGGGAATCACCGACATCACCCCGTACTGGCGGCCGGCCTCGTGGGCGGCCGGCGTGGTCGTCATCGACGCGCTGTCCTGGGGGGAGGCCGACGACGGCCTGATCGAGCGCTGGAACGCCCTGCCGGAGTGGCCGCAGATGTTGTTGCGGGCGTTGATGTTCCGCCTCGCGGTGCATGCGCTGCACCCGCGGTCCACGGCCGAGGCGTTCCCCGGCCTGGCCCGCACCGCGGCGCTGGTCCGGCTGGTGCTCTAATGTCCGTCCGGAAACTCGTAGCGAACCTCGCGCAGCGCGATCCTGCCGTCGGTCGCCAGCACGCCTTCGGCGCGCAATAACTCCAGCTGCCGGGTCGTCAGGTGCCGCGCCGGGCGCCCGGAGGCGGTGATCACTCGGTGCCAGGGCAGGTCGGAGGAGTCGGTCCGCATG
Source organism: Mycobacterium senriense (assembly GCF_019668465.1). Taxonomy (NCBI): domain Bacteria; kingdom Bacillati; phylum Actinomycetota; class Actinomycetes; order Mycobacteriales; family Mycobacteriaceae; genus Mycobacterium; species Mycobacterium senriense. The sequence continues at coordinate 341,804 of NZ_AP024828.1, read as the reverse complement.
ATCCAGCCGACGATGCGCGGGCTGGAAAGCCCTGCGACAGTGGCGATATCGCCGTAGGTGACCACCCGGCCGGACGGAATCGCGGCGACCAGCGCACGCACCCGCTCGACCTGCTCGTCGGTCACCTGCGCCATCCTCAGCGCGCTTCCAGCAGTTCGCGCGTCAACGCGGCGACCTCGTCGGGCTTGGCGTAGGGGACCATGTGGTTGCAGTCGAAATCCAGCAGCCGGAAATTCGATCCCAACCGCCGCGCCAAGTCGTCGATGAGTTCGTCGGTGACATAGGGCGGGGTGGTGCGCTTGGCCCGCACCAGGACGGTCGGGGTCTTCGCCGGCGGCAGCACGGTGTCGCGGGCCAACTCGCTCCAGTACGCCATCATCGCCGGCAAACTGACCCGCCAGCCGTAGCGCCCGCCCGGCAGCGCGATCAGATGCTCGTCCACCTCGGCGTCCAGCAGGGCGGGCTCGACATCGGACCACGAGCCGTGCACCTTCTCCTGGCGCGCCTCCTCGGCGTCCGGATAGTCGGGCGAGGACAGCATCGCCTCGGCTATCTCGCGCATCCAGTCGCCGTCCAGCCCGACCGCCGGGTCGAGCAGCAGCAGCCCCGCCACCAGGTCGGGGCGGGCCGCGGCCAGGTGCATCGCCAGCCCACCGCCGAACGAGTGGCCCACGATCACCACCGGGGTGCCGGGCTGCTCGTCGAGCAGCGCGGCCAGCGCCGCGACGTTGGCGTCGATGGTCCACGGCGCGGCCCACGAGGACCGGCCGTGGCCGACCAGATCCGGTGCGGCGATGCCGATTCCGGGTAGAAAGCCGGACAGATGCTGCCAACGCTGACCGTGGCCGGTCAACCCGTGCAGCGCCAGGATCTGCGCCGGTCCGGATGGGCCGTAGCGGTGCACATGCAACTTCGCGGTCACCCGTCGATGGTGCCAGCCGCCTCGATCACGACGTGCGGGCGGTCCTCACCAGTCGTCATCCCGATCGTCCTCGGTGGGCACGATGTAGGCCTGCTCGATCACGTCGGCCTCGTTGGCTTCCCGGTCCCGGGCGGCCACGTAGTCGATGTCCAGGCCGGTCTCGTCGTCGGCATCGATGGGCCGCGATTGTTCCACCGCGTCGCCTTCGGGCGCCTCGTCGACGGGAAAGCCGCGTTCGTCGTCCTGCATGGTCTTGCACCCCTCCTTCCGGTCTGCTCCTCGCTTCGGTCTCCAGGGTAAGAGTTGGCGGCCTTGCCGGCCGGGGCAGGCGCGGGTGGGGGCTTTCACAGCGGGGCTGGAAAGTTCTCAAAAGGGACCGATCGCTCGTCTTTCTCTCGATCCTGTCCGCCCTCGTGGGCGGGTCCGACCACCAGCTGCTGCGGGCCCGCTTTCGTCGCGCGCCGGCGAATCTGTCGGACCCTCGTGATGTCATGCCGTCATGGCTTACACGTGGGATGCCGAAGCGCACGCCGTCTTAGACGCGGGTGCGCGCGGTCAGCTGCGTATTCTCGGTGGGCCCGGCACCGGCAAGAGCAGCCTGCTGATCAACGCCGCGGTCGCCCAGATCGACGCCGGGGTCAACCCGGAATCGGTTCTGCTGCTTACCGGTTCCGGCCGGATGGGGATGGCCGAGCGCAGCGCGCTGACGACGGCGTTGTTGCGGTCGCGATCCGCCGGCGCAGGCCCGGCCGCCGTGAGCGAGCCACTGGTGCGGACCGTGCACGGGTACGCGTACGCGGTCTTGCGGCGCGCCGCCGAGCGCGCCGGCGAGGCGCCCCCGCGGCTGGTCACCAGCGCCGAACAGGACGCCATCATCCGGGAGTTGCTGGCCGGAGACCTCGAAGACGGACCGCGCGCCACGACGGCCTGGCCGGCCCAGCTGCGACCCGCGCTGAGCACCGCCGGCTTCGCCACCGAGCTGCGAAACCTGTTGGCCCGCTGCGCCGAACGCGGCGTGGATCCCCAGGAGCTGGAGCGGCTGGGCCGTCGTTGCCGGCGGCCGGAATGGACCGCGGCCGGCCAATTCGCACGCCAGTACGAGCAGGTGATGCTGCTGCGCGCCGCGGTGGGCACGGCCGCGCCGGAGGCCACCACGCCCGCGTTGGGCGCCGCCGAATTGGTCGGCGCCGCACTGGAAGCGTTCGCCGTCGATCCCGAATTGTTGTCCGCCGAACGCGGCCGGATCCGCGTCCTACTGGTCGACGACGCCCAACAGCTCGACCCGCAGGCCGCCCGCCTGGTTCGGGTGCTCGCGGCGGGCGCCGAGTTGGCGCTGATCGCCGGGGATCCCAACCAGGCGGTCTTCGGCTTCCGGGGTGGCGAAGCCGCCGGGTTGCTCGGCGGCGACGCGCCCTCGGTGACGCTGACGACGTCGCACCGGTGCGCCCCCGCCGTGGCGCGCGCGGTCAGCGGTATCGCCGCCCGGTTACCGGGCGGGAGCAGCGGCCGGCAGATCGACGGCGCCGGGGCAGGGGAGGGGTCGGTCACGGTGCGGCTGGCCGCCTCGGTGCACGCCGAGACGGCGACCATCGCCGACGCGCTGCGGCGCGCACACCTGGTCGACGGCGTGCCCTGGTCGCAGATGGCGGTCATCGTCCGGTCGGTGCCGCGGGCCGGTGCGCGGTTGCCCCGCGCATTGGCCGCCGCGGGGGTGCCGGTGGCCGCGCCGGCCGGCCACGGGCCGTTGTCCGAGGAGCCGGCCGCGCGCGCCCTGCTCACCGTGCTGCTGGCCACCGCCGACGGGCTCGACGGGCAGCAGGCGCTGGCGCTGTTGACCGGCCCCATCGGCCGTGTGGATCCGGTTTCGCTGCGCCAGTTGCGCCGAACACTGCAGCGCGCCAACCCCGATCGCGCACCGGCAGATTTCGCCGACCTGTTGGTCGAGGCGCTGTCCGGTGACGCGACGCCGCCGGGTCCGCAGTTCGCCCCGCTGCGCAAGGTCCGCGCGGTGCTGGATGCGGCCGCGCGCTCGCACCGCGCCAGTGACGACCCGCGCTACACCCTGTGGGCCGCCTGGCACCGGTCCGGGTTGCAGCGCCGCTGGCTGTCGGTTAGTGAGCGCGGCGGTCCCGCCGCGGCCCAGGCCACCCGGGACCTCGAGTCGGTGACCGCGTTGTTCGACGTCACCGACGACTTCGTGTCGCGCACCTCGGGTGCGTCGCTGCGCGGTCTGGTCGAGCACGTCGCCGCGCTGGCGCTGCCGGGCGCCACCCCCGAGCCCGTCGGCGCGACCGAGCAGGTCCGGGTGCTCAGCGCGCACGCCGCACTGGGGCACGAATGGGATTTCGTGGTCATCGCCGGCTTGCAGGATGGCTTGTGGCCCAACACCGTTCCGCGCGGCGGCGTGCTGGCCACCCAGCGGCTGCTGGACGTGCTGGACGGGATCGGGGCGGACGCCTCGGTGCGCGCGCCGCTGCTGGCCGAGGAGCGCAGGCTGCTGGTGGCGGCGATGGGCCGGGCCCGGCGCCGGTTGCTGGTGACGGCCGTCGACAGCGACACCGGGGGGTCCGGTATGGAGGCCGCGCTGCCTTCGGTGTTCTTCGCCGAAATCGCGCACTACGCCGACGACGACGCCGATAGCGCCGGGGCGCAACCGGTCTTGGCGCCGCGGGTGTTGTCCGCAGCCGCACTGGTGGGCCGGCTGCGTGGCGTGGTGTGCGCGCCCGAAGGCGCGGTGGACGAGCTCGCCCGCGATTGCGCGGCAACGCAATTGGCCCGGTTGGCCAAAGCCGGCGTGCCCGGCGCCGACCCGGCCGGGTGGCACGGCCTGACCCCGGTCAGCACCAGCGAACCGCTGCGCGGCGGCGACGTGGTCACCCTGACGCCGTCGACCCTGCAGACCCTCAACGACTGCCCGCTGCGCTGGCTCGCCGAACGGCACGGCGGGTCTGGGCCGCGCGACGTGCGTTCGGCGATCGGTTCAATGGTGCACGCCCTGATCGCCGAACCGCACCGGAGCGAATCGGAATTGCTGGCCGAGCTGGACCGCGCCTGGAAGCACCTTCCCATTGCGGCGCAATGGTATTCGGACAACGAGCTGGCGCGGCACCGCGCCATGCTGGAGGCGTTCATCGAGTGGCGCGCGCAGACCCGAGGCGCACTGACAGAGGTCGGCGTCGAGGTCGAGATCGAGGGGACGGTGGCCACCGGTGACGGCGGCGAGGTGCGGCTGCGTGGCCGGGTCGACCGGCTGGAGCGCGACGCCGCCGGGCGCCTGGTGATCGTCGACATCAAAACCGGCAAGACGCCGGTCAGCAAGGACGATGCGCAACAACACGCCCAGCTCGCCATGTATCAGCTTGCGGTGGCAGAAGGATTGGTGGGCAACGGGACCGACAACGCCGAGCCCGGTGGTGCGCGGCTGGTCTACGTCGGCAAGACCGGGGCGTCCGGAGTGGCCGAACGCGAACAGGATCCGCTGACCGCCCCCGCCGGCGACGAATGGCGCGAGATCATCGGGCGCGCGGCCGGCGCGACGTCCGGCCCGCAGTTCATCGCCAGGCGCAACGACGGCTGCACCCATTGCCCGATCCGGCGGAACTGCCCCGCCCACGCCGACGGGGCACAGCGATGACCCCGCGGGCGCGCTACAGCCCCGCCGAATTGGCCGGCGCGCTAGGGCTTTACCCGCCGACCGACGAGCAGGCCGCCGTCATCGCCGCGCCGCCCGGCCCGCTGGTGGTGATCGCCGGCGCCGGCGCCGGCAAGACCGAGACCATGGCGGCGCGGGTGGTGTGGCTGGTCGCCAACGGCTACGCCGAACCCGGTCAGGTGCTGGGTTTGACGTTCACCCGCAAGGCCGCCGGCCAGCTGCTGCGCCGGGTGCGGTCACGACTGGCCCGGCTGGCCGGCGTCGGCCTGGGTGCGCCGGGCGCGGTCGTCGACACCGAGGGTGCTCCGACGGTCAGCACCTACCACGCCTTCGCGGGCTCGCTGCTGCGCGACTACGGGCTGCTGCTGCCCGTCGAGCCCGACACCCGGCTGCTCAGCGAAACCGAGTTGTGGCAGCTGGCTTTCGACGTGGTGAACGGCTATCCAGGCGAACTGCGGACCGACAAGACCCCGGCGGCCATCACCTCGATGGTGCTGCGGCTATGGGGACAGCTGGCCGAACACCTGGTGGACACCGGCCAGCTGCGCGACACCCATCTGGAGCTGGAGCGGCTGATCCACTGCCTGCCCGCGGGCCCCTACCAACGGGACCGCGGCCCCAGCCAATGGCTGCTACGGCTGGCGGCCACCCAGTCCGAACGCGCCGAACTGGTGCCACTGCTGGACGCGCTCAATGATCGCATGCGCGCCGCGAAGGTGATGGACTTCGGGATGCAGATGGCCTCGGCGGCCAGGCTGGCGGCGACATTCCCGCAAGTCGGCGAGGACCTGCGCGCCCGCTATCGGGTGGTGCTGCTCGACGAGTACCAGGACACCGGCCACGCCCAACGCATCGCGCTCGCAGCACTATTCGGCGGCGGGGTCGACGACGGGCTGGCGCTCACCGCTGTCGGCGACCCCATTCAGTCGATCTACGGCTGGCGCGGCGCCTCGGCGACCAACCTGCCGCGGTTCACCACCGACTTCCCCCGCTCCGATGGCACCGCAGCGCCGGTCCTGGAGTTGCGGACCAGCTGGCGCAATCCGCCCCGCACGCTGCGGGTGGCCAACGCGGTGTCGGCGGAGGCGCGGCGGCGATCGGTGGCCGTGCACGCGCTGCGCCCGCGCCCGGACGCCCCGCCCGGCACCGTGCGCTGCGCATTGCTGCCCGATGTGACGGCCGAGCGCGAGTGGATCGCCGATCACCTCGACGCGCGGTACCGGCAGGCCCGCGACGAGGGCATCGGCCCGCCGACGGCCGCGGTTCTGGTGCGCCGCAACGCCGATGCGGCCCCCGTCGCCGACGCGCTGCGCGCCCGCGGCATCCCCGTCGAGGTCGTAGGGCTGGCCGGGCTGCTGGCCATCCCCGAGGTCGCCGAGGTGGTGGCCATGCTGCGGCTGGTCGCCGATCCGACGGCCGGCGCGGCGGCGATGCGGGTGCTCACCGGTTCACGCTGGCGCCTGGGCGCCCGCGACCTCGCGGCGCTCTGGCAGCGGGCGCGGGCGCTCGGCGGGGTGATGCAGCCCGCCGAAGCGTCCTCGCCCGAGTCGATTGCGAGCGCGGCCGGCCCTGACGCGGACACCGTGTGCCTGGCCGACGCGATCGCCGATCCCGGTGCGGCCGGGGCGTATTCGGCTGCGGGATACCAGCGCATCACCGCACTGGCCGGCGAACTGAGCGCGTTGCGCGCGCACCTCGGACATCCGCTCGGCGACTTGGTCGCCGAGGTGCGCCGGGTGCTGGGCATCGACTGCGAAGTCCGGGCCGCGGCGGGGGTCGGGGCCGGCTGGGCCGGCGCCGAGCACCTGGATGCGTTCGCCGACGTGGTGGCCGGGTACGCCGAACGCACCGGCGCCGCGACCGCGCCGCCGGACGGGTCGGCGGCCACCTCGGTGACCGGGCTGCTGGCATTTCTGGACGTCGCCGAGTCGGTCGAGAACGGTTTGGCGCCCGCACCATTGGCGGTCGCCCGCGATCGCGTGCAGGTGCTCACCGTGCACTCCGCGAAGGGGCTGGAATGGCAGGTCGTCGCGGTGGCCCACCTGTCCGGCGGCACCTTCCCGTCGACGGCGTCGAAGAGCACCTGGCTCACCGACGCCGCCGAGCTGCCGCCGCTGTTGCGCGGCGACCGCGCCGCCGCGGGCGCGCTGGGCATCCCGGTGATGGACACCTCGGACGTCACCAATCGAAAGCAGCTGTCGGACAAGATCTCCGAGCATCGCCGCCAGCTCGAGCAGCGCCGCATCGACGAGGAGCGCCGGTTGCTGTATGTCGCCATCACCCGGGCCGAGGACACGTTGCTGGTGTCCGGGCACCACTGGGCGGCCACCGGCATCAAGCCGCGCGGCCCCTCGGACTTCCTGTGCGAGATCAAGGCGGTCATCGACGATTCGGCCGCGGCCGGCGACCCCTGCGGAACGGTGGAGCATTGGGCCCCGGACCCCGCCGACGGCGAGCGAAACCCGCTGCGCGACAACGTCGTCGAAGCGGTGTGGCCGCCCGACCCGCTGGCGACGCGGCGCGACGATGTCGAGCACGGCGCCGCGCTGGTAGCGCGGGCGTTGCGGCCCGATGCGACCGAGGCGTACGTCGATGTGGACGGCTGGGCCGCCGACGTCGACGCACTGTTGGCCGAGCGCGCCCGGCTGGTGCGGCCGCCGGCCGCCGTCCTGCCGGGCCAGTTGTCGGTCAGCTCGTTGGTCGGTCTGGCGCGCGACCCGGCGGGCACCGCGCAGCGGCTCAGGCACCGATTGCCGTCGCGGCCGGAGCCGCATGCGTTGCTGGGCAATGCTTTTCACGCGTGGGTCCAGAAATTCTACGGCGCCGAGTGTCTGTTCGAGCTCGGCGACCTGCCGGGCGCGGCGGACTCCGACGTCGGCGACACCGCGGAACTGGCCGCGTTGCAAGAGGCATTCACCGAGTCGCCTTGGGCCGCAAGAACTCCGGTGGCCATCGAGGTGCCGTTCGAGATGCCGATCTGCGACACGCTGGTGCGCGGACGCATCGACGCGGTCTTCGTCGATCCCGACGGCGGTACCACCGTGGTGGACTGGAAAACCGGCGAACCACCGCACGGGGCGGAAGCGATGCGGCAGGCCGCGGTCCAGCTCGCCGTGTACCGCGCGGCCTGGGCCGCGTTGGCGGGCATCCCGGAATCCTCGGTGCGCACCGCCTTCCATTACGTGCGCGCCCGCACCACCGTGATCCCCGAGGAACTGCCGAGCGCCGCCGAGGTCGCCGGGCTCCTGACGGATCCGTCCGGCGACCATCGCGCCCGGGCGTGACCTGCGCCGCCCGAGTATTGGGGAAGCTGTGGCCGTGGTTACATAAGACGGTGCGTGTCGCGTGCGCAGAAGGTAAGCCGATGACGGGCCGCCGTGGGCAACGGTAGGTCCCGAAAGCTGCGCGGTCTGGACGAAACCCTGACGGCTCAGCGCGGCCACCAGCTGATCGGCGTGGTGCGCATCCCCGAGGAGCACGCGAGCCCCATCCGCGTCATAATCCGGCGCCTGGCCGTCGCGCTGGTGGTGCTGTTTGCCGCGGCCGTCATCGTCTACCTGGATCGCAACGGCTACCGCGACGTGCGCAACCAACCGCTGACCTTTTTGGACTGCGTGTACTTCTCCGCGGTGTCCCTGTCGACCACCGGCTACGGCGACATCACGCCGTACACCGAAACCGCGCGTCTGGTGCACACCCTGATCTTCACCGCGCTGCGGATCGCCTTCCTGGCCGTGTTGGTCGGCACCACGCTCGAAGTGCTCTCCGAGCGGTCTCGCCAAGGGTGGAAGATTCAGCGTTGGAGGAGCAGAGTGCGCAACCACACCATCGTGATCGGCTACGGCACCAAGGGGAAGACCGCGGTCGCGGCCATCCTCGGTGACGAGACCGTGCGGACGGACGTCGTCGTCGTCGACACCGATCGCAGCACGCTCGAGCACGCCGAAAGCGCCGGCCTGGTCACCCTGCACGGTGACGCCACCAAGGCTGATGTGCTGCGGCTGGCCGGCGCCCAGCATGCGGCCTCCATCATCGTCGCCACCAGCCGCGACGACACTTCGGTGCTGGTGACGCTGACCGCGCGCGAACTCGCGCCCCACGCCAAGATCGTCGCCTCGATCCGGGAGACCGAGAACCAGCACCTGCTGCAGCAGTCGGGCGCGGACTCGGTGGTGGTGTCCTCGGCCACCGCGGGCCGGCTCCTCGGGCTGGCCACCACCACGCCCAGCGTCGTGGAGATGATCGAGGATCTGCTGACACCCGACGTCGGGCTAGCCATCGCCGAGCGTGAGGTGGAGCAGACCGAGGTCGGCGGATCGCCGCGGCACCTGCGCGACATCGTGCTGGGTGTGGTGCGCGACGGCCATCTGCTGCGCATCGGCGACCCGGAAGTGGATGCCATCGAGGCCAGCGACCGGCTGCTCTACATCCGAAACGCCGACCACTGATGGCGATCGCGGACTTTCAGCTGCGCAGCGTCCCGCTGCTGTCGCGGGTGGGCGCCGACCGCGCCGATCAGCTGCGCACCGACGTCGAGGCCGCCACCGCCGGCTGGGCGGACGCGGCACTGCTGCGGGTGGATTCGCGCAACCAGGTGCTGGTCGCCGACGGCCGGGTGGTGCTCGGCCCCGCCGCCGAAGTGGGCGACAAGCCGCCGTCGGAGGCGGTGTTTCTGGGGCGCCTCGAGGACGGCCGCCACGTCTGGGGCATCCGCGGCGCGCTGCAGGCTCCGGACGACCCGGCCGCGCATGCCGAGGTGGTGAACCTGCGCAGTCTCGGCCCCATCTTCGACGACACCAGCAGCCAGCTGGTGTCCGCGGCCGTCGCGCTGCTGAATTGGCATGAGAAGGCACGCTTCAGCTCGGTGGACGGTTCGCCGACAAGGCCGGCCCGGGCGGGCTGGTCGCGCATCAACCCGGTGACCGGTCACGAGGAGTTCCCGCGTATCGACCCGGCGGTGATCTGCCTCGTCCACGACGGCGGTGACCGCGCGGTGCTGGCCCGCCAGGCGGTGTGGCCGGAGCGGATGTTCTCACTGCTGGCCGGATTCGTCGAGGCCGGTGAGTCTTTCGAGGTGTGCGTCGCCCGGGAGATCCGCGAGGAGATCGGGCTGACCGTCCGCGACGTGCGCTACCTGGGCAGTCAGCCGTGGCCGTTCCCGCGCTCGCTGATGGTCGGCTTCCACGCCGTCGCCGACCCGGCCGAAGAATTCTCGTTCAACGACGGCGAGATCGCCGAGGCGGCGTGGTTCACCCGCGACGAGGTGCGCACTGCGCTGGCGGCCGGGGACTGGTCCAGCTCGTCGGAGTCGAATCTGCTTCTGCCGGGGTCGATCTCGATCGCCCGCGTGATCATCGAATCCTGGGCCGCGATCGACTGACCGGCGCTTAGTTGCCGGCCTCGGCCAGCTTCGCCTTCACCTCGGCGGCGCTCGGATTGGTCAGCGTCGACCCGTCGGCGAATTTCACCGTCGGAACCGTCCTGTTGCCGCCGTTGACCGAGCTGACGAAATCAGCGGCCGCCGCGTCGTGCTCGATGTCGACCGCCTCGTAGGCGATGCCGTTGGACTTGAGCACGGTCATGAGCCGATGGCAGTAGCCACACCAGGACGTGGTGTAGACCGTGAGCGGGGCAGAGGTCATAGTTCGTTAACGTAGCCCGGCGACGATGCGTTCCGCGCTGAGGGTACCGCCCGGCCTCGTAGCGGCGAGCGGGATGGGATCCGCCGACTCGCCGGGGCGACACGCCAAGCTCGCCGATTAAGGCGTGGCGATGCCCCGGGTTTGTCGGCGACCGCTGCCAAGATGGACGCCATGCCGACGGTCGCCGATCCTTTGACAGCCGGGCTGGACGACGAGCAGCGCGAGGCCGTGCTGGCTCCCCGCGGCCCGGTCTGTGTACTCGCCGGCGCCGGAACGGGAAAGACCCGCACCATCACGCACCGGATCGCCCAGCTGATCGCCGGCGGTCACGTCGCGGCCGGTCAGGTGCTGGCCGTCACGTTCACCCAGCGGGCGGCGGGGGAGATGCGCTCGAGGTTGCGGATGATCGATGCCGCCGCGGGCACGGATACGACCGTCGGCGCGGTCTCGGCTCTCACGTTCCACGCGGCCGCCCACCGGCAGCTGCGGTATTTCTGGCCGCGGGTGGTCGGCGACACCGGGTGGCAGCTGCTGGACAGCAAGTTCGCCGTCGTCGCCCGGGCGGCCAGCCGCGCCCGGATCAACGCCAGCACCGACGACGTGCGCGACCTGGCCGGCGAGATCGAGTGGGCCAAAGCGTCGCTGATCGGGCCCGAGGAATACCCGGCCGCGGTGGCAGCCGCCGCGCGCGACATCCCCTTGGACGCCGCACGGGTCGCCACCGTCTACACGGCCTACGAGGCGCTCAAGGCCCGCGGCGACAACCTCACCCTGCTCGACTTCGACGACCTGCTGCTGCACACCGCGGCCGCAATCGAGAACGATCCCGCGGTGGCCGAGGAGTTCCGGGACCGCTACCGCTGCTTTGTCGTCGATGAATACCAGGACGTCACGCCGCTGCAGCAGCGGGTGCTCGCGGCGTGGCTCGGCGATCGGGACGACCTGACGGTGGTGGGCGACGCCAACCAGACCATCTATTCGTTCACCGGGGCCTCGCCGCGGTTCCTGCTCGACTTCTCCCGCCGGTTCCCCGATGCCACCGTGGTGCGCCTGGAGCGCGACTACCGCTCCACCCCGCAGGTTGTGTCGTTGGCCAACCAGGTGATCGCCGCGGCCCGCGGCCGGGTCGCCGGCAGCAAGTTGCACCTGGTGGGTCAGCGGGCGCCCGGTCCGGCGCCGTCCTTTCACGAGCACCCGGACGAACCGGCCGAGGCCGCCGCGGTCGCGGCGTCGATCAAGCGGCTCATCGAATCCGGGACCCCGCCGTCGGAGATCGCGGTGCTCTACCGGGTCAACGCGCAGTCGGAGATCTACGAGGAGGCGTTGACGGACGCCGGGATCGCCTATCAGGTGCGCGGCGGCGAGGGTTTCTTCAACCGCCAGGAGATCAAGCAGGCCCTGCTGGCGCTGCACCGGGCCGCCGAGCGCGGTGCCGAAGGGCCGTTACCCGATGTGGTCCGGGCGATCCTGGAACCGCTGGGGCTGACGGCCGAGGAACCCGTCGGCACCCGCGCCCGGGAGCGCTGGGAGGCGCTGACCGCGCTGGCCGAGCTGGTCGACGACGAGGTGGCGCAGCGTCCGCAGCTGGAACTCCCTGGGCTGGTGGCCGAGCTGCGGACGCGGGCCGACTCGCGGCACCCACCGGTGGTGCAGGGTGTCGCGCTGGCGTCGCTGCACGCCGCCAAGGGACTCGAGTGGGACGCGGTATTTCTGGTCGGCCTGGCCGACGGCACGCTGCCCATCTCGCACGCGTTGGCGCACGGCGCCGAGAGCGAAGCCGTCGAGGAGGAGCGGCGGCTGCTCTACGTCGGAATCACTAGGGCCCGAATACATTTGGAGCTCAGTTGGGCGCTGGCCCGCCGCCCGGGTGGACGCCAGGGCCGCAAGCCGTCGCGCTTCCTCAACGGCATCGCGCCCCAGGCGCGGGCCGACGCGGCGCCGAACAAGTCCCGGCGCAACCGGGGCACCGCGACCCGCTGCCGGATCTGCAACAACAACCTGACCACCCCGGCGGCCATCATGCTTCGGCGCTGCGAGACCTGCGCCGGCGACATCGACGAGGACTTGCTGGTGCGGCTCAAGGCCTGGCGGCTGGACATCGCCAAGGAGCAGAAGGTGCCCGCCTACGTGGTCTTCACCGACAACACGCTGATCGCCATCGCCGAGCTGCGGCCCGGCGACGAGGACGCGCTGATCGCGATTCCGGGCATCGGCGCCCGCAAGCTGGAGCAGTACGGCCCCGACGTGTTGGAACTGGTCCGCGGGCGCTGACCGGTAAACCCGCTGGTCAGAAAATCGGTTGTGGTCACCTGCGGTGACCGTTTACCCTCGAAACCGCAACTCGGCACTACGGAGAAGGAGGGTGGCCACGATGCTCAGCGACGCGTTCGGTGTAGGCGTGGTCCGCGCGACCCTCCCTGTCGTGGCCGCGGGTACCGCCCATGCGGCACACGCCGCCTCGGCGGCCGCGCGTAAGCATCGCGCCGCCGCCGCGACCGACGCGTCCGTAGATGTCGGGGGCCCACCGAAGGCAAGGTAAGCACCAGCCCGGTTTTCTCCCAAATGGCCATGGACCCGAAGTCGCAAGGATCCGTGGCCATAGTTGTAAGGTCGGCACCCACTCGACCTGGTCCGGATCACTGTCAAGGACAGCAACCAGACCAGGAAGTAGGTGGTAGGACATGTCGGCATCGACAGTTCCCAGACACGGCCTGCCGTGTCACGTCGGCGATCCCGACCTGTGGTTCGCCGACACCCCGGCCGATCTTGAGCGGGCCAAGACGCTCTGCACGGGCTGCCCGGTCCGGCGTCAGTGCCTGGCGGCCGCGTTGGAACGCGCCGAACCATGGGGTGTCTGGGGCGGTGAGATCATCGACCGCGGTTCGGTGCTGAGCTTCAAACGGCCCCGCGGCCGTCCCCGCAAGGGGCAGCGGCAAGACGGGGCCGCCGCCTAAGACGAGACGATGGCCTCATCCGGTTCGGCGAAGCCCGGGACCAATTCTTCGGACAGCGCCTTGATCGGCACGTGGGCGTCCAGCTGGCACAGGATCGCGGACACCGACAGGATCACCCGCATCGGGATGACCAGTTTGGGTGGCAGGTCCATCTGCCGGGCCGTGCGGATCTGCGACACCGACCGATCGATCTCGATGGCGGACATCTTCTGCAGCCATTTGCGGGTGTAGTGGAAGACCTCGACCTCGACCGGTTCGACGTACTGGCGCAGCATGTCGTCGATGTCGCGCACCGACACCTGCTGGCCCTTCTGGATGAAGCCGGCCTTCTCCATCGTCGGCAACAGCAGGTCGTAGTTCTTGTCGCGGGCCAGCCGGATACTCATCCCGAGCTCGATCGGCAAGCCGCCGGGTAGCGCGGCGACGGCGCCGAAGTCGATCACACCCATGCGGCCGTCGGGCAGCAGCATGAAGTTGCCCGGGTGGGCGTCACCGTGCAGCATGCCCAGCCGGCGGGGCGCATCGAAGGTGAGCTCGAGCAGCCTGGTTCCCATCAGGTCGCGCTGTTCGGTGGTGCCGTGCCGGATGATCTCGGCCATCGGGGTGCCCTGCATCCACTCCTGGATCACGACTTTCGGCGCGCTGGCCACGATGCGCGGCACCGCGAAGTGCGGGTCGTTCTCGTAGGCCTTGGCGAAGGCGCGCTGGTTCTCGGCCTCCAGCCGATAGTCCAGCTCCATCTCGGTGCGCTCGATCAGCTCGTCGACCACGCCCTCCACGTCGGCGCCGGGCGCGAGCTGCTTGAACACGCCGACCAGGCGCTGCATGGTCTTGAGGTCGGCCCGCAGCGCCTCGTCGGCACCCGGGTACTGGATCTTGACCGCCACCTCGCGGCCGTCGGACCACACTCCCTTGTGCACCTGGCCGATGCTGGCCGAGGCCACCGGGGTGTCGTCGAACGAACTGAACCGTTCGCGCCACTTGGTGCCCAGTTGGGCGTCGAGCACCCGATGTACCTTGGCGGCGGGCAGCGGTGGGGCGTCCTTTTGCAGCTTGGTCAGCGCTTCGCGGTACGGCTCGCCGAACTCCTCGGGAATCGCGGCCTCGAGCACCGAAAGGGCCTGGCCCACCTTCATTGCGCCGCCCTTGAGCTCGCCCAAGACGGTGAACAATTGGTGGGCGGCCTTTTCTAGAAGCTCGGCCTGGACCTCGTCCCTGGACTTTCCGGTTAGCCGTTTACCGAATCCGAGCGCCGCCCGGCCGGCGAATCCGACCGGGATGCTGGCCAGCTTCGCATTGCGCGCAGCACGGCCCCGTTTGATGTCAGCCACGTACCTATCATCCATGATGGCCAGCGCGATGTGGAGAGATGTCGACAACGCACGTTGTCACCTTAATTAACGGGCTGGTCAACGGGACCCGATGCAGAATGTGGCCTTCACTACAGCTCGTCGGATCGCCCGCCCGGGTCAGCACGAGCACAGCGGGTGTTTGGCCCACGGCCGCGTGACGAGCGCGCCGGCGTGCAGGTCGAATTCCAGGGTCGCGTTCAGCGTCGGGGGCGGGGCCGATCCGGCCGCCGCCTCCTGCCCGTGCACGGCCGCGATCACGCGGTTTACCTGGCTGAGCGCCAACGCCGCCGTCGCCAGCACGGTAGCCCGATCGGCGACGCCGACGGTCTCGCGCAGCTGCGCGCAGATGGCCGGCCACGCCGCGTCGCGGTCCCGGCGGTACAGGTCCGCGCAGCCCAGGCAGCTGGTCACGCCGGGGATCACCAGCGGGCCCACCAGCCCGATGCCGTCGCGCACCCGCACCAACAGATGCGCGACGCCCCGGTGGTGCAAATCGCGCACCATGCGCGGGTCGGCGACCAGGAAGTCCGACAACACCACCAGGTCGACGTCGTCGGCCGACACCGCGGCGTGCGGTTGGCTGCTGTGCGCGATCCGGGCACCCGAGCAGCGCAACGTCTCCACCAGCAGCTCGGACAGCGGCCCGCGGCCGTGGATGCGCACGGAGGCCGCCCGGGCGCGCGGCCGACCGCATTCGGTCGCCACCCCGGCATCGACCAATTGGACGACCAGGTTTCGCAGGCCGTCGGCGTCGGTCAGGCCGAAATCGAGCGCGCGACGCTGCAACTCGGAGAGCGGGGTCGGCGACCACATGGTCCTCAAGAGCGTGGCCAGCTCGGCCGCGGCCAGGCCGCCGGGCGGGCGGACGAGCACCGCGCGGCGCGGATCCCAGCCCACCTGGACCGCGCCGTCGGGACGCAGCAGCACCGGCAGCGCCGGATCCAGCGCATAGCTGGCGAGGAGGGCCTGGCACCGCTGAGTCACCGGGCAACTGTGGCACGCCGGCGGCGATGGCTCCGGTCAGTTATCCACAGAACCGGGGCCCGGGTCCTGGGGATCCTGACCCTCACGCTCGAGTTTGGCGATGGCCTCGTCGATTCCGCTGGTGTCGCCGCCGATGACGCGGTCGATGAAACCCGCCGGTTCGTCGAGGTCCTCGGCGTCGGGCAGCAGGTCGGGGTGTTGCCAGATGCCGTCGCGGGCGTCCACTCCGGCGGCCTCCGTCAGGCGCTCCCAGAACGCGGCGGCCTCACGCATCTTGCGGGGTCGCAGCTCCAGCCCGACCAGCGTCGCGAAGGTCTGCTCGGCGGGGCCGCTGCTGGCCCGGCGGCGGCGCATCGTCTCGCCCAGCGCGGCCGCGCCGGGAATCCGGTCGCCCAGCGCGCCGGCGACCACCACCTGCACCCAGCCCTCGATCAGGGCGAGCAGCGTCTCCAGGCGTTCCAGCGCCTGCATCTGCGCGGGCGTCGCCTTGGGCTCGAAAACGCCCTGCCCGAGCAGGTTTTCGATCGCCGCCGGGTCCGACAGCGACGCCGGATTGAAGTCGCGCGCCAGCTCCTCGATCCCGGACATGTCGATCTGCATGCCCCTCGCGTACGCCTCGACGGCGCCCAGCAGCTGACTCGCCAGCCACGGCACGTGGCTGAACAGCCGGTGGTGGGCGGCCTCGCGCGCGGCCAGGAATGTCAGGACTTCGCTGCGCGGCCGCTCCAGTCCGGAGGCGAAAGATTCGACGGCCTCAGGCATTACCGCCGCAATTTCCTTGGGCCCCAATGGTAAACCGATGTCCGTCGACGTCAGCACCTCACGGGACAGTCGGCCCAGCGCCTGCCCGAGCTGCGAGCCGAACGCCATACCGCCCATCTGCGACATCATCTGCAGCAGCGGACCCGCCATGCTCTTGGCCTCTTCGGGCAGCGACGCCGCCCACACCGTCGAAATCTGTTGTGCCATCGGGTCACACAGCCGCTTCCATGTCTCCAGCGTGTGGTCGACCCAGTCGCCGGGAGTCCAGCCCACCGCCTTGGTGGTGCCCGCGGGCAGGGCAGTGGCGCCGTCCAGCCAGGTTTCCGCCAGGTGCACCGCGTCGGCGATCGCCGAGTTGGTGGTGTCCGAGACCGGTGCCACAAAGCCGATCGAATTCGTCGCAACCCGCCGTGCCAATTCGTAATTGACCGGTCCCGAGGCGGTTCCGCCGGGCCCGACAGTGCCCGCGCTGCTGAACATCTGACCCAGTTGCGTGAAGATCTGCCCCAAATCGCCCATGCCGAATTCACCGCTCATGCCGAATGCGGCGAACGGGTCGGACGGGTTCGAGCCCGAATCGGGATCTTTTTTACCTTGCTTGTCGGGGTCGTCTTCAGAGGAGAAGCCGAAAGGCAGGTCAGCCATACCCTCAACGGTACTCACCACAAGGTCAGACGGCGCGACCTCGGGTCAGCTTGTAGCTGAACCCTCCTAACCGAACGTTGTGGCTGAACACCGCGCCGCGGCCGCCGTCTAGTGTGATCGGCGTGAACAGGCGCATCCTGACCCTGATGGTCGCGCTGGTGCCGATCGTCGCGTTCGGCGTGTTGCTGGCGGTGGTGACGGTGCCGTTCGTGTCGCTGGGGCCCGGCCCGACCTTCGACACGCTCGGCGAGGTCGACGGCAAGCAGGTGGTGGCGATCGAAGGCACCCAGACGCACCCGACGACCGGCCACCTCAACATGACCACGGTGTCCCAGCGCGACGACCTGACGCTGGGCGAGGCGCTGACGCTGTGGCTTTCGGACCAGGAACAGCTGGTGCCGCGCGACCTCATCTATCCGCCCGGTAAGTCGCGGGAGGACGTCGACAAGGCCAACAACGCGGACTTCAAACAATCCGAGGACAGCGCGGCCTACGCCGCCCTGGGTTACCTCAAGTACCCGGCGGCGGTGACGGTCGCCAAGGTTCCCGAGCCGGGTCCGTCGGTGGGCAAGCTGAAGGTCGGCGACGCCATCGACGCGGTCAACGGCGTTCCGGTGGCCACCGTCGACGAGTTCACCGGATTGCTGAAGAACACCAAGCCCGGCCAGGTGGTGACGATCGACTATCGCCGCAAGAACGAGCCGGCCGGTGTGGCACAGGTCACGCTGGGCACCAACAAAGACCGCGACTACGGCTTCCTCGGCGTCGCGGTGCTCGACGCGCCGTGGGCGCCGTTCACCGTGGACTTCAACCTGGCCAACGTGGGCGGGCCGTCGGCCGGGTTGATGTTCAGCCTGGCGGTGGTCGACAAATTGACCACCGGCGACCTTGCCAAGTCGAACTTCATCGCGGGCACCGGAACCATTTCGTCCGACGGCAAGGTCGGCCAGATCGGCGGCATCACCCACAAGATGGTCGCCGCGCACGCGGCCGGCGCCACGGTCTTTCTGGTGCCGGCGAAGAACTGCTACGAGGCCAGCTCGGACAATCCGTCCGGCCTGCGGTTGGTCAAGGTCGAGACGCTCGGTCAGGCAGTGGATGCGCTGCACGCGATCGGGTCGGGCGGGCAGCCGCCAAGCTGCTAGCGAACCCCGGCGATCACGGGGAGTGCCATGCGTAGAGTTGTCATCGTCTAGCAATCGATCAGGGAGCGTAGCCAGTGGGGATGCGGCCCACCGCACGGATGCCGAAGCTGACTCGGCGTAGCCGGATTCTGATCCTGATCGCACTGGGTGTGATCGTTCTGCTGCTCGCGGGTCCGCGGCTGATCGACGCCTACGTCGACTGGTTGTGGTTCGGCGAGCTCGGGTATCGCTCGGTCTTTTCCACCGTGCTGGTGACGCGGTTCGTCGTCTTCCTGATCGCCGGGCTGCTGGTGGGCGGCATCGCGTTCGCCGGCCTCGCGGTGGCCTACCGCACCCGCCCGGTGTTCGTGCCGAGCAACGACAACGATCCGGTGGCGCGCTACCGCGCCCTGGTGCTGGCCCGGTTGCGACTGGTGAGCGCCGGGATCCCGGTGGCCATCGGCCTGCTGGCCGGCATCATCGCCCAAAGCTACTGGGTGCGCATCCAACTGTTCCTGCACGGCGGCGACTTCGGCATCAAGGACCCGCAGTTCGGCAAGGACCTCGGCTTCTATGCGTTCGAGCTGCCGTTCTACCGGCTGCTGCTCAGCTACCTGTTTGTCGCGTTGTTCCTCGCGTTCGTGGCCAACCTGTTGGCCCACTACATCTTTGGCGGCATCCGGCTGTCCGGTCGCACGGGTGCGGTGAGCCGTTCGGCGCGCATCCAGCTGGTCACCCTGGTCGGGGTGCTGGTTGTGCTCAAGGCGATTGCGTACTGGCTGGACCGCTATGAGTTGTTGTCGCACACCCGCGGCGGCAAGCCCTTCACCGGGGCCGGCTACACCGACATCAACGCGGTGCTGCCGGCGAAGCTGATCCTGATGGCGATCGCGCTGATCTGCGCGGCCGCGGTGTTCTCCGCGGTCGTGCTCAAGGACTTGAGGATTCCGGCGATCGGGCTGGTCCTGTTGCTGCTGTCGTCGCTGATCGTGGGCGCCGGGTGGCCGTTGATCGTCGAGCAGATCAGCGTCAAACCCAATGCCGCGCAAAAGGAAAGCGAATACATCAGCCGCAGCATCGCCGCGACCCGGCAGGCCTACGGCCTGACCTCGGACCAAGTCACCTACCGCAACTACAACGGCGACGCGCAGGCAACCGCCCAACAGGTCGCCGACGACCGCGCGACCACGTCGAACATCCGGCTGCTCGACCCGACGATCGTCAGCCCGGCGTTCACCCAGTTCCAGCAGGGCAAGAACTTCTACTACTTCCCCGATCAGCTGTCCATCGACCGGTACCAGGACCGCAACGGGGCGTTGCGCGACTACGTCGTGGCGGCGCGTGAGCTCAACCCCGACCGGCTGATCGACAATCAGCGCGACTGGATCAACCGGCACACCGTCTACACCCACGGCAACGGCTTCATCGCGTCGCCGGCCAACACGGTGCGTGGAATCGCCAACGACCCCAACCAGAACGGCGGCTACCCCGAGTTCCTGGTCAACGTCGTCGGCGCCAACGGCGGCGTGGTGTCCGACGGTCCGGCGCCACTCGACCAGCCGCGCGTCTACTTCGGGCCGGTCATCTCCAACACGTCGGCCGACTACGCGATCGTCGGGCGCAACGGCACCGATCGCGAATACGACTACGAGACCAGCAACGAGACCAAGAACTACACCTACACCGGCCTGGGTGGGGTCCCGCTCGGCGACTGGTTGTCGCGCAGCGTGTTCGCCGCGAAATTCGCCGAGCGAAACTTCTTGTTCTCCAACGTGATCGGCTCAAACAGCAAGATCCTGTTCAACCGTGATCCGGCCCGACGGGTGGAGGCGGTGGCGCCGTGGCTGACCACCGACAGCTCGGTGTACCCCGCTATCGTCAACAAGCGACTGGTGTGGATCATCGACGGCTACACCACGCTGGATAACTATCCCTATTCCGAACTCACGTCGCTGGAATCGGCCACCGCGGACTCCAACGAGGTGGCGTTCAACAAGCTGGCGCCCGACAAGCGGGTCTCCTACATCCGCAACTCGGTGAAGGCGACCGTGGACGCCTACGACGGCACCGTCACGCTGTACCAGCAGGACGAGCAGGACCCGGTGCTCAAGGCCTGGATGCAGGTTTTCCCGGGAACCGTGAAGCCCAAGAGCGACATCAGCCCGGAGCTGGCCGAGCACCTGCGCTATCCCGAGGATCTGTTCAAGGTGCAGCGGATGCTGCTGGCGAAATACCACGTCAACGATCCGGTGACGTTCTTCTCCACCTCGGATTTCTGGGACGTGCCGCTGGATCCCAACCCGACGGCCAGCAGCTACCAGCCGCCGTACTACATCGTCGCGAAAAACATTGCGAAGAACGACAATACGGCCTCGTACCAGCTGACCAGCGCGATGAACCGGTTCAAGCGTGACTATCTGGCCGCCTACATCAGCGCCAGCTCCGACCCGGCGACGTACGGCCGGATCACCGTGCTGACCATCCCGGGTCAGGTCAACGGACCGAAGCTGGCCAACAACGCGATTACCACCGATCCGGCGGTGTCGCAGGACCTCGGCGTGATCGGGCGCGACAACCAGAACCGGATCCGGTGGGGCAACCTGCTCACCCTGCCGGTGGGGCAGGGCGGGCTGCTCTACGTCGAACCCGTGTATGCCTCCCCGGGGGCCAGCGATGCGGCGTCGTCCTACCCGCGGCTGATTCGGGTGGCGATGATGTACAACGACAAGATCGGGTACGGCCCCACCGTGCGTGACGCGCTGACCGGGCTGTTTGGGCCTGGCGCGGGTGCGGCCGCGACGAACATCCAGCCCACCGAGTCCGGGACACCCGTGGCGAGTCCGCCGGCCAGCGCGCCGGCGCCCGCCGTGACGCCCGGGTCGGCGCCGCAGGTGGCCGCACCGCCGGCGCCCGACGGGGCCGTGACGCTGTCACCCGCCAAATCGGCTGCCCTGCAAGAGATTCAGGCGGCACTTGGCGCGGCGAAAGACGCGCAGAAGAAGGGCGACTTCGCCGGCTACGGTGCCGCGTTGCAGCGCCTGGATGACGCGATCACCAAGTACAACAACACGAAGTAGGTTCAGGCGTAGGCGGTTCGGAACCTGTCCCGATAGGCTTTCGGGCTGATGCCCAGGTGATTGACGAACACCCGTCGCAGCGTTTCGATGCTTCCGAAGCCGGCCATGCCCGCCGTCTCGGAGACCGACCGGCCGGATTCCAGCGCGTTACGGGCGAAATCGATCCGAACCAATTCGACGTAACGTGCCGGGCTCATCCCGAGCTCGGACTGAAACAGCCGGGTCAGCTGGCGGGTGCTCAAAGATGCCAGGGCCGCAAGCTTTTTCACGCTGTAGTCGGCGCCGGGGTCGGCCGCGATCGCATCGGTGACCGGGCGCAGCGGCGACTGTGGCGTGGGATCGGCCTCGAGCAACACCGAGAATTGTGATTGGCCTCCCGCGCGTTTGAGATAGACGACCAGCCAGCGGGCCACGTCGCGGACCAGTTCTGTGCCGTAATCCATTTCGACCAACGCCAGCGCCAGGTCGATGCCCGACGAAATGCCGGCCGAGGTGAAGATGTCGCCGTCGCGGACGAAGATCGCGTCCGGTTCGACGGTGATAGCTGGGAACGCCCGCGCCAATAACCGGGTGTCGTGCCAGTGCGTGGTGGCGCGCCGGCCGTTGAGCACGCCGGCCTGCGCGAGGACGAACGACCCCGTGCAGATGGACGCCAGGCGCCGGGTCCGTGAAGACATTGATCGGACGGCCTCGACCAGGGCGGGGTCGATGGGTCGCCCCGGCAGGTCGTCGCTGCCGGCGACCATGACGGTATCGGCGGAGTCGATCGCCGAAATGCTGTCGGTGACGCCCAATCGGGCCCCGATCGAGCTGGTTACGTCGCGCCCGTCCACCGACGCGATCTTGACCTGGTAGTCGGCGCCGAAGCGGTTGGCCTCGGCGAACACCTCACCCGCCCCCGCGACGTCCAGCAACGTCACCCCGTCGAAAACGACGATCACCACCACCCGCGAACGCGCTCCGGCTGTAGCCACGCAAGCCATTCTGTCGCTTTATGAGGACTTGACGGCCCGAATGGCCGGGGTCGATTCGTCCGCGCCGCCGCACACTCGTAGCAACAGTCACTTGGAGGAGACGAGAACATGACCACCAGCTCAATCGACACCGTCGCCGGAATCGACGTGCCCGACTCCGCGCTGGCGCGGGAGGCCACCGAGTTCATCCGCGACACCGAGGACGAGTTGCTCTTCAACCACTCCCGTCGGGTGTTCTTCTTCGGCGCGCTGCAGGGCCAGCGCCGGGGTTTGAAGCCGGATGCGGAGTTGCTCTACGTCGGTGCGATGTTCCACGACCTCGGCCTGACCGAGCGCTACCGCGACTCGCAGGTCCGCTTCGAGGTCGACGGCGCCGACGCCGCACGCGACTTCCTCACGGCCCGCGGCGTCGACGAGGCCGACGCCGCCAAGGTGTGGCTGGGCATCGCGTTGCACACCACCCCCGGCGTGCCGGACTTCCTTGCTCCCGAGGTCGCCCTGTTGCAGGCCGGTGTGGAAGTCGACGTGGTGGGCGTCGGGCGCGAGCAGTTGGCCCCCGAAGCGCTGGCCGCGGTGACCGCCGCCCACCCGCGCCCGCAGTTCAAGCAGCGCATCCTGGCCGCGTTCAACGACGGCATGAAGCACCGCCCGCGGACCACCGACGGCACCATGAACGCCGACGTGCTGGCGCACTTCGAGCCCACTTTCGAGCGCGTCGACTTCGTCGACAAGATCCTGCACAACAGCTGGCCCGATTAACGGAAGGGAGCAGAAAAATGGAGATTCACGAGGCCCTCTACACCACCAGGATGATGCGGCGGTTGCGGCCGGATCCGATCCCGCTGGAAACGCAGGCCCGCATCCTGGACGCGGCCGTCCGCGCCCCGAATGGCGGCAACACCCAGCGCTGGCACTTTGTGGCCGTTGACGATCCGGAACTCATCCGCGAGTTCGGTCAACTTTTCCGGCAGGCCCGCGCCCTGGAATACGAGAAGTTCAACACGGGGACGGGCCCGATGGTGGCGACCGCGCCCGGTGCCGACCCGGCCGCACACGCGGAGACGATGCGCCGAATGAAAGGCTCGGGGGATTACCTGGCTGACCACTTCGAAGAGATCCCCCTGTTGCTGTTCGTCTTCTCCATCGACGACTACGGCGGCGCCAACATCTACCCGGCGATCTGGAGTGCACTGCTCGCCGCCCGGGCCGAGGGCGTCGGCGGCGTCATGACGATGGTGCTCCGCAATTTCGAGGACAAGGTGAACGAGCTACTGGGCGTCCCTGCCGAGCAGGGCTGGAAGATGTCGGCCATGCTCACCCTCGGTTACCCGCGGGGCAAGTGGGGTGTCGCGGCCAATCGCCATCCCGTGCACCAGGTTTCATCCCGGAACGGGTGGGCCAAGCCGTTCGGTGTCGAAGTGCCGCAGCCGCTGTGGCCGCCCCACGACGACATGGCGCCGGGTCTGGCCGCGACGGGATGATTAGGCCTTGCGGCGCAAGGGATTTGCGAGGAAGGTATCTGATATGAGCGGTCAAGACCCGATCGGTGTCACGGTGGTTCAGCCGGGGGAGGGCGACGTCGTCGCCCTCCCGGGCTTCGGGGCGGTGTTCAAGTTGTCCGGCAAGACCAACGGCGGCGAGGTGTCCATCGTTGAGCACCCGTTCGCGGTCGGCCTGCTCACCGTGGCGCACCGGCACACCCGCGAGGACGAGCATTCGATAGTGCTGGCCGGCGAGATCGGGTTCCGCTCCGACGACAGCGAAGTGGTGTTGGGTCCCGGCGGCTACATCACCAAGCCCCACGGCCAGATGCATGCGATGTGGAACGCCGGCAGCGAGCCGGGCCGCATCGTCGAGATCATCACCCCGGGCGGGTTCGAGAACTACTTCCGCGAATTGGGCGAGCTGCTCGTCGAGCATGCCGACGACGCGTCGGGCACGCCGCTGCACGAGTTGCCCGAGTTCGGTGAGCTCGCCGACAAATACGGGCTGACGTACGGGTCGCCGGAGTGGATGGACGACATCGCGCGGCAGTACGGGCTGAACCCGCCGTCGCACTGAGATTTGAGTTCATGCCCGCTGACAGGGCGATTTGGTCGCGGTGAGACCGGTTCGGTAACCTGGCATTCACCAACGCGGGGTGGAGCAGCTCGGTAGCTCGCTGGGCTCATAACCCAGAGGTCGCAGGTTCGAATCCTGTCCCCGCTACCAGGTAAAACGGCCCCCGGAGATCACTCCGGGGGCCGTTTTCATGCCCCTTGTGAACGGATTTGTGAACATTGGCCTTTGCTGACCATCGTTGAGCGCCCTCGAATCGTCCAGGTAACGCCCGACACAGGTGAGTTTTGGGCTACCGATCAAGGTTGCTACATCGGCCCAGAAGTCCGCGGAAGGGTGTCAATGGCGACGAATGATCCTGTGATCGCTGGGTCGCCTGCCCTACTGGCCGGCGACGCTTATCGGACCAGTTTTCTGGGGTCTGGGAAGCCCAGTTTGGTGTAGCCGGGTGCGCGTTTTCGTAGTGATGAGGCGATTACTGGGGTGAGTTCATCGTGATAGTCGTGCACGGTTGCGGTGGTCTTGGTGGGGTGGGGTCGGATGATGCGCCCGACGTATTGGACGAGTCGGTTCTTGAAGGTGATTGGGGCGGCGAGGAACAGCGTGTCCAGGGCAGGGCAGTCGAATCCCTCGCCGATGAACGAGCTGGTGCCGACGATTAGCAAGGGCTCGGTATCGGCGGTGTGGTTGGCGAGTTGTTCGGAGACCTCGCGGCGTTGGCGCGCCTTCATTTGGCCGCTCAGCACGACGACTGACTTACCAGCATTGCGGAGTCGTTCGGCAATCTCGTTGAGGTGGTCGACCCACGTGGTGAGTACGAGGATGTTGGCACCGTCAGTGTGAGCGGCAAGGACGTCGGCAACGATCTGTGTGAGCCGAGCTTCATCGGCGATCAGTGCTCGGTAGATCTCAGCCATTCCGCCCGGGGCGCTCGGGTCGGCCTGCCCGGTATAGCGGAACTTGGTGGGATGCAGGCAGAGGACGGGGTGCGGTGCGAGCAGGTCGGTATCCGCTGAGGGAAGCTGGCCGGCAGCTGGCCCTTCGATGGTTACGTGATGTGATCCGAGTTGGTGGTAGATGAGGTCTTCAAGCCCGTCACGGCGCTCGGGTGTGGCGGTGAGTCCCAGCCAGTATCGGGCGGGTATTCGATTGAGAATGTGGAAGAAGGCGCTTGCGGCGATGTGGTGGCATTCGTCGACGATAACGAAACCGTAGTTAGCGGTGAGCTCTTCGATGTTGTCGCGGCGGGCCAGTGTGGGTAGCAGTGCGACGTCAATGACGCCGGTGGTCTTGGATCGCCCACCTCCGATCTGTCCGCACTTGAATCCGAGGTGCTTGTGCAACCGGTCACGCCATTGGTCCGCCAGGGCTTTGCGGTCGACCAGGATGAGTGTCGACGTGGCACGGGAAGCGATGGCGGCGCAGGCGATTACCGTCTTGCCGGAGCCGGGAGGTGCGATCAGCACGCTTGCATCTTCGTCAACGAGTTGGCGGGAGGCGCCGGCCTGCTCGCTCCTGAGCGCGGTTAGGCACCTGAATTCGTGACTCTCGCCGCGGGCTCGCTCGTCGGCGATGTGCAACGTACTGCCGGCTGAATCAATCAGTTCCACCAGAAGTGTGTACAGCCCGCGCGGCAGGACGAGGTCGCCGTCGGAGGTCTCGTCGTAGCTGTAGAGAAAGCGCGGAGTGTCCCAAGTGCTGCGTCGAGCGCGCTGGCGGGCATCGAACTCGGGATTGCGGATTGAGGCAGCATGTTTGACGGCTGCGATCATAGCTGGACCTAAATCGTTGGCGGTCAGGGTAAGTCGGGATGTGAAAGTCGCCCGGACGATCGCTGCGGGCCTCGGCACGATTTTCGACGAGGTGGGTAACTGCAGTCTGCGCACACGGTGGCCGAATTGCGGATCGGGCAGACTGCGAGCGAGTGTGCCCACTTCCTTATGCGACAGCCGCGCGATACTCGACAGGTAGGCCCATTGGTCGTCGAAGGGTTCCAGCGTGGCGGGGTCGAGGAATAGTGTTGTGCCGTGTTGGCGGCGTTTGCCGTTGAGCGGTGCCGCGATGAGGTTTCCCATGCCGCGGCCAGTGTGGACATCTTGGGAGGGAAACAGTCGGTCATAGCTGCTGAGGTGCATGCTGCCGCGGAGTTGGAAGGCCTCGCCCAGCAGGCTGGTCGCGATACCGCGCGCAGTTGCCGCCGACGTGGCTTGGGCGAAGAAGATCCAAACATGCGCACCCCGCCCCGACTGCGACACCTCCAACGCAGCTGGAACTTGGTAGGCCCGTGCGGCTTTCATATAGGCCAGTGCGTCGAGCATTGCGGCCTGTTTGTCGAAGTCTGCCGTGACCCACCAACATGTGTCATCGTCGCCCAGCGGATATAGGCCGATATGAACGTCGCCGCGTAGGTGTTGTCCGATGACGTCGGGGGTCAAAGGAAGATACGGGGCGTCGGCGCGGTTCATGCCCTTGCGCCAGTAGCCGCGAATGGCCGGCATCCAACCGGATCGACCGTCGCGGCGGTTCTCCCAACGCAGCGCGTAAACGTCGGAGCGACATCGAAACAAATCGAAGAAGAAGCGGACCTTGTCTTCGGGCGCCGATCTCATGTTGACCGGCGATTCCGGTGCTCCGGTCAGGGTGGCTTGATCTGGATCCGCCGCCCGGGCCTGCTCTTCGCTCAGTTTGAGAAGTCGATGCAAGCGCATATTGTCGGCACGCAACGTCTCCAGCTCGCCCGGGAATCGCTCCTCCACAACCACAGTCTGCCGATGCTTGCACCAGCGATGCAGGCTGATGGGGTGGCCGCCTCGACAAGACGCTCAGGTGACGGCGCGGATGAGCTCGACCGCTTCGGTCATCTGGTATCGCTGAACGAGCCGGCTCAAGATTTCCTCGTTCGTCAGCGGTGGGGCGGAGTACCTGGAGGCCATTGTCTGGACAGCCCGCAGCGCGTCGTCTGGTGAAACCGATACGGTGTCTGCAGCAAATTCAGCGGGGGATAGGACCTTGATGTGCGAGGGAATCTTCGTAATCGGGAAGTCCCTTAGGTTGAGGGTGATGATGGCGCCTGCTCCGCCCACAACCGCAGCGGCAAGTACGTGCTCGTCATCCGGATCGGGCAAACCGAAGGCACCATCATGGGGTTCCCAATTTTCGACCAGAGCGTCGTCGAAAGCGGTTGTCATCTGGTCAATCAGGTGACGCGCCCGAGCGGCTGCGGTAGCGGGTTGTTCTCCTCGACTCATCAGCTTTTGTGTCTCGGTGTATTCGAGCTCGCCCAGGATCGCGGTTGACCACA
Source organism: Mycobacterium senriense (assembly GCF_019668465.1). Lineage (NCBI taxonomy): Bacteria > Bacillati > Actinomycetota > Actinomycetes > Mycobacteriales > Mycobacteriaceae > Mycobacterium > Mycobacterium senriense. The sequence goes on along the minus strand of NZ_AP024828.1, from coordinate 314,357 downwards.
GTGGTCGATAGAGTCCTTCGATGGCGAGCGAAAGCAAGAAGTCGCGCTGCAAGCTCGGCCATAGCACCGAGGTATCGAGTAGGGCGGCGAACATCGCCGCCCATCGTGTCAGCTCGGCTGGGCCGATTTCTTTCGGCGCGCCGCCACAACGCGGCGGGCTTCGCGTAGTTGCTTTCGGATCGTCTCCGCGTCGTCATCGCGTTCGATGTCGGCGGTCGCCGCCAATGCGTCGTATTGACGCTTGCGGCGCTCCTCGCGATAAGACAGCACATCATCGAGCAGAAGCCGATGCCGGTTGCCGATTCGTTCGGCAGGCAGCACGTTGTCATTGATCAGCCGCACAATCGTCGGGCGACTCACGCCGAGAAGGTCGGCCGCCTGCTGTGTGGTTAGCGTCATGGTTTGCGGCGCTACGGTCACTGCTTTGCCCGCATGAAGTGCTGCCACTACCTTCGTCAAGGCTTCGTGGACCGCCCCAGGCAGCTCGATGCGGTCGTGCTCGTCGACACCGACCAGTGCATAACTGGGAGAAGCCGCTGCGCCATGACGGCGCTCGTGAGCCGCCAGGAACCCGACGACCGGTGCGAGGTCCTCGGGATGCTCCGAGAGGAAGGTCGCGGTCTGGACCGCTTCGGCACTCACCGGAAGATCACCACCTATTCGCACGAAGCGAAACTGTTTTCTGAACGTTCGAATACTATCTCATATGACAGCGCGAGTCCACCACTTCATCCAGCAGTCACGTCTCGCTGTCTGTCAACTCGATTACTGCCGAGGCCCAGTTGTCGGCGACAATTGTGAACGGATTTGTGAACGAAACGCCGCGTAATGACCGTGATCGTGTGAGACGCGCCGTGATGGCTGGGACGGGCGGTTGATCGTGACCTGCACGTTTGAGACCCGGGAGGCCATGCGAGACCGGAACCGGTTGGCTCATAACCCAGAGGTCGCAGGTTCGAATCCTGTCCCCGCTACCAGGTAAAACGGCCCCCGGAGATCACTCCGGGGGCCGTTTTCATGCCTAGCGCGGCAGCACGGTCTCGATGGCGCTGATCACCTCGGGGGCGTCGGGCTCGGTACGGGGCCGGAACCGCTGAACGACCTCGCCGCCGGGCGCGAGCAGGAACTTCTCGAAGTTCCACTGGATGTCGCCGGCCTGGCCGTCGGCATCGGCGGCCTTGGTCAGCTCGGCATACAGCGGGTGGCGGTCGTCACCGTTGACGTCGGTCTTCGCCAACAGCGGGAACGTCACCCCGTAGGTCGTCGAGCAGAACTCCTGGATCTCATCGGCCGTGCCCGGCTCCTGGCCCATGAACTGGTTGCAGGGGACGCCGACAACGGTCAGCCCGCGGTCGGCGTAATCCTTAGCCAGCTTCTCCAGCGCGGTGTACTGCGGAGTCAGCCCGCATTTGGAAGCGACGTTGACGACGAGCGTTGCGCCGTCGGACAATTCGGCCAGCGTGGTCGATCGGCCGTCGAGGGTGGTCAGGGCGATGTTTTTGAGGGTCACGCCCACGACGCTAACGCAACTCAGAGCCAGCCGGTGCGGGCGGCGGCGACCGGCTCGGCGGGGGCCGGGGCCAATTCGCCGTCGCGCACGCCGTCGAGCAACCGTTTCACCGCCGCGACGATCTCCGGGGCCGCCGCCGAGAGTCCGGCGGTGTCGGCTTCGCTGACCTCGTCGGCGTCTACGCCGGCGCGGGCCAGGATGGCGGCCGGGTCGGCCAGCTGCTCGGCCAGCCAGGCCAGCGGGTCGGCCGACAGCTCCGGAACGAAGTGCCGGCGACTTGGTTCCCAACCGTTAAACCGCGGATGATGATGAGCCCGGTCCAGCGTCCCGGGCGGGCTGTCCGTGGAGCCGAACAGGTCCACCCGCCACACCGGGCGGGTGAAGGCGATCGGGACGCCGGCGTAGATCGAGCCCTGGGGCGCCGCCCGGTCGACGAGGCGCAGTTCCAGCCTGACGCCCCGCTCCGGGGTTTCCTGACCATCGAGCGGGGAAGGGTCGATGAAGTACATGTCCCCGACGACCACGCCCAGGGATTCGAATCCGAACGCTGCGAGCATCGCGCACCTTTCCTCGGTCCTTCACGAGCCTAGACCCGGCGTATCGGGGATCGCCGTCACCGATATGCCGGCGACTTCCGGCAGGATTGTGAATTACCTCTCGTTGCGGCCAGAGGCACCGATCTTTGTGAACGGTGGTTCGCACAAGCGAGGCCGTCGCGGTACATTTCATTGGTCTTCGTTAGTGCATGAGTGCGGAGCTCCTGGCAAACGCAGGGGGTGATTCGCCGCGGTTCCCGGGGGAGGCCTCGGCGCGGACGTGAGGGGCAGCGGCGGTCTTGTCGACACAATCAGGTCCCGGCTCACCCGTTCAGATCAACTCGCAACGAACTCCACCGTTCAAGTGGATCGCCGTCGCAGTGCTGGTTGTGTGCGCGCTGATTCTGGCCTTGGTGTACGGGCAATTCCGGGGTGCCTTCACGGAAAAGACGCGGCTGACCATGCTGGCGGCGCGGGCGGGGTTGGTGATGGATCCGGGTTCGAAGGTGACTTATAACGGGGTGGAGATCGGCCGGGTGGGGTCGATTTCGGAGACGGTGCGTGACGGCAAGCCGGCGGCGAAGTTCATCCTGGAGGTGTATCCGCGGTATCTGGCGTTGATTCCGTCGAATGTGAATGCCGATATCAAGGCGACGACGGTGTTCGGTGGTAAGTATGTGTCGTTGACGACGCCGGCTAACCCGTCGCCGCAGAAGATCTCGACGCACACGGTGATCGACGCGCGGTCGGTGACCACCGAGATCAACACGCTGTTTCAGACGATCACGTCGATCGCGGAGAAGGTGGATCCGGTCAAGCTGAATTTGACGTTGAGCGCGGCGGCGCAGTCGTTGTCTGGCCTGGGGGAGAAGTTCGGTCAGTCGGTGACCAATGCGAATGCGTTGCTTGATGACGTGAATCCGCAGATGCCGCAGGCGCGCAAGGACATTCAGCGGTTGGCCGCGCTGGGCGATACGTATGCGAACGCGTCGCCGGATCTGTTCGACTTTTTGAACAATGCGGTGATCACCTCGCGCACTATCAATGCCCAGCAGAAGGATCTGGATCAGGCGTTGTTGTCGGCGGCCGGGTTCGGCAACACCGGCGCGGAGTTGTTCAACAAGGGCGGGCCGTACCTGGCGCGCGGCGCCGCCGACCTGGTGCCCTCGGCGCAGCTGCTGGACACCTACAGCCCGGAAATCTATTGCATGCTGCACAACTACCACGACATCGTGCCCATTACCGGTGCGTCCGAGGGCGGGTTCAACGGCTACTCGTTGAACATGGACACCGAGGTCACGTCGGGACTGGGTCTGATCGCGAACCCACTGTCGCTGGCCGCCATCGCCGCGCTCACGTTGGGACTCGGCGGAGCGGCGGGTCTGGTCGGCGGCGCGCCCAACCCCTACACCTATCCGGAGAACCTGCCGCGGGTGAACGCGCGCGGCGGCCCCGGCGGCGCCCCGGGATGCTGGCAGCCGATTACCCGCGACCTGTGGCCCGCACCGGAGTTGGTGATGGACTCCGGCAACAGCCTTGCGCCCTACAACCACCTGGACACCGGATCACCGTATGCGATCGAATACGTCTGGGGCCGCCAGGTCGGCGACAACACCATCAACCCGTAGCTCCCGCTTGACGCGCGAAAGCTCTGCCAGGCAACGTCATTCGCTTGCTGACATCAGCGGTCAACCGTCACCAGCGGGAACCGTTATTCGAAAGATGATGTTGTGCGCTCGCCGAATTGACTGTTGCTTTGTTTGTGCCACGGCGTCGCGGTACATTTCATTGATCTCATTGCATGTGTGTACAGGCAGGCGCTGGGTGGCGGCGGCACCGAGATGAGGACAGGGTTGGCAACCGTGGGTTATCTGGACAACCACCCGTATAGGTGGCTGCCTCTGATGATCTTCGGGCGCAAGCCGTAGCGCCATGGAGGGTTCACCCGTTCAGATCAACGACTCGCGCGAGCCGCCTTACAAGGTGATCACCTTCATCGTGGCCGCGGTGCTCGCGGTGATCTTCACCCTGGTCTACATCCAGTTCCGGGGTGCCTTCACCCCCAAGACGCAGTTGACCATGCTGGCGGCGCGGGCCGGGTTGGTGATGGATCCGGGTTCGAAGGTGACTTATAACGGGGTGGAGATCGGCCGGGTGGGGTCGATTTCGGAGACGGTGCGTGATGGGAAGCCGGCGGCGAAGTTCACGTTGGAGGTGTATCCGCGGTATCTGGCGTTGATTCCGTCGAATGTGAATGCCGATATCAAGGCGACGACGGTGTTCGGTGGTAAGTATGTGTCGTTGACGACGCCGGCTAACCCGTCGCCGCAGAAGATCTCGACGCACACGGTGATCGATGCGCGATCGGTGACCACCGAGATCAACACGCTGTTTCAGACGATCACGTCGATCGCGGAGAAGGTGGATCCGGTCAAGCTGAATTTGACGTTGAGCGCGGCGGCGCAGTCGTTGACGGGGTTGGGGGAGAAGTTCGGTCAGTCGGTGACCAATGCGAATGCGTTGCTTGATGACGTGAATCCGCAGATGCCGCAGGCGCGCAAGGACATTCAGCGGTTGGCCGCGCTGGGCGATACGTATGCGAACGCGTCGCCGGATCTGTTCGACTTTTTGAACAATGCGGTGATCACCTCGCGCACCATCAATGCCCAGCAGAAGGATCTGGATCAGGCGTTGTTGTCGGCGGCCGGGTTCGGCAACACCGGCGCGGAGTTGTTCAACAAGGGCGGCCCGTACCTGGCGCGCGGCGCCGCCGACCTGGTGCCGACGGCGCAACTGCTGGACACCTACAGCCCGGAAATCTATTGCCTTATGCGCAGCGAACACGATGCGCTGCCCGCCACCGGCGCGGCCGAGGGCGGATTCAACGGCTACTCGTTGAACATGGACACCGAGGTGCTCTCCGGGCTGGGGCTGATCGCGAACCCGGTGTCCGCGGTGCCCGTCATCGCGTCGCTGGTGGGTGGCATCGCCGGGGTGGTCGGCGGCGCGCCCAACCCCTACACCTATCCGGAGAACCTGCCGCGGGTGAACGCGCGCGGCGGCCCCGGCGGCGCCCCGGGATGCTGGCAGAAGATCACCCGCGACCTGTGGCCCGCACCCGAGCTGATCATGGACACCGGCAACAGCATCGCCCCCTACAACCACCTGGACACCGGATCGCCGTATGCGATCGAATACGTCTGGGGCCGCCAGGTCGGCGACAACACCATCAACCCGTAGCGGCGTGCGCCCGCCGACCCCGTGTGGTGAAAACGCTTACCGGGCAAGGTGAATGCGTCGGCCGCTCAGGCTTGGGAGGCGGCCTTCGGCCTGGCGCTGGCCTTCACGTCACGCCCCGCCCCGGCCGACATGGAGGCCGCCTCGCCGCGAGCCAAGCCGACCGTCGCAACGATCACCACGACGAGCGTCACCGCGAGGACAACCCACTCCCAGCCGCCGGCTTCCAACGTCTCGGCGAGCACGATGATGCCGAGGATCCCACCGACCACGGGCTTCGCCACGATGATCGTCGGCAGCGAGGCGGTGAGCGCGCCGGCTCGATAGGCCGATTGGTGATAGATCATTCCGGCGACCCCGCAAAACACCAGCGCGTACAGCTCGAAGGTTTGCCACACGTGGCCGGGCTGGTGTTCCAGGATGTCGACGACACCCTTCATCAGGACCGCGAACACCGCCAACAAGGTGCCCGCCACCGCCGCCAGCAGCAGCGCAGCGACCGGGCGATCCGACCAGATGCGCGCGCCCAGCAAACCCAGTAGCAACAGGGGGCCGATCACCACGGCCACCACGATCCACGTGTGCAGCGGCGCCCGCTGCTGGCCGCCGGTCGGGTCGCCGACCGCGATGAGTACGGCCAGCGCCACCGCCAGCACCAGCGCCCAGCTCCACTCCCGCCGGGTGATGCGGTTACCGGTCATCCGCGAGTAGATCGGCAGCGCGAACAGAAGCGCCGTCACCTGCAACGACATCACCAGCAAAACCGAGCCTTTGTCCAGCGCGGCGGCCAGCAGCACATAGCTGCCGATGTCGCCCAAACCGCCCAGCCACCAACGCTTGTCGCGCAGCAGCATGCCGAACAACGTCAGGTGGCCCACCCGTTTGTCGGTGACCTCCTGTGCGGAACGTTGCCGCACCACGTTGCCGATCGCGGACGCCAGCGCGGCGCAGAGGGCGAGAACGGCCGCCAGATTCGCGTCCGACATGGCATTACCTCCTCGCTGGGTGCGGTTTGCGCTACCCATCCAATCTAGCCGCGTCCCGCGCGGCGGGCGCGCGACAGGATTGCCCGGGCCGGGACGCCTCAGAGCGGGAATTTGGTCCCGGTTAGCCGCTCGGACAGTTCCCAGAGGGCGGTGGCGGTGCGGGCGCGCTTTGCCGGCCAGTTGCGCCACGTCGGCTGGGTGCGACCGTACAGTCCGAATCGCGGGCCGACGAAGGTGTCGCCCGGCAAATCCTGCGAGACCGCGTACAACGTCTGACGGGCGCCGAAGTCGGCGTCGGTGGACACGATCCGGTCGACCGCCAGGACCGCCGCGTCGCCCAGCTTGCGGCCGGAGTTTCCCTGCAGGTTGGTGTGCGACCAGCCGGGGTGTGCGGCCAGCGCGCGCAGCGAGGTGGGGACGGCGTCCAAGCGCCGCTGCAGCTCCTTGGTGAACAGCAGGTTGGCCAGCTTCGACTGGCTGTAGGCCAGCCACGCCGAATACGGCCGGGACTGAAAGTTGAGGTCTTTGAGGCTGATGTAGCCGAAGTGGTGCATCAGCGAGGACACCGTCACCACGCGGTCGGTCAGCTTGGGCAACAGCAGGTTGGTCAAGGCGAAGTGGCCGAGGTGGTTGGTGCCGATCTGGCCCTCGAAGCCGTCGACGGTGACCGCGTGCTTGGTGGCCATGATGCCGGCGTTGTTGATCAAGACGTCGACGGATTCGATGTCCTCGGCAAAGCGCCGCACCGAGGACAGGTCTTGCAGGTCGAGCTGGCGCACCTCGGCTGTCCCGGCCGTCTTCCCGGTTGCCGACCCGGTCATGCGTGCGGCGGCGGCCCGGCCCTTGTCGGTGTTGCGGACGGCCAGGATGACGTGGCCGCCGACTCGAACCAACTCGCGGGCGGTGATCTCGCCCAGCCCGGCGTTGGCCCCGGTGATGATGACGGTGCGTCCGGCGAACGAGGGCAGCTCCGCTGCGGTCCAATCGGGCATGGCAAACACCCTAACTTCGCAATTGCGACGGGGGTTCTCGGGCCGCGGCGCCGTTCGGCTGAGTGCGGCAGCGTTACTGGTCCTCCGGTACGCCCGGGTATCGTGCCTGGGATGACCAGCGAAATCCCACCTGACCGGTTGCCCGACGGGCGGAATCTTGTCGGGTACGCGCCGGGGATCGCCGGATGTACCTAGGCATCATCGTCAATCCGAAAGCGCGGAAGAATCGCGCCGCTTCCGCCGACCGCATCGCCGGACTGCGTCGCATCGTCGGCTCCCGCGGCGAGGTGCACCAGACCAACTCGATCGAGGAGCTTCGCGACGCCATCCGGCAGCTCGCCCCCCGTGTCACCCATCTGGTGGGCGACGGCGGCGACGGCGCACTGCACTGGTTGATCAACGAGATCGAGCGCTGCGTCAGCGATCCGCAACGCTGGCCCGCGTTCGTCCCGACCAATGGCGGCAGCGTCAATGCCGTGGCACGCAAGGCCCGGGTGCGCGGGCGACCCGAAGGGATCATCCGTGCGCTGACGGCCGCCGCCGAGGCCGACCGACCACCGCCCGACGTGAGCCTGGACACGTTGGTGCTCGACGGCGAAACCGCCGACGGCGCGGCGTTTCACCGGCTCTGCTTCGGGCTGGCGGCCGGCGGCGTCGGAAACCGGTTCTACGACCGGTATTACGACTCACCGGATCACGGTCGGCTGGCCGTCGCCCGGGTGATCGGCCGTAGCTTCGGCGACTACATCACCTCCAAAGTCGCCCCCGGCCGGGTGAAGACGCCGAATTTCGCCTCCATCCTGTTCACCCCGACCCGAGCGCGCGTGGTGATCGACGGCGACGAGGTCCCCTCGCGCACGCACAGCCTGCTGCACGCCGGCGCTATCGACTTGCGCATCGGTGGCCCGTTTCGGTTGTTCCCCAAGGCTTCCGAGCCCGGTGCGCTGCATTTTCAGGCCGGAAACCTGCGACCGTCCAAGATCGTGGCGCAGCTCCCGACGGCCCTGACCAACGGCATGCTGCGCGGCGAAGGGCTACGCGACGTCATCGGCCACGAGATGATCATCGAAGCCGAGGACGAGCCGCTGTCGCCCATAATCGACGGCGAGCGTTTCCTCGGCATCGTGAAACTGGTGGCCCGCGCGGGCCCGCGTATCCGCATCGCCCAGCCCGCGTAGCCGGCTACCGACGGCGCCGTCGCGCGGATCGGCCGGCACGCCGCCGGTTCGGCGGCCCCCGGCCTGCCGGGCGCGTAGAACCCCGTCGGAAATTGGTGTTTTCCGCTTTGCAATTGCGTCAATAGGTGTGATGAAAATAAAAGTCTTATTTTGGGCCGTCTACGCGTTGGGCCGCAAATAGGAAACACGTGAATTCGTAGATACGCAGTTCAGTATTTCATGTCCACGAGCGGCTGTAATGCCTGCTCGTTGACCACTGAGATACTGACATACGTATGCACGTAGATCAGCATTCGTGCAATTAATTTCGGCTTCTAAGTTTATCCTGTGAATGTAGTGTGCGGTGGCCATTAAGGTTGCTCGAGACTTTGCTCGTGCCGGGTGCGCGGCGCTACATTGGATTTATATTTACGACGGAAGTCATTCTCGGGCGAAGCCAACCTGGAAGGGGGATCACTCCTACGATGGAGACGCTGATCGATTACCTGCACAAGTGGGAAGCGCAGAGGCCGGACCAGACCCTCTTCCGGTTTGTCGACGCCGACGGCCGCGAACTCGAGCACTACACCTACCAGGCCTTCGCCGAACGCACCCGCGAGCTGGCCGCTTACCTGTCCCGGGAGGCCGGCCTCAAGTCAGGCGATCGTGCGCTGCTGGTTTACCCGCCCGGTCTGGAGATGATCGCGGCGCTGTATGCGTGCGCGCGGATCGGAGTCATCGCCGTTCCGGTCAGCCCTCCCTTGCCGATGTCCTTCGATTCCGGGCTCGCCAAGCTCAGTTTCATCGCCCGCGACTGCCAGGCCGTGGCCGTGTTGTCGACCAAGCAGTTCGAATACGACTTCCGCCAGTTGCTGGGCCAGCGTGACGGCGAGCAGGTCTGGACGCGCGGATCCGATGCCGGCCTGCCGGAGCTGCCCTGGTACGCGACCGACGGCGCGCAGGACTTCGGCGGCGCTCCCGTCGCGGACACCCCCGGCGAGGTGCTTTTCCTGCAATACACCTCGGGCTCGACCAGCGATCCCAAGGGCGTGATCGTCACCCACGCCAACGTCATCGCCAACGGCTTTGCCTTCACCGGCGACGTGGTGCTGGCCTCGTGGCTGCCGCAGCACCACGACATGGGGCTGATCTCGGCCTACATGTTCATCGTGCTGCTTGGCGGCTCGACGCACGCGATGTCGCCTCTGGACTTCCTCGCCCGGCCGTCGTCGTGGCTTCGGCTCATCAGCGACGTGCGCGCCACCCACACGCCGGGGCCCAACTTCGCGCTCGAATACTGCCTGCGCGAGGACAAGCTGCCCGACTCCGAATTGGCCGGCGTCGACCTGAGCAGCCTCGAATGCATCGTGGTGGGGGCAGAGCCGCTGCGCGCCAACACCTTCGCTCGCTTCCGGGAGCGGTTCGCCGAGCACGGTCTGCGGCCCGAGGCACTCACCGGCGCCTACGGCATGGCCGAATCCACCCTGATTGTGTCGATTCGCGGGCGCCAGACCATCGCGGTGAACAAGCGTGGGCTGGAGCGCAACGTCGCTCGCGTCGAAAAGGCACTGCCGGAGAACAGCAATCAGGTCCCGTTGGTCAGCTGCGGCAAGCCCATCGAGGGAACCCTGGTGCGCATCGTCGATCCGGAATCGCGGCAGGCGCTGCCCGAGGGGCGGGTCGGCGAGGTCTGGCTGGCCGGACCCTCCAAGGGGGCCGGCTACTGGAATCGTCCGGAACTCACCGCGGAGATGTTCGGCGCCCGCGTCGCAGGCGATGACGAGCACACCTATCTGCGGACCGGCGATCTGGGCTTCCTCTACGAGGGCGAGCTGTTCGTCTGCGGCCGCAGCAAGGACCTGATCATCGTCCGCGGCGTCAACTGCTACCCCTCCGACATCGAAGCCGTCGTCGAGCGCTCTGCCGCGCACGTGCGTAGCGGCTGCGTCGCCGCCTTCTCGGTTGAGCACGACGAGTCCGAAGCGCTGATCGTCGTCGCCGAGGTGCGCGACGAGCACAACCTTCCGGACGCCAAGGCCATGGCCCGTGCGATCCGGCGGCACTGCCACATCGACCCGCACGCGATCGTCTTCGCACCGCCGCGCAGCATTCCCAAGACCACGTCGGGGAAGATCCGGCGCGCCTCTACCCGCCAACTGTGGCTGGACGACAAGCTGCCCGCCTTCACGAGCTGGATCAACCAGTCGGCCAACCGGGCTCACGATGGGCTGGCAGGCGGTCCGCTGGAGCGCTTCCGCAACCTCATCGAGAGCTACGACCTCACCGGCGACGAGGACTGCTCGTTCGCCGATCTCGGCATCGACTCGCTGGCGCTGGCCGAACTCCGCACGGACCTGCAGGCGCTGCTGGAGGAGAACGGCGCGGGCGAGCTGGCCGAGGAGGTCAACACTCGCCTGCTGCAGCGGCTGACGGTGTCCGAATTCTTCGGGCTGATAAGCCAATTCGGCGAGGGATCCGGTCAGCCGCTCGACGCACTGCGCCGGGCGCTGGATCAGATCTCCGCCGAGTACGAGGCCGACGAGGCCGCCCAGATGCGCGCCGACGCGGCACTGCCGCTGCCGGAACTGGCACCCGCGCGGCCGGGTGAGCCCACCGACCTCCTGCTCACCGGGGCGACCGGATTCCTGGGGCCGTTCCTGGTGAACAGCCTGCTGACGCGCACCTCCTACACGGTGCACGCACTGGTGCGCGCCACGGACGCCGCGCACGGCCTGGACCGCATCGTCGCCTCGCTGCGTCGCGCCCAGTTGTGGACACCGGCGCTGGAAGCCGACGTCCGTGCACGGGTCCGCATCATCTGCGGCGATCTCGCCGAGCCCGCGCTGGGCATCGGCGAGGCGGCCTTTCAACAGCTGGCGCAGGACGTCGATGCCGTCGTGCACAACGGCGCCCTGGTCAACTACGTCCGCACCTACGACGCCCTGCGTCCCGCCAACGTGGAGGGCACCCGAGAGCTGTTGCGGCTGGCAATGACCAACCACCGCAAGGCTTTCCACCTCGTCTCCAGCACCTTCATCTACGGCTGGAGCACCCAGCCGGTGGTCGGGGAGTGGGACGCCAACGAAAAGATGGCCGGCCTGGACTTCGGCTACTCGCAGACCAAGTGGGTCGGCGAGCAGCTGGCACTGGCCGCGCAGCGCAAGGGACTCGACGTCCGTATCTACCGGCCCTCGCTGATCTCGCCGACCCGGGCGGGCTTCGGCAGCCAGGACGACATCCTGGTGCGGCTCACGGCGTTCATGATCGAGCACGGCGTCGCCGTCAACGCGCTCAACCAGATCAGCCTGCTGCCGGCGGACCTGATCGCGGATCACATCGTCACGCTGATGGGCCTGCCGGACGAGTCGGGAAGCGTCTTCAACATGACCGCGGACGACTACTACAACCTCACCGACGTCACCAGGATCCTGTCCGAGCGGTACGGGTATCGCTTTGAGTACCACGACATCCCGTCGTTCACCGAGCAGCTGAACCGCCGCTGCACGCCGAACGACCAGATGTACCCACTGGTCGACTTCCTCACCCGGTCGGCGGACAAGATCGCGGCGATGCGGGACAAGCGCTACGACAACACGCAATACCGACACCGGCGGGGGCTGACCAAGGTGCGCCTGCGCGAGCCGGCCCTGACCGAAACGGTCGACCATCTGGTCCGGTTCTTGCGCAGCGAGCGCTTGATCACTGAGGTGGAGGACGAGGCGCAGCGCAGCGCCTAGCCTTACGATCTGGCGACGGACGCGACGGAAAGGGATGGCCACGATGTTCACCGTCGATGACAAGGCAACCGGCCCGCACGACGCTTCGCTCGACCACGAGCGGATCGTCCTGCAGGCGCGTGACGTCGACTTCGACTGGTCGACGCTGCCGTTCTACTACGTGCCCAACGAGCCCTTCACCACCCACTTCTGCAACGTGCTGCACCTGTTGCTGCCGGCGGGTGAGGAGTTCATCGTCGACGCCTTCAAGGACACCTTGCCGCTGATCAAAGACGATCAACTGCGGCGGGATGTGCAGGGATTCATCAGCCAGGAGGCCATGCATTCCCAGGCGCACGCGGGGGTGCTCGGACATTTCGCGGTCAAAGACATCGACGTGACGCCGTTCACCGACCAAATGCGTTGGCTGTTCGGCCAACTCATCGGCGACCGGCCGCGATGGAGTCCGCGCCGTCGCCAAAGCTGGTTGCTCGAGCGGGTATCGATGGTGGCCGCACTCGAGCACTACACCGCCATTCTGGGCGAATGGATTCTCGACACCCCTCAGCACGACGCCATGGGCACCGACCCGGTGATGCTGGACCTGTTGCGCTGGCACGGCGCCGAGGAAGTCGAGCACAAGGCGGTCGCCTTCGACACCATGAAGCACCTGCGCGCCGGGTACTGGCGGCAGGTGCGCACCCAGCTGCTGATCACACCGGCGCTGCTGTGGTTGTTCGTCCGCGGTGTGCGGTTCATGTACTCCGTCGATCCCTACCTGCCGCCCGGCACCAAGCCGCGGTGGCGGGACTACTTCCGCGCTGCACGCCGGGGTTTGGTTCCCGGGCCATTCCAGTTCCTGCGGGTCATCGGCGCCTACTACACCCCGAGTTTCCATCCCTCCCAACTGGGCGGGGTGGGTCGCGCGGTCGACTACCTGGCCCGCTCACCCGCCGCCCGCGCGTCGCACTGACGATGACGACCGAAGTGGCTTCAACCGCGGTCGCCGCCTCCGACGGCGTGCGGCTGGCGGTGCACACCTACACCGACATCGATCCCGGGCGGCCCACCATACTGGCCATCCACGGCTACCCCGATAACCATCACGTGTGGGACGGGGTTGCCACGGCGTTGGGTCGCCGATTCAACGTGGTGGCGTACGACGTGCGTGGCGCCGGCCAATCCTCAACGCCGGCAGACCGTTCCGGGTATCGGCTCCCACAGCTGGTTGCCGACGTCGGCGCGGTGATCGAGCGCCTCGGCGTGGACAACGTGCACCTGCTGGCCCACGACTGGGGGTCGATCCAGGCCTGGGCGGCGGTCACCGACGACACGGTGATGGGTAAGGTCGCCTCGTTCACATCGGTCTCGGGGCCCCATCTGAGTTGCGTGGGCAAGTTCCTGCGGTCAGCGCGCACGCCGCGGGCGCTTTTCGACGTGGCCAAGCAAATCCTGGCCTCGTCCTACATCTGGTTCTTCCTGTGCCCGCGCGTGCCGGAGCTGGCGATCCGCTTCCGGGCGACGGTGAAAGTTTTTGATGCGGTTGAGCGCATCGGTGGGGCGAGCGCCGGCACTAGGCGCGGTGCGGCGTACCGCTCTACCGACGACTATCTCAACGGGCTGAATCTGTACCGCGCGAACATGCCGGCACCAATCCTGTCACCCCCGGCGCAATTGCCGCAGACCACCGTGCCGGTGCAGGTGCTGGTCGCACGCCAGGACTATTTCGTATCTCCTGCGCTGCAACGGTTTACCGGATCCATTCCGCAGGGCAGCAGGGTCGTGCCGATTGAGGGCGGCCACTGGGTGGTCACCGCGTATCCCGACGTCATCGCCCGGCTCACCGGTGAGTGGGTCGACCTGATCGCCCAGTCCACCGACCGTCGCGGCCTAGGCCAGATGTGAGGATGATTGTGACACAGACTATTTGGGATGGCATTCCGGCCGACTTGTACGGCCGCCGCAAACGTGACCGGATGTACACGGCGTTGTACGGGGTCGGTGCGTTGTTCGGCGGCCTGGCCTCGGCGTCGCGGTGGACGTCCTCGCGGGTGCGGTCCGTGCAGCGCACCACCACCGCGGTCGTCACCAACCGCGAACTGCTGGCGCCCGATGTGGTTGCGTTGACGCTGGCCGACCCGGCCGGGGGATTGTTGCCGTCCTGGACACCCGGCGCGCATATCGACGTTCGGTTGCCATCGGGTCGCCGCCGGCAGTACTCGCTGTGTGGTGCGCCCGGTCGGCGCACCGACTACCGTATCGCGGTGCGCCGCATCGCCGAGGGCGGCGGTGGCTCGATCGAAATGCACGACACCTTGCACGTGGGCGACCAATTCGAGTTCGAAGGCCCGCGCAACGCGTTCTACCTCGTGACCGACGAGCGCGAGGTGTTGTTCGTGATCGGCGGCATCGGGGTGACACCGATCCTGCCCATGATCCAAACGGCTCAGCAGCGCGGAATCAATTGGCGCGCGGTGTATGCCGGTTGCGGCCGGGAGTACATGCCGCTGCTCGACGAGGTGATCGCGGTGGACCCGGACCGGGTCACCGTGTGGGCCGACGACGAGCGCGGCCGATTCCCCACCGCGTCCGAGTTGCTTGCCGACGCCGGGCCGGCGACGGCTGTCTACGTGTGTGGCCCCACCGCCATGCTGGAATCGGTGCGCATCGCGCGTAACGAACACGCCGATGCGCCGTTGCATTACGAACGCTTCGGCCCTCCGCCGGTGGTCGACGGGGTTCCCTTCGAACTGGAACTGGCCCGCTCGCAGCGGGTGCTGCGTGTGCCTGGGAACCGGTCGGCGCTGGACGTCATGCTCGACCGCGATTCGACCACCGCGTACTCCTGCCAGCAGGGGTTCTGCGGCACCTGCAAGGTCAAAGTGCTTGGCGGGCAGGTCGATCGCCGCGGGCGTGCCGCGGAAGGCGATGACGAAATGCTGGTCTGCGTCTCCCGCGCGAAATCCGGACGCGTGGTGATCGACGCCTGAGCGCTCAGTTGCGCCACGTTTGACACCGCACCGTGCAAAATGGCCACGTGCAGGGATTCGGCTTTAACACCTTGGCGCTGCTGACCGCCGTCGGTTTCGCCGGCCCGGTGCTGGCCTCGGTGCCACGCCTGCGGATACCGGTGATCGTCGGCGAACTCATCGCGGGGCTGGTCATCGGCAAGACCGGTTTCGGCGTCGTCGATGCCACCGACCCGACCTTCCAATTATTCGCCAACATCGGCTTCGCGCTGGTGATGTTCGTCGTGGGCAGCCATGTACCGGTGCGGGACCCCGCGATGCGTTCGGCCGTGCCGAAGGCGTTGGCCCGAGCGGTCCTGGCCGGCGCCGCCGCGGCGGCCCTGGGGTTCGGGCTGGCCAGGCAGTTCGGCACCGGACACGCGGCGCTCTACGCCGTGCTGATGGCCTCGTCCTCGGCGGCCATGACGTTGCCGATGATCGACTCGCTGCGGCTGCGCGGGCCGCAGGTGCTGTCCGTGACCGCGCAGATCGCCATCGCGAATGCGGCCTGTATCGTATTGCTGCCCTTGGTAATTGACTTCCATCATGCGGCCACGGCGGCGCTGGGCGGGTTAACGATCACAGGCTGCGGGGTGCTGCTTTTCGTGGTGCTGCGCTGGGTCGACCGCCGGGGCTGGCGTCAACGCATGCACGACTATTCGCACCAGAATCAGCTGGCGCTGGAATTGCGGATCAACTTGCTGGTGCTGTTCGGACTGGCGATGCTGGCCGTCAGCACCGACGTGTCGATCATGCTGGCGGGCTTCGCGCTTGGGTTGGTGATCGCCACGGTCGGCGAGCCGCGGCGCCTGGCGCGCCAGTTGTTCGGCATCACCGAGGGCTTCTTCAGCCCGGTGTTCTTCGTCTGGCTCGGCGCCTCGCTTCAGGTACGCGAGCTGGGATCGCAGCCGAAATACCTTCTGCTCGGCGTGGGTCTGGGGCTGGGCGGTGTGCTGGCGCACTGTGTCGGACGCCTGCTCGGCCAGCCGCTCACCTACGCGGTGATGTCCTGCACGCAGCTCGGCGTGGCGGTGGCCGCCGCCACCATCGGCACCCAGCGGCACCTGCTTGCCGCGGGCGAAGCGTCGGCGTTGATGTTCGGCTCGCTGCTGACCATCGCCTGCACATCGATCGCGGGTGCTCTCGCGGCACGCGACCGGGGTGCCGCCGAACCGGACGAGCCCGCCAAGGCCGCCGAGCCCGTTCGATAAATCGGTTGGCCCGCAACGTTGACCGTGTGGCCTACAAAATTAGCGAAACCGCGCTGCGTACAGGGTTCAATTTCCTACCCCTGGGTCATGCTTAGGCAATGCCGAAGAAAATGCTGCGGGCGAATCCGCGGCCGGGATCCGGGTCGAAGAAGTCTCCGCTGGTGACCTGGCAGGCCGCCGGCCTGAGCATGGCCGTGATCGTGTCCGCGGCGGTGCACGGGTTGGGCGCCGTGGTCGGGGCGGCCGTCATGGTTCCGGTCATCTACGCCCTGGCGCGCTTGCATGCGCACGCGCCTAACGCGCGCAATACCGCCGAGCTGATCGGCGCCACCCTGGGCCGGCGAGCGGCGACGGCCGCGGGCATCGTTCAGCTGTGCGCCTACCTGGTGCTGGCCGCGAAGTTCGCCGCTTACCTCGGACTGGAACTGCTGCAGCTGTTTTCACCAAGCGAAGGCCCCGCCAGAATTGTGTCGTGGCTACCGGTTGTCGCCGTGGGGTCCGCTATCGTCGTCGGTGCCGCCGCGTGTGTGTCTCCGACGCGGAGCCTCGCGTCGGTCGTGGCGCCGCTGGTGCTCGCGGGCCTGCTCGTCTACGTCTACCTCGCCGTTGCGGTCACGGCCCGCGTCGCCGCGGGCAGTGACGCGGTCGTCATCGGCACGGCCGCAACGCAGGCCCAACTGTCCGGTCAGCTCGTCGGCTTCGGCCTGGGGATGGTGGGCGTTGAACTCGTCACGGTCCGCAGCGCGCGCATAGCCAGGCCGGGCAGGTCCATGTCGCTGGCCGTTGCGTTGGTGGCCGTGGCGGGGGTGGTGCTGTGGGTCGGTGATCACCAGGGGGTGGTGGGGCCCTGGCGATGGAGCGCCCGACACCTGGCCGAAGCGGTGCCACAGTTCTACGCCGACCCCGGCCAGAAATGGATGGCCATCGCGGGCATCGCGTTGGTCGTGGCCGCCGCGCTGGTCTCCGGCTGGGCCGCGGTGCGCGCCGCCGTGGGCCTGGCGGTCACGCGCGAGGCGACACCGAACGCCGGTCTGCGACTGGCGGTGGTGGGACTCGTCGCGGTTATTGCCGCCGTGGTCTCGGCGCACGGCGCGCGCTGGATCGGGCTGGTCATCCTGGGCGCGGCGCCCCTGCTGCTGATGGCACTGTATGTGTTTGTCTCAGAGGCCAATTCACGGATTCCCGGCGACAGTGTGGTGGCCTGGTGGGTCCGGCTGGTGATGCCCGCGCTGGCCGCGGTGGCGGTGGTCAAACCGCTCGTAGACTCCAAATTCGCCTCAGTCGAGGTCGCGACGGTGGTCGCCGCCGCGATCGGGGTATGCGCCGCGGGAGCGGCGGCGGCGCTGCTGATGCGGCCCCGCGATCGCACCGCCAAATCTGAGTAATCTTACGGATCCCCGCCAACGGCCCGCTGCCGCAGGCTTATTGGCATGACCGTTCCCAACAGCATGTCGAAAAGGCCGAACACTTGCGCCGCGCGCCACAGCGGCGTGGTGGGATCGGGGCCGTGATGCGCCATCGTGCTCAGCATAAAGGCGGATGGCCCCGCGGCGGACCGGCCACGAATATTGCCAAAGTCCCTTGAGCTAGAGCCGTCGTGCCCTCGCGGGGCCGCCGAGAACGCGTGATCGTGGATATCGGCAAGGCGCTAGGCGAGAGAGGGACCGGGTATGGACAGCCACTTTCCGAACGCCGGCACGATCCGGACCGCCCTGACTTTGGCGTCGCGCGCGCCGTCGGTGCACAACACCCAACCCTGGCGGTGGCGCGTCGACGCGGCGAGCCTGCAGCTGTACGCCGATCCGGGCCGGCAACTGCCCAACACCGACCCCGAGGGCCGCGACTTGATCCTCAGTTGCGGCACGGCGCTGCATCACTGCGTTGCGGCGTTCGCGGCGGTGGGATGGCGCTCCCGGGTGAGCCGGTTGCCGAACGCCGACGACCCCACCCACCTCGCCACGATCGAGCTGTCCCCTCAGGTCGCCGACTACGTCGACGTCGCACTCGCGGCCGCAATCCCGCGGCGGCGCACCGATCGCCGCCACTACAGCTCCTGGCCGGTGCCCATGGGTGATATCGCCCTGATGGCGGCGCGCGCCGCCCGCTCCGGCGTCACGCTGTGCCAGGTGGAAGACATCGACAGGCTGCACGACATCGTCGTCGAATCCGTCCGCGATCACCTGACCCAGGACTATCTCGCCGAGCTCACGGCGTGGAGCGGGCGCTACTTCTCGGTCGCGGGTGTTCCCGCCCGCAATACGCCGATATCCGATCCGGACGCCAAGATCCCGAGTCGCCTGTTCGCCGGCGCGGTCCTGCCGATGGCACCGGATTCGTCCTCGGCCGACGACAACTCCGTGGTGCTCGCGCTCGGCACCCGCCACGACGACCGGCTGGCGCAGCTGCGTGCCGGGGAAGCCACCAGTGTCGCGCTGCTCACCGCGACGTCGACGGGACTGGCCAGTTGCCCGGTCACCGAACCCCTGGAGATGCCCGCAACCCGCGAAGCGGTCCGCTCCGACATCTTCGGCGACAACAACTACCCGCAGATGCTGCTTCGGGTGGGCTGGGCGCCGATCAACGCCGACCCGCTGCCGGCGACGCCGCGACGCGACCTCGGCGACTTCGTCGAGTGGGCGAACTGATCGCGGCCGCTAAACGTCACCCGGCGGTGACCCGAACTGGAACCGGCGGCCGGTGACGCTCTGCGGAACGATGCGGACATAGTGCGTCTTTTCCGGCCTGGTCCACGGCAACACCTGCGCGCGCTCGGCCTCTTCGAGCTCCTCAGGGGTGCGCAGCGACCGCGCGGTGCCGCGGACGATCACGCTCCATGCCTCGGCGACGTTGTGGTCGTCGACCTCGAAGAGCACCCGATTGTCGATCGCGGAGCTGACGAGCTTGGTTCCGGCCGCGGTGCGGAACAGCACGGTCCGGCGCTGGACGACGTAGTTGACCGGAAAGATGTCGGGCTGACCGTCGGCGTAGGTGACCAGCCGGCCCAGCGCCAGGCTGCCCAGGAGCTCCCAGCACTCGTGCACCGGCAGGACGGTGACTCCGTCGTCGGTCATCAAGATTCCCTTCCCCGAATGCGACCGGTGTCCGCAATGGGCCAGTGCCGCAAGGCTATTGACGCGGCGCCCGCCGGGGCGTCGGCCGAAGGTCCTCAGCCGTGGGGACCAAAGTCGTTGAACCCGTTGCTTCTCGATGGCTCCCGTCGAGAATATGGGATATTGGTTTGGTCTGCCGCGAATCTTTCCAGTTGCGAGACCGGCAGGAAAGGGCCCGCCATGGTCAAGGTGTTCCTGGTCGACGACCACGAAGTCGTCCGCCGCGGTCTTTCCGATCTGCTCGCTTCCGACCCCGATCTCCAGATCGTCGGCGAGGCGGGCACGGTGGCGGAGGCAAAAGCCCGGATACCGGCGCTGCAGCCCGACGTGGCCGTGCTCGACGTTCGCCTGCCCGATGGCAATGGCATCGAACTGTGCCGCGACCTGGTATCGGATCATCCCGACCTGCGCTGCCTCATGTTGACGTCGTTCACGTCCGACGAGGCGATGCTCGAGGCGATCCTGGCCGGTGCCAGCGGATTCGTCGTCAAGGACATCAAGGGCATGGAGCTGGCGCACGCGATCAAGGAGGTGGGTGCCGGTAAGTCGCTGCTGGACAACCGGGCGGCCGCGGCGCTGATGGCGAAGCTGCGCGGCACGACCACGCGCGACGACCCGCTGTCCGGACTCACCGAGCAGGAACGCACGTTGCTCGGACTGCTCAGCGAAGGATTGACCAACCGCCAGATCGCCGCGCGGATGTTCCTCGCGGAGAAGACGGTGAAGAACTACGTGTCGCGGTTGTTGGCCAAACTCGGCATGGAGCGCCGCACCCAGGCGGCGGTGTTCGCGTCGAAACTCAATCAGCGGTCCGGCCCACCGTCGACGGCGCCGGACTGGTCTGGGTGACCGGCGGCGAACAGGGCTCGGCGTTCGCCGGACTCGGACAGCGTGGGCTGGTCAGCAAGATGCATGCCCAGCTCGACGAGCTGCTGGCCGCGCGCGATCAGATGGAGCGATTGCTGCGGGTGATCGTGGAGATCGGCGCGGGCCTCGACCTGGACGCCACGCTACACCGGATCATCAGCGCGGCAAGGGAATTGACCTCCGCCCCGTACGGCGCGCTGGCCATCCGCGATCGCGACGGCAACTTGATGTCTTTTGTCCACGAGGGCATGGATGCCGAGACGGTCCGGCGCATCGGACACCTGCCGGTCGGCAAGGGGTTGTTGAGTTTGTCGCTACTGGATACGCCCGCGCTGCGGATGGACGATCTGACCACGCACCACGCCGCGGTGGGTTTCCCCGAACACCATCCGCGGATGCGCGCCTTCCTGGCCGTCCCGATCACCATCCGCGGCACCGTGTTTGGCAACCTGTATCTCACCCATGTCGATCCGGCGCGGGTGTTCTCCGAGTCCGACGAGGTCGCCGCGCGCGCGTTGGCGTTCGCGGCCGCGGTGGCCATCGACAACGCGCAGGTCTTCGAACGCGAACGGACATCGGTGAAGTGGATCGAAGCCAGCCGCGAGATCACCACCGCGCTGCTGTCGCGACCCGAACCGCACCAACGTCCCTTGCAACTGATCGCCGAACGCGCGCGCGTGTTGACCGACGCCGAGCAGGCCATCGTGCTGGTGCCGGCCGACTCCGACGCACCCGACGACGAGGTCGACACGCTGGTGGTCTCCGCCGCCGTGGGGATTCACGCCTCCGATGTGCTCGGTCAGCGAGTCCCGGTGGACGGCTCCACCAGCGGCGCGGTGTTCAAGTCCGGCGAACCGCTGATCACTGAGGAGTTGCGGTACCCGATCCAGGCCTTCACCGACATCGGGCAGCGCCCGGCGATCCTAATGCCGCTGCGCGCCCGCGACGAGGTCGTCGGCGTGATCGCCATCGCCCGCGGTGCCGACCAGCCGCCGTTCGACGAGAGCTACCTGGACCTGGTCAGCGATTTCGCCACGCACGCCGCGATAGCGCTGGCGCTGACCTCGGCGCGGGAGGACGCGAGGCAGCTGACCATCCTGGCCGAACGCGAACGCATCGCGCATGACCTGCACGACCACGTCATCCAGCGGCTCTTCGCGGCCGGCATGAACCTGCAGGGCGCGCTGGCCAGGGCGCGCTCGCCTGAGGTGGCCGACCGGCTCAATCGCACGCTCGACGACCTGCAGACCATCATCGAGGAAATCCGCACGACGATCTTCGCACTCAAATCCCCGCTGGCCGCCGGCGGCGATTTCCGGCAGCGCATCCAGCGGCTGGTCGCCGACCTGACCGAAAACCGTGACCTCGTCACGACCGTGCGCCTGGACGGGCCGGTGACCGCCGTCGGCACCGAACTCGCCGACCACGCCGAAGCGGTCACCACCGAGGCCGTGAGCAATGCCCTGCGTCATTCGGGAGCATCGCGGCTGACCGTCGAGATCAGCGTCGCGGACATGTTCATCCTCAACGTGATTGACGACGGATGCGGAATCCCGGCCGGCAACACTCGGCACAGCGGCCTGGCCAACATGAAGCGGCGCGCCGAGCAACTCGGCGGCACCTGTGAGATCACCAGCCCGCCCGAGGGCGGCACCCGGGTGCACTGGGTCGCCCCGCTGATCGATCACTGAGCGCGAAAGGCGCTGGCCTGCAGGCGGTTTACTCGTGACCGTCGGTGGAGCGGACGCGCTGGTGCGCCGTCAGCATCAGGTGGTCGAACTCGGTCTGCGTGTTCAGCGGCAGGCCGGCGTGGCGGAAGTCTTCGGCGATCTGCTCGGCCAGCGGCCGTAGCTTGATGTTCGCTTCCTGGGACAGCCACTTGAGCAACTCGAAGGCCGCGCGTTCGCCGATGCCGTAGATCAGCATCAGCATGCCCTTGGCTTGTTCGATGCCGGCGCGATTCTCGCTGATCTCAGCGAGTTTCGCGCTCATGGCGTCCTCGTGCTCTTGGTCCTGCGGGCCGGAGACATCGATATAAAACCCGTGCGTCCCGATCACATCGCCGTCATCGTCGAAGATCTGGTCACCGACGACGAGGACGTGGTGCACGTTGCCCCGGGTGTCGACGATCCGATGGCGCGTGCTGAACGCCTGGCGGGTATGGACTATTTGCTCGATGGTGGCCGCGACGTGTCCGCGGTCGTCGGGATGCTTGTGGGACAGCACCAGTTCGGTGGTCGGGGTGATGGTGCCGGGCTCATACCCGTGCATGCGTTGCACCTGATCCGACCATTCCCAGTGCTGGTCGGTGAAGTAGAACCGAAACCAGCCCGCCGGTTGCCCCGCGCCGCCGGCCAGCGCCTGTTCGATGCTGGCCGTTTGGCCGTTGAGTTCCCATTTCATCGTGTCTCCGTTCCTATGACACCGGGCGGGACGTTCGTACTGGTGGCTAGGAACCGGCGGCGGGCGGCGGTCGGGGGAGTCGGCACGCGGGCGCGTACCGGGGGGACCGCCGCCCGGCCGGCCGGTCGGTCAGGCGTTGATGACCTCGTGCTCGGCGGCGCTGTCTCTGACGGCCCGGGGTGTGTCGCCGCGGCCGACGGTGATCTTGCGTGGCTTGGCCTTCTCGGCCACCGGAATGTGCAGGCGCAGAACGCCTTCGGCATACGAGGCCTCGATCTTGTCGGTATCGAGGTTCTCGCCGAGCACCAGTTGGCGGCTGAACACGCCGCGCGGTCGCTCGGTGGCCAGCATCTCGCGGTTGGGATCGACGGCCGCTCGTTCGGCGCGCACGGTCACCACATTGCGCTCGATGTCGATGTCCAGCGACTCGGAGTCGATGCCGGGCAGATCGAACTCGACGACGAAGTTCTCGCCTTCGCGCCAGGCGTCCATGGGCATCACTGCCGGCCGGGCGGCGGTACCGAGGACCTGGTGGGCAAAGCGGTCGAGCTCACGGAACGGATCTGAACGCATCAGCATGGTGGTCACCTCTCACTCCAATCTAGGCGGTGGGTCGGCAATTTCCTATGTCCAATGACATAGATTTTGTATAGCACTGTCGACAGAATGACGCAAGTGTGCTAAACAGATTTTCTGAGCAGATAGCTAAGGGGAGGCGCGATGGTCGACTACCGCGGAAACGCGGATACTCCGGCGTCCGACCATGGGGTGTACGGCATCTCGGTGGCCGCCGAATTGTCCGGGACCGCGGTGCAGTCGTTGCGGCTGTACGAACGGTACGGCTTGATCACGCCGTCGCGCAGTCAGGGCGGCACCCGCCGGTACAGCGCGGACGATCTGGCCAGAATCAAGCGCATCAGTGCGCTGGTCGACTCCGGGGTCAACCTGGCCGGCGTCGCACGCATCCTCGATCTCGAAGATCACAACGCCACACTGTCGGCGGCGAACACCGACCTGCGGTCCACCAACCGCAACTTGCGCGAAGCCGCGAAAGCGCCCCAGCCCGTCGACCCTGGCGCCCGGTAGACCCCACCGCGGATTGCACCGGCCGACGCCGGGTACTCGTCTCGCTATGCCATTGAGGAGAAGCGATGGGTGAGTTGACGGACGCCGGTGCTCAGGTCGCGGGCAGCGCACGGCGGGAAGCGGACGCCTACCGCGGCGACAACAACCGGCCGCTGGGTGGCTACCTGGCGGTGATGGGCGTATACGGCGTCTTGGTGACCGTCGCGGTGCTGGCCGCGGTGGTCAGCGGGCGCAGATTGCCGACCCGGTGGCGGGTCCAGGACCTGCTCCTGCTCACCCTGGGCACCCATAAACTGTCGCGCACCTTGACCAAGGACGCGGTGACGAGCCCGCTGCGAGCACCCTTTACGCACTACAAGGGCACGGGCGGGCCCGCCGAAGTCCAGGAAGAGGTCCGCGAGCAGAGCCAGCTCCGGCACAGCCTGGGGGAGCTGTTGACCTGCCCGTTCTGCCTGGACATGTGGGTTGCCACGGGGTTCGCCATCGGCCTGGTGTTCGCGCCTCGATTCACCCGGCTGATCGCGGGCGTGTTCAGCGCGCTGACCGGCGCGGACTTCTTACAGCTCGCCTACGCCATGGCGCAGCAGTCGGCCGAAGGCTGAGCTCCGCCGGGTTCGGCTACTCAGCTCGTCTTCGGCATCGGGATGCCTTCGCTGGCGGTGAATTGCGCGTCGTCTTCGGAGGACAACCCGATCGAGACGACCGAGCGAGTGAACAACAAGTCGGTCAGGTACGCCAGCGACACCGCCCACCGGTTGACGCCCCGCGGAATCGCGTACAAGTGGTAGGACCGGGTGACCGCCTTGGCGGGCAACCCGGACAGATGGATGTTGAGCGGGTTGGCCACCGCGTAGCGCGGTCCGAGGTCGACCACCAGGCCCAGGTTGCGGTGCTTGTATTCCTTACTGCTGCCGTAACCGAGGCTGGCCGCAACGTTGCGGGCCAGCGCCTTGCCCTGCCGGGTCGCGTGTTGAGCGGTCGGCGGTGTGACCTTCCCCGGCTGGGTCAGATCGGGAACCGCGGCCGCGTCTCCGGCGGCGAACACCTCGGGGTGATCGGGCACCTGCAGGTCGGCCTGCACGGTGAGCCGGCCCTTTTCGGTCGGAAGTCCCAGGTTCTGGATCAACGGGGCGCCGGTCACCCCCGTCACCCAGGCGATGGTGCGCGTCTCGATGCGTGAATCATCGCTGAGCACAACGTGATCGGCGTGGGCCTGCTTGAGGGTGATGCCGAGCCGGACGTCGATGCCGCGCTTGCGTAACACCTTGAGCGCGGCGTCGCCCAGCTTCTTCCCCACCTCGGGCATCACCTGGTCGGCCAGGTCCAGCAGCAGAAACCGCACCTCGGCGGGGTTGAAGCCCATCTGTTTGGCCGCCGCGTCGGCCAGCGCCCGCAGCTGGGCCACCAGCTCGGTGCCCGAATACGACGCGCCGACCACCACGACGGTGCGCCGCGCCGCTGCCACCCGGGGATCATCCTCGATGTTGGCCAGTTCCAGCTGTTCGACGAAATGGTCTCGCAGGTAGAGGGCCTCGGCGGTGGTCTTCAATCCGCGCGCGTATCTGGCCAGCCCCGGGACATCGAACAAGCGGGTGACCGAGCCCGGCGTCAGCACCAGCCGATCCCAGGACATCGGATGACTGCGTTCTTCGGGATCGCAATAGGTCAGCGTGCGTTGGTCGAAGTCCACGGCGTCCACCCGGCCACGCACCGCGCGGACGCCCTTGAGTGAATTGGCCAGTGGGACAGCGACAAAGCGAGCATCGACGACGCCGCCGGCGACGTCGGGCAACAGCGGCGTGTACAGCATGTAATCGACCGGCGAGATCATCGTGATGTCGACGGGTGCGCGCCGTCGGCGCATAATTCGGGCCAGCCGGCGGGCGCAGGTGAATCCGGTGAAGCCGCTTCCCACGATCACAATGGAGGTCACCGCCCCGAGTGTAGGCGGCGTTCGAGGGTGGATCGTGACCCGCATCCTGTAATCGCGGGGTCGGTGTGACGAAAAGCGTTGGCCGATAATGTGTTTGCGTGAGCCGGGGCGAGACAAGCCCCCTGACCCCCTCATTTCGCTCGATGGACCGCCGCGCATGCGCCGGCGATGGACCCTGGTCGGCCGCGTCCTGCCAATGCTCGATGGCCACCCGGCGACCGGCGACCTCGTGGTGAGCCAGCACGACGTCGCCGGTGCGTACCCACCCGGAGCCGCGGTGGCCATGTCGGAACCCACCACGTCGCAGGGCTCGTGGACCTGCATGCTCGCCTCGCGAGGTGATCCCCCGCAGCACGGGATCAACCGGTGGTGGTGCCGTGCCGTTTCGACGGATGCGAGACGGGTATCGCCCTTCACATGAAGGCTGTCACATGGCACGGTAAACGCGACGTCCGGGTGGAATCTGTGCCCGATCCCAAGATCGAGCAGCCCACCGATGCCATCATCGAGGTCACCTCGACCAACATCTGCGGGTCCGACCTGCATCTGTACGAAATTCTCGGAGCATTCATGAAGACCGGGGACATCCTCGGCCACGAACCCATGGGCATCGTCCGGGAGGTCGGCACCGAGACGGGCGACCTGAGGGTGGGGGACCGGGTCGTCATCCCGTTCCAAATCTCCTGCGGCAGTTGCCACATGTGCAGCGAGAAGCTCTACACCCAATGCGAGACCACCCAGGTGCGCGAGCAGGGCATGGGAGCGCCGTTGTTCGGTTATTCGGAGCTCTACGGCTCGGTCCCGGGTGGACAGGCCGAATTGCTCCGCGTCCCGCAGGCGCAGTTCACTCACATCAAAGTCCCTGTGGGACCACCGGATTCGCGGTTCGTCTATCTGTCCGACGTGCTGCCCACGGCGTGGCAGGCGGTCGACTACGCCAACATCCCGGACGGTGGCTCGGTCACCGTGCTCGGGTTGGGTCCCATCGGGGACATGGCGGCGCGGATCGCCGATCACCTGGGCTACCGCGTCATCGCCGTTGACCTGGTGCCCGAGCGGCTGGGCCGCGCGGCAAAACGCGGTATCCACACCATCGATTTGGGGCGGCTGGACGGTTCGCTCGGTGACGCGATCCGCGACCTGACCGACGGCCGCGGAACCGACTCGGTCATCGAGGCGGTCGGTATGGAGGCGCACGGGTCTCCGGCGGCCAAACTGGCGCAACAGGTTGCCGGGTTGTTGCCCGATGCGCTCGGCAAACGGGTCATGCAAACCGCCGGCGTGGACCGGCTGTCCGCCCTGTACTCGGCCATCGACATCGTGCGGCGCGGCGGAACGATTTCACTGATCGGCGTGTACGGCGGCATGGCAGACCCGCTGCCGATGCTCACCCTGTTCGACAAGCAGGTAACCCTGCGGATGGGGCAGGCCAACGTGAAGCGCTGGGTCGACGACATCATGCCGCTGCTGACCGATGAGGACCCGCTCGGCGTCGACAGCTTCGCCACCCACGTGCTGCCACTGGATGAGGCCCCGCACGCCTACGACATCTTCCAGAAGAAGCAGGACGGTGCGGTGAAGGTCATACTCAAGCCGTGACCGGCTATGCCCCAAAGCTTTTCGGTTAGTCCCGGCAACAAGGGGCGCGGTGCACAGTTTGACGGCTGGGTAGGCAGGGTATTGACAGCGCCATGACCACCGCAGACGCCCTCGTTCCCACGCCCACCGGAGAGGTGTGGCCGGGTAGGCCCTACCCGCTGGGCTCGACCTACGACGGTGCCGGCACCAATTTCGCCGTGTTCAGCGAGGTGGCCGAGCGGGTGGAATTGTGCCTCTTCGACGCCGAGGGCGTCGAGAGCCGCGTGACGCTGCCGGAGGTCGACGGCTTCATCTGGCACGCGTACATCCCCCACATCGAACCCGGCCAGCGCTACGGCTACCGCGTGCACGGTCCCTACGATCCCGCCGCGGGGCAGCGCTGCAACCCGAACAAGCTGCTCGTCGACCCGTATTCGAAGGCCATCGACGGCTCGTTCGAGTGGAACCAGTCGCTGTTCAGCTACAACTTCGGCGACCCCGACAGCCGCAACGACGACGACTCGGCCGCCAGCATGCCCAAATCGGTGGTGATCAACCCCTACTTCGACTGGGGCAACGACCGGCCGCCGGACCGTCATTACGCCGACACCGTCGTCTACGAGGCGCACGTCA
Source organism: Mycobacterium senriense (assembly GCF_019668465.1). Taxonomy (NCBI): domain Bacteria; kingdom Bacillati; phylum Actinomycetota; class Actinomycetes; order Mycobacteriales; family Mycobacteriaceae; genus Mycobacterium; species Mycobacterium senriense. The sequence continues at coordinate 286,394 of NZ_AP024828.1, read as the reverse complement.
AGGGCCTGACCCAGACCCATCCCGACATCCCCGAGCAGCTGCGCGGCACCTACTCCGCGGTGGCGCACCCGGTGATCATCGACCACCTCAAGAGCCTCGGCGTCACGGCCATCGAACTGATGCCGGTGCACCACTTCGCCAACGACTCCACCCTGGTCGACAAGGGGCTGTCGAACTACTGGGGCTACAACACCATTGGCTTCTTCGCCCCCGACTTCAAGTACTCCAGCGCCACCACCCCGGGCGGGCAGGTGCAGGAGTTCAAGGCCATGGTGCGCTCGCTGCACGAAGCCGACATCGAGGTCATCCTGGACGTGGTCTACAACCACACGGCGGAGGGCAACCACCTGGGCCCGACCCTGTCGATGCGCGGCATCGACAACGCCGCCTACTACCGGCTGGTCGAAGACGACAAGCAGTACTACATGGACTACACCGGCACCGGCAACAGCCTCAACGTCGGACACCCGCACGCGCTGCAGCTGATCATGGACTCGCTGCGCTACTGGGTGACCGAGATGCATGTCGACGGCTTCCGCTTCGACCTCGCCTCGACGCTGGCCCGTGAGTTCTACGACGTCGACCGCCTGGCGACGTTTTTCGAACTCGTGCAACAGGATCCGACCGTCAGCCAGGTCAAGCTGATCGCCGAGCCGTGGGACGTCGGACCGGGCGGCTACCAGGTCGGCAACTTCCCACCGCAGTGGACGGAGTGGAACGGAAAGTACCGCGACACCGTCCGTGACTTCTGGCGCGGCGAGCCTGCCACGCTCGACGAGTTCGCCTACCGGCTCACCGGATCGGCCGACCTGTACGAGCACACCGGGCGCCGACCGGTGGCGTCGATCAACTTCGTGATCGCCCACGACGGGTTCACGCTACGCGACCTGGTGTCCTACAACGAGAAGCACAACGAGGCCAACGGCGAGGACAACAACGACGGCGAGAGCCACAACCGGTCCTGGAACTGCGGAGTCGAGGGACCCACCGACGACGAGCAGATCAACGCGCTGCGCGCCCGCCAGCAGCGCAACTTCCTGACCACCCTGCTGTTGTCCCAGGGCGTGCCGATGATCTGCCACGGCGACGAGCTCGGCCGCACCCAGAACGGCAACAACAACGGCTATTGCCAGGACAACGAGCTCACCTGGATCGACTGGTCCAGCGCCGATGCCGGACTGCTCGAATTCACCCGGACCGTGTCGGCGCTGCGCGCCGAGCACCCGGTGTTCCGCAGGCGCCGGTTCTTCTCCGGCAAGCCACTGGGCCGCCGCGGTCAGGACGGGCTGCCCGACATCGCCTGGTTCACCCCCGAGGGCGCGGAGATGACCGACGAGGACTGGGGCGCCGGATTCGCCAAATCGGTCACCGTTTTCCTCAACGGTCACGGCATCCCCGACCGCGATGCGCGGGGGCAGCGCATGCTCGACGACTCTTTCCTGCTGTGCTTCAACGCACACTACGAGCCGATCGAATTCACCTTGCCGCCAAAGGAATTCGGTGCCTCCTGGCAGGTTGTGGTCTTCACCGGTCCCGACGAGGTCACACCGGCCGACGAGGTGCCCGGGGGAGGCACGTTCACGGTGGACGCGCACACCGCCGTGGTGCTGCAGGCCCCCGACGGCGGCTAGCTGAGCCTTCCCGCATAGGCGCGGACGTCGCCGGGCGCCGCGGAAACTTCCGCTTATGCCCGGATGACGGCGGTGGTCTCGCCGAAAGTGCGGACACCGGTTGCCCTTTGCCGCAGAATATTGGTGCCGCCGAACCCTCGGCGCCGCCGCGCACGGCGCGGCGAGATGCAGCGGGGAAGAAGGGGAGCGGCGATGGACCGGCTGGCCCACGACGCACGTGCAAAAGCAGCGTTGAACCGGTCCGGGCGGGCGGCCGCGTTGGTGGTGTTGATCGTCGCCGCCTTGACTTGGACGGGCTGGGCGACCGGGATCGACGGGCTGACCCGGATCTACCCGAGCTGGCCGCCGATGACACCGTGGACCGCGTTGTGGCTTTCCACCCTGGGGGCCGGAATCCTGGCGCAAACGGGGCAGCCGTCATCGACGCGCGTACGGATCGCCCGCGTGTTGGCGGTCCTGGTGGGCGTCGCGGCCGTCGTCATCCTGCTCGAATACACGCCCGTCGGGCCGCTCGGCGTCGACCAGGTGCTGTTCGGGGAAGCGGTGCGCGGGAAACAGACATCATGGCCGGGGCGTCCCAGCCCGCAGACGGCGGCGCCGGTCCTGCTGCTGGCCGCCGCGGTGGCGCTGATCCGCGTGGACCGCGGGACCCGGGTGGTGTGGCCCGCGTGCCTGGCGGGCAGCGGGGCCATCCCGTTCCTCACGGTCGGGGCCTACCTGTTCGACGCGCTGGCGCTGGTGGGCGTCTCGCCCTCGACCGGCCAGGCGCTTTCGACGGCGTCGGCTCTGCTGCTGCTGATCGCGGCGGCGGCGCTGGCGCGCCCCGATCGGTATCCGATCGCGTGGTTGCTGGCCCGCCCCGACCGGCGGTCACTGGTGCGACTCGTCGGTATCCTCGCCGGCTTTCCGCTGGTGGTCGCGCTCTCGCGGCCGGCGTTTCTGGCGTTCGGTCTGGGCGAGCACGCGCAATGGACGTTCTCGATACTGTTCAGCAGCCTCGTTGTCGGAGCCGTCACGTTCTATTTCAGCCAGCGCGAACAGCAGCTGCTGATCGCGAAGGAACTGGCCAGCAAGGAACGCGCCGAGGCGGAGGCGCGCTACCGCATCCTCGCGGACAATGCGGTCGACATCATCGTGCACTTTCGCGGGCGCGAGGTCGCGTGGGTCTCGCCGTCCGTGCAGGCCGCACTGGGCGGCCCGCTTGCGCTTTGGACCGGCTCGGCCTTCGCCGACCGCATCCATCCCGAGGATCGCGACAAACTCGTGGCCGCCGTGCGCAGGATCGGCGATGGCGAACAGGTTCTGCATCGGTTCCGAGTGTGTTCGGTCGACGGCGATTACCACTGGGTCGACGGTCACGGAAAGCCTTATACCGACGCGATGGGCAGCATCGATGGGCTGATCGCGGCGCTGCGCGTAGTCGACGATCAGGTCGAGGCGGAACAGCGGCTGGAACGACTGGCGCGGTTTGACACCCTGACCGGGCTGGTGAATCGGGCCGAGGCGCTCAGCCGACTCGAGTGCGCGCTGGGGGAACCGCAACCCGCGGGCACGCACGTCGGCGTCCTGTTCTGCGACGTCGACCATTTCAAAGCGATCAACGACACCTGGGGGCACGGCATGGGGGACTTCGTGCTCGCGACGCTGGCCGCGCGGATCAGGGCGAGCGTGCGCCGCGGGGACACGGTGGGGCGAACGGGTGGCGACGAAATGCTGGTGTTGTTGCCCGGTGTCCGCAGCAGCGCCGAGCTCGCCCAGATCACCGAAAAGATCCGCTCACGCGTCGCCGAGCCGATCCACCTGTCCGGCAACACAATTCGTGCGACCTTGAGCGTCGGCGCCACGCTCGCGCTGTCCGGCGATTCCGTCGACGCCGTCACGGCGCGAGCGGACGAGGCCATGTACCGAGCCAAGTCGGACGAGCGGAATACCGTCGTTCCGAATTAAGCGGCCGGTGATCGCCACGCGACGCGTCGCATCCGGTAGGTTTCTGGCGACAGCGTCTTGCGTTACAAGAGAGGGCGAAAATGTCAAGGACAGTGGTGGTCGGCGCCTCCAGTGGGTTGGGACGTTGCATAGGTGTCGGTCTTGCGCAGCGCGGCGATCAGGTTGCGCTTCTCGCCCGGCGTCGTGAGCGCATCGAGGCCGCGGCCAAGGATGCCGGCCCGAACGCCATCGCCATCGAATGCGATGTCACCGACCAGGAATCCTGCCGCTCGGCCATCGACCGCGCCGCCGAAGGGCTCGGCGGCATCGACAACATCGTCTACACACCCGCCGTCGGACCGCTGGTCCGCATGGTGGACACCGACGCCGAGACGTGGCGGCGCATCTTCGACACCAACGTCATCGGGGCGTCGCTGGTGACGGCCGCGGCGGTGCCGCATTTGACCGCTTCGGCCGGCAAGGCGGTATACCTGTCCTCCGACGCCGGCACCTTCGGACCGCCGTGGCCGGGTCTGGGCGCGTACGGAGTCAGCAAGGCCGCCCTGGAGCGGCTCGTGGAGGCGTGGCGGGCCGAACACTCCGACATCGGTTTCACCAACCTGATCGTCGGCGAGTGCGCGGGCGGCGAAGGCGACGGACAGACCGGCATGAACGAGGGCTGGGACATGGACCTCGCGATGAAGGCGGTGCCGCTGTGGTCGTCGCGCGGCTGCATGCCCGGCAAGCTGATGCCCGTCGAAGACCTCGTCGACGTCGTCCACACAATCCTGCGAACCAATGCCTCGACGTCGATGCCGCTGGTGGTGGCCCGCGGCGCTCCGGCCAGCCCCGCCGCGTTCGCCGAGGCCAACCAGTCTTAGCGGCGGCCGAGCTTCTCCTTGGCCAGGTCGGTGAGGAAGCGCGCCGCCGACGTGGGCCGGAAGGCCAGGGCCGCGTCGGTGAGCGCGTCACGCGAGGCGGTGGGCAGCTCGATGTCGGCGGCGGCGACGTTGAACTCGAGCTGCTCGACGCTGGACGCGCCGGGAATGGCGACCACGCCCGGGTAGCTGATCAGCCAGGCCAGCGCCACCTGCGCCGGTTTCGCATCGACGTCCTTCGCGACGTCGCGCAACAGCTGCAGCAGCGGCTCGACGCGGCGCAGGTTCTCCGTGCCGAACAGCGAGTTCACCGCGCGCACGCCGCCCGGACGGTTGTCGACGCCGTATTTGCCACCCAGCAGCCCCTGCTCCAGCGGGCTGTAGGCGATCACGATGCGGTTCTCCCGCTCGGCGAACGGCACCAGGTTCTTCAGCGCCTTCGGGTAGGCGAGCGAGAAGTGCACCTGGTTGCTGATCACCGGCCGGCCGAGCGCGGCGTCGGCCTTCTGCCACCGCTGCAGCGAATAGTTCGAGACGCCGGCCGCGCCGATCTTGCCGCTGTCGAGCAGGTCTCGCATGCCCGGCATGATCACCGAATCGGGGAACACCGGGTTGGGCTGGTGAATCTGGTACAGCGGGATGCGGTCCAGGACCAGCCGCTGCGCGCTGGCGCGGGCGCGCTGCTTGACCACGGCGGGGAAGGGGGCGACCGGCATGATCTTGCTGGCCACCACGACGTCGGCCCGCTCGTCGCCCAGGGCCTCGCCCAGGATCCGCTCGCTCTTGCCCAGGCCGTAGACCTCGGCCGTGTCGAACAGCGTCACCCCGAGGGCGCGGGCGCGGCGCACGATGTCGCCCGCGGCGCCGGCGGCGTAGCTGTCCCCGTAGCCCCACTCGCGTGAACCGAACTGCCAGGTGCCCAGGCCGATTCGGCTGACCCGGCCGATCCCTTCGACGTCGACAAATTTCATAAGCTCAGCCTACTGAGCCGGCGCCGATCAGCGTGGGTCGCTCAGCCGGGGATCTTGCCGAGGATGTAGTTGGCGATGCTGACCGCCGCCGCGCGGGGCGGCGCGCTGTCGGTGGTCCCGCTGGCGGAGACGTTCAGGTCGATGACGACGTTCGCCTTGGCCGCGATCGCCCGTGCCGATCGCACCTGGATGCCCTTGGGCGTGAGGTCCAGGGTGGTGATGCCGTTGCCCGCGTCGGCGGGTGCGCTCACCGACATCGGTATCGGCTGCCCGCCGGGAGCGGACACGGTGACTGTGGAGCCGCCGCACTTGTGCCATCCCGACAGCAGGGTGCCCAGCTGCGCCTGGGCCGCGCCCGGATCACGGAAGGCCGCAACGCCCTGGATGACCTGCATGGACTTCATCATGCTGCGCGAGTCGGTGAATTCGCCGGCGTGATATCCGGCCAGCGCCCCAGGGGTGTAGGCGTCCGGGCTGCCGGCGGCGATGCTTTCCCAGCACTCCGGGCGGTCGATGCTGCCGTCATCCGGGGTGCGGCCGGGGCTGTTCCAGGTCGGGCCGACGTCGAGGTTGGCGTCGGCGGTGATGTTGCGCAGCGCGTCGAGCCCGGGCAGCAGGGTGGCGATGGTCTCCGGCGGGACGGTGGGCGGCGGCGGCCCGGCGGCCGTGCTGGAGCCGGGGGACGTCCGGTGCGACGAGGTCGAGCCGGCCAGCGTGGCCCAGCCGGCCAGGGCGACGACCGCCAACATGATGAAGATGTACGACAACGTCACGCCCACCAGGGCACGGTCCCGGCCGAGTTCGCCGGTGCGGCGGATCTGCGCCAGACCGACATGTCCCAGCATCGCTCCCACGGGAGCGAACAGGAACGCGAAAACCAGCGACAGCGTCGCCATGGTGTTGACCGGCGGGCGGTAGGGCGCAGGTGCGGGCGGCGGCGTGAACGGCGGCGGCTGCACGGCGGGCGGCGGCGCGGGCGGTTCCACGTCGGGGGGCGGGACCCGGCCGAGCGGGTCGTAGCTCAGCGGGTTTTGCCAATACGGGTCCTGCGGGTTGGTCACCCCAGTGCCTCCTTACCAGCCGAACCTGCCCGAAATGTAGCCGACGTGGGCCCTCCTCTAAACGGGGGCCGTCACAGCCGCGGCTTGGCAATGCTGACCACGTAGGGCGCGTGCGCGAAGGTCAGGTAGACCCGATGCGGCCCGACCGCCATGCCCGACAGTTCGGCCGCCCGAGCATCGGGCGGCAGCCCCGCCCGGTAGTCGATGGCACGCAGCACCGGGATCCGCCCGTCCGGAAAGCCGGTGAAGCTCGCCGTTTCGAGAGTCACCAGCTCGTGGTCGGTGGCGGCGTAGATCCTGGTGTCGTCGGTGCCGAGTTCGCGGATCGGCGACGGTAACCGAGTGCTGGCCAGCTCCTCCAATCCCTGTCCGCCGCGACGGGAGTCGATCGCATGCAGCGTGTTGTCGTCGTGGCCGGCAACATAGCTGCGGGTCACCGCGGTGCCGTCACCGGCCGCGACGGCGACGTCGAAGTCCAGTGAGCCGCGTTGCGCCGCAGGCGAGGACGTCCCCTGGAAGTGGCGGATGCCCGACGATCCGAACAGGTGGTAGTCGAGCTCGCGGCCGCGGTTCGCGCCGTCGATGGTGTCGGCGCTCGTGTTGGTGACCGCGGTGGGCAGCTTGCGGTAGCCATACTGATCCACCGGTGTTACCGCCGTCCCATCCGACGACAGCGCCAGTAGCATCCGCAATCCCGCGTCCTCGGATAGGTAGGCCGGGGCCGGTCCGGCGTCGAAATCGTTGACCTGGCGCAGACTTTGCAGGTCGACCGCGGCGACCCGGCCGCGGTCCGGCTGCGGCACGAAGACTTCGCCCTCGTCTTTCCGGCTGATCTGCAGATTGCGTCCGGCCGCCATGGGTGCGGAGAACCTCGTCTTGGCGTCGCCGCCGCGGTCGCCGGCGGTGACCTCGGCCAGCCGGTGATCGTCGGTTAGCGCGACCAGGGCGTGCATGCGGTAGGACCACACCGGCTCGTGCAACGCGACACCGGCCCGCCAGAGCTCGACGTCGGGGGCGGATTCCAGCGACGCTCCGGGGTGCGAGCACCCGGTGGTTATCGCGGCCGCGGCGACCGCTCCGACGACACCGCAGCGCAGCAGCGCCCGCGTGCGCTGGCCCGCGCGGAGACCCATTCCGGCGCCCATCGACCGCGTGCTCCTTTCGCCGTTTGTCCAGGACATACCCCCTGCGGGCACGCCCACACCCGTTTGACGGTCGGAATCGTCGGGTAGCCGTTTCAGCGGGCGCGCAGCAGCCATGCGCGCCGAACCAAAGCAGATGGGAGGGACACTGTGGCACCGAACGCCATCAAGTCGCCCAGCGATGTGGTCGACTTCCTCGTCAGTCAGCACGAGCAGATCAAGGCGATGTTCGCCGAAACCCTGGCGGCGTCCGGAAAGGCCCGCGAGAAGGCCTTCATCGAGCTGCGGCGGATGCTCGCCGTGCACGAGACCGCGGAGGAAGAGATCGTTCACCCCCGTGCCAAGCGCAAGATCGCCAACGGCACCGCCGTGGTGGACAAGCGGCTGCAGGAAGAGCACGAAGCCAAGACCGTTCTGCAGAAGCTGGAAAAGCTCGACGTCGACAGCGAGGAGTTCACTCGCGAATTGACGAAGTTGCGCGACGCCGTCGTCAAACACGCCGAGCACGAGGAACACGACGAATTCGTCAAGCTGGGTGAGGAATTGAGCGGCGAAGAGCTCGAACGCATGGGCCGCGCCGCCAAGCTCGCCGAGGCGATTGCCCCCACCCGGCCGCACGCCGGGGTGGAATCCCAGGTGGCCAACCTGGCCGCCGGGCCGTTCGCCGCGATGCTCGACCGGGCCCGCGACGCCATCATCGGCAAGGGCTGACACCACCGCCCGAGGCGTGGGTACCCCCGCTCGGTGGGGGAGCGGGGGTACCCACGCCCTCCGTCTCGTCATGGCCGCCACATCGAACGCACCCGGGGCCGCTCGCTACCTCCCAGAGGAGCGCGGCCTCGACGCGCTGCGCGATGCGGCCGAAACCTGCCACGGCTGTTCGCTTTTCGAGGACGCCACCCAAACGGTGTTCGGCAGCGGGCATCCCGGGGCCCCGATCATGCTGGTGGGCGAGCAACCCGGCGACCAGGAGGACCGCGCCGGTGAGCCGTTCGTCGGCCCCGCCGGACGACTGCTCGCCCGCGCCCTCGAGGACGCCGGCATCGACCCGGCGATGGTCTATGAGACCAACGCCGTCAAGCACTTCAAGTTCACCCGCAAGGGCGGCAAGCGACGCATCCACCAAAAGCCCGGTCGCACCGAAGTGGTCGCCTGCCGACCCTGGCTGATCGCCGAGATCGAGGCGGTGCAACCGGAGGTCATCGTGTGCCTGGGCGCTACTGCCGCACAGTCGTTGCTGGGAGCCACATTTCGGGTGTCCACCCAGCGGGGCCAACAAACGCGGTTGCCCTCGACCGTCGACGTGCAGCTGACACCCGAGCCGACCGTCGTGGCGACGGTTCACCCCTCGTCGGTGTTGCGCGACCGCAGCGACCGGCATGACGAGGTCTACAAGGCGTTCGTCGACGACCTGCGTAGTACGCGTGCAGGGCTGGGCAGGCGCGGCTGAGTCGACCCGCTGTGGGTCAACTCTTCTTGTGCGGCAAGAACTCCTGGGCCTTGGTCTTCAAGCCGACCTTGACGAAGCCCACCCGATCCTCGTCACCGGAGAGCACCGCGGTGGTCGCCGACTTGAACTGCTCCCAGGTCGCGTGCGGCGGGATGGGCGGCATGTCCGGGTCGGTGTAGACATCGAGCACCGTGGGACGATCCGCCGACAGCGCCTGCCGCCAGGCGTCCGACAATTCCTCCGGATCCTTGATGGCCACGGCGCTCAGGCCCAGGCTGGCCGCGAACGCGGCGAAGTCGATGTCCGGAAGATTCTGGGACTCCGCGAATTTCGGCGCACCGGCCATGGCGCGCATTTCCCAGGTCACCTGGTTGAGATCGTTGTTGTGCAGGATGGCGATGATCAGGCGGGGGTCTTCCCATTCGTTCCAGTACCGCTTGATCGTGATCAGTTCGGCCATGCCGTTCATCTGCATGGCGCCGTCACCGGCGAACACGATGACGGGCCGGTCCGGGTGGCCGAACTTGGCGCCGATGCCGTACGGAACCCCGGGGCCCATCGTGGCCAGCGTGCCCGACAGCGAGCCCCGCATGTTGCCGCGGAAGCGCAGGTTGCGCGCGTACCAGTTGGCCGATGAGCCGGAATCGGCTGCGACGATGGCATTGTCGGGCAGCTGTGGCGACAGCTCGGAGAACAGTCGCAGTGGATTGACCGGGTGGGCGCTGACCATCGCCTCCTTCTCCATGGTCTCCCACCACCGGGCCACGGTCTTCTCGATGCCCTCACGCCACGAGCGGTCCTCCTTGCGGCGCAGGTGCGGAATCAGCGCCCGCAGCGCGGTCTTCGCGTCGGCGACCAGGTTGACCTCGAACGGGTAGCGCATGCCGATCATCCGGCCGTCGACGTCGATCTGCACCGCACGGGCCTGGCCGAACTCCGGTAGGAACTGCGTGTACGGGAAGCTCGAGCCGACGGTCAGCAGCGTGTCGCAGTCGCGCATCATCTCATAGCTCGGACGCGTGCCCAGCAACCCGATCGAGCCGGTGACCCAAGGCAATTCGTCCGACAGCACGTCCTTGCCCAACAGCGCCTTCGCCGCGCCGGCGCCGAGCAGGTCGGCGACTTCGGCCAGCTCTTGGTGGGCGCCGCGGGCGCCGGAGCCCGCCAGGATGGCGACCTTCTTGCCGGCGTTGAGCACGTCGGCGGCCCGGGCGATCGCGGTGTCGTCAGGGGCGATTTCGGGGTACTCGATGCCGAGGCTGGAGGGCACCATCTTGAACGCGTGCTCGGGCGGCGAGTACGGGAGTTCTTGGACGTCGCTGGGGATGATCAGCGCGGTCGGGGCCCGCTGCGTCATCGCTATCCGGATCGCGCGGTCCAGCACGTTGGGCAATTGTTCGGGGACGGTGACCATTTGGACGTAGTCGCTGGCGACGTCCTTGAACAAGCTCAGCAGGTCGACCTCCTGCTGATAGTTCCCGCCCATGGCGCTGCGGTTGGTCTGGCCGACGATGGCCACCACGGGAACATGGTCGAGTTTGGCGTCGTAAAGACCGTTGAGTAGGTGGATCGCGCCGGGGCCGGACGTGGCGGCGCAGACGCCGACCCGGCCGGTGAATTTGGCGTAGCCGACCGCCTCAAAGGCGCTCATCTCCTCATGGCGCGACTGGATGAACTTGGGCTTGTTGTCCGCGCGGCCCCACGCGGCCAGTAGCCCGTTGATGCCGTCGCCGGGATATCCGAACACGTGTTCAACGCCCCACGCCCGCAAGCGCTCTAGCAGATAATCGGAAACCTCTTTTTTGGACATGCCTTTTCCCTCCTCGGCAGACGGTTCTACAGCGCTGACGGATGGGCGTGTGTGGCTATTGTTTGAACCACCTGCATGGCACTGCCGAGGACTCGCGGGCCGACCGATCGCGGCCCCCACTGACAGGCGTGACTAATGCAGGCTGCCGCCGCACGGGCGGCTTGGGCACTTCCCACACGAGCCCGGTTACCCGCAATCGGCTGCGCTATTCGCCGAAACGAATGCGGCCAGCCGACTCTCAGCGAGTCTTCAGCTGGCGAATGTGGAATTGTTCAGGCCGACTCGCGCAGCGCAGACGATCCGCCGGCGCTGTGGCCCTTGGCCACGCGTCGGATCAGCATGCGGGTCGCCTTGTCCAGGATTTCCTGGGCCACATCGGGTTTACGGGCGCGTTCGGCGCGGCGCGCCGCCGCGGCAATGGTCAGTCCCTGCTCGTAACCGGTGACGACGCGGGGGTCCACATAGGAGCCGCGCGCCACCGCCGGGGTGTTGCCCAGCTCCTCGGCGACCTCTTTCATCACCGCGGACTCGACGCGCTTGGCCACCCGGCGCGAGACGGCCGGATCGGCGTCGGCGAACGCGACGGCGGCCAGTACCGTCCCATGCCAGGTGCGCAGGTCTTTGACCGTGTACTCGTCGCCGACAAGTTCCTTGAATCGCTCGTTGAGATCAGCGGCACGCACATCGAGCCACCCGGATGCGGTGCGGCACACCAGCAGTCTCTCGGTGCGGTTGGGCCGGCGCATCAGCGCACGCACCGCCCGGACCACTTCGGGGTCCTCGATTTCCATGGTGCGCCGGACGCCGCTCTTGGCCGGAAAATCGAACTCAACCGCGGTACGCCGGACCACCACGTGCTCACATAACAGGGTGGACAGACCGTAGGACTCGTTTTCCTCGGCGTATTGCTCACCGCCGGCGCGAAAGTAGCCGCGATCGAGCAGCCGCAGTGCGAGCCCCAATACCCGCTTGCGGGTCAAGCCCGTCCGCGTCAGGTCCTTGGCGATCTCGGCGCGCCATGCCGGCAGCCGCGTGGACAGTTCGAGCACGCGGTCGAACTTCTCCTCGGCGCGTTCCTGCTGCCAGGCGGAGTGGTACAGATACTGCCGGCGGCCGGCCGCGTCGACGCCCACGGCCTGAATATGGCCGTTGCTATACGGCGAAATCCACACCTTCTTCCAGGCGGGTGGAATAACCAGATCCTTGATGCGCTGCAGGGTTTCCGGATCGGAGAGCGCCTTGCCGTCCGGTCGGTAATAGGAGAAGCCTTTACCGCGTCGCTTGCGCGCGATACCGGGCCCGCTCAGCACGCTACGGCGCAGCCGCATTCTCGCCCTCCAATTCTGGTAGCTGAATGCACAATTACCCGCCGCAGAAGTTGTTCACACAGTAGAAAAAGCACCGCCGGCGCGGAAACGACCCGCCACAGCGTCGTGGCGGGTCGCCCCGGACCGGAATCAGCCGGCCATGAACTCCTGATAAGCCGACTCCAGGTAGGGCGGCAGCGCGGAAACATTGCACTGCCGTTCGGTGTCGCCGATCGGTGCCAGGATGCCGCGCAGGTCGCTGTACTCCTGCGGGTGGCCGGTGAAGTAACCGCGCAGGCTCGATTCGGCTTGCGGCCGCGGTTGCCCGTAGGCGGCCGTCACCACCTGGTTGGCGCCCGGGTGCGCCGCCAGATACTGCTGGGCGGAGCCCTCCACGGAGGAGACGGTGTTGTTCACACCGCCCGGGCTGCAGTCGGGTGCTGCGGCCGCCGATGGCGCTCCGACGATGCCCACGGCCATTCCCCCGAGCAAGCAGCCGGCGCTGATCCCGGCAACTTTTCGGCGCGCGACAATACTGCTGATTTTCATGATGTTTGTTGTCCTTCGAAACGAATGATTTCTTTCGCCAGAGGCTCCCGATCCTCGAAATCCAAAGTAGCGGAAGCCAACAGTGGCGTGTTCGCTGACGACGAACGCCGGGCGCCCCTAGGGCCGCTCCCGGGGTCATTCGCTAAGCGAACGATTAAACGATCGCCAGATTTTTAAGAAAAGAGGGTGGTCTCTTAGGGAATCGTGGTCATGATCGTGACGCAATCGTTATCCGGATTGCGGCGGTCACACACCGCATGAGTACTGCGAGACCCGCTGTTCAGCTTCCACCGGAGCTTCCGTCGCCGTCCGCGGTGTGGTGTCCGTCGGTGCTGGGCGGAGCGAGGGTCTGCAGCCACGTGTCGACATCGGGACCGACGACGATCGCTCGGCCGGGGGCCAGCAGTGCTCCGGCGCCCAGCGCAGCGACCGGGGGCTCTACGGTTCGCACCCGTCGGCTATCACCTTGCTGGGCAAGTAATTTGGATGTCAGGTCGGGTAGCCGGATCGCGTTCGGACCCGTGATGGTGCGCGGCGTGTGAATCTGACCGAGGGCCGCTTCGACCAATACGTCGGCGACCGTATCGGCGGCAATGGGCTGAATCAGCCAGTCCTCGACGATCACCTCGTCGTCGTCGCAGCTCACCGCGTCGTCATTGGTGGCGAACTCGTACCACTGCGTTGACTTCACGATCGTGGTCGGCACCGGTCCGTCGAGCATGATGTCCTTGGCCTCCCGCTTGGCTTCGTAGTACGGGAAGCCGTCGAAGACCGGGTCTTCGATCCCGGCGATCGTCGACACCACCAGGCGCTGCACGTCCTGCCTGGCACACGCCCCCACGATGTTGCGTGAGGCGGTGGTTAAGGTTTCGCCGATGGCGGACCGGCCGTCAGGCGACACCGGATTGGATACGTCGATCGCGACGTCAACCCCCTTGAGCGCGCGCGTGAGCTCGGGCCCGTTGAACAGGTCGACGCCGTGCAAGCGCGAGATCTCTACGACGGTGACGTCGCGCAATTTCAGCCTGGCCACAACGCGGGATCCGGCTGTTCCGGTCGCCCCTATGACGGCAACTGTGGTCACTGCCCTCAACCCCCTCCCACGCCGCCGAGTTCGCTTACCCAGTAAAGCCTCGTTCAAACGGATTGATTGCCTGGGCAATACGTGAGCTCGCGCCGCATCCGCCGGCGAGGTGATCACGCGCACATCAACCTCGCGGTGTCCAGGGGTAACGCGGACCCGGGGCCGTTTGACGGGCCGCCCGGTGGGAACGCCCTAGGTGCCGTCGAGCGCGAGCTCAGTAACCACCGAGAGGGAGGGTCAAACCCATGGGGGATGACAAGAGCGGACCGGAAGAAGCGGTCAAGGGCGCCGTCGAGGGCGCGAAGGGTAAGGCCAAGGAGGTCGGCGGGGCCGTGCTCGGCCGCGATGACCTGACCAGAGAGGGCCAGGCCCAGCAAGACAAAGCGGATGCCCAACGCGATGCGGGCAAGAAGGAAGCCGAAGCCGAGTCCGCGCGGGCGGGTGCGGAGGCCGCCGAAGAGCGCCAGAAGAAGAACCAGTAGGCCACCCGGGAAGGGGTCCGGTCGGTTTTCGGGCCGGGCCTCTTTCGCGCGTAGGGTAGGCCGGCGGTCGTGAACGCCGATCGAATGTTTCAAGCCGCACTACCGGGTAATCCCCGGCTTGTGCCGCCTCGTGGCGTGGCGGCGCGCGGTGGATGAGCGAGGTGGAAGATGAGTTTGCGGGGTCGGGTGTCCAGCATGGTCGCCTTTCTGCGCGCGGGCTATCCCAGGCGGGCACCCGAGGTGGGTTACGCACCGCTCCTGGCGCTGTTGCCGCGACGGGTGTCCGATGAGGAAGTCCGCGCCATCGCCAAGCGACTCCTCGCGCCTCGTCGGCGCGCCGTCGACGACGCCGACGTCGGCGTGGAGATCATCGGGGTCACCGACGAGATGCCATCCGCCGACGACATCGAGCGTGTCCTGGTCGCGGTGCACACGGGTCGCCAAGACGGCTGAGCCCTCAGACCCGTTGCAGGTCCACCACCAGCGGACGGTGGTCGGAGATCGTCATGAGGTCGGACTCCACGGCGCCGCCGCGCAGTCGGGGATCGTCGGTCAAGATGTGGTCGAGCTGGCGGTTGGGCAGGTCCGCGGGAAACGTCTGGGCGGCCGCCAGCGCCCGCATCCCCGACCAACGACGGACGGCCTTCGGGGTCATGTTCAGGTCCCCGGTCAACAACCGCGGCCCCGGGAAGCCGCGGAGGTCGTGAATCAGTCGGCGCAGCTGGCGCCGGTTCCAGCCCGGGACAAAGGACAGGTGCGTGTTGGCCACCGTCAGCGCGCCCAACGGGGTGCGCAACTGCGCGATGACCGCCGCTCGCGGCTCCTCGTCGACGACCATGACCCGGTTGGGCCCCGGCAGGTACATCGGAAAGCGCATCGGGATGCGCGGCAGTCGCACCACCTGCCAACTGGCCACCGGGTATCGGGACAGCAGCGCAATTCCGTACGCGGCGGTGCCGGGTTGCTCGCGGCCGGTCGCGGCCATCCAGGTTGCCCCCGGCGTGCCCGAAATCGCTGCCACGAAGCGGTGTTCCACCGCGCCCATGGCCTCGGCCGCCGCGGCGGTCAGGTCCGCGTGTTCGGAGCGGGGCTGATCGCAGTCGACCTCTTGCAAGCTGAGCACGTCCGGATCGAGGCGGCGCACGCAGTCGCGTAGCCGTTGGACGACGACGCCGTCACCGACGGTGCGCCCGTGCAAGATGTTGAACGTCGCGACACGCATAGGCTTTCGCCTACCCACTTTCCCCGTCGCGCAGTCACCGCGGCGGGCCCGTCATCCTCGGACACTTCCGGCTGCCAAGGATCTTTAATGCCGACTACTTCTCGTCCAAGAAGGCGTCCGGCCGCCGTGCGGTCACCGAAACACGAGCTCGCCCACCGCGAAAAGTCGCGGAAGCACGAAGCCCGGCAGGACGGGCGCCGATTGGCTTCCATTGCGCTCGAACTGACTTCGATAGAAATGCGCTGCGCGGCGCTTGCGCTCCAACGCCCAGCCGGGGGCGGGCACTGCATACGCCTGGTCCCACGGCACCGCGGGGTCGGCGGGAAGTGCCCAGTGCCACATCCACACTGGATACTCCAGCAGCGTGGCGTCGGTGCGTGCGCACGCGGCAAAGGCCGCGCGCCCCACGGCTTCGTGATCGGGATGGCCGTCGCCGCGCCACGTCGCGGCGCACCAGGTTGCGGGACCGGCGCCCTCGAGGATTTCGGTCAGCGTCTCGGTGAGCCGGTCTTCGTGCTCGGTGAGCTCGCCGTCCGGAAGGCCCAGCGATATCGGCGGAGGCGTTCCCAAAAGACCTGCGGCCCGGCGCAATTCGTACCTGCGGGTGGTCTCCATGCGAAGCCGGTCCGAAGCCGGCGCGCCGGGATGGGCGGCCCCTCCGTCGCTTGCCGAGACCACCTGGACGGCAACTCCGGTTGCGGTCAGTTGCGCGATCGTCGCACCTAAGCCGAGGGTCTCGTCATCGGGGTGCGGTGCAACCACAATCAGCTGTGGGCACTCCGTCAGATCCAGGGCCGGCAGCGGCTTGTCCGCAAAAGCCGCCAGCCACAACGGAGCTGGGGTGCCGCCGTGGGTCAGCGGCTTGGCCGCAAACCTGGTGCAGTTGCTCGCCGGCAGGGTTTTCATGGGACCCTCATCGTCTGCGGGCCCGCGAGCCGCCCGAGCTCGGCCAGATCACGCTCGGCGAGGCTCTGCCGAATGTAGATGCTCAGATCCGCGACACGTTGCGCGTGCCGGCCGTCCTGGCAGAGCGGACCAGGGCCCAACGCTCTTCCGGTGCGGGTGATGGCCTCGTCGACGGCGTGTTCCACCACCGTGCGGACCCGGCGTGCCAGCAGTTGCGCCCTGCCGGACCTGTCGAACGGGTCGTCGTCGACCTGGCTCGCTGCGACGGCCAGAATCGCGTCGCTGGCGGCCAGCGCGGCATCCACGGCGCCCAGATGCGCCAGCGAATACGCGTCGGCCGATTGGCTTGCGGCGCAACGGTATAGCGGGTCAGCGACCCGGCGGGCGCCGCCCAGCCAGCAGGCCGCCACGCCGATGGCGCCGTGCCAGAACCCGGGCCGGGTCAAATAGTCTCCAGGCTCGCCCACGGCGACGGCCTGGGCGTTGCTGAACTGGATCGGCCTGGTGTCACTGCCGGCCATCCCGGCGTTCCACCAGGTGCTGGGCAACGCCTTGACCGTCGGGTCGGTGGCGGTCACCGCGAACAGGCCGGGTGATCCGTCGTCGAATCGCGCGGTCACCAGCGCATGGGTGCAGAACCCCGCGCCCGAACACCACACCTTGGTGCCGTTCAGGATGAACGCACCGTCGATATTGGTGGCGGTCAGCACCGCATCCGGGGCCTCCGCCGCCCATACACCCCACAGCTGTCCAGGTTCGGGCGGCTTGCCGCCCAACTCGTGAAGTATCGCGACGGCATCGACGTGGGCTTCCGCGATTCTGGCCGCGACGATGTTGTCTTCGGCCAGCTGCGCCAGCCGCTGCCAACGTTCGGCTGTCCGACCCGAGGCGGGAAGCGGCAACTCGAGCCGACCAGACTCCAGCCAATGCTCAACCAGCCCCGCCGTCACACGCAATCACCCGCCACCGTTCCCCCCATTTGTCTGAGGTGATGGGCGAACCCGAAGGCGGCCCGAGCCTGGGTTCGCGCCGATGTGATCACCGACAGTTCGGTGTCACGATGAATCCGATAGCCAGCGGCCTCGAACCGCTCGACCAGGTCGACGTCCTCGCCCGTCGACAAGCTGCGGAAGCCACCGACGCGCCAATATGCCCGGGCGCTGAAACCCATGTTGGCGCCGTGGATGAGTTCATGGTCGGCGTGTCCATGTGCGGGGTCCGTCTGGTAGCGGCCCATGTAGCGATCGGCGACGCCGGCGTTGTGCTGTCGCAAGTCGGTGACGCGCACGACGCCTAGAACCATGTCGGCGCCGACGCCCAGCTGGTGGACCAGCCAGCTGGGATCCACCCGGCTGTCGGCGTCGATTGTGGCGAACCAGCTCCTGGCGTCGTCACCCAATAGCGATCGGGCATAACCGAAGCCGACCGCGCGGGCCGTGCCCACGTTGTGCACGTCGACGCTGATGAAGTGCACATCGGGGCCGTACTCACCGGCGAGCTCGTCGCTGCCGTCGTCGCAACCATCCAGGACCACCACGATCGTGACGGGCATCGGCGCACACAGGGCGGCGGTCAGCACCGCGCGCAGGCACACCGGCAGCTTTGCCCGCACGTTGTGCGCGGGAATCACGACGGCGGCAGCCTCATATGCGCGTGGCACAGCGGTTGACATAATCCGAGATTTCCCAACTGACCAGAAATTAAACGGCCGTAGAACCCGTGCCAGGTTGCCGCCGCCACAGGCCGGGTATGACGTAGGCACCATGGCAGCCACCCAAGCCCAACCCGACGCGCCCGGGTGCAACCCGCGCTTGCGCCGCGCGCTGCGTTGCGCGGCGTCGGCGCTCAAGGAGAACGGACCACGTTTCGCGCTGGCCGGCAGCTACGCGTTATGGGCCTACGGCGCACCGGAACCCAGCCACGACGTGGATCTGGTGGTGACGGAATCCGACGTTGAAGCGGCCGTGGCGACCCTGACGAACGCGGGTTTCGCTATCGAGCGTCCGCCGGAGGACTGGCTGTTCAAGGCTCGTATCGCCGACACGCTGGTCGACGTTCTGCACCGGCTCAACGGCATACCGGTCGGCGCCGAAACCCTGGACCACGCCGAACAGCACGAGGTGCTGGCCATCCACATGCCGGTACTGCCGCCGACCATGGTGCTGGTGCAGCAGCTGCGAGCGCTGAACGAACACTACTGCGACTTCGCCAGATTGCTGCCGGCGGTGCGCGCGGTGCGCGAACGGCTGGACTGGCAAACCATCAGAACGCTGACCGCCGACAACGATTACGCGGTCGCGTTCCTGGTACTGGCCGACCGGCTCGGCCTCATCGGTTAGTGGTTGCGCAGTTTTGCCACGAGCTTGTCTTTTGTCAGGCTTGAATAGCCCGACATGCCAAGCTCTTTGGCCCGCTTCTTGAGTTCGGGAACGGTCCAGTCCTGATACGACCCGGATTTGCCGCCCCGGCGGGCAACCTTTGACTTACCCTGCCCGGCGGCCGCGTTCGAAATCCGCGCGGCCTTTTCCTTCGAGTCGCCCTTCTTCCGCAAATCTTGGTACAACTTTTCGTTCTTGATCGACGAGCGTGGCATTATTCATCCTCCTGTGCACGATGAGACGCCCTAACTCTCCGGGTGCCCGCCCCGGGCGCATAAAAAACCACGTCCTAGGCGGGAACCGGGTCTGTGCGCCGCTCCCAGCACCGATGCCGGGCGAGAGCGGCGGCGAATTCCTCGACGAAGCGGTCCGGCAACTCGTCGGCCGCGGCCTTGGTGGTGATGACGGATTGATCGTTGAGCACGTCGGTGTCCTCGGCCAGCCGGTTGGTGACTTTGGCCGTGCGCAGCAGGTCAACACCCGCACCATAGGCGCCGATCGGCTTCAGGTGTTTGTAGGCCTCGGTCACGAAGTGCACGGCGTAGCCGTCATTGGACAAAGTCGACACAGACCGCGGCCCGCACGCCACCACGACGGCGTCGTAGAGGACCGACGCCATCGACGTGAACGACCGGTCCACGGGCAGCTCGCCGCCGGATCCGCCCTCCAATGTGCCGCCGGCCACCGGGGCCAACACCTCGACCATCGCGCCGCGCTCGCCCATCTGCTCGATGAAGCGCTGAGTTCCCACCACGTCGACACCATCGGCGGCCAGGACCGCGATCTTGCGCGAGGCGATGGTGTCGCTGACACCGATCTGGGACAGTGCGGGCGACGTGGCCACCTTGTCATCCACCGGCTGCTCGGGTGGCTCGGGCAGGCCGAGTTTCGCCGCCACCTGTGCGGCCAGCCCGCCGTCCACCCGCGCGAGTTGTTCCACTACGGCCGAACGGATCTCGGGCATCTCGACCTTGCCGAGCTCGAAGGCGAACGCGGCGACGATGTGTTCGGCTTCGACCGGCGACATGCTCTGCCAGAACATTCGCGCCTGACTGTAGTGGTCCTCAAACGACTTGGCCCGCTTGCGCATTGCCTGCCCATCCATCCGCTCGGTGTAGTGGCGGAATACGTTCTCGTCGGCCAGTGCCGGGCAGCCCCCGCCGATGCTGTTCTTGAAATAGCTGGTGCGGCCCTGCGGGATCGTGTGTTGTCCGTAGCCGTCGTGCTGGTTGGTCCGGACCTCGGCCACCGGCCGGTTGATCGGCAGTTGCGCAAAGTTGGGACCTCCCAGCCGGATCAGTTGGGTGTCCAGATAGGAGAAGTTGCGGAACTGCAGCAGCGGATCGTTCGTGAAGTCGATGCCGGGAACCACGTTGGCGGTGTGGAACGCCACCTGCTCGGTCTCGGCGAAGAAGTTGTCCGGGTTGCGGTTCAATACCATCTTGCCCACCGGCCGGACCGGAACCTGTTCCTCGGGAATGATCTTCGTCGCGTCGAGGAGATCGAAATCGAACTTGAACTCGTCGGCCTCGGCGACGAGTTGCACGCCGAGTTCCCACTCCGGATACTGGCCCGACTCGATGGCCTCCCACAGATCGCGGCGGTTGTAGTCGGGATCCTTGCCGGCGATCTTCTGACATTCGTCCCAGATCAGCGAGTGCACACCGAGCCGCGGCTTCCAGTGGAACTTCACGAAAGTCCCTTCGCCGCTGCTGTTTACCAGCCGAAAGGTGTGCACGCCGAAACCCTGCATCATGCGGTAGCTGCGCGGCAGCGCCCGGTCGGACATCAGCCACATGATGGTGTGCAGGGTCTCGGGTTGCAGCGACACGAAGTCCCACAGCGTGTCGTGGGCCGACTGCGCCTGGGGGATCTCGTTGTGCGGCTCGGGTTTCACCGCGTGCACGAAGTCGGGAAACTTGATGCCGTCCTGAATGAAGAAAACCGGGAAGTTGTTGCCTACCAGGTCGTAATTGCCCTGTTCGGTGTAGAACTTGGTGGCAAACCCGCGCACGTCGCGGACCGTGTCCGCCGATCCGCGCGAGCCCGCCACCGTGGAGAACCGGACGAACACCGGAGTATGAACATCCGGTGTGGTCAGGAATTTCGCCGCGGTGTAATCCGCCAGCCAGTCGTCATACGGCTCGAAATAACCGTAAGCGCCGGCTCCGCGCGCATGCACCACGCGCTCCGGAATGCGTTCGTGGTCGAAGTGGGTGATCTTCTCGCGGGCATGGAAGTCTTCCAGCAGGGTCGGTCCCCGCTCTCCTACGGTCAGCGAATCGTCGGTGTGGTCGACGCGAACGCCCTGCTGCGTAGTGAGGTATCCGGTGTCGCGGCGGAACCGCGCTGGCTCCAGATCGCGCTGTTTCGGGTTCTGATCGGTGGCCATGCGGAGTGGAGTACCACCGGCCATTCGAGGCAAACGCGGCGTAGTTGCGCATCTACTCGTCGGCCATCGGATTACCCACCATCGACGGGGGTAGTCGAAAAACGTGAATCAGACGGCTGAGGTCGGCGCCCTGCAATGCGTCGTAGCAATGAAGGTGGTCGCAAAGACCGGAACCGGGCCACTCTTCCGGCGCTACACGGCAATCGCGGAAGAGGCCGAACGCACGCTGGCCTCGCTCAGCGAGCGGTTCTCGAGCACCGCGCAGCAACGGGATGATCCCGATGAATGAGGTCAAACCCGTGATTCAGATTCACCGGGAATCCCACCAGGACCTACCAATCCTGACGGTGGAGGGCGTGCTCGACAGCTCCACCTATCGAACCGTCCGCGACACCGTCATCCAGGCCGCAATCGACGAACCCGCCGCGGTGATCGTTGATATCAACCGCCTGCACGCACCCTCCGCGTCGGCATGGACGGTATTCACCAGTGCCCGCTGGCACGTCAGCGTCTGGCCCGACGTGCCGATCCTGGTGGTGTGCGCCGAACCACAGCTGCAGCGGGAGATCAGCACAGTGGGCGTCACGAGGTATGTGCCGATACATTCCACCCGGGAGCTTGCCCTGGACGCCGTGGGGAGCCAGTCGAAGCGGGTCCGGCGCCGGGCTCGCACCAGCCTGGCGCGAAACATCAGCAGCCTCGAGATCGCGCGCAGGGTGATCGCCGAATGGCTCACCCAATGGGGCATCCGCGAGATGATCCCGATTGCGGCCACCTTGGCCACCGTGCTCGTCGAAAACGTCTTCGACCACACGCAGAGCGCACCGGTGTTGATCGTGGAGAGCTATCAGGACGCCGTTACCGTCGCGGTCGAGGACAGCAGCGCACATCTGCCGGGGCGGCACGAAGACAGCGAGTTTGGGGCGAACATCGTCTCCGGGCTGGCCATCGTCGCCGCTCTTAGCCGGGCGTGGGGAGCGAGTCCGACGTTATCGGGCAAAACGGTCTGGGCCCTGATCGGCCGAGAAAACCGCTTCTGAGTTCGCAAGCGGCGGTGCGCTGCCGCTGATGGAGGTCGTGGGGTCCATTGGAACCGGCCACGGACGTCAGCATCCGGCCCGGTTCGCGCCCGTTTCGCGGGTACCGGACAGGGTATGCCACCTGGTATTAGCGGGTCGACGATGGCGCGCGGAGGGAATTGCAGTTGAAGATTGCGATTGTCAGCGGCGATGACGTTGTCGGGGACGACCCGCAGCAGCTGGGTGCCGCGCTGGCGAGCCAGGGACACGACGTGACGGTCTGTCTCCGGCGCGCGGGTCGGCGCTCGGCACAGGCAGCCGCCGTCGGCAACTACCGGCGCCTGTCGGTTCCGGTTGGCCCGCGCAAGACCGCATCATCGGTTGAGGTGCTGCCCTACGTGGGCGAGTGGGCCGCCAAGCTCGAGCGGGCCTGGTCAGCGGAGCAACCCGACGTCGTGCACGCCTATGGCTGGCTGGCCGGCTTGGCTGCTCAGCTGGCCGGTCGCCGTCGGCGCATTCCCGTCGTGCAGACGTTCCTGGGGCTGGCCGCGACATCGGGTGCTCATGCCGACGCCGGCCACGACAGCGAACTCGAGCGCATCGAACCGCTGTTGGCGCGCAGCGCGGGCTGGGTGACGGGCGAGAGCAGCGACGACGTCGACGCTCTGGCCCGGCTGCGTCATCGCCGGACCGGGGTGTCCGCCTTGACCTGCGGCGTAGACGCCGAGCGGTATGTCCCGACGGGTCCGGCGGTCTCGCGCAACGGCCTGCATCGTATCCTGTGTGTGGCACCGAATCCCCTGTGGCGCAACGGTATCGATATCGCAATCCGCACCGTGCCCAGGGTGCGTGGTGCGGAGCTGGTGATTGCCGAGAATGATGCAAGAAACGCCGACCACAATGACGCGCGGGCCCGGTTGCGTCGTCTCGCGAAAGATCTGGGTGTGGCCGACCGCGTCACCTTTGCCGGCACGGTCACCGATGACGAACTGCCAAAACTGATCCGCTCCGCCGACGTCGTGGTGTGCACTCCCCGCGAACCGCCCCGTGCCACCACCGTGTTACAAGCCATGGCCACCGGGGTGGCCGTGGCCGTGGCCACGGTGGGCGTGCTGGCCGATGTCGTGCTCGACGACATCACCGGGCTCATGCTGTCGCCGGAGGATCCCGTCGGATTGGCTGCGGCGTTGAGAAGGTTGCTCTCCCAGAGCTTTCAATGCGAAAGCATGGGCGCGGCGGGCCGCAGTCGCGCCGTGTCACGCTTTGCTTGGGACCGAATAGCGCTTGATGCGATGAATATCTACGGCAGCATCGGGTCGCCAGATCGGGCACCGATTGGTGCGGCGCGGTGATGCGGGCGCCCGTGGTCTTCACTGAGAGGCGGCCATGACCACCGCGGCGAGCGGGATCCACGGCAAGGGCCCCGAGCTGGTCATCGATTCCTACGGCGAAACACCCATGGGGACTCGGTCCGATTTTCGCCCGTCCCGTCCTGTGCGCGTAGCGGATGCCGAGCATGGATTGCGCCCGGACGCCGTGCAATACAAGCAGTTTCGTACCGCCGATGCGCATGAGGCACGTCGATTCTTTGCCGGCGCGTATCAGCCGGGCTGGCGACTCGCCGCGCTTGGCAATCACGTTGTGGTGTCACACCGGCGCAGTGACGCGGGCTCGATGACAGTCGACGAGGTGATGATCCAGGGACGTGTGACGCTCGAGATTCCGGCGGCCGACACCGTCGTCGTGATCCAGCCGTGCGCCGGGTCGTTGAGTGTCGCGGGCGGTCCCGTGGCGACCGCGGACTTCCCGATCCTCGCCGCCGACGGAATGTCTTGCGTATTGCACTGCAACGGTGCGCGTTTCGTGGTGGTGACGGTCGACGCGGACGTGCTGCACAAGGTCGCCGCTGACTGGCACACGTCGTTGGTTCAACAGACCCGTTTCATGAATTGGCGGCCGCGTTCCCGTGCGGCCGTGCGGGCTTGGCACCGAGCGCTGGACTATGTGGTGGCCACCCTGGCATCAGCCGACACCGCCCAGCAGCCGCTGATCGCCGCGGGCATGGCCAACCTGCTGGCCGGTGCGGTGCTCGAGTGTTACCCGTCCAACCTCACCGAACAGGATCCGGCCGGCGATCTCACGGTGCCCGACACCCTCAGGGAGGCGGTGTCTTTCATCCACCGCCACACCTCCGAGGACATCGGCATCAACGATGTCGCGGACGCCGTGCATCTGACGCCCCGGGCGGTCCAGTACCTGTTCCGTCGTCAGCTCGACACGACGCCGACGGAGTACATGCGTCATGTGCGGCTCGGCCACGCCCATCAAGAGCTGGTGGCAGCAACCCCGGCAGCATCCACCGTCACCGAAATCGCCCAGCGGTGGGGCTTCGCGCATACCGGCCGGTTCGCGGTGCTCTACCGCCAGACCTACGGCCAGAGCCCGCACACCACGCTGAGGCAGCAGGCTCCGCCATCCTGATCCAGGCCGGGTCACCCGTTCAGTTTGTGCAGCAGTTGGTTCGCGGCGTAGCGGCCGCTGACCAGCGCACCCGTCACCGTGGACGGATTGTCGACGCCCACAGCTTCGCCCGCCAGATAAAGCCGGTCGCCGACCGGTTGCTGCAGACGGCGCCGGTCGTCCAGGCCGGAGCCGGGCGGGTGAAACGAATATGCACCCAGCGCGTACGGGTCGAGGGTCCAGTTCGACGTCCGCACATCCGTCAGCGCCACGTTGTCGCCGAAGAGCCGGCGGGCCACCGGTAGCGCGCCGGCCAGCAGATCCTTGGGTGCGCAGGATTCCACGAATCGTCCCCGCTCGCCGCCGTGGAAGGCCACGGCGATGGGAACGGTGGTGCTCGGCAAGGTGAACCACTGCGACCACAGCCCGCCTTCGGGCCCGATGTGCTGATAGAAGGCGTTGTCTGCCTTCCACGTTCGTCGATCGAAGCGAAAGAAGCTCTTGGACAACGCCCCGAAGCCCAACGCCCGCACGGCCTGGTCATGCCCATCGGGCAGCGGCGGATCGAAGGCGATCGCACCGGATTTCAGCACGCCGAGGGGAACCGTCACGATTGCGGCGGGCCCCTGAAACGATCTGTTTTTGGTCCGCACGATGACGGCACCGTCACGCTGCGCGATCGCGGTGACCGGCGAGTTGAGCTCGATGGCAAGTCCGTCGGCGAGCGATTTCGGCAGGGCGTCATAGCCGTTCGTGATGACGTCGTGGTCACCGCCGGCGTAGTCACCCTTGTCAAAGCTGCCCGCCGAGAGCTGGTTCGCGTCGGCGGCGTATTCGTCCTCGATCTCGGTGGTGAGGTAGAACGCCAGCTGCGTGCGATCGGCCGCGGACAACCGTGCGTTGTCGGCGGCGGCTTGCACGGCGGCGCCCAGACTCCCCGCGCCGGCCTGACCGCGCGCCCGCTCGACAAACGATCGCCAGGTCGCGCTGTGGTAATCCAGCGGCGCCACGGCGGGATCCACCGCGAGCTCGGCCCACCCGTAGTAGTCGGTGCTGATCAGCTGGGCCCGTGCCCGCCGGGCCAGCTCGGTCAGCGGGTTTTCCGTCGTGCCGTGAATCCACGACGCACCCAGTTCCAGGGGCGTGCCCCAGTCGCGGTCGGTACACACCCTGCCGCCGATGCGGCCGCGGGCTTCGATGACGCGCACCGGCCGTCCGGCGTCGGCAAGGCTGCGGGCGGCGGACAGACCCGCCATCCCGGCGCCGACGACGAGGATCGCCGCGGTGTCCGGCGGCGGGGGCGCATCGGACGGGCGCTCGCCCGCGCGCGTCGGTGGGTTCGACACGCAGGCGGCCGTCAGCCCACCGCCGGCCACGCCGGTCGCGGCCGCGAAAAATGCCCGACGCGATAAGCCCGACACGGGTGTAAGCGTCTCATAAGAATCGTTTGCCGGATTTCGGCAAAAGCGAACCGAACTTCGGCCTAAAATCGTCTCATCCTTAGCTGCGGCAATGGGGCCGCGTTGGAGGGGGGAGCGGTGATGAGTGCTCGACGATCGGCTCGCCCAGTTGACCCGTTCCCCGACAAGTTGCCGCCGAGTGAGACGGTGTCGGTCCGGGCCCCCGACGGCACCCGGCTGCACGTCGAGGTGTTCGGGCCGCCCGAGGGTTATCCGATCGTCTTGACCCACGGCATTACCTGCGCGATCCGGGCGTGGGCCTATCAGATCGCCGACCTGTCCAACGACTACCGGGTGATCGCGTTCGATCATCGCGGCCACGGCAGAAGCGGCGTGCCGCGACCCAAGGAATACAGCCTCAAACACCTTGCCTCCGACCTGGATTCGGTGCTCGATGCGACCCTGGCGCCACACGAGCGGGCCGTGATCGCCGGTCACTCGATGGGCGGCATCACCATCGCCGCGTGGTCTGAGCGCTACCGCCACAAGGTTGCCCGGCGCGCCGACGCCGTCGCGCTGATCAACACTACGACCGGAGATCTGATCCGACGGGTGCAATTGCTGCCGGCGCCGTACGGGTTGTCCGCGGCACGAGTTCTCGCCGGGCGCGCCTTGATCAACGCGTTCGGTGGCTTCCCGGTCCCCGGCGCCGCCCGCATCCCGAGCCGGTACGTGGTGGCGATGCTGGCCACCGGGCGAGACGCCGATCCGAGCATCGCCAGGCTCGTCTACGAGCTCTTCGAGCAGACATCACCGGCGGGGCGGGCCGGCTGCGCGAGGGCGCTGGTCATGTCGCTGGGGTCGCGGTATCTCAACCTGGACGGCCTGACCGTGCCGACGTTGGTCATCGGCAGCGAACGCGACCGCCTGACCCCCATCAGCCAGTCGCGCAGGATCGCACGCACCGCACCCAACCTGATCGAGCTGGTCGAGCTGCCCGGCGGGCACTGCTCGATGTTGGAACACCCGCGCGAGGTGAATCGTCAGTTGCGCGCACTCGCCGAGACGGCCATGCACAACGCCGCCACCCGCCGGATCAGTTCATAGCAGGGCGGTGATCTCGGCGGCCGCGCGCTGTCCGGAGCGGATCGCCCCGTCGAGGAACCCGGTCCACTCGTCTGCGGTTTCGGTGCCCGCCCAGTGAATCGGCCCGACAGGTTCGCGCAGCCACGGCCCGAACCGGGTCCACGACCCCGGCGGTACCGCGGCGGTGGGGCCGCCAGGCGCGAATTCCTCCACGCCCCAACGATGATCGACGTAGTCCAGGGGTTTGAGCGCGTCATCACCGAAAAGCGTTGCGAAGCAGCGCAACGCGTCGCGGCGACGCTGATCGCTGGGCAGTGAGTCGAACGCGCGGGCGTCGACAAAACCCATCAGGATGCCGGGACCGTCCGGGTGCGGACTGACGTCGAAGGTGATGAAAACCGGGCCCTCGTCGGACAGCGCCTGCCCGGAAAATCCGTTGGTCCGCCAGAACGGCGTGGAATAGGCCGCGTACGCCTTGCTGAGCCGGCCCTGCGGCCAATGCCGGGCGAGTTGTTCGTACTCGGCGGGCAGCGGGGGAGTGAACTCGATCGAGGCGCGATGGGCCGGCGGGATGGCGACGATGACGAAGCCGGCCTCGGTCTCGCCGACATCGGTCGTGACGGTGACGCCCGCGCCGTGGCGCTCGATTCGACGCACCGGGGCATTGAGCACCACCCGGGTGCCCAGCTCGGCTGCCGCGGCCTCGGCGATCTGTTGGGTGCCACCGGGGAAGCGGTCCTGTTGGGCACCGTCCTGGACGTCGAGCAGCCGGTCCAGGCCGCCGGCCGCGTGCGCGTAGCGGGCGGCGTGCAGCATCGACACGTCGTCGGGTTCACATCCCCAGGTCACCCGCGCCACGATCGCCAGCAGGTCGTGTGAGGAGGCGGTTGCCCGCACCGAGCGCAACCAGCCGCCGAGCGACAGGCCGTCGAGCTCGCGCGCCCGGCGGGCGTCCCACGGCGCCGCCAGCGGGATGCCGCGCGCGATCCTGTCGAACTGCCACCGCAGCCGGCCGATGTCCAGCAGCCCCGTCAGCGAAAGCTTGGGGATGGTGCCGTGATACGCGTGGGTCCACCCGCGCCAATGGATGAGATTCTTGCCGTCGTGGTGCGTCGGGGTGGTAGGGACGTCGAGTTCGGCGGCCATCGCCAAGACGGCGTCCTGGGTCGGCCCGACGAAAGTGCCGCCCAGATCCGCGGGCAATCCGGCGACGCTGCCGGTCAGCGACCGTCCGCCGACCCGGTCGCGACCCTCGAAAACCACCACGTCATGGCCCTGTTGATACAGCTCGCGCGCCGCGGCGAGTCCGGCAAAGCCCGCACCGACCACGACAACGTCGACAATCCGCGGGGGTTTTGACACGCGGTCCAGTGAACCGCATTTCCCCGGTTTTCACGGCAATTTCTGCAAGCTGACTGCCGAATCGCTGGGCGTTTCGCATCACCGCGATGGCAAACGTATGCCGACCCGGGCATGTTAATTACGCTGCGACCACGTGATTTCCACCAGTTTTGCCGGTCCGGCGCCGGTCGCCGGCAGCACACCCCACCTGCGAACCGTGGCTCTGGGCAGCATGATCGGGACCACCATCGAGTGGTATGACTTCTACCTGTACGCGACCGCGTCTGCGCTGGTCTTCAAACCGCTTTTCTTCCCCAACATCTCACCGACCGCGGGGACGTTGGCCGCGTTCGCCACCTATGCCGCCGGATTCGGGGCCCGACCCCTTGGCGCGGTGCTGTCCGGGCACTTCGGCGACCGGTTGGGCCGTAAAGCGGTTCTGGTGGGCGCGTTGGTCGTGATGGGGTTGGTCACCACCTTGATCGGAGTGTTGCCGACTTATGCCGAGGCAGGGCTGCCGGCGCCGGCCCTGCTGGCGTCGCTGCGTGTGCTGCAGGGTCTCGCCGTGGGCGCCGAATGGGGTGGCGCCGCGGTACTCTCGGTGGAGCATGCACCGCCCGATCGTCGCGGATTGTTCGGCAGCTTCACGCAGCTGGGATCGCCGGCCGGCATGCTGCTGGCGACCTCGGTGTTCTTTCTCGCCCGCGGGGCCACCGGACCCACCGCGTTCCTGGTATACGGATGGCGAATCCCGTTCCTGCTCAGCGTCTTTCTGGTAGGAATAGGCCTGTTCGTCCGGCTCAGGCTGACCGACGCCGAGATCTTCGACCGGGTCAAGGCGCGTGACGAGCTGGCCCGGCTGCCGATAGTCGAAGTGCTGCGCACCGATTCGCGCAACGTTGCCATCACCACCGGGTTGCGACTGTCGCAGATCGGGCTTTTCGTGTTGCTGACGACGTATTCACTTACCTATCTGCAGGATTACTTCGGCAAGGGCAGCTCGGTGGGTCTGGTCGCGGTGCTGGTGTCGTCGGCCCTGGGGTTCCTGAGCACACCGGGCTGGGCGTTGCTGTCGGATCGGGTGGGACGGCGGCCACCGTACCTGTTCGGCGCGGTGGCCGGAGTCGTTGCCCTGGTGTTGTTCTTCGTGGCCGCCGGCAGCGGGTCGGTGCTGTGGGTGGTGCTGTCAATCGTGTTCGGCATCAACGTCGTTCACGACGCCATGTACGGGCCCCAGGCGGCCTGGTTCGCCGAACTCTTCGACACCCGGGTGCGCTACAGCGGCGCATCGTTGGGCTATCAGATCGGCGCGGTGCTCTCGGGGGGGTTCGCGCCGTTGATAGCCGCGTCGTTATTGGTGGTCGGGGGCGGCCGGCCGTGGCTGATCGTGGGCTACTTCGCGGTGCTGGCGGCGATCACAGCCGCCGCCGCGTACGCGGCGGGCGAGACACGTGAGGATCATCTCGGATGAGTGCACCGCGAAGGATCTTTCTCAACGCCTTCGACATGGCCTGCGTCGGGCATCAGTCCGCGGGACTGTGGCGCCACCCCGATGACCAGGGCTACCGCTACCGGGAACTGGGCTACTGGACCGAGTTGGCCCGCATCCTGGAGGCCGGCGGGTTCGACGCGCTGTTCCTCGCCGACGTCCTCGGGGTCTACGACGTGTACGGGGCGTCGCGCGACGCGGCGGTCGCCGACGCCGCCCAGTTCCCGGTCAACGACCCGACCGCCGCAGTCTCGGCGATGGCGGCGGTGACCGAGCGGCTGGGCTTCGGCATCACTTTGTCGCTGACCTACGAGCAGCCGTACGCGCTGGCGCGCAGGCTCTCGACACTGGACCACCTTACCGGCGGCCGGGTGGCATGGAACATCGTCACGTCCTATTTAGACAGTGCCGCAAAGAATTTGGGATTTGATGCCCAGATCCCGCACGACCGGCGTTACGAGATCGCCGACGAGTACCTCGAGGTCTGCTACAAGCTGTGGGAGGGCTCGTGGGAGGCCGACGCCGTGGTGCGCGACGCGCAGCGGGGCGTGTTCACCGACCCGGCCAAGGTGCACGACATCGAGCACAAGGGCCGCTATTTCTCGGTGCCCGGCCCGTTCCTGTGTGAACCGTCGCCACAACGCACTCCGGTGCTGTTCCAGGCCGGGGCGTCGCCGCGGGGTGTCCGGTTCGCCGCGGCACACGCCGAGGCGGTCTTCGTCTCGGGGCCGACGCCGCAGGTCGTGTCCGGCCCGGTGGGGGCGCTGCGCGCGGCCGCCGCCGAGCTGGGTCGGGACCCCCGTGCCATCAAGGTGTTCACCATGGTGACCCCGGTGGTCGGCGAGACGCGCGACGAGGCCGTCGCCAAGCTGCGGGACTACCGGCGGTTCGTCAGCCCGGCCGGCGCGCTCGCCCTGTTCGGCGGGTGGACCGGGGTCGACCTGGCCGAGTTCGACCCCGACGATCCGCTGACATATGTCGAGACCGATGCCAACCGCTCGGCGCTGGCGTCGTTCACCACCGCCGCGCCGGAGCGGTCGTGGACCGTGCGGGAGCTGGCCTACGAGATCGGCATCGGCGGCCGCGGGCCAGTGCTGGTGGGTTCGCCGGCCGAGGTGGCTGACGAATTGGAGCGGTGGGTCGACGAGGCCGACGTCGACGGGTTCAATCTGGCCTACGTGACGACCCCGGGTACCTTCGTCGATTTCGCGAAATTCGTTGTCCCCGAGCTGCGCCGGCGGGGACGGGTACTCGGGGAGCAGCCGCGCTGCACCCTGCGCCAACGGCTGGGCGCCCCCGGGCCGCTACTGCCGGCCGACCACCCCGGCGCGAAGTACCGCCGCTGAACTACGGCGCGACCGTCAGCCAATCCTTGAACCCGGACGGGTCGTGTCGGCCCAGCGCGCCGTGCTCGTAGAGGCCCCAGCCCTCGACCGGCTCGCCGTCGCCGTCGCGGCAGACCGCGCGGCCGACGTGGTCGATCACACCGAACCCGGCCCGGCCGATGATGGCCGGGTCGGTCATGTCGTAGGTCAGGCGCTCGGCGAACTTCTCGCCCTTCCACATGCCGTGGATCCAGTCGGAGTCGCCGCCGTAGCCGCCGCCGACGTGAATGGGCACCGGCAGCTTGGACTCGACGTCGAAGTGCACCGGGGTGCCGTCGGGGGCGGTGGCGTCGATCGTCGCGCCGGTCGGGATGCGGGTGCCGGAGCGGTAGTGGATCTTGACCCGCGGCCAGCCCAGCTGCTCGACGCGGCCGTCGCGCCAGATTCGGGTGCAGTCGTTGAGCGACCGGAACCCGTCGGGCTCCTCCTGGATGATCAGTACGATCGCGAAATCGTCGAAGGCCATGGGCACGTACAGCCACCACATGCCCTCGAAGGGCGGGTCGGCGGGCCGTCCCGGGGGCTCAGCCTCGCCGATCGGGCGGATGCCCCAGGACCGGTCGCGGCTGCCCAGCCAGGTGTTGGGGTCGACGGTGATTTCCTCGCCGTCGATGACGAGGTGTCCGCTCCAGCTGCCCAGCTGGGCAAAACGCTGCGCGTCCAGCGTCACCCGGTTGCCCGCCCGCAGGATGTGCGGCTGTTCCTGGACGACGTCGAACAGCCCTTTCCAGGTGAGATCTGCTGCGATGCCTTCGGTTTCGTCGAGGACGACGCGCAGCTGGCGCAGCGGTTCGATGACCTCGACGCGGTAGCCGTTGACGTTCTGGTTGAGCCGGTCCTGGTCGATGGCGTCCGAAACGTGCACGGCGGTCTGGGTGTCCCCGCGCCTGATGAGCAGGAACGCATCCTTGACCCCGAGGTTGGGGTAGTACCCGATGCCGCTGATCACGAAGATGTTCCCGGTGCGGTCGTGGGCGTTGAAGTAGGAGCGGTCGTAGAAGTTGCGGTCCGATGGGCCCGGCCACGCGATCGGCTGGGGAATCTGGTGTACCGGGAACTCGTCGAGTGGTCCGAGCATTACTGGTCCTCTCCGATAAGACGCTTCATCAATCCGGCATGGTAGAACAGCGATTCGACATCGTCGGGCTTCTCGGTCTCGCCGAAGTGCACCCGGCGGGCACCGGTGCGCATGAAGACACAGGCCCACATGACGCCCGAGTACACGTAGAACCAGTGCAGGTCGCCGACTTCGACGCCGGCGAGCCGCGCGTAGGTGGCCCGCACGTCCTCCTCGCGCATCACCCCGGGCAGCCCCGGCAAGGTCGCCAACCCGGCGAGTTCTTGAAAGACCATGTGCGCGAAGATCATCCACGCCACGTCCAGCTCGCGTGGTCCTAACGTGACCATCTCCCAGTCCAGCACCGCCACCGGGCGGAAGTCGTTGTACAGCACGTTGCCCACCCGGGCATCGCCCCACAGCAGTACCGGCTCGGCGGCGGCCGCCTCGTCCGGCCAGTTGGCTTCCAGCCAGTCGAAAGTTCGCTCCAGCAGCGGTGATCGCCCGATGTCGGGGACCGCGAAGTCGTACCAGGAGCGCACCCAGATGAAGTGCTTGCGCATCGCGGTGTCCCCGGCCTGACCCTTGGTGAGGAAGCCAAACATGCTCTGCGCGTTCGGAATCGAGTGCAGCTTGGCCAGCACGCCGACGGTTGCGTCCTGCAGTTCGCGTTGCCGCTCGGCGGGCGCGTCCGCGAACCAGTTGCCACCGAACGTGTACGGCATGACGTCGGGCGGCACCTCACCGGCGACGTAGTCCATCACGAAGAACGGTGTGCCGAGGACGTCGCCGGTGTTCTCCAGCCAGCGCACCCTGGGCACGGGCACGTCGGTCAACTCGCCGACTTGGCGGATGACGTCGAATTGGTGGTCGAGCCGGTACGTGGGGAAGACCTGCACGTCCTCGGCGGCGGGCGCGACTCGGGTCACGAGCTTCTGCTCGATCGGCTCGCCGTCCTGCTGCCAGCGCGCGGTCAGAATGATGGTCTCCGACGACATGCCGGTCGAGTCCACGCCGCTTTCCACCGTCACCTCGGGTTGTGCGGCGTTCGGCAGTACGGTGGAGAGCCAGCGTGACATCACCGTCGGCAACGTCGTGACGTCACGGCTGGAGCGCTGGAGCCGGCCGACGTTGTCGACCGCGGGTTCTGCTGGCATAAGGTGCCTCCTTCGTTGAGGCAATTACGATACGGTAGGTAGCGTTATGAAAGCAGACCCGTCCGGCCTTGACAAGGCCTCCGGCGCCGGCCGCCCGCGCGATCCCCGTATCGACTCGGCGATCCTCTCGGCGACCGCGGAACTGCTTGTCCAAACAGGCTATTCCAACATCAGTTTGGCCGCGGTTGCCGAGCGCGCCGGCACCACGAAATCCGCGTTGTACCGGCGGTGGTCGAGCAAGGCCGAACTGGTGCACGAGGCCGCCTTCCCGACAACACCGACCGCGCTGGAGTCGCCGGCCGGGGATATCGCCGCCGACATGCGGATGATGATCGAGGCCACCCGCGATGTGTTCACCACCCCGGTAGTGCGCGCCGCACTGCCCGGTCTGGTCGCCGACATGACGGCCGACCCCGCGCTTAATGCCCGGGTGATGGCGCGGTTCGTGGACCTGTTCACCGCGGTGCGGGTCCGGCTGCGCGAGGCGGTTGACCGGGGCGAAGCCCATCCCGATGTGGATCCGGACCGATTGATCGAGTTGATCGGGGGAGCGACGATGCTGCGGATGCTGCTGCGTCCGGAAGAAGAGCTCGACGATGCGTGGGTCGAGCAGACCACGGCGATCGTCGTGCACGGGGTGCGGCGATGACGGGACGGCTTGCGGGCCGGGCCGCGATCGTCACCGGCGCCAGCCGCGGCCTGGGCCGCGCGATCGCGCTGGCGCTGGCGGCCGAGGGTGCCGCGGTGGCGGTTGCCGGGCGTACCGAAGAAGTATGGGACGACCGGTTACCGGGAACCATCGGCGAGACGGTCGCCGACATCGAGGCGGCGGGCGGCCGTGCCGTTGCGGTCCGCGCCGATCTGACCGACCGCGATCAGATCGCCCGGCTGGTGGATTCGGCGCGAGAGGCATTGGGCCCCATCGGGATTCTGATCAACAATGCGGCCTTCACCGCGCCGGGACGGCCACCGGCGCCCGGTGCCCAGTCGGGTGACAGGGCCGCCAAGGATGCCGGTAAGCCCGCGGGCGCGGGTGTCAAGCCTGCGGGCGCGGCCGGCAAAGCTGGGGCCGCCAAACCCGGCTGGCCGGGGTTCGTCAGCACGCCGCTGCACGCGTATCGCCGGCACTTCGACATCGCGGTGTTCGCGGCCTACGAGCTGATGCAGATGGTGTGCCCCGACATGATCGAGGCCGGCGGCGGCTCGATCGTCAACATCACCTCGGTCGCGTCGCGACTGCCCGGCGACGGCCCGTACGCCGACCGCAGCGGCGGGGTGCTGCCCGGCTACGGCGGATCCAAGGCGGCGCTCGAGCACCTCACCCAGTGCGCGGCCTACGATCTCACCGACCACAACATCGCGGTCAACGCGCTGTCGCCGTCCAAAGCGATTCTCACGCCCGGGCTCTCGTACTATGCCCGCAACTTCGATGAGACCGCGTCGGAGGACGAATTCGCCCGCGCCGCGGTCGAATTGGTCCTGGTCGACCCCGTCAAGGTCACGGGGCGCACCATCGGTCACCTTCAGGTGCTCGACGGCAGCTTCCGGCCCTTCGCGGTGGACTAGACGGGCGCGATCGCGGTCACCGCGTTGATGATGACTGCGTGCACCCTGTGCCATTGCAGGGACCGAAATCCCGCCTGCGTCAGCAGCCGCTCGGCGCGGCCAGGGGTGCGGGCTTTGCCCCGTCGACTACCGGCCAGCGTCGGCACCAGCCACCGCGACAGCTGATCGACCAGCACCAGCCGCCCGCCGGGCCGCAGCACTCGAGCGCACTCGACCAGGCCCGCTTGCTGATCGGACCAGTGGTCGAATGACGTCGTGCTCACGATCAGGTCGAAGGTATGGTCGGGGTAGCCGAGCTCCTCCGCGACCCCGTGCGTGAAGGTCAACCGGTCGTCGCGCGCAACCGATCGCGCGACGTCGACCATCTGCGGTGCCGCGTCGATCCCGGCCAGCCGCTCCGCGTCCGGATAGCGGTCGGCCAGCACATGCAGCAAATAACCG
Source organism: Mycobacterium senriense (assembly GCF_019668465.1). Classification (NCBI taxonomy): domain Bacteria; kingdom Bacillati; phylum Actinomycetota; class Actinomycetes; order Mycobacteriales; family Mycobacteriaceae; genus Mycobacterium; species Mycobacterium senriense. Next base: position 250,804 of record NZ_AP024828.1, on the reverse strand, counting down.
GTGCCACACCCCACGTCGAGGATGGTGTCGGCGGACGTCGCCGTCCGCATGACCAGATCGGCGGTGCGGTCGGAGATCGTGTGATGCAGCCGGCCTCGCCAGCCGCCGTCGTAGCCGGTCGCGCGGTCGTTGAACGCGCCGACGTCGCGATAGGGCGGCACCCGCTGAGTGTCCCACGGCCGGGGGTGTCCGGTGAGTCCCAGATATTCGGTTGCGGTGCTGGAACACGCGTCCGCGTTCACGCGGGCAAGGGAAATATGTGGACGAATCGCGGCTGTGGATCAGCAGGAACGCCGGTCCTGGCCCTAGGGCGGCCTGACGTGCAAGTATGAGGAAAGTCAGTGCCGCGACGGCGGCAGGCAACCAATCGAGTGGTGTGCCAATGCCTGGTATGGACAAGCCGACAGGGCGAGTCGTAGCCCTGATCGTTCTGCTGCTCGTGGTCGCTGCCGCCCTGCGCGGCTACCTCCCCGCCCGCCACGATGCGATGCGCAGCGAGTCGGGGGGTCGGGCGGCGCTGACGTTCGTGGTAGCGATTCTCACGGTGACCCTCGCGCTGATCGCCGTCGCCGTGGTCGCGCGGTTGCGAGACCCCCGGGCTCCCGCGCCGACTACGGGTGCCCTGTCAGAAATGCTCGGCACCGGTAAGGGACGACCGAGCTGGCGCGTGTTGTTGATCGGGATGGCCGTGATCACGGCCTGGCTGCTGATCGCGATGCTGCTGGCCCGATTTCTGGGCCACGGTATCGCTCCCCCCGCCCCACAATCGCCCGATAGTGGGGCGGCAGCGTCGACGCACCCGCCCGCACAGCCGCCGCCCCAGCAGCATCCGCACCGTGCTCGCGACGGCTCTCAGAACCTGCTGGGGATCCTCCTGGCCTGCACGGTCGCCATGTTGGTGATGTTCGTCGCCGGGACGGTCGCCTCGGCTCGGCGGCGCTGGCGTCCGGCGGCTCCCGCCAACGCCGGCGAGCCGGCGGAATCCCCGGCGCCCGCGCCGCGTTCGGAGTCGCTGGCGCGAGCCGCCGAACGTGGACTGGCCGAGATGACAGACCTGAGCCGTGAACCGCGCGAGGCGATCATCGCCTGCTATGCCGCGATGGAACGCGAACTCGCACATGTTCCCGGCGCGGTTCCCCAGGAATTCGACACCCCGACCGAGGTGCTGGCCCGCGCGGTCGAACACCATGCGCTGCATGCCGACAACGCCGTCCAATTGGTGAATCTGTTCGCCGAGGCGCGGTTCAGCCCCCACGTGATGAACGAGGGCCACCGCGACACCGCGGTGGGCGTGCTCCGACTGGTCCTCGACGAGCTGGGCTCCCGGAGCGCCGCATGAAAAAGATTGTTTCGCTGGGCGTTTGCCTCATCATCGGCACAGAACTGTTGGCACTGACGCAGCACGATCGACGATGGGTGTTGGCGGCCGCCGGCGCCGGGCTGGCCATCGTGTTGCTCAGCCTCCGTCGAGCCCTGGCGCGCGGCTTCGATGCGGAAGGGGAGCCGGGCGCCGACGAGCTCGGGGATTCGTTGCGCCGCTGGCTTTCCGCCACCGAGACGACGATCCGGTGGTCGGAGGCCACCAGGGCCGACTGGGACCGCCATCTGCGCCCGATGCTCGCGCGTCGTTACGAGATGACAACTGGCCAAAGACAATCCAAAGACCCGACGGCCTTCCACGCGACCGGACGTATGCTTTTCGGTGCGGAACTGTGGGAATGGGTGAATCCCAACAACGTCAGGCGCAGCGGTGACCGCGAACCCGGTCCGGGTCGTGCCGCGCTGGAAGAGATTCTGCTGAAGCTGGAGCAGGTATGACAGGAGGCGCGATCCCAACATGACGCTGCCGGCCGCAACCACGACCGCACACTGCGAAGCGATTCTCGACGAGATAGAACGCGTGGTGGTGGGAAAGCGCTCCGCGCTACGGCTTATCCTCACCACGGTCCTCGCGCGCGGCCACATCCTCATCGAAGACCTGCCCGGCCTGGGCAAGACACTGATCGCGAGATCCTTTGCCGCCGCGCTGGGGCTGCAATTCACCCGGGTGCAGTTCACGCCCGATCTGTTGCCGGCGGACCTGCTCGGCTCGACGATCTACGACATGCAGTCCGGCCGCTTCGCGTTCCGGCCCGGCCCCATCTTCACCAACTTGCTGCTGGCCGACGAGATCAACCGCACACCGCCGAAAACCCAAGCAGCGCTGCTGGAGGCGATGGCCGAAGGCCAGGTCAGCATCGACGGCGAAACACACCAGCTACCAAAGCCTTTCATCGTCCTGGCCACCGATAACCCGATCGAGTACGAGGGCACGTATCCACTGCCCGAGGCGCAACTCGATCGATTCGCGATCCGGCTGGAATTGCGGTATCTCAGCGAGCAGGACGAGACCTCGATGCTGCGCCGCCGCCTCGAACGCGGCTCGGCCGAACCGACGGTCAACCGGGTGGTGGACGCGCATGACCTGCTGGCCATGCGCGAATCGGTCGAGCAGGTGACCGTGCACGAAGACGTCCTGCACTACGTGGTGTCGCTGGCCAATGCGACGCGACACCATCCCCAGGTTGCGGTGGGCGCCAGCCCGCGCGCCGAACTCGACCTGGTGCAACTCGCCCGCGCCCGCGCGTTGCTGCTCGGCCGCGACTACGTCATTCCCGAGGATGTGAAGGCGCTCGCCATCGCGGCGGTCTCGCACCGAATCACCTTGCGCCCCGAAATGTGGGTGCGAAAGATCCAGGGCGCCGATGTGATCGCTGAGTTGTTGCACCGCCTGCCGGTGCCGCGGACCGGCGCCGGCGCCGGAGACACCGGATGAGCCCGGCGTGACGTCCGGCGTTGCGGCCGAATTCCGCTGGCGCGCATCGAGCTTGACGCGAGCGATCGCCACCTGCGTGGGGTTCGCGATAGCCGCCGCCGTGATCGGCGCCCGGTGGCAGCTGATCGCCTTCGCCGCGCCCCTGCTCGGCGTGCTGTGCTCGATCAGCTGGCAGCGGCCCGTCCCGACGATTCGTGTGCACGGCGAACCCGACGCCCAGCGCTGCTTTGAAAGCGAGCAGGCACACGTCAGGGTATGGGTGACACAAGAAGGCGCATCGGCCGTCCAGGTCAGTATTCCGGACATCGCCGGCATGGAGCTCGAGATCTCCGAATCCGATGCGGGCCAGGAGAAGACCGTCACAGCGACCGCGCGGCGCTGGGGCCGGTATTCCATCGGTGCTCGTATCGACGTCGTTGCCCGCGGTGGGCTGCTCACCGGAACGGCCACCGTCGGGGCCGCCGAGGTCATCGTGTTTCCCTTGACGCCGCCGCAGCTCACGCCCATCCCGCAGATCGAGTTGCTCGACCGGCTGGGCGCCCACCTGACCCGCCATATCGGGCCCGGCGTGGAATACGCCGACATCCGCCCCTATGTGCCGGGCGACCAACTGCGCGCGGTGAACTGGCCGGTGAGCGCGCGCCGCCGCCAACTGCATGTGACACAGCGGCTGACCGACCGCGCCGCCGACGTCGTCGTCTTGATCGATGCGTATCGCCAGCCCGCGGGCCCGGCCACCGAGGCCACCGAGCGGGTCGTGCGCGGGGCGGCGCAAGTGGTGCAAACCGCGTTGCGCCACGGTGACCGGGCCGGCATCGTCGCTCTCGGGGGTAACCACCCGCGCTGGCTGGGTGCCGACATCGGGCAGCGCCAGTTCTATCGGGTGCTCGACACCGTCCTGAACGCCGGAGACCGATTCGAACACACCACGGGCACGCTGGCCCCGCGCGCGGCGGTGCCCGCCGGCGCGATCGTCATCGCGTTCTCCACCCTGCTCGACACCGAATTCGCCTTGGCCCTCATCAATCTGCGCAAGCGCGGCCATGTCGTGCTGGCGGTCGACATCCTGGACAGTTCGCCGTTCGAGGACGAGCAGGATCCCCTGGTGGATCGGATGTGGGCGCTGCAGCGCTCCGCGATGTACCGCGACATGGCCACCATCGGCGTGGACATCGTGTCGTGGGCTGGCGAGAGCGGTTTGGAGCAGTCCATGGGTGTGTTGCCGGATCGCCGCCGGCGGGTGCGAGGGAGGCTCCGTGGCTAACGCCGGTACGGGGACGCTGGCGCGGGTGGGGGCGCCCGCCTTCGCGACGGGTTTCGGCCTGCTGATGGTGGGGCTGGCCGCCGGCGGTTGGCAGGGCCCCGCGGTGGTCGCCTGGACGGCGGCGCTGATCGCGGTCGCGGTGGGCATTGCATTCCGGCGCGCCGCAACGCTTGCCGTGCTGCTGGCGGCGGTCACCGTGATGCTGACCGACCCACCGCTGATCTTCGTCGCGCTGTCCGGATTGTGCGCCGCCGCCTACCTGGTATGCCGCCACGCGGTAGGTGGGGCCGCCCCGGTGGTGCTCGACAGCCTGCCGACGGCCGTTGGCGCCGTGGGGTTTACGCTCGCCGGACTGGTTGCGGCGTCATTTCCCTTGCAGTTGCCGTGGTTGCCGTTGGTGGCCCCGTTGGGCGCACTGCTGATCTACCTGCTGGCCATCCGGCCGTTCATGAGCTGACGGCCCGACGCCGCGTCAGTGCAGCAGCTGGGCGGCCTGGTCGGCGAGATCGAGCAGCGGCTGCGGGAAGATACCGAGCACGACGGTGACCGCGGCGCACACCGCGATCGCGGCCTTGCTCAAGATGCCCGGCGCCACCACGTGCGGGGTGTCCTCGGTCGCTTCGGTGAAGAACATGGACACGATCACCCGCACGTAGAAGTACGCGGCGACCCCGCTGGCGACCACACCGACGATCACCAGCGGCACGGCACCGCCCTGGGCGGCGGCCTTAAAGACGGCGAGCTTGCTGACGAAGCCACTGGTCAGGGGGATGCCGGCGAACGCCAACAAGAACATCGAAAACATCACGCCCACAATGGGTGACCGCTGACCCAGCCCCGCCCAATGCGAGAGCGTCGCGTCCTCGACCCCGTCGGCGTCGCGGATCAGGCCGACGATGGCGAACGCGCCGACGGTGCTGAAGCTGTAGGCCAGCAGATAGAACAGCGTGGCGGACAGGCCCGTGTGGTTGTCCGCGATGACGCCGGTGAGGATGAACCCGACGTGGGCGACCGACGAGTAGGCCAGCATGCGTTTGACGTCGGTCTGGTTCACCGCGGTGATGGTTCCGACCGCCATCGTCAGGATCGAGATGGTCCACAGCACCGGGCGCCATTGATCGTGCAGCGGCGGCAGCGCCACGTAGATAACCCGAAGCAGCGCACCGAAAGCCGCGACCTTGGTGGCCGCCGCCATGAACCCGGTGATGGGGGTGGGTGCGCCCTGGTACACGTCCGGAATCCACGAATGGAACGGAACGGCGCCGACCTTGAACAGCAGGCCGACCGACAGCAGCGCGACGCCGACGAGCGCCATCGAGGTGTCGCCGCGTGCGGCAAGCGCATCACGGATACCGGTCAACAGCAGCGTGCCGGTCGCGCCGTAGAGCAGCGCGACACCGTAAAGGAAGAACGCCGACGAAAACGCGCCCAGCAGAAAGTACTTCATCGCCGCTTCCTGCGAGAGCAGGCGGCGGTGGCGGGCCAGGCCGCACATCAGGTACAACGGCAGCGACAACACTTCCAGCGCGACGAACATGGTCAACAGGTCATTGGACGCGGGAAAGACCATCATGCCGCCGACCGATAGCAGCGCCAGCGGGAACAGCTCCGTCTGGGCGGCCCCGGCCCGCTCGGCCTCGCGCTCGGCGTCACTGTCGGGCACCGCCGATGCCTGCGGCGTGAAGGAGTCCAGGCCGCCCGTGCCGGCGGTGCCGACTCCCACGGACACTTTGCTGTCCGCCTTGGCCTGGGTGCGTTCGGCGATGAAGATCACCGCCATCACCGCGACCAGCAGCACGGTGCCCTGCAGATACAGCGTCGGGCGGTCAATGGCCATGGCGCCCAACACCGCGACACGGCCCGAGCTTTGGATCGAGCGGCTCACGGCGATGACCGCGACGAACGCCGCGATCAATCCGCCAAGTGAGAGCGTCACCTGCGCGGTGTAGCGAATTCGCCTGGGCAGGAACGCCTCTGCGAGGACACACACCACGGCGACGCCGAACACGATGAGCGTCGGGCACAGCAGGAAGTACTGGATGCTCGGGGTAGGGAGGGTCATCGCGGTCCTTCGGCGGTCCGGTGTAGGTCGGCTGGCCCGGGTGTTCCCACCGGTCCCATCGGGACGGTCGGCTTGGGGTCATGCTGGCCGATGGTGGTCATGGTGTTCTCGACGGCGGGAGTGATGATGTCGAGCACGGGCTTGGGGTAGATGCCGAGCACCAGCAGCAGCGCGATCAACGGTGCGACGACGATCAATTCGCGTGCACGCAGATCACCGATCTTCTCGTTGCCGCTGACGACCGGCCCGGTCATCACGCGCTGGTACAGCCACAACATGTAGACCGCCGAGAGCACCAACGCCGTGACCCCGAATGCGGCGGCCAGCCAGTACCGGTTGAAAGTGCCCAGCAGGACCAGGAATTCGCTGATGAACGGCGCCAGGCCCGGCAGTGACAGGGTGGCCATGGCCGAGACCAGGAAGGTGCCGGCCAGTACGGGCGCCACCTTCTGCACGCCGCCGTAGTCGGCGATAGACCGGCTGCCGTGCCGCGATATCAGGAAGCCGGCGATCAGGAAGACCGCGGCCGTGGACAGGCCGTGGTTGAGCATGTACAGCGTCGACCCGCTCTGCCCCTGGGTGGTCATCACGAAGATGCCCAGGATGATGAACCCGAAGTGCGAGATCGAGGTGTAGGCGATCAGCCGCATGATATCGGTCTGGCCGATGGCGACGATCGCGCCGTAGATCACCCCGATGACCGCCAGCACGACGATCAGCGGGCGGAAATACGTTGAGGCACCGGGGAACAGCTGCAGGCAGTAGCGCAGCATGCCGAAGGTGCCGACCTTGTCCATCACCGCCATCATCAGCACCGCGGTCGCCGGGGTGGCCTCGACGGCGGCGTCGGGCAGCCAGCGGTGGAACGGCCACAGCGGAGCCTTGATCGCGAACGCGAACATGAAGCCCAGGAACAGCGCCTTGAACACCGCCGAGTCCGCGCCGTAGCGGCCCGACGCGACGCCGGCCACGATCTCACGGAAATCGAAGGTGCCTGAACCGTGCTGCGAGGTCACCACATACAGCCCGATCACCGCGGCCAGCATGATCAGACCGCCGAACAGGTTGTACAACAAGAACTTCACGGCCGCGCGTGACCTGCCGGCCCCGCCACCGAAACCTCCGATCAGGAAGTACATCGGGACGAGCATGGCCTCGAAGAAGACGTAGAAGAGCAACACGTCCAGGGCGACCACTGAGATCAGCACCATCGACTCGATGGCCAGCGTCAGGGCGATATAGGCCTGAACGCTGCGGCTGCGCTCGCCGCCATCGTTCCAGCCGGCCACCTGCAGCACCGGAATCAGCACCGCGGTCAGCAGCACCAGCACCACCGCGATGCCGTCGACGCCCAGGGTGTAGCCGGCGCCGAACGCCGGGATCCACTGGTGGCTTTCGACGAATTGGTAAGGCGCGCCGCCGGTCTTGAACCCGACGGTGACGACGACCGCCACCGCCAGGGTCAGGACGCCGAAGACCAGACCTGTCCACTTCGCGAGCTGGCGCAGCCCGGGCGGCATCAGGATGATCAGCACGGAGCCGGCCAGCGGCACCAGCCACAGCACGCTCAGCCATGGAACGCTATTCACCAGCGCCGCTCCTTTTCATCTCGCCGCCGCGAATCACCACAGCCGCACCGCCAGGATCAGCGCGATCACCAGCACCGCGCCCGTCAGCATCGACAGTGCGTAGTTGCGGGCGAAGCCGGTTTGCAGCCCCCGCAGCCGATTTGACGTCGAACTCACCAGCGCCGCCAGCGCGTTGACCGAGCCGTCGACGCCCGCGTTGTCGATGTCGACGAGCGCGTGGGTCAGTTGTGCGCCCGGCCGCATGAAGACCTCTTCGTTGAAGGCGTCGCCGTAGAAGTCCTTGCGCACCGCCGTCGTCAGCGCCGACACGGAGAGCGGCGCCACCCGGGGGATCGGTGCCCTCGCGTACAACCCGTAGGCCACCGCGATGCCGATGACCACGACACCCAGCGCCAGCGCGGAGCTGACCCAGACGGGGTACGCGTGGGTGACTTCCTCGTGCTTTCCGACGACCGGCTCGAGCCAGCGCTGCAGGGTGCCGCCCACCGCCAGCAGGCCACCGGAGAACACCGAGCCGACGGCGAGCAGAATCATCGGCCACGTCATCAGGGCGGGTGCCTCATGCGGGTGGGCTCCCGGACCCCAGCGCTTCTTGCCGAAGAACGTCATCAGCATCACGCGGGTCATGTAGAACGCGGTTACGCCGGCGCCCAGCAGCGCGGCCCCACCCAGCAGGTAACCCCGGACGCCACCCGAGGCCAGCGCCGCCTCGATGATGGCGTCCTTGGAGAAGTAGCCCGCGAAGGGCGGCACGCCGATGATCGCGAGGTAACCCAGGCCGAAGGTGACGAACGTGATGGGCAGCGCCGCCCGCAACCCGCCGTAGCGGCGCATGTCCTGTTCTTCGTGCATCGCGTGAATCACCGCGCCGGAGCCGAGGAACAACCCGGCCTTGAAGAAGCCGTGGGTGAGCAGATGCATGATCGCGAAGGCATAGCCGGCCGGCCCGAGGCCCGCCGCCAGCACCATGTAGCCGATCTGGCTCATCGTCGACGCCGCCAGCGCCCGCTTGATGTCGTCCTTGGCGCAGCCGATGAACGCCCCGAGCAGCAGCGTGACCGCACCCACGATGACCACGGCCAGCCGGGCGTCGGGGGACAGGTTGTACAACGGATTCGATCGCACGATCAGATACACGCCCGCCGTCACCATGGTGGCGGCGTGGATCAGCGCGGACACCGGGGTGGGGCCCTCCATGGCGTCACCCAGCCACGCCTGCAGCGGGACTTGGGCGGACTTGGCGCAGGCGCCCAGCAGCAACAGCAATCCCATGGCGGTCAGCGCGCCGTGACCGGCGGCGGGCGCGCCGGCGAACACCCCGGCGTACGACAGGGTGCCGAAAGTGCTGAACATCAAAAACATTCCCAGGGCCAGCCCGGCGTCGCCGACCCGGTTCATCACGAACGCCTTCTTGGCCGCGGTGGCCGCCGTCGGCTTGTAGTACCAGAACCCGATCAGCAGGTAGGACGCCAGGCCGACGCCTTCCCAGCCGACGTAGAGCACCACATAGTTGTCGGCGACGACCAGCAGCAGCATCGACGCCAGGAACAGGTTGAGGTAGCCGAAAAACCTTCGGCGGTCTGGGTCTTCGGCCATGTAGGCGACCGAATAGATGTGGATCAGCGACCCGACCCCGGAGATCAGCAGCACGAAACACACCGACAACTGGTCGATTTGCAGCCCGAAGTCGACCTGGAGCTGGCCGACCGGGATCCAGCTGAACACCTTCTGGTGGATGAAGCGGTTGTCGCCCGCGCGGCCGAGCAGCTCCGAGAGCAGGCTCAGGCCCACCCCGAACGCCGCGAGGGCGGTGGCGCAGCCCAGCCAATGCCCCCACCCGTCGGTGCGTCGCCCGCCGAACAGCAGGATTGCGGCGCCCGCCAATGGCAGCGCGACCAGCAGCCAGGTGTATTGAGTCATGTTGGCGTCTTCAGCCTTTGAGTAGGTTCGCGTCGTCGACGGACGCCGATTTGCGGGTACGGAAGATGGTCATGATGATGGCCAGGCCGATGACCACCTCGCAGGCGGCGACCACCATCGTGAAGAACGCGATCATCTGACCGTCCAGGTGGCCGTGCATCCGCGCGAACGTGACGAACGCGAGATTGACCGCGTTGAGCATCAGCTCCACGCACATGAACATCACGATGGCGTTGCGGCGCAACAACACACCGGAGGCCCCGATGGTGAACAGCAGCGCCGAAAGGTACAGGTAATTGGCCGGATTCACGACGTACCGCCTTGGGAAAGAGTCGGGCTCGGCTCGGGGGACGGGGAGGGGGTCTTCTTGCCGTCGGCGCCGCGGCTCTGCAGCATCGGCGACACCGAGAGCTTCGAGTATGAGCCGTCCGGCAGCAACGCGGCCACGTCGACAGCGTTGTGGCGTGCGTACACACCGGGGTTGGGCATCGGGGTGGGGTGCCCGCCCGACCGGAACCGTTCCTGCGAAAGCTCGCGCTGCGTCTTGCGGCGCTCGAAGCGCTCGCGGTGCGCCAGCACCATCGCGCCGACGGCCGCGGTGATCAGCAGCGCGCTGGTGAGCTCGAACGCCCACAGGTACCGCGAAAAGATCAGCGCCGCCAGCCCTTCCACGTTGCCATTGGCGTTGGCGGTGGTCAGTCCCGCGAAGCCGCCGGTGGTCACGTTGCCGATGGCGGCGATGAGCAGGATGCCGAACCCGATCCCGGCGGCCACGCCGGCGATGCGCTGACCGCGCAGCGTCTCCTTGAGCGATTCCGCGGAGTCCACGCCGATGAGCATCAGCACGAACAAGAACAGCATCATCACCGCGCCGGTGTAGACCACGACTTGAACCACACCCAGAAACAGCGCGTCCTGGATCATGTAGAAGACCGCCAGGATGATCATGGTCATCGCCAGGAACATTGCCGAGTAGACGGCGTTGACGGCGGTGACGACCCCGATCGCGCCGATCACGGCCAGGACGCCCAGCACCCAGAACGCGATCGCTTCCCCGGTGGAGGTACGGACGATGATGTCCTGCGCAAAACTTGAGGCCACGGCGGCGACGTGGCCGGCCGATCCGGTCACTTCGAGTCTCCGGCCTGCTGGGTCTGCCGTAACCCGTGTGCGGTCACATTGCCTTGGTAGTAGTCCTTGTCGGTGGCGCCCTCGGTCCTGGGGTGCGGCGGCGCGAGCATGTCCTGCAGCAGCGGCGCCAGCAGCCGGTCCTTCTCGTAGATCAGGTCCGCACGGTTGTCGTCGGCCATTTCGTAGTCGTTGGTCATCGTCAGCGCCCGGGTGGGGCAGGCCTCGACGCACAGTCCGCAACCGATGCACCGCAGATAGTTGATTTGATAGACCCGGCCGTAGCGTTCCCCGGGCGAATACCTGAGTTCCTCGGTGTTGTCGGCGCCCTCGACATAGATCGCGTCGGCCGGGCACGCCCAGGCGCATAATTCGCAGCCGATGCACTTCTCCAGACCGTCGGGGTAGCGGTTCAGCTGGTGACGGCCGTGGTAGCGCGGCATGACGGGGCCCGGCTTTTCCGGATACTCCTCGGTGACATTCCTTTTGAACATCGATCCAAACGTCACGCCGAATCCGGCTACGGCGTCCAAGAATTTAGCCACGAGCTTTCTCCTTGCTCGCCGCCGCCAGGGATTTCTGGGCCTTCGATGGCAGCGGCGGTGTCGGGAATACGGGTGCGGAGTCGAGTGCGGTCGGCAGCTTCTTCGCCTCGCGGCGCAGCTGTTTCTCGAGCGCGCGAATACCCGGCGCGCTGAACGGCTTTCGCAGCGACAGTACGATCGCGGTGGCGAACACGACGCTGCTGGCCACCAGGATCGGGGTCCAGTGCTGATAGCCCTGGTTCTGCAGCGTGCGAATGACGGCGGCGATCAGCACCCAGACCAGCGAGGCCGGGATCAGCAGCTTCCAGCCCAGCCCCATGAACTGGTCGTAGCGCAGCCGGGGCAGCGAGGCCCGCAGCCAGAAGTACACGAACAGGAAGGTCCACATCTTCGCGGTGAACCAGAGCACCGGCCACCAGCCGGTGTTGGCGCCGGCCCACATGTTCAGCGGCCACGGCGCGTGCCAGCCGCCGAAGAACAGGACGGTGGCCAGCGAGGAGACCGTCATCATGTTGACGTACTCGGCCAGCATGAACATCGCGAACTTCAGCGACGAGTACTCGGTGTGGAACCCGGCAACCAGCTCACCCTCGGCCTCGGGCAAATCGAAAGGCGCCCGGTTGGTTTCGCCGACCATCGAGATGAGGTAGATGACGAACGACGGCAGCAGCAGGAACACGTACCAGACCCGGTCCTGCGCGGCGACGATCTGGGACGTCGACATGGAGCCCGCGTAGAGGAAGACCGCGGCGAACGACAGCCCCATCGCCACCTCGTAGGAGATGACCTGGGCGGTGGAGCGCACCCCGCCCAGCAGCGGGTAGGTGGACCCGGAAGCCCAACCGCCCAGCACGATTCCGTACACGCCGATCGCCGACAGCCCCAGGATGAACAGCACCGCGACCGGCAGGTCGGTCAGCTGCAGCGGTGTGCGGTGCCCGAACACCGACACCACCGGACCGAACGGGATGAACGCGAAGGCGGTGAACGCCGGAATCGTGGAGATGACCGGCGCCGCGAAGTAGACGAACTTGTCGACCCCGCCCGGGGTGATGGTTTCCTTGAGCGCCAACTTGATTCCGTCGGCCAGGCTCTGCAGGACACCCCACGGACCCGCCCGGTTGGGCCCGGGCCGCAGCTGCATCCAGCCGAGGATCTTGCGCTCGAGCAGAATCGCGACCAGCACGTTGAGCATAAGGAACACGAAGATCGCCAGTGCCTTGCCGAGCACCAGCCACAAGGTGTCGTGCCCGAAGGCGGTCAAGCCGGTCATTCGCCAACTCCGATCTTGACTGTGCTGCCGGCCGATACGCCGAGCCGGCGATGCACCGCCGAGCCGGGCGAGTTCACCGGAAGCCATACCACGCGGTCGGGCATGTCGGTGATCATCAGCGGCAGGCTGATGGATCCATGTGACGTGCTGACCGTGACCGCGTCGCCGTCGGCGGCGCCGATCTCGGCCGCCGTGTCGGCGGACAGCCGAGCGACGGACTTGCGGGCCGTGCCCGCCAGATGTGGCTCGCCGTCTTGCATCCGGCCGTTGTCCAGCATCATCCGCCAGCCGGCCAATACCGCCTCGCCCGACGCAGGCTGGGCCGGCTCGGGGGCCGCGACGGCCGGGTTCGCGGCGCGCTTGCCGTCCCACTGCCGCAGCGCGGCCAGTTCTTCGCGGGCCGTGGCGACGGTGGACATGCCCAGGTACACGCCCATCTCGTCGGCGAGCGTATCGAGCACCTGGTGGTCGGATTGGGTGGCGTCCTGAGTGTTGCGCAACGCCGCTTCGAACGGCCGGAAGCGGCCCTCCCAGTTGACGAATGCGCCGGCCTTCTGCGTCGTCGACGCGACTGGGAAGACGACGTCGGCGCGTTCGGTGACGGCGCTGTGCCGCAACTCCAGGCTGACCACGAAGCCGACGCCGTCCAACGCCGCCAGCACCGCTTGCGGGTCGGTGAAGTCATCGGGCTCGACACCGCCCACCAGCAGCGCGCCCAGCGTGCCGTCGGTGGCGGCGGCCAGGATTGCGTCGGCGTCACGTCCACTGCCGGAAGGCAATTCGGACACGTTCCACGCCTGTGCGACCTGCGCGCGGGCGGTCTCGTCGTCGACCGGACGGCCGCCAGGCAGCAGCCCCGGCAGCGCACCGGCCTCCAGCGCGCCGCGCTCACCGGCGCGCCGCGGCACCCAGGCCAGGCGGGCGCCGGTGGTGTCGGCGAGGCGGGCCGCCGCCGACAAACCGCCCGGCACCGTGGCCAGCCGCTCGCCGACCATGATGACCGCACCCGCCGTGGAGAGCAGGTCGCCCACCTCGCCGGTGGCCAACCCGTCGAGCGCCGAAGCCTCGGCGCCGGGAACCGTTTTGATCAGGCGCCCGGACATCTTGGTCAGCGCGCGGCTGGCGAACGGCGCGATGGCGTAGACCGGCAACCCGTGCTTGCGAGCCGCCTTGCGCAGCCGCAGGAAGACGATGGGCGACTCGTCCTCGGGCTCGAATCCGACCAGCACGACGACCGGCGCCGACTCCAGATCGGCGTAGCTGACGTTGATCGGTTTGCCGGCGATCCGCGCGGCCAGGAAGTCGGCCTCCTCTGCCGAACTCGGCCGGGCGCGGAAGTCGATGTCGTTGCTGTCCAGCACGATTCGTGCGAACTTGGAGTAGGCGTAGGCGTCCTCCAAGGTGGCCCGGCCGCCGACCAGCACGCCAGCGCGGCCACGCGCCGCTTCCAGGCCCTTCGTCGCGACGGCGATTGCGTGAGACCACGAGGCCGGCTGCAGCGAGCCGTCGGTGTCGCGGATCAGGGGAGTGGTGATCACATCGGGCTGGGTCGCGTAGGTGAACGCCCACCGGCCCTTGTCGCAGTTCCACTCCTCGTTGACCTCGGGGTCGTCGCCGGCCAACCGGCGCAGCACCTTGCCGCGGCGGTGGTCGGTGCGCTGCGCGCATCCGGAAGCGCAGTGCTCGCAGACGCTGGGGCTGGAGACCAGGTCGAAAGGCCGGGCGCGGAACCGGTACGAGGACCCGGTCAGCGCGCCGACGGGGCAGATTTGCACCGTGTTGCCCGAAAAGTAGGAGTCGAACGGCTCGTCGGCGTAGATGCCGACCTGCTGTAGGGCGCCCCGTTCCTGCATGTCGATGAAGATGTCCCCGGCGATCTGCTCGGAGAATCGGGTGCAGCGCGCACACAGGATGCAGCGCTCCCGGTCCAGTAGCACCTGCGAGGAGATGTTGATCGGTTTGGCGAAGGTGCGCTTGACGTCGGTGAAGCGAGAGTCGGCGCGGCCGTTGGACATTGCCTGGTTCTGCAGCGGGCATTCGCCGCCCTTGTCGCACATCGGGCAGTCCAGCGGGTGGTTGATGAGCAGCAGTTCCATCACGCCGTGTTGCGCCTTGTCGGCGGCCTCCGACGTGAGCTGGGTGCGCACCACCATGTCGTCGGTGGCGACCGTGGTGCACGAGGCCATCGGCTTACGCTGCCCTTCGACCTCGACCAGACACTGCCGGCACGCGCCGACCGGCTCCAGCAGCGGGTGATCGCAGAACCGGGGGATCTGGATCCCCATCAATTCGGCGGCCCGGATCACCAGAGTTCCCTTGGGAACGCTGATTTCGTTGCCGTCGATGGTCAGCGTCACCATGTCCGGCGGACGGACCTCGTCACCGGTCTCGGTCTTGGCCGCACTAGTCATGGGTGCCTCAAGCCTTTCCGTTCGCCGTCAGCATGGAGTCTCGTGGATCGAAGGGGCATCCGCCGCCCTCGACGTGCGCGACGTATTCGTCGCGGAAGAACTTGATCGACGACATCACCGGGCTGGCCGCACCATCGCCCAACGCGCAGAAGGACTTTCCGAGAATGGTGTCGGAGATGTCCAACAGTTTCTGGATGTCCTCGCTGGTGCCCTTGCCGGTTTCCAGGCGCTCGTAGATCTGGTCGAGCCAGAAGGTGCCCTCGCGGCACGGCGTGCATTTTCCGCACGATTCGTGCTTGTAGAAGTAGGTCCAGCGCTGCACGGCGCGCACCACGCAGGTGGTTTCGTCGAAGATCTCCAGCGCCTTGGTGCCCAGCATCGAGCCGACGCCGCCGACGCCTTCGTAGTCCAGCGGAACGTCGAGGTGCTCGTCGGTCAGCAGCGGGGTCGACGATCCGCCGGGTGTCCAGAACTTGAGCCGATGCCCGGCCCGGACACCGCCGGCGTACGCGAGCAACTCCCGCAGCGTGATTCCCAGCGGGGCCTCGTACTGGCCGGGCCGGGCGACGTGGCCGGACAGCGAATAGAGCGTGAAGCCTGGGGATTTCTCGCTGCCCATCGAGCGGAACCAGTCCACACCGTTGCCGATGATTGACGGCACGCTCGCGATGGTCTCGACGTTGTTGATCACCGTGGGGCAGGCGTACAGCCCGGCCACAGCGGGGAAGGGCGGGCGCAGCCGCGGCTGGCCGCGCCGGCCTTCCAGCGAATCCAGCAGCGCGGTTTCCTCACCGCAGATGTAGGCGCCGGCACCGGCGTGCACCACCAGTTCGAGGTCGAAACCCGAGCCGTTGATGTCGCGGCCCAGGTAGCCCGCGGCGTAGGCCTCGGCCACCGCGTTCTGCAGGCGGCGCAGGACCGGCAGCACCTCCCCGCGCACATAGATGAACGCGTGGCTGGCACGGATCGCGTACGCGGCGATGATGACGCCCTCGACCAGGACGTGCGGTGTCGCCAGCATCAGCGGAATGTCTTTGCACGTACCGGGTTCCGACTCGTCGGCGTTGACCACCAGGTAATGCGGTTTGGCGGCCGCGCCGGTGTCACCCTGCGGGATGAACGACCACTTGGTGCCGGTCGAGAATCCCGCGCCGCCGCGCCCACGCAGTCCGGAGTCCTTCACCACCCCGATCACCGCGTCGGGCTCCATCGCCAGCGCCTTCTTCATCGCCTCGTAGCCGCCGTGGCGGTGATAGGTCTCGAGGGTCCACGACTCGGGGTCGTCCCAAAAGCGGCTGATGACCGGGGTCAGCGGCGTCGCCTGTGAAGTGTCAGAAGTGGTTGTCATTACTGACCTTTCGGCGCGTCCGGCGCCCGCATGCCGTGTTCCTTGGCTACCTTCAGGCCGGCCAGGGTGGCCTGCCCGGCACCGCCCTGTCCCTGGTCGGGACGCTCGTCGGGCAGGCCGGCCAGGATGCGCGACGTTTCGCGGAAGACGCACAGCGGGGCGCCGCGAGTGGGCGGCTGGGGCTCGCCGGACCGCAGCGAGTCGACGAGGTCACGCGCCGACTCCGGCGTCTGGTTGTCGTAGAACTCCCAGTTCACCATCACCACCGGTGCGTAATCGCAGGCGGCGTTGCATTCGATGTGTTGCAGAGTGACCGAGCCGTCGGCGGTGGTCTCGTCGTTGCCGACGCCCAGATGTTCCTTCAGGGCATCGAAGATGGCGTCGCCACCCATGATGGCGCACAACGTGTTTGTGCAGACACCCACCAGGTAATCGCCGGTGGGACCGCGGCGATACATGGTGTAGAAGCTCGCGACCGCGGACACCTCGGCCCCGGTGAGGCCCAGTTGCTCGCCGCAGAACTCCAGGCCCGCCGGTGTCAGGTAGGAGTCCTGGGCTTGCACCAGGTGCAGCAACGGCAACAGCGCCGAACGCTGGTTGGGGTAGCGGCCGATGATCTCCTTGGCGTCGACCTCCAGCCGGGCCCGCACATCGGGCGGATACGTCTTGGGCGCGCCCTCGACGACGAATGCGTTGGGCTCGTGAGGCGGTGGGCCGAGCCGGATGAAGACAGGCTGTCCCTGCGGCCCGGTCACCGGTCCACCCCGCCCATGACCGGGTCGATGCTGGCAACCGCGGTGATCAGGTCGGCGACCATGCCGCCTTCGCACATCGCCGCCACCGACTGCAGATTCGTGAACGAGGGGTCTCGGTAGTGCACCCGGTAGGGCCGGGTGCCGCCGTCGCTGACCATGTGCACACCCAGCTCCCCGCGCGGTGATTCGACCGCCGTGTAGACCTGGCCGGCGGGGACCCTGATGCCCTCGGTGACCAGTTTGAAGTGGTGGATCAACGCCTCCATCGAGCCGCCCATGATCTTGGCGATGTGTTCCGGTGAGTTGCCCAAGCCGTCGGGGCCCACCTTCAAGTCGGCCGGCCAGGCGATCTTGCGGTCCTCGACCATGGTCGGGCCGGGCTTCAGCTTGTCCAGACACTGCTCGACGATCTTGATCGACTCCCACATCTCGTTGACACGAATCATGTAGCGCCCGTAAGCATCACACGTGTCTTCGGTGATTACGTCGAATTCGTAGTTTTCGTATCCGCAGTACGGTTCGCTCTTGCGCAGATCGTGGGGCAACCCGGTGGCGCGCAGGATGGGGCCGGTGATGCCGAGCGCCA
Source organism: Mycobacterium senriense (assembly GCF_019668465.1). Taxonomy (NCBI): domain Bacteria; kingdom Bacillati; phylum Actinomycetota; class Actinomycetes; order Mycobacteriales; family Mycobacteriaceae; genus Mycobacterium; species Mycobacterium senriense. The sequence goes on along the minus strand of NZ_AP024828.1, from coordinate 233,108 downwards.
TGCACCCGGTCAGGTCCAGGTATCCGACGTCCTGGGTGCGGGCCTTCCAGATGGCGTTTTCGTTGAGCAGGCCGCCCATTTCGCGCAGCACCTGCCTGAGTCCCTTGAGGCCTTCGACGATCTCGGCCTCCGCGTTGGGCGGCAGGTCCTGCGCCACACCGCCGGGACGGACGTAGGCACTGTTCATCCGCAGGCCGGTGATCGATTCGAACAGGGTCAGCACGATCTCGCGTCCCCGGAATCCGACGAACATCGGGGTCATGGCGCCCAGTTCCATGCCGCCGGTCGCCAGCGCCACCAGATGCGACGAGATCCGGTTGAGCTCCATCATCATCACCCGGATGACGTTGACCCGCTCCGGAATCTGATCGGTGATGCCGAGCAGCTTCTCCACACCCAGGCAGTAGGCCGTCTCGTTGAAAAACGGTGCGAGGTAATCCATCCGGGTCACGAACGTGACACCTTGGGTCCAGTAGCGGTATTCGAGGTTCTTCTCGATGCCGGTGTGCAAATACCCGATGCCGCAACGGACGTCGGTGACCGTCTCGCCCTCGATCTCCAGGATCAACCGCAACACCCCGTGCGTGGACGGATGCTGCGGCCCCATGTTGACGATGATGCGTTCGCCGGGGTCGACCCCGCGGGCGGCTTCGACGACCTTGTCCCAGTCCTGGCCGCCGGCGACCACGAAGGTCTCGCCGGCGCCGTCGTGCGTCGATTCAGTGGTGGTGCTCATCAGTTGTACGCTCTCCGCTCGTCGGGCGGGGGTATCTGTGCGCCTTTGTATTCGACCGGAATCCCGCCGAGGGGGTAGTCCTTGCGCTGGGGATGCCCGTGCCAGTCGTCGGGCATTTCGATGCGGGTCAGCGACGGGTGCCCGTCGAAGATGATTCCGAAGAAGTCGTAGGTCTCGCGTTCGTGCCAGTCGGTGGTCGGATAGATCGGGAACAGGGAGGGGATGTGCGGATCACCGTCGGGCGCAGACACTTCCAGGCGGACGCGGCGATTGTGCGTGATCGACTGCAACGGGTACACCGCGTGCAGTTCGCGCTCCGTCTCGTGCGGGTAGTGCACGCCGCTGACGCCCAGGCACATTTCAAAGCGCAGCTGCGGGTCGTCGCGCAGCCGGTGAGCGACCTGTTCCAGCGCGTTACGACGGACGTGCAAGGTCAGTTCGTCGCGGTACACCACGACTTTTTCGATGGCGTCGGTGAATTCGACGTTGGCCTGGCTCAAAGCCGCGGCCAGAGCGTCGACCACCTCGTCGAAGTAGCCGCCGTAGGGCCGCGGGCTGCTGCCCGGCAGCATGACCTCGCGCACCAGCCGTCCGTACCCGGACGTGTCGCCCGAGCCCTTGGCGCCGAACATGCCGCGGCGCACGTCGATGACTTCTTCGTCGGCGCGGCTGATCGCTTCTTGGGGATCTTGGTCCGGTGAGCTCATCGCAGCAGTCCGCGCATCTCGATGGTGGGCCGGGCCGTCAGCGCCGCCTGCTCGGCTTCGGCGATGGCGGTTTCCCGGTTGACGCCCAGCGGCATCTCCTGAATCTTCTCGTGCAGCTTCAGGATTGCGTACAACAGCATCTCCGGTCGCGGCGGGCAGCCGGGCAGGTAAATGTCCACCGGGACCACGTGATCGACGCCTTGCACGACCGCATAGTTGTTGAACATCCCGCCGGATGATGCGCATACGCCCATGGCCAGCACCCATTTCGGTTCGGCCATCTGGTCGTAGATCTGTCGCAGCACGGGAGCCATCTTCTGGCTGACCCGCCCGGCGACGATCATCAGATCGGCCTGCCGGGGGGTGGCCGAGAATCGCTCCATCCCGAACCTCGCGAGGTCGAATCTTGGCCCGGCCGTTGCCATCATCTCGATGGCGCAGCAGGCCAACCCGAACGTCGCCGGCCACAGTGAGTTCTTGCGGACGTAGCCCGCGACTTTCTCGACTGTTGACAGCAAGATCCCGCCGGGCAGCTGTTCCTCAAGACCCACGTCTTACCTCAATCCCACGTCAGGCCGCCGCGGCGCCACACATAGGCGTAGGCCACGAAAACCGTCAGCATGAAAATCACCATTTCGACCAGAGCGAACGTGCCCAGCGCGTCATAGCTGACCGCCCAGGGGTAAAGGAACACGATTTCGATGTCGAAAACGATGAACAGCATCGCGGTGAGGTAGTACTTCACCGGAAAGCGCTGCCCGGCTGTCGCATGCGGGCCGCTCACCGATGTCTCGGTGGGTTCGATTCCGCACTCGTAGGCCGACATCTTCGACTTGTTGAAACGTGACGGTCCGGCCAGGCTCGCGATCGCCACCGAGCCGACGGCAAAGGCGGCGGCAATGGCACCTAGCACCAGGATGGGTATGTAGACGTTCAACTCGCTCCATGATCCGTCGTACGAGCCGCCTGCAGCGGCCAGGCGGTAGCCGGGCTGCTGTGACGAACCGGGTCGCAAGCCCGTCACAGTGATTTACAACATAGCGTCGCGGCGAGCGGCGCGCTTGCCCGGGGTAGGCGTTTTGCAGTATCGGCGGTGCCATGCCGCGCTGTGCTGCGCAAACTCGATAGCCGGTGCAACCAACGCTCACCGCCGGACGGGATCTGCGCACCATCCGCTGGATGAGCACCAGCAAAGGCGGGGCGGCACCGATCGCTGCGGCACCAAAGATCAGGGGCGTCGCCAGCGCGGATGGCCCGCCGTCAGCAACGTCGCGATCAGCCGCGGCACAGGCGCGGCGTGGAATGAATCAGCGAACCGGGGCCCTCAGCAGGCTGAGCACCGTACGGCCCAGCAGGATGGGGTCGATGGGATGCGGCACCGCGCCCTCGGCGCGCGACCAGGAGGCCAACCACGCATCGTCGGGCCGCCCGGTCAGCACGACCAGAGGTGGGCAGGTCTCGAGTTCGTCTTTGAGCTGCTTTGCGATTCCCATGCCGCCGGTCGGGGCGGCCTCGCCATCCAGGATGGCCAAGTCGATGCCGCCCTTGTCCATCGTCGCCACCACCATGGGCCCGGTCGCCACCTCGACGTAGCTCAATTCGGGCAGATCGGGATGCAGCTGCTTGCCCAGCGCCCGCATCACCCGTTCGCGGGTTTGGACATTGCTGCTGTAGACGAGGATCCGCAGGGCGATGGTGGAGTCGGGCACGGTGCAGATGCTACTGGTGTCGCACCCGGTTCAGCGGGGTGCCCGCAGAAATCATTACTGCGATACCCGCACGAAGATGGCATCGGCCGCGACCGTTGCCGACGAGCTCATCATGCCGAGCCGGTTCCAGCCCAGGTCGAAACGCTCCCGATCGAGCTTGGTTTCACCGGTGATTCGGATCGAGCCGTCGTCGAGCTCGGAGATCGTGACGGGCAGCGGCACCTCCGCGGTGACGCCCTTGATGGTGAATGTGGTCCGCAGGTCGGCGGCCTTGCCTTTGGTCGGCTGCACCGCCGTGACAACGACGCTGATCTCCGCGAAGCGGTCGACGTCGAAGAAGTCGGCCGAGCGCAGGTGTTTGTCGCGACGGCCGATGCCGGTGTCCAGCGAGGCGGCCCGGATGTCCACGCGGCCGAAAACCGCTCCCTTGCCGGTCAGTTGGCCGTCGCCGCCGAAGTCGGTGAAGCGGCCCTTGACGTTCAGCAGGCCCCACATGTTCCTGATCTTGAAAGTGATGGCCGAGCGATCCTGGGCCAGGTTCCACACGCCGGCCATGTCGGGATCGTGAAGCAGTGTCTCCAAAGTCGTCATCGTCACCCCCAATGTGTCGTGGCGAATCTAGCGCTAGTTCATCAGCGGCGCGATCCCGGCGGGGTCGAAATATTCGTCGATCCGTTCGATCAGGCCGCCCGTGCCCACCCGGATCACGATGCAGACCCGCAGCGAGATCGACTGCCCGGCATGCCCGGTGGCGTGCAAGATGTGCTGCTGAACGAAGCCCCGGGCGGAGCCGTCATCGAAGAGCTGCCGGTCCAGGATTTCGTAGCGCCGCTGCGTCGTCGCGCCGATGAACCAGTCGATGACCCGCATCGCGCGGGCCTTGTCGTCGTCGCGCCGCGAGCCGACCCGCCACACCGCGATGTCGTTACTCCACATCGCGTCAACAGCGGCGACGTCGCTTCGCTCGATCGCGGTGAACAGCCTGTTGGCCGCATCGAGGACCGTTTCGGTGCTGGAAGCGGGCATGTTTTGGCTCCTAACAGATCGCCGGGCTATTCGCTGTCGTATCCGGGGTGGGCGACGGCCAATCGGCGCCGTACCAGGGTGCGCAGGCAGGCGGTGACCTGGTCGGCGCGCCCGTCCAGCTCGCCGGCCCGGATCGCCGCGGCCAGCTGTTCCTCATCGGCGAAACCCAGGCCGGCCAGCGCGGTGCGGGATTCCGCCTCGCTCTCGTCGAGCAGTTCACGCTCGACGATGCGCAGCGCATTGGCGGCGACCCGGGCGTGGAAGTTGACCTGTCCGTCGGTCGCACCGCGCACGTCGCTTTCCAGGAATTCGGCCACCGCTGCCACCAGTTCGGCGGCCAGCGGGCGGCCGTATGCGCCGATCATGGCCGCGCCTCGATCAGGTTGAGCAGGTCCCACTCGGTCTCGCAGACGCGACGTCCGATGGTGGCCAACTCGACCGAGCGGTGTTGCCCGCTCAGGTGCCGTTCGACCTGGAAGCGGCAGATGACACCCCAGCGCAAGGTGGCCAGCACCAGCCACCAGTGAAACGCCACCCGGTCGACGGTAGTCGCGCTGGCCTGCTCGTAGGCGCGCAGGAAGCTTTCGATGCTGCCCAGGCCGCCGGCGCCGAGGCTGGCCGGGGCGCCGAATCGCCAGGCCCGGATGCAGAACCACGCCAGGTCTTCATAGGCCTGCCCGACGTGCACCAGCTCCCAGTCCAGCACCGCGGCGAGGTTGGATCCGTCGACGATGAGGTTGCCCATCCGAAAGTCGCCGTGCACCAACACCGCCGGCGACGGCTGCGGGCGGTGGGCGGCCAGCCAGCGAAACCCCCATTCGAATGTCGCGGTGGTGTCGCCCATGTCGTCGAGGCGCTGGCGCCATTCGGCGAGCTGGTCCTCGTGGGTCAGGTCCGGAATGTCGGTGTCGGCGCGGTGAATCGCGGCCACCGCCTGCGCGCACTGCTGCAGCAATCGGGTGCGGGCCGCATGTCCGTCGGCGCCGTCGAGCTGACGCTGGATGCGCCGCGCGATGGTCTCGCCCTGGATCTCGTCACAGATCAAATACGGGTTGCCCAGTGCGGCAGGGGAATTGTCGGCGATCAAGACGTGGGGGACCGGCGCCCCGGCGGCCGCCGCGGCCGCCTGCGTCCTGGCTTCCAGCTCCATGCCGGCGTGCACATCGTCGGGTGGGCCGGTGCGCAAGATCAGCGCACGGCGCTGCGCGTTGATGATGGCCTCGAAAGCCCAGGTGGTTCTGCTGGCGCCGCCAGTGAGCGCGCGCAGATTCTCGACCGCGGTGTCGGCGCCGACGGCCGCCGTGAGCACCGCGGCAAGTTTGGTGCCCAGTTCCCCCGACTCGTCGCCGGCCATCACTTGTTGCCGAATTTGAACAGCCGCTGGGCCACCCGGCGAATCTGGATCTCCTCCGCGCCCTCGGTGATCCGGTAGCGACGGTGATGGCGGTAGATGTGTTCGAACTGCTCGTGCCGGCTGTAACCGAGGCCGCCGTAGACCTGCATGGCGCGGTCGGCGGCGTCGCAGACCAGCCGGTTGGCGCGGTAGTTCGCCATCGACACCTTGTCGGAGACCTCCATGTGGTGGTCGCGGTCCAGATGCCAGGCGGCGTAGGCCACCAGCAGCCGCACCATCTGCGCTTCGGTCGCCAGCTCGGCCAGCGGCCACTGCACGGCCTGGTTCACCGACAGCGGCTTGCCGAACACTTTGCGGCCGGCCGCGTACTCGGCGGCGCGGTCGATACAGTACTGCGCCGCGCCAAGGCTGCTCGCCGCCTGCCGAATCCGGTTCTCGTGCAGGAAGGTTTGAGCAACTTCCAGGCCGCGGTCCACCTCGCCGAGCACCGCTTCGGTGGGAATCCGAACATCGGTCAACTCGACTTCGCCGTGGTCGGTCGGCATGTTGAAGGTCCACCAGTAGTAGGGGACGTTGAAGCCGGGCGAATCGGTGGGCACCAGGAACGCGGTGATGCCGACCGCGGCCCCCGGCTCGCCGGAGGTGCGCGCGAAGACCAGGTCGTGGGTCGCGCGGTGCACGCCGGTGTTGAACCGCTTGGAGCCGTTGATCACCCAGCTGTCGCCGTCGCGTTCGGCGTGCGTCTCCAGCCACGTGGCGTCCGATCCGTGTTGCGGCTCGGTCAGGCCGAACGCCATGGACCGCTCCCCGGTGATCAGCGCCTCCGACCATTCCTTTCGTTGCTCGTCGGTGCCGAACCGCTCCATCATGATCACCTGCGGGAAGTTCCCGACGATCGACGATTCGTTCTGCAGGTCGTTGTGCAGGCCAAGGCCCTTGTGCGCCAAATGTTCCCGGATGACGGCCATGTCGACGTTGCTGCCGTCACGGCCGCCCAGTGCGGCCGGCAGTCCGTAGCGCAGCCAGCCGGCCTTGTCGGCTCGCCGGCGCATCTCGAAGAGCAGTTCCTCCCATTCGCGCGTCGGGATCCCGTCGTTGTCCCAATCGGTGCGTGCATGCTCACGGCGCTGGTCGAAGTACTGCATGTTCTCGCGTTCCAGCGGCTTGATCTCGGTCTCGATGAACTCGTCCATCTCGGCGAGCAGGCCCGGAAGGTGCTCTGGCAGAGTGAAATCCACGTCTTCTCCTAAGATCCCGTGAGGCCGCCGTACAGGGTTTTCTTCCAGACCGTCGACAAGGTCGCGATGGCGTCTTCGTCGCTGATGTTCAGGCCGAGGCCCGCCGGCCCGGATGGTCCGACGAACACGGTAGTGAAGTTCTCGAACAGCAACGCGATGGCCGCCGCGGTGTGCTCGGGGTGCAGCTCGGCGCCGTAGCCCTGTTCCTGGGCCCGGCGCACCGATGCCGCCACGAGATCCATTCCGAACCGCCGGAATTCGTTCTGCACGGCCGCGAAGCGCTGCTGAGTGGCGGCCAGCTGGGCCACGGCGATCATGATGCCGATGTTCTGCTTGAACATGTTCCAGTAGCCGGTGACCACCGAGGTGAAGAAGGCATCGTCGTCGGGAGACTCCGGCAGGTGGACACTCAATCCCGACGGCGCCACCACCTCGTGCAGGAACGATTCCGCGAGTGCGGCCAGCAGGTCTTCCTTATCGGTGAAATACCGGTAGAACACGGCAGCCGATTTCCCGGCGGCCGAGGTGATCTCGGCCAGGGTGGTGCCGTGAAAACCCCGTTCGGCGAAGAGCTTCCGGGCGGCCTGCTCGATGGCCTGCCTGGTCTGGCGGCCTTTGGCGGTCAGCTCTCGGTTCGCCTCCGGGGCAGACATCAGTTCCCCCGCACTTAATGTCTCCGTCGGTCGCCGGCGCGCAACAGGGCGCTCGGCAGGTCGTGACCCACCAACGACTTCGCCACGCCGGCCGCGGCGATGGCGGCCTGCAGGTCGACGTCCACGTCGATGCCGCTGTCGGCCAGCAGGTATACGAGATCCTCGGTGGCGATGTTGCCGGTGGCACCCGGCGCGAAGGGGCAGCCCCCCAGTCCGCCGACCGAGGCGTCCAGTCGGGTCACCCCGGAGCTGACCGCGGCGTAGGCACTGGCCAGGCCCGAGCCGCGGGTGTTGTGGAAATGCCCGCCCAGCGGCAGGTCGCCGATCACCGGACGCAGTTGCGCGATCAGCGAACTCACCCGGCCCGGGGTGGTGGTGCCGATGGTGTCGGCGATCGACAGGCGGTCGGCGCCGCGGTCGCGGGCGGCCGCGGCGATCTCGAGCACCCGGTGGGGCGGGGTGGGACCTTCGAACGGGGAGTCCCAGGCGGTGGCGATGACGACTTCGACGGTGACGTCGCCGTCGTGCGCGATGGCGACGATCTCGTCGATCTGGCTGGTGGCTTCGGTGCTGGTGCGCCCGACGTTGGCCGTGCTGAAGGTGTCGTCGGCGGCCACCACGTATTCGATGGAGCGCAGCCCCGCGGCGACGGCCCGCTTCGCGCCGTTGGGACTGGCCACCAGGGCCGAGAATTCGATGTCGGGATAGTCATGCAGATGGGCGGCCAGCTCGGCGGCATCGGCCATCGACGGCACCTTGGTCGGGGAGACGAACGCGGTGACCTCTACTTCGCGAACCCCGGTGGCCGCCACCGCGGCCAGCAGTTCAAGCTTGGCCGACAACGGAATCGGGGTTTCGATCTGCAGGCCGTCGCGCAGGGCCACTTCTCGAATCTCAACGTGTGTCACAGCACCTCCTCGGCGCGCAGCTGATCGAGCTCCTCGGCCGTCTTGCCCAGCAGCCCGATGAAGATGTCGTCGTTGTGCTGGCCCGGGCGCGCGGGGCCGGCGTTGCGGACTTGCCCCGGCGATTCCGAGAGCATCGGCACGATGCCCGGGCCCAAGACGTTGCGCCGCACGCGCTCGTCGTAGTGCTCGACCAGCATGCCGCGCGCCCGCAGCTGCGGGTCGTTGACCACTTCGGCGACGGTGTTGATCGGCCCCGCGATCACCCCTGCGGCGGAGAGGGTTTCGATGATCTCACCGGGCTGGCGTTCCGCGGCCCACGCGCCGATGATGTTGTCGAGTTCGTCTTGATTGCGGCCCCGCGCGACGTGCGTGGCGAACCGGTCGTCGGTGGCCAGCTCCGGGCGGCCCATCGCCTTGCACAGCCGGGCGAAGACGGTGTCCTGATTGGCGGCGATCACCACCCACGAGCCGTCGGCGCTGCGGTAGATGTTGGACGGGGCGATGCCTTCGAGCCGGGTGCCCGACGGTCCGCGCACCACGCCGGCGACGTCGTAGTCGGGGATGGTGGATTCCTGTACGGCAAGGCATGATTCGGTCAGGGCGACGTCGACCACCTGGCCGCGTCCGGTGACGCTGCGCCGGTACAGCGCGGCCAGCGCACCCTGGGCGCCGAACATGCCGGCCAGGCTGTCGCCGAGCGAGAGTGCCAGCCGGGGCGGCGGACCGCCCGGAAACCCGTTGAGGTGGCGCAGCCCGCTGGCCGCTTCGGCGACCGAGGCGTAGCCGGCCTTGGTGGCGTCCGGTCCGGTCTGCCCGTAGCCGGACACCCGGACCAGGATGATGCCTGGATTGCGTTCGCTGAGCACGTCGTAACCCAGGTTCCACTTTTCCAGGGTGCCCGGACGGAAGTTCTCCACCACGATGTCGGACTTCTCGACGAGCTCGCAGAACAGTTCGCGCCCACGGGGGTGGCGCAGGTCGAGGGTGATCGCCTTCTTGTTGCGCGCGTGCACCGTCCAGAAGACGTGCTGCCCGTCGAGCTCGGCCTGACCCCAGGTGCGCAGCGGGTCCGGGGTCTTGGGAAGTTCCACCTTGATGACGTCGGCGCCCATGTCGCCGAGCAGCCGGCCGGCGAAGGGCCCGGCGATCAGGGTGCCCAGTTCGAGCACCCGAACGCCGTCCAGCGCGCCGGTCACCGTCATTCGGCGCTCGCGAAATCGTGCCCCACCAGCCAGTCGGTGACGATAGTGACGGCGGCCCGCAGCGCGTCGCGCTGGTCGGGGCCCGCGTAATAGTGTGTGGCGCCGGGGATTTCGTGCATCTCCTTGTCCTCGTGTCCGATCGCCTGGAACAGCCGGCGGGTGTGGCTGGGTGTGCAGGCGTCATCCGCCAGGTTACCGATCACCAGCGCGGGGATCGCGATGTCCGGGCCGCAGGCCACCGCGTCGCCGCGGGCGTCGTCGTAGCTCCACTGCGAAAGCCAGCCGCGCAGGGTGGAGAACCGGGCCAGCCCGACCGGGCTCATGTTCACCACCTGAGGATCCCCCAGGTAGCAGGTGCCGGGGACGCGTTCGTTGGGATCGACGGCCGGGTCCAGCCAGCGCGGGTCGGCCATGGTGCCGTGCACGACGAAACCGAACTCGTCGTCGGGCCGGCCGGCGGCCGCCAGCTCGGCCAGCTTGTCCCTGACCCATGCGGTGATGCGCCGGTTGCGGTCGATCTGTGCCTGCCGGTAGCGGTCCAGGAATTCTTGGCTGTAGGGCGGCTGATTGGGGTTGTCGGGGTTGTACAGGTCCAGCTCGGGGTCGCGCTTGGTGGGGTCGGATTCGTCGAGGATCGACGCGTCCAGCCATTCGGTCAGCGTGCCGTGCCGGCTGATGTGCGCGGCCAGCAGCATGATGCCGTCGGCCGTGGGCAGGTCGAGTTTGGTCAGGTCGGGACCGTCACCCGTCGGGCTGGACGTGATGGTGGGATTCTGCGCCTGCTGCTGGTAGAACACCGACAGCGAACCGCCGCCACTCCATCCGGCCAGTACCACCTTCTGGTAGCCCAGCCGCTTCTTGGCGTCCTTGATGCACTCGCCGAGATCCTCGACGACCTTCTCCATCAGCAGCGCAGAGTCGGTGCCGCGGAAGCGGCTGTTGCAGTAGATGACGTGATGGCCGGCCCGCGCCAGCGCGTTGATCATCGGCAGGTAGGCGCCGCCGCCGATGGGATGCATGAACACCAGCACGGTGTCGGACGGCTTGTCCGTCGGCTTGAGCAGGTAGCTTTCCAGCACGGTGATCTCGGCCAGCCCGCCGTAGACGTCTCGTACCCCGGAATTGTTCTGGAAGGCAACGAGATAGGGGATTCGCTCGTATTCGTGCTTCTTGGGTTTCACGGCTTGTGCTTGGGTCATCAATGTTGTCCTAGGTCGTGGGCCAGTACCTCCGCCGACGGGGTGAGCCGCCGGCGCGTGTCGATGGCGATTACCTGCCAGTCGACGCGGGAGTAGTCGTCGAACTTGCGGCGCGCCCGTTCGCGTGCCTTCTCCGGTGCGCCGTGGTGAACCCCTTGCGGCGCATGGGAAATCAAACCGGGTGGCATCGGGATGCCGTACAGCGAGCCGCCGTGGAAGAAGGCGATCTCGTCGTAGTCGACGTTGCGGTGATACCACGGTGTGCGTTCGGTGCCCGGGATGCCCTCGGCGGGCTTGGGCAGGAAGTTCATCACGTAGACGCCGGTGGCCTGCATGAACAGGTGCACCGTCGGCGGCAGGTGGACGCTGTCGGAGGTGACCACGTTGTAGTCGGCGATGTTGAACGTGAACGCGAAGTTGTCGCCGCGCCAGCCCTCGACGTCGAGCGGATTGTGTTGGTAGAACAGCGTTGTCGGGCCGCCCTCGTGGATGAGCCGAACCTCGAATTCGCCGTCGGCCTCCTCGGCCGGCGCCGGCTCGGGGATGACGACCTGCGACGGATCGAAGGGGAAGTGGCGGCCCAGTGCGCCGGGCGGCGGCACCCGAAACTCGTCGGTGGCCTCGATCATCAGCATCGTCGTCGCGCTGTCGGGCAGCTGGCGCCAGGTGCATGCCTTCGGGATGTACAGCCAGTCGCCCTCCCGGTAGCGCAGCGGCCCGAATTCGGTCTCGGCCAGGCCGCTGCCCTGGTGGACGAAGCACAGCAGGTCGCCGTCGACGTGGCGGACGAAGAACGGCATCGGCTCGTGACGACGGCTCAACAGGATTCGGCAGTCGTCGTTGCGGAACATCAGCAGTGGTCCACCGTCCGCTGCGGTGGCGTCGCTGGGCTTGAGCTCGCTGGACAGCACATCGATGGGCCGCAGCGGGCCGACCGATCGGTAGGCGGTGGGGTCGTTGCGCCGGTACAGGTTGGCGGTGCGGCCGGTGAATCCGCCCCGGCCCAACTCGTCGTCCTTGAGGCCTTCGAGGTCGGCGTGCAGGCGGCGCGGTGTTCGGCCTTTTCGCAGGTGCACAGAGGATTCCATGGACGGCTCCTCCGGTGGGGACCAGCTGGGTGGCGATCAAGGTCTACAAAACTGAAAGTGACATTACTTTCTCTTTTGGCACCGCACAAGGGTCGCCGACGAGCGGTCGCACGAGGATCACCGCGGCTACGAGGCGGGCAGTCAAACCACTGTGGCAGCTGGGGCCGCGTGCAGCGCCTAACCGCGGACGCGCAGTACGACCTTCCCCTTGGCGCTGCGATTCTCCAGGGAGGCGACGGCGGCCCCGGCTTCTTCCAACGGATAGGTCACCGGCTCGGGCGGGGCCAGCTCCCCGGAGGTGAGCAATCGCTCCAGTCCGGCCCACTGCTCGTCCAGCGCGCCCGGATGCGTCCCCGCCCAGGCGCCCCAACCCACGCCGACCACGTCAATGTTGTTGAGCAGCAACCGGTTTACCTTGACGGTGGGGATCTCGCCGCCGGTGAACCCGACGACCAGCAGCCGCCCGCCGGGAGTAAGCGAGCGCAGGGAATCGGTGAATCGGTCGCCGCCGACCGGGTCGACGACGACGTCGACGCCACGGCCGTGGGTCAATTCCTGCACCGCGTCCTTGAAACCGTCGGCCAGCACCACATCCGTCGCGCCGGCCGCCGTCGCGATGTCGGCCTTGTCCTGGGTGCTGACCACGGCGATGGTCCGGGAGGCGCCCAGCGCCGGCGCCAGCCGCAGCGCCGAGGTCCCGATGCCTCCGGCCGCGCCGTGCACCAGAACCGTCTCGCCGCGCTGCAGCCGACCTCGAACGGTCAGCGCGAAGTACACCGTCAGGTCGTTGAAGAGCAGGCCGGCGCCCGCCTCGAAGCTCACGTTGTCGGGCAGCTTGAACACCCGGTCCGGGGCCAGCACCGCGACCTCGGCCATGCCGCCGGACAGCATCGTAAGGCCAACCACCCGGTCGCCGGCGCGCACGTTCGCGCCCTCGGGTGCGGATCGGACCACGCCGGCGATCTCGGCGCCGAGCACGAACGGCAACTCGGGCCGGTATTGGTAGAGACCCCGGGTGAGTAGGGCGTCCGGGAAGGCGACCCCGGCCGCGTGCACGTCGACGACGACCCCGTCGCCCGACGGTTCGTCGATGTCGGTCAACTCGACCGCGTCCGGACCATCGAGCCGAGTCACCTGTACCGCGCGCATGCCACCTCCGTCGTCACCGCCATCGCCGCTGCCACAATGCGCCCGAGCAGCGCGTGGTCAGCCTACTGCCGCCTCAAAATCCACCCGCGACCCGCACCACGGCCCGCCCGGAGAATTTGCCGGCGCGCACCTGATCGATCACGCCGACGACGTCTTTCACGTCGACCTCGCTAATCAGCGAGTCCAGCTGACGTGGCCGCAACGAATTGCCGAGCCGGGCCCACAATTCGCGGCGCGGTCCGATCGGCATCAGCACCGAATCCATACCCAGCAACGCGACGCCGCGCAGGATGAAGGGCAGCACCGTGGTGTGCAGGGCCGGGCCGCCGGTGAGGCCGCTGGCCGCCACCGCGCCGCCGTAATCGACGGTGCTGAGCACGTCGGCCAGCGTCGCACCGCCGACACAGTCCACCCCACCCGCCCAGCGCGCCTTGCCGAGCGGCCGTGGCTTGGCGTCGGGGTCGGCGGGCAACCGGCCGATAACCTCCGCGGCGCCAAGGGCTTTCAGCCGGCCAACGGCTTCGGCCTTGCCGCTCGAGGCGACGACCTGATACCCGGCGCCCGCCAGCAGGTCCACACTGACCGAGCCGACGCCGCCGCTGGCTCCGGTGACGACGATGGGACCGGCGTCGGGCGTGATGCCCCAGTCGATCAGCGCCCGCACACTCATCGCGGCGGTGAAGCCCGCCGTTCCGATCGCGGCGCCCTCGCGCGGGCTCAACGCACCGAGCGCCACCACCTGGTCGGCCGGCACGCGTGCGTACTCGGCGTAGCCGCCGTGGTGACCGGTGCCGATTGCATACCCGTGGGCCAGTACCTGGTCGCCGACGGCGAAGTCGGCCGACGTCGACTCGACGACCTCACCGGTCAGGTCGATGCCCGGGACCACCGGGTAGTCGCGCACCACGCCGCCACCCGGCGTCAGTGCCAGCGAGTCTTTGTAGTTGACGCTGGAATACAGGACCCGGATGGTCACATCGCCGGGCGGCAGGTCGGAGTGGTTCAGCGTCTCGACCGACGCGGTTATCCGGTCACCATCTTGGCGCGCGACGAGCGCCTGAAACGTGTCCATCCTTCGACGCTAACCTCACCGTATGGATCGCTTTCCACTCGGTGGGTTCTCGGTCAACCGGATCGGCTTCGGGGCCATGCAGTTGCCCGGGCCCAATGCGTTCGGTCCGCCGCGCGACCGCGACGAGGCGCTGGCCGTGCTGCGCCGCGCGGTCGAACTCGGCGTCGACCACATCGACACCGCGCAGTTTTACGGACCCGACGTCGCCAACGAACTGATTCATGCCGCGCTTCATCCCTATCCGCAGAACCTGGCGCTGGTCAGCAAGGTCGGCGGCCGCCGCGACGACAAGGGCGCCTGGGTGCCGGCCGGTGCGCCGGCCGAATTGAGCCACGACATCGAAACGAACCTGCGTAGCCTCGGCGTCGAGCGACTGGCGGTGGTCAACCTGCGGGTGTTCGAAAGCGACGGCCCGGACCAGGAGTTCGATGACCAGCTCTCGGCCATGATCGAGGCCCGCGACCGGGGATTGATCGGCGGAGTCGGGCTGAGCAACGTCAACCGCGATCACCTGTTGCATGCCGTGGAGCGCACCGAGATCGCTTGTGTGCAAAACGCATTCAATCTGGTGCAGCGGGAGTCGACTCCGGTACTCGAGGAATGCATGGCGCGGGGGATTGCCTTCGTCCCGTTCTTCCCGCTCGGCGCGGCCTTCATGCGGCCCAACCCGGTGCTCAGCGACCCGGTGGTCCAGGAGATCGCGCAGCGTCTGGGTCGCACACCGGCCCAGGTCGCGTTGGCGTGGACGCTCGGCGTGGCGCCCAACGTGCTACTGATCCCCGGCACCTCGTCGCTGAGCCACCTGGAAGAGAACGTGGACGTCGCGTCCATCCGACTGGACGACGAAGACCGCGAGCGGCTGAACGCGGTCGCCGGCTAAGTTTCGCCGAACGTGCACTCAGTGCGAAAAATCCGCCCAAATCTCGCAGTGGTTGCACGTTCGGCGCAGAGCCGCCGCCGAATTACTTGAGCTCGGAGGAGGACAGGCCCAGCAGGCGGCGAGCTACCACCAGCTGCTGAATTTGTTGCGTGCCTTCGAAGATGTCCAGGATCTTCGAGTCGCGCGCCCACTTCTCCAGCAGCAACTGCTCGGAATAGCCTGCGGTGCCTGCCAATTCGACGGTCTTGAGCGTGACGTCGGTGGCCATCCGGCCGGCCTTGGCCTTACTCATCGAGGCTTCTTTGGAGTTGGGGATCTTGTTGTCGGCCTGCCATGCCGCGCGCAGCGACAGCAGATAGGCGGCCTCCCAGTCGGCTTCCATCCGCAAGAACTCCGATGCCGCCGCGCTCTGGACGTGCGAGGGCTTGTCGTAGGAGATCTCCACGCCGGCCTCGGTGAGGATCTTGCGAATCTCCTCCAGCGCGGCGCGGCCGACACCGACCGCCATGGCCGCGACGATGGGCCGGGTGTTGTCGAAGGTCTCCATCACTCCCGAGAAGCCCTTGCCCACCTCGATTTCGGGGTTGCCGAGCAGGTTTTCCTTCGGGATGCGGGCGTTGTCGAACCGGATGACCGCGGTGTCGGAACCCTTGATGCCGAGCTTGTGCTCCAGCCGTTCGACCGTGACACCGGGGTGCTCGCGCGGCACAACGAACGACTTGATCGCCGCGCGGCCCTGTGTCTTGTCGAGCGTCGCCCACACCACGATGTGGGTGGCGCGCGATCCGGCGGTGACGAAGATCTTCTCGCCGTTGATCACGTACTCGTCGCCGTCCAGGGTGGCGGTCGTCGACACGGCCGCCGAGTCCGATCCGAAGCCGGGCTCGGTGATGGCCATCGCCGCCCACACCTTGCCCAGGCGTTGCAGCTGCTCCTCATTGGCGACGGCGGAGATGGCCGCGTTCCCGAGCCCCTGATAGGGGACGGACAGCATCATCGCCAGGTCGCCCCAGCTGGCTTCCAGGGTCTGCAGCAACGCGGCCATGTTGGCGCCGTTGTGGTTCTTGTCCCGTTCTTCGTCCTCGCCGCCCAGCGCGTTCGCTCCAGCGAATTCGATTGACTCCGAGGCCCCTTCGAAGAGACTGAAGAGCGTGTCCAGCTCGACCGGGTAGGCGTGCTCCTTGAGGTCGTACTTGCGGGCGATCGGTCGCATCAACTCGGCGGCGCCCTGATGCGTCTTCGTCGTCACCGCTTGCATCTTGCGGGGAAGTTCCAGATTGATTGCCATGATTGAACTTTCAGTTCGAGTTGGATAACGACTTAGATGACCACGACACCCTCGGCGACGCCGATGGCCCGCAGGTCGCGGTACCAGCGTTCGACCGGGTGCTCTTTGGTGTAGCCGTGGCCGCCGAGCAGTTGAACGCCGTCCAGGCCGATCTGCATGCCCTTGTCGGCGCCGAGCCGCTTGGCCAGGGCCGCCTCGCGGACGAACGGCAGGCCTTGCTCGGCCCGCGCGGCGCCGCGCCAGGTGATCAGCCGCAGCCCGTCCAATTCGATGGCGATGTTCGCGCACATGAAGGCCACCGCCTGCCGGTGAGCGATCGGCTCACCGAAGGCCTCGCGCTCCTTCACGTACGGAACGACGTAGTCGAGGACCGCGTGGGAGGTGCCGACCGTCAGCGCCGCCCAGCCGAGCCGGGCCAGCGCGATCGCCTCGGAGTAATCCTCGTCGGTCGCCTCGTCCTCACCGAGCCGTGCGTTCGGCGGCACCGTCACCCCGGACAGTTCCAGGTGGCCCAGGGCCGCCGCGCGAATCCCCATGCTCGGATCCGCCTTGACGGTAAGGCCTTTGGACGAAGACTCGACGATGAACAACGCCGGCTTGCCGTCCAGCTGCGCGCCGACGATGAACAGCTCCGCGTCGGCGGCGGCCGGGACCAACGACTTCACCCCGTCGAGGCGGTACCCGCTCGGGGTGCGCACAGCGGTGGTCTTCAGCCGGGTGGGATCGAAGAGCGGCTGCGGCTCGGCGATCGCCACGCACGCTTGGGGCACGTTCTCAGCGGCGAACTCGGGCAGGTAGGTGGCCTGCTGGTCGGCGCTGCCCCAGTGGGTCAGCGCGGAGGCCACGCCCCCGGGAGCCAGCAGCGGCAACGCCAGACCCATGTCGCCGTAGGCCAGCGCCTCGGCGACCAGCACGTTGGTCACGCTGGACCGGTGCGCGGCGATGCCGTCGAAGTCCTCGGGGATGTTGATCGCGGTGATGCCGAGCTCGGCGGCCTTGCTGATCAGTTCGTGCGGGTAGGTCGCCGCCTCGTCGGCGTCGTGCGCGGCGGGGCGCAGCACCTCCGCGGCGAACTCGTCGAGAGTCTCGACGATCATCTTCTGCTCGTCGTCGGGCGTCAGGTCGAAGTAGTCCTTGCCGCTGGACTTGAGCCGGGTGGGCCCGCCGCGCAGGTTCTGGATCCGCTTGAACTCCCGAGAAGAAGTGGCGGCGGTGGAGAAGACGGTCTTCGTGCCATAGCGCAGGGCGCGGTTGAGCGGGTCGCGCAACCGGTACTTGTCCAGGAACTCCTGCCCGACGAGCGGGGTGATCAGCGCGATCGCGATGTCGACGCCGGTGCGCTTGTGCGGTTGCAGCCCGACTGCGGACTTGTGGTCACGCCGTTTGACGCGTGAGGGGGCGGATTTTGAAGTCTCTTTGGAACCGGAACCGGTCATTTTTCAGCAGCCTCAGGTCGATGGGCAATGCGGATACCGCCGATCTTACTCCGGAGTAAGATCGGAGAGAACACTTGTTAACTAATTCACACCGGCGGGGCCGAGAGGCTGCCCAGCACCTGTTGTTGTAGCAGGCCGTTGGTGGCCACGGCGCTGCCGTGATGTGGTCCCGCGGTGCCGTCCAACGCGGTCAGCGTCCCGCCCGCTTCGCGCACCAGGACGTCGAGCGCGGCGAGGTCCCACACCGACACTTCCGGTTCCGCGGCGATATCGACCGCCCCTTCCGCGAGCAGGCAGTAGGACAGAAAGTCGCCGAAGGCGCGCACCCGCCACACCGCGTCGGTCAGCGCGATGAATCGGTCCCGCACACCGAGTTGCGCCCACCCGGACAGGCTGGAGAACGAAAGACTCGCCGAATTCAGTTGGGCCACTAAGGAAACCGAGAGCCGACGCGCGGGCGCACCGTTGACCGTGACGAAGGCACCCTGGGCGTGCGCGGCCCACCACCGGCGCTGCAACGCCGGGGCGCTGACGACACCGACGACGGGGATACCGTCTTGCAGCAGCGCGATCAAGGTGGCCCACACCGGCACCCCGCGTACGAAGTTCTTGGTGCCGTCGATCGGGTCGATGATCCATTGACGTCCGCTGAACGTGGTGTCGCCGCCGAACTCTTCGCCGACGATGCTGTCGTCCGCCCGTTCGCGCCCGAGCACCTCGCGCAGCTCGGTTTCCACCGCGCGATCGGCGTCGGTCACCGGCGTCAGGTCGGGTTTGGTGTCGACGCGCAGGTCCAGCGCGCCGAAGCGGGCGGACGTCAACGTGTCTGCGCGGTCGGCCAGCGAGAGCGCCAGCGCCAGATCGCCGGTGCGATTCATGACGCAGTCTTATCACGGACCTACCATGGCCTCGTGTGGGAATTCGGGCTGCTGCTCCTGCTGGTGGCGATATTGGGGGTATTTCTCGTCCAGCGG
The DNA here is from genome assembly GCF_019668465.1 of Mycobacterium senriense. Taxonomy (NCBI): domain Bacteria; kingdom Bacillati; phylum Actinomycetota; class Actinomycetes; order Mycobacteriales; family Mycobacteriaceae; genus Mycobacterium; species Mycobacterium senriense. The sequence continues at coordinate 214,489 of NZ_AP024828.1, read as the reverse complement.
TTTGTCCCGCGCGGCCCCCGAGGTGAGCTGCTGAGCGGCACGCTGCTGGTGACGGGGATAAGCCCCCGGCCCAACGCCACCGGCGAGCAGTTCGTGACCATCGCCGGCGTGATCAACGGGCCCACCGTCAACGAGTACGCGGTGTATCAGCGCATGGCGGTGGACGTGAATCAATGGCCGACCATCGGCCAGCTTTTCCCGGTGGTCTATTCGCCGAAGAATCCGGACAACTGGAGGTTCGCTCCCGCGGTACCGCCGACGCCGCCCGCGCCACCCGAGTCGCCGCAGCCCCCCACGGGCTGAGTCTGCGTCAACCGGCCGCGGGTGGACGCGTCATCACTGTGATCCGCCTGCCGTAGCGCGGGACCACGAGCGCCGCCCGCCTGACCGTCCCGCGCGGGATCCCGGGGATGCCGGGCGTCCCGGATCCGGCCCGGGCGGCCGCGTCGCCGGCCGTCAGGTCGGACAAGCCACCGCCCGGCAATGCCGCGACTTGGTTACCGGTCGCGCCGGCCCAGCCGGCAGGCACCGACATCGGTCCGATCCGTTCGGCACGCGCAAGCACCGCGTTGACGTTGCCCAGTCCCGACGTCGCACCGCTGAGCGCGGGGGCCTTGGGCAGCGCGGCTGGGAGCGCGCCCAGGTTCGGCAAAATCCCTAAGTTCTTGTCGGCCTGGATGATTCCGGAAGTAGTCCCCTCGGCGGTGAAAATGGATCTGAAGGTGGTCTGGGCGCCCTGGATGGTGTCAAGGATTCGGAAGAGTTCCGACGACGAATTGGAAGTCGAGGAGTTCACCACCACGCCCGATCCCGAGTCCGTGCCCGAGTTCGAGGCGTTGGCGGTAGCTTGGACGACGGCGTCCTGCTGCGCCGTCGTCCCCTGGGTGGTGGTGGTCTGGCGGGGGGAGGCGAACGGCGAGAACTGTACTGCCGCGGCAGAACTGGCGGAATAGCCGTACATCGCCGCGGCGTCCTGAGCCCAATATTCGGCGTACTGGGCTTCGGTGGCCGCGATGGCCGCGGTGTTCTGACCGAAGAAATTCGTTGGCACCAGCGTGGCCAGCTGAGTGCGGTTGGCCGCGACCGCGGGCGGGGGCACGGTCATGGCGTGCGCCAGCTCGTAGGCCGCGGCGGCCGTCCGTGCCTGCACGGCCGTCTGCTGCGCATGCTCGGCGGTCGAGTACAGCCACGCCACATAGGGCGCCGCGCTCGCGGCCATCGCCTGGGCTGCGGGCCCGTGCCAGAACAAACCGGTCAGGCCGGACAGCACGGACTCGTACACGGCGGCGGTGATGCTCAGCTCGGCCGAGAGCGCGTCCCAGCTTCCCGCGGCAGCCAGCAGCGAGCCCGATCCGGGGCCCGCGTACATCCGGCCGGAGTTCACCTCTGGTGGAAGAAAGCCGAATTCCATTGTCTTACAGCTTTAAAAGCTGCGTGAAGCGAAACTGCTTACGGCGAAAGGTTGGTCCTATGACCGACAGCAGTTGGGTTAGTGGGGGCACGTCACCCGGCGGCCGGCGGGCGTGGCATCACGGTGAGTCGCACGCCGTAGCGTGGCGGGACCCCCGCGCCGGCCGACCGCGCGGCACCGCCACCCGGCATGCCGGGATACCCGGGATACCCGGACGCCATCGGCTCCTCGGTCCCGGGAATCGTGGTGAAGCCCGCGGGTTCCAGCGGCGAGATGTGGGTGCTCGTGGGTGCGGCCCAGCTTGCGGGGACCGACATCGGCCCGATCGTGCCGGCATGCGAGAGGGTCGCGGTGACGTTGCCCAGGCCCCCACCGAGGCCCGCCGTGGCGCCGCGGAGTGCGGGCGCCGCGATCGCGGGAGCGAGATTGGCCGCGGCCGCCCCGGGCTTGGCGAGGATTCCCAAATTGTTTTCCGCCCCGATGATGCCGGACACGAACTGCTCCATGTTGTAGGGAGCGCTGAAGCCGAGGCCCGTCCCCTGAATCGCGTCGAGCACCCGGAAGGCGCTGTTGCCCGAGGTCGATGCGTCAAGGTAGGTGATGTCGCCCGTGGTGATTCCCGATCCGGTCGGATCGGTGGTTAGCGGTGAAAACGTCTGCGCGGCAACCTTGGTCGCGCCGGCGTTGGTGTTGGCAGTGGCCACGGCCGCGTTCTGGGCGCTCACGCCGGATTCGTCGGTGGATTTGTTCGCGGCGGCGAACCGGGGCAACTGCGTCGTCGCCGCCGTCGACGACGCCGAGTAGCCGGCCATGGCGGCGGTGTTCTGAGCCCAAAAGTCGGAGTACTGCGCCTCGGTGTCAGCGATGGCAGCGGTGTTCTGCCCCACGATGTTCGTCGCCACGAGCGATGCCAGCAGCGCGCGGTTGGCGGCGATCACCGGCGGCGGCACGGTCATCGCGTACGCCTGCTCGTAGGCCGCGGCGGCCGTCCGCGCCTGCATGGCCGTCTGCTTCGTCTGCTCGGCGGTTGCTTGCAGCCAGCCCATGTAGCGGGCGGCCGAATACGCCATCGACTCGGCGGCCGGCCCGGCCCATTGCAGGCCCAGGCCCGCGAGAACCGATTCGTAGGACTCGGCGGTGGAGGCCAGTTCGGCGGACAGCGCGTCCCAGCTTCCGGCGGCGGCCAACAGGGAGGCCAATCCGGGGCCGGCGTACATCCGGGCCGAATTGATTTCGGGTGGAAAAAAAGCCCAATCCATCTGTGATACATCCCCTCAAGTGCGATTTTCGGGCAAACGTCATGGCGCCGGCGCTCGCCGCGTCGGCATGTTCTCAAGAAATGGCCGCTCCCGGATTCGCTTTGCGGGTCGGCAAAGCTCACCCCGCGTCAGGTGGGAGCGCAGCCCGACGCGATCGCGCCACCGCCGACCAGCGGTCAGCGTGGCGCGTTTACTAAGTTGGCGGACCGTGCGCGCAGGGCATTACAAAGACCTTCGGGTTTCGGGCCACTCAAACGTCGCAGGTGCGGCTGATGCCTGCGGGGTTTTGCCTATTTCCCGGCGCCGACCAGGCAGAATTCAGCAGGTGTTCACCTTGTGTTCATCGTCTGTTCACCTACGATCGGGCTAGATTTACACCTGTTGAACAACGAAAGTACTTGAAGTGCTTGATATCTGGTGGTGTGCGCTGGTGGTCACCCGCGATGGTTCAAGTTGTCGACCACACCCGGCAGCGCCTCGGGGTGCCGCAGGAACGGCGTGATGATGTCGACCGGCAACGGGAAGACGATGGTCGAGTTCTGATCCGCCCCCAACTCCAACAACGTCTGCAGATAACGCAGCTACAGCGACGCCGGACTCTTCGAGAGGGTCTCGGCGGCTTCGCGCAGTTCCTCCGACGCCTGCAGCTCGCCGCGCGCGTTGATGACCTTTGCGCGGCGTTCGCGCTCGGCATCGGCCTCGCGGGCCATCGCCCGTTGCATCGACTCGGGAATTTCGACGTCCTTGATCTCCACGACGCGCACCTGAACACTCCAGGGCTCGGTCTGCTTCTCGATGAGCGGACCATAGGGTCCAATGGCATTTATTTGGGGACCAATGCCTCTGGGGGAGTGGGGTTTACGGGTCATAAAGTCTTAACTGAACGGTGCAATGAACACTTTTCTACCGCGCAATAAAGGAAGTCGCGATGAGCAACGTGTATTCAGCTCCCGCAATTGTGGTGGGTGTCGACGGATCCAGGGCGGCGATACATGCGGCCGTGTGGGCGATCGATGAGGCGGTCAGCCGCGACATTCCGCTGCGGTTGGTGTATGTCATCGATCCGCACGACTCATCGGGCACGCGCAGCGGTGGCACCCGGCTCGCCGTCGCCCGTGCCGCGTTGAGCGACGCCCACCGGGCCGTCGACGCCGTGGGCGGACCGGTCAAGATCGAAACCGAAATTCTCTGGGGCAGGACGGTTTCCAAACTGCTTGAGGCGTCGAGGTCTGCGGTCATGCTCTGCATCGGGCGGATCGGGCTCAACCATGCCTGCCACGGCGGACCCGCCGTCGCTGCCTCTTTGGTCCGCTCGGCGGTGTGTCCGGTCGCCGTAATCCAGCAGTCGGCGAGCCGTCCGACGGCGCCCCGGGTCAGCGGCGTGGTCGCCGAAGTGGACAACGGCACCGTGCTGCGGCACGCATTCGACGAAGCAAGGCTGCGCCGAGCGACGCTGCGGGCGGTGTCGGTATCGAGAGATGCGGAAGTTCGCGGCGGAACTCTTGGAAAAGGCTCGGCGCAAGGGCAATTGGATCGCAGGCTGGCGCGGTGGATGCGGCTGTATCCTGACGTGCGGGCCGAGCCGGCGATCGTGACCGGCGGCGTGGACCGGTACCTGCGCGCCCACGCCGATGCGGGCCAGCTGCTGGTCACCGACTCCTATCGGGCCGAGCCCCTGTGCCACGAGGGTCACTCCGTGCTCGCGATACGTTGCGGCAACCTGTAACTCGGGCAGCACAGGCACCGTGATCTGAAACATACTGCTCTGCAATAGCGTTCATCGAAGTCAGGCCCCGGCGTAGACCGGAATTGTCTCCCGTATGTGCCGTTTTTGAACGGTGTCAAGGGACCGAATGGCCCTGTTGCGAGACCGCACCCTCGGGCAAGATGGTGTTACTTTGAGTTGCAGATATATCGAAGGGTTGCTGACATGAGCCAGCTGACGACGGCCGAGGCGGCTGCCGACCTGATCGACCGCGCCGACGTGGAGGCGTTGCTGCGCCGTTTCTACGGGCGGGCGTTGGACGACGAGGTCCTGGCCGAACCGTTCGCCGAGTTGCGGGCCACGGGCTTGGAGACCCACGTTCCGACGATGTGCGACTTCTGGGAGACGGTACTGTTCCGCGCGGGTCTTTATCGCGGCAGTGCGTTGCAGGCGCACCGCGAAATCCACCGGCGTGCCCCGCTGTCGGATCATCACTTCCGCCGCTGGCTCACCTTGTGGCACAACACCGTTGACGAGATGTATCGCGGACCGGCGGCCGACCGGGCGAAAGTTCAGGCCGGCCGGATCGCGTGGGCCATGCACCGGCGACTGACCGGCGCCGACGCACCCGAGTTGCTCGTCACGCAACCGGCTCGTGACGGTCAGGCTCCGGACCGAACCGGAAATGACGGCCGGTGATCTCGGTCGGCGTTATACGCACGTAGTGCGGTTTGAGCGTTGCCGTCCACGGCAACAACTGCGCGCGTTCGGCCCGCTGAATGTCCGCGTCTGCCTTCAGCAGTCGCGCGCGACCGCGCACGATCACGCTCCACCCTTCGATGAGGTTGTGGTCGTCGACCTCGAAGACCACCGCGTGATCGGCCACGGCAGAGAACAGTTTGGTGCCCTCGGCGGTGCGGAACAGCACGGTGCGGTCCTGCAGGACGAAGTTGACCGGAAAGATCTCGGCCTCACCGGCGAAGTTGGTGACCAGGCGGCCCAGCGCGACACTGCCCAACAGATTCCAGTTCTCGTCCTCGGAAAGCACGGTTACCGGTTGGTCGCTACCCACGCCGCCAACGCTAAGGAGAATTGCGGGCGTTGAGTAGAGCCCTTCGTACTCGCCGTAGCGGGCTCAGCCGTGGCTGACCCGGAGCAACTTCGCCAAACTCGGCAGCTTGACGCGGGGCCGTCCGTGCGGTTCACCGGCCGCGCGCTCATGGGCGTCGATGAGGTCCCAGTGCGCCGAGGTGACCAGCTTGGGCTGGCGCGACGCCAGCCAGTCGGCCAGCTTTTCGGCGTGGTCTTCGGGGAAATCCGCCAGGCCGTCGGCGCCGGACAAATCGGCGAGCAGCGTGTCGACGGTGTCCTGGGAGTCCTTCTTATTGGTGCCGATGACACCGGTCGGCCCGCGCTTGATCCACCCGACCACGTATTCATTGCGGCTTCCCTCGACCCGGCCGCCGCTGTTGGGGATCGTCGCGGTCTTCTCGTCGAACGGCAGCCCCGGGGTGGGCACACCGCGATAACCGACCGAGCGCACCACCAGCTGAACCGGCAGCTCCTCGCGCTCGCCGGTGTCTTTGGCGGAAACCCAGCCGTTGTCGTCGGTGACCAGCTCGTTGCGGCCCAGCACGATCGCTTCGACCCGGTCTTTGCCCTTGATCTCGATCGGCGAGGTCATGAAGCGCAGCACGATGCGGCGGTGTCCGGGTCGCGGGTCTCGTTTGGCGTAGTCGCGCAGCACGTTGATGTTCTGTTTCGCCGTCTTGCCGGCCGCGGCCGCTTCCTCGTCGCTCACGCCCTCCAGCTGGGCGGGGTCGACGATCACGTCGACGTTTTCCAGGTCCTTCAGCTCACGCAGCTCGAGGGTGGTGAACGCGGTCTGCAACGGCCCGCGCCGCCCGATAACCACCACCTCGTCGACGCCGCAGGGGCGCAGCGACTCCAGCGCGTGGTCGGCGATGTCGGTTTGTCCCAGCACGTCGGGGTCGGTGACCAGAATGCGCGCGACGTCGAGCGCGACGTTGCCGTTGCCGACGACGACGGCCCGGGCGCCGGAGAGATCGGGCGTGGACTCCTCGAAGTTCGGGTGCGCGTTGTACCAGCCCACGAAGTCCACGGCGGCGATGCTGCCGGGCAGGTTCTCGCCGGGAATGTTCAGCGCGCGGTCCGATTGCGCCCCGACCGCGTAGACGACGGCGTCGTAGCGCTCCGCGAGCTCGTCGGCCTGCACATGTTCGCCGACCGAGATGTTGCCGAAGAAGCGGAAGCGCGGATCCTGGGACGTGTTCTCGAACTGCTTGCTGATCGACTTGATCTTCGGGTGATCGGGCGCGACGCCGGAGCGCACCAGACCCCACGGGGTGGGCAGCATCTCCAGCATGTCGACGGCAATGTCGATCTCTTCGGACCCGTCGGCCGCCTTTAGCAAGGAGGACGCGGCGAAGAAGCCCGACGGTCCGGAGCCAACGATTGCAACGTGGTAAGGGCGCATTCTCGACCTTCTATTCGTGCCCGGATGCGCGCAGGGGGCTGTCGCGCGCAAGGCGGGGCGCACATGATCGTGACTCGATGCTAAACGCATGACCGCTGGTCGTGACCTGGACACTCGCTGCGAGCGGAAGCTGCCCGGAGGGCCCCGGTAACGTTGTCGCCTGTGGAACCCGACCGGCAAGCCGATATCGCGGCCCTCGACGCCACCCTGACCACGGTGGAGCGAGTGCTCGATGTGGACGGTCTGCGCGCGCGCATCGAGAAGCTCGAACACGAGGCGTCCGATCCCCAACTGTGGGATGACCAAGCGCGCGCCCAGCGGGTGACCAGCGAGTTGTCGCACGCCCAGGGCGAGCTGCGCCGGGTCGAGGAGTTGCGGGGGCGCCTGGACGATCTGCCGGTGCTCTACGAGCTGGCGGCCGAGGAGGGCGGAGACGCCGCCAGTAAAACAGAAGCGCTGGCCGAGGCCGACGCCGAGCTGAAGGCGCTGCGCGCGGACATCGAAGCCACCGAGGTGCGCACCCTGCTGTCGGGCGACTACGACGAACGCGAGGCGCTGGTCACCATTCGTTCCGGCGCGGGTGGAGTGGACGCCGCCGACTGGGCCGAGATGCTGATGCGGATGTACATCCGGTGGGCAGAGCAACACAAATATCCCGTCGAGGTGTTCGACACCTCCTACGCCGAAGAGGCGGGCATCAAGAGCGCGACGTTCGCCGTGCACGCCCCGTTCGCGTACGGCACGCTGTCCGTCGAGCAGGGCACCCACCGGCTGGTGCGAATCAGCCCGTTTGACAACCAGAGCCGCCGTCAGACATCGTTCGCCGAAGTCGAGGTTCTTCCGGTGGTGGAGACCACCGATCACATCGACATTCCGGAAGGTGATGTGCGCGTTGATGTTTACCGCTCGAGTGGTCCGGGAGGCCAGTCGGTGAACACCACCGACTCTGCGGTACGTTTAACCCATATCCCAACGGGTATCGTCGTGACTTGTCAGAACGAAAAATCGCAGTTGCAGAACAAGATTTCGGCGATGCGAGTTCTTCAGGCAAAGTTGTTGGAGCGCAAGCGTTCCGAAGAACGCGCTGAACTAGACGCGTTAAAAGGCGAAGGTGGCAGTTCGTGGGGCAACCAGATGCGCTCCTACGTTCTGCAGCCGTATCAGATGGTCAAGGACCTGCGGACCGAGTACGAGGTCGGCAATCCTGCGGCCGTCCTGGATGGAGACATCGACGGGTTCCTGGAAGCGGGAATCCGTTGGCGCAACCGAAAAGATGACGAATAACACAAGTTTTCTCGCCGCATCGATGACGCACCGCTGGCACGACTTCTGGCGGGGCGAGCTCGGTGAGTGGATCATCGCCCGGGGTCTGCGGATCGTCATGATCCTGATCGCCGCGGTGCTGGCGGCCCGGTTCGTCAACTGGGTGGCCCAGCAGGTGACGCATCAGCTCAACCTGGGATTCGCCGAAAGCGATGCGCTGGTGCGCTCGGAAGCGTCCAAGCACCGGCAGGCCCTCGCGTCGGTGATCTCCTGGGTGTCGGTCGTCATCATCGGCATCTGGGTCATCATGCAGATCTCGTCCGTACTGCAGTTCTCGGTGGGCGGATTGGTCGCGCCGGCCACCGTGGTCGGCGCCGCGCTCGGTTTCGGCGCACAACAGTTGGTACGAGACCTTCTAGCCGGCTTCTTCATTCTGGTGGAGCGCCAGTACGGCTTCGGAGACCTGGTCACCATCACCGTGGTGTCCGCGACGGACGCCAGCGGCACGGTCGAGAACGTGACCTTGCGGGTGACCCGGCTCCGGTCAGCGGATGGCGAGGTGTTGACCATTCCGAACGGGCAGATCGTCAAGGTGGTCAACCTGTCGAAGGATTGGGCCCGCGCGGTGGTGGACATCCCGGTGTCGACCAGCGCCGACCTCAACCGGGTCAACGAGGTCTTGCACCAGGAATGCGACCGCGCAATGGACAACCCCGTGCTCGGGGAGCTGCTGTTGGATGCACCCACCGTGATGGGGGTGGAGAGCATCGCGGTCGACACCGTGACCCTGCGTCTGGTGGCCCGGACGCTGCCCGGCAAGCAGTTCGAGGTCGGCCGGCAGCTGCGCGTGCTGGTCATCCGGGCGCTGGCCCGCGTCGGGATCGTCACCGCGGCGGACGCGCGGATAGGCCTGGTAGAAGACCCGTCCGTGCCGGCCGCGCAGGCCGCCGAACAGCAAATCGACGATGACGTCCAAGGTGCGGTGCAGAAGCGTTGAAGTTCACCCTGAACATCTTCGAGAAGCGCGGCGACGACTCGGATGCGGAGCATCACTGGCCGAAGCACATGTTTGGCGGGCGGATGCGCACGTCGACGTTCGTATTGATCGTCGCTTTCTTCCTGGCGTGGTGGGTCTACGACACCTACCGGCCGGAACCGGCGCCCAAGCCCCCGGCCCAGCAGGTGGTGCCGCCTGGTTTCGTGCCCGACCCCAACTACACCTGGGTGCCGCGCAGCCGCGTGCAGGCGCCGCCGACGACCGCCACCTACACGCCGACCCCGACGAGCACGCCGCCACCGCCGCCGCCCCCGCCACCGCCGCCAGCACCGGTGACGACGACCACAACCACCACACCGCCGTTCCAGTTGCCGCAGCTGCCGTGCGTCCTGCCGGCGCCGTTCTGCCCGCCCAGCTCAAGCCCCGCCACGCCGCCGCCACAGCAACCCCAGCCGGGGCCGGGCCCGGTGCCGACTTCGCCGCCACCGGCCAGTTGACTTCGCCTGCCAGCGAAAATCACCGCTACACTGGCGTGCCGTGATGATCACCCTGGACCATGTCAGTAAGAAGTACAAAGCGTCGGCCCGCCCGGCGTTGGAAGACGTCAACGTCAAGATCGACAAGGGTGAATTCGTCTTCCTGATCGGCCCGTCGGGGTCGGGCAAGTCCACCTTCATGCGGCTGCTGCTCGGCGCGGAGAACCCGACCAGCGGCGACGTCCGGGTGTCAAAGTTCCACGTCAACAAGCTGCGCGGGCGGCACGTCCCGAAGCTGCGCCAGGTCATCGGCTGCGTTTTCCAGGACTTCCGCCTGCTGCAGCAAAAGACGGTCTACGAGAACGTCGCGTTCGCGCTGGAAGTGATCGGCAAACGAACCGACGCGATCAACCGGGTGGTGCCGGAGGTGCTGGAAACCGTCGGCCTGTCCGGCAAAGCCAATCGGTTGCCCCACGAGTTGTCCGGTGGTGAGCAGCAGCGGGTGGCGATCGCCCGCGCGTTCGTCAACCGGCCGCTGGTCCTGCTGGCGGACGAGCCGACGGGCAACCTCGACCCAGATACCAGTAAGGACATCATGGATTTGTTGGAGCGGATCAACCGCACGGGGACGACGGTGCTGATGGCAACGCACGATCACCACATCGTCGACTCGATGCGACAGCGCGTCGTCGAGTTGTCGCTGGGCAGGCTGGTTCGCGACGAGCAGCGCGGCATCTACGGGATGGACCGCTAAGTGCGCTTCGGTTTCCTACTCAACGAGGTCCTGACCGGGTTTCGTCGCAACGTCACGATGACGGCCGCGATGATCCTGACGACCGCGATCTCCATCGGCCTGTTCGGCGGCGGTCTGCTGGTCGTCCGGTTGGCCGACAACTCGCGCGAGATCTACCTCGACCGCGTCGAGACGCAGGTGTTTTTGACCGACGACATATCGGCCAACGACACGACGTGTGCGTCCGCGCCCTGTAAGGGGCTGCGCGACAAGATCGATGCGCGGCAGGACGTGAAATCGGTGCGCTTCGTGAACCGGCAGGACGCCTACAACGACGCCATCAAGAAGTTCCCGGAGTTCAAGGACGTGGCGGGTAAGGACTCGTTTCCGGCGTCGTTCATCGTCAAACTGAACAATCCCGAACAGCATGCGGAGTTCGATGCCGCGATGCAGGGCCAGCCCGGGGTGCGCAGCATCCTCAACGAGAAGGACCTCATCGACCGGCTGTTCGCCGTCCTGGACGGCCTGCGCGACGCCGCGTTCGCCGTCGCCCTGGTGCAGGCCGTCGGGGCAATCCTGTTGATTGCCAACATGGTGCAGGTCGCCGCGTACACCCGGCGCACCGAGATCGGGATCATGCGGCTGGTCGGTGCCAGCCGGTGGTACACCCAGCTGCCCTTCCTGGTGGAGGCGATGCTGGCCGCGTCCATCGGTGTGGCGATCGCGGTCGTCGGACTCATGCTGGTTCGGGCATTGTTCCTGGACAACGCGCTGAGCCAGTTCTATCAAGCACACCTGATCGCCAAGGTCGACTACGCCGACATCCTCTACATCGCGCCGTGGCTGTTCCTGCTCGGCGTGTCGATGGCGGCGGTGACGGGGTATGCGACCTTACGCCTCTATATACGGCGGTAGCTGTGGCCAAGGGTTCCGGCCGAGCCAAGGCGGCGGGCGGCAAAGGTGGCAGCAAACAAGTCATCGCCACCAATCGCAAAGCGCGGCACAACTATTCGATCATCGAGTTGTTCGAGGCTGGAGTGTCCTTGCAGGGCACCGAGGTCAAAAGCCTTCGCCAGGGCCAAGCATCATTAGCTGACGCGTTCGCAACGATCGACGACGGCGAAGTCTGGTTGCGTAACTTGTACATCCCGGAGTATCAGCACGGTAGCTGGACCAATCATGAGCCGCGACGCAACCGAAAGTTGTTGTTACATAGGCAACAAATTGACAGGCTGGTCGGCAAGATACGAGATGGTAACCTCGCCTTGATGCCGTTGTCTCTGTATTTCTCCGAGGGCAAGGTCAAGGTTGAACTTGCCCTTGCGCGCGGTAAAAGGGCTTACGACAAGCGCCAGGACATGGCGCAGCGCGATGCACAGCGCGAAGTGGTTCGTGAGATCGGACGTCGAGCAAAGGGCATGACCTGATCGGGGCGGCGTACGCCCAGCTGTCCGCCGTTACGTACGGAGTCAGCGATTTCGTGGGCGGTGTAGCAGCTCGGCGAGTGGCCGCGCTGCGCGTAATGCTCGTCGCCTACCCGATCGAGACGCTGTTACTGGGCGTGATGGCCGTTTTCGTCGGCGGCCCGATCCACACCGGCGCCGTTCTGTGGGGATGTCTATACGGCATCGGGATGGCGTTCGGTATGTGGGCGTTCTTCGCTGCCCTTGGCTCCGGGCCGATTTCGGTTGTCTCACCGTTGGCGGCCGTGCTCAACGCCGCGGTGCCCGTCGCCGTGGGCGTGGCGCTGGGGGAGCGGCCGGGGCAGGCGGCCCTGGTGGGCGTCGTCCTGGCGCTGGGCGCGGTGATGCTCGTCAGCCGCGAGGCCCCCGTCGAGGGCACGCCCTATCGTTTCACGCCAAAAGTGGCCTGGCTCACAGTGGTTGCGGGCTCGGCGATGGGGTTGAACCTGGTGTTCCTGCACCAGGCGCCGCACGTGTGCAAGCTCTGGCCCCTGGTCTTCGCCCGGGTGGCGGCCAGCCTGGTGGTGTTCGCAATGGCCAAAACCAGCCAGAACCTGGTGATGCCGCGCGGACGGCCACTCAAACTCGCCGTGGCCGTCGCGGTGCTCGATATCTTCGCCAACATCACCATGCTGGCGGCGCTGCACACCTGGTTGCTGTCGCTGGCCAGCATCCTGATCTCGCTGTATCCGGCCGCGACGGTCGTGCTGGCGATGGTGGTGCTGCGTGAGCGGGTGACCCGCTTGCAGGGGATCGGCATGGTGCTCGCCATGGGCTCCGTGGCGATGATCGCGTCCGCCTGACGGCTACCGGGGCGCCTGCTGTCGATTGCTCGGCCTACGATCCTGACCATGGCCGATCGTCCCGTCACCAAACTCGACAAGTCCGCCGTGCTCTCCGGTCTCTTCGCGGCGTGGGACGACATCGACGCGCTTTTGGCCGGGTTGTCCGAAGCGCAATGGCTCGCGGCGAGCCCGTTGCCGGGCTGGGACGTCAAAGCCTTGGTGGCGCACATGATCGGCACCGAGTCGTTCCTCGCCGGCATCGCCGCACCCCAGCCCGATATCGACGTCTCGACGCTGGAGCATGTGCGCAACGACGTCGGCGTGATGAACGAGTGCTGGGTTCGTCATCTGAGCGCGCAGGCCGACGCCGACGTGCTGGAAAGCTTCAGGGCGATCACCACCGATCGGCGCGAGGCGCTGACGAGCCTGTCCGGCGAGGAGTGGGACGCGGTGACGATGACCCCGACGGGCCCGGATTCCTATGGCCGGTTCATGCGGATTCGCGTGTTCGACTGCTGGATGCACGAACAAGACATGCGCGTGGCGCTGGAACGGCCGCCGTCCGACGACGATCTGGCCGGCCCCGCGGCGTCGCTGGCCGTCGACGAGATCGCCGCGACGATGGGCTACGTCGTGGGCAAGCTGGCCAAGGCGCCCGACGGTTCCCGCGTCCTGTTCGACCTCACCGGACCGCTGGCTCGCACGATCCGGGTCAGCGTCGACGGGCGGGCTGTGGTCGTCGACGACTTCGCCGGGCAGGACCCGACCGCGACCATCCGGCTGGACGGGCTGCAGTTCACCAGGCTCGCCGGTGGCCGCCCGATGTGTCCCGCCCGGGCCCAGGACATCGAGCTCGACGGCGATCGGGACGTCGCGGCGCACATTGTCGAACGGCTCAATTTCGTTATCTGACTAAGTGTTTCGTTCCGCTGGACAGATCCAAGGTCCTGGCGGAGCCAGCATAGCGATATATGTCACACCTTCGCGCCAAAGGTGTCTTGGCGGCGGCTGAACGGGTAGGCGACTAAAAGAGCGCGCTGTGCGCCTACCCCGATCATCAACGCCAGGAGGCCCCCAAAATGACCGCACCCGACACCACGAGACTGCTCGCGCAACTGCGCACGCTGCTCGATCTGACCAACACCGAGATTCAAATCGCGGAGACCCGCGTCGCCCAGGCACGCACCGACGCGGTGCGCCGCGAGCTGTCCCAGAACGCAGGCAACGGCCGCGAGAGGGCCGAAGCCATCCAGTCGGCGATCCGGGATCTCGGTGGGTACCCCGACGTGATCGGTCCCTTCCTGGGTCGCGCCGCCGCGGCCGTCAAGGCCCTGACCGAGCAGGCCGAACCGTTCGATGAGGCGCTGCTGGGTGACCTGGCGCTGGAGGACCAGCTGCTGGACCGGGCCCGCTACACCAAAGCGCTGGCGGTCGCCGCGAAGCGGCAGGACGTTGTCGACCTCGCCGACCGTTTGATCACCGCGCACGCCGCAACCGTGGACTGGCTGACCACCGTGCTCGCCGAAGACGCGCTCGGCGGACCGGCCGCGCTTCGCCGAACCCCGATCCAGATGGCCGCCGGCACCGCGGTGAAGCTGGTCAACCTGCCGGTCGCCTGGTCGGCCCGCGGGGTCGACCGCGCGGTCGACGCGCTGCGTTCCACCGGCCCGGCGATCAACGACCTGGTCAAGCGCGGTGGCAACGCCAGTGAGATCGCGGCGAAGGCACTGTCCGCGTCACAAAGCGCCGCCCTGCGGGCCGCCGAAAGGGTCACCCGCTCCGAAGGCGCGAACCGGACCGCCGACGCGCTGCACTCGAGCCGGGCCACCGTTGGCGTTCTGGAGGCGTCCGAGTTGCCCATCGCCAATTACGACGACCTCAACGTGAACGACGCGGTGGCCGCGATCAAGGAGCTCACCGCTCCTGACGACGTGCGCGTCGTGATCGCTTATGAAGAGGCGCACAAGAACCGGCAGGGCGTCGTTGCGGCGGCGCAAACCCGAGTCGCTGCCATCGCCCAAGAGGTTGTGGGCATCAACTAGCGGATCGCAAGTGCAGAAGAGTGCCCCCGGCGTCACGATGCCGGGGGTACTCCTTACGGCGCGGAAGAAAATGGCGTTGCCGCTGGTTGATAGGCAGGTACCATTGATATTCCTGCCGAAAGTCGGCGGGGTGCGAGGGGCTGAAAGGTTTCGACTTCGCGCATCGAATCAAGGGAAGCGTGCCGGTGCAGGCAACTGACCACCGTAAGCGTCGTTGCAAACAGATAAGCGCCGATTCACATCAGCGCGACTACGCTCTCGCTGCCTAAGCGACAGCTAGTCCGTCAGACCGGGAAAGCCCTCGACCCGGAGCCTGGCGTCAGCTAGAGGGATCCACCGATGAGTTCGGTCGCGGGACTCATCGGGACACCAACAGCGACTGGGATCGTCATCCTGGCTTGTTCGCGTGACCAGGAGATCCGAGTAGAGGCATAGCGAACTGCGCACGGAGAAGTCTTGAGGGAATGCCGTAGGACCCGGGTTCGATTCCCGGCAGCTCCACAGAGAATGTGCTGTTCAGAGCGATAAGTAGGTAGGCGCCGCCCTACGTCAAGAGACCCATGGGTTGGATTATGCCTGGGGTGAGCGGCTTTAATCGTCATACGACGGCGATGTCACGTTGTGCACGCCCGAGACCGCATAGCGAGGAGCTTTCATGACGTATCGCCGTCTTGCTTGGGTGGCCTGCGCGGTGCTGGCGACGGCCATCATTCCTGTCCCGGCCCACGGCGCGCCGCCGACGAAGTGTCTGACCAACACTCCCAAGGGCAAGCAGGTCTACGTGCCCTGCGATCTGCTCAACGCCGGCGCCAATTTCCCGCCCGGGCAGCGTTGCCCCCCGCCGCTCGAGCAGTACCCGAAGGATGTAGCGGACTGGTGTGGCGAAGGCCCTGGCCTTGCGAGTCCCGCGCCCACGAGTCCTACGAGCTCGACGACTCCTACCAGCCCGACGACTCCTACCAGCCCGACGACTCCTACGACTCCTACGAGCCCGGTGCGGCCTACGAGCCCTACGAGTCCTGCGACACCGACAACTCCCACCAGCCCGGCGGCTCCGGGCAACGCACAGTAAAGACGTCGTGCATCGGGTACAAGTAGCTCACCGTGGGCAGCCCTGGGCCAGTTGAACTTTGGCGGTGATGTCGCCGATCGCGAGGGATGTGGTGCGCCGGGGTGCGCATTTAGTCGTCGATGTCGATTGCCCGCCCGTCCCCTCCGCAGTAACCATTCACGCGATCGACGAAAGCTCATCGTGCAAAGCACTGCAAGCGAGTGTTGTTTGACGGCTGCGAGATCCAGAGGTGCACACGCTGTTCCAGCGTGAATGTTGTTGGAAGCAGGGGCTGCTCAGCTACATCGTCGACACCGCTACCTGCACCAGCACCTCCACCACAGCAAAGATGAGGATGTCTGGCCGCTGCTGCTGCGTCGTCGGCCTGCCGGCCATCCGGGAATCAACTCAAACGCTACGGCGTTCGGCTAGCCGTGGCGCACGCGAGGAGATGCCTTAATATCAGCCCGTCGAGCATTCCTGATCGGGGGGCACGGTGCTGAAGCTTCTCAAGCAGGCATGGGTTCCACTGGTTGTGGCCGTGGCACTGATCATTGGCGGCGTCGCAGTGGTCCGACTCAATGGCGTGTTCCCAGGACCCGGCCTGCCCAAGCCAGATCCCCGGGATGCGACCCCGCCGTATGCGGCGAAGACCGCCATCTACGAAATCTTTGGACCGCCCGGGACGACCGGGGTCGTCAACTGGATGGACGCGGAGTCACTACCGCAGAAGGCCGACTTCACCACATTGCCGTGGTCGAAGACGATCGTCGCCGAGATGCCTGGCATCTTCGCCTACGTCGTCGCCCAAGGTGACAGCCCCTCCATCGGCTGCCGCATCACCGTCGACGGCAAACTGGTCGACCAACAACAGGTCAACAACCGGGACGCGCAGGTTTCCTGCTTGGACAAGTCCGCGTGACCGACGATACGAGCGACACCGACGAAATCCCGGTCCCGCAGCGCACCGAAATTGAGCGCAAACCACGTCTGGCCCGCACCATCCGCGTCCTGGCGCTGCCGATCGTCGTGTTCTGGCTGCTGATCGCGGTCGGTGTCAACGTCTTCGTCCCACAGTTGGAGAAGGTTGCCGAGGAGGTCTCGGTACCGCTTTCGCCATCCGACGCTCCTTCGGTGACCGGGATGAAGCACATCGGGGCGAAATTCAAGGAGTACGACTCCGACAACCTCGTCCTGGTGACCCTGGTCGGTGACAAACCTCTCGGCGAGGACGCCCACCGGTATTACGACGATCTGGTCAAAAAGCTGCAGGGGGACCACGAGCATGTCGAGCACGCGCTGAATTTCTGGGGACAGCGATTCACGTCCTCCGGCGTCGAGAGCCACGACCACAAGGCCGCCTATGTCCAGGTCAATCTGCGCGGTGACCAGGGCGGAGCAATCGGCGACAAGTCAGTTGCCGCGGTCCGCAAAATCGTCGCGGACTCGAAGCCGCCGGCGGGGGTGAAGGCCTACGTCGCCGGTCAGGGAGCCCTGACCGCCGACACGATCGTTGTCGGCGATGCAAGCCTGGCCAAGATGACGATCATCACCATCATCATCATCGCGATCATGCTGATGTTCGTCTATCGATCCATCGGCACGGTGCTGCTGACGATGGTCATCCTGTTCGTCGGACTGGCCACCGGCCGCGGGGTGGTGGCGCTGCTCGGCGAAACCGGCATCATGGGGCTGTCGACCTTCGCGGTCAACTTGCTGACGGCCCTGGCCATCGCGGCGGGGACCGACTACGCGATATTCATGGTCGGCCGCTACCAGGAGGGCCGCGAACGGGGGCTGGACCGCGAAGCCGCCTACTACGACACCTTCGCCGGTGTCACCAAGGTGGTTCTGGGCTCGGGTTTGACGATCGTCGGGGCGCTGGCCTGCCTGAAATTCACCCGGCTGCCGTACTTCAGTTCGCTCGCGTTTCCGTGCGCGGTGGGTCTGCTGGTGGTGGTGGCCGCGGGGGTCACGCTGACGCCGGCGCTGATCGCGTTCGCAAGCGGCTTCGGCCTGTTCGACCCGAAGCGCGAGTTCAACTACACCCGCTGGCGCCGTTTGGCGACCGCCATCGTGCGGTGGCCTGCGCCCATCCTCGCCACCTCGGTCATCCTGGCGATCGTCGGCGCAATCGGCTTGATGGGCTTCACTCCGCGCTACAACGACCTGTACTACCTGCCGGAGAGTGCCTCGTCGGTGAAGGCGTACACCGCGGCCGATCAACACTTCACCCAGGCCCGATTGAACCCGGACCTTCTGATGATCGAATCGGACCACGATCTGCGCAATCCCAGAGACATGCTGGTCCTGGACAAGATTGCCGGTGCCATCTTCCGGGTGCCCGGCATCGAACGGGTGCAGAGCATCACCAGACCCCTCGGGCCGCCGATTCAAGACGGATCCATTCCGTTCCAGCTCAGCGTGCAAAGCGCGCCGATCCGTAGCAACTTGAATTACCTGAAGGACCGCATCGCCGACATCAAGAAGATCACGGGTTTCCTCGACACCCAGATCGCCCTGTTGGAGCGCCAGTACGAGGTGACCCAGAAGCTCGCTAATTTCGCGGACGACAGCTCGAAAACCACGGGGGAGACGGCGGCCATCACGGACGAGATCCGGGACCATATCGCGGATTTCGATGACTTCTGGAGACCGAT
The DNA here is from genome assembly GCF_019668465.1 of Mycobacterium senriense. NCBI lineage: Bacteria > Bacillati > Actinomycetota > Actinomycetes > Mycobacteriales > Mycobacteriaceae > Mycobacterium > Mycobacterium senriense. Next base: position 196,147 of record NZ_AP024828.1, on the reverse strand, counting down.
TCGCAGTTACTTCTACTGGGAGAAGCACTGCTACGACATCCCGATCTGCTGGTCGCTACGAAGCCTGTTCGACGCCCTGGACGGATTCGATCAATTGGCCGAAAAGTTCCACGCTCTCACCAGCGACCTCAACCACACGGCTAGCGCCACGCGCGAATTGCTGGCGATCATTCCTGAGAACATCGCCGTCACGAAGTCGATCCGGGATACGACGCTGACCATCTACAGCTCGTTCGACAGTCTGATCGATCAGTTCGACCGGCTGACCGACACAAACGCCGTGATGGGCAAGTCCTTCAACGACTCTCAGGTGGAGAGCCTGTTCTACCTGCCGCCCGAGATCTTCCAGAACCCAGACTTCTTGCTGGGGTTGAGCTTGATGGTGTCGCCGGACGGCAAGGCCGCTCGCTTCATCATCACTCACGCAGTGGATCCGGCGACGACAAAGGGAATCGCGTCCGTCGATCAGGAGCGCCAAGCAGCCAAGGAGGCGCTGAAACTCACCTCGCTGGAGAATGCCGACATCTACCTCGGCGGTACGGCCGCGACGTTTTACGACATCGCCAACGGAGCCAAGTACGACCTGATGATCGCCGGGGTGGCCTCGATCGTGCTCATCTTCATCATCATGGTGATCGTCACCCGCGCTTTGGTCGCAGCGGGTGTCATCGTCGGCACCATCGTGTTGTCGTTGGGGGCCGCCTTCGGATTCTCGACGCTGATCTGGCAGCACCTTGGTAACTTCCAGTTGCACTGGGTGGCAACCGAATTCGCGTTGATCGTGCTCCTGGCGGTGGGATCCGATTACAACCTGATGCTGGTGTCCCGGATCGAGGAAGAGATCGGAGCGGGCCTGAAAACGGGACTCATCCGCGGCATGGGTGTGACCGGCCCGGTGGTGACTGCCGCCGGTGTGGTGTTCGCCGTGACCATGGCCACGATGATCACCAGCGATCTCCGGGCGATCGGCCAATTCGGCACGACGATCGGTATCGGCCTGTTGTTCGACACCTTCGTCGTCCGATCGCTCATCACGCCGTCGATCATGACGGTGATGGGACGCTGGTTCTGGTGGCCGAAGCGGGTACGCGTACGACCGGCCAGCCAGATGCTTCGGTCCGTGGGGCCGCGCCCGCTGGTTCGCGCTCTCTTGTACCACCCGCGGCACGGGGCTGGGTCGGGCCCGCAGACGTAGAGTCCGCTATGCCCTCCTAGCCGTCGGCGGGGCGCGCCTTGGCGGCTTCGCGCCGAGCCTTCTCCTTCGCGTGCGTCGAGCAGCAATGCCCCATTTCGCAATGGAACCGGTCGCTACAATCATGCGAACAATAGGCTGATGCGGCCGGAAGCCATTCCGGATCAGACAGGTCACGCCATCGGTCGTTCGGATCGAACGTATGGCCGCAATGTACGCAGACCTTGGTCTTGGTCTTGGTCTTGACCATATCGCTCAGCGTACGCGCCATGGCCCTGATTCGACGCTGATTTCCGATGGAGGGCGAACAATCCAGGTCTCGCAAAGCAGATGGCGCGCCATTCAACGTAACTTCATTTAGGCCACCAAACTAACTATCGCGCAACATAATCCATGCACTCTGCACGGCGGCGCATTGCTCACCCGGGTGAATAGGTGGTGGGGGTGATGACAGCTCACCCCGCCTGGCTGCAGTCTCAGTAGGACTAGGACAGGGCGGGATTGCCATCCCGTTCGCCAGGCGCCCTGGCTCAGGCCGGTACGCGTTGCCGATGCGACGAGCGGCGGTCCGGTCGGAGTCGTCTGGAGGAATAGGAAGGGAACCCGCATATGCATTTCGAGGGCAAGAAGGTCATCGTTGTCGGCGGCAGTGCCGGTATGGGCCGGCAGGTCGCGATCGACATCGTCGATCACGGCGGGAGCGCGGTCATCGTCGGACGCTCGAAAGCGCGTGTCGACGACACCGTCACTCAGCTGACGAGCCAGCGCGGCGAAGCCTGGGGCCTCGCCGCCGAGCTGACGGATCGCGCTGCGATAGCGGATGTCCGGCGCGCGCTCTCCGAGGATCACAGCGACGCGACTCTGTTGGTCAACTCGGCCGGAATCTTCGACCCCAAGCCGTTTCTCGAGTACGACGAGCAGTTCTACGACTCGTTCATGGAGCTCAACTATGCCCTGTTCTTCCTGACGCAGACCGTCGTTGAGGGCATGATCGCCCGTGGGGAGGGCGGCTCCATCGTCAACATCGGCAGCATGTGGGCGCACCAGGCCATCGGTCAAACCCCATCGTGTGGGCACTCGATGCAAAAAGCCGGGCTGCACGCGCTCACCCATAACTTGGCCATCGAGCTTGCCGCGCATCAGATTCGGGTCAACGCGGTGGCACCGGCCGCCGTCAAGACCCCCGCCCTCGAGCGGTGGTTACCGAAGGACGAGATCGACGCCACGCTTGACGCTTTCGCACCGCTTCATCCCCTGGGACGAGTCGGCACCCCAGCTGACGTCGCCAACGCCGTCACCTATCTGCTCTCAGACCAGGCCAGCTGGGTCACAGGCGCGATTCTCAACGTCGACGGCGGCTTCATGGCCGGCCGCATCTAACCCGATGAAGGTCCGCTGCCGGTAGCAAGCTGGATCGAAAAACTGTGTTGCGCAAACTAATAGGCCGCGCACCCAGCTAAGGAGCATTAGTGTCACGCGAATACAACAAGCACCCGGCCGCAGCCCGCGCGACAGACGACATCTTGAGGCCAGGCGGCCCGCCGGCCAAGTCCGTCGGCCGCACCGAGGGCAAGTCGGTGTTCCTTGGGACGGTCGGTGTCCGCCACATCGTCGATTGGGCTCACGCGCAAGGACGCTTCTCGGTCCTCGAGCATCCGATGTCGCCCAGAGCGCTAGCCTCGCCGCTTCATCGCCACCACAACGAAGATGAGTACAGCTGGATCATCGAGGGACGCGTGGGCGCTTTGCTTGGCGATGAGGTGCTCTACGGCCTACCCGGCGACTTCATTTTCAAGCCGCGGGGCCAATGGCATACGTTCTGGAACGCGGGCGATGAGCCGGCCCGCATCCTTGAAATCATTTCGCCCGCAGGATTTGAGCAATTCTTCGACGAGCTTTCTGACCTCGGCGGTGTGGACAAGGTATCGACAGCGGCCCTTGATGAACTCTGTGCGCGGTACGAACTGGAGATGGATGTCGACAGTGTCCCCGAACTATGCAGACGCTTCGACCTGAAATTCCCCGGTGAACCTATTTGATAGTGAACCGTTAAGGTCCAAAATCCCTTTATAACAAGCAACTTTGAAGGGTTCATCATGAAGATCGTAGTCATGGGTGGGCGTGGTCTGATCGGCTCGAAAGTCGCGTCCAAGCTCAGCGCGCAGGGACACGACGTGGTCCCCGCCTCACGCCGATCAGGTGTCGATTCACTCACCGGTGAAGGTCTCGCCACCGCTGTCGCTGGTGCGGATGTCCTGGTCGACGTCGCCGATTCACCATTGTTCGACGATGAACCCGTAATGCACTTCTTCACTACCACGACAACGAATCTCCTTTCTGCTGAACGGGAAGCGGGAGTCAAACACCACGTCGCGTTGTCCGTGGTGGGCGCGCAGGTCATGCCAGATAGCGGCTACAACACTGCGAAAGCAGCTCAGGAGAACCTGATCAAGGAATCGGGCCGGCCGTATTCGATCGTGCGAGCAACTCCCTTCTACGAATTCGCGGTCGGCTTGGCCGATTCCGCGACAGAGGGAGACATTGTCAGGTTGCCGCACGCTTTGTTCCGTCCTATCGCCGCCGACGATGTCGCCACCGCCGTCGCGCGCGCGGCTGTAGGGCCGCCTATCAACGGAGTAACGGAGATCGCCGGACCCGAGGCACTCGGGATGGACGACTTTGTCCGCATGGGCCTTGCCGCCATCGGTGATCAACGTGAGGTCGTGACCGACGCCGAGGCGCCATACTTCGGTGCGGTGATCGACGATCACAGCCTCGAACCCGACGAGAACGCCACCATCTTCACTACTCGATACTCCGACTGGATCGACGCATACTCCAGCCGCGGCAGGTAGGAAATCGAATGGGACTCAAGTGATCCCAGTCCCACCAGGAGGATAACGAATGTTGCGGGATACGACTGACTCCGAATCGAAATCGACAATTACAGTGCTGCAGGAAGTACGGTCACCGTCTCTTCCTGAAAATGCCCACGTGATGACTGTTCTTATCAACCTTCCACCGGGCGCTGTCGGTTACCCACCACATCGCCTTCCTGGCGGTCCGGGATTCGGCTACATGATCGACGGTGAAATGTTGTTCGAACTCGAGGGTGAGGCGCCACGCGTCCTCCGTGCCGGAGACGCGTTCTGGGGGCTCGGCGGCGACGTAATCCACTATCAAAACGCTAACAACCGGACTGACATTCCTTGTAGCTTCGTCCTCACATTGTTCTGCGTGCCCGGGCAACCGATGCTCGAACGTGTTACCGAAGAGGAGCTTGAGGAGCGAAAGGGACTACGCGTCACACGTTGACTGGCTTGGGCCCAACCGGTCAGTCGCCGGCCTCGATTGACGCGACTTTTGCGGCCGCGTCAGGACCGCAGAAGCGCTGGAGGTCCACTCCGCCTGCGCCGAGGAGGTCGTCAATGCGGCGCTTGAGGTCGCCCGAGGAAATATGGGCGTACAGGTTTCCACCGGGGCAAGAGGTTTGGGCCAGGTCCCGATGGCCCGCCAGTGTGTCGGTCGCAATGTGAAAATTCTGAGCCGCCCATGCGAACGCGCGAGCTGCTCCCTGCAGCTGGGCCTCCGGCACGGCCTCCTGATCGAAGTCTCCTTCGCAGAGGACCAGGAAATGGCCCGTCGTGTCGTAGTCAGTCGCGGTGTCGCCGGCGAACTCGGTGCTCCGCAGTTCATAGATGTTGCCATTGCGGTCGACGCCGACGTGATAGGCGATGTCGATCCACCCGTGCTGGTCCTGGTGGTATCGCTGATCCTGTCTGAGATGGCTTGGGGCATTGCGATTTTCGCCAAGGACGACGGCCTCGTGGTGGAGGGTCATCCGGGTGATGGTGTGGCGCTTCCCTCCGGAGCGGGCCGGTCGCGCCCCCCAGGCGTCCCGGCATAGCAACAGTGCCGGAGTCGCAGCGGTCAGGCTTGCACTGATTGTCGGCGTCGGGGGAGGAGCCGAAGGCAAACGTAGCTTCGGGTGGGTCTCAGACACCGAGGCAGAGTCCGTTCGCGTCGCACTCGAGCAGCCGCCGACCAGGGACGCCACACCCGCGCCGGCCGCCATCAGCAGCCGACGGCGGCTGACAGGAGATGGCCGGCCACATGCTGGCTCGCACACGGTCCTCACGATACGGGCGTGACGCCGGCCCGGGGACATCTTCATTCATGTCCCGCCGAGGGCGTCGCGCACGCGTCCGCGGGCCCGGTCGAGCCGGGCGGCGGCCTCGGCCGCGTCGACGCCCGCGAGCAGCGCCACGATCGCGGTCTTGGCGTGACCGCCGGCGGCGGCGAGTGCGGCGGTCGCGGCCTCCTCGTCGACGCCGGCCGCGTCGCGGACGATGCGCACCGCCCGGCGGCGCACCTTCGCATTGGTGGCGCGCACGTCGACCATCCGCGGTCCGTACGCCTTGCCGAGCGCGATCATCACGCTCGTCGAGAGCGCGTTGAGCACCACCTTCTGGGCTGTGCCCGCGGTCAGCCGCGTGGAGCCGGCGAGCACCTCGGGCCCGGTCAACAGTTCGATCACCACGTCGGCGGACGCCTCGGTGCCCGGGTTGTTGACGATCGCGACGGTCAGGGCGCCCGCCGCGCGCGCGTGCTCAAGCGCCCCGAGCACATACGGCGTGCGGCCCGACGCCGTGATCCCGACAAGCGCGTCGGCGGCGGTCAGGTCCGCGAGATCGGCGGGATCGAACGCGTCTTCGGCGCCCTCGATCGCCTCGGTCAGCGCCGCCGGTCCGCCGGCGATGACGCCGCGCACCAGGTCGGTGCCGAAGGTCGGCGCGCACTCGGCCGCGTCGAGCACCCCGAGCCGCCCCGGCGTTCCGGCGCCGGCGTAGACCAGGCGGCCGCCGCGCTCGAGCCGCGCGGCGATCGCCTCGGCCGCCGCCGCGATCCACGGGACCGCCGCCGCCACCGCGCCGTGCGCATCGCCTTCGGCGGCAACGAGCAGCGCGACGACCTCGGCGATGGGGCGCGCATCGAGATCGTCAAGGTCTGGCCGCACCGCCTCGGTGGCGAGCGCATCGAGCCCTTGCGGGACAACGGCTTTCGAATCCTCCTGCACGCGAAGCACATACGGCTCGTGGATCTTCCGTAGTTGCAGCGCGCCGTCGAGCGCGTCGCCGGCGGCTGGGATGAGGTCGAGCTGCGCGCGCAGCGCCTGGACTCCGGCCAGTCCGCCGACCATCGCCACCGAGCCATCCCCGGCCGCACGGGCGGTCGCGGCGAGCGCCTCGGCGGCGGCGCTGATGATCGCCAGCGCCGCGGCGTCACCATGCGCGGCGAATACGTCCGGCGTGAACGACGCGAGCCCCGCGGCACCGGTGAGCTGCGCGGACCAGCTCTCCGGCGCGCCGAAGCGGGCGCGGGCGGCGTCGAGCAGCGTGGTGGACGGTCCGCGGCCGTCGTGAGCGCGCAACGCCGCGCGTAGCCCGGCGGCGCCGATCCACGCGCCGCCGCCCTCGTCGCCCAGCCAGGGGCCCCAACCGTCGGCGGTACGTAGCGCGCCGTTCGCGTCGATGGCGAGCGCCACGACACCGGTGCCCACAATCAGCACGACGCCCGGCTGCCCGTTCAGCGCGCCCGCGTGCGCGATCACCGCGTCACTGGTCACGGCGACGCGTTGCGCCCGAAGCGATTTCAGCAGCGCATCGCCCAGCGCGCGCGTTGCGTCCGGCGCCGCGAGCGCGCCGGCCGCGCCGACGATCACCTCGTCGACCGGGCCGAACTCGCGCGCGACGGCCAGGATCGCCGCCTCCGCGGCCCGAACGCCGCCGGGCGTCGCGAGCCCCGGCGCGCCCGCGCCCTCGGCCCTGCGGCCGTCTGCCGCGGCCCGGCAGGACGTCTTACCGAGGTCGACGGCGAGGATCACCGCAGCTTCTGCGCGAATTCGATGATGTTGCCGTCGGGGTCGGCGATGTGCAGCGTCCTCTCGTGCCATGGTCGATCCACTGGTCCGCTCAGGATGTCGACCCCGAGTCCGCGCAACCGTGCTGCTTCCGCATCGACGTCGTCGATCAGGAAACCGATCTCACCGCAGGGCGGGTCGCCGCCCTCGCGACCGATGAGCTCGGGCAGCTTCGCGCGTTCGAAAAGCGAGAACTTCGTGTTCTCCATTTCGAACTCGACATAGCCGTCGCCCTCAATCCGCACCCGAAGCCCGATCACGTCCCGGTAAAACGCCACCGACCGGCGCAGCGACTCGACATAGTGAATGACGTAGTCCACACGACGCATGCAATGCACCGTAGCTGTTTCCGCAGCCCGATTTGTGCGCCGCTGTTTCGACCGTCAAGTGGCTCTTGGCATGGCCCGCGCGGCGTAAGGTTCGACCATGAACGTCCCGCCGGACATTCACTACGCCCAGAGCGGTGGCCTCAACATCGCGTTCTCGGTGACCGGAGACGGGCCCGACCTCGTTGTCGCGCCCGGCTTCATCTCGCACCTCGACATCATGTTGGAGGAGCCGTCGGTCGTTCACTTCTACTCGCGGCTCGCGTCCTTTCGTCGCGTCGTCACCTTTGACAAGCGGGGCACCGGTCTCTCGGATCCGGTAATGCACGCGCCGACGTTGGAAGAGTCCGTCGATGACCTGCGCGCCGTCATGGACGCGGCCGGATGTAAACGCGCCGACCTTGTGGGCGTTTCGGAGGGTGGCACGATGGCGATGCTGACAGCGGCCGGCCATCCAGATCGCGTGGATGCGCTTGTCCTATATGGCTCGTTCTCCCGCCTGCTCCGAACGACTGACTACCCGCTCGGCGTCACCGAGGAGCAGCTGTCGGCGTTGGTCGAGGTGAGTGCGACCGGCTGGGGTGAAGGCGTCGGATTGGGTGCATGGGCTCCGAGTCGGCGGGGCGACGCCGATTTCCGGCGGTGGTGGGCGCGGTTGCAGCGCGTGGCCGCCAGCCCGGGCATGGTCCGCAACATCTTCGCGCTCTATCCGCACCTGGACATCCGTGACGTGCTGCCCGCGATCCAGGCGCCGACGCTCGTGGTGCACCGGCGCGACGACCGGATGGTGAGGTGCGAGATGGGCCGCTACGTCGCCGACCGCATCGCCGGGGCCAAGTTCGTCGAGATCGACGGCGCCGACCATCTGTTCTTTACGGGCGACGCCGATGCCCTGCTCGACGAGGTCGAGGAGTTCCTCACCGGCGTCCGCCCGAAGCCGGCGGTCGAGCGCGTCCTGGCCACGGTGTTGTTCACCGACATCGTCGACTCCACGAAGCGGGCGGTAGAGCTTGGCGATCAGCGATGGAAGGAGCTGCTCGGCAGGCACGACGTCCAAGTACGGCGCCAGCTCGCACGGTTCCAGGGTTGTGAGGTCAACACGACGGGCGACGGCTTCCTCGCCCGGTTCGACGGGCCCGCCCGCGCCATCCGGTGCGCCATGGCGATCCGTGACGTAATGCGCAGCCTGGGCCTCGAGGTGCGGGCCGGGGTACACACGGGTGAGGTCGAGTTGCGGGACGACGACATCAGCGGCATCGCCGTCCACATCGCAGCGCGTGTGGCGGCAGCGGCCGGGGCCGGCGAGGTGCTCGTTTCGCGCATCGTCATCGACCTGGTCGCCGGGTCGGGCCTCAAGTTCGCCGCTCGCGGCGAGCACGTTCTCAAGGGCGTGACGGGCGAGTGGGCGTTGTTCGCCGTCGAAGCTTGACGGGTAGGCCTAATTCACGAGACGTACAGGAGCTCCACCGGCGCCTGCTTCAGCGGCGCGCGCCCCGCAGCGCATTAGCTCTCTCCCACCTGAGTGCGCGCATCCCAAATCCGTTGTGTCTGAACGCCAATCGAGGGGTGGTGGATTTCTTGAAAGTTCCGTCCACCCCGACCGAATGTGGCGACGACGGCGGTCGGCGCATCGTGTTCCAGGATTGGCATGGACAGCCACTCGCAGGGTCGTATGTGCACCAAATCCACCGCTGCAGCGGCTTCGTCGGCGTCGCAGACGTAAGGCCCGGAGATGCGGCCCAGCCAGAACCACCCGTGGGTGTCGCGGGTCCACACGAACGAGCCTTCGTCGAGGTCGGCGAATCGGGCGACCCGATGGGCAAGCCGCTCCTCTTCGCCCGACCGGCTCACCAGTTGGCCAAACCCGCACACGCCGAGCCGCCGAGCGCGATCGATGGCGGCCTGTGGCTCGACGGCATCGTTGCGGGATCGCATAGGCGCGCGGTAGGCGGCGACCATGAGAGACATCCTGCCCCGACGCCGCAGCCGACCCGATGCGGCCCTTTTCCCGCACATCGTGGCCAACGACGACTTAATCTCCCGACATGGATCGCATCTGGCAGTGGACTTGGGATCGGTACGGGGCGCGGTATACCTGGGCGGGCGGCGTGATTTCGTTCTTCATCTCGCTGCCGATCTACCTCACATTCGTGTCATTTCCGATCGTCGCGCTCGAGAAGTCGGGTCGCTACATTGCCGCTGCGGCCATCACCGTCGTGGCAGAGCTGCTGCTCGCATGTTTGATGGTCCTTCCAGATCGCCGATGGGCGCGCCCCGCCGAGCGGTGGGCAGCCAGCCACGAGGTCGATCGGCTGACGGCCCTGGAGGGCACTTATGTCTTTAGCCGCCGGACGACTTCTCGCACGGTATGGGTCGCCGGTTTCCTGGCCGCCGCGTTGGCAGTCATTGTCGGCGCGATCGCCGGAGCCGGTTGGATACGGCTGGTGCAATACGGCGTATTGGCTGCCACCATCGGAGTAGCGGTCCAGTTGGTCGCGCTCCATAACAGCGTGGAGGCAGCATGGCGGCCACCTAGGCTCGCCCTGGCTGGCGACACGGGCATCGGCGACTCCCTGCCACGTCAGCGCCCGACCTTTGCCGCCCGGTCGAACGTGTCCATGGTTGCGGTCGCGTTCGGGTTCGCCGTCGGTGGCGCCTTGCTTGCGACCGTGTTCAATCGCGTCGGTGATATCCCCATCCTCGCGGTCGTCATCGGAGGCGGGTTGGCGGTTGTATTCGCGGTGCCGATCTCCGTCGGACTTGGATTCTCGCCATCCCTGCAACCCATTCGCGACCTCGCCAAAGGCGCCGAACGTGTTGCGGCAGGGGACTATAGCCAACGCTTGCCGGTCGTTCAGGACGACGACTTGGGCGCCCTGTCGGCGTCGTTCAACCGCATGCAGACGGGTTTGGCTGAGCGACAACGGCTTCAGGGCGCGTTCGGCACCTACGTCGACCCGGCCCTCGCCGCGCGACTGCTACAGCAGGGCGACGACGTCTTCACCGGTGAACGGCGCGAGGTGACCGTGATGTTCGTCGACATCCGTGACTTCACCCCGTTCGCCGAGGCGAACTCCGCCGAGGACACGGTCGGCCGGCTCAACGCGCTATTCGAAATCGTCGTGCCCGCCGTCGTCGAGGGCGGTGGTCACGTCAACAAGTTCCTCGGCGACGGAGCATTGGCCGTGTTCGGCGCCCCTAACGACCTCGCAAACCACGCCGACGCCGCGGTGGCCGCGGCGGTCGCGATTCACCGCCTCGTGGCCGAGCGATTCGGCGGTGAGCTCCGCATCGGCATCGGCATCAACACCGGTACGGTGATCGCGGGCACTATCGGCGGCGGAAGCAAGCTCGAATTCACGCTGATCGGTGACACCGTCAACGTCGCTGCCCGCGTCGAGCAACTCACCAAGGCCACCGGCGACGCCATCCTTCTCACCGGTTCGTGCGTGGACGCGCTGACCAGTCGACCGCACGGACTCCTCGACCGAGGAACGCACGCTTTGAAGGGCAAGTCGGCCGAGGTGCGGGTCTTCACTCTCGGCCTAGAGGACCGAAAGCCGCACTGAGAACAGCTCTTGGCTAAGAGCATCGATTGCGGTTGGGCGCAGAATTGATACGGTTCACCCACGGCCGCCAATTTGACCGCCGCAAAATTCGCCAGCCCACAACCGCACTGGAGGAGTCCATGCGCAGGAGCGCGTCATGAGCGATGCCGCCTGGGCTCTCTATACCGAGCAGATGAACAACGTCGACGGTTGGTTCTTCGAGGCCGACGTCGAGCTCTTCAGCCACCTGCTCGCGTGCCAGACGGCCGAGGGCATCAAGGGTGACATGTTGGAGATCGGCGCGTACCAGGGCAAGTCCGCCATCTTGATGGGTTACGGCCTGCGTGACGATGAAGACCTGGTGATCTGCGATCTGTTCGGCGCCGTGATGGATCACGCCGACATCGCGCAGGCCCCGCGCCAGGAGTACTCGGGCCTGGATCAGCAGCAGTTCCTGACCAACTGGGATCGGTTCCACACCCGCCGGCCAACGCTGGAGGTCTGCGAATCGTCGGCGCTTGATCTGGGAGAACGGGCACTGCGCTTCGTCCACGTCGACGGTTGTCACGCCTACCAGTGCGTGGCCAACGACATCAGGCTCGCCGTGACGCACACGGCCGAGCGTGGCGTGATCGTGATGGACGATTATCGAGGGGTCGAAACCCCCGGCGTGGCGGCGGCCGTCTGGCAGGCGGTCGGCAATGGCTTCGTGTTCCCCTTCGCGGCGACGTATATGAAGCTCTACGCCTGCACATCGGCCGCCGATCAGAGCTATTGGTTAGAGCGGGTCCGGGATCGCGGCGACATCTGCGCCTTCCCCGACTTCGACTTCCCGTCATATCGCAACGTTTCGGACATGCACATTCACCACTCGGCCGACGAGCACTGACAGGGGTTCACCCCGAGTCCTGGCCGACCGTGGCTTCCACCAGATCGGCGGCCGTGGCAGCGCTTTCGGCGGGTGTGGCCATCTGAGCGGCGACGTCGAGGGTTCGAGCGATGCAGTGCGGAGTCAGGATGGCGCGCAGATCGGCGAGCAGCGAATCCGGGGTGGTTGCGGAGAAGTGCCGTCCGATGCCGACGCCCAGCTGGCCGACCGCGGCGGCCCACATCGGCTGATCGACCGAAACCGCAAGGGCCAACGTAGGTTTGCCGGCGCGTATGCCGGCGAACGTGGTGCCGGGACCTCCGTGGTGAACGACCGCGCGGCAAGCGGGAAAGACGGCCGAGTGGTTCACCGCGCCCACCACCTTGATGTGGTCGAATCGCGACGTATCGGCCAGATCACTTACGCCGCTGCAGATCAGCGCGCGTTCGCTCAATTGCGCGCAGGCCCCGCTGATCATCTCGAGCAAGCCGGCGTGAAACGCGACTCGCGCGCTGCTGCCAAAGCCGAAGTAGATCGGCGGCGTTCCCGCGGCAATCCATGACGACACCTCGTCGTCGACGTCCGTCGTCAGCTCCAGCGTCAGCCCGCCGACGAAAGGCCTTCGGACATCCCATTTCGCCCACTCGGCTGCCAGCCCGGGGAAGAACAGTTCGTCGTAGGCCTGGATCTCCAGCGGTTGTCGCACCGAGGGTCCCGGTTCCTCCGGTAGACCCAACGTTTGGCGCAGAGCGTCTTCGGCGTCTTTGGTAACTTGCGTCGACGTATCACGCCCGAGCGGGTAGATATGCAGTGCGGCCTGCGGAATGTCGTAGTATTCCGCAACATTGGCGGCCAGCCCCTGCTGGCTCGCGTCGGTCAACAACAGGTCGGCCCCGTCCGCCAGCGACGTGAGCGCCGTGCCCAGCTGCGGCCAGAGTCGTTTGAGGTCCTCTGAAATCACCCACGCCATGAAGACAGGGTTCGGCGTCTCTCCGTATTTCCGGGCGATATTCGCGTTCTGCTCAACCTGATCCGGGCCGTGGGGGACCGCCGCAAGGCCCGCCGACTCGACGAAGCCAACATAGTTGGGCGGCACCGCCATGGTGACATCGTGACCTCGGCGCTGCAGCTCCCGACCGATGGTGGCGCACGGCTCGACATCACCCCGAGTTCCCAGTGTTGCCAGCACAATTCTCATCGCTGGATGCCCCCACCGGAGTCTGCGCCGACGATGCGTCTGAAATAGTCGATCGTCCGTTCGACGCCGTCTTCGAACGAGATTCGTGGAACCCAGCCGAGGGAGGACTCGGCGAGGGCGATGTCCGGCTTGCGCTGCTTCGGGTCGTCCGGCGGCAGTGGTTCAAAGACCGTCGGCGAAGGCGATCCGGTCATTTCCTTGATAATGCTCACGGTTTCGAGGACGCTGCGTTCGGCCGGGCTGCCGAGGTTGACGGGTCCGGTGAACGAGGCGTCGCTCGCCGCCATATTGACGAGCCCGTCGACGAGATCGTCGACATAACAAAAGGAACGGGTCTGGCTGCCGTCCCCAAAGACGGTGATCGGTTCCCCGCGCAGCGCCTGGACGATGAACGACGAGATGATTCGGCCATCCTCTGGATCCATCCTTGGACCGTAGGTATTGAAGATGCGGACGACCTTGATCGGAACGCGGTAGCGACGCGCGTACTCGAGCGTCAGCGTCTCCGCGACCCGCTTGCCTTCCTCGTAGCAGGCCCGCACCCCGAAGCAGTTGGCATTGCCCCAGTAACTCTCGGCCTGCGGATGGATGGTCGGATCCCCGTAGACCTCGCTGGTGGAGGCCTGCAGAAACGTTGCTCCCCGCTCGCGCGCCAGTTCCAGTAGGTTCCTGGTCCCGACGTAGTTGGTCTCCAGGGTGAACAGGGGATCCCGCTGGTAGGCGCGCGGCGAAGCGGGACAGGCCAGATTGAAGATGACGTCCAGCGGACCCGGCACGACCGCGTCGACCGGCCGGGTGACGTCATGCTTGACGAAACCGAAGCTCGGATCCCCGTCGAGCTGCGCGATGTTCTCGCGCCTGCCGGTGCAGAAGTTGTCGAGTCCGATGACTTCGATGCCGTCGCGGCGGAGACGATCGCACAGGTGGGACCCGAGGAACCCGGCGGCGCCCGCGACGAGGGCTCTCACTACTTTTTCTCCTTCGGTCCGGCCATCGAACACGTAGCTTCGCATGACCGACGCGACGTCCTGCAAGACGCCCGCTGGGACCGATTGCGCTCACACCGGCGGTTCTTGATTTGTTCAGCTGAAGTTCAAGGTTTCGGGGCCAGGACGACGACGGGAATCGGCCGCGACGTCTTCGTCTGGTATTCGTTGTAGCGGTTTTGATTGTTCTTGTTGACGATCTGCCACAACCGCGGATAGTCAGGATCGTCTGGCAGCACGGGTCGGGCGGTGACGGCGAAACGTCTTGGGCCGACGTTGATCTCGACGTCGGGATTCGCCCTCAGGTTGTGGTACCAGCCCGGGGATTCGGGCGCACCGCCCTTGGAGGCGACCACCAGATAGTTGTCCCCGTCGCGGGCGTAGGTCAGCGACGTCGTGCGCTGTTTACCGGTCTTCGCGCCGACGGTATGCAGCAGCAGACTAGGTATCCACAGCGTACGGTGGCCGATCCAGCCGTTCGTCTTCTGATAGAAAGTGTTGTGCACCCGCAGCACCTGCGGGAGCAGCTTCTCCACCAAACTCATAGCTTCCAGTCTCACTCAGCGGGGTCGAGCTTCGCCAGTGCCTTCCGCACGGCGCGGCGGGCTAGTGGTGATGCGGCGGTTGTTCGTCGCGCAGCCGGCGCTCGTCCCACGCGTCGCGCACCTGCTCCTCGTCGCCGAACCGCTCCACGTCCTCGGGCGTGACGTGCACCCGCTTCGGTTTCGGCGCGGGCCGCGGTGGATGCGAGGGTTCACTGGGCATGACGCGATTATCCCTCAACTCGGACGAACTCCAGGACTGCGCCCTGGCGATGTTCTCGACGATGATCTGACACGCGGTGTCATAGAAGGCGCTGATCAAGGTGGAGAAGGACAGCTCGAAGGGATAGATCATGTGCACGGCCAGCGGCTCGACCGCCCACTCGGGCAGGATCGGCACGATGGTGCCCTCGCGCAGTTCCTCGGTGCAGATGATCTGCGTGGGCATGGCGCCGATGCCGAGTCCCTGCAGGATGTACTCCTTGCACACTTGAAAGTTGTTGGCCCGCGCACGTACTCGTGGTGACAACTCGTGTCGTCTGTCCAGTTTGGTCACCGTCAGCTTGAGCTTTTGCGGCCCGCAGAAGCCGAAGTCGATGAACGGCAGAGTGTTCACCTGTGCGGGTTCGGTAATCGGATCCTTCATTCGCGCTACGAAATCGGTTGAGGCGCAGAGGAACAGGTTCAGGTCGAAGACCTTCCGCGCGATCAGCGTCGAATCCTGTAGCGGGCCGGGGCCGAACACGACGTCGTAACCGTCCTTGACCGGGTCGACGATGTTGTCGACCAACCGAATGTCCAAGCGCGAGTTCGGGTAACGCTGCAAGAACGTGGCCCCGACGCGAGATGCGTAGTCGATGCCCAGGCTTACCGGTATTGCGACCCGCAGTTCGCCCTGGGGTTCCTGCCGACTGCCCTCCACGAGGGCCCGTACGCCGTTGGCCTCGGTTCGGATGCTCATCGCGTGCTCGTAGATCTGCTCGCCGATGTCGGTGACCGTCAGCTGGTGGGTGTTTTTCCGCAGTAGTTTGATGCCCAGGTCGGATTCGAGCTTGGTCAGCTTCCGGCTCACCGTGGACTTGGGCATGCCGAGTGCCGTCGCCGCCTTCGAGATGCTGCGGCAGTCCACCACCTTGCCGAATACCAGCAGGGCATCGAGGTCAAAGGGCAGATTATTTTCCATGGGCGGTGTTCCAAGTATGCAACAGGGTGTTGCGTTCGTACACCTTATTGGGGGTCCCCGCAGCTGCTAGCGTCGGCCGCACCAGGTAGGAGGTACGCGGGGATGAATCAGCCCATCGCCGTCGCCAAGCCCCCAAACGGGCACTGGACCGACGCATATCCCGAACTCGGCCGCGGCCCGGTGTCGCTCGAAGATTGTGTATCCGAAGAGTTCTACGAGAAGGAACGCGAGCACGTCTTCAGGAAGACTTGGCTTTACGTGGGGAGAGTCGAACGAGTCCCCCGCTCGGGCAGCTACTTCACCCGCGAGTTCAGGTTCGTGAACACCTCGATCATCGTCGTGCGCGGCAAAGATCAGGTGATCCGCGCCTTCCACAACATCTGCCCGCACCGCGGCAACAAGATGCTGTGGGAGGACGACCCGTTCCAGGAAGTGTCCGGCCGCGCCCCGTTGCTGTACTGCCGCTTTCACGGGTGGCGCTACAAGCTGGACGGCTCGCTGCACTCGGCCACCCGCAAGGACCTGCTGCTGGACTTCGACGCGGACAGCTGCCAGGTGCCGGCGGTGCAGTGCGAGGTGTGGGAAGGCTTCATCTTCATCAACCTCAACCCGCACAACACCGAGCCGCTGCGGTCATTCCTCGGCGAATTGGCCCATGGCATCGAGGGCTATCCGTTCGACGGGCCGCATCAGGTCTACAAGTTCTCGGTCGAGTTGCAGTGCAACTGGAAGATTTTCGTCGACAGCTTCGCCGAGAGTTACCATGGCCCGTACCTGCACGCATCGTCGTTCGGCGCTGTCACCGCGGAGGCCAGAGACGCGTTCGACCAGCCGAACCCGTTCACCGACGCGCTGGCCTACCAGCTCAGCGGCCCGCATCGGATGTTCTCGTTCTCCGGTGAACCCTCGCAGAAGACGCCGTATTCCAAGCCAATTGAATGCGTGATGGAAGCCAGCGCCGCGGGTCCCTGGAACAAGAAGATCGATCGAGGGTCGATGCCCCCCGGGATCAATCCCACGCGGTCGGAGAAGTACGGGTTCGACTCGTTCCAGTTCTTCCCCAACTTCGTCATCATCTTCGGCGCATCCGGCTTCACCACCCACGCTCACTGGCCTACCGGCCCGCACTCGCACGTGTTCGAAGTCGAGATGTTCTATCAGCCGCCGAGGACGCACAGGGAGCGACTCGGTCAGGAGCTCACCGTGACCTTCCTCAACGACATCATCCTCGAGGACGCGAGCCCGTCCGAGGGTCTGCAGGCGATGCTCAACAGCGGTGTCCTGACGCATTTCACGATGAATGACGAGGAAATTCTGGTGCGCCACCTCCACAAGGTGGTCGGTGATTATGTTGCGGCCGGCGAAGCGGCGAAGGCGGGTCAACGATGAGTACGGTTCTGCCGAAAGAGTTCTCGCAACTCGAGCACTTGGTGCCCGAGTGGGCGATCGAGGATGGCCACCAGCGCTACGTCAAACGCGTCAACAGCTCCATGGAGCAAATCCGGGCCTTCTACGACGAGGTGTTTCCGCACGCCGAGGAAGCCGTCGTCTACATCGACAAGTTCGACTACTCCGAGCCGCTGCCCGACGACGTCGCCAATCTGCGCAACCTGCTCTACTCGCTGATCACCGTCTCGTTGGCGGTCGAGCTGTGGAAACAGCCGCGGGTCAAGCATTCGGCCAACACCATCCTCACGAGAGTGAGTTAAGGCCATGGGAATCGGTTCGGCACAGCTGGAGATCCTCGACGTGACGCCGACAATCGGCAGCGAAATCAGGACCGATCTCGACACGCTGCTGAGCGGGCGGGAGGCGCCGACGATCCGCGACGTTCTCGAGCGGCGCGGCGTGGTCTTCTTCCGCGGCCTGGACATCGGTGACGACGAGCAAGTCGCCATCGCCAAGACCCTCGGCACGCTCGTCGCCAACGAGGGCCAGGGCGGCATCAATAAGATCTCCCTCGACGAGAAGGTCAATCAGCGCGCCAAATACCTGCAGGGCTCGATGTTCTGGCATTTCGACGGATCGCTGCAGCCGCTGCCCAATCTGGCCACGCTGCTGCGCGCGGTGCAGCTCTCCGAGACCGGGGGGCAGACCGAATTCTGCAACACCTACGCCGCCTACGACGACCTGCCGGATGCCGACAAGGACGCGATCGCGGAGCTTCGCGTGGTGCACAGCGCGGAGCGCTCGCAGTATTACGTCACCCCGGAGATGAGTTACGACGAGGTGGCCTTCTGGCAGAAGTCACCCACGAAGGCGTGCCCGATCGTGTGGACGCATCAATCCGGGCGCAAATCCTTGCTGTTGGGCGCGACCTCGGATTACGTGATCGGCCTGCCGGTAGAGGAAAGCCGCGCACTGCTTGCGCGGCTTCGTGATTGGGCCACCCAGCCGCAGTATGTCTATCAGCATCAGTGGCAGCCCGGCGACCTGCTCATCTGGGACAACACCGGGACCATGCACCGGGTGTTGCCGTATTCGGTCGACAGCGGCCGCCTCATGCACCGAACGATTCTCGCGGGTGAAGAGCCCCTGCAGTGAAGCTCGGCATCGCCACCCCGGTCGTCACCAATGTCGCTGGTGCGCCCCTGGAATGGGAGAAGGACGCCGGCATCGAGGACATCGGCCGGGTCGCGGAGGTCGCGGATCGGCTCGGCTATCACCACATGACCTGCAGCGAGCACATCGGCATGCCTTCGACCGAATCCGGTCGGCGCGGAGCTCGCTACTGGGATCCGCTGGCAACGTTCGGTTATGTTTCCGGGCGCACCAAACGACTTCGCTTCGCGACGATGACGTTGGTGCTGGGGTACCACCATCCGCTGGCGATCGTAAAGCGTTACGGCACACTGGACCACGTCAGCAATGGGCGGCTGATCCTCGGTGTGGGCGTCGGTTCGCTCAAGGAAGAGTTCGACCTTCTCGGTGTGCCTTTCGACGACCGCGGCGCCCGCGGCGATGACGCCCTGAGGGCGCTGCGGGCGGCACTGCCGAGCAACGAGCCGACGTATCACGGTGCGTTCTACTCGTTCGGCGGGTTGACCGTGGACCCCTGTGCGGTACAGCCGCACGTGCCGATCTGGGTCGGCGGGCGCACACGACGTTCCCTGCGGCGTGCGGTCACCCTCGCGGACGGTTGGTGCCCGTACTACGTGTCGATCCACACCGCCGCGGACTGGTTGCAACAGTTCGAATTACCGCCCGATTTCGAGGTGGTGATGCCCGCGGAGCAAGCCCTGGATCCGGCCGGGAAACCCGAGGCGACACGGGATACGTTGCGGGAGTTGGCCGACGGCGGCACCACCACCCTCTCGGCTCGATTCGTCCACCATTCGTTGCAGCACTATCTCGAGCAACTGCACGCCTTGATCGAACTGCACGGCGAAACCTTCGGTGCGGACGCGCCCACGCAGTAGACCAGTCGACGGCCGCACGGGGACTTCATAGTTTCTTGAGCCCGCGCAGAATCTTGAAAAACGGCGCGCTGGATGCAAGGCCCTTCCGCAAGGCCGGCTGCAGGTAGCTGAGGTTATTGACAACGAAATAGCGCACTCCGTGGTCGCGCCACTGCGCAGCCTGATCGACGACCTCGTCGGGCGTCCCGGCCAGAAGTGCGTCTTTGAGCAGTGATACCGGGACGTTCTTGGTGTAGGACAACACGGTGTGCTCGTCCAACGTTTGCGGGACCAGATCTTGCGCGCCGCTGAATTCACCTCCCAGCGGATGCTGTACGCCGTGGTCGGCCCACATCTGGCCAGGGATGATGAGCGCGAAGGCCTTTGCGGCGTCTGAATTAAGGGCCTGCTCGACGTCGTCGGGGCTTCGTCCGGTGACGACAAAGGCTGAGATTGCCGGCGTGATCGAACCAGGGGCGCGGCCGGCGTCGGACGCCGCTGTTCGCACTGCTTCCAGACCCGATGCGTAGTCTTTGGGTCCCGAGACGAGGCCGGGGAACCAGGCGTCGGCGTAGCGCCCGGTGGCCCGCAGCATCCGCGGGCCCTTTGCGGCGATCCAGATCTCGGGCCATTTGCCGCGGTACGGGGGCAGGTCGAACACCGCGTTACGCAAGGGAAAGTACGGCGACTCACGCGAGATGGGTTCGCCACGGGAGTTCCACAGGGCACGGATCGTGGCGATCGCCTCTTCAAAGCGTGCCACGGGTTTGGTCCAGTCAACTCCGTAGGGCTCATTGCCCTCCCGCTCTCCCACACCGATGCCCAGAATGGCGTGGCCACGGCTGATCAAGTGCAACGTGGCGGCAGCCTGGGCGGTGACCGCCGGATGACGTCGGTTGGTATCCGTCACGCCGACACCAAGCCGTAGACGTCCAAAGCGCTTGCGGGAAGCAAGATGTCCGAGCATCGTCCACGGTTCGAGTTGAGCGTCAACCTTTGGGATCAGTTTGGCGACACCGAGGTAGCCCGGCGTGGCGAGCGAGCGTGGGAACAGCGAATTCAGGTGGTCGGCCGCCCAGTAGGAGTCGACACCGCTGGCCGCGGCCATTCGCAAGTTGGTGCGCGCGAGCATGGTCGGGGAATATCGAGAATTGAGAAGCTGACTGCTGATGCCGACTCGGATGTGGTTCATGAACGTCGCCTTTCGCAGGAGTCGAAGCAGTGCGACGCCGGCCGATTGTCGGCCAGGCTAACAGCCGTTAACGGGAGGGGAAACTGCGTTGGCCACGTCGACGAACTCATCGGCTTTTCCCGACCTGCGTGATTAGCATGGTGCCGCTACCCTTACATCATTCCGCAACCTAACTAACCTTTCTGGGATCGGGGGCTGATGACGGCGACGCTATCCGGTGCCGAAGAAGCAGAGGGTTGGGTGCGGCAAGGCGGCGGGTGCCCCTTTGGGCGCGGTGGCTCGTACTCTGTGCCGGCCACGCGAGACTTGTCGTTGCCGATGGGCGATGTCGCGACTCGGCGCGTCCCGACGCTCGCGACAACGATGAGGCGCGACGCCCAGCTTGCGCGGGCGTGCGCGCCGATGCTGGCAAAAGTACTGGCGCTCACCGCGGCCAGAAAGGTCCGCTCCAGGCTGGCCGGCGGCCATGCCCCAGAGCATGTGCAGATCACCGAATTCGACCCAATGAGCCCCGCGATCGCCCGTGATCCATACCCGCACTATCGAGAGCTTTTGGCGGGCGAGCGGGTGCAGTACAACCCCAAGCGCGATGTCTACATCTTGAGCAGATATTCCGACGTCCGTGCGGCTGCACGTAACCACGAGATGTTGTCCAGTGCGGAGGGAGTCACATTTTCCAGGGGTGCGGCGCCTTTCCTTCCCACGTCTGATCCGCCAGTACACACGCGGATGCGCAAGCAGCTGGCGCCGGGGATGACGCGCGGCGCACTGGAATCCTGGCGTCCGATGGTCGACGAACTGGCCCGAGAGTTGGTCGGCGGTCTGAAGGAGCGGGGAACCGCGGACGTCGTCTCCCTCGTGGCCGCACCGATGCCGATGCGCACCATCACCAATGTTCTCGGCATTGCTGGACCGGACGAGGCCGCTTTCATCCGTTTGTCGAACCAGGCGGCTCGTATCACCGACGTCAACCTGTCGGTTTCGGGCCTGGGGTCGCTGATGCACGGCTTCACCGGATTTCGGCGATTGCGTGCGCTCTTCACGCAGATGCGCGATAACGGGCAGCTGGGGGAGTGCACCGTTCTCGGACGGCTCGCCGGACATGCCGACCGTGGGCGGCTCAGCGATGACGAATTGTTCTTGTTCGCCGTATTACTGATGGTTGCGGGCCACGAGACCACGGCGAATATGATCAGCACCTTATTCCTGACGCTGGCCGAATATCCAGAACAGCTCAGGCTCCTTGCACAGCGACCAGAGCTGATCCCTTCCGCGGTTGAGGAGCAACTTCGCTACCTGGCTCCGGTCCAAAACATGTGCCGTACAACGCGCGTCGACTACCCCGTCGGCCGCGCCGTCATACCGGCAGGCTCCCGTGTGCTGCTGCTGTGGGGTGCAGCGAATCGTGACCCGCGTCAATACGATGACCCAGATGTCTTTCGTGCCGAACGTAATTCGGCCGGTCATCTCGCGTTCGGCTCCGGCATCCACTCGTGTCCCGGGACCCATTTGGCACGGATGGAGGGCCAGGCGGTCCTGCGCGAGATCGTCACCAACCTCGACCGGATAGATGTGGTCGAGCCGCCGACGTGGACGACAAACGCCAACCTTCGCGGCCTGGTCCGGTTACGCGTGGCCGTTACGCCCCGCGCAACCGCGTAGAGCACGTCCACGTGCGATGAAGAATCCCCGCGCGACACCTCGATTCTCCTGGTGGCAGGAGTGGGCCGCGCCGGTGTGGATAGGCTGCAATTTCTCGGCGTGGGCGCGCCTGCTGATCCGTAACCGTTTTGCGGTGCACTGGAGCCGCTGGCACTACGCCACCCTTTACACGCTGGTCAGCGTGGTCAACTCCTGTCTGGGGTTGTTGCAGAAGATCGTGTTCGACAGACGCGTGGCCGAAACGACGATCACCGATCCGCCGATCTTCATCGTCGGGCACTGGCGTACCGGCACCACATTGTTGCACGAACTGTTGGTGCTCGACGATCGCTACATCGGCCCGACGGGCTTCGAATGCGTTGTACCGCAGCACTTTCTGCTGACCGAGTGGTTGGCGCCGTTGGCGGGATTCATGGTGTCGAAGCATCGGGCCATGGACAAGATGGATTCGAGCTTGCATCACCCGCAGGAAGACGAGTTCGTGTGGATCATGCAAGGACAGCCGTCGCCGTATCTGACGCTGGCGTTTCCGAACCGGCCGCCTGAGCATGAGCGGTTCCTTGATTTGGAGCACTTGTCGCCGCGAGAACTAGCGGCATGGAAAAGGGTCCTCTTCCAGTTCGTTCAGCGGTTGTATTTCCGCCACCGCAAGGCCGTCGTCCTCAAGAACCCCAACCACAGCTTCCGAATCAAGGTCCTCCTGGACATCTTTCCGGAAGCGAAGTTCATCCACATCGTCCGGGATCCATATGTCGTTTATCCGTCCAGCATTCATCTCGTGAAGTCGTTGTCTCGGGTGCACAGCCTGCAACGACCGACCTTCGAGGGATTGGACGAGAGAGTTCTCGCGACCTACGTCGACCTTTACCGCAAGGTGGACGAAGGGCGCGAACTCGTTGACCCGGCACGCTTTTACGAGTTGCGCTATGAGGATCTGATCGCTGATCCCGAAGGGCAGTTGCGCCGCCTGTACGAGCATTTGAGGTTGGGGGGCTTCGAGCAATACCGGCCGCGCCTGCGCCAGTACCTTGCCGACCACGCGGACTACGAGACGAACAGCTACGAGCTGACTGCGGAGCAGTGCAAAATCGTCACCGAGCGCTGGGGCGAAGTCATTGACCGCTATGGCTACCGTTCGGCTTCCGCGTCGGAGCCGAGCTCGTAGCGGCGGTGGTTGCCCGTCGATTCCCGAAGTAGCAGTGCGCGAACCAGGGGCCGCGGGCCATTGGCACGAAGCAACGCGCTGGCGGGTCGGGGGCGCACTTTTTGCGGCCACCAGAACCAGCGCCCGAGAAGCGTCGCGATCGCCGGGGTCATGAACGCACGCACGACCAGCGTGTCGAACAGCAAGCCCAAGCCGATGGTGGTCCCTACTTGCCCGATGACTCGCAGGTCGCTGACCACCATGGAGGCCATGGTGAAAGGCGAATACCAGGCCGGCATTGGTCACGATCTTGCCGGTACCGCCCATCGCGCGAATGCCGGTTTGCTCCATTTCGGCCCTGAAATACGACAGGACGCGACCGACGAGTTAAGCCTCAGGTGTTGTCGATGATCCACGTGGTGGTGAAGCGCAGCATCTCGGGGATGCCCTTGGACAAATCGGATCCGATGGTTTTCTCCAGCTTGCCGCCGACCAGCGGGATCTTGACCTCCACCCTCAGAGTCGAGTGCAGTTGTGAACCGCCGTCATCCGTCGGCGCCAGTCGGCTTTCCGCACGGCCCGACCCCAACCCGCCGGACGCCGAGACACTGACGTGCCCGCGCACCTGTCGGTCGCCGTCCGGTCGCCACGACTCGGTTTGCACGATCTTCACGTCACCGGTGACGAATTTGGCGACCAGCCCGGGGAGAAGTTGACGGCCCAGGTGCTGGGTCGTGCGCACCGTCACGGTGCCGTCGGCGTCGCTCACCAGGGAATCCAACGTGGCGTCCGCGGAGCCGGCCGCGATGCGGGCCAGCCAATAGTCCTCGCGACCGAACGCGGCATGTATTTGTTCGACGGTGGCGGACGACTCGGTCGAGACGTCGAATGAGCGCGACATATCCGTCCATTCTTGCAGAGGCCCGGCTCACGGTCGCTCAAAGTGCTGGTAGTCGACGGGCGACGTCCAATCGCCGCCCCACCGCCACCCGCGGTCCGCGAAGATGCGCACGCCGGGGTCCCCGCCGTGCAAGAGCCCTGGGTCGCTGCGACTGCGGTCCAGATACTCCGCCGCGTTGCGCGGTTGAAAAGTGCCGTCGGCGTAGACGCACGGGTTGAGACGCGGATTCACATCGATGGCCCGACCGTAGGCGTGTTGCGACCAGTGCTCGCTTCCCGGGATGCCCCGGCAATTGAAGGCCGACGTGTTGTCGTCCTCCATGGAGAGCTCGTCGTCGGCGCCCGGGTAGCGGTCCGCCGTGCGGATCTTCTCGATGGGAAATCCCACTCGGTAGAGCTGCCCGAAGACCGCGATGACCTCCGGCACCAGGTCCTGGTGCACGATCAGCTCGCCGCGATAGGTCCGGCCGTCGAAACCGAGGTGGTCAACCTCGACTCGTCGTAGCTGCGCGGGGTCCACCGGGCAGCCCGGCCGCCAGCTCGCACCGAGCTCCGCGGCGGTGACCGGGTGAACGTTGCTGGCGGCGGGCGACGACGGGCCGGCAGCCGGCACGGCGGACGATGGCCTGGCCGCAGGGGGATTCGGCGCGGCGCTGCAGTGCGTCAATGTGACCCCGGCGGCCATCGTGTGCGCCAGCACGGCGACCCACCGCCTGCCGGATATCACTGGGGATGGGTCCTCACCGCTTGCTCCATCGCGACACGACCGTCGCGACCTGGTGTCGCGAGACAGGTCCGGCGCCAACGCTACTGCAAGCCGCTCCTAATCTCGTGCGCAGCAGTCCCTTTGCGTCGAAGCCGAAGGCGCACTGGATGCCGTCAGGCCGCCGACTTACGCTTGCCGTATGCCGGTAGTCAGTGGCGGGTGGAAGTTCTGGCCATCCTTGCTACGCAAGACGATTGTGGTCGCAATTGTGTTGCTCGCCCTCATCGCGGTTTCTCCGTGGACTTTTACGGCACGCACACCGGTAGCCGACCGCCCGCAGCAGCCCGCGCAGACGCCCGCACAGACGCCGGTGCCCGTTGCGGCGCCGACTGCGGCTCCCGCACCCGAATTCGCGACCATCTCCAAGCTGATGAACGACGCGATCGCGGCAGGCGGGCTGCCGGGCGGCGTGGTAATGGTCGGGCACGATGGCAAGGTCGTCTTCCACCAGGCATACGGGTCGCGCAAACTTGCGGGCGAACCGGGGCTGGACGGATCGCCCGCACCCGCGGAGCCGATGACCGAGGACACGATCTTCGATATGGCGTCATTGACGAAGTGCCTTGCAACGGCGGTCGCCATCATGCAGCTCTACGAACAGGGCAAGGTGGCGTTCGACGATCCGGTGCAGAAATATCTGCCCGACTTCAATACGACGAACGATCCACGGCGGGCACAGGTCACGGTGCGCATGCTGCTGACCAACACGTCCGGCGAGGGTATCGACGTAAGCCTGGCAGACCCATGGGGGCTGGGCGGACCCGACAAAGCCGAAGGCATCCATCGCGCGCTCACCACGCCGCTGCAGTCGGGTCCGGGTGAGCTCTTCCGATACTCCGACATCAACTACATCCTGCTGGGCGCGCTGCTCGAGAAGACCACGGGTGAGCCCGAAGACACCTACGTCCAACGCGATGTGTTTGCGCCGCTTGGCCTGCAAGACACCCGCTACCTTCCCGCGGCCAAGGCCTGCGGGCCCCACACGATCAGAGGAGCAGCGGTTGCCTGGGCCCCCGCGCCGGCGGGGGGCGAGTCGATGGCTTGTCCCGCAGGGACTTGGAACACCAGCCTGCTGCCGCGCGTCGCGCCGACGGCCCGCGACGAGGAAAGCAGAGACGACCCCGGCAAGAATCCGGATTTCTTTGCCCTGCTTCGGGGTACGGTGCATGACCCGACGGCACGCCGGATGGGGGGAGTTGCCGGCAATGCCGGCATGTTCTCGACGGCGCACGATGTCAGCATCTTCGCGCAGTCGCTGCTTGACCGGCTGGCCAACCGCCCGAGTGAGTTTCCTTTGCGGCCAGAAACTCTCGAGCTGATGACGACTCCTCAGCAGCCCGGCCATACCGCCGAACAACTTGTGGCGGCAAACCGCGCCGTTCAACAAGCTCACACTCCGACCTATCCGGCGATCGAAGGGCAAAGCCTGTTTGGTTTTGGCTGGGACATCGACACCGCGTTCTCCGGGCCGCGCGGGAAGGTCTTTCCCGTCGGCAGCTTCGGCAACACCGGGTTTACCGGAACCACGCTGTGGATCGACCCAGGTTCGAATACCTACGTCATCCTGCTCTCTAACTCGATCCACCTACGGGGGAGCCCGCCGATCTCCCACCTCAGGGGTGCGGTGGCCACGGCCGCGGCGCAAGCCTTGCAGCTTTACGGCGCCGCGCCACCGGCCTCGACGCCGGCCCCACGCAAAACGCCGTAGCACCTTGTCATTTCACGCAGGGAATGCCGTCGGCGGTCATCCGCGAGAGATTGGTTACGGCGGGTTGCTGCGCTCCGCTTCCGGTGGCGGGCACGGTGGTGACGGGTGCCGTGGCGGTTGCGGTCGGCGATTCCGACGTGGAATTGCGGGTCTGGTCGAACCGGTAGATATCGGTCCCGACGGTCAACCGAACCGTGTTGCGGGCAACGCCGTCGGATGCGGTCGCCGTTATGTCGTACTGGTCGGCGAGCTCGGTCGCCGCCATCTTCGCGCCGGGTCCGTACGCGATGCTGCTCGTCTCGGTGGTCGAGTCGGCCGTGCTGAGCCTGCCTTCACTGAACTTCCCAGTCGCCAAGAGCATTTGAACGGTTGCCGCCTCTCCCTGTTGGCCCGAGGCATTGACGACGTCGAGCGCGACGCCGCCGGAGGTGCTCTGCGTGTCGCTGTCCGGTTGCGCCGTCGTGGTGGGGCTGCTGGTCGAGGGTGCAACAGACGAATCGGCGCCCACCAGGTTGTGCACGATCGAGCGGATGGTGGGTACGTCGATGAAGTTCACATAGGCGCCATCTGAGAGTTGACCGAAGCTGGTGACCGGCAGCGTGTACAGCACCACCGGTCTGTTGGGGAATGCCAACGCATTACGAATGAATTCGTCGAAGTCGAAACCGGCGTCGACGGCGACGTTCTGCTTGGCGACATCCAACAGGGCGTGCAGTTTGGTTGCGTCCGAAAACGTTCCGCCGCGGCGCATCGCACTGACCACCGAGACGATGAAGGCCTGCTGGCGTCGACTTCGATCAAGGTCGGTGAACGCCGCGTCGTTGGGGTCGCGGCGTTGCCGGACGAAGGCCAACGCCTGCGTTGCGCTGATCTGTTGGACGCCTTTATGAAAGTCCGCGCCGGAGTAGTACCGGTCCGAGGTGTCCGCGCTCAGGCACACCGTGATCGGTTCGACCACCCGGGCGAGTTGGAAGAACCCGGCCAGGGTGACTTCGATGAAGTGATCGATCGGGATCTGCAGAAGACTTTTGACGGTGCTGATTTCGGCTTTGCGGCCCGCCTCCCGCGCCGCCTGTTCCTTTTCCGTCGAGCCTTGCCCTTGCAGCGGGGTCGGAGTCGGCTGCGAGCCCGCGGAACCGTGGCCGGCGATCACCCTCTGGTAGGCGTAGCTGTAGGCCTCCTTGATCTTGCCGCGGCAATCCGAGGTCGGGCATCCCGCCAGATCGACATAATCGTCGCGGGGGATCGAGATCGCCGTGGCCGGACCGCCGCCGGCAGGAAGGTGCACCACGATGAGCGCGTCGGAATCGCCGTCAGCCGAATCCTCGTTGCCCGCGTGCAGCGCGTCGTAAATGTCGGGTGGCAGCGGCTGCCCGTGCTGGTCACGGCGGCTATCCAGGCCCATGATCAGGATGTTCTGGTCGCTTCCGGTCGACGCGGGCTCACCGGCCAATGCCTCGGATTTGGTGATGCCCGCCGACGCGCTCCGATAGGCGTGCCAGGCGATGCCGATGACGGCGACCACCACCAGGGATATCAAGGCGGCCAGCACCTTGGCACCGGCCACCATCCTGTGGTTGCGGTGCAAGCGGTTCCGGGGCCCGTCCGTCGGTGAATTTGCTTCTTCGCCGGGCGGGCCCGCTCGACGCGTCATGACAGATCTGAGAATAGCCTGGTCGCACCGCTTCAAACCCGGGGAACGCGGAGTTGAGGCACCCGTCATCCCCTCAGTCGGTTGGTAGCCGACGACCGTGCCGGCCCAGTCCGCCCAGTCGCCGACCATGTCCGCAAAGTTCGTCAGGAAGCGGCCCGTGACCGCGAGGACCGCGGCCCGCTCGGGAAAGGGGGCGGTGATACCACCCAAATCCCGCGGGGCTGGTCGGTCATCTCGGCGTGCTCACGCCGCAGGGATCAGCTGCGCAGTACGCCCCGACTCCCGCGGCGCAGGGACTGTACTTCCACGGCTTGGTGAGCAGGCCCGGGTTGATCGCCTACATGGCCAAGCAATCACGTGCCTTGGCCCGTCGCATCTGTGCTTAATTCCAACAGCCGCAACGGATGCAGGCCGTCGACGTTGCCGACGAATGGCGGATGAATGCTGTAGCCGAGCATCCGGCGAAGGTCACCGGAGACCGCCCGCGCGATGTCGCGCGATATCGACAAGGTGTAGGCCTCCATCGGCCGCAGCCATGGTTGGCAGTACTGGGCGGTGACGGCGAGGCGGTCGCGGCCGGTGTCGTTGGCACCCCCGCCGTGCCAGAGGGTGCCGACGAAGAAGACGCACGAGCCGGTGGGCATCACGACGGGTAGGGCCT
The DNA here is from genome assembly GCF_019668465.1 of Mycobacterium senriense. Lineage (NCBI taxonomy): Bacteria > Bacillati > Actinomycetota > Actinomycetes > Mycobacteriales > Mycobacteriaceae > Mycobacterium > Mycobacterium senriense. The sequence continues at coordinate 167,299 of NZ_AP024828.1, read as the reverse complement.
GATCGTCGGGTCCCGGCCGGCGCTTGCCCCAGCGGTGGCTGCCCGGATAGACGACGGTGGCGCCGTTGTCGGCGGTGAAGTCGTCGATCGCCCAGATCGTCGCGGCCGCCAGCGGTTCCCGGGGCCGCGGAATCGGGTAGAACCCGTCGTCGTGGTGCGCCAGCTGCGCGGCCTCGCCGGGCTGAATGTTGATGGCCTGCAACGCCGAAAGCAGATAGTTGGGCATCAGCAGCCGATCGAGCACCGCGAGCACCCGCGGGTCATCGACCAGCCGATCGCACACCCGGGTCCTACTCAGCAGGCTGTAGATGCGCTGGGTGCGCAGGCCTTCGAACGAGTTGCGGCCGGTGTGCCCCAGCCAAGGGCGCACCACCTCACGGATCTGCGAGCACTGCTCGGCGGTGAGCAGGTTCTCCCAGATGACGTAGCCGTCGCGATCGAGTGCGGCCATGTCGGCCTCGACGGTCGCGCTGTCCGCCGCGCTTCCACCGGTCGGCGTCCGCTTGTACCGCTGCGCCAGGTCTCCCCGCAGGTCCTCCAGCGTGGTGACGGAGTCGTCGTCGATGCTCATTGGTGCTCGTCCTTAGTCCACTGGCACTTCTGCCCACCCTAGGCCGAGTTCGGCTCAACCCACACCCGAATCGCTGACGGTCAACCCCGTAGGCCGGTGATGAACCGTTGCACGCTGCGGGTCAGCGACCGTGGGACGTGGTCGGGATCCATCAGGTCGTTCTCGGCCAGCCGGCCCGCCTCGTTGGCGACGGTCCGCTCGGTGAAGGGCCGCAACGTCTTGCCTTCTCCGCGAAGTGCCTCGATCGCCTTGCGCACCGACCGGTGCTCGCCGACCGCGTTTTCGAAGTCGCCCACCGAAACGCCGAGGTGCTCCGCCATCAATTCGCTTCGCACCGAGGCGATTTCGCGGCGTACGTCGTCGTGTTCGGAGTTGGCCGGCTGCGCCTCGATCGCGACGTCGCACTCGCTGTCGAAGCCCATCGAGCGGTTGTTGAAGTTCGACGAGCCGATGCGCAGCAGCCGGTCGTCGACCACCAGTACCTTGGAATGGATGTAGATCGGCGTGCCGCCGTCGGTCGCCGGCCAATAGACGCCCAGCCGGCCATGATCGTCGGCTTCCCACAGCAGCCGGATGAGGCGGTGACGGGCGCTGTCCATCGTTCCGCGCTCGAGCGGGTTGTTGCCTCTGCGGGCCAGCACGATGACGATCTCTGGACCATCGTCCTCGCGCAGCCGCGCAACCAGCGCCTGGGCAATCGTTCGGGATGCCAGGTATTGGTTCTCCACATAGATGGTGTGGCGCGCCGCCGCGATGGCGGCCAGGTTGAGCGCCTCCACCTCCCGGACCTCGGCGCGGTCTTCGCGCTCCGGCACGGTGCGTGCGATTCCGACGTCGACGTTGCGCAGGTCCGGTTCCAGCTTGCTGGGCCAGGTGCTGTGCTTGGCCTCGACCGGAGCCAACGAGTGTTTGGTCGCGGTCTGCCACCTGGCCAGGGCCTGCTCACCCAGGGCGCGTGCGGCCGCACCATCGACGGCCAGGCCGACGTCGTGCCGCGGCCCGTAGCTGCGCCCCGCCGTGCGGCGGTGAGGGCTGTCATGCGCGTGCGCCCGGGTGTCCCATCGTTCGAGCGTCAGATCGATGCCGCCGCAGAACGCCACCGCATCGTCGACGACCACGATCTTCTGATGATGCACAGAGCCAATCGGATGGGCGCCGTCGATGGCGAAATGCATTCGCCTGCTGCTGATCTGGTTCAGCAGAGACACCGGGGTGAGGCCGAACCAGATGCCGTCGAAGGCCGGCAGCAGACGCAGATTGGACTTGAGCAGGTAGATGTCCAGGCCCGGCCGTTTCCAGAGCATCCAGTAAAGGAACGCGCCCAGCTGGTTCGGCCCGGGAAGTGTCTTCTCGCCCCGCTCGAAGTTCACCCTGGAATCGAAGTCCCAGCCGATCAGCATGATCCGCTGGCGGGCGCGCAGCATCGCGGCCTTGACGTGCCTGAAGTAGTCGGCCGCGTCGATGATGGCGGCGAACTGCTCGGCCCGTGCCGTGCGCCAGCAGGTCCGGCCGGGAGTCAGGAGTCGATCGTCGTCCACGCCGGGGCTCTCAACGATGTTGCTGGGACAGCGCGGACATAGCCACTGTGTACCACATAGGGCCGGGTGTCAGGATTCGTGCGGAAACGGCGCCCGGCGGCCCGACGTGGGCGTTTGCCGCCGTTATCCACAGCCGGCGGGGCTCGGCAGGACAGGGCCGCCGATCTATATGAGGATGAAGCGATGCGAATGCTGCTAGTGCTTGCGGGCTGCGCCGCCCTCGCCGGCGTGGCCGCGCCCGCGTACGCCGACCCGGTCGGCACTTCGGGAGCTGATGGGAGCTTCATCGCGGCGCTCAACCAGGCGGGCATCACCTACCGGGACCCGGCTGCGGCCGTCGGGGTGGGTAAACGGGCATGCGAACTGATGGACGAGGGCAGTCCCCAGGTCGACGTGATCAAGAGCGTGTCGTCGAGTAATCCGGGGTTCACGGTCGACGGCGCTGCCCAGTTCACCATGATCGCGGCGAGCGCCTACTGCCCGCAGCACCTGGGGCAGCATGTCAACCAGGCACCGCAGCCCGCGCGGACGCAGCAGTCGTCGCCGGTGATCGACCTTCCGCCCCTCACGCCGGGCGCCGCCTAGCGGCCGGTACGGGCGGCGGGGTTGTCCCGCAACGGGATTCGCCCGGATCCGAGTTAGGCCGCGGCCTCGAGGGTGAGCAGGATGCGTTTGGCTTCCACGCCCCCGAGATAGCCGCCCATCGCGCCGTCGCTGCGCACCACGCGGTGGCAGGGCACCACGACCGGTAGCGGATTGGTGGCACACGCACTGCCGACGGCGCGAACCGCGTTCGGATTGCCGGCCAGCTTGGCCACCGCGGCATAGCTCGCGGTGTGACCGTAGCCGATCTCGGGCAGATGACGAAGCACCGTGTTGCGGAATCCGGCCGAGAGCCGCCAGTCCAGCGGCACGCCGAAATCCCGGCGCTTACCGGAGAAGTACTCGTCGAGTTGCCGTGCGGCCGTGTCGAGGCGGCTGGGTGCGAGCAGGATGCGCGGGCTGATCCTCTCGGCGAGGCTTTGCAGGACGGTGTCGTGACCCTCGCTGGCGTAGGCGACGCGGACGAGGCCGAGTTCGGTGGCCGCGATCAGCAAGGCGCCGACCGGACTGTCGACGATGCGGTAGGCGATGTCGAGGAGGTCCTCGGCTTGCGCGGCGGCGGCGAGCCGGACGTGCAGTGTGCCCAGGTCGCCGGCGGTGGCGTCGGTGCTCTGCGTCAGCTCGCGGATCAATTCGTGTTCGTTGCTCATCGGTGTTCTCCTGTCCCGGTCGTGCCGGCGGCGACGCCGGGGTATGTGCGTCTGAGGGTGCCGATGCCGTCGGCGGCGGCGCGCCGGGCGGCGTCGGGACTGCCGCCGAGGATGGCGGCGATCTCGGAATAGGGCAGGCCGGCCAGGTAGTGGAAGGCCACCGCCTGCCTCTGCTTGGCGGGCAGCCGGGCCAGTGCGTCGGCCAGGTCCTCGTCCCTGTCGGGATCCGCCGGGCCGGCGGTCTCGGGGACGTCGTGGGTCGGCACTGCGCGTCGCGCCCGGGCCCGGGTGAGGTCGATGGTTTTGCGGTGCGCGATGGTGACCAGCCAGGCCTCGATATTGGCGTCGGCGGGCAGGTCCGGGTAGCCACGCAACGCGGACAGAAAGGTCTCCGACCAGGCATCGTCGGCGTCAACGGGCCCGACGATGGCGCGGCATACCCGCAGTACGGCGGGACCGTGGTCGACGACCACCGCCTCGAACGGTCGTTTAACTGTCACGCTGTGTAGACGTTTCGCCGGAGAAGTTTGTGAGATGTCCCCAGTGTCGAACACCGGAGGCGGCGACGGGAGCGACTACACGGACTGGAAGCTGCGCTCCACCTCGGACCGGCTGCGAACCTGATCGCTGCCGAGCACGTAGGTCGGCAGGGTGTGGGGGACCGTGGTGCCGCCCTTGACCCTGGCCTGGGCCTGCCGGAATTCCGGCGCGGGGCCGGATGCGGCGTTGATCCCGTTGATGATCGACCACACCGCGGTGCGACGGGCGGTGCGTTCGACGATGTTGCAGTCGCGGTGCTGCAGCATCTGTTTGGCCCATTTCGGCATGGTGTCGCGGATGGCCCAGTCGACGGCAGCCTGCGGCATGTGGACGTTGGGGCCGGTGCCCATCGCTTTGCCATAAGTGACAGCCAGTTTCGGCAAGTAGGACTCCAGGCACTCGAGCGTCTCGGCCTTGGTGGTCGGCAGGTCGGTGCCTCCCAGCGCGTGCCCGACGCGGACGAACTCACCGTAGTAGCGGTCGAGGCTCTTGCCGCGCAACGGCATCGGGTGATAGAGCTCGTGCGCGGTGGCCAGGCCCCAGACGACCGTCGCGTAGTTCCAGCGCAGCCACTCGGGGTCGTCGGCGTCGTAGCGGGCGCCGTCGGGACGAGTGCCCTTGATGGTGTGGTGCATCGCGCGCACGGATTTCGCCAGCCGCTCAGCGGTTTCCGTTGACCCATATGCCGTACCGATGAAGAACGCCACCGAATGGCCGAGACGTGTCGCGGCGCCCTCAGGATCGATCCGGGGCACTTGCGATATCGGGTTTCCGTTGCTGTCCCGCTTGATCAGTCGCGAGTGGTGCATGCCCATCCAATAAATTGACGGGTCCAGGGTCTCCATGAAGGCGGCGCACTGCAGACCGAAGATCAGCGCGGGCAGGTGCGAATGCACGCGCCACACGGCGCTGTCGGGGCCGAACCAACCCGGATCGCCTACCGGCGCGGCGAACTCCATGCCGCGGAAAAAGTACCGTCGCATGTTGTCGTCCAACCGTTTGTTGATCAGCTGCCCGACGATCTGGTGTGGCAGAAACACAGCGCACTCCCTCGAAACTTCTGGTCACGACTGTAACCAGAATATGTTTTTGGCTACATGTGTGACAAGACCCGCGCCATCCCGACTTACGCTGTAGGGATGTCGAGTCCCACCCGGTGGGCCGGTATACCGCTCAAGGACCGCCGCGCCGAGCGTCGTGCGCTGCTGGTCGAGGCCGCCTATCGACTGTTCGGCAGTGGCGGTGAGGCGGCCGTCTCCGTGCGTTCGGTGTGCCGCGAATGCGGGCTGAACACGCGATACTTCTACGAAAGCTTCGGTGATACCGGCGATCTGCTCGGCGCGGTCTACGACCGGGTGAGCGATCAGCTCGGCGAAGTGATCGAGGCCGCAATCGAGCAGGCGGGGGACTCGCTGGGCGCCCGGACCCGGGCCGGCATCGCGGCGGTGCTGGGCTTCTCATCCGCTGATCCGCGCCGCGGCCGGGTGCTGTTCACCGACGCGCGCACCAACCCGGTGTTGGCCGCCCGGCGCCGCGCGACGCAGGACATGCTGCACGCGGGCGTGCTCACCGAGGGCTGGCGCCTCAACCCCGACTCCGATCCGGTGGCCGCGGAGGTCGCCGCCGCCCTGTACACCGGCGCCATGGCCGAGCTCGCGCAGCAGTGGCTCGCCGGGCAGTTGGGCACCGACCTCGATGTCGTGGTCGACTACGCGCTGAAACTGCTGCTGCGGTAGGGAGTGCGGTTATGGGCGGAATCGAACAGGCGATGGACCCGGTCAGGCGCGTTCTCGGGCACAAGGTCAGCGTCGGCGGGCTGATCGAGCTGGGATTGTGGTTGTTGATCCCGTACCTGTGTATCGGGTTCGCGTGGACAGCTTTTCACCCTGAGCAGACCCAGCGAATTCAGGCGCGGATAGAAGCCGTGGCGCCCACCGGCGCCGACGCCATGGCCTTCGGGGTGGCGACGGTGCTGTGGCCGGCGTCCCTGCAGATCGCCGATTCCTGCCCCGCGCCGTGAGCGACTCTCGGGTGGAATGCGTGCACGATCGGACGGTTTGCTCCTAGGCTCTCAGACCATGTCCATCGACCGGTTCGGCCTTCTTGCGGGCACCATCCGACTTGCCTCTGGCGTTTCCTTCCTCGTCGACCCGCTGCGGGCGAACAAATTGTGGGGAGACCCGGACGAGCCGACACCGACAGCGCAACTGTTGTTGCGGTCGATGGGCTATCGCGACGCGCTGATCGGTGTCCTGCTCTTGTCGGCGGCGCTGCGCGGTAAGAACACCCGCGGCTGGTTCCTGGCCTCCGCCGGTGCGGACGTGGCCGACCTGGTCGGCGGGATGAGCGTCCACAACGAGATGAAGCCTTCGCAGCAGATCATCGGCCTGGGCGGCGCCGCTGTCGGTGTCGCCGCGGGCCTGTGGGGTGCGGTACGTCCGGCCAAGCGGGCGGCCCGGGCGGTGACCGAAGAAACCGTTGTGTAACTGAGCGAATCGGCAAGTATTTGCTGTTCTAGACCGCGATGCAGTCGGTACGCTCATTGCGTGCCGGAGACGGCGTATGCAAACTGCGGTGATCTCAGCCTGGCGTACCAAGTGATTGGCGACGGGCCGATCGATCTTGTCTTCGCTGGTTCGTTCGCCAGCCATGTCGAGCTGTACTGGTCCATGCCCGAGTTCAAGGCCTTCATGGAGCGGCTCGCGGCGTTTTGCCGCGTCATCCTCTTCGACAAGGCCGGCGTCGGGTTGTCGGACCCCGTTCCACGGGTCCGCACTCTGGACGATCGGGCGGCCGAGATCGAGGCCGTCATGGACGCCGCCGGCTTCGAAAGGGCTGCGCTGCTCGGGGTGAGCGAGGGTGGCCCGGCGGCCATTCTGTTCGCCGCGACGCGACCGGAGAGAACGCGGGCTTTGATCCTCACCGGCACGGCGGCATATCTGCCCAGCGAAGGTTGGGACGACCTTGATCTTGATCCGGCTGAGCTCCGGGCACGCTCCATACGTGAGATAGGCGAGGAGTACACACCGTCTGAAGACCAGATCATCGGCTTCCAGAAATTCGGCCGGGCGGTCGTGTCGGCGTGGGGAAGTGGTGAGGCACTCAAGTGTCTGCTGCCGTCCGTCCGGTCGTCACGCCAGCTGGGAATGCTCGAGCGCATGTGCGCGAGCCCCGGGATGGCGCGGGTCACGCTTGAAGCCGCTTTCCAGATCGATGTCCGGCCGATCCTGCCGACACTCACCATGCCCACCTTGGTCGTGCACGCCGCCAAAGATCCCGGGGTCCCGGTGCAGGCGGGCAGGTATCTGGCCGACCACATACCCGGCGCGCGCATGGTCGAGCTCGACGGCACGGACCATGCGCCGTGGTTCACGGACCCCGAAAAGATCGCCACCGAGATCGAGGAGCTTCTCACCGGCAGCCACGCGACCCCGGCCCCGTTGAATCGCGCCCTACGGACGGTGCTGTTCACCGACATCGTCGCGTCGACGGAACGCGTCGCGGCGACTGGCGACGAGCGGTGGCGAGCGGTCCTGCAGCGCTTTGGTGAGATCACCGCCGAGGCCACCGAACGATACGCCGGCACGGTGGTAAAGAGCACCGGCGATGGGTACCTCATCACGTTCGACGGCCCGACCCAGGGCATCCGGTGCGCCGAGAACCTGCGCGACGATGCCGAGAAACTGGGCGTCGAAATCCGTACCGGGATCCACACGGGAGAATGCGAACTCATGGATGCCGACATCGGGGGGATCGCAGTCCACATCGCGGCGCGGATCCTCGGTCAAGCCGGTGCCGGCGAAATCGTGGTGTCACGGACGGTTCGTGACTTGGTCGTCGGCTCCGGGATCGGATTCCAAGAGCGAGGCGTCGTCGAGTTGCGTGGCGTTCCCGGCGCCTGGGAGCTGGTCGCCGTCGACCGTCACGGTGCGAGCCGCGCATCGCGCGAAGTGCAGCTGGCGGCGGCGTCCACACCCGGGCCCCGGACGTCGATGCGTCGGTCGGACCGTGCCGTGGCGGTGATGGCGAAACGCACGCCGTGGCTGCTGCGCGGAATGGCGCGATTGGTGCCGGTTACCGACGGTGGCCCGGTGGCCGCCGCAACAAGCTCGCGCTGACAGGCGAGCGGTGATGCTGTTGACTGAGCATTATGGGTTTCGGTGTGCTGACATTTGTTACCGACGACGGCATTGGTCCTGCGGACTTGGGGGAGGCGCTCGAGCAACGCGGTTTTGAATCGCTCTTTCTCGCCGAGCACTCACACATCCCGGTCGACGCGAAGACCCCGTATCCGAGCGGGGGCCCGATCCCGCCGAAGTACTACCGCACGCTGGATCCGTTCGTGGCGCTGAGCGCCGCGGCGGTCGCCACCGAGCGGCTCGTCCTGGGCACCGGCATCGCTCTGGTGCCCCAGCGCGATCCGATTCACACGGCCAAGGAGGTGGCGTCGCTGGATCTGGTGTCGCAGGGGCGATTTCGATTCGGTGTGGGAATCGGCTGGCTACGTGAGGAGATCGCCAACCACGGCGTGAATCCCGCGGTCCGCGGACGCGTCGTCGACGAGCGGCTCGACGCAATGATCGAGATCTGGACGCATGAAAAAGCGGAATATCACGGCGAATTCGTGAACTTCGACCCGATCTACAGTTGGCCCAAGCCGGTCCAGCAGCCTTATCCGCCGCTGTATCTCGGCGGCGGACCGGCCGGCTTCAAGCGCATCGCCCGGCTGAACGCGGGCTGGCTGTCGATGACGGGGTCGGCGGAGGAATTGTCCTCTCCGCTCGAGCAATTGCGTGACTTGGTCGGCAAGGACGTGCCGGTGATCCACTTCCATGGCGGCAAGCCGACGGCGAAAGAGCTCGAGGCCTATCGCGAACTGGGCGTGGAGCACCTTTTGGTGGACCTGCCGACCGAGCCTCGCGACCAAACGCTACAACGCCTCGACGGGTTGCAGGCCGAGCTCGCCAAGCTATCGTAACGCTAAGTGCCGCAAAAGGTTTGGTACTTGCCGAAGTCCTCGGGGGCGGGCGCGGCGTAGCGCTCGACGCCGGGCCGTTCGGCATAGGGGTCTGTCACCGCGGCGAGCAGTTGTTCCAGTGGGCCGAGCTCGCCGGCCGTCGCGGCGGCGAGCGCCTCCTCGACGAGATGGTTGCGCGGAATGTAGATCGGGTTGCTGCGATCCATCGTGTCGGCGTCGGGGCCCAGCGCCCGCCAACGTGTCAGCCACGCGTCAAAGCCGGCGAGGTCGGCGAACAATCCGCGCACGGGTTCGGCATCGGATTTCGCAGCTCCACGCGCCGCGTGGCTGAGCCCGCGGAAGAACGAGGTGTAGTCGACGTGGTTCTGCTTGAGCAGCAGCAGCAGTTCCTCGACGAGCACCGTGGCGAATTCGGTGTCTACGCTGTCGGGTAGGCCGAGTTTGGCGCGCATCCCGGAGCTCCACACGGCGTCGTAGCGGGTCTGGAAAACGCCGAACGACTGTTCCGCGAGCGCAATGGCCTCCTCGGTGTTCTCCGAGAACAACGGCAGAAGCGTCTCGGCGAAGCGGGCGAGGTTCCATCCGGCGACGACCGGTTGGTTGCCGTAGGCATAGCGTCCCCAGAAGTCGATCGAACTGAAGACGGTGTCGGGGTCGTAGGCCTCCATGAAGGCGCACGGCCCGTAGTCGATCGTTTCACCCGAGATGGTGGTGTTGTCGGTGTTCATCACGCCGTGGACGAATCCGACCAGCATCCATCGCGCGATCAGCGACGCCTGGACGGCAACCACCGCTTCGAACAGGGCGAGGTACGGGTTGTCCGCCTCGGCGGCGCCGGGGTGGTGGCGGGCGATCGCGTGGTCGGCGAGGCGGCGCAGCAGGTCGTCGTTCCCGGTGGACGCGGCGAACTGGAAGCTGCCCACCCGCAGATGACTGCTGGCCACCCGGGTGAGCACGGCTCCGGGCAGCGTTTCTTCGCGATGGACCGGGCGGCCGGTGCCCACCACGGCCAGCGACCGCGTCGTGGGCACGCTCAGCGCGTGCATCGCCTCGCTGATGATGTATTCGCGCAGCATCGGCCCCACCGCGGCCAGGCCGTCTCCGCCACGGGCGAACGGCGTGGCACCCGAACCCTTGAGGTGGATGTCCCGCAGCCGCCCGTCGCCGTCGATGAGTTCGCCGAGCAGCAGCGCACGCCCGTCGCCCAACCGCGGAACGAAGCCGCCGAACTGGTGACCGGCGTAGGCCTGGGCCACCGGGGTGGCCCCGTCGGGCATCGAGCTGCCGACCAGGAAGCGCAGCCCGTCGGGGCCGCGCAGCCAGGCGGCGTTGAGGCCCAACGACTCGGCCAGCGGCTCGTTGAGCGCCAATAGCTGCAGCTCAGGGAAGGTCTCCGCCTGCCAGCGGACCGCCATCTCCGGTAACTCGCGGAAGAACCGGTCTTGGAGAGCAACGGTGGTATCCGGGGCAACGCTCATCTCATCGAGCCTACGGAAACCCGAAGGCGCTATCCGAGGGCTTTGCCGATGAGGTCGCGGGCGCGATCGAGCATCGACGCGAACGGCCCGAGCGCGAAGTTCAACTTCGCCGATTCCACGCCGGGGTGGGGGCGCGTCGGAGCGATGGCTTCGGCGGCACGTACTGCCGTGCCCATTCGCTTGAGGTCGTCGGTGTCGACCTTGCGCTTCAGGATGGGGAACTCTTCGTCCTCTTCCTGCCGGGCGTGCTCGAGCACGGCTTCACGCAGCTTGGTGAGCTCTGAGATGAACTTGTCCGAGGTGATGTCGAGCTTCTCGATCGCCGACAGCAATTCCTTGGCTTCGTGCTCCTCCTGGAGGCGGGCGTCGACGATGGCGTCACCCGACTCACCGTCCTCGCGCCGCACGCGCGGATGCACCACCATTTCCTCGGCCGTCTCATGGACGGCCAGCAGCTGACGCAACGTTGCGAACGGCTCTTCACGCGCTTTCGGATCCGTCGCGTGCAGCACTTCGTCGAACATGTCCTCGATAAGGTTGTGCTGCGCTTTCAGGAATGCGACAACTTCGTCGGGCGATTCGACAATGAGGTCTGCCATCGCCGATACCTCCTGTGATGGGGGGAAGTGGGAGACGCACATTGGGCTGTGTACGGCTTGAACGAGGCATACCCGCTGCACAAATGGTCAAACGGATGCTGCGCTGCGCGCGGTGCTCTGCGCGCGGCGGCAACAAATCAAAATCCTCTGCGGCACAAGGCGTTTGTGTAGCAGCATCGAGCACCCAGCGGGATCCCCGTCAGCTGCGTAGCAACTGACGGGGATCCGGGGGCTACGCAGCAGGGTTAAACGCCGCGGTCCCGAGTGGCGGTGGGTCCGACGCCGGTGCCGGCGACGTGGTCCTTGCGGCGCATCAGTCCGGCAAGTCCGCCCAGGCCCAAGAGGCCAACGAGGCCCCACAGCCCGTTGTTGTCGCTGTGGTGGTCACTGCTGTTGTTGCTGTTGTCCGCCAATGTCGTGGTGGTGGACGGTGCGGGTGCACTCGGATTGGTGGCGTTTGCCACACCTGCTCCACCGAACAACAGTGCACCGGTGGCTGAAACGATTGCTATGGTCCTACGCATATCTACTCCTCGTGGATTTTTCTCGGTCGAGCCCAGAAACGGGTGATCGAGACGCATTTCGGGACCAGCTTGCTCTAGCCTCCGCAGGATCCGACGCACGACCGAATGGCCGTAACGTGGCGAGGGGTGTTCTACCCCGGTCAGCCACGGTGAAAACTCGTCCACGGGTGCGTTTCGTTTGCTGGATGTCCCTGGGCGAGCCCCGGCTCCGGCGGGTTGCTGTGCAGACACGAAAGGTGACACGGCCGTCCGGCGTGCATCTCACGCGGTCGGGCTACGGTAAAGGAGCCCAGACCGCAACCACGAGAAGGCGACAGATCAGCAGACATGTACGAACAGGCCAACAGCACCGCCGCCGAGCCCGAAGACATCGGCTCTCGCATCGACCCGGTCCTCGCCCGGAGCTGGCTCCTGGTCAACGGCACGCACGCCGATCGGTTCCAATCCGCGGTGAACTCGCGCGCTGACATCGTCGTTTTCGACATCGAGGACGCGGTGGCGCCCAAGGACAAGAACGTGGCCCGCGACAACGTGGTGGGCTGGCTGGGCGCCGGCAACATCGACTGGGTCCGCATCAACGGCTTCGGCACCCCCTGGTGGGCCGACGACCTGGCCGCCTTGGCCACCACCCCGGTCGGCGGGGTGATGTTGGCGATGGTCGAATCGGTCGACCACGTGACCGAGACCGCGAAGCGGCTGCCCGATGTGCCGATCGTGGCCCTGGTGGAAACCGCCCGCGGCCTGGAACGCATCACCGAGATCGCCGCGACCAAGGGCACCTTCCGGCTTGCCTTCGGCATCGGCGACTTCCGCCGCGACACCGGTTTCGGCGACGATCCGGCCACCCTGGCCTACACGCGATCACGCTTCACCATCGCCTCCAAGGCCGCCGACCTGCCCAGCGCGATCGACGGGCCGACCATCGGCTCCAATCCGCTGAAGCTGATCGAGGCCACCGCGGTGTCCACCCAGTTCGGGATGACGGGCAAGATCTGCCTGACGCCCGACCAATGTGCCGTCGTCAACGAGGGACTCTCGCCGTCGCAGGACGAAATCTCTTGGGCGAAAGAGTTTTTCGCTGAGTTCGAACGTGACGGGGGAGAGATTCGCAACGGCTCCGACCTGCCACGCATCGCCCGGGCCACCAAGATCCTGGAGCTGGCCCGCGCCTACGGCATCGAGGCGTTGGACATCGACGAGGAAGAGCGCGACCACTCGCCCGCGCCGTCGGACACCTACCACTACTGAGCAGCTGCACGCCTGCACGCCTGCAATTACCCTGTCAAGGGTGAGCGGCAAGGGCCGGATCCGGGTGGCGCGGGTCTACGACGACGTCAGTCCCGACGAGGGCCAGCGTGTGCTGGTCGACCGCGTCTGGCCGCGAGGAATGCGCAAAGACGATCCGCGCGTGGGCATCTGGTGCAAGGACGTCGCCCCGTCGAAGGACCTGCGCGAGTGGTACCACCACGATTCGGGCCGGTTCGACGAATTCGCGTCACGCTACAAGAGCGAACTGCGCGACAGCAGCGCCCTGGACGAGCTGCGCAAGCTCGCCAAGCGCGGCTCCGTCACGCTGGTGACGGCGACCCGCGACCTCGATATCAGCCAGGCCGCGGTCCTGGCCAAACTGCTCAAACCTCGCTGAACCAGCAACGTCGTATGCCCGTCCCGTTGATATGACCAACCCCGACCCGATCCTCCCGCGGGAACTGACCGACCTTCCCGAGGCGATCCGCAGCGTCCCGGCACCGCCCATCCCGGAACTGCCCGCGCCGTACGGTCTGCGCGTCGCCGATCCGGACGCCGACGCCGAGATGGTCGCGGAATGGATGAGCCGGCCGCATCTGGTCGAGGCCTGGGAGTCCGACTGGCCGGTGGCGCGGTGGCACCGCTATCTGAAGGCGCAACTGGGGGGCGGCTTCTCACGACCGCTCATCGCCAGCCTGGACGGGGTAGACCACGGATACATCGAATTGTACAGAGCGGCAAAGGATTCCATTGCCCGTCGATATGACCATGATCCCTACGATTTGGGACTGCATGTCGCGGTCGCTGATTTGGACTATATGGAACGCGGCCACGTCAGTTACCTGCTGCCGCATATGGTCATCGGCATCTTCACCCTCGATCCGCGGTGTCGCCGCATCATGTTCGATCCCGATCATCGCAATGCCTTGGCGCGCAAGTTCTGTGAACGTGGCGGCTGCGCATTTCTCGGCGAGCATGACATGTCGAATCGGCGGATGGCGCTGTACGTGCTGCCCCGCACCCCCGAAGACGTCCCCCGTCAGCACGACACCTGATGGCCCGCGCGCCCGCATCAAAGTTGCTGTGCCAGCTGTTGTCCGATAAAGGCCGCCGCCTCACCGAGCGAGACGCTCACGACGATGTTGGCCAGTGCTGCGCGGAGTTGGCGTTCCTCGCCGAGCCGCTGGGTTTCCAGCATCCAGGTGGAAAACGTGGTGTAGGCACCGACGAAGGCGGTGCCGGCCAGTAGGGCCACGTCCTTGTTTAGTGCCAGGCCGCCAAGGAAGCCCAAAAGCGCTGCGCCGCTGATGTTCACGGCAAGCGTGCCGAACGGAAACGGCCGCGATAGCCGGCGCGCCACGGTGCGGTCGACGACGAAACGCAGCACCGACCCGACGCCGCCGATCAGCACGACGCCGACCCAGACCAGAGCCGTCGTCATCGTGGCGGCGGTCATCGGCGCACCCGGACCCGGCGCACCAACTTGGTGGCAAGGTGCACCGCCAGCAGGCCCAGCACGATGCTGGTCACGGTGTAGCCGACGGCCAGCCCCCAGTGGCCGTGTTCGATCATCCTCAGCGTCTCGACCTGCATCGCCGAGAAAGTGGTTAAACCGCCGCACAATCCGGTGCCGAGCAGGGGCCGCCGATAGCTCGACGTCGGCAACCGCTCCAGCAGCCGGGTGGTGAAATAGCCCACCAGGAACGCCCCGACGATGTTGACCGCGAAGGTGGGCCATGGCCAGCTCGCCGGGTCGCCGCCGGCCAGGGTGCTCAGCGCCGCACGGGCCAGGGAGCCCAGCGCCCCACCGGCGAACACCGCGGCCAATTCGCGGTAGTCCCGTTGAGCCACTGTGGCGATTCCCTTCGTTTGCCGGTGCGCTACGCAGCGTATGGCCGAAGTCCAGACCGGCGCAGCCCGGGGGGACGCGGACACGGGCAGAATTGGTAACCATGGTCGCCAACCCACGCGCCGGTCAGCCGGCCCAACCCGAAGACCTTGTCGATCTGCCCCACCTGGTGACGGCGTACTACTCAACCGCGCCCGACCCCGGTGACGTCGCTCAACAGGTCGCCTTCGGCACGTCGGGACACCGCGGGTCGGCGCTCAACGGAGCGTTCAACGAGGCGCACATCCTGGCGATCACCCAGGCCATCGTCGAGTACCGCGCCGCACACGGCACGACGGGACCGCTGTTCATCGGCCGGGACACGCACGGACTGTCCGAGCCGGCCTGGGTGTCGGCGCTGGAGGTGCTGGCCGCCAACGACGTCGTCGCCATGATCGACTCCCGCGACCGGTACACCCCGACACCCGCGGTCAGCCACGCCATCCTCACCTACAACCGCGGCCGCACCAAGGCGCTGGCCGACGGAATCGTCGTGACACCGTCGCACAACCCGCCGTCGGACGGCGGCTTCAAATACAACCCGCCCAACGGCGGCCCGGCCGATACCGATGCCACCAACGCGATCGCCAAGCGCGCCAACGAGATCCTGCGCGACGGGTCGGGCGTCAAGCGCATTCCGCTGGCCCGCGCCCTGCAGACCGTGCAACGCCACGATTATCTGGGCAACTATGTCGACGACCTGCCCAACGTGGTTGACATCGACGCCATCCGCGCGGGCGGGGTGCGCATCGGCGCGGACCCGCTGGGCGGGGCCAGCGTGGACTATTGGGCCGAGATCGCCCAGCGGCATCGTCTAGACCTGACCGTGGTCAATCCGCTGGTCGACGCGACATGGCGGTTCATGACGCTCGACCACGACGGCAAGATCCGGATGGACTGCAGCTCGCCCGACGCGATGGCGGGGCTTATCCGAACGATGTCCGGCGACCCCGACCGCTACCAGATCGCCACCGGCAACGACGCCGACTCCGACCGGCACGGCATCGTCACGCCTGACGGGGGGCTGCTCAACCCGAACCACTACCTCGCGGTTGCCATCGAATACCTCTACACCCAGCGGCCGTCGTGGCCGGGCGGCATCGCCGTCGGCAAGACCGCCGTCAGTTCGTCGATGATCGACCGCGTGGTCGCCGGCATCGGCCGCAAACTGATCGAAGTGCCGGTCGGGTTCAAGTGGTTCGTCGACGGGCTGATCGGGGGGACCATCGGCTTCGGCGGCGAGGAGTCGGCCGGGGCGTCGTTCCTGCGCCGCGACGGCTCGGTGTGGACCACCGACAAGGACGGCATCATCCTGGCGCTGCTGGCCTCGGAGATTCTGGCGGTCACCGGGTCGAGCCCGTCGCAGCGCTATCAGGGGCTGACCGCCGAGTACGGCACGCCGTATTACGCGCGGGTCGACGCGCCCGCCGACCGCGACCAGAAGGCCCGGCTCGCGAAGCTCTCTGCCGACCAGGTGACCGCGACGGAATTGGCGGGGGAGCTGATCACCGCGAAGCTCACCGCGGCGCCGGGCAATGGCGCACTACTGGGCGGATTGAAGGTGACGACGGCCAATGCATGGTTTGCCGCGCGTCCGTCCGGAACCGAGGACGTGTACAAGATTTACGCGGAATCCTTCAACGGGCCTGAGCATTTGGCGGAGGTGCAAGAAACCGCGCGCGAGGTAGTTAATAAAGTCATTGGGTGACCTTTTCCCTCCGCGTTGCCCGCTCGGGGGGGCGTGCGTCCCGTCCTGGCCGGCTGCCGCACGAAGTCTGGATTCTGAGCTGGGCGAATATCATGATCGCCCTGGGCTATGGGGTGATCTCGCCGGCGCTGCCAACCTTTGCACGTAGCTTCGGGGTCAGCATCAAGGCGGTGACATTCTTGGTCACCGTCTTTTCGTTGAGCCGGTTGTGTTTCGCACCGATCAGTGGCCTGCTCACCGAGCGGTTGGGTGAGCGGCGGATCTATATCGGGGGTTTGCTGATCGTGGCGGTGTCGACCGCCGCGTGCGCGTTTTCCCAGGCTTACTGGCAGTTAATGCTCTGCCGGGTCTTCAGCGGCATCGGGTCCACGATGTTTTATGTCTCGGCGCTGGGACTGATGATCCACATCAGCCCTCCCGACGCGCGCGGGCGGATTGCGGGGCTGTTCACCACCTCTTTCATGGTCGGCGCGGTCGGTGGTCCGGCGGTCGGCGGCCTGGCGGCGGGATGGGGGCTGACCGCCCCGTTCGTCGTGTACGGCGTCGCCATGCTCGGTGTCGCGGTGGTGCTCTCCTACAGCCTGCGGAACTCGGCGCTGGCCGCACCGCCGTCGCCGACCCGATCCACGGTGACGCTGCGCGAGGCGCTGCGGGTGCGCGCGTACCGGTCGGCGCTGCTGTCCAATTTCGCGACGGGATGGTCGGCGTTGGGCCTGCGCGTCGCGCTGGTCCCGCTGTTCATTTCCGACGTCATGGGCCGCGGCATCGGCGTCATCGGCGTGGTGCTGGCGGCCTTTGCGGGCGGCAACGCGCTGGCCGTCATCCCCAGTGGTTACCTGTCGGACCGGATGGGGCGGCGCACGCTGTTGATCATCGGGCTGGTGACGTCCGGCGTGGCGACCGTCTGGCTGGGCTTTGTGTCGTCGTTGCCGGTGTTCATGGTGGCGGCAGGCGTGGTCGGGACGATGACCGGGATCTACATGTCGCCGCTGCAGGCCGCCGTCGCCGACATCCTGGGCAATGAGGCGCGCGCGGGCCTTCCGGTGGCGACGGTGCAGATGATGTCGGACCTGGGTGCAATCGTCGGATCGATGGCGGTCGGGTGGGCCGCCGAGCAGTTCAGCTACGCGTCGGGCTTCGTCATCAGCGGCATCGTTCTGCTGATCGCCGCCGTCGGCTGGGTGGTGGCGCCGGAGACCCGGACGGCGGTGGAGCTGGAGGCGGACCTGATGGCATCCGAGTCGGACGTCGAGCCGGTATGAGCAGCAACTTTGAAGGTCAGTTACCGGTGGTGTAACTTCGATGGGCACGACTTCACGGGGCTATGGCGCAGCTGGTAGCGCACCACACTGGCAGTGTGGGGGTCAGGGGTTCGAGTCCCCTTAGCTCCACCGATATAGCGAGTCGAGAGGTTTAGGTCTCGCGATTACGGGTGCGCGGCCCTGTTGAAACCGACTGGCAATCTGGATCTTCCCGCGCGAAGGGGATTGCGTCGTTGGCCAGGGCTTGTCCTGCGGTGCCTACTGGGCGGGCCCGGTTTAGCGCTACAGGGTCGAGGTATCGATCCGTCCGGGTTGGCAGACTCAACCGGTCACAACCTTCTGGGAGCGGTCACAACTCTTCTGGGAGATCGAGCACGCTGGTTTACAGCAGCATGGGAATGGTCAGCCACCTGGTTTGTCCTCTCCGCCGGCGTTCTCGGCCGAAGGGGCGGGGGAGGTGATCGTGAGCCAGCCGGGGGCTTCCAAGTCGGTGGTAGTGGGCATCGACAGTTCGCTAGCCGCGGTCAACGCGGCGAAGTGGGCAGTCGTCGAGGCTACTAGCCGCGGCCTGCCCCTTCGCCTCGTGTACGTGATCCCCGACGGGGAACCACCTCACGCCTCGGCGGGAGCCATGCAGCGCGAACCGGAGTCGGCTGAAACCGCGCTGCTCCGCGCGCAGTATGCCGTACAAGCCCTGCGAAAATCCGTCGACGTCGGGACAGTCCTGCTGCGCGGGGATCCCGATTGTGTGCTGATCGATGAATCTCGTGACGCCGCAATGATATGCGTCGGTTCCAAGCCACATGGGTATGAGCCGGTCGGCCCTGTTGCGGCCGTTTTGGCCCAGCGAGCGCATTGTCCGGTGGCCATCATCCGCACTGACATATACGCACCGCATATAACCGGCGGAGTGATCGTTGTCGGCCTCGACGACGAGCCCGACAACGACGTAGTCGTGCACATGGCCATGGAGGAGGGGCGGCTTCGCGGGGCAACCGTGCGGCAGATTGATAGCCGAATCGATAGCTGGGTTCGACGCTACCCTGACGTTCACGTCCAGATCGTGGCCCCGGGTATCGGACCCGAACACCAGGAAAATCACGACGCGGCAATCCAATTAGCCGTCGTGGGTCGCGCCGATGCCGACGAGATCACCCGGATCGTCATTCCTAACATCCATCCGATCCTCGGCTACCCCGATTGGTCAATCCTGGTGGTCCGCGGTTGAGCAGGCGTGCGAGGCGCCTGGCTGTTTCGACGGGGCAGTCTTTGACAGCAGCCGCGGACGAATTAGCCTGGCGCAGTCGGTATTTGGTGGTCTCACCGGTGATGGTGGTTCACACTGAAAGCGGAAAGCGCCAAGTCAATCAAGATCACGGTGCGTGGGTCGGGCACGGCTCACCCTAGACGCCCGTTGCAGCTGATTACCGCTCAACTCATCGCGGTTGAGGAATCGCCACGTCCGCGTCGCAGCGTGCAGGTTGAACCGGGTATCGACGCTGCGGAGGTCGTAGCCGGTGAGTTCAGCGATGCGCGCCAGCCGGTAGCGCAGCGTGCTTCGATGAATATGCAGTGCAGCCGCGGATTCGTCATAGTTTCCGCCGCATTCCAGGTAATCGCTCAATGTCAGGACGAGTGTGGCGTTCCTGTTGAAGTCATAGTCGAGGAAGCGTCATCTGATCCAGACCCGGGCCCTGTTCGTTTTCATCGGCGACGTTCCAAACACGTCGTGGCTCGCCGGTGCTATCGAGCTCGACGATCACGGTTACGTTCCGACCGGCTCGGCCGCGCTTTACTCGGCCACCGATGGCAATCAGCGGCCAACGCAACATCAGCCGATGATCCTGGAAACCAGCCGACCCGGCGTTTTCGCGGCGGGGGACGTGCGAAGTGGCTCGGTCAAGCGGGTGGCATCCGCGGTCGGCGAAGGAGCTATGGCAATACGCCAAATTCACGAGCACTTCGGGACCTGATCGGCGGCGGTCGTCCCGGGGGACCGGCCGCCATGTGGCAATACTGAACCGTGACCTGACTTGGACGGACCCGCCCACACGGCACAAGCCGTTTCGCCTGCCAGCCGAACGGGATGACGGGCCGAGGAATGGGAATCGGGTCAGACCTGCGGAACTCTCAATGTCGTGCCGGCGCCAGTGCGACCACCAGGGACGTTTGGCCGTCTGGGGTAGGGGTATGCCGGAACCTAGTGCCAGGCGCCCCGTCATCAATCTTGCTAATCGCCGATCCCGGACTTCCGGCGGTGATCGCCGAACGTCTTTCTGATTCGCTGCCGAATGTGCTGACAGACTCGGCTACTCCGGATGGCAAGTGGGACGTGTCTGTGCGACGCCACTCCTATCCGTTCGATGAGCATGCCGAGGTCTTAGAAATGACCCGCATCATCGACCCGGCTGGCGAGAGCGAGGACATCGTGATCTACCTGACCGATCTACCACGACGTCTCGGGACGACGCCGGTGATTGCTGACATCAGCTTGCATAACCGGTTCGGACTGATTTCCATCCCCGGGGTAGGCGGCCTGTTCATCGATCGCCGGGTGAAAAATTTAGCGCAGACAATCGTGGCCGAGGTGACGTGCCAGTCGGAGACGCAAAACCGATCCGTGAAACGGCTGACCCGGACGCAGGAGGACGACGTTGTCCGCTACGTCGCGCCCACATCCCTGTCACGCCTTCAGCTGCTGATGGGCATGGTTTACGCCAATCGTCCGTGGCGATTGGCCGCTGGCATGTCCAAGGTGATGATGGGGGCGTTCGCCACTGGGGCCGTGAGCCTTGCGTATCCGACGATTTGGCAGTTGTCCGCCACGATGGGCCCCTGGCGATTGAGCGCAGCGACGATCCTGGCAAGTACAGCGATGATCGCGTGGCTCATCCTCAACCACAAACTATGGGAACGCCCGCATTCGGCCGGCGAGCGTGAACGCGCGGCGTTGTACAACACCGCGACCCTCGTCACTCTGACGATCGGCGTCGCCATTTTCCACATCGGTCTGTTCGTCCTGCTGCTGCTGACCGCCTGGTGGACGCTTCCGCCGCAACTGGTCGCACACAGCATCGGCCATCCCGTCGGCTTCTCATCCTTATTGCTGATGGCCTGGCTGGTGGCGGCGGTCGCCACATTGGGCGGTGCCCTGGGATCGGGGTTGGAGGATGACGAGGCCGTCAAGGCGGCGGCATATGGGGTGCGGCAACGCCAGCGATTCGACAAATCGAATTGACGCAATCGTCGAGCGTCATCGCCGCCGCCCAATTTGACGCCTTCTGCTTTGACGCCGTCAAGACCGACAACAACCGCAGGTAACGAGCGGGACTCAGCGGGAACGAGACGGACACACCCGTCACCACGCTGGCCAACGAAGGTATCCCCGAGATGTGCGGACGCTCACACCGCGCTCAGGATCAATTGCCCAGTCGCCGTTGTTTTCCCTTTTAAATTGTGAGTATTGAGTGGGAAGGCCTTTTCGATGGCCACAAGCATCCACAGCGACCCCAGCAACCCGCTCGGTTTGGGCGGCAGACGAGAGCAGCGACGGGCGCACCGGATTGCGCACCTGTACGCCTCTGATTCTCAGTTCCGGGCGACGAAACCGCTCCCCGGTGTGATTGATGCGGCGCGCCGCCCGGGGCTTCGGCTGGGCCAAATCTTGCAGACGCTCGTCGATGGCTATCTGAACCGCCCTGCACTCGGGCAACGCGCACGCGAGCTGGTGCTCGACCCGGCCACTGGCCGCATCACCCCACGGCTGCTGCCCGGCTTCGACACCATCAGCTATGGCGATCTATGGACGCGGGTGCGTGCGCTCGCCGCAGCATGGCACCGCGACGAGACGTCTCCGGTGAATACAGGCGATTTCGTCGCGACGGTCGGATTCGCCGGTCCCGACTATCTAACTGTTGACCTGGTTTGTGCGTATCTCGGCCTGGTGTCGGTGCCGCTGCAACACAACGCCCCGGTATCGATACTGAAACCGATCATCGACGAGACCGAGCCCCGAGTGCTTGCCGCGGGCGCGGCCTATCTGGATCTCGCGGTCGAATCCGCTTTAGAGAGTGTGTCTTTGCGCCATCTGGTGGTATTCGACTACCAGCCGCAGATCGACGTCCATCGAGAGAACCTCGAGCGTGCCCGCAGCCGCCTGCACGACGCGGGCAAGCCGATCATCGTAAGCACGCTGGAAGAGCTCATTCAGCGGGGACGGCAGCTTCCGCCCGAGCCGCTCTACACCGGCGCCACCGATGAGCGGCTGGCGATGATCCTCTACACATCGGGCAGCACCGGGACACCTAAGGGCGCGATGCTCACTGAGCGGATGCTGACAAGGCTGTGGACCTCACCGATCATCGAGTCTGAGACCCCAGTGTTCAACGTCAACTTTTTCCCGTTGAACCACATTGCCGGGCGGTTCCCGTTGATCGCGTCATTCTTGGCGGGCGGCACCAGCTATTTCGTTGCCGAGCCGGATCTTTCTACGTTGTTCGATGACTGGGCGCTGGCACGACCCACCGAGTTACTTCTGGTACCCAGGGTTGTCGAGATGCTGTTTCAGCACTATCGCTCCATGGTGGACCGACTCACGTTGGAAAATCCCGACATCGCTGACGCCGAGGCCGAAGCCGCCGTCGAATTGCGAGAGCTGGTGCTCGGCGGACGGGTGCTTCGCACGTTTGTCAGCACCGCCCCGCTGGCCGCCGAGCTGAGGGAATTTCTGGAGTCGTGCCTCGACATACACGTGGGCGACCTGTATGGGCTGACCGAGGTCGTCCCGGTGACCAGGGACGGCGTCATCGTCCGCCCCTCGGTGACCGACTACAAACTCATCGACGTCCCCGAATTGGGCTACTTCACCACCGACAAGCCTTATCCGCGTGGGGAATTGCTGGTCAAATCGGAGAACAGCACACCGGGCTATTACAAACGCCCTGAGGTCACCGCCGAGGCATTCGACGAAGACGGCTACTACCGCACCGGCGATGTGATGGCGGAGGTCGCTCCCGATCATCTCGAGTACGTCGATCGGCGCAAGAACGTCCTCAAGCTGGCGAACGGCGAGTTCGTGGCGGTGGCGAACTTGGAAGCTGTGTTCGGCACGGCGCCGCTGGTGCGGCAAATTTTCGTCTACGGCAACAGCGAGCGCTCCTACCTACTGGCGGTGATCGTCCCCACGGCCGAAGCGTTTTCGCAGTTTGGTGACGAGAGCACCGCACTGAAGGCCGCGTTACGTGAATCGCTGCAGCAGACCGCGAAAACCGCTGAGCTGCAAGCCTACGAGGTGCCCGCCGATTTTCTGATCGAGACCGAACCGTTCAGCCCAGCCAATGGTCTGCTTTCCGGTATCGGCAAGAATCTGCGTCCCAAACTCAAGGATGCCTATGGCGCGGGACTAGAGCAGCTATATGCCGAGCTGGCCGCCGCACAGGTAGGCGAACTCCGCGCGCTGCGCCAGGCGGCCGCAGAGCGGCCGTTGCTCGACACCGTGATCGGGGCCGCACGGGTGGTGTTGGGATCACCGGGCGACAATGTGGACGGCAACGCCCATTTCACCGACCTGGGCGGGGATTCGCTTTCGGCGCTGACCTTTTCCAATTTGCTTGAGGAGTTGCTCGGGATCGAGGTGTCGGTGGGGGTGATTGTCAGCCCGGCGAGCGACCTGAGTCAGATCGCCGACTACATCGAGGCCGAGCGCAGGTCGGGATCCCGCCCGACATTCGCCAGGACCCATGGGAAGGGCGAAACCACCATTTACGCAAGCGATCTGACGCTGGAGAAGTTCATCGATGCCAAGTCGCTGACGGCGGCCAAGACGCTGCCACGTGTCACCGGTGAGCCGCACACCGTTCTGCTCACCGGCGCCAATGGCTACCTCGGCCGCTTCGTGACGCTGGAGTGGTTGCAACGGCTATCCCGCACTAGCGGGAAACTGATCACCATCATCCGCGGCAGCGACGCCGACGTGGCACGCGCTCGGCTCGAGAAGGCCTTTAACAGCGGAGACCCCCAACTGCTGCAGCGCTTCCGCGAGCTGGCCGCCAACCACCTGGAAGTCATGACCGGCGATATCGGCGAACCCAACCTCGGCCTGGACCCCACGGCCTGGGAGCGGCTGGCCAACACGACCGACCTCATCGTGCACGTGGGCGCTCTGGTCAATCACGTGCTGCCCTACGACCAACTGTTCGGCCCCAACGTTGTTGGTACCGCTGAGGTGATCAAGCTGGCGATCTCCGCGCGGATCAAACCGATCACCTTCATGTCGACGGTGGCGGTTGCCACGCCGATCGCGCCCGACAAGTTTGCCGAGGACGGCGACATCCGCGTCATCAGCCCGGTGCGTACGATCGACGACTCCTACGCCAACGGCTACGGAAACAGCAAGTGGGCCGCGGAAGTCCTACTGCGTGAGGCGTTTGACCGATGCGGCCTGCCGGTGACGGTGTTCCGCTCCGACATGATCCTGGCGCACAGCCGATACGTCGGACAGCTCAATGTGGTCGACAATTTCACCCGGCTGATCTTCAGCCTGCTGGCAACGGGTATCGCGCCCGGGTCCTTCTATCAGACCGACGCCGCGGGAAATCGGGCCAGGGCGCATTACGCCGGGTTGCCCGCCGACTTCGTTGCCGAAGCCGTGACCACCCTGGGAAAGCAGGTCACGTTCCGCTCTTTCGACGTGGAGAACCCACACGACGACGGCATCTCTTTGGACACCTTCGTCGACTGGCTCATCGACGCGGGACACAAGATCAAGCGGATCGGCGACCACCACGAGTGGCTTACCCGCTTCGAAACCGCGCTGAAGACGCTGCCGGAAAAGCAACGACGGCATTCAGTGCTGCCCCTACTGGGTGCCTATCGCGAACCCGAAATGCCGCTGCGCGGCGCCCCGACCCCCACCGAGGAATTCCAGACCGCAGTGCGGGCAGCCCGAATCGGCGCCGACAAAGACATTCCGCACCTTTCGGCTGCACTGATCGACAAATATGTCACCGACCTGCAGCACCTAGGCCTGTTATGAGAAACCCAGACATCACCGTAGACATCCAGGAACGTCGCAAGGCCCGGTGCTGATCGCGGAACAAGACGGCGCGAATCGGCAGTTAAATCAGCGTTTT
This sequence comes from Mycobacterium senriense, assembly GCF_019668465.1. Taxonomy (NCBI): domain Bacteria; kingdom Bacillati; phylum Actinomycetota; class Actinomycetes; order Mycobacteriales; family Mycobacteriaceae; genus Mycobacterium; species Mycobacterium senriense. The sequence goes on along the minus strand of NZ_AP024828.1, from coordinate 142,582 downwards.
GATGGTCGCGGCAGGAGTTCGAGTCCTCTTAGCTCCACGGTAAAAACCCGCTCCGGTCAATGTGGGAGCGGGTTTTCTCGTTAGCGCGGGCCAGGCGCGAGCGCAGGTGTACTGAGCGCTTCGCCTTGAGCATCGCCAGCTCTCTCGCGGCGCCACCGGGAGACCGTGAGCACTGCACTCATTCTTTGTGGGCACGATGGTGTCGCGGCCGTTCACGTCGACGCGGCCCGACGGATGTGCAGCGCTCCGGTGCTAGTTCGATGTCCGACCAGCGCAGTCCGCCGACCTCTTCACGGCGCAACCCCCCAACAGCGTCAACTCGAGCACCCACCGAGGCGGTGCGTGGTGACGTGATCGAGGAACTTGGCCAGCTGCTCGGGTGCCCGTATGTCGTCGGCCGCGGTCGCGGTGACCGCTGCCTCACATTGGCTTAATCAGTCACTTGATGCTGACACCGGCATCGACGGGAAGGGCAGCACCGGTGATATAGCGGGCATCGTCCGACACAAGAAACAGCAACGCATTACTGACGTCGACAGACTCGATCCATGGGATCGGCAGAGCGTTCATGTTCACAGCCCTCTTCAAGAAGTCTTCGCGCGTCGGGTCCTTGAGATCGGGGCAGAACAACCTGTAGCTTGCGTCGTTTTGGATCATATCCGTGTTCACGTTGGTCGGGTGGATCGTATTGACACGAATGAAATTTGGAGCGAGTTCTAGCGCGAGCGTGCGCATCAAGCCGACCAATCCATGCTTCGCCGACACGTAATGCGCCGAGTTGGGGTACGCCTTCAGCCCTGCGCCCGAGCTTGTGATGACAATGGATCCGCCGCGATCGCCGGCGAGCAGATGGGGAATGGCAGCCTTGCAAGTTCGCCAAACACCGCTCAGGTCAACATCAATCATCTCAGTCCACTGGTGCTCGCTGAGCGCGTCGGCCATGCCACTGGAAACGATCCCGGCGTTGGCGACGACGATGTCAAGGCGACCAAGCTTTTCAACACCTTGGTCCAAGGCCGTTTTCACCGAGTCGAAGTCGCGCACATCCGCGTGCGCGACGCAGATGCGTCGCCCCAGCGCCTCCACCTGCCTTACCGTCTCAGCAAGGTCGTCCGCGGTGGCACCTCGATAGGGCACCGTTTCGATGTCTGCGCACACGTCGATGCCGATGATGTCCGCGCCCTCTTGGGCCAACCTCACCGCATGACTGCGTCCTTGGCCCCGGGCGAGCCCGGTGATGAAAGCAACCTTGCCCTCAACTCTTCCCATCGTGTTTTCCCTTCCTGTCGAAAACCGCGCCGCGACGAGGTGCGCCTATATAGCTAGCTCGTCGCACCGACGCCCAGTGCACTCGGCCGACGCGGTGGTCAAGCAGTGGCGGGACCGGGAATTTAGCGGTGAGAAGCAATTGATGTTTCTCGATGCAGACGTCAAATTTTTTACTAGTATGCGTCACAGTTGTCAATCACACGATTTCTGGGGGCGGCAGTGCCAGTGAAGGCGCTCGACCCGACATCGGTGTCGGATTATCCTGGGGCCCAATGGATGAGTGTCCCGGGTCTCTGAGGACCGACGCGGCGGCAGTGTCACCGCCCGCTTCGCTGCGGCGCCTGCGTCAGAGATGCCTAGTGGTCCCGTGATCCAGGCGAAGGTGCGTGTTCCGCCGCTTCCCGAGGGGATCGTCGCCCGGCCGCGGCTTGACTCTGCTTTCGCTGAAGTGATCGAACGCCACCGTGTGGTCGTCGTGGCAGCGACCGCAGGTGCGGGTAAGACGACCGCGGTGAGCAGCGCGATACAGCGCATCGGCACACCGGTCGCCTGGCTGACCATCGACCGGACAGACAGAACGCCCGGTCGTCTGCTGGTGTACCTCGAGGCGGCGCTGGCACAGCAATATCCGCAGCTTCGCGGGTTGGCGACACGTGCGCTCGCAGCTGGACTCGCCCATGAGGAGGCTGCGGGGATGCTGGCCGAGGCGGCTAGCGACAATCGGTTGATACTCGTCGTCGACGATCTTGAGCGCCTCGGCTTCGAGCGCCCGGCGTGGTCGGTGCTCGACTCCTTCATGCGGTACGCATCCCCAGCGATTCGGTTCCTTCTACTGAGCCGGGTCCAGATTCCGCCCTCGGCCTGCCAGCTTCCGGGTGCCGGTGAGGTCGCCACATTGGGGGAACAGGATCTGGCGTTCACCATCGAGGAGGCTGGGCAGGCGCTTGCGGCGCGCGGTCGGGAGAATGTTGACCCAGGCGAAGTTGTGGCATCGACCGGGGGTTGGGTCACCGGCGTCCTGTTCGAGGCGTGGCGGGCACAGGCCCACATCGATGGCGCCGGGGGCGACGGAGATCCGCTATACGGTTACCTCTCTTCGCACATTCTGGCGCAGTTGGCCGCGCCGGAACGTGAGTTCCTCATTGCGACATCGGTTCTGGATGAGGTGACTGCCGAGAAGGCACGAGCCTTGGGATTCGACAACCCATCGAAGCGCCTCGCGACCCTTCGGGCCGTCCACATGCCAGTGAGCTGGCTACACGAGGGCCACACGATGCGCTGTCATCCGCGGTTTCGGGAATACCTGCGCCACATGCTTGATCTCCAAGCCGATCATGAGGTCCACGCCGTGCGCCTCGCGCATGCGCAGCTACTCGACCGGGAGGGCCGCGCTGAGGAGGCCGCAAACGAGCTCCTGTCGATCGCCGAGACACGGGCCGCACTCGCACCGATCGAGCGGTCAATCGTCGACGTCGTCGAGCGGCTCGACACACCGGTGGCGGAGCGCTGGCTGCGCGCGGTTTCAGCGGTGGCTCCGCCGGGCGCCTCGTCGCTTGCCACGGCCGAGTTGATGATTGCGGCATCGAGCGAGGACTACCGGCGCGCCGTAGCCGTCGCCGATCGGCTCGCACACGCGGGGGAACGGGACGCGGTGGCGCGCCTATCTGAGCGTGACGCGGCGTTCATGGCCTGGGCGTACGGAGCGTACGGACGCTTCGGGGACGCGGTCGAGGTGCTGGAAGCGGCTGCCAAAGGCCCCATGGTCGAGGCGATGCTGTACAGCTTTGCGCTGTTCGGTGCCGCCGAGCAGCGGCCTCGCCCATCACTGAGCGGCGGCCCGCTGGACGCGGTTGTCTATTGGGCGGACTACGGATTCGGTCACCTGCGTGAACTGACTGCAGAAGCCACCTCGCCGTGGGCTGAGGCGCTCGCGCGTCCGTGGCGGATGGCTGCCCTGCGCGCAAGCGGGCTGACCCAACAGGCGCTGGAGATGTATGAGGCATCACGGCCCGGCGATACCGGCTCCGTGTTCCCGCACGCGATAGCTGGTCCCGAGATTCTCCTCGACGCGGGACGTGCAGAGGAGGCGCTACGGGAAGTGCACGCGGCGCGGGCCCACGCGCATCGCAGCACGCCGCTGTATGCACTGTGGAATGGGGTGATCGAGGCAAAGGTACTGCTTCGCGGAATGCATGATCCGAAGGCCGCACTATCGCGACTGGAAACGCTTGTCAAAGACTCGCCGTCCTCGCACATCCCGATGTTCCGCGAGTTCCTCGACACATGGCTCGGCGTGGCCCTGTTACGCCTCGGTGCGAATGAGCGCGCCGTCTGGAGCCTACGCATGGCGGTCAGCAGCATGGTTACCGGTGATCGGTTCCTGGAGCTACCGACCGCGTGTGTTTACCTGGCGGAGGCCGAGTGGCGCGCCGGTCGCGACGATGCCGCCGACGCGGCAGCAGACCTCGCACTTTTCGCGTCCAGCAGGCACGGATCCAATCATCTGCTGCTGCAGGCACTTACCGATTTCCCCGCGGTCGCGGCACGGCGTATCGATGCCGAGCGCGATGCCGACTCGGCCTGGCACGCGCTCGGGCGTGCTCTGGACTCGCAGGGAATGACGATCCAGCGCGCCATCTCGGTCCCTGTCGAGGTGCGGGAGTTTGGCAGGTGCGAGGTCGTCATCGACGGCCACATCGTGCGCCCCAAGATCAAGAAAAGCTTCGAACTGCTGTCCTACCTGCTCACGCTGGACGAACCCGCCGCCGAACGCGGCGAGCTCCTCGCGGCGCTATTCGACGGCCGTGAAGACCGCTCGACTCGCGCCTACCTACGCGAAGCGGTGCGCCAACTCCGACAGGTAATGCCCCCAGGGGCGGTGTCCAGCGCAGACTCCGGTCGAGTTGCGCTGTCACAGGCAGTCCAAGGAGTCGCAGAATCGATGCGGTTCGAGCGCGGACTTGTCGAAGCGAGCCGGCTGCGGGGCGAAGACAGGCTGCGCGCAACGCTTGACGCCCTTGCCATTGCCGACGCCGGCGAATATCTGCACGACGTCGCCTCGGAATGGGCCTACGGCCGCCGCCAACACCTCCAAGAATTGGCCATCACTGCGCGATTCGAGGCCGCTTGGGTTGCCTATGAACTCGAGCGGTACGCCGAGGCCCGCCAGCTCATCGACCGTGTCGTGGCCGCCGACCCGTTACGGGAGGCGCCGTGGCGGCTGTCCATGCGCGTTCGCAGTGCGCTCGGTGACGATGACGGCGTGATTCGGGCATTCCACCGGTGCCGTCAGGCGCTGGCCGAGATCGGCACCCAACCGTCGGACACCAGCTGCCGGCTACTCGAGTCGTTGCGCCGGTAAATGCGATTTCGCACTGATTTCGCACGGCGAAATACGGTCCTCACATGTCAATTGAAACCGATCCCGTCAGCGAGCGACTCGGCCGCTACAGCGGCTACAACCCGGAGTTCACGCCCGAGGACGCACTCGCACTGTTCAGCGAGGCCCGCGAGCGGTGCCCGGTCGGCCACAGCGATCAGCTCGGCGGCTTCTACCTGGTCTTCGACCATGACGCCGCCCGTCGCATTCATCGAGATCCGACTTTTTCCACCGTGCCGGGCATGTTTCGTCCCCAGGTCGACCGCCCTCAGCTGCCGCCCACCGAGTACGACCCACCGGAGCACGACCACTGGCGACGTGTCTTCAATCTGGCCGTCAACGGGAAGACCGCCGCACTGATCGAGCCAGGGATCCGGGAGGACGTCAACCGACTCCTCGACGCGTTCATGGACCGGGGCACCTGCGATCTCGTCCCCGAGCTGGCCGTACCCGTACCGCTATACGCGATCTGCCGAATCCTTGGTGTCGACATCTCGTCGGCCGCCGAATTGCGTAGCCTCACCGATGATTTGATGGCCAACTTGGCATTTCCCGACAAGGCCGCTGATGCATACCAGGCCCTGGCCGCGTTCGGCACCAAAGAGATCGCCGAACGTCGCGCAAATCCCCGCGACGACGTCCTCACCCGGCTCTCCCAGGAGGAGGTCGACGGCCAGCGCCTGTCAGACCTCGAAATCACTCAGGTGATGGCAAGCCTGCTGTCGGCGGGACACGAGACGAGTACGGTCCTGATGACCAGCATGTTCTATGAAGTGCTGTCGCGCCCTGACGTACACAAGCAGCTGCTCGAGGATCGGTCGCTGATCCCGGCCGCGGTCGAGGAGACCTTGCGGCTGCATCCCCCGGTGATGGGGCTATACCGTCGCGCCACCCAGCCGTCCACGGTCAGCGGAGTCGATATCCCTGAGGGCAGCGACCTCATGCTCTGCTGGGCCGCGACCAACCGTGATCCAAAGGTGTTCGATAAACCTGATGAGTTCCGACTCGACCGGGGACGTAATCACCACCTGACGTTTGGATTCGGCATCCACGCCTGTCTAGGGGCCGGTGTCGCCCGACTGGAGATGCGAATTGCGCTCGAGGAGTTGTTGCGCCGTCTTCCCGACATCGAGCTCACCACCGACGCAACCGAATACAAGTTCAGCGGGCCCGAATGGGTCAGCATCACCGAGCTGCCGGCGCGTTTCACTCCGCCCACGAAGCCGGGGGTTTGACGATGACCGCTCTCGCTTCCGAGGAATCCACCCTTATCCCCCGCACACACGAGCGACGCGTCGCGGTGGTGACCGGGGCGTCCGGCGGCCTGGGACGGGCCATCTGTCGCGGTCTGGCCGCGGCAGGAGCAACAGTTGTCGGGGTGGATCTAATGGCCGCCGACGACACCGCTGCGGACACGCGGGCCGCGGGCGGGGAGTGGTTAGGCATCGTCGCCGATGTCACCTCCCCTGAGGACACGCACGATGTCGCCGACCGGGTAGTCGCAACGTATGGCCGCTGCGACATCCTGGTCAACAACGCCGGGGTTGCCGACATCTGCGGATGGGATGAGCTGAGCTACGAACTGTGGCAGCAGGTGCTGCGGGTCAACCTCGACGGGCAGTTCCTGATGGCGAAGGCGCTCGTGCCGGCCATGCGCGAACACGGCTACGGCCGCATCGTCAACATCAGTTCGACGTCAGTGGCGATGCCCGTGGACAACTTTATCGCCTACCGGGTCTCCAAGATGGGCGTGATCGGACTGACGCGCGCATTGGCGAGCCTTGGCGCCGACGGCATCACCGCCAACGCGGTGAGCCCGTCGCTGACTCCCACAGGCATGACCGACGGACGGGTGCCCGACGAAGTATTCGAGATGATCCGTCAGGGTCAAAACATCAAGCGGATCGCCCGGCCGGATGATCTCGTCCCGACGATCCTTTTCTTAACTGGTGAAGGCTCTTACTGGGTGACCGGCCAGGCGTTCGCTGCGGACGGCGGCGGTTCGTTCAACCTGCCCTAGGCGTCTATCCGGGTGCCGCGAATCGGAGTGGACGACGGCGTCCGTGGAGACACATTTCTTGATTAACAGCCCACCGGCCGCCATGGCCGCAGACGTATAACCAACCAACACAAGGAGATCCCCGATGTCCATCCTGCAGCCACAGGAGAAGCTCGAACTCGTCACTCGTCACGCGGAGGCTGAGCTGCGCTGTGATTGGGACGGCGCACTCGCGACAATGATCGACAATCCATTCTACGTCCATTATCCCTTGGGCATTCGGGTCCAAGGGCGGGAGGCAGTTAAAGAGCAGTGGAAGCGTTTGCTGGCGACGCCAGGATTCGCCGCTGCCGCCGAGTCCGCGAACCTTCGGCACTGGGTGCTCGGCGAAACGCTCGTGAGCATGTATGAGTGGCTAGTGGACGACGGCAACGGCTCAGAGCGATCGATGAGAAGCTACGCGCTGTTCACTTTCGTAGACGGGCTGATCGAGAGCGAAACGATCTATTCAGAAGCGACCACCGACGCGGTGATGAGACAAGCACTGAACGACGAGTTCTGCAGCGTGCCAGGCGTCGAACGCCTTGACGAGGTGGTTTGAACAGCCGATAGTCACCGGCTTAACGCGGCGGTCTCCGTGGCGATGAAGTTGCGCGTCGACCGATCCTCATCAGCTGGCGACAGACAGCAGTGCTGACACGGTCTCCGCCACCGGTGTGAAAAGCCACGCTCGTTACTGCACGGAAGGTGCAGTTTTTTGTGAGGCCGCACCGGTTCTTACCTCGGCCCAACAGATTCGCAGAGTTTCGAGAGGTTTCATCAAATGACAAATTCCGCTGACGAGCTGGTGATGGGGTTCTGCAAGCTGTGGGCCTCGCCGAACCCGAAGAAACTGGCCAGCTACTTCACCGAAGATGCTGTCTATTACAATATTCCGATGGCTCCGGTTGAGGGCCGCGCGGCAATCGAGCAGTTCTTCACAGGGTTCACCGCCGATTACGATGGCATCGACTTTGAGGTACACCGCCAAGTGTGCGCCGGCAACTTAGTGATGAACGAACGCGTTGACGTGCTGCGCCGCAAGGACGGCCGCAGCTTACAACTACCCGTCATGGGTGTATTCGAGATTGTGGACAATCGAATTGCCGCCTGGCGGGATTACTTTGATCTAGCCACGCTTACCAGAGCCTTTGGCTGATCACGCTTGACCGTTCATTGTGTAGTGCGTCGGGCAACGTTGAGGCGGCAAAGGGTGAGATGCTCAGGGGGGACGGAAGCCTGGCGTGTTCGCGCAGGCGCACCCACGAACAATCTCGGGGGATGCCTATCAACGTCATACAACGTGCCCTAGCGTTGTCCTAAGACACCTAGCCACCCGGAGGCACGTCCGGGACGCATCGGTACGAAGACGGGTTGCAGGCAGGCGTTATCCGATCCGCCGTGGACGCTGTGGCACGCTGCAGCACAGGCGTTTTCAAGTGGTCGCAGGTTCAAATCCTGTCACGATTTTGGCTGTCACCACTTTGGCTGTCACCACTTTGGTCGACGCGTCAGTTCAGGGACCCGGCCAGCAAATGAAGCGAACTCCCACCCCGCTGCCCGCAATGCGGTGATCGCGTCGCTAACTCCGGCGGCGGTACCCGACTCGGGATGGTTCATGTGTGCAAGCACGATCGATCCCGGCGCCGCGCCCGTGATGTCGGAGCGGACCTGAGCTGCTTACGGCGTCACCCGGAGGGGACACTGATCTTGTTGCGGCTGACACCCTCTCGGGCAACGCCCTGCAGCGTCCCGATCCCGACGACCCGATCAGCCAAGCCGCGGACCTTCTTTAGCGCGTCGCCGTATTCGCTCCCACGGCCAGGTCATCAAGGCCCACACGATGAGTATGAGCGTGGCCGCAGTCAGTAAGTACACCGGCCAGGGGCCCAATACGTCGAGCAGGCTCGCCGTGCGGGGTTTTCCGTTGAGGAAGCCGTAGTCCGTTCCGGCGATGCTGTTGAAAGTGAAGGCAGTTGCTGCCCAGACCGCGGTGACCAGAACCGCGATCCGGTAGCTGCGCCACTGGGGCCGCATCCGCCGGCCCCAGGTGAGGTAGATGGCTGCCCAGACGACGAGCAGGTGAATTGACCAAAAGCCGAGGAACTGGTGACTGGGGAAATCCGGACTTTTCAGCGCCGGTGAGATCAGCGCCTGTGTGCTCAAAGTGAACCCCCAGTAGTAGGTGAGTGCGAAGGGCCAGTGTCGCTGCGACCACAACGCGTAGGCTGCCGCGGCAGTGGCGAGATCGGTCAGGCGCAGTGGTACCGACCCCTCGATGGTGGGCGGGACCAGTGAATAGGCGAGCACCGAACCGTATATCGCCGCAGTAAGCGCCCCAAGGGTGCGGCCGAGGCACCGAGCTTGCGATTCGGTCTGGGAGCGTCCGATCCAGACAAGCAACGCGGAGCCGATCGCGAAGACAGCCATGACCGCCCAACGCGACGGGCCGTACACGGTGAACTCCCGTTGCGCAGGGGACAGGTCCATTAACTCCACAGTTCCATCCAAATGTATCGCTACCGAGGCCTCGCCCATACGGCTTCCCGGCGTTACAGCTACTCCCCGTTAGCGCCCATATCAGCGACCACGTCGACCTCGGCCCATGGCCGGGGCATCTATACCGATGACGCGACTCATGTGTCGCCCATGACCCACTGCCACGACATCCTGTCCAACGGCACTGCGGCTTGCTCGAATCGGCTCTAGCGCGGCCTCGCGCCTCGGTGTTTGGCCAGGACGCTTACCCAGATTCCCAATTTAAGGCCGCCGTGCTGCTGCAATCGGCTGGCACGGAACCACGCGCTCGTGGCCGGCAACAAGCGAGTTGCGTGGACAGCCTGCCGGACCTTCCTGGCCATCAGTGGATTACCGGGCAAGAGGACGAGCGCTTCGACTTTGTGCTCAGGGCGGCCACCGGTGCAATGCCCGATCCCGACGAGATTGCAGAACATCTGCGCAGCTGGAGCTATCAGGAGGGCTGAGCTGCCGGGCGGGGGCCGACCGGCTCACAGAAGAATTCGAGGCCAGACTCGGTGTGGCCGTGTCACACGGCCACCACGCCGGCGGCGATACCCCGCAGGCGCATCGGCGAGATATGGGCGACTCGAGACACGCCTTTTTGGGTACAGCATCCACAAGCCGACTGGGTCCACTGATCGAGCCGACATAACTGTATGCGCGACGGCACCGTGCGCGCCGCCGAGGGACGGAGTTATGACATGCATCGCCCCGACACCATCATCGAAATTCATCGCGAACGCGTGCAGGACCAGACGGTCGAGATGTTCAGCGGCGACCGGTACACGCAGTCCGTCGACGGCACCGGCTACTCCGCGACGGCCACCCTCGACCTCACCCTGGATCGCGTCTGGTTCATCCTCGACGCCCGTCAGCGGCTGTGGCAGGAGGAAGCCGACGGTGAGACTCGCGACCCCGTGCGGCACTTCGCGATAGACCTGGTGATCTTCGATTCCAAGATCGTCATCGATTCGGTTACCTGCATCCCGCTGGTATCGCTGCCCCCGGCTACCGTCACCATCCCCGATGGTCCACGTGCCGGAGAGTCGCGCGAGATTGCCTACAACGAGATTCCGTTGTTCGGGCGGTTGACAATTCACGACCAGCTTGAGCCACACCAACTAGAGCCGGGCAAGCAGACGATCGCACTGAACTTCACCTCCTAGGATGCCCCCGTACTGGTGGCCAGCCCGTTGGCGGACCAGCACGTCGGGCGGCTGTTCGGTCCGCACATCGAGCGGCGTGCGGACGGGATCACGGTCCTTAAGGGACAAGACCCGCGGATCAGCTGGGAACTCGACTACGCCGAGGCGTACTGGATAACCCACAGCATCGCCGGGGAACTGATGGTGAACCTGGAGAAACTGCAACACCCCAGCCTCTCCGACGATGAAGCAAGAACCAGGGTGCTCGACTCGCTTGCCGCCCAAATCGCCGATGCGGTCCGCCCGCAATTGGAGGCGATGGGGGACAACGGTATTCAGGCGTTGCTGCCGTCGCCGGTGGACGTCGAACCCGAGGCGCAAGACGACAGCACGGCTAAGAAGCTCGATGCCGTCGTGCAGCGCTTCGACGTCGGCGATGCCACCGAGGAATCCATGGTGGTGCAGCTGCAGACACTGCGGGACTTGCCGCCCGGTGAGGACCTGCCCGCGTCGGTCCTCGCCGAAAACCCCCGCGAGAGGGCGGCTTTGGCCGTCACCGGGTGGAGCATTCTGCGACAGGTCCGTGACACCGTGATGAACAGTTTCGGCCTCGACGAGAGCGACTTCGACCCCGATGCGCCGTGCGCGCTGGCGGGTCCGAAGACCATCAGCATCGGCGGACAGGACCGCAGCCTCGACGCTCTGGACGCCGATATCGTTCCGCGAACCGAGGACGGCCGATTGGTCGTCGACGGCACCGTGAGCGCCGATACCAAGCTCTACGACTTCAAGGCCACCTTCAAGGTGACGTACGACATGGGCCTCGGCGACATCCCGCGCGACCCGAAGGCGAAAGAGCTGTTACGTGACGACGTCGACACCATCGAGCTTCTCGAAGAGACGCTGAGTCTGGCCGGTGCGAAGAAGCGCGCCGGTCATCTCGGCACCGAAGAATACGAGGCGGAAGTCAAGCGAGTTCGCGAACGATTCGATCGACTACCACGAACCGTGGGGGTGCGACCGGCGCAGAACTCCGAGCCGGACGTGAACGCGGACTTCTCCCTGACCGCCGCCGGCAAGGTGGCCACGGCCGCAGGTGCGGCGGCTGTCGTCGGTCTGCTCGCTCTGCCGGTGACCTGGGTGGCCGGGGCCGCCGGCGTTGGGGCCGCCGGGGCGGGCGGATTGTTGACCCTGGCGATCGCGCAGTACATCACCACCGTCCTCACCATCGACTGGTTCGGTACCGGCATCGGTTCTCGTCAGGTCAAGAAATCGCTGAACGACCAACCCGAAGGCACATCGCTTCCTCCGATCGGGATGCCGGTCGACCTAGACCTCAACCGCCAACGCCTCGCGGTGTACTTCCGTCCGGTGCCTGCGAAATTGTGGATCGACTGCGTCGAGGCCGATGCGGACGAAGACCAGGCAGGCGATGGCGAAGGCGTTCGGGTCATTGGTGGCCGGTGGCCCACCGATGGTCACCCGTGGAGGCTGTCGCACCATGATGCCGTGTTGTTCGTCGACTCCGACGAACTGCAGCTTCTCGTCGATCCGGCCAGCGCATGCGGTGGCGAGTTACCTGTCGGCGTTGACACCGACGTGGACGGACGACGCCGCCTGCGGGTCCAGAGCGATCCCGAGACACTGCGCCGGCTTCCGCAATGCTCTCTTGACGCCGCCAAGGCACGAAAACAAGACCGGAGGTAACCGGCGGAACCCAACACCTTCCCGACCGGGGCGGACCGGTCCCGCACGGTGACGACTTGACAAGGAACTCTCAGAATCTGGTACCGCCGGTACGCATAACCGGCCCGCCGTGTGGGTACGCCGCTGGGTGAACGGTTGTTCGCAGCGAACTGGCGTCCGCATCGTGGTTCACTCGCGGGTCGACTTGTTTTTTTCCGAAGGAGAAGGGAAACGACCGGCCAAGCACGGTCGGTCGACGGGAGGAGTTTCAGATGCCCGAGGTCCAACTTCACCACGATGGACATCCCATGTATCGCCGGATGGTTCGGTTTGATTGGTCGGAGACGCCGCTGCACTGGGTGCCCGACGATCCGTTCTCGACGCACATGATCAATGTCTTGCACCTATTGCTGCCCGAGGGCGAGCGGCACTTCATCAAGGCCGTTCTCGAGGCGTCGTCCCTGGTCGATGACCCGGAGCTGGAGGCGGCGATCAAGCCGTTCATCCAGCAGGAGTCCTGGCATGCCTGGGCGCACCAGGTCGTACTGGACCACTTGGCCGAACAGGGCATAGAAACCAAGCCGTACACGGAACGACTCGGGAGACTGCTGTCCCTGACGCTAGGTGATCCGCCCAAGTTTTTGCCGTCGGCGTTGCACCGGTGGTGGCTATATCGGCGTCTGGCTGATGTGGCCGCGCTGGAACATTACACAGCGATGTTGGGCCAGTGGGTGCTGTCGAACAGAGGTCTGGACTATGCAAAGGCCGACCCCATGATGCTCGACCTGCTGCGCTGGCACGGCGCCGAGGAGGTCGAGCACCGCTCGCTGGTGTACGACGTCTACCAGCACGTCTCCGGGAACTACTTGATCAGGGCCTTCTCGATGTTGTTCGTCTCGCCGCTGTTCATCGGCTGGTGGGTCGCGGGGGCTCGTTACCTGATGGCCCAAGACCCGACCATCGATCGCAAGTGGCGTTGGCGGGACTGGCTTTGGGCCGCGCGCGAGTACCGGTTGCCGGGCCCATGGAAGCTTATGGTGACGACGCCCGTCAGGTACATGCGGCCCAGCCATCATCCCAACGACGAGGCGTCCACGCAGATGGCGATCGACTACCTGGCGTATTCGCCGGTGGCCAAGGCCGCCCAGGAGCGGGCGCGATCCCAAGGGAAGTCACCGGATCAAACTCAAGGGATCGAGACTTCCGGCAACGGAGCACGAAAGGCAGAACTGCGATGAAGGTTTCGGTGGATCTCGACACCTGCGACGGCAACGGCGTGTGCATGAGCATCTGCCACGACGTGTTCGACGTGCGCGAAGACGGCCTGCATGTGCTGCAAGAGGAGCCGCCGGAGGAGCTGCGCCACCAGTTGGTAGGCGCCGAAGTGTCCTGTCCGACACAGGCGATCACGGTGAAGGACTGAACGATGCCGAGTCGCCAGCTGGGGAACGTTGTCGTCGTCGGTGCCGGCGTGGCGGGCACGCGAGCGGCGGAGACGCTGCGGCAGATGGGTTATGACGGTGCCCTGACCATCGTGGGTGCCGAGCGGCAGGCCCCTTACCATCGCCCGCCGCTGTCGAAGAAATTCCTCACCGGCCAGGTTCACCGGGCCGGTGTCGACCTGGCGCCGCAATTCGATATGGATGCGCGCGTTTTGCGCGGCGCATCCGCTCTCAAGCTGGACATGTCCTCGCGCACCGTCCACGTACGCGACGACGGCCGGGACCTGCCCCTGCAGTTCGACGGACTGGTGATCGCCAGCGGCGCGACGCCACGCGAATGGCCGGGCGGCCCGGTTCCCGACGGGGTGCTGATGCTGCGCACGGTCGAGGACTGCCTGGCCATCCGAAACCGGCTGAGTTCGCGACCGCGGGTCGTGGTCGTCGGCGGCGGGTTCATCGGTGCCGAGGTCGCCGCGAGTTGCCGGTCGATAGGCCTGGACGTCGTGCTGATCGAGAAGGCCAGCGGCCCGCTGCTGGCCGCGCTGGGCAAGGAAGTGGCGCCGCGCTGGGCCGACCTGCATCGTCAACATGGCGTGGATCTGCGGGTCGGAGTCGGTGTCGACGGATTCGTGGGCAAGGATCGGGTGGAGGCTGTTCGGCTCACTAACGGCTCGCAGGTTCCGGCCGATCTGGTCATCGTCGGCCTCGGGGTGACTCCTGCCACCGACTGGCTGGACGGCTCCGGATTGCGTGTCGACGACGGCCTGATCTGCGACGCCACGGGCGCGGTCGAAGGTGGCGCAGGCGACGGCACCGTCGTCGCCGCCGGCGATGTGGCGCGCTGGTGGCACCCGCTGTACGAGCGGCACCTGCGTACCGAGCACTGGGACGACGCGGGCCGTCAGGGTGCGGCCGCGGCCCGCACGCTGCTGGCGGGGCCGGCGGGCGGGGAGACCTACGACGAGGTGCCGTACTTCTGGTCCGACCAATACGACGTCAAGCTACAGATGCTGGGCGTCCCAACTGATTACGACGCAGTCGAGATCATCGAAGGCAATCCGGACACCTGGGAGTTCGTCGGCGCTTACGGGCGGGGCGGTCGCACCATCGCGGTGCTCGGGACGATCCCAGGCCGGGTATATGCCTATCGCGAGGCCATCGAGAAGCGCGCCGAATTTCCTCCGACCCGGCCGGATTAGCGAAGCTGACCCTGGGCGCAAGGCCCGCACGGATGTGGTCAGCAGAGGGCGGCGGCCGAGAACCAGCCGCCGGCCACAAGTGCGATGAGGAGCGCGGCGGTGCTTTGCCCCATCATCGCGGCCGCGACGACGCCCACGATCGCGCATATAAATACCGTGACGGTCAGGAAGGCCACGAGCAGCCGGTGTGAGTTGACCGCTGCGCCAGCACGAGGCGCAATGGCGGCCTTGCGAGAACGCTCCACACCAGCCATGAAATCCCCTTCGGTGTGACGCTGGCAACATCGAGTGCTCAACTGTGGTCTAAATCACATCTGCGATGGTGTCGACGCGCTCTGCCTCAATAGACGCTCCGTCGTTATCTGCCTGAGATCGCAATTAGGTTTTCCGCCTCGATGCGGATTACTCTTGCCGCGGTTCGTTCGCGACTCAGGAAAGCAGCCATGTCTGTTCAGCCCACTCTGCTGCGACGTCAATCGTTGCGCAGCGCCCGCCGACAGCGGGTCGCTCCCCGCGTGAAGTGTCCGATGGTCGGCCAGTGCTTCGATGTCGAAATCAGCCGCGACGCGGACGGATGGATGATCCGCATCCCCGAGATCGGCAGGGCCACCCGCGCCGGCAGCCGGGCCACGGCGGAGCTGGCGGCACGCGAATGCATCGCGACCTGGACCGGCATCCCGATCGGGTATGTCGCCGTGCACGTCGCCAGCCAGACCAGCTAGTTACCTAGCCGCCTGGCGCGATCGCGATCGATTTCGTCTCGAGGTAGCCGTCGAGCCCTTCGGGTCCGAGCTCGCGGCCGTAACCGCTCGCCTTGACGCCGCCGAACGGCGCAAACGGATCCATCGTGTAGCCCTGGTTGATGCCGAGGGTGCCGGTGCGGATCCGCGTGGCCAGTGCCAGGGCCCGGTCGGTGTCGCTGCCCCAGACCGATCCGGCCAGTCCGTAGTCGGAATCGTTCGCGATCTCGACCGCCTGTTCCTCGTCGCGGTAGGGGATGACCGTGATGACAGGTCCGAAGATCTCTTCGCGTGCGATGCGCATCGCGTTGTCGGCGGCCGCGAACAGGGTGGGTCGGACGTACCAGCCGCGGTCGAGCCCGTTGGGCATGTCGGCGCCGCCGACGATCAATCGCGCCCCCTCGTCCTGGCCGACCCGGATGTAGTCGCGAACGCGCTGCTGCTGGCGTCGAGACACCAGGGGACCGAGTTGGGTCTTGGGGTCGCTGGGGTCGCCGACGCGAAGGCCGTTCATCTCGGCGGCGAGCGCATCGACGTATTCGTCGTGGCGCGCTTCGGGCACCAACACGCGTGTCAGCGCATTACAGATCTGGCCGCTGTTGGACAGGCTGGCCGATCGCACCCCGGTGGCGACCTTGTCCGGCGCAGCGTCATCGAGAACCAGGGCCGCCGACTTGCCGCCGAGTTCGAGGCTGACCTTGGTGAGGTTGGCGGCGCAGGCCGCGGCGACGGCGCGGCCTGCCGTGGTGGAGCCGGTGAAGGACACCTTGTCGATTCCACGGTGGGCAACGAGGTAGGCGCCGAGCGCGGCGTCGCCCGGGAGCACACTGACCACGCCGGGCGGCAGGCCCGCCTCGTCGAGCATCTCGCCCAAAAGTAGTGCATCCAGCGGGCTTTCGGGCGCGGGCTTGAGGACGACGGTGCAGCCGGCCAGCAGCGCCGGCACCAGTTTGGTGACGATCAGAAATTGGGGCATGTTCCAGGGCACGATCGCCGCGACGACGCCGACGGGCTCTTTGTGGACCAGGACGTCACTGCCGAAGAACCCCGGCCTCGTCTCCTGCCACCGGTGTCGCTCGGCCAGGTCGCAGAACGCGCGGATCATGAAAGCGGGCAGGCCGACCTGCGCGCGCTGGGCGAAGCTGGTCGGGGCGCCGATCTCGGCGGTGATGACGTCGGCCATCTCGGAGCGGCGCCGGTCGTAGATGTCGGCGAGGCGCCGGATGGCCGCGATCCGTTCCGACGGCTCGCTGTGGGCCCAGGGCGACGAGGTCAAGGCCGCGCGCGCGGCGGCGACGGCGGCGTCGACGTCGTCGGGTCCGGCCGCGTCGACCTCGGCGATGGGTTGCTCGGTGTGTGGTGAGATGACTTGCACAACCTGGTGGTCCATCCGCGCCTCCCGGGGCCAATATCAACTACTTGCTATTGATGGGTCGAGGATATACCGTCGGCCGTGACGGAGCTCTCAGGGACCGGTGAAACCGGTGCGCAGGCGGTTGTTTCGCGCGGGCAGTGCAGAAGTGAGCGGCTGGGCACGCAGGGCTTTCCCACGTTGGACTGCATAAGGAGCGAACATGGCTCGATTCCCCAAACCGCCGGAGGGCAGCTGGACCGAGCATTACCCCGAATTGGGCACCGATCCGGTGTCCTACGAGGACTCCATCAGCCCCGAGATCTACGAGCTGGAACGCGAGGCCATCTTCAAGCGGGCCTGGCTCAATGTCGGTCGCGTTGAACAACTTCCACGCAAGGGCAGCTACCTCACCCGGGAGCTGAAAGTCGTCAACACCTCAATCATTCTGGTACGCACGACATCTGGTGACATCAAGGCCTACCACAACGTGTGCCGGCACCGCGGCAACAAGCTGGTGTGGAACGACATGCCGCAGGAAGAGACGCGCGGCGTGTGCCGGCAGTTCACCTGCAAATACCACGCCTGGCGCTACGACCTGGACGGCAACCTCACCTTTGTGCAACAGGAGGAGGAGTTCTTCAACCTCGACAAGAGTCGCTACGGCCTGGTGCCGGTGCACTGCGACGTGTGGGAGGGCTTCATTTTCGTCAACTTCGCCAAGAAACCCGAACAGTCGTTGCGAGAGTTCTTGGGGCCCATGATCTCCGGGCTGGAGGGCTACCCCTTCGACAAGATGACATCCCGCTGGTACTACCGCTCGGAGGTCAAGGCGAACTGGAAGCTCTACATGGACGCGTTCCAGGAGTTTTATCACGCGCCCGTGCTGCATGCGAACCAGTCGCCGACCGCGTACTCAAAGGCGGCGGCCCAGGCGGGTTTCGAAGCCCCGCACTACCGGCTGGACGGCCCACACCGGCTGGTCAGCACCTCAGGGGTGCGGGCCTGGGAAATGGCCGACGAGATGCGCAAACCAATGGAGGACATCTGCCAGAGCGGATTGTTCGGACCTTGGGACAAGCCGGATCTGGGCGATATGCCGGCCAGGCTAAACCCCGCGAAATGCGATCCGTGGGGGCTGGATTCTTTCCAGCTGTTCCCAAACTTCGTCATCCTGTTCTGGGGCCAGGGCTGGTATCTGACCTACCACTACTGGCCAACGTCGTACAACACACACCTCTTCGAGGGCACGCTGTACTTCCCGGCGCCGCGCACCCCCCGCGAGCGAGTGGCCCAGGAACTGGCGGCGGTGTCGTTCAAGGAATACGGGCTGCAGGACGCCAACACGCTGGAGGCAACGCAGACGATGCTTGAATCCCAGGTGATCGACGAGTTCTTGCTCTGCGACCAAGAGGTTTTGATCCGTCACCTGCACAAGGAGACCGCGGCCTGGATCGATGACTACCGTCGGACTTCCACGGCAGGAGTGTGAATACGATGCCGATGCTGCCCGCCGAGTTCGCCGACCTCGAACGGTTCTCCGACTGGTGTCTGCCCAGCGAACCCGAACGCTACGCCAAGAGGCTGGCCAGCTCGATGACGGAAATGAAGGCGTTTTACGACGCGATGACCGCGCGGGCCGAAGAGGCGCTGGCGTTCAGCGACAAGTTTTCTCTCGACGACCTGCCCGACGATGTCCAGAATCTGATGCACCTGCTCTATTCCATGATCATGGTGTCGTTCCCGGTCGAATGCTGGAAACAGCCGCGCGTCCCCGACTCGGGTGCGTCGACGTTGGACTGCGTGTCCGAGCCGGTTCCATGATCTCCGTGCTGCGGGCGGCCCGATGGGGTGACGTCGTGACCGGCAAGATCCACACGCCCGCGGAAGTGGTGATCGAAGGCGAACGCATCACCGCGATCAATCCCCAAGAGCCGCTACCGGATTCGGCGACCGTCATCGACCTCGGCGACGTGACGCTGCTGCCGGGCCTGATGGACATGGAACTGAACCTGCTCATCGGCGGGCCCGGCGGCCCCGAAGGCCTACCGGCGCCCATGCACGGCGTACAGGACGACCCCGCGTACCGCACGCTGCGCGGCGCGGTCAACGCGCACACCACCCTGGAGGCCGGGTTTACCACGGTGCGCAATCTCGGGCTGATGGTCAAGACCGGGGGATATCTGCTCGACGTGGCGCTGCAGCGCGCCATCGACCAGGGCTGGCACATCGGGCCGCGCGTCTATCCCGCCGGCCACGCCGTCACCCCGTACGGCGGGCATCTGGACCCGACGGTGTTCCAGCGGTTGGCGCCCGGGATCATGCCACTGTCGGTGGCCGAGGGCATCGCCAACGGTGTGCCCGACGTGATCGCCTGCGTGCGTTACCAGATCCGGCACGGCGCCAAGCTGATCAAGGTCTCCGCCTCGGGCGGCGTGATGTCACACAGCACCGCGCCCGGTGCGCAGCAGTACTCCGACGCCGAGTTCGCCGCGATCGCCGACGAGGCCCACCGGGCCGGAGTCCGGGTCGCCGCACACGCCGTGGGGGACAGTGCAATACAGGCGTGCATCCGCGCGGGGATCGACTGCATCGAACACGGCTTCCTGGCCAGCGACGAGACGATCCAGATGATGGTCGACCACGGCACATTCCTGGTCTCGACCACGTATCTGACCGACGTCATGGCCATCGACCGCATCGCACCGGAGCTGCGCAAGAAAGCGCTCGAGGTGTTCCCCCGGGCAAAGTCGATGCTGCCCAAGGCGATTGACGCCGGTGTGCGCATCGCATGCGGCACGGATGCGCCGGCCATCCCGCACGGTCAAAACGCCAAGGAACTCGGCGCGCTGGTGGAACGGGGCATGACTCCCGCGCAAGCGATCCGGGCGGCGACTGTGGTGGCCGCCGAGCTGATCGAGGCGGACGACCAATTGGGCAGGCTGGCGCCCGGCTATCTGGCTGACATCATCGCCGTGCCCGGAGACCCGTTCGACGACATCGCCGCAACTTTCGACGTTCGCTTCGTTATGAAGAATGGGCAGATCTACAAGAGCCTCACGGCGTGATGGAGGCGGGCATGGAACTCACCGACAACATCCTGTGGCTGCTCAAGCAGGCCTTCTACTACTCGCTGACCACCATCAACGAAGCGATGCGCGAACACGGTGTGAGCACCGCCCAGATCGGTGTGCTGCGCCAATTGGCCAACGAACCAGGCTTGTCCGGCGCCGAATTGGCGCGGCGCCTGTTGATCAGCCCGCAGGGCGTACAGCTCGCGCTCACCGCGCTGGAACGCCGCGCCCTGGTGGAAAGGAAGCAGGACCCCCAGCACGCCCGCATCCTGCGGGCCTACCTCACCGGGGAGGGCCGCAAGGTCGCCGAAACGGTGGTCAACGATGCTATCGCCGCGCACCAGGAGGTGTTCGGCGTGCTGAACGAGCAAGAGCAGCGGACCCTGCGGGAATTGCTGGGCCGCGTGGTCGAAAAGGGTACCGGCCATGAGCTGTTCAACGATCACGTCGACGGCTGACGCACCCCACAGCGGCGTGGCCTGGGGCATCGTCGCGGGCCGCCTATATCTAGTACTTGAGATGAATCGCAAGTAGTTGATACTCTGGCCGGGATGGGTGAAAAGCGCGTGACTGCGGACGTCGGTTCGGCGGCGGTGGCCGAGGCCGGATCAAGCGGTGTCGACGTCGCTGCCCTGCCGGATGGCTTTGTGCCACTGCGGATCAAACGCGTGATCCCCGAAACCCGCGACGCCGTGTCGATCGTTCTCGATGTCCCGCCGGGCAGCGTGGAACTGTTCGGTTACCAAGCCGGACAGTTCCTGACGCTGCTGGTCAGCGTCGACGGCAGCGAGCACCGGCGGTGTTATTCGATGTCGTCCGCACCCGGTCTGGGCGAGGACCTGCAGATCACCGTCAAACGCGACCGCGACGGCCTGGTGTCGAATTGGCTCAACGACAGGGCCGCGCCCGGCGACCAGCTGCCCGCCCTGCCGCCGCAGGGCCGCTTCGTGCTGCACGACAGCGATCGAGAGCTGATCGCCTTCGCCGGTGGAAGCGGCATCACGCCCGTCTTTTCGCTGCTGCGCACCGCGCTGGTGTCCGGCAAGCGCACCGCGCGACTTTTCTACGCCAACCGAAGCCGTGACGCGGTGATCTTCGACGAGTCGTTGGCGTCGCTCAGCGAGAAGCACGCCGATCGCTTCGTGTTGCACCACCATCTCGACGACAACAGTGGCTTCGTCACCCCGGCGGACATCCAGGCGTTCGTCCGCGACGCCGGCGACGCGGACGTTTACCTCTGCGGGCCCAACGAATTCATGGAGACCGTGCGAACCGCCCTGTCCGCGTCGGGCGTGCCGACCGACTGCCTGCACGTGGAGCACTTCGACGTGAACGACATCGCCGCGGCGGCGCCGCCGGACACCGACGTGGTGACCGACGAGGTCACCATCGTGCTGGATGGAGTCACGACCACGGCACCCTACGATCCGGGCAACACGTTGCTGCAGACGGCCCGGATGGCGGGCCTGCGTGCCCCGTCTTCGTGTGAGATCGGTTCGTGCGGAACGTGTATGGCGCGTCTGACGCAGGGCAGTGCCCGGATGATCAACAACGACGCGCTCGAGCCGGATGAGGTGGAGGAGGGCTGGGTGTTGACGTGTCAGGCCCTGCCCACCAGTTCCACGGTGCGGGTGGTCTACGAGTGAGCGACAAGGCGGTCGATGGTGGAGTGGAGTCGATGACCAGGGTGGCGGTGGTGACCGGCGGCGCATCGGGTATGGGCGAGGCGACCTGCCATGAATTGGGCCGGCGCGGACTCAAAGTCGCGGTCCTCGATGTCAATGAGCATGCCGCGCAACGCGTCACCGACGACCTGCGCGCCAACGGTGTGACCGCGCTCGGCGCGGGCGCCGACGTCACCGATCGGGCCGCGGTGGAGCAGGCCTTCGCGAAGGTGCGCAGCGAGCTGGGCCCGGTGACGGTCCTGGTGACCAGCGCCGGCATGTTCGACTTCTCGCCGTTCTTGGAGATCAGCGCCGAAACCTGGTCGCGGATCGTCGACGTCAATCTCACCGGCACCTTTCACTGCTGTCAGGTCGCGCTGCCGGACATGGTGGAGGCGAATTGGGGGAGGATCGTGATGATCTCGTCGTCCAGCGCACAGCGCGGCTCACCGTTCGCGGCCCACTACGCGGCGTCCAAAGGCGGGGTCATCACCTTGACCAAGTCGCTGGCCCGCGAATACGCGCCGCACGGGATCACGGTGAACAACATTCCGCCCTCGGGCATCGAGACCCCGATGCAGCACCAGGGCCAGGCCGCGGGGTACCTGCCGTCCAACGAGCAGATGGCAAGCAATATCCCGTTGGGCTACCTCGGCTGCGGGGCCGATATCGCCGCGGCGGTCGGGTTTTTATGTTCGGAAGAAGCCAGGTACATCACCGGCCAGGTGTTGGGCGTCAACGGCGGAGCGGTGATGTGATTGTGAGGATTCGATGACCAGAGCAGGCAGGCCCCCGGAGGGCTCGTGGACCGAGCACTATCCCGAGTTGGGCACCGGTCCAGTGTCTTTTAGAGATTCGACGTCTCGGGAATTCTACGAACTCGAGCGCGAGGCGATCTTCAAGCGGGCATGGCTGAACGTCGCACGCGTCGAGGAGTTGCCGCGCGTCGGCAGCTACCTGACCAAGGAGATCGAGGTCGTCGGCGCCTCGGTGATCCTGGTCAAGGGCAAGGACGAGCAGATCCGCGCGTTCTACAACGTGTGCCGGCACCGCGGAAACAAGCTGGTGTGGAACGACTTTCCCGGCGAGGAGACCCGCGGGACGTGCCGGCAGTTCACCTGCAAGTACCACGGCTGGCGCTACGACCTGCAGGGCGCGCTGAAATTCGTCCAGCAGGAATCGGAGTTCTTCGACCTCGACTTCGCGCAGTACGGGTTGCGTCCGGTGCACTGCGACGTGTGGAACGGCTTCGTCTTCATCAACTTCGACGCCGAACCGCTCCAAACCCTGCGTGACTTCCTCGGTCCGATGATCACCGGCCTCGACGGTTATCCATTCGATAAGCTGACCGAGCGCTACGACTGGGTGGCCCACAACAACAGCAACTGGAAGATCTTCGCCGACGCCTTCCAGGAGTATTACCATGTGCCCTCGCTGCACTCACAACAGGTGCCCGCCGAGGTGCGCGAACCCAACGCCGGATTCACTTGCGGGCATTTCCAACTCGACGGGCCGCACCGGTTGGTCTCCACGGCCGGGCGGCGCCGCTGGCTGCTGCCACCGGAATACATGTATCCGATCGAGCGGGCCACCCGCAGCGGGTTGGTGGGACCGTGGCGAACCCCCGACATCGGCGAACTGCCGGCCGGACTGAACCCCGGGGGGATCGAGCCCTGGGGCATCAGCAATTTCCAGATCTTCCCGAACACCGAGGTCCTGATCTATGGCGGCTGGTATCTGCTGTACCGGTACTGGCCCACCTCACACAACACGCACCGATTCGAGGCGTACACCTACTTCCATCACGCGCGCACCGTGCGGGAGCGTATCGAGCACGAAGTCGCCTCGGTGGTGCTGAAAGAGTTTGCGCTGCAAGACGCCGGGATGCTCGGCGGAACGCAGGCGGCGCTGGAATACGGCATCGTCGACGAGTTCCCCCTCAACGACCAGGAGATCCTGGTGCGCCATCTGCACAAGGTCGCCGTGGACTGGGTCGAAGCCTATCGCCGCGAACAGCATTCGGTGGGGGTGTGACGATGCCTCCCATGCTGCCCAGCGCATTCGCCGAGTTGGAGGACTACGCCCAAACCTGGTGTTTGGCAACAGAAACCGAGCGCTGGAACGCCCGGGTGAACGCGTCGATGCCGGAACTACGCGAATTCTACGACGCGTTCTTTCCCCGACTCGAAGAGGCGATCGACTACTGCGACAAGTTTCCCCTCGACAATGTGCCCGACGACGCACTGAACCTGCTGCACTTGGTCTATTCGCTGATCATGGTCGCCATGGCGGTGGAGATCATGCACCAACCCGCCCCGGTCGACGCCGCCGACGCCGTCATGATCCGCACCGGCGGACCGGTGCCCTGACCGCCAGCCAACGAGCGCACCGTACATCCCTTTTCTCGAAAGGAGCGACCATGAGCCTGCTCACCATCACCAAACTCACCGACTCCGTCGGCGCCGAAGTCGCGGGGCTGGAGCCGGCCGCACTGGCAACCGACGACTCGGTCGGTGAGGCGGTGCTGGATGCATTGGAAGACAACGGAGTTCTGGTCTTTCGCGGCCTGCAGCTCGACCCGGTGGCCCAGGTCAGCTTCTGCCGCCGCCTCGGCGATATCGACCACTCCTCCGACGGCCACCATCCGGTGGCCGGCATCTACCCGATCACCCTGGACAAGTCGAAGAACGCCTCGGCAGCCTACCTGAAGGCCACCTTCGACTGGCACATCGACGGCTGCACGCCGTTGGGCGACGAATGCCCACAGAAGGCCACCGTGTTGTCGGCGGTACAGGTCGCCGAATGGGGCGGGGAAACCGAATTCGCCAACTCCTATGCCGCGTACGACGCCCTGAGCGACGAGGAGAAGCAGCGGTTCGGCACCCTGCGTGTGGTGCACTCGCTGGAAGCCTCCCAGCGCCGCGTCTACCCCGACCCATCGCCGGAACTGGTGCAGCGGTGGCGATCTCGCCGCACCCACGAGCATCCCCTGGTGTGGACACACCGCTCCGGCCGCAAGTCGCTGGTGCTGGGCGCCTCCGCGGACTACGTCGTCGGCATGGATCTCGATGAGGGACGCGCCCTGCTGGACAGTCTTCTCGAGCGCGCCACGGTGCCCGAGAAGGTCTACAGCCACAGCTGGTCGATCGGCGACACCGTCATCTGGGACAACCGCGGGGTGCTGCACCGCGCGGCCCCGTACGACCCGGATTCACAACGCGAAATGCTGCGCACCACCGTTCTCGGCGACGAACCGATCCAGTGATGACGCCGGCCGACCAGCATCCGCTGCGCCTGCCACCGTTGCCCGCCGGCGAGTGGGACGACGGCACCCGTGCGGCGCTGGCGTCGCTGATCCCGGCCGAACGGGCGAATCCCGTTGGTGCAGGCAATGTTTTGTCGACCATGGTCCGCCACCCCGACCTGACCGCGGCCTACCTACCGTTCAACGCCTACCTGCTCACGCGATCGACCCTGTCGCCCCGGGTGCGTGAAGTCGCGTTGCTGCGGGTGGTGCACCGCAGCAATTGCGGCTACCTGTGGTCGCACCACATCCCGATCGCTCTGCGTGCCGGCCTGACCGAAACCGAGATCGATGACATCCGCTCCGGCCGCTGCACCGACCGGACCGATCAGGCCGTGGTCGAGGCGGTCGATGATCTCTGCGGTGACAGCACTATCAGCCAACCGACCTGGGATTTACTGGGCGAGCTGTTCACGCAGCAGCAGTGCATGGATCTGACGTTCACCATCGGCGGCTACCTCCTGCTGGCGTTGGCCGTGAACACGTTCGGCATTCAGGAAGAGCACGAGTAGGCCCGACAGGCGCCCGGCGCCGGGCCGTGGTGCGCGCTAGTCCTCGCGAGACAGGGCGGCACGCGGGCACTCGGCGATGGCTTGCTCGACCAGCGCCTCCTGCTCGGCTGGGATCGGATCCGCGATGACCACCGCATAGTCGTCATCGTCGAGCTGGAAGACACCCGGCGCGATGTTCACGCAGTAGGCGTTGCCTTCACACCGATCAAGGTTCACTACCGGCCGCATGAAGATCCTCCCTCGGGATCCCTCTGTCCGACACTCGGAGTTTTTACAGTACTACTTGTGTAAACGCTAGCCTAGCGCGGCCGGGCGGGAAATGACGGGTGGCGACTTCTCAGTGACCTCTCAGTAGCGTGGTCTTACGCTGAGATCCTGGGTCCGGGAGGTCGATGATGAAGATCGCGTCCGTCATCGCGCGCCAACTGCTGGACTGTAAAGCCCGGCCCCTGGTCGAGGTCGAGATCACCACCGACAGCGGCGTTGTCGGCCGTGGCGCGTCCCCGACCGGCAGCTCCG
This sequence comes from Mycobacterium senriense, assembly GCF_019668465.1. NCBI lineage: Bacteria > Bacillati > Actinomycetota > Actinomycetes > Mycobacteriales > Mycobacteriaceae > Mycobacterium > Mycobacterium senriense. The sequence continues at coordinate 116,740 of NZ_AP024828.1, read as the reverse complement.
TGGGTTCACATGAGGCGTTCGTGCTGCGGGACGGCGATCGAACCCACTACAACGGGCTGAGCGTGCACCACGCCATCGCCGCGGTGACCGACGAGATCGCCCCCGCCCTCATCGGCGCGGAGCTCGACGATCCGCGGTCACTGGACCGGGTCATGATCGATCTCGACGGCACGCCGGACAAGCACCGGCTCGGCGGCAACGCGATCTACTCAACGTCGATCGCGCTGCTGCGGGCGGCCGCCGCCGCGGCCGGCACACCCACCTACACCTATGTCGGCGCGCTGCTCGGGCTCGAGCCACCGACCACCGTCCCGGTGCCCAGCTTCAACATGATCAACGGGGGACACTACGGCGACGTCTGCCAGACATTCAGTGAGTTCCTCGTCGTGCCTTATCGCGCGGACTCGATCCAATCCGCGGTCGAAAAGGGGGTGAGCCTGTTCGAGCCGCTCGGCGAGGTGCTCGCCGAGCGGCTCGGCCGCGCACCGATGCTGGCGTCGTCGTATGGATACATCGCGCCGTCTAGCGATCCGCGCGTCGTCCTGGAGGTGCTGACCGAGGCCGTCGAGCGCGCCGGCTGCGCCGACATCATGGCGTTCGCCCTGGACTGCGCGTCCAGTGAGGTGTACGACAGCGACTCTGCGACATACGCATTCGACGGCGAACGGGTGACGGCGGAGGCTTTGATCGATTATGCCCGGGGGCTGTCGCAGGAGTTCCCGATGCTGTTCATCGAAGACCTGCTGGACGGGGATGACTGGCCCGGGTTCGCCAAAGCGGTGCAGGCGGTGCACCGTTCGATCATTCTCGGGGACGACCTGATCGTCACCAACCGCTCCCGCTTGCAGCGGGCCGTCGAGACGTCCGCCGTGGACGGTTTCATCCTGAAGCCCAACCAGGTCGGAACCATCGCCGAAGCCCTGGACTGCTTCGAATACGCCACGAGGAACAGCATTTTGGCGATCCCTTCTGGCCGCTCGGGCGGCGTCATCGACGACGTGGTGATGGACCTGGCTGTGGGCCTGGGTGCGCCGTTTCAGAAGAACGGCGCACCGCGGTCGGGCGAGCGCATCGCGAAACTCAACTTTCTGCTGCGCGCGGCCGAAGGCATCCCGGACTGTGCGCTGGCCGACGTCCCGGCACTGGCGCGGTTCTGAGCGCGTTACGGCTCAGTAGCCGGCGAACAACGCGAGCTCGGCCGCGACGGCGGCCCCGCACACCGCCAGCACGATCGAAAGAGCCAGCCAGTCGGCCGGTTTCGGTCGCGACGGGGCTGCGGAAATTTGACCCGTACCGCCGCGGGCGGTGATGGCATCGCCCATCTCGTCGGCGCGGCGCAGTGTCACCGTGATGACCGCGACGACCACGTCGATCACGTCCGCCAACGGGTTCCGCAGCCTGGCCCAACGGGTTTGCGGCCGCCGCTTGGGCCGCAGTCGGCGCGCGGCGAAGAGCACCCGGAATTCGTCGATGAGCATCGGGAAGGTGCGCAGCGCGAGCGCCAATGCGACCGACCAGTCGTCGACGGGGATCCGCAGCGGCCGCAGGAAGCGGCCCAAAGTGGCGACCGCCGGGGCGATCTCGGCGACATTGGTCGTCCACGACACCAGTGCGCCCAGTGCGAGCAACACCACCGACAGCGTGGTAAGCCGCAGCAGGTCCAGCAGGCCGCCGAAGCCCAGCGTCACAGTGCCCAGGTGGACCCTCGGGCTCCCGCCGGCGAACGCCGCGTTGATGCCGACGATCACCAGCACGATCCACAGCCAGCGCGGCACCGACGGCAGCACGCCCCGGGGGATGCGCGCCAGCCGCATTCCGATCACCGCCAGCGCGCCGGTGAGCCCGATCGCCACCCAACCCGGGAAGAACGTCAACAGCAACGAAAAGCCGAATACTACAAGCAGTTTGGTACCGGCCCACAGCTCGTGTATGGGCGAGCTGCCCGGCACCGGCCGCAGCAGCACGACGGGGCGCCGGCGACCGGACGCCCGCTTGACCGGAGCGTCGATAGCCACCGTATTGTGCTGGGCCGCAGCCGGTGCCGGCTGCAGTGAACCGTCATGCAGGTGCAGCGTGCGCGGACACAGCTCCTGAAGCCCGGCGAAGTCATGCGAAATGACCACCACGGTCAGGCCGGTCTCGCGGCGCCGCTCGGTGAGCAACTGGACGAGCCCGCGCTGACTGGCGGCATCCAGCCCGGCCAGCGGCTCGTCGAGGATCAACACCCGTGGCGATCGCGCCAGCAGCCCGGCCAGCACCACGCGACGCATCTGGCCACCGCTGAGCTGGTCGATGCGCCGCTTCGCCAGCCCGGCGTCCAGGCCGACTGCGGCCAGGGCCGCGGTTACCCGGGCGTGATCGGCGGGTGAAAAACCGGCCGCCGAAGCCACTTCCAGATCGACCCGGCTGCGCATCAACTGCAGCCGCGCCGCCTGGAACTGCAGCGCGACAGCGCCCACCTGGTCGGCGGTCGGGCGTCCGTCGAGCAGACAGGCACCGGTTGCCGGCGCGGTCAATCCGGCCATGATCCACGCCAGTGTCGACTTGCCGGAACCATTTCCGCCGTGGATGAGCAGCCCGTCGCCCTGGTGCACCGCGAAGCTGACATCGCGCAGCGCGGTCTGAGCCCACGGCGTGCCGCCGGCGTATTCGTGTCCGACGCGGACGAGTTCGAGCACCGGCGCGCTGGAGGCGAGATCGGGCGTCGCCGTCGGCGCGGGGGCGGTCGCGCTCTGCACCAGATCGGTGTCGACCGACGCATCGCCGAGTTTGATTGCGCGGTCGGCGTATTCGGCCTCGTCGTTGTAATGGGTGATGTGCACCAACGCGGTTTGATGGCGTTCGGTCAGGCCGGACAACACGGCGAGCAGCTTCTCGCGGCCCTGCCGATCGACCATGCTGGTGACCTCGTCGGCGATCAGCAACGCCGGCTCGCGCGCCAGCGCCGCGGCCACGGCCAGGCGCTGCAGCTCTCCGCCGGACAGACTGCCGGTGTCGCGGTCGGCCAGGTCGGCCAAACCGACCTCACCGAGTAGCCGGGGGATGTCCGTGGTCTTGGCGGGCGGCAGTCCCCAGACCACGTCGTCGGCGACCCTCGTGCCCAGCACCTGGCTCTCCGGGTGCTGCATGATGACCGCGGTGCCCCCGAGTTCGCCGAGCCCGACCGCCCCGGGACGGTCGACGGTGCCCGACGTCGGTTCGCGGCCGGCCAGGATCAACATCAGCGTCGTCTTCCCGGAGCCGTTGGCGCCGGTGACCGCGATGTGTTCTCCCGTGCGCACGTCCAGGTTGACCGCAGGCAGCGCGTCGTGGTCGGCGTGCGGGTAGCGCAGACGCACCTGGTCCAGCCGTACCGGGACGGGCCGGATCGGTCCGTCGCCGGCGGGCGCGTCCAGCTTGTGCACGTCGGGGATGCCGCGTAGTCGTTCCAGCACCCGTGACAACGCCCACCAGCCGACCAGCGAGGCGCCCACGATGGCGAATACGGCGTACCCCAGGACCAGCCACTGCCAGTAATGCAGCGCCTCGGCGAAGAAATCCTTGAACTGTTGCGCGGCCGGACGCAGCTGCGGCACCCGCGACACAACCGTTGAGGCGCCGTCCACGGTGGCGCTTGCCGCGTGGAAGGCGAGTTGCCGGAACCGGGTCAGGACGGTCAGCGCGAGGACCATCCCGGCGCCGACCACGACGCCCGCGCCGAAGGACACCATGATGACGGTGGGCGTGCCGCGGCGGCGCCGCTTGACGGTTCCGGCCAGGCCCCCGACATAGGCGCAGAGCCCGATCGCCCCCAGACCGCTCAGGCCGACGACCAGGAAGCCGATCACACCGGCGGCGACCGTCGCGGTGATCAGAACGCGGATCCGGTAGCGATAGGCCAACAGCCCGGTCGGCACGCTGCCGAGCAGGCCGAGCCCCCCGCCATGCGGAAGGACGACCGCGATGATGGCGATCGCCGCGCACAGGGCGCCCATCACCGATGCTTGCGCCAGTTCGCCGGGTCGTAGCGATCCGGCGCGCGCTTTCGCCGTTGCAGCGCCGGGTGCCTTCACGACACGATTATGCCGTCGTCGGCGGTGTGCCCGGTGGCTCTCTCATCAGATCTTCAGGTAGCCCTTGTCGGCGGGAATTTGCGCGGCCGTCACCAGTGAGGACGCGTCGCTGGCAAGCCACAGGACGATGTCGGAGACCAAGTTCGGGTCGGCGAGCGAGTCGGTGGGCAATGCGCCGGGGGAGAAGCTGTGGATGTAGGTCTGGTGGTCGGCGAACAGTTGCCACATCGACGGGTCGTTGCCCATCGGGGTGTCGGTGCCGTACGGGTGTACCGAGTTCACCCGGATGCCGTATCCACCGAGTTCGACCGCGAGCGAGTTGGTCAGCCCGACCACGCCGAACTTGCTGGCGCAGTAATGCCCGCAACCCGGCACGGCCTTCACGCCCGCGGCGGAGCTGATCGTGATGATCGAGCCGCCGTTGCCCGCCCGAATCATCGCGGGCACAGCGGCTTTGATGGTGTTCCAGACGCCGGTTAGGTTGGTGTCGAGGACGTCCTGCCATTGCTGAGCCGAAATCTCCCACAGCCGGCCCCAATTCAGCACGCCGGCGTTGGCGACGACGATGTCGAGGCGGCCGAACTGGGTGATCGTCTCGTCGACGATCCGCTGCTGCCCGGCGGCGTCGCGCACGTCGATCTGCGCGGCCAGCATCTTGCGGCCTTCGCTTTCCACCAGGCTCGTCGTTTCGGCCAGGTCCTCCGGCGTCGAGGCCGGGTAGCCGTTGTTCGCCGCCACCGGGCCGCAGGCGTCGATGGCGACGACGTCGGCTCCGGCCCGGCCCAGCCGCACGCAATGCGAACGGCCCTGCCCGCGCGCGGCGCCGGTCACGAACGCGACCCGGCCCGCCAGGGGTTTGTCGTTGTCGCTCATGCGATCTGGGCCTTCCGTGTCGGGGGCAGCGGGCGGGTACGCACCAGCGTGGGCCACCAGAACCAGGGTCCCATGATCCGCAGGATGCACGGCACGACGAACGAACGCACGATCAGCGTGTCGAGCAGCAGGCCGATACACACGGTCGAACCCACCTGACCGACGGTTCTGAGCTGGCTGCTCAGCATCGCGAGCATGGTGAACGCGAACACCAGACCCGCCGATGTCACCACGCCACCCGTACTTCCGAGCGCGCGGATGAGGCCGGTGTGAATTCCCGCGTGCAGTTCCTCTTTGACACGCAGGATCAACAGCAAGTTGTAGTCGGAACCCACCGCCACCAGGATGATGAACGTCAACGGCAGGATCAGCCAGTACAGCGGCAGGCCGATGAGGTGCTGCCAGACGAGTATCGAGAGCCCGAACGCACCGGCGTAGGAGAAGGCCACCGTGGCGGGGATGACGATGGCGGCCATCAGACTTCGCGTCAGGAACAACATGATCAAGAAGATCAGCACGAAGGCAGCGATCGCCACGATGAGCAGATCGGAGGCGGCGTATTCCTGGATGTCCTTGTTGGTTGATCCCGAACCGCCGATATAAACCTTCGCGCCGGCCAACGAAGTCTCTTTGAGCGCCGCGGTTATCGCGTTGGGGAACTGTTCGACGTGCTGCACGCCTTCCGGGCCATTGGCGTCCCCCGTGTGGGTGACGATGAAACGAGCAGCCTTGCCGTCCGGCGACATCAGGAGCTTCATGCCGGTCTTGACGTCTTCGTTGTCGAAGCCCTCGTGCGGAATGTAGAAGAAGTCGTCGCTACGGGACTGGTCGAAGTCGAGCCCGACATTGACCTGGTCGAAGTATGTCTGGTCGGTCTGGGTGGTCTGCAGAGACGAGGAACCGTAGGTGTTGACCAACAGAGCCGCCAAAGACTCCGAGTCGTCGGCCGTGAGTTTCAGTTGCGCGATGATCTGCGGGAACGCCTTATCCACCTCCACGAGAGAGACTCTCGCGAACTTGATGTCTTCGGCCAGGTGGTCGATGTGGTCGATCGTGTCCCATAACGATCTGAATGCCCAGCAGATGGGGATGTCGAAACAGTGCTTCTCCCAATAGAAGTAGCTCTTGACCGGGCGGAAGAAGTCGTCAAGGTTGGAGACTTCCTCGTTCATCTCGTTGCTGACCCGTTCCAGGTCCTCAACGGTGAGCACCGTCTGATGCAGTTCGTCGGACACCCTCTGAAAGAAGCCGATTTCCTTGCGCAAGACCGCGACGGTGTGCGTCGTGATCTGTGCCTGCTGGCTGGTATTGGCGTTTTGCTGCTGGTTGAACGGAAGCTGTTGACCGTTCCCGCTGCCTTGTGTGGTGAACAAGTAGGGAATCGTGGCATGTTCCAAAGCTCGGCCCATGGGCCTGGTGATGCTTTGCACCATCGCGACGCCGGGAAGGCGTTCGAGCGCCTTGGCCGCTCGGTCCAGTGAGATGAAGTCAGCCGAGTTTCGCAGGTCGTGATCGGACTCGATCATCAGCATCTCGGAGAACAGCTTGCTCTTCGGGAAGTGCCGATCCGCCGCCGCGAAACCCTGATTGGCGAGACCCTTGATCGGCTGGTATTGCCGGTCGTCATAGTTCTGCCGGTACGTAGGCACGAAGATCGCGCCGAGTAACACCGCAGCGGAGCTGGCGAACAGGATCGGCACCGGCCACCGGACCACACTCGTCCCGATGCGCCGATACAGATGCGCCTTGGCCTTGCTTTTCGGGTCGAAGAGCCCGAACAGGCTACCCACGGTCAAGAAGGCCGGGCCGAGCGTCAGCGCTGCCGAGATGGTGAACAGCATGGAGATAGCGACGGCCGGGCCCATGGTGTGGAAGTAGTTGAGTCGCGCGAACGTCAAGCAGTAACACGCCCCCGCGATCGTCAGCCCGGAGCCAAGGATGACCGGCACGACACTCTTGTATGCGGTGTAAAACGCCTCCTCCCTGCTTTCGCCGTCGTGTCGCGCCTCGTGATAGCGGCCGATCAAGAAGATGCCGTAATCGGTCCCCGCTCCCAGGGTCAGCGCGACGACGATGTTCACCGCGAATGACGAAAGCTCGATGTACCCGAGATGCCCGAGGGTTGCGGTAACCCCCTTCGCGACCAGCAGCTCGAACAGAACCCCGGCCAAGGGCACAAACAGGGTGACGATGGAGCGGTACACCAGCAGCAACATCCCGAGAATGAGGAAGATCGTCACGATCGTGATGTTGTTCAAGCTGTTATTCGCAATAGCCACCGTGTCTTTGGCGAGCGGGGCCGCGCCGCTGACGTAGACCTTGAGCCCAGGCGGCGGCGTGTCCTTAGCGACGATATCCCGTACCGCGGCAACGGACTCGTTCGCTTGCATTTGGCCGATATCGCCCGCGAGACGCAACAGCACGTACGTGCATTTGCCGTCGAGACTCTGCGCGCCTGCCGCGGTGATCGGCTTTCCCCACAGATCAATGGCGGACTGCACATGCTTGGTGTCCCGCAACAGCCGGCGCATCAACTCGTCGTAGTACTGATGGTCTCCGTCGCCCAGCCTCCGGTTGGCTTCCAGCACGACCATGGCCAAGCTGGTCGAATTGGACTCCTGGAATTTCGCACCGATGGCCAGCAACGACCGCTGCGACGGCGCATAGTGCGGGACCACCGGCCCCGCGAGTTCTTCTGCGACCCGCTCTACCTGCGGCATGAAGGTGTTCGTCGAAATAGCGAGAAGGGCCCAGAAGGCAATGATCGGTATCGCGAAGATGCGGACCATTCTGGGGACGAAAGGTCGTTTCACGCGGTGCTCGGCCAGATGCTCGCTCATGCGGACTTCACCAGACAAAAGACGTGTGCATCCTGGTGGGTATCGGACTGTTCAGCGCGGACAACGCCATTCACCCGCAGCCGGCAGCCGACTGAACCACCATGAACCTGCGCCGAGATGCTGCCGGACACCACGGTGAGCGTGGTCGACTCGGTGTGCGACCACGGCAAGGTCGTGAGATCGACCGTGTGCGGATGCCCGTCGTAGTCCACCCAGACGAGCGTCCCCCCTTGCCCGACGGAGCCGAACACCTCGTAGTCGATTCGTTTGATACTGAACTCCGGCGGCGCTGCCGGTTCATTGACAGTGACGACTGGCGGGGGGTCGGAGAACTGGTGCACCTTCCACATGGCCACCGCCCCCACGCCGACCGCAACGACCGCAACCAGAGGCATCCAGGCGCGGGCCAAGACGGTCCTGCCGACTGAACGGGGGCTCACGCCGTCACCCTTCGGAATCCGGTCCGCACATCGTGTTCTCGCCCCCGCTCCCGCGCTCGTGCACATGCGGATAGTAGACGGTCATGTATCCAATTGACATATGATCGTGCAAAGACTAGCGACAACGCAACCGCAACGCGACCCCGAGCTGCTGGCGGCGTACCGATCTGCCCGTGACCGCATCAGACGCCCGGTCCGATGTGTCATCAGGACAATTTCCGCAGCCGCCTTCTCAAACGTCTGCTGCGCAGAATCTGAGTCGTGAAGTTCGTGGCGGCCAACATCGGGAACACCCCGAGAAATGTCCGTTCCGAGGGCGTCGCACCGTGCAAGTGGTAAAGGCTGCCGAACACATAAAAGCATCCCGCACTGAATAAAGCAGCGGGGATGGAGAACGTCATCAGGGAGCTGCGACGGCCAACGATCTCCCGCGCATAATCCAACTCTTCCTGCGACATTGGTTCGCCTTTGCGCACTTTACGCGTAACGGCTTTGGCACTGCCAATTTCGTCGCTTATCGGAAGAGGCGTTCGGTCTCCCAACCGTTTCACGTATACAGCGGCGAGAGCAACGAACATCAACGCCAGCGCAAGGCTTACTACCGTGAGGAAACCGAAGAGACCCGACTCCAGCATTTCGGTCATCTGCTCTCCTGCCGAACCATCGAAGACTCCTCAGAACGCTACCTCAGTAGCCGTCGCCGCCCGGCGTCAGCGCTTTCCGGAATCCTGGTCCTTGATCACATCCCGAACGATCAACACGACCAGGACGATCAGCGCGAGTGGCACCAGCAGTTTGAAGACGATTGACGCGTGGCTGTACAGCAGGCCATAAGCAACCGCTCCGATCACCACCATGGCGAGCAGGATGGCGCGATTGATCTTGTCCGTACTCATTGAAGAAACCTAACTTCTCTCGCGTTACGTCAAAACCCGAAGTCGCCGCTACCGCCGGAATCGGACCCGCCGCCGAAATCGGAACCGCTCGAGTCCCAGCCGCCGCCGGAGTCCCATCCTCCGTCAAAGCCCACGTCACCGCCGCCGGAGTATGCGTCGTCGCCGCCGGAGAATCCCACGTCGGCCGGTGGGCTGTCGTAGCCTGCGGCCTGTCCGCCGTCATAGCCGTAGCTGTTGGCATCGGCGAAGGCGGAGTCGCGGCCGGCCTCGAATCCGCGCTCGTAGCTGCCGCCCCAGTGGTCGTCGAGCAGCGCATCCATCAGCAGCACGTCGGCCAGCGCCCACGTCCAGCCCGGACCCCAGAACGCGTATGGGTAATAGCCGGGGTAGAAGAACATCCCGTTGTGGTAGCCACCGCCGTAGTAGTACGGATAGCCGGGCTGCGCCGTGGTGCTGTAGTTGTTGTTGTTGATCGTCACCGATTCGCCGGTGTCGAGGTCCTTGGTGCGCACGGTGGCCTGCTTGCGATCGTCGGCCGGCACCGAAGTCACGGCGGCAACGTCGGGCCTGGGTTGCCGGGGGTCGAGCTTGCGGTTCGCCTTGGCGACCGTGGACTCCACCACCCGAAGATGCGCCCGCGCGGCGCCGTAATCGCCTTTGCCATAAGCATTTCGGGCGTCGTACAGGCTGGCGTTGGCTTTCAACGACTCGGCGCTGACATCGGCGCCGCTCTCGGTCAGCACCGCGTTGTCGAGGTCGCTGACACTCGAGGTGGCCGCGATCAACTCCTGCTTGATCTCCTCGCGCGCCTCGGAGTTCTTGCGGTGCTTGCGATTTCGGCCCACTGCGAACCAGAGCAGGCCGGCCATGACCAGCCCGATGCCCACGATGACCAGCGTCACCTTCAGCCAGGCCCAGTCGTCGTGCTTTTGGTGCGCGACGGGAGAGGTGGTCACCGGACCGCGAGCGGCCGCGTTGACGCTCGCCAGCTTGCCCACAAAGGCGCTCGTCGCGCCGTACGGGTCGTTGCGATGATCTTTCGCCGACTGATTCATCAATCGATCGACGTTGTCCGCGATGGCTTTCGGCACGTTGTAGGCGCGCACGTGGTAGCCGCGAGAGTCGATCACCAGAATGACGCCGCTGAATTCGGCGTTGCGGGCCAGCATGGCGTCATGGACGGCGTCGGCCGTGGTCACGCCGCTCTGCGCGGGCGACACCGCAGCGACCCAGATCGGAGGTCCCGAACTCCACGTCCACGAGCTGGTGAGGATCTGCTGATTCAGCTTGTCGGGGTTCTGCAGCGGCGGTCTGGCGCCCGGGTCGACCACCACGTGCGTCCGGGCATCGAACCTGTTCACCAGCTGGTCTGTGTAGGTGTCGGCCGAGACGGACGGAGCGAACAGCAGTGCCAGCACCATGGTCAACGCAGCCACCGCGAGGTTGCGGAAGCGTGAAGTCACATCTCTCCTGCCGTCGTTGCGCCGGTCCTTGCGGCGGGCCGCGGAAACGTCCACTTGCGACGTAATCCTCGATGTCAGCACCGCCGAATACCGCGAGGAGTTCCTCAGCGTGAGCGCCCACCCTAGCCCGTTTCTGGCGGATCCGCCGCCGGGGCGGCAGGCTAACCGCGAGCGCAGTGCCGGATTTGCCCGCTCACCACTAGATTTTGACCGTCAGTGGCCAGACGTTCCAGATCTCGTCGCAGTACTCCGTGATGGCGCGATCCGACGAGAACTTGCCGCTGCGTGCGGTGTTGAGGATCGACATCTTGGTCCACGATTCCCGGTCCTGCCACGCCGCGTTGACCCGCTCCTGGCAGTCCATGTAGGACGCGTAGTCGGCGCACACCAGGAAGGGGTCGTCGTAGCGCAGGTTGTCCACCAGGGGCCGGAAGACTTCGGTGTCGCCGCGCGAGAACGTCCCGTCGGCAATGAGATCCAGCACCGCGCGCAGCTCGTCGTTGCCGTCGATGTAATCGGCCGGACGATACCCGCTGGCCTTGGCCGCCGCGACCTGCTCCTCCGTCAGGCCGAACAGGAAGAAGTTCTCCGGCCCGACTTCGTCGCGCATCTCGACGTTCGCACCGTCCAGGGTGCCGATCGTCAGCGCCCCGTTGATCATGAACTTCATGTTCCCGGTGCCGGAGGCTTCCTTGCCTGCGGTGGAGATCTGCTCGGACAGATCGGCGGCCGGGTAGATCATATGGGCGTTCTGCACGTTGAAGTTGGGCACGAATGCCACCTTCAGGAATCGGTTCACGTCCGGGTCCGCGTTCACCGTTTCCCCGACCGCGTTGATCAGCTTGATGATGCGCTTGGCCAGGAAATACCCGGGAGCGGCCTTGCCGCCAAAGATGAAGGCGCGCTGGGGGATCGATAGGCCGGGATTCTGCTTGAGCCGGTGGTAGAGCGCGACGACGTGCAGGACGTTGAGGTGCTGGCGCTTGTATTCGTGGATGCGCTTGACCTGGACATCGAACATCCAGTCCGGGTTCAGTTCGACGCCGGCGACCGAGTGGATGTATTTGGCCAGGCGTGACTTGTTGTTGCGTTTGATGTCACGCCACTCGCGCCGGAAGGCGGCGTCGTCGATGAACGGTTCGAGCCCGCGCAGGCGGCCCAGGTCGGTCAACCAGCCGTCACCGACGGTGCGGTCCAGCAGTTCGCGCAGCCCCGGGTTGGCCAGCGCGAGGAAGCGGCGTGGCGTCACACCGTTGGTCTTGTTGCTGAACCGTTCCGGCCACATCTCATAAAAGTCTTTGAGCACACTGCTTTTCAGCAACTGCGAGTGAAGTGCGGCGACGCCGTTGATGGCGTGGCTGCCGACGGTGGCCAAGTGTGCCATCCGGACGTTCTTGCCGCCGTTCTCACCGATCAACGACATCCGGGCGACGCGGTCCTCGTCACCGGGAAAGCGGCTGCGCACCTCGTCGAGGAACCGGCGGTTGATCTCGTAGATGATCTCGAGGTGGCGGGGCAGCGACTCGGCGAACAGCTCCAGCGGCCAGGTCTCGAGCGCCTCGGGCAGCAGGGTGTGGTTGGTGTAGCCGAACGTCGCGACGGTGATGTCCCACGCCTCGTCCCAGTCCAATTCGCGCTCGTCGACCAGCAGCCGCATCAGCTCAGCGACGCCGATCGAGGGATGGGTGTCGTTGAGCTGCAAGGCAAACCGCTGCGGTAGTTCCTTGACGGACACGTCGGCGAGATCGTCCATGATGTGCAGCACATGTTGCAGCGAGCAGGACACGAAGAAGTACTGCTGCAGCAGGCGAAGCCGCTTGCCGGCGTCGGGCTCGTCATTGGGGTACAGCACCTTGGTGACGGTCTCGGACGTGACCTCGTCCTCGACCGCCTTGTAGTAGTCACCGGTGTTGAAGGCCTCCAACGCGAATGACTTGACGGCGCGCGCGCTCCACAACGTCAGCACGTTGCAGGTGTTGACGCCGTAACCCTGGATGGGTGTGTCATATGCGGTGCCCTTCAGCAGCCGTCCGGGTACCCAGCGCACGCGGTCGTGGCCGGCCTCATCGGTGTAGTGCTCGGCGTAGCCGCCCCACTTGACCAAAAAGCTGACGTCGGGTTTGGCGATCTCCCAAGGGTTTCCGTTGTCCAGCCAGTTGTCGGTCTGCTCGACCTGCCAGCCGTCGTGGATTTCCTGATCGAAGATGCCGAATTCGTAGCGGATGCCGTAGCCGATCGCGGGGCGCTCCAGGGTGGCCAGCGAGTCCAGGTAGCACGCGGCGAGCCTGCCGAGGCCGCCGTTGCCCAGCCCGGGCTCCTCCTCGCAGGCCAGCACCGTGTCGAGGTTCTGGCCCATCGCCGCCAGCGCCTCGCGCGCGGCCCGCTCCATCTGGAGGTTCAGCAGGTTGTTGCCCAGTTGCGGGCCCATCAGGAATTCGGCCGACAGGTAGCAGGTCACCTTGCGCCCGAGGTCGAGTGAGGTCTGCGTCGAGACCACCCGGCGGTCCTGCATGCGGTCGCGCACCGCAAGAGCGAGCGCGCGGTAGTAGTGCTCCGGGCGCCGGGCCGCCGCCGGGCGCCCGATCGAGTAGCGCAGGTGGTCGTTGATCGCCCGCTGTAGCGCCGCCGCCCCCATCCCGGTGCGAGAATGCTCGATCAAGTCGGCCCGGGCGGGGCTGCCGGGGGAGAGTCCGTCGGAGGGCGTCTGATCGACGTCGGTCATTGGGGGTCCTACTCGCTAGAGATGGTGTCAGCACGGCGTGGCCTACCCAGTGGTGTGCAGGCCGTCAGTCTCGCAGCGATGTTTGCACATCAGGAGCGGAATTGACGTCTGCCACGTGAACGAAAGCTCACGTACTGGCGACGAGAGAGCATTGCCAGGCGGGGTCGGGTAGCTGCGGCGACGACCCCATAGCGCAGAATGCTCACTCGTGGGCCGGCCTGGTGGCGGTGAATCGACGGAGCCACGTCAACTGCCGTTGGCGTCGACCGGCGCGCGTTGGCTCATCGCCGCGGCGGTCCTCGGTTCGGGGATTGCGCTCCTCGACGGGACCGTGGTCAACGTTGCGCTGCCAACCATCGGCCGGGAGCTTGGTGGGGGTCTGACCGGTCAACAGTGGGTCCTCGATGGCTACCTGTTGACGTTGAGCGCCTTGCTCCTCTCCGGAGGCGCTGCGGGCGACCGGTACGGCCGGCGACGGGTCTTTCTTGCCGGACTGGCGGTTTTCAGCGTGGCTTCTCTCGGCTGCGGTTTGGCGCCGACGATCGGATGGCTGATCGGTGCTCGGCTGGTGCAGGGTGTCGGCGCGGCGGCGTTGGTCCCAGGCAGCCTTGCCCTGATCGACGCCGGCATCACCGACGGCGACCGCGGCCGTGCCGTCGGTCTCTGGGCGGGCATGTCCGGTGTGACGACGGCGCTGGGTCCGTTCATCGGCGGCTGGCTGGTCGACGCGGCGTCGTGGCGCTGGGTTTTCCTCTTGAACCTTCCGCTGGCCGTCGCGGTGGCATGGATCGCTATGCGGCACATCTCGGAATCTCGCGACCAAACCGCACGCGGCGGCCCCGACATCCTCGGGGCTGCCGCCGTCACGGTAGGCCTGGCGGGGGTGATCTTCGCGCTGATCGAGGCCCCTTCGCGCGGCTGGACATTCGTGACTGTCACCGCCGCCTGCGTGGGGCTGACGGGGTTGGTCGCTTTCCCCTTGATTGAACGACGCGCACCGTCGCCGCTGTTGCCTCAAAAGCTTTTCCGCTCAAGGCAATTCACCGGCGCAAACCTCACGACCTTGGCCGTGTACACGGCGATCGGCGGTGCGTTGTTTCTGTTGGCGCTGCAGCTGCAACAAAGCCTGCACTACTCTGCCCTCGCGGCCGGTCTGGCGACGCTGCCGATGACGATCATCATGATGATCGGCTCCCCATTGGCAGGTGCGTTGGGGCAGCGGACCGGTCCCAGGCTGCCCATGACGGTCGGCCCGTTGGTCGCTGCGGGCGGGGTGGCGTTGATGGCGCGTATCGTGCCCGGGGCGACGTACCTGGCTGCAGTCCTGCCCGCGGTGGTTATCTTCAGCGTCGGCCTGGCGATCACTGTGGCACCTCTGACGGCAGCCGTTCTTTCTGCTGTTCCTGATGCCTACGCCGGAACCGCTTGGGGTGTCAACAACGCGGTTTCGAGGATCGCGGGCCTGCTCGCAATCGCCGTGTTGCCAGTCGCCGCCGGGATCGACGCAGCCCCCGGGACGCCCCTTGGCCCCGGCTTCTCGCTCGCGATGATCATCATCGCAGTCGTATGTGTGGTGGGCGGAAGTGTCGCGCTGCTGACGATTCGCACCGGCGCCGACTTTGCGCATCAATTGGTGCCGGGCATCAACCACGCCTGCCAAGACCCGTGCACCCGACGACCGCGCAGCCGCACGCCGGACGCTGTGTAGTTCTGCCACAGGAGCGCAAGGATTCGTTGGTTGCCACAGCGGACGACCCGGGCGGTCAGTGCGCGCCGGTCAGATTCAGCGTCACCACCCCCGCGATGATCAGGCCGACGCCGAGAACCTTCGTCACGGATATCGACGAGCCCAGGAACAGAACGGCGATCAGCACGATCAGGGCGGTACCGATCGCGGACCACAACGCGTAGGCGACGTCGGTCTGCATACCGCGCGAAATCGACACCGCCAGCAGCGCGAACGAGACGGCATAACCGATCAGGCACACCACTGTCGGCCACAATCGGCTGAAGCCGTCGGTGCTCTTGAGCAGGCTGGTCGCTATCACCTCTGCGAATATGGCGCCGAGGAGAAAGAGATAGGTCAAAACGCCTCCTTATAACCCAGGTACACGTACGTATTTACCTGACAGGGATGCAATGGACGTCGTCTCCCGCTCGCCGACGAAGGGTTGCCGTATGACGCTTGCCGGGCATCCACTGGAGCTCGATGTCAGCGAGGTGATCGGGGAACGCGCGTCACTGGCCGCGACGTACTATCCCGCCCGCGGCGACGAGCGGGCACCCGCGGTGCTGGTTTGCCTGCCGGGCGGTACCTACAGCCGCGAATACTGGGACCTCGACATTCCCGGCCACCACGGGTACAGCTTCGCCGGTTTCGCCACCGGGAACGGCTACGCCGTCGTGACCATCGATCCCTTGGGTACCGGCGAAAGCTCGCAGCCCGCACGCGATTTCGGCTTCGGCGATATCGCCGCGACGCTGGCGTGTGCCGTTTCCGGCCTATCGCACGCCATCGGCCTGCACGCGCCGCCGGTCGCCGTGGCGCATTCGCTGGGCGGGTATCTGGCCATCACTCAACAGGCGCTGTTCCCCAGTTATGCCGGTCTGGCGGTGCTGGGCTGCACCAACCAACACGTCGCGCCACTGAACCTCGATGCCGCGATAATCGCGCGCTGCGCTTCTCCGCAAGGCCGCACCGATCTGGCCGCCGAGATCCTGTCCGCCCTCCCGCAGCCGTATTTCGAGGGGCCACGCGAGCACCTGCAGAGCTGGTTCCACCTCGCCGACGTGCCCGCCGACGTCGTCGCGGCCGACTCCGTCACCGCCAAGTCGGTCGTGCCCCGGGTGTTCGGCACGGCGATGATCCCCGGCGTCGTCGCGGAGCACGCGGCGCGGATCGACGTCCCGGTGCTCGTGGGTTACGGCGTGCTCGACGTCTCGCCGGATCCGCGCGCCGAGGCCGGCCTGTACCGGAGCAGCCCCGACATCACCACGATCGTGCTGGCCGACAGCGCACACTGCCACAACATGGCGTCAAGCCGGCATCGGCTGTGGCGTCGCCTGCTCGCCTGGGCCGCCACCGTAACCTTGCCAGCGTGATGAATGGGCTCGACCAGAGACTGACCCGCTACGCCCCTGCCGTGCTCAGCCTGTTTCGATGCGTCTACGGTTTGCTCTTCGCCGCATACGGGTCGAGGAGCCTCTTTGACTGGCCGGTCCGCTCGCCCGTTCATATCGGGTTCGGCGTCTGGCCCGAGTGGTACGCCGGAGTGATCGAAATCGGCGCGGGTCTGCTCATCGCAAGCGGGTTGTTCACCCGCGCCGTGGCGTTCGTCGCGTCGGGGGAGATGGCGGTCGCTTACTTCGCGATTCATCAACCCAAGGCGCTTTGGCCCGTCGCCGATCCGCCCGCCGGCAACGGTGGGGCCTTGGCGATCCTGTTCTGCTTCGCCTTCTTCCTGCTGGTCTTCTCCGGCGGCGGCGCCTATTCGCTCGATGCGCTGCGCCGAAAGGCGTACAGCTGAGGCTTCCCCTCGACCGGCGATAATGGCATTCTCTGATACGGAGAAGCTGTTTCCAACGACGGGCGGGTTTGGTTTGGAGAGGTTGACGATGAGCGCACAACGCTGCGACGGGATGGTGGCCCTCGTCACCGGAAGCAGCCGGGGCCTGGGCAAGGCGATCGCCGTGCGGCTGGCCGAAGGCGGGGCCACGGTGGCGTTGACCGCCCGCACGATGGACCCCGATCCGAAGTACCAGGGATCGCTGAGCCAGACGCGCGACGAGATCGTCGCCGCGGGCGGAAAGGCCGTTGCGGTCCAAGCGGACCTGTCCCAATCCGAAGACCGGGAACGCCTTTTCGCCGAAGTGACCGGTGCCATCGGCGCGCCCGACATCCTGGTCAACAACGCCGCGGTGACGTTCCTGCGGCCACTCGACGGGTTTCCCGAGCGACGCGCCCGGCTGATGATGGAGATGCACGTGCTGGGGCCCCTGCATCTGTGTCAGCTGGCGATACCCGCGATGCGTGAACGTGGACGCGGCTGGATCGTGAACCTGACCTCGGTGGGTGGCGACCTGCCGCCCGGGCCGCCGTTCTCGGAGTTCGACCGGACCGCCGGCTTCGGCATCTACGGCACGGCCAAGGCCGCGCTCAATCGGTTGACGAAAAGCCTTGCGGCCGAGCTCTATGACGACGGCATCGCGGTGAATGCCGCCGCCCCGTCCAATCCGGTGGCCACGCCCGGCGCCGGCACCCTCGATCTGGCCAAGACCGACACCGAGGACATCGCGCTTATCACCGAGACGGCGTTCCGGTTGTGCACGGGTGATCCGAAGACGCTGACCGGGCGCGTGGCCCACACCCAGCCTTTCCTCGCCGAGGTCGGCTGGACCGCGCCGGCGGGCTGAATGGCCGAGCTCGACCCCATCGAGCTGCGCCGGCGACTCGACCACGCCGGCGTCACCGATGTCGTCCCGCTTTCCGGGGGAGCTTCCAGTCTGACCTTCGCGGGCACCGGGGACGGCCAGCGCGTGGTGATCAAGGTCGCCCCGCCGGGCGTCGAACCGGTCGCGCACCGCGACGTGCTGCGCCAGGCCCGCATCATCAAAGCACTTGCCGCAACCAGTGTTCCGGTGCCGCAGGTGCTGTGGGAGGACGCGGGGGATCCGCCCGGCACACCACCGCTGTATGTGATGTCGCATATCGAAGGCGATTGTGTGGAACCGTTATTCGACGATTGCCCACACCTGTCCCAGCTAGCCGATCGGTACCGAAATGCGTGCACCACCATGGCCGCTCTGCACGGCCTCGTGCCGGCGAGCCTCGGGCTGGGCGACGAACCGGTGGTCGATCCGGTAGCCGAAGTCCACCGCTGGTCTGACACGTTGCGGACCGTCGACCCGGCGCTGGTGCCGGACTGGCCGAGAGTGCGCGACGCGCTGCTGGATTGCGCGCCGAGCGCGATGCCGCCCCGGGTGGTGCACGGTGACTTCCGGCTGGGAAACCTGCTCGCGGCCGGATCGCGTGTCAACGCCGTCATCGACTGGGAGATCTGGTCGATAGGCGACCCCCGGATCGATGCGGGCTGGTTTTTGATCAACTGCGATCCCGACACGTACCGGCGGGTTGCCGTGCCCGATGTCATGGTGCCACCGATCGCCGAGCTCGCCGAGCTGTACGTTTCTGAGTTGGGTTGCGACGTCAGCGATTTGGGGTGGTTCCTCGCGCTGGCGTGCTTCAAGTCGGCGGCGACCTGGTCGCTGATCGTCAAACACAATCGCCGGAGGCCTGCGCCGCGAGCCGATTTGGAAGCCATGGCAGCGGTTTTGCCGAGACTGCTCGACCGCGCCCGGTCGACGCTGGCTTAGCGTGCGGGATACGCCTTACTGGCAGACGACCAAGAGGTTTTCGCAGATCATTCCGACGTCACCCGTGTCGTTCACGGGCTGGCCCTCATTGGACGGATTGGTCCAGGTGGTCGGGAACGGACTCCATAAGTCGTCGACCCCCGGCGGTTGCGGGCGAGGATCGACGTTCGGGTCCGCGCTCGCGATGCCGGCGCCGCCCGCCACGGCGATGGCCGCCGTCGCGCAGACCAGCAGTGCGCGAGCGCGAGTGCGAAGCGTCATCGCCACCTCCTCGGTTAATGCCGGGATTGTTGGCTTTTCGAGGTCAAGTCTACCTTTGCCTCCTTATCGCGTAACAGTTACAAACTCACAACAACTTCGGCCGGCCGTCCAGCAAATTTCGCTACTCGAATCGTCGGGTGCGTACGGTTTCGCCCGTGAGGCCCATAGCCGTGGTCGTTCGTCGCGCCCTGGTGGCCGTCGTCTGCCTGGCGGTTTCTTTGCCCGCGGCGCCGACGACGGGCGCGGATCCCGACGCCGCCCCGCCCCCTCCCGAAGCGGCTCCGGTGGCCGACGGAGCGTTGCCGTCGAATTTTCCGGTAGTTCTCAATACCCCCGACGGCTGGACCCTTGGCGTGGGCGCCAGAGACGAGGCGCAGGTCCCAGTGGCGCCGCTGACGACCGCGGTGTCGTCCCGCGAATACCTCGCCAGCGGGATATTCGTCGGCTCTTTGGTGGGACCGGGACGGCCCCAGGGCGTCCTCGAGGTGGGTTACGAGATCGGCTGTGGCATCGACATGAGCACGTCCGACGGCGTCACGATCGGCGGCACCGCGGGCATCACCCCGGGTGTGACGGGACCGGTGACGGGTGTGCCGGGTGATGTGCTTCCGTTGGTCGTTGCTCCGATCGCGGGTGTGCTCAACGTGGGGCTCAAGCCCGGCCTGGTGATCGTGGTGCCGGTGGTCAAGAAACAGTTCAGGGGCCCGAATCCATGGGTCATGGTCAGCAACTTCCACGTCAAGATCGACGGGTGCGTGGGCGAATCGTTCATCCGTTCTTATGCGGTGCTGAATCGGGTGACCGACGATTCCGACGTGGTGCTGTCCTACGTCGGTGTCACCAAGAAGGTCTGATCGGGCTCGCTGCTCAGCCGCGGGGGATGCCCGCCAGCTTGTCGGCGAACTTCGCCTCGGCGGCCGCGCGCAACCGCAGCAGGTGCTCGGAGGGAAACAGATCCGGCGCCGGTTCACGGTCTTTCAGCAACAGCCTGGCCAGCGTGACCTTGTGGACTTCGGTCGGGCCATCGGCCAGTCCGAGCACGAAGGACTCGACCAGGTACTGCACGAACGGCATCTCGTGGGTGGTGCCCAACGACCCGTGCACCTGAAGCGCGCGCGACGACACGTCATGCAGGACCTTCTGCATCATCGCCTTCACCGCCGAGATGTCGGCCCGCACGGCCTTATAGTCGTTGAATTGGTCGATCTTCCACGCCGTTTGCAGGGTCAGCAGCCGGAAAGCCTCGATCTCCATCCACGAGTCGGCGACCATCTCCTGCACCAGTTGCTTGTTGGCCAGCGCCTCGCCCTGGGTGTAGCGCGAGACCGTCCGCTCGCAGATCATGTCGTAGATCCGGCGGACCAGGCCCACCGTGCGCATCGCGTGGTGAATCCGCCCGCCGCCCAACCGAGTCTGGGCGACCACGAAGGCCCCGCCGCGCGGGCCCAACATGTGATCAGCGGGCACGCGGACGTTTTCGTACCGGACATAACCCTCACGCCCACCACCGGTCGGTTGGTAGCCCAATCCGACGTCACGCAGCACGTTGATGCCGGGGGTGTCGCCGGGAACGACGAACATCGAGTAACGCTGATAGGGCGGCGCCTCGGGATCGGTCATCGCCATCACGATGATGAACGACGCCATCGAGGCGAACGACGAAAACCACTTCTCTCCGTTGATGACCCAGTGATCGCCATCCTGCACCGCGGTGGTGCGGAATACCTTCGGGTCGGCCCCGCCCTGCGGCTCGGTCATCGAGAAACACGAGATGATCCGGTTGTCCAGCAGCGGGTCCAAATAGCGCTCCTTGAGCTCGGGTGTGCCGTAGTGCGCCAGGATTTCGCTGTTGCCGGAATCGGGCGCCTGCGAGCCGAACACTATCGGCGCGCTTTCCGAGCGACCCAGGATCTCGTTGAGCAACGCCAACTTCACCTGCCCGTAGCCCGGGCCGCCCAGGTGCGGACCCAGGTGGGTCGCCCACAGCCCGCGCTTTTTCACCACCTCCTGCAACGGCGGGATGAGCGCCTGCCGCACCGGGTCGTTGAGGTCGTGAGATTCCTTGACAATCAGGTCGATCGGCTCGCACTCCTCGCGCACGAAGCCTTCGACCCACTGCAGTTGTTCTGCCCACTCCGGGTCGGTGGAGAAGTCCCACGACATCTGCTACCCCTTCTCGCTCTGCGCCACCACGCCGGCGTCCTCCAGCTCGGTGATGGCCTGTGTGTCCAATCCCAGTTCGCCGAGCAGCGCACGCGTGTGATCGCCCGGCAGCGATGGCGGTGCGGGGGCGGCCGGCCGGGTTCGGGAAAAGCGCGGCGCCGGTGCGGGTTGCGCGATGCCGTCGAGCTCGATGAACGTCTGCCGCGCGGCGTTGTGCGGGTGCTGCGGCGCCTCGGTCAGCGAAAGCACCGGTGTCGCACAGCATCCCGGGGTATCGAGGAGACGCTCCCACTCGTCGCGGGTCTTCTCGGCGAAGCGCGCGGCCAGCGTGGCCCGGTTGGCGGCCCACGCCGTCGGATCCCCATCGTCGTGGGGCACGTCCACGTCGAGCCGGCCGCACAGTTCGGCGTAGAACTTCGGCTCCATGGCGCCGACGGCGATGTGGCCTCCGTCGGCCGTGGCGTAGGCCCCGTAGAAGTGCGCGGCCCCGTCGAGCAGATTGTCCTGACGCCGGTCGCGCCACGTGCCGGTGGTAAGCATGCCGAAGTACGGTGCCAGCAGGGCAGCGACGCCGTCGACCATCGCCACGTCGAGGACCTGACCCGCACCCGACTCGCGGGCCTCGAGGATCGCGCTGAGCAGCCCGACCGCCAACAGCATGCCGCCGCCGCCGTAGTCACCGACGAGATTCAGTGGCGGGACCGGTGATTCGGCGGTCCCGATCGCGTGCAGGGCGCCCGTCAGCGCAAGGTAATTGATGTCGTGACCCGCGTGACCGGCCAGCGGCCCCTCCTGTCCGTAGCCGGTCATGCGGGCATAGACCAAGCGAGGATTGCGTTCCCGCAGCGCATCCGGGCCGATGCCCAGACGTTCGGCCACCCCGGGCCGGTACACGTCGACGAAGGCGTCGGCGTCGGCGGCCAGCCGATGGACGAGGTCCCGACCACGTGGATCCTTCACGTCGGCGGCCAGTGACCGCTGGCTGCGACGGACGGTGTGGTCGACGGGGGCAGCGGGCCGTCAACGCCGGCCAGGCCGTCCACGCGGATGACGTCGGCGCCCAAGTCTCCCAACAGCATTCCGCAAAACGGTGCGGGCCCCAGTCCGCCCATCATGACGATGCGCACGCCGCGTAGGGGACCGCTCATGAAGACCACTTCTTGCGGCGGTCGGCTGCCTCGTCGGTCGCGTGGGAAATCACCTGATTGCGGTTCTCCAGTTCCATGGCCGACGCCAGGCTGGTGGCGTCGGTGTTGACCTGAAGGGCGCGTTTGGTCAGTTGGGCTCCGAGCGGGGCATGGCTCGCGATGAGCGACGCCAATTCCACCGCGCGGTCCGCCAACCGGTCCGGCTCGACGACCTCACTGACCAGACCCCGTCGATCGGCTTCGGTGGCCGACACGGTGCGCCCGGTGAGCATCCAGTCGGCGGCCACGCTGGTGCCGACGATGCGCGGCAGGTGGTAGCTCATGCCCATCTCGGCGCCCGTAAGCCCGAGCAGGATGGCCGCGTTGCCGAAAGACGCTGCAGCGGAGCAGATTCGGATGTCAGCGGCCAGGCACAGCGCCAGTCCCGCGCCCACGCACGGGCCGTTGACCGCAGCGATGACCGGCTGCGGCAACGCGTACATCGCTTCGGCGAGGGCTGCCATCCGCTCCTGAAAACGCATCCGGTCCAGCGCGGGCGCGCTGGCCTCCAGCATGGAGGGGCCGAAGTCGCGCATGTCGATGCCCGCACAGAAGCCGCGTCCGGCGCCGGTCAGTACGACGGCGCGCGCCGAGCGGTCGATGGTCAGATCGCGCAAGGCCTGCCGCAATTCGGTTTGCATCGCCTCGTCGATGGCGTTGAGCCGCTGAGGGCGGTTGAGCCGCAGGATGACGACCCCATCGCCGGGCCGCTCGAGCTCCACGGTGTCCGGCATGGTCACACCCGCTCGATGATCGTCGCGGTGCCCATCCCGCCGCCGGTGCACATGGTCACCAGTCCCGTTGTCAGATCGCGGCGTTCGAGCTCGTCCAGCACGGTGCCGATCAGCATCGCGCCGGTGGCGCCGATGGGGTGCCCGAGCGCGATCGCGCCGCCGTTGACGTTGACCAGCTCGGGGTCGATGTCCAGATCGCGCATGGTCTTGAGCGGGACGGCGGCGAAGGCCTCGTTGATCTCCCAGAGATCGATGTCGGCGACCGTCATTCCGGCCCGCTCGAGGCAGCGCTGAGCCGCCGGTCCGGGTGCGGTGAGCATGATGACCGGTTCGCTGCCGATGGCCGCGGTGGCGCGGATCTGCGCTCGCGGCGTCACCCGATGGGTGTGCATCCAGTTCGAGGAGGCCAGCGCCACCGCGGCGGCGCCGTCGACCACGCCGGAGGAATTGCCCGCATGATGCACGTGATCGATGCGCTCGATGCCCGGATAGCGCTGCAGGCAGATCTCGTCGAAGGTGCGCTGCTCACCGTCGGCGTACGCGGCGCCCATCGCGGCGAAGGCCGGTTTGAGGCGGGCCAGCGACTCGGTGGTGGTGCCCGCGCGAGGATGCTCGTCACGCTCGATGCGACCGTCCGGCGTCGGCACGTCGACCAGCGAACGCACGAATCGCTCCTGCTCGATGGCCGCGGCGGCGCGGTGCTGGCTCTGCGCGGCGTAGGCGTCGACGGTCTCGCGGCTGAATCCCTCCAGGGTGGCGATGAGGTCGGCCGTAATACCTTGCGGGACAGTCGGGTACAGGGCGCGAAGGTCGGGGTTGTTGCCGTCGATGGTCGGGACGCCGGCCGTGACGTCCCAGCGCGACATCGACTCGACACCGCCGGCGATCACCAGATCCTCGCTGCCCGCGGCGATGCCGGAGGCCGCAACGGTCACCGCCTGCTGGCCCGACCCGCAGAATCGGCTCAGCGTCATCCCGGGAACGCTCTCGGGCCAGCCGGCCAGCAGCACCGACAGGCGGGCGATGTCGTCGCCGTGGTCTCCGCTGAGGATGCCGTTGCCGGCGATCACGTCGTCGACGTCGGCCGGCTCGAAGCCGACCCGCTCAACGAGCGCGGTGAGGCACCGGGCGAGCAGGGCTTGCGGGTGCACTCCGTGCAGGCCGCCGTCGGGGCGGCCGCGACCGCGGGGCGTGCGGACCGCGTCGAGAATCCAGGCGTCGATGATGGACTCCGATCGTCGTGGGTCGGGCGCTACCGGGGTCGGACGTGACCGGCACAGGTCACCCGCGATCGTAATCTGTCTCTCGACTGCGGAGAACCACCTTCTCCGAAATGGCGAAGCTGTTCTCGCTACGGGGACGGCGGCGGGCGTAGGTCCGCATCGACGCGGCCAACCGGTGCATAACGGGGCACTCAGCGGGTAGCCCGGCGCCATGACCAAGATCGGATACTTTCTCACCTGCGAGCAGTTCGGCCCCAAGGAACTCATCGACCAGGCCAAGCGCGCGGAGGACGCCGGATTCGAGGCGTTGTGGATCTCTGACCACTATCACCCCTGGAACGACGAGCAGGGCCAGAGCCCGTTCGTGTGGGGAGTGATCGGTGCGCTGTCGGAGGCGACGTCGCTGCCGGTCAGCACCGCCGTCACCTGCCCGACCGTCCGGATCCACCCGGCGATCATCGCGCAGGCGTCGGCCACCGCGGCCGTGCAACTCGACGGACGCTTCGTGCTCGGGGTGGGCAGCGGCGAGGCCCTCAACGAGCACATCCTGGGCGATCCCTGGCCGTCCGCCGGGGTGCGCCTCGAGATGCTGGAGGAGTCGATCGACGTCATTCGCAAGCTGCACAAGGGTGGTGAGGTGAGCCACCACGGCAAGCATTACGAGGTGCAGGAGGCGCAGGTCTACACCCGGCCGGAGCAACCGGTGCCGATCTATGTGTCCGCGTTCGGCCCGCAGGCCGTCGAGCTGGCGGCCCGCATCGGCGACGGCTACAGCATCGCCATGCCGGACGGCGACCTGGTCAAGCAATTCCGGGAGGCCGGCGGTGGTGACAAGCCGGTGCAGGGCGGTATGAAGGTCTGCTGGGACGAGGACGCCGACGCCGCCCTGAAAACCGCGCACCGGTTGTGGGCGAACGAGGGCCTGCCCGGCCAGACGTCGCAAATCCTGCCGCGCCCCAAAGATTTCGCGGCACTGCAGTCGCTGGTGCCGCCGGAGACGGTGGCCGAAAGCGTCGCGTGCGGTTCGGACCCCGAAAAGCACATAGCCCAGGTCCGCAAGTACATCGACGCCGACGTCGACGAGATCTACGTGCAGCAGATCGGCCCCGACATGAACGGATTCTTCGCGGCGTGGGAGCAGGGCGTGCTGCCGGAAGTGCGCGGCTAGGGATCAGCCCTCGAAATCGGTGCTGCTGGTGAGCTCTTCCCATTTTCGGATCTCGGCGGCCCGCGCGTCCGCCGTGTAGCGGTAGGCGGCCAGCGCATCGGGCCCGAGCAACAAAAACGCCGGCGGCTCAGCCGATTCGACGGCCGCGATGATGGCGTGGCCGGCCTTGGCGGGGTCGCCCGGCTGATTGCCGTGCATGGTGTCGTTTTCCTTGCGACGCTGCCCCGCGGTGGCGGCGTAGTCATCGATCACGGTGGCCGACTGGGCCAGCGAGCGACCGGCGAAGTCGGTGCGGAAAGCGCCCGGCTCGACAATCGTCACCGAAATGCCCAGCGGGACAAGCTCACCGCGAAGGGCTCCACTGATGCCTTCGATCGCGGCTTTCGCCGCCGAGTAGTAACCGGACCCCACCGGCGTCAGCTGGGCGCCGATCGAGGAGATGTTTACGATGGCGCCGCTGCGCCGCGCCCGCATGGCGGGCAGTACCGCCTTGATCATGGCGACGGTGCCGAAGAAATGCGTCTCGAACAACGCGCGGACGTCGGCGTCGTCGCCTTCCTCGACCGCGGCGCGATACCCGTAGCCGGCGTTGTTGACCAGCACGTCGATCTGGCCGAACCGCTCGACCGCCTGTCGCACGGCCGAGGCGACCTGCGCGGAATCGGTGACATCCAGGGCGGCGGCGAGCACCCGCTCGGGTGCGGTCTCGACGAGGTCGGCGACCGAGGCGGCGTCCCGCGCGGTGACGACGGCGTTGTGGCCGGCGCCGATGACGGCCTCGGCGAGCGCGCGACCGAGCCCGGTCGAGCACCCGGTGATGAGCCATGTGGACATGATCGTTTCCCTTCGCCTCAGTCGGTCAGCGCCCGGCCCACGATCAACGGGTCGGGCTCGCCCACCACCTCATGGTCCTTGTCGTCGTAGTCGGTTTTGGCGAGCACGTAGCGCATGGCGTTGATCCGGGCCCTCTTCTTGTCGTTGCTTCTGACCACGATCCACGGGGCGTCGTCGGTGTCGGTCGCCTCGAACATCGCTTCCTTCGCCGCGGTGTAGTCGTCCCACCTGTTGATCGACTCCATGTCCATCGGCGAGAACTTCCAATTGCGCACGGGGTCGACCAACCGGATGGCGAACCGGGTGCGTTGCTCGGCGGGCGACACCGAAAACCAGAACTTCGTCAAGCTGATCCCGTTGTCGACCAGCATCTGCTCGAAAAGCG
Organism: Mycobacterium senriense; assembly: GCF_019668465.1. Lineage (NCBI taxonomy): Bacteria > Bacillati > Actinomycetota > Actinomycetes > Mycobacteriales > Mycobacteriaceae > Mycobacterium > Mycobacterium senriense. The sequence goes on along the minus strand of NZ_AP024828.1, from coordinate 90,126 downwards.
GTGCCTGGTCCATGAATTCGGCGTATTGCTCTGGGGTGCAGAATCCCATCACCCTCTCCACGCCGGCGCGGTTGTACCACGACCGATCGAACATAACGATCTCGCCGCCGGCCGGCAGGTGGCAGATGTAGCGCTGGAAATACCACTGCGTTTGTTCACGTTCGCTGGGCTTATCCAGGGCCACCACCCGCGCGCTGCGCGGATTGAGGTGTTCCATGAACCGCTGAATGGTGCCGCCCTTGCCGGCGGCATCACGTCCCTCGCACACGATCACGTGCCGGCCCCCGGTGCGTTTGGCGTGATTTTGCAACTTCAGCAGCTCAACTTGCAGTCGCCGCTTGAGTCCTTCGTATTCGTCCCGCGGCATCCGATGGTCGTAGGGGTATCGCTCGCGCCAGGTATCGATGTGATTGCCCTCCCGGTCGAGCAAGACCGGTTCGTCGTCGTCGCGGTCGTCGACGGTGTATCCGTGTTCGGGAGTCGACAGGGCGTCCAGATCTATCTCGGTCATACTCCGACGCTTACCCGCGGCCCGCGACGCTTAGTCTTCAAAAGCCGGGCCGTCGAACCGATCACGGGTGATGAACTCTGCGATCGGCCTGCGGCGCAGCTTGGTCAGCTGCCGCACCGGTTTGCCCAGCGGCACGACGGCGGCCACCGCGTGCCCGTCGGGGATGCCCAGCAGTTCGCGGACGTGTTCTTCGGCCGCGATCGCCATCGTCGTGATGGTGCCGCCGTAGCCCTCGCTACGCGCGGCGAGCAAGATGTTCCAGATCAGCGGGTAGACCGAGGCCCCGCCGGCGATGCCGACGCGGTCCAGGTTCTGGTCGATGGCGGCGATGACGGCCAGGTCGACCGAAACCACCAGCACGACAGGGGCTTTGGCGATCGGCGCCACGAACGTGTCGGGGATCTCGGTCGCGTCGATGACGTCTTGCGGCACGCCGCTGGGATGCACTGAATTCCAAGGGTTTTCATTCGCCCGCAACTGGGCGAAGTAGCGGCGAGCGGCGGGCTTGCCGAGTTCGGCCAGCCGGCGGCGGACCGATTCGTCACGCACCACGGTGACATGGGCACCCTGCCTGTTGCCGCCGCTGGGAGCGAACCGGGCGTTGTCGAAGATGCGCCCCAGCACCGCATCGGGCAATGGATCGTCGGTGAATTCCCGTGCCGCGAAAGTTGTTCGCATCACGTCGTACAGCTGCATGGCGGGATGGCTCATCAACTCGCGGACGCGCACCGCTCCAGGCGGAAGGTGCGTTCGAACCCGGCCGGCTTCGTCGTCAACGTCACCTCCACCGCACCGCTGGGGGCGATGACGTAGCGCTCCTCGACATCGGGCCCCTCCGTCCAGCGGCCGACCGGCTGACGCCCGAGGTCGTCCCGGTCGTAGAGGGCCGGGTCGAACGGGAACAGCACCGGGTCATAGGGTGTGACGTCGCCGTCGGGACGCCCGTTGACCAGGCGGCTGCATTCGACGAACCGGAAGTGCCCGATGTTGTGTGCCGCTCGATATTTTCGCTTCACCACCAGCGGGGATTGCCCGTCGGCCGGAAGCGAAACGTCCTTGCACACGATCGGGTCGAACACGACACCGGCGCCGGCCTCGGCCTCCCGGAAGACCCCGAAGTTCCTCGAGAAGCGTTCGGACAGCGCAAAACCGGACTCCTTGTCCAAAAAGACGGCGAGTCCGATGGCGGTGGCGGCGAACGGGTGCGGCGAGCGTTTCACCCGCTTCTCGCCGAAGGTGCTGCGCAGCATCCGGGACACCAGCGGGAAGCCGCCGGCCCCGCCGACGACGTATATGCCCGCCACCTCCGACCAGTCCACGTCCTTGCGGCCGCGCGCCGGATCGTGCAGGACCCGGTTGAGCAACTCCGTCGTCTGGTCGACCAGCGGCGCGCACACCGCGTAGACGTCGTCGATGGGGCAGGAGAACGGGGGCCGATCGACCGCGGACAGGTCCACCAGGAAGCGGCGTGTCTGCGGTCCGACGGCTTCCTTGCGGGCGGCGCACTCCTCGGCCAGCAGATCGCGCCCGGCGGCGTCGAGGCCGGGCAGGTTGGCGCCGGCCACCACCAGCTCCACGATTGCCTCGTCGAAGTCGTCACCGCCGAGGCGCTGAATGCCCTCGCTGATGACGACCTCGTTCGCGTGCCCGGTCATCTTCAGCAGCGACGCGTCGAATGTGCCGCCGCCCAGGTCGTAGATGAGGACGTATTCGCGCTTGGCGGTGATGGTGGATCGGTACCGGTGGGCGTATTCCAGGCTCGCGGCGGAGGGCTCGTTGAGCAGCGCGACGACGTGAAAACCGGCGGCCACGTAGGCATCCAGGGTCAGCAGGCGCTGGGCACTCGAGGCGTTAGCCGGCACGCTGATCGCGGCTTCGATGCCCTCGCCCGGCGCCAGGGTGGCGTTCGAGTGCCGCTGCAGATCGGTTTTCAGCTGGGCCAGGAAGCCGGTGAGGAGGTCGGCCAGCCGATAGTCGCGGCCCGCGAGGGTGACCTCGGTCTGTGGTCCGGCGTCGTTGAGCAGGCGTTTGAACGAGCGCAGCACCGACCATCCCGGTTCGTGGCGGACGGCGGCGGCACCCGCGCCGTAGCGCAACTCCCCGGCGGCATTGGCGGCGATCAGCGACGGCCACGCATCCACGCCCTCGAAGGAAACGACGGGATAGTTGCCCCGGTCGACGGCCGCGACGACGGTGTGGGTGGTGCCAAAGTCGATACCGACTCTCATCGCGCAAGTTTAGGACCGCGACGCGGGCTTGGGCACGACCTTTTTGCGCGGCGTGCCGTCGGCGTTCGGTCAGTCCTCGAAATGGCGCTCGTAGTCGTTGCGCTCGAGCCGCCACTGCAGGCTGTGCGTCCCCATTGCGAGCAGCACCATCAACCCGACGCAGGCGACGCTGACGATCGCGTTCACAGCCTGTCCATTTCGCGCGCCATACGGGAGTCTTCGAGGTAGGCGTAATGCGTCGGGTAGTGGGGGTGCCCCGGCTGATTCGCGTCGGTGGCCATCCGTCGCAGCACGGTGGCGATCCGGCCGGCGAGGGGGGCGCGGCGCGTCGCCCGGACTGCGGCGGTGCCGAAGAGCACCTGTTGGGTGCTGATCAGGACCTCTTCGGATGCCGCTTCGACCGAGGGCGGTTGCGGAATGGGCTGGGTGTCGGGCGCGGTCCGGAGTCCCATTGGCGTGACCAGCATTTCGTCCACCTTCTTCGCGTTGGTCTGCCGGTGATGCAGTCAACGTAAGGTCGGCGATCACCAGTAGGCACGCGTAGTCGACTACCTGTTTGTGCGCGGCCCGCCGCGACACCTGGGCAGGTACCGGTCAGGGGGCGGTCAACGCTCCTGAGCGCCGAGGACCCCGGGAGTCGACGTCGGCAGCCCGTCCCACCTGCGTTGCACCTCGCGTTCGGCGGCGGTGGGGACCAGACCCGAGGGCGCGAACAACCTCGAGGGCACCGGGTCTTCCTCCGTCAGCGGCCGGCTCAACTTGCTGCCCGGACCGCGAATTGCCCCGAGCGCGACCAGGACTCCGGCGATCAGCACGACGACGACGGCCACCGCGAACAAGACGGACAGCGTGCCCTGGATGAAGGTGTTGCGGATGACCTCGTCGAGCTGATGGGCGTTCTTGGCCGACCCGAACGACGTCTTGCCGGCGCTCCTGGCGGCCAGGTACCGGAAGTGTTGCGTCCAGTAGCCGACGGCGGGATCCGCGGAGAAGATCTTCTGCCACGACGCGGTCAGCGTGACCATCAGATCCCACAGCAGCGGCACCCCGGGGACCCACGCCCATTTCAGCAGGCCCTTCTTGATGACGATCACGGTGATGACGGTCAGCGCGATCGCCGCGAGCAGCTGGTTGGCGATGCCGAACAGCGGGAACAGGGTGTTGATGCCGCCCAGCGGATCGGTAACGCCCATCAGCAGGATGCCGCCCCATGCGGCGACCACCGCCAGGCTGCAACCCCAGACGCCCGGGCGCCAACTCGGGTTTTGCAGTTTGGCCAGCGGCCCGCCCAGGTTGCCCAGCGCGTCGGAGAGCATGAACCGCGCGACCCGGGTGCCCGCGTCGACGGCGGTCAGGATGAACAGCGCCTCGAACATGATCGCGAAGTGGTACCAGAACGCCTTGAGCCCGGCGCCGCCGAAGGCCCGGTTCAACACCTCGGACATGCCCACCGCCAGCGTCGGGGCGCCGCCGGTGCGTGACACGATCGACTTCTCGCCGACCCCGGCGGCGGCCTGGTTCAGCTGGTCCGCGGTCGCCGGGCCGCCCGACAACCCCAGGCCGTTGACGTAGTGCGCCGCGGTGGCCGCGGTGCCGCCGGTCTGCGCGGCCGGGGCATTGAGCGCGAAGTACACATGCTGGTCGAGGACGGCCGCACTGATCAGCGCCATGACGGCGACGAACGACTCGGTCAGCATGCCGCCGTAGCCGATGAAGCGCATCTGGCTTTCCTTCTCCAGCAGCTTGGGCGTGGTTCCGGACGAGATCAGCGCGTGGAATCCGGACAGCGCGCCGCACGCGATGGTGATGAACAGGAACGGAAACAGCGAGCCGGCGAACACCGGCCCGTCGCCCCGGTGGGCGAACCGCGAGACCGCCGGCGCCTGGATGAGCGGATGCGCGAGGAAGATGCCGAGTGCCAGCAACGTGATGGCCCCGATCTTCATGAACGTCGACAGGTAGTCGCGCGGCGCCAGCAGCAGCCACACCGGCAGCGCCGACGCCACGAAGCCGTAGATGATGATCAGCCAGCAAACGGTGACGGCCGAGAGGTTCAACCACGATGCGCCCCAAGAGGTTTCGCTGACCCAGTTGCCTGAGACCACGGCGAGCATCAGCAACGCGAAACCGATGAGGGAGACCTCGCCTACCCGCCCCGGCCGCAGGAACCGCAGGTAGCAGCCCATGAAGAGGGCGATGGGAATGGTCATGGCGATGGAGAACACGCCCCACGGGCTCTGGGCCAGCCCGCGCACCACCACCAGGGCGAGCACCGCGATGATCATCACCATGATGACGAGCACGCCGACCATCGCGGCGGCCCCGCCGGTGGCGCCCAGCTCGTCGCGCGCCATCTGGCCGAGCGAACGGCCCCGCCGCCGGGTGGAGATCCACAGCACCAGGTAGTCCTGCACCGCCCCGGCGAATACCGCGCCGAGGACGATCCAGATGCTGCAGGGCAGATAGCCCATCTGGGTGGCCAGCACCGGGCCGACGAGCGGCCCGGCCCCGGCGATGGCGGCGAAGTGATGGCCGAAGAGCACCCGACGGTCGGTCGGCACGTAATCGGTGCCGTCGTCGAGGATCTCGGCGGGCGTGGCGTGGTCGTCGCGCGGCCGGACGATCTTCAATTCGATCAGCCGGGCGTAGAACCGGAATCCGATCAGGTAGGTACAGATCGCCGCGACGACGATCCACACCGCGTTCACCGTCTCGCCCCGGGCGAACGCGATGATCGCCCAGGCGACCGCGCCGAGCACGGCGACGATCGCGAACACGATCTTGTGCCGCGCCGTGATGGGGGAGCGGTCGACAACCGCGACGGGTGGCAGGTCATCGTCGGTGTGGATGTAGCTGACGTCGGTGCCGTGCTCTGTGACTGCCACGGCGGAAACCCTACGCGCGTTGAATTAACGGCGCCTGTCCAGAAAAGCCCTGGTTCAGTACAGCGCGCGCACGGCGTCGATGGTGTCGGCCTCGGCGGGGCTCTTGTCGTCGCGATAGCGCACCACGCGGGCGAACCGCAGCGCCAGCCCGCCGGGGTAGCGCGACGATTTCTGCACGCCGTCCAGCGCGATTTCGACCACCTGTTCGGGCCGCAGATGGACGACGTAGCCGTCCGTCCCGCCGACCGCGAGTTCGCTGAACCGGGCGGTCTGCCACTGCAGCATGGCGTCGGTCATGCCCTTGAAAGTCTTTCCCACCATGACGAATTCGCCGCTGGCCGGGTCACGCGCGCCCAGGTGGATGTTGGAGAGTTTGCCGCGGCGCCGCCCCGATCCCCACTCCACCGCGAGCACCACCAGATCCAGCGTGTGCACAGGCTTGACCTTCAGCCAGCCCGCTCCGCGGCGCCCCGCCGCATACGGCGCGTCGGGCGCCTTGGCCATCACGCCCTCGTGGCCGGCGGCCAGGGTCGCGTCCAGGAAGGCGCCGGCCTGCGCGGGGTCGGCGGTGAGCAGCCGGTCGACTCGCTGCGCCGGGGGCACCAACGCGTCGAGGGCGGCCAGTCTCTCGGTGGTCGGGGCGTCGATCAGGTCGACGCCGTCGCGATGCAGGATGTCGAAGAAGAATACCGAAAGTCGCTGCGCGGCAAGGGCTGCGGCGATGTCGACCGAGCGGCCGAACCGTGAGGCGGTGACCTGGAACCGGTGGGGACGGTTGTCGGGCCGCAGCGCGATGGCCTCGCCGTCGGCGATCAGGTCGTCGACCGGCAGCGCCAGCGTCGCCTCCACCACCTCGGGCAGCCGGGCGGTGACATCGTCGAGGCTTCGGGTGTAGACGGTGACCTCGTCACCGGCGCGGTGAATCTGCACCCGCGCCCCGTCCAGCTTGGCTTCGAAAATCGTTGCGCCGCCGTGGCGTTCGATCGCATCGGCCACGCCCGTCGCGGTCTGCGCCAGCATCGGGCCGACCGGGCGGCCGACCCGCAGGGTGAACGCGTCCAGCGCCGACGCCGCACCGGACAGGGCGGCCGCCGCGACCGCCGGCAGGTCCCCGCCCAGCATGGCGGCGCGCTGCACCGCGGCGGCCGGGATGCCGGCGGCCTTGGCCACGGCGTCGGCCATGATCCCGGCCAGCGCGCCCTGGCGCAGTTCACCGCCGAGTAGTCGCACCAGAAAGGTCTGCTCGGTGTCGGTGGCGGCGGCGAACAGGGCGTCCAGCAGCGCGGCGCGGCGCGCCTGCGCGCCCTTACCCGACACGGCGCCGATCTCGGAGAAGGTGGCGTCGACGCCGGCGACGGTCAGCGAGGCGTGCGAGGCCGCCGGCGGGCGCGAGCGCAGCGCCGCCCAGCCCACGCCGATCTGGCGTTGCCGCAACTCACCAGAAAGCCACGACACGATGACGGCGACCACCGTGGCGTCGGGCGCGGCGCGGGTCAGCAGGCCGGCGATGTGGGCGACCTTGGTCAGCCGCGACGACGTGCTCCCGACATCGGTTGACGTCATTGCCACGTCGATGAGGAGCACGGTTGCCAGCTTGGCATGGCTCGGTGACAGGCCTGAAGAGCGAGCACGCTAGCGTGCCTACGTAACGTTACAGATCGCAGTGATTGTGACAACCACAAAGGAGACGTCCGGATGGAGATCAGTGGGAAGAAGGTCGTCGTCATCGGCGGCGCATCGGGAATGGGCCGGGCCAGCGCCGAGCTGCTGCACGAACGCGGCGCCGATGTCGCCATTCTCGACCGCGAGGGTTCCGACGGCAAGACGGTCGCCGAGGGCGTCGGGGGCACCTTCTACCCGGTTGACGTCACCGACTTCACCGGCACCGAAGAGACCCTGCAGGCCGCGGTCGACAAGCTCGGCGGCCTGCACGTCGTGATCACCACCGCGGGCGGCGGTATCGCCAAGCGGACGCTGACCAAGTCCGGTCCGCATGACCTCGAATCCTTCCAGTCCGTGATCGATCTGAACCTGATCGCCACCTTCAACATCAGCCGGCTGGCCGCCGCGCACATGGCCAAGAACGAGCCCGAAGACCCCGACACCGGGGAGCGCGGCGTCATCATCAACACCGCCTCCATCGCGGCCTTCGAGGGCCAGATCGGGCAGGTCGCCTACACCGCCGCCAAGGCGGGGATCGCTGGGATGTGCCTGACCATGGCCCGCGACCTGGGCTCGGTGGGCATCCGGGTGCTGGGGATCGCCCCGAGCCTGTTCGCCACGGGGCTGACCCAGGGCATTCCCGACGAGTTCGCGACGCAGCTGACGAAGGATGCGGCGTTCCCCAAGCGCCTCGGCCGTCCGGAGGAGTACGCGAAGCTGGCCGCGGCCATCGTGGACAACCCGATGCTCAACGGCCAGTGCCTGCGACTGGACGCCGGGCAGCGGTTCGCGCCCAAGTAGACGCCCCCCGCTGGGGCCCTCCCCGCATTAAGTACACTCTTTAGGCAGCCGCCCCGCTTCCCCTCGAAGCGGGGCAGGCCACCCAGCTTCAGCTCCGACGATGCGGACCGCGCGGCGGTCCGAGCGGGAGCGGGACGATCACACCCGGCTGGCATGCGGCGCGAGGAGGGCCCTCATGGGTATCGCAATAACCGACGACCATCGTGAACTCGCCGAGGTAGCTCGCGGGTTCTTGACCTCGCAGAAGGCGCGGTGGGCGGCGCGGTCGCTGCTCGACGCCACGGACGAGCCGCGCCCCGGGTTCTGGCAGAACCTGGTCGAACTCGGCTGGCTCGGCCTGCACGTCGACGAGGAATACGGCGGCTCGGGCTTCGGGCTGCCCGAACTCGTTGTGGTGATCGAAGAACTCGGTCGCGCGGTGGCGCCGGGGCCGTTCGTGCCGATTGTGATCGCCTCCGCGGTGATCGCCAAAGACGGTACCGCCGAACAGAAGTCGCGGCTGCTGCCCGGTCTCATCGACGGAACCGTCACCGCGGGCATCGGGCTGGGCGGCCAGGTGCGGGTCAACGACGGCGTGGCCGAGGGCGAGGCCGGAATCGTGTTGGGCGCCGGGCTGGCCGAGCTGCTGGTGATCGCCGCGGGCGACGACGTGCTGGTGCTCGAGCGCGGCCGCGACGGTGTCTCGGTCGAGGTGCCGGAGAACTTCGATCCGACGCGGCGGTCCGGACGCGTCCGCCTGCATAACGTGCGCGTCTCCGGTGACGACGTCCTGACGGGGGCGCGCAAATCGGCGCTGGCCCGGGCTCGCACCCTGCTGGCCGCCGAGGCCGTGGGCGGGGCGTCGGACTGCGTCGACACCGCCGTCGACTACGCCAAGGTGCGCCAGCAATTCGGGCGCACCATCGCCACTTTCCAAGCGGTCAAGCATCACTGCGCGAACATGCTAGTGGGCGCGGAGTCCGGGATCGCCGCCGTCTGGGACGCCGCCCGCGCGGCGTCCGAGGACGAGGAGCAATTCCGGTTGATCGCCGCGGTGGCCGCGGCGCTGGCCTTCCCGGCCTACGTCCGCAACGCCGAACTCAACATCCAGGTGCACGGCGGCATCGGCTTCACCTGGGAGCACGACGCGCACCTGCATCTGCGCCGGGCGGTGGTGAGCGCGGCGCTGTTCGGCGGTGACGCGCCGGCTGGCGACGTCTTCGAGCGCACCGCCGCCGGCGCCGTCCGCGACAACAGTCTGGACCTGCCGCCGGAAGCCGAGGAACTGCGCACCAGCATCCGCGCCGACGCCACCGAGATCGCCGCCCTGGGCAAAGAGGCCCAGCGCGACAAGCTGATCGAGACCGGCTACGTGATGCCGCACTGGCCCAAGCCGTGGGGGCGCGCGGCGGACGCCGTCGAGCAGCTGGTGATCGAGGAGGAGTTCCGCGCGGCCGGCATCAAGCGACCGGATTACGGCATCACCGGCTGGGTGATCCTGACCCTGATCCAGCACGGAACGCCTTGGCAGATCGAACGATTCGTGGAGAAGGCGCTGCGCAAGGACGAGATCTGGTGCCAGCTGTTCTCCGAGCCCGACGCCGGCTCGGACGCCGCGTCCATCAAGACGCGCGCCACCCGGGTGGACGGCGGCTGGAAGATCAACGGCCAGAAGGTTTGGACCAGCGGGGCGCACTACTGTGCGCGCGGGCTGGCCACCGTGCGCACCGACCCCGACGCCAAGAAGCACGCCGGCATCACCACGGTGATCGTTGACATGAAGGCACCCGATGTCGAGGTGCGCCCACTGCGGCAGATCACCGGCGGCTCGGACTTCAACGAGGTCTTCTTCAATGACCTGTTCGTCCCCGACGAGGACGTCGTCGGCACGCCCAACTCCGGGTGGACCGTCGCGCGCGCGACGCTGGGCAACGAACGCGTCAGCATCGGCGGCAGCGGATCGTTCTACGAGGGGCTGGCCGACCAACTGGTGCAGCTCACCGAGCAACACCCGGATCGGTTGGCCGGCGGGCGAATTCGAGTCGGGTCGTATCTCGCCGAGGAAACCGCGCTGCGGCTGCTGAACCTGCGGCGCGCCGCGCGCAGCGTCGAAGGCGCGGGACCCGGCCCGGAAGGCAACGTCACCAAACTCAAGCTGGCCGAGCACATGGTGGAGGGCGCCGCGATCATGGCGGCGCTGCTGGGCCCCGAGGTCGCGCTCACCGACGGTGCCGGCGCCCTGGCCGGCCGGCTGATGATGGGGGCTCGCGGGATGGCGATCGCCGGCGGTACGTCGGAAGTGACGCGCAATCAGATCGCCGAGCGGATCCTCGGCATGCCGCGTGACCCGCTGATCAACTAGTCCGACGCGGTCAGGCCGGCGCGAATTGCGCCGCGCCGCCGCTGCCGCGCTCCGGCCGCAGGGCGACGGGCATGCCGCAGCTCACCGAATCCGGCTCGCAGTCAACGATATTGGCCGCGACCCGCAGGCCGCTCTGTTCGGCGAGCTCGACGATCGCGATGACATAAGGGGTGGGGATCTCCGGGTTGTACGGGTGATGGTTGACCGTGAAGGTGAACACGGTGCCCCGCCCGGAAACTTCTCGCGCCTCCAGCGTGCCCCCGCACTCGCGGCATCCGCCGCCGCCCGGATGCACCCAGCGCGCGCAGCCGTCGCAGTACTCGATGAGCAGCGGCCCGTTCGACACGACGAATACAGTACACTCAATTGATTCGATGCGGTGACGGGTGTGGTCTGACGGGCGGTGTACATGACGCTTTTCGAAAAAGACGCGATCTTGTCCGGCGTCGGCATCTCACGAATCGGCCGCCGCACCGGCATCCCGTGCCTGGAGCTGACCATGGAGGCGGTGCGCACCGCCATCGAGGACGCCGGGCTGGCCGCCGGCGACATCGACGGCATCGCCACGCTGGGTGACACACCCGCGGCGGACGTCAATGCCCAGCTGCGCATCGACGCCGCGGACTGCGGGTCGGGCTTCGGCACCGGCGGCCTGCTTTCGCCGGTGATGTCGGCGTGCCGCGCGGTCGCCGAACGCCGCGCCCGCCACGTGGTGGTCTACCGGACGATCCAGATGCTCGGCGGCACGGTTCCGGTCAAGCAGGAAGAGAACGCACCGGCCCCGCCACTGGCGCGCATGTTCGAGACACCCGAAGGCGAGCCGAAGCCCGCCGTCGGCGCCATGGATGACGTCAACGATCTGGTTGCCGCGCACGCTTATTCGGCCGCCAACTGGCTGGCGCTGAACTGCCGCCGCCACATGGACCTGTACGGGACAACCAAGGAACAGCTGGGCTGGATAGCGCTCAACGGCAGGCGCAACGCGGCGCTGAATCCCCGTGCGGTCTACCGGGATCCGATGACGATGGCCGACTACCTGGGCGCCCGGCCGGTGTCCACCCCATTGGGGCTGCTGGACTGCGACGTCCCGATCGACGGCTCGATCGGGGTGGTGGTCTCGCATGCGGAGTACGCGGCCGACTGTCCCCACCGCGCGGTGAAGGTGGAGGCGATCGGCGGGTCCGACGGCGCCGGCGGCTGGTTTCACCGCGCGGACTACCCGAAGATGGCGATGTCGGATGCGACGGCGCAGATGTGGTCGCGCACGACGTTGAAGCCCGCCGACCTCCAGGTCGCCCAGCTCTACGACGGATTCACCTATCTCACGCTGGCGTGGCTGGAAGCGCTGGGGGTCTGCGGCGACGGCGAGGGTGGCCCGTTCGTCGAGGGCGGGGAACGGATCGCCCCCGACGGGCACCTGCCGCTGAACACCTACGGGGGCCAACTCTCGGCAGGGCGCATGCACGGCTACTGGGCGCTGCACGAAGGGTGCCTGCAGCTGCGTGGCGACGCGGGGGAGCGGCAGCTATCGCGTCGCCCCGAGGTGGGCGTTGTCTCCGTCGGCGGTGGGCCCGTCGCGGGGTGCATGCTGCTGACCTGTTGAGCGACAAGGCGATCGAGCTCGGATGACTGAGGAGCCAAGGACCGGCCCTGCCGACAAACTCGCTTCGATCCTCGCTCGCGACATCGAAGCCGATATCGTCCGCCGCGGCTGGGCGGTGGGCGAGTCGCTGGGTTCCGAACAGGCTCTGCAGCAGCGCTTCGGGGTGAGCCGGTCGGTGCTGCGGGAGGCCGTCCGACTGGTCGAACACCATCAGGTCGCGCGGATGCGCCGCGGGCCCAACGGCGGGTTGTACATCTGCGAGCCCGATGCGGGGCCCGCCACCCGCGCGGTCGTCATCTATCTCGAATACCTGGGCACGACGCTGGGCGACTTGCTCAACGCCCGCCTGGTGCTCGAGCCGCTGGCGGCCTCGCTCGCCGCCGAGCGCATCGACGAGGCCGGCATCGCGCGGCTGCGGGCGGTGCTGCAGGACGAACAGCAGTGGAAACCCGGTTTAGCGGCGCCGCGCGACGAGTTCCACATGACGCTGGCCGAGCAGTCCAAAAACCCGGTGCTGCAACTGTTTATCAATGTCCTGATGCGGCTCACCACCCGCTACGCGTTGGCGTCGCGACCGGATTCGGCGACCGAGGCGATCGAGGCGGTCGACCATCTGCACGCGCACCACTCCGCGATCGTCGCGGCCGTCACGGCCGGCGATTCGGCGCGCGCCAAGACGCTGTCCGAGCGACACGTCGAGGCCGTCACCGGCTGGCTGGAGCACCATCACGCGGGCGACGGGAGCCGGGGTCGCAAGAGGCGGCGCCGGCTCGATTCCGAGGCACCCAGGGGCAAATTGGCCGAGATGCTGGCCCTCACCATCGGTGACGACATCGCCGCCAGCGGCTGGCACGTGGGTTCGGTCTTCGGCACCGAGACGGCCCTGCTGGAGCGTTACCGGGTGAGCCGCGCGGTGCTCCGCGAGGCGGTGCGGCTGCTCGAATACCACTCGATAGCCCACATGCGCCGCGGGCCCGGCGGTGGGCTCGTCATCGCCCAACCCGCGGCGCAGGCCAGTATCGACACGATCGCGCTGTACCTGCAGTACCGCAACCCCAGCCGCGAAGACCTGCGATGCGTCCGCGACGCCATCGAGCTCGACAACGTCGCCAAGGTGGTCAAGCGGCTGGGCGAATCCGAGGTGGCGGCGTTCCTGGCCGGCCATCGGTCCGGGCTACCGGAAGGCTCGCGCCAGACGGCCGACGACGTGCGGCAGGCGATCGCGGAGGAGTTCAACTTCCACGGCGGCCTGGCGCAGCTCGCCGGCAATGCGCTGCTGGACCTGTTCCTGCGCATCATCGTCGAGCTGTTCCGCAGGCACTGGTCGAGCACCGGGCAGGCGCTGCCAACCTGGTCGGACGTGCTGGCGGTGCACCACGCTCACCTGCGGATCGTCGAGGCGATCGAGGCGTCGGACGAGAGCGTCGCGGCTTATCGCCTCCGCCGTCATCTCGACGCGGCCGCCTCGTGGTGGCTGTAGATAACGCGATCGCCGGCCGTCGAAGCGGCCTCTCCGATGAGGCAACCTAAATGTGATCTGTTGCGCGGTATAGCAAAGGCCCGCTTGGGGTACTGGAAGGGAGGGAAGGCGCGAGCCTGCCCAACAGGGGGTTGGCGTTAGTGATCGAAAGCGAGCGCGCTGAAGTGACGGCGGGTAATGAAGCCAGACAATACGGTTTCGTCCACTCCGCATCGATTTACCACTCTCAGCAGGAGTTTGTCGATTTGGTGGGCCGCTTCGTCGGCGACGGTTTGGCGGCGGACGAGGCGGTGCTGCTGGCCGCGCCTCCCGAGACGCTGGCCCTGCTGCACGACGAGTTGAGCGCCGGCGGCGGCTTGCCCGCCGAGGTGCGCATGGCCGACATCACCGAGGTGGCCCGCAATCCGAGCCGGTTCATGGCCATGGAGGGCGCGTTCATCGACGAGCACCCGGACCAACGAGTCCGGATCGTCAGCCAGCTCGCGTGGCCCGGCCGCACCGACAAAGAATTCGTCGCCTGCATGGAGCACGAAGCACTCGTCAACGAGGCGATGGACGGCTACCCGGCCACCAGCCTGTGCCTGTACGACGCGAGCCGGCTGCGTGATGACGTGCTGTGGAACGCGCGCGCGACGCATCCGCTGCTGTGGGAATCCGGTGCGCTGCAGCGCAGCTCAAATTTCGCGCCAAGCGACGTCCTGGAACGCTGCAACCAACCATTGGCCGCCGGCCCCGGGGCGGTCACCTACATGGTCCGCAAGTCGGCGGACCTTCGGCCGGCCCGGTCCTTCGCCGTCGACTACGCGGGCTGGATGGGGCTGTCGCGGGACTGCATTGAGGATCTGCAGCTGGTCGCCACCGAGTTGGCCACCAACAGCCTGATGTACACCGGGGGCGCGTGCCGGTTGGCCTTCTGGCAGGACGATGGGCACCTGATCTGCGAGGCACGCGACACCGGGCGACTCGAGGACCCGCTGGTGGGGCGTCTGGACCCGGGCCCGTGCGGTCCCGCGAGTCGGGGCCTGTATCTGGTCAACGCCATCTCGGACTTGGTGCGAACCCACACCACCAGGACGGGTACGACGATCCAGGCATACCTGCGGTGCGAGCCCGCCGCCGGCCCGGCCGGTTAAGGCGAAGCGGTCCACGAAAACAGCGACCCGCCAAGACCACAGGTCCCAGCGGGTCGCTTGTCTTTGCGGTTAGAGGCCGAGCGCGCCGGTGATCCCGCCGACGATCCCGCCGACCGTGCCACCCACGGTGCCGCCGACCGTTCCACCGGTGGTGCCGCCCAGCGTGCCACCTGTGGTGGTTCCGGCGGTGGTCCCGCTTACCAAGCATCCGGTGGGCGCGAACAACACCACGACGAATCCCGCGGCGGCCGCGGTGGCTTTAAGGACCCGCTTAGTCCTCGTTGAATTCATAATCACATCCTTTTCATCTGGAGGCATAGCCCTGCATGTAAACCGCTCTATTTAACGGATGTTACAACGGCTATTAAACACACGTAAAGACCTAGTTTGCATTCGGCATCGGTAAGGTGGTCGCTGTCCTGTGAACCCCAATTAGCCAATGCAACAGCATCATTCGGAGGCAGTGGCGCGCGGATGATGTCGCGCTTGCGCCCGGGGGATAGCAAAGTATTGCCGTCGCACGGCGGTGCCGACAAAGCGCAAAAGGCAGCGCAAAAGCGCCATTGTTCCAGCGCTATTGCGTGCTTAACCCCGGCCGAAGTCGGGTTGAGAATCCTCCGTCATCCGGGTCTGCCGGATAGACGAAGCGAGTGAGGAAATAGCGCCCCGCCGAGAGCGGGGCGCTTGTTCAATCGGATTAAAGGCCGAGGCTGCCGACGAGTCCGCCAATGCCGCCGACGCCGGAGCCGCCGGCACCGCCGATGAGGCCCGAGCCGCCCGCGCCGCCGGTGACCGTCGTCGCACAGCCCGGTACTGCCAACACCGCGGCCACCGCCACGGCCGCTGCGACAGCTTTGACGGTTTTCTTGGTGCTCTTCGCCTTCATGATCGTGCCTTCCAGGTGAGGGGTAGTTGAACAGCCGTCTAATTGACTGCCGCTTCGTGCCATACCCCCTGTTAAACACAAGTAAACCAAACTTTTAGGATAATTTTCTGTATTTTTTTGTACGGTCCGTTTGTACGGCTCAGCGGCGCTTTGCGCCCGCTGAATGGAGTTGCAGACACCGTGGCCTGGCGTCTAATGTCAACGCTCGTGCGTCTTTTCGAGCGAGTCGTAGTAGCTAGCACCCGCAGCGGGGTTTGATCCGGACCGACCCCCCGCTGTGGGTCGGAAGCTACTGCCGTCGGTCGCTCCTGCTGACCAGAAAAGACCGGCACCATGACCTTTCCCGAGCGCGATCAACTCCGAAATTTCGAATCCGCCGGTGTGTGGTTCGGCGAACGCTTCGGCGTCGCGTTGCCCCTCGGTCTGCGCGAGCAGGCCGACTCCATGTCCTGGGCGGGGTTCGTCGCGACCTACGGGCGCAACGCCGGCCCGCTGCGGCTGGGCGACTGGCAGTGCGCTTACGACGGTCGCCCCGCGGCCCGATTGGGCCCGCAGCCCCGCGACTACCGGGCCGTGATCGCCGTGGGTGACCGGATCAGCACCGGCACCGCCGCGGCGTCAGGGCCGATCGCGGCCCTGACCGCGATGCTGCATGAGCGCGGGATCACGGTCGAGGTTGTGAACTTCCATCAGATGCGATCGTCAACCGGCAGCGCGACTTTCATCCTCGGCAGCGACGGCGTCCGCACCGAGTGGGCGATGGGCTGGGCGGACGATCCGACCCAGTCGGCGCTGCGCGCCGTGATCGCCTGCGCCAACCGGCTGTTCGCGGCTCGGTGCGGCGGAGCGGATCGATAGGTGAGTTTCATGTGCGCTAGCGCCGGTGATAGCGCACATGAAACTCGGCCCTACCGCGACGGCGGCGACTGAGGCTGCCGTCGCGGACGTTCTACAGCGGCCGCAGCACGATCGGCATGCCGTCCATCGGAATCGGCATGCCGCCGTAGTCCCAGTGCGGCTGGTAGCCCGGCCGGGCCAGCTCGACGCGGTAGCGGCGCAGCAGCCGGTGCACCACTGTCTTGACCTCCAGCTGGCCGAACACCATGCCGATGCACTTGTGCGCACCACCGCCGAACGGCGCGAACGCATAGCGGTGCTTCTTGTGTTCCGAGCGCGGTTCGGCGAACCGCTCCGGGTCGAATTTGTCTGGCTCCGTCCACAATTCGGACAGCCGGTGATTCATGCCGGGCCAGATCGTGATGTTGGTTCCGGCCGGGATGTAGTGGCCCAGCAGCTCGGTGTCGCGCACCGCCATCCGCATGTTGAACGGCAGCGGCGTCACCATGCGCAGCGACTCGTTCATGATGAGTTCGAGCGTTTCCAGCTTCTCCAGCGACTCGATGTCCAGCGGTCCGTCGCCGAGGCGGGCCGACTCCTCGCGCGCCCGCTCCTGCCACTCCGGGTTGGCGGCCATGTTGTAGACCATCGTGGTGGTCGTCGAGGTGGACGTGTCGTGCGCGGCCATCATCAAAAAGATCATGTGGTTGACGATGTCCTCGTCGGTGAAGCTGTTGCCGTCGTCGTCCTCGGTGTGGCACAGCACGGTCAGCATGTCGCTGCCGGTGGCGCTACGGCGGTCCTTGACCCGCTCGGCGAAGTAGTCCTCGAGCAACTTGCGCGCCTTCAGGCCGCGCCACCACTTGAACGGCGGAATCGGCTGCCGGATGATCGCCCCGCCGGCGCGCGTCGTCGTGGTGAACGCCTGGTTGACCTTGGTGACCAGGTCATGGTCGGAACCCGGCTCGTGCCCCATGAACACCAGCGACGCGATGTCCAGGGTGAGTTCCTTCATCGCCGGGTGGAACAGGAACCGCGCGTCGTTGGTCGGCCAATTGGCGACGATGTCGGTAGCGACCCGGTCAATGTGCTCGACGTAGCCGGTCAGCCGGCTGCGGGTGAAGGCCTCCTGCATGATCCGGCGGTGGTACATGTGCTCGTCGAAGTCGAGCATCATCAGCCCGCGGTTGAAGAACGGCCCGATCACCGGGTGCCAGCCCTTCTGCGAGAAGTCCTTGTTCCTGTTGGAGAACACGGCCTGGGTGGCGTCGGGCCCCAGCGCGGTGACCGCCGGCATGATCGGCGAGTCCAGGTAAATCAGCGGGCCGTGGTTTCGGTAGAGGTGCAACGCGTAGTCCGGGCCGCCGCGGAACAGCTCGATGATGTGGCCGAGGATCAGGAGCCCGGCGTCGCCAAGCACGGGCTTGAGGTCGCTGCCGGCCGGCGGTTCCGCCAGGACTTTGGTCTCCCACTCGTGGGCGAGCAGGCGCTTCTCGATCGCACCCATCCCCGGGATGGTCTGCAGCGTCGGGGTGAACCGGCGCCGCGCCTGATCCAGCAGGTATTGCGGGGTGCTGATGGTGGCGGTCATAAACGCTCCTTTGCGTGCCCTCCGGGTGACGGCCGTCACTGATTTATAACCTTCGCTGAAAAACTTGACGGCTGTCAAGTTTGCTTTTTGCGCGGCGTGGTGCAAGGTCAGGGAGTGACCAGCCACCCCGCTACTCCGGAGCCGGGCGCACGACGGCGTGGCGACAAGCAACGCCAGGCGATCGTGCAGGCGGTGCGCGAACTCCTGCAGGAAAAGCCGTTTGCCGAGTTGTCGGTGAGCACCATCAGCCTGCGGGCCGGGGTGGCGCGATCGGGCTTCTACTTCTACTTCGACTCCAAGTACGCGGTGCTGGCACAACTCATGGCCGAGGCCGCCGAGGAGCTCGAGGAACTCACCGAGTACTTCGCCCCCCGGCAGGCCGGCGAGTCACCCGAAGAGTTCGCCAAGCGGATGGTCGGCAGCGCCGCGGCCGTCTATGCGCACAACGACCCCGTCGTGACCGCCTGCAACGAGGCCCGCAACACCGACGTCGAGATTCGCGATCTGCTGGACCAGCAGTTCGAGGTGGTGCTGGGCCAGATCGTCGGGATCGTCGAGGCCGAGATGAAGGCCGGGACGGCCAGGCCGATCAGTGACGACCTGCCGACGCTGATCCGCACCCTGGCCGGCACCACCGCGCTGGTGCTGACCGGCGACCCGATCCTGACCGGGCGCGACAGCGACCGTGACCGACGGGTGAGCGTCCTCGAGCAGTTGTGGCTGCACGCGCTGTGGGCGGGCCGTCCCTAGCGGGTAGTACCGTCGGTATCGTCACGGCCATGGCGCAGCGGGAATTCGGGCGGTCTTTCGCGGGAAAGCGGTGCCTAGTCACCGGCGCGGCAAGCGGCATCGGCCGCGCCACGGCATTGCGGCTGGCCGCGCACGGCGCCGAGCTCTACCTGACCGACCGCGACCGCGACGGACTCGAACAGACGGTGGCCGACGCGCGCGCCCTGGGCGCGCAGGTCCCCGAGCATCGCGCGCTCGACATCGCCGACTACGACCAGGTGGCCGCCTTCGCCGCCGACGTCCATGCCGCGCATCCGAGCATGGACGTCGTCCTCAACATCGCCGGCGTATCGGCGTGGGGCACCGTCGACCGGCTGACCCATGAACAGTGGAGCAAGATGATCGCCATCAACCTGATGGGTCCGATCCACGTCATCGAGACCTTCGTCCCGGCGATGGTGGCGGCCAAGCGCGGCGGGCATCTGGTCAACGTGTCCTCGGCGGCCGGGCTGGTGGCCCTGCCGTGGCACGCCGCCTACAGCGCCAGCAAGTACGGACTGCGCGGCCTGTCGGAGGTGCTGCGCTTCGACCTGGCCCGGCACCGCATCGGCGTGTCGGTGGTGGTGCCGGGCGCGGTGAACACCCCGCTGGTCGGCACCGTGGAGATCGCCGGCGTGAACCGGGAAGACCCCAACGTCGCGCGATGGATCAGGCGATTCGCCGGCCATGCCGTGTCGCCGGAAAAGGCCGCCGACAAGATCCTGGCCGGAGTGGCCAAGAACCGGTACCTGATCTACACGTCGGCCGACATCCGGGCGCTGTACGCGTTCAAAAGGCTTGCGTGGTGGCCCTATAGCGTGGCCATGCGCCAGGTGAACGTCATCTTTACCCGCGCGCTGCGGCCCAGCCCGGCGCCGCTAGTCCGGCATGACCAACTCGAGGCGCACCCCGAGCAGGCGGACCGGCCGGTCGAGCTCGAATAGGTCGAGAACGCGAAGGGCCGCGGCCACGATGACGTCGCGATCGGTGCTCGGTGCATCGAGCTTGCGAATCTTGGTCCGCGTGTAGAAGGTCGCCGTTCGCACGGTGACCGCCACCCGGGTCACGACTCGGTCCTCCGCCAGCACATCCGTCAGCGCCCGCTCGGCCAAATCCGTTACGGCCGCGTCCATTTCGGATCGATCGGTGAGATCGCGCGGAAACGTGACCACGTGGCTGCGCGAGCGCGGCACCCAGGGTTCGGCGCTGACCTGGCTGTCGCCGCCGCCCTTGGCCAACAGCAGCAGCCAAAGCCCGGTGCGCGGGCCGAACGTGGCCGTCAGCAGCTCCGCGTCGCAGTGGGCCAGCTGCCATACCGTCGTAATCTCAAGATCGGCAAGCTTTTTCGCCGTCTTGGGACCCACACTCCAGAGCGCGTCCACCGGACGGTCGGCCATCAGCGGCATCCAGTTCGCGTCGGTGAGCACGAAAATGCCGCCCGGTTTGGCGAAGCCGGTGGCGACCTTGGCGCGCTGCTTGTTGTCGCTGATGCCGACCGAGCAGGACAGCCCGGTTTCCGAGGAGATGACGCTGCGGATCTGCTGCGCGATCTCGCCCGGATCCTGTGCCGTCACCGCGACATAGGCCTCGTCCCAGCCCCAGACTTCGACCGGATGCCCCAAGTCGCGCAGCACCCCCATCACCTGATCGGACGCCTCGTCGTAGGCGGCGGGGTCGGAGGGGAGGAAGGTCGCCTCGGGGCAGCGGCGGGCGGCGGCCCGCAGCGGCATGCCCGCACGCACGCCGAACTCGCGGGCCTCGTAGGAGGCGCAGGTGACGACCTTGCGCGGTTCGTTCGGATCGCCGCTGCCGCCGACAATCACCGGCAGCCCGGCCAATTCGGGGTGCCGGCGCAACTCGACCGACGCCAGGAACTGGTCGAGGTCCACGTGCAGGACCCAATCCGGCCCCGCCGCGGCCACGGCGTTCATCGCCCGCAGAGCTTGCGCGCCAAGCTTTCCCACGCGTCGCCCAGCGTCGCCAGCGTGTGACCGCCCTCGGCGAGTTGGTGCTCGACGTAGTCCACGTCCAGCAGCGCGAGCAGCGCGTCGGTCTGGGCGTCGAGGTCGCCGGTGGAGTCGGCGGCCTTGAGCAACATCCGCACGTGCGTGCGCAGCACCATGGCCGGCGCGTTGTGCCGGTTCTGCGGGTCGCGGTTGGCCGCGGACAGCAGTTCGCAATGGTCGTGAGCGAATCGGATCCGCTCCCGCCCGAACGCGACCAGCCGGTCGGCCGGCGGCGCGCCGGGGCCCAGGGGTGGCGGACCGAACAGGAACGCCTGCTGAACGGCTTGTTCGTCCTCGTCCAGCAGCACCATCATCAGCCCGGCCCGGCTGCCGAAGCGGCGGAACAGCGTGCCTTTGCCGACCCCGGCGGCGGCGGCGATGTCATCAGTGGTGACGGCGTCGGCGCCGCGCTCGGCGACCAGGGTTCGGGCAGCCTGCAGGAGCAGGGCGCGGTTGCGCGCCGCGTCGCCCCGTTCGTGGTGCACCACCTGGGGGGAGAGCACGTGCAACTCACCGGACCGCTCGCTCACTCCTGCACTTTAACGCTGCCGGAATAAATCGGACTGTAGTCCGTTTAAGCCGTGCGAGGATGTACACAACGACCGAAGGGAAACTCCGACAGTGGCAACCAAAATCTTGGCGTTAGTGGGAAGCCTGCGGGCGGCGTCGATCAACCGCCAGATCGCCGAGTTGGCGGGGGCGGTCGCCGCCGACGACGTGACGGTCACGATCTTCGAGGGGCTCGGCGAGCTGCCGTTCTATAACGAGGAGATCGACGACGTGATGAACACCGGCGCGCCACCGCTGGCCCCGGTGGCCGCGCTGCGCGCCGCGGCGGCCGACGCGGACGCCGCCCTGGTGGTGACGCCCGAATACAACGGCAGCTACCCGGCCGTCATCAAGAACGCGATCGACTGGCTGTCCCGGCCGTTCGGCGACAGCGCGCTGAAGGGCAAGCCGCTGGCGGTCATCGGCGGATCCTTCGGCCAGTACGGCGGGGTGTGGGCGCACGACGACACCCGCAAGTCGTTCGGCATCGCCGGCGCGCGGGTCGTGGAGGCGATCAAACTGTCGGTGCCGTTCAAAACCCTGGAGGGCAAGGCGCCCGCTGACCACGCCGAGCTGTCCGCGAACGTGCGTGATGTGGTGGGCAAGCTCGCCGCCGAAGTCGGCTGATTGGCAGAAGTCAACAAGCCGCTCGCCGGGCGACCAGCGCGGTTGGCACAACCGAATAGCAGAAGCCGCCAGCTCCGTTCTGGCGGCTTTGCTAGCTGAGGGTGGTGCCGTCGTCGGCGGCGGTGATGTCGGTGGTCCCTGCTATACCCCTACATAGAGACGGCCGCGCCTCGGCGTGTGATCTGCGACACGCCGATCGGGTGGTCAGATTTGTTCGCGACAGGGCTCACGACCAGGGAATTTCAAAATTGTTATTCAGAACATCTTGTATCTCGACATCTTGTCAGCCACTAGGTGTAGTGTTTCGAGCACCGGCAGATCCCAGGACCACCAAGCAAGCCAGACTCGGTGAACCCCCCGAAATCGGCACTCACAGGTCGCTCGACCTGGACGGCCGCAATACGGGAATCAGGGAGCCTGCCGGATCGCTGAAGATAGCAAAGACGCAGTCCAAAAGTAGTTGCCAGTCCGTTGGGTCCCCCTCTTCCGCAAAGGAGCGGCATTCTATGAGCATCACCGTGTACACCAAGCCGGCATGTGTGCAGTGCA
This sequence comes from Mycobacterium senriense, assembly GCF_019668465.1. Lineage (NCBI taxonomy): Bacteria > Bacillati > Actinomycetota > Actinomycetes > Mycobacteriales > Mycobacteriaceae > Mycobacterium > Mycobacterium senriense. The sequence continues at coordinate 67,669 of NZ_AP024828.1, read as the reverse complement.
GCGCCACCTACAAGGCGCTGGACAAGCAGGGCCTCGCCTACGAGAAGGTCGACATCTCGCTGGACGCCGAGGCGCGCGACTACGTGATGGCTTTGGGATACCTGCAGGCTCCTGTGGTGGTGGCGGGCAACGACCACTGGTCCGGTTTCCGGCCCGACCGCATCAAGGCGCTCTCCACGGCGGAACTCAGCGCGTAAGGCAAGACGTCAAGTAAGGAGGTTGCGGTGCAGTCGCGCAACCTGGTCTATTTCTCCTCGGTGTCGGAGAACACCCACCGCTTCGTGGAGAAGCTGGGGATTCCCGCCACGCGGATACCGCTGCGTGGCCGCATCGAGGTGAACCAGCCCTACGTCCTCGTCCTGCCCACCTACGGCGGCGGGCACGCGACTCCCGACCTCAACGCCGGCGGTTACGTCCCCAAGCAGGTCATCGCCTTTTTGAACAATGAGCACAACCGGTTGTTGATCCGCGGCGTCATCGCCGCGGGCAACAACAACTTCGGTGCCGAATTCGCCTACGCGGGCAACGTGATCTCGCGCAAGTGCGGCGTTCCGTACCTCTACCGCTTCGAACTAATGGGAACCCAGGACGACGTGGATGCCGTCCGCGCGGGCTTAGCCAATTTTTGGAAGGAACAGACGTGCCACCAACCGTCGCTGCAGAGCCTGTAACCACCGGTGCCCACGCGTTGCCGGGCGAAACGGATTACCACGCGCTCAACGCGATGCTGAATCTGTACGACGCGGACGGCAAGATTCAGTTCGACAAGGACCGCGAGGCCGCGCATCAGTACTTCCTGCAGCACGTCAACCAGAACACGGTGTTCTTCCACAATCAGGACGAGAAGCTCGACTACCTGATCAAGGAGAACTATTACGAGCGTGAGGTTCTCGACCAGTACAGCCGCAACTTCGTCAAGACGCTGCTGGACCGCGCCTACGCCAAGAAGTTCCGGTTCCCGACGTTTCTGGGCGCGTTCAAGTACTACACCTCCTACACGCTGAAGACGTTCGACGGGAAGCGTTACCTGGAGCGTTTCGAGGACCGTGTGGTCATGGTGGCGCTGACGCTGGCCGCCGGCGACACCGTCCTGGCCGAGAAGCTTGTCGACGAGATCATCGACGGGCGATTCCAGCCGGCCACCCCGACGTTCCTGAACTCCGGCAAGAAGCAGCGCGGCGAACCGGTGAGCTGCTTTCTGCTGCGCATCGAGGACAACATGGAGTCGATCGGGCGATCGATCAACTCCGCGCTGCAGCTGTCCAAGCGCGGTGGGGGAGTCGCGTTGCTGCTCAGCAACATTCGCGAGCACGGCGCTCCGATCAAGAACATCGAGAACCAGAGCTCGGGCGTCATCCCGATCATGAAGCTGCTCGAGGACTCGTTCTCCTACGCCAACCAACTGGGGGCCCGGCAGGGCGCGGGCGCGGTGTACCTGCACGCGCACCACCCGGACATCTACCGGTTCCTGGACACCAAGCGCGAGAACGCCGACGAGAAGATCCGCATCAAGACGCTGAGTCTGGGCGTGGTGATTCCCGACATCACCTTCGAGCTGGCCAAGAAGAACGAGGACATGTACCTGTTCTCGCCATACGACGTCGAGCGGGTCTACGGCCTGCCGTTCGCCGACATCTCGGTGACCGAGAAGTACTACGAGATGGTCGACGACGGGCGCATCCGCAAGACGAAGATCAAGGCGCGCGAGTTCTTCCAGACGCTGGCCGAGTTGCAGTTCGAGTCGGGCTATCCGTACATCATGTTCGAGGACACGGTGAACCGGGCCAACCCGATCGAGGGCAAGATCACGCACTCGAACCTGTGCTCGGAGATCCTGCAGGTGTCGACGCCGTCGTTGTTCAACGAGGACCTGTCGTATGCCAAAGTGGGCAAGGACATTTCGTGCAACCTGGGCTCGCTGAACATCGCCAAGACCATGGACTCGCCGGACTTCGCCCAGACCATCGAGGTGGCGATCCGCGCGCTGACGGCGGTGAGCGACCAGACGCACATCTGGTCGGTGCCCTCGATCGAGCAGGGCAACAACGACTCTCACGCGATCGGGCTCGGGCAGATGAACCTGCACGGCTACCTGGCGCGCGAGCGGGTGCTCTACGGTTCCGAAGAGGGCGTCGACTTCACCAACATCTACTTCTACACCGTGCTGTACCACGCGCTACGGGCGTCGAATCGCATTGCGATCGAACGGGGAACGAAGTTCGGCGGCTTCGAGAAGTCGAAGTACGCCTCGGGTGAATTCTTCGACAAGTACACCGAGCAGGTGTGGGAGCCGGCCACCCCGCGGGTGCGGGAGATCTTCGCCGAGGCGGGCATCCGCATTCCGACACAAGAGGATTGGCAGCGGCTCAAGGAATCGGTGCAGCAGCACGGCATCTACAACCAGAACCTGCAGGCCGTCCCGCCGACGGGGTCGATCAGCTACATCAACCACTCGACCAGCTCGATCCACCCGGTGGCGAGCAAGATCGAGATCCGCAAGGAAGGCAAGATCGGCCGCGTCTACTATCCGGCGCCGTATCTGACCAACGACAACCTGGAGTACTACCAGGACGCGTATGAGATCGGCTACGAGAAGATCATCGACACCTACGCCGCGGCCACCCAGCACGTGGACCAGGGGCTGTCTCTGACGCTGTTCTTCAAGGACACCGCCACCACGCGCGACGTGAACAAGGCGCAGATCTACGCCTGGCGCAAGGGAATCAAGACGCTGTATTACATCCGCCTTCGTCAGATGGCTTTGGAGGGAACAGAGGTCGAGGGCTGCGTGTCCTGCATGCTCTAAATCTCGCCCTGATCGGGCAGTCTGCCCAGGTCAGAAGCCGCGAGGAGGTAAAGTGCTTGACGTGGTGAGAATTCCCCGGCCCCACCCCAGCGTCAAGCCTGGGGCCAAGGTCGACGCGCGCAGCGAACGATGGCGCGAGCACCGCAAGAAAGTGCGTAGCGAAATCGTCGACGCGGCCTTCCGCGCCATCGACCGCCTCGGCCCCGAGCTGTCCGTGCGGGAGATCGCCGAGGAGGCCGGTACCGCCAAACCGAAGATCTACCGGCATTTTCACGACAAGTCCGACCTGTTCCAGGCGATCGGGGAGCGGCTGCGCGACATGCTGTGGGCGGCGATCTTCGCGTCCATCGACCTGAAAACCGACTCGGCCCGCGAGGTGATCCGGCGCAGCGTCGAGGAGTACGTGGTCCTGGTCGACAAGCACCCCAACGTGCTGCGCGTGTTCATCCAGGGCCGCTCGGCCGCCAGCCCCCAGATCCTGGACGAGGGACGTGGCATCACGCTGGCCGTGGCCGACATGTTCGACAACGAGCTGCGCGAGATGGAGCTCGACCATGCGGCGGTCGAGCTGGCCGGGCACGCGGCGTTCGGCTGTGCCGCATCGGCCACCGAGTGGTGGCTGGGTCCCGAGCCGGAAAGCCCGCGCCTGATGTCGCGCGAGCAGTTCGTCGCGCACCTGACGACAATCATGATGGGGGTAATCGTCGGCACCGCCGAGGCGCTGGGCATCACAATGGATCCTGACCTGCCGGTTCACGACATGGTGACCGTTAAGCCGGCCGCGGGCTGAGCGGGCCGCGGCGTTGACAATCGCCGCGGGCATCGATAACACTCGTCCAAACCGATACCCTGGGTACTGGGTATCTTCGTCAGCCGGGGCCGCAGCCGAACACGCCGGCTAACGCCGACCCGAGACAGACCTGGATAGAAGGACCGATCGACCGTGACCGACGTCGTGACACAAACCGAGACACTGCCGGGGGCCGGCGCCCACAAGCCGGTGCACACGCGCGCCGTCATCATCGGGACCGGGTTCTCCGGCCTGGGGATGGCGATCGCGCTGCAGAAGCAGGGCGTCGGCTTCGTCATCCTGGAAAAGGCCGGCGACATCGGCGGCACCTGGCGAGACAACAGTTACCCCGGCTGCGCCTGCGACATCCCGTCGCACCTGTACTCGTTCTCATTCGAGCCGAAGCCCGACTGGAAGAACCCATTCTCCTATCAGCCCGAAATCTGGGACTACCTCAAAGGGGTCACCGAGAAGTACGGCCTGCGCCGCTACATCGAGTTCGACTCGCTGGTGGACCGTGCGCACTGGGACGACGACGAGAACCGCTGGCACGTGTTCACCGCCGACGGGCGCGAGTACGTCGCGCAGTTCCTGATCTCGGGTGCGGGCGCGCTGCACATCCCGTCCATGCCCGAGATCGAGGGCCGCGACGAATTCGGTGGCGCCGCTTTCCATTCCGCGGAGTGGGACCACAGCGTCGACCTGACCGGCAAGCGGGTGGCGGTGATCGGGACCGGCGCGAGCGCGATCCAGATCGTCCCGGAGATCGTCGGACAGGTCGCCGACCTTCAGCTCTACCAACGCACTCCGCCGTGGGTGGTGCCGCGCTCCAACCCCGAGATCCCGCCGGCGGTGCGCCGCGCGATGGAGAACGTGCCCGGCCTGCGCGCGCTGGTGCGCCTGGTCATCTATTGGGGGCAGGAGGCGCTGGCCATCGGCATGACGAAGCGGCCGAACCTGCTCAAGTTCATCGAGGCCTACTGCAAGTACAACATTCGCCGATCGGTCAAAGATCGCGAGCTGCGGCGCAAGCTGACGCCGAACTACCGCATCGGGTGCAAGCGAATCCTGAACTCCACCACCTATTATCCAGCGGTCGCCGACCCGAAGACCGAACTGGTCACCGACCACATCGCGCGGATCACCGCCGACGGCATCGTCACCGCCGACGGAACGCACCGGCAGGCCGACGTCATCGTGTATGCCACCGGCTTCCACGTCACCGACTCCTACACCTACGTCCAGATCAAGGGGCTGCACGGCGAGGACCTGGTGGACCGGTGGAACCGCGAGGGCATCGGCGCGCACCGCGGGATCACCATCGCCGACGTGCCGAACCTGTTCTTCCTGCTGGGTCCCAACACCGGGCTGGGGCACAACTCCGTGGTGTTCATGATCGAATCCCAGATCCGTTACGTCGCAGACGCGATCGCGACCTGTGACAAGCTCGGCGCGCAGGCGCTGGCGCCGACCCGCGCCGCCCAGGACAAGTTCAACGACGAACTGCAGCGAAGGCTGGGCCCGTCGGTGTGGAACAGCGGCGGCTGCAGCAGCTGGTATCTGGACGAGCACGGGAAGAACACCGTGCTCTGGGGCGGCTACACATGGGAGTACTGGCGAGCGACCCGCTCGGTCAAGCCGGACGAATACCAGTTCTATGGCGTGAGCATGGGCCAACGCGCGACGGCCTAGCTGCCGAGCAAAGTTGTTGCGGCGCTGCGATTTTCGATCGACTGCGGCTTTTTGGCGAAAGATCGCAGGTTCTGCCGGATGATGCGGTCCAGGACCCGGTCGGACACCAAGCGGCTTATCCGCACCAGGATCGCGGCGTCGCGCCCGATGGTGTAGCGAGTGCGGGGACGCGATGCGGTCGCGGCCCTGGCGATCACTTTCGCGGCGTGTTCGGGCGAAACGCCATCCTGGCCGAACGACCGGGCTTGTGCCGTGACGGCCGCGATGAGATCGCTGTAGCGGGCGAGTTGAGCATCGGTCAGGTTCGCCATCAGTTCCTCCGCCGTGCTGATTCCGCGCTCGGCCATTTCGGTTTTGACCGCGCCGGGCTCGACGACGACCACCTTGATGCCGAGCCCGGTCACCTCCCGCCGCAACGCATCGCTGGCGGCCTCCAAGGCGAACTTCGAACCGGCATATGCGCCATACGTCGGCAACACCACCTTGCCGCCCACGGAGCTGATATTGACGACGGTGCCCGAGCTGAGCAGCAGGGCCGGCAAAAGCGCCTGGGTCATCGCGATGTGGCCGAACAGATTTACCTCGAACTGCCGGCGCCACTGGGCTATCGGCAGCGTTTCGATCGGAGAATTGACCGCGATCCCGGCGTTGTTGACCAGGGCGCGCAGGGGGCGCCGCTGCGGGTCGCGCGCGACACGGTCGGCGATCGCGGCCACGTCCGATTGCATCGTGATGTCCAAAATCTGCGGCTCGATGCCATCCGCGCGCAGCGCCTCGGCGTCCACCTCGCGACGCACACCGGCCAGCACGTGAAAACCCTTGCGGGCCAGTTCCCGTGCGCCGGCTGCGCCAATGCCTGTGGAGGCACCGGTTACGACGATCAGTTCATTACGGGTGGCGCGATTCGACGACATGATGGTCTCCAATCGAGGGGATCCAGCTTCAGTTGACGCTGTCATCTCAAACTAACAGTTGAGTTGACATTGTCAACCCAAGGACCGGCTTATGCTCTGCGGGTGACGACACGATCCGAGAGTGCGGCGGCCACCCGCCGTTCGTTGGTCGAGGCGGCCGGGGTGTTGCTCGACCTCGGAGGAGTCGAGGCGGTGACCCTGCGCGAGGTGGGTGCCCGCAGCGGCGTGTCGCGCTCGGCGGCGTATCGCCACTTCGCCGACAAAGAGTCTCTGATCGCCGAGCTGGCCACCAACGCGCTGCGCGAATTAGGTGATGCACTCGAAGCGTTGGCCGATGCCGAAGACTCACCCGAGGAATGTCTGCGATCGGCCCTGCTGTCGCTGATCGCCATCGGCCGCACCCGCCCGCATCTCTATCGCCTGATGTTCACTCCGCCGGCGGGCGACCCGACCGCAGCGATGCAGGTGGCCGAACGCACGCAGGGACTATTTCTGCAGATGGTGGGCCGCATCACCGGTCCGCAGCAGGCGCCACGCTATGGGGCGCTCATTTTGACGAGCGCACACGGCATCACGGGCCTGGATTTGAGTGGCCACATGGACTTGGACAAGTGGCACACCAGCGCCGAGGAACTCGTTGACACGCTCATCTCGGTGCTGCCAAGAGCTGAATAAAAGCCTGCGCGGCCGCGTCTACGCCGGCCTCGTCATCGGTCGCAACGAGATCCAGCAGCAGTCCGCGCGCGACGGCGAGGCCCAGCCGCGCCAAGGCGGGGTCGACCGGACCCTCGGCGACCGCCTCAACCTCGGCCAGCCAGCCGTCGACCGCACCGGGAATCATTCGGGCAAAAGGCTTTTCGCCCTGGGCGGCGCGGGCGTAGCACTCGAAGAACAGGCGCTCGGATTCGCGTAGCTCGGGTCGGCGGAGGTCGGCCCACATGGCCGCGAAGCTCTCGGCCGGGTCGGGCGGCAATTCGGGCAGCCGCCGCATCTGGCGGCGTTCGACCTCCTCGACGATGGCCACAAGCAGGTCTTCTCGAGAACCGAAGTGGTGCAACAGCATCCGGTGGCTGGTGCCGACGGCGGCGGCCACCTCGCGCAGCGACCGGTCGCCGATGCCGCCGGTAGCGAACTCGGCTAGCAGCGCATCGAGGAGCTGCCGGCGCCGCTCGGTGTCAGGAGTGCGCGCCATCGGCGCGGGTGAGCTGCTCTGATCGAGCCTTGAGGCCCTGGGCCTCGAGTTGCAGGAAGCGTTTGGTCTTCTTGGCCATCAGCCGCCCGACCAGTGCGCCCAGTGCGCCGCGCTGGTCGAGTTGCTGGCGCACCAGGGTGCGGCCGCCGGGCTGGGGGATGACGTCGTGCCGGGCGGTCACCCGCACCCCTGGAGAGCGCTGCATCCAGGTCCATGACCTACCGGGGTCGAGCTCGGTGACCGTCCAGACCAGCTTTGACATGCCGGGCTGCTTGATCGCGAACCGCCTGCCGACGGCAAGGCTCGAACCATCAAGGCCGACAAGGGAAGTCACCGATGTGGTCCATTCGGGCCAGTGCTCGACGTCGGTGAAGACCTCCCAGACGAGTTGGGGTGGCGCGTCGATCTCGACGCCGTCTTCGGTAATCATGTACCAAATGGTACATGATTACCGCGCAATACTGGAGGTTGGATTGGATCCGGTGGTGGCCGGATACGTCGGCGACACGTAAACACAACTTGTTGTGTTGCCGTTGCTTGTCGCACCCCAGGGGTAGTGTCTGGAGCCTGGGATTCGTCCAGCAAAACGGTGTGTGAAGTGGGGTTCTGGTGAGCGAAAACATGAAGCTGATCGACCGCGTTTCGGCGATCAACTGGAACCGGCTGCAAGACGAAAAGGACGCCGAGGTCTGGGACCGCCTGACCGGCAACTTCTGGCTGCCCGAGAAGGTGCCGGTATCGAACGACCTGCCGTCGTGGGGAACCCTGACCGCCCACGAGAAGCAGATGACCATGCGGGTCTTCACCGGCCTGACGCTGCTGGACACCATCCAGGGCACCGTCGGGGCGGTCAGCCTGATTCCCGACGCCCTGACGCCACACGAAGAGGCCGTCTACACCAACATCGCGTTCATGGAGTCGGTGCACGCGCGCAGCTACAGCAACATCTTCTCCACGCTGTGCTCGACCGCCGAGATCGACGACGCCTTCCGCTGGTCGGAAGAGAACCCCAACCTGCAGCGCAAGGCCGAGATCGTCATGCAGTACTACAAGGGCGACGAGCCGCTGAAGCGCAAGGTCGCCTCCACGCTGCTGGAGAGCTTCCTGTTCTACTCGGGCTTCTACCTGCCGATGTACTGGTCAAGCCGGGCGAAGCTGACCAACACCGCCGACATGATTCGGCTCATCATCCGCGACGAGGCCGTGCACGGCTACTACATCGGCTACAAATACCAGCGCGGACTGGCGCTGGTCGACGACGCGCGCAGGCAGGAGCTCAAGGACTACACCTACGAGCTGCTCTTCGAGCTCTACGACAACGAGGTGGAGTACACCCAGGACCTCTACGACGAGGTCGGGCTGACCGAGGACGTCAAGAAGTTCTTGCGCTACAACGCCAACAAGGCGCTGATGAACCTCGGCTACGAGGCGCTGTTCCCCCGCGACGAGACCGACGTGAACCCGGCCATCCTGTCCGCGCTGTCACCGAACGCCGACGAGAACCACGACTTCTTCTCCGGTTCGGGGTCGTCGTACGTGATCGGCAAGGCCGTCAACACCGTAGACGAGGACTGGGACTTCTGAGCGCGCATCACGGCGCTCACAGATAGTCCGACTTATCGGACGGGGCTCGTGCCTGTCGGCCGGCCGGCACTGAGCTGCTCTATAACCCGCGCCGGAGTTTTTACAAATTCCGATGTAACTAGATGTGGGAGCGATTACGCTGCCATCGACGAATCGGGACACGTCGCAAATATCAGGGTCGCCATACGGGGAGGTTTTGGAAGTATGTTGTTCCGTGCGGCTCGCGTCACCGCAAACGTGGTCATCACCGTCTTATGACCGTCGCGTTGCTGACCCAGCATCTGTACGAGTTTGCCGTCGAATTGCGTCGGTTGGCCTACACCATGCCTGGCGGGTATGAGGACCGACTCATCCACCTCAGCGAGCGGATGGTCCACTGCGCCAAGGAACAAAGCTCGGAAGGTGTTAGCTAGCTCAGCCGATCAATGTCGCCGATGTAGAGCATGTGCGAGCGACCGGCAAACGCGCAATGTGTTTCCCCGGGCCGCTTTCTGAAGGTTGTGGACGCCGTCCAATTATTGACTTGACCGCCAATAAATCCCGGGCGGACGATTCCCGGATGCGCGGACAAATAGTTGATTATCGCCGCACTCGTCCCGGGCAGCGGCCCGGCGCGTGCGGGCAGACCGAGGCCAGGACTGGGACCTTCTGAGCTGTTCGTGAACGGCGCATGAATTGTCGGCATGGCGTGACGTCCCGGTGGCGCTGCTGATACCGCTGCCCTGACACTGTTGAGGTGACGAAAACCGCGTCCTCTGAAAAGGATCACCGCCACCATTTCTGCCGTTCCGTGATTCGATGGCTGCAGGTCGGCTACCCGGACGGCGTTCCCGGCCCGGACCGAGTGCCGTTGCTGGCCCTGCTGCGCAGCACACCGCTCACCGAAGACCAGATCCGGGACGTGGTGCGCAACATCACCGAGAAGGAAGGGTCCCCGGAGACAATCGATCGCCCGATCGATCGCGACGCGATCGCCGAATTCATCTCCGACATGACCCAATTCGACGCCGGGCCGGAAAACGTCATCCGGGTGGCCGCCACGTTGGCCGCCGCCGGATGGCCCCTCGCCGGCATCGACGTCAGCGAGGTTGTTCCCGACGACGAGTTCGCGGAAGCAGCCGAAATCGCGGCACGAGGCTCCGAGGCCGAAGAGGCTTCGGAGGTCGCCTCATAGCTTCGAGATGTCGATGACGAAGCGGTAGCGCACGTCGCTGGCCAGGACGCGCTCGTAGGCTTCGTTGATGTAGTCGGGCTCGATGAGCTCGATTTCCGGCGTCACGTTGTGCTCGGCGCAGAAGTCCAGCATCTCCTGGGTCTCGGCGATGCCGCCGATGTTCGACCCGGACAGGCTGCGGCGCGCCAGCGCAAGCGAGAACGCGCCCACCTCCATCGGGTGCTCGGGAATGCCCAACTCGACGAGCGTGCCGTCGACGTCGAGCAGGCTCAGATAGTCGTCGAGGTTCAGGTTGGCCGAGACGGTGTTGAGGATCAGGTCGAAGCTGTTGCGCAGCGTCTTGAAGGTCTCGCGCTCGGCGGTGGCGTAGTAGTGCTTGGCGCCCAGCCGCAGCCCGTCTTCCATTTTCTTCAGTGACTGCGACAGCACCGTCACGTCGGCGCCCATCGCCGCGCCGAGCTTGACGCCCATGTGGCCCAGCCCGCCCAGGCCGATGATCGCCAGGCGGGTGTCCTTGCCGGCCTTCCAGTGCCGCAACGGCGAGAACAGCGTGATGCCCGCGCACAGCAGTGGCGCCGCCTGGTCCAGCGGCAGCGAGTCGGGGATGCGCAGGACGAAGTTCTCGTCGACGACGATCGCCTGGCTGTAGCCGCCCTGCGTCGTCGTGCCGTCGCGGTCGGTGGCGTTGTAGGTGAAGGTGGCGCCCTTTTTGCAGTAGTTCTCGAGCCCGGCTTTACAGCTGCTGCACTGGCCGCAGGAGTTCACCATGCAGCCGACGCCGACGTGGTCGCCCACCTTGTGCTTGGTGACCTCGGAGCCGACGGCGGTCACGACGCCGGCGATCTCGTGGCCCACGACCAGCGGGTAATCCGGTGTGCCCCATTCGCCCTTGGCGGTGTGGATGTCGGAATGGCAGATGCCGGCGAACTTGATGTCGATCGCCACGTCGTGCGGACCCGGGTCGCGCCGCTCGATGGTGGTCTTGGTCAGCGGTGCCGTCGGCGAGGTGGCCGCGTACGCCGAAACTGTGCTCATGAAAATCCCTCTTCGATTCGATGCGTCGTCAAGAAGTTTAGCTAGGGTAAAAGTTCTTTCGCCATTGGACGGGGTGAACATCACGTTATGACGATGGACGCGTTTTTGCCGGACCGCCGTCAGTTGATCGGGGCGTTCACCAGCCGCAGGTCGTCGACGATGCCGCGGGCCGCGATCAGGCCCTCGCCGGTTTGCCAGATCTCGTCGTTGACGATGTAGACCCGGTTGTCCCGGTTGGCGGACAGCTTGCGCCACGGGTTGCTGTCCAGGATCGTGGCGGCCCGGTCGGCGGCGTCCGGGGTGGCGCAGGACACGTACACCACGTCGGCGTCGGCGATCGACAGGTCCGGATTCTTGGCCAGGTCCGCGTCGCTGCTGCCGATCTCGATGTAGGGCTTGTCGGTGAATCGCTGGGACGCCGGCCGGTCCACGCCGACCGCGCCCAGCACGCTGGCCGGGAAGTTGTTGGCGCCGAACACCCGGATGGTGGCGGTCGTCAGCTGCACGATCGACGCCTGGTAGTGGGAGGCGTCATGCCGCGCGCCGATGTCGGTCGTTCGCTGGGTAAAGCCGCTGATCAACCCGTCCACCGCGGCAGTGCGGCCGGTGGCGGCGCCGACGGCGCGCAGGTTGTCCCGCCACGCCGCACCCGGTGCGGCCGTGAACACCGTCGTGGCGATCGCGGTCAGCTGCGGATACAGCGTCGGCGTCAACCCCTGCGACCCCAGGATCAGGTCGGGGTGTGCGCTCGCGATCGCCTTCAGGTCGGGGTGCGAGCGGGTGCCGACCCCGGGCAGGCCGTGCACCGCGCCGCCCAGGTAGGCGGGCTGACTCGAGGACCCGTCCGGCAACGCCGCGCCGACCACTCGCGACTGCAAGCCCAGGGCGCACAGCGTGTCTAGCTGGTCGCCGGAGAGCACCACGATGCGCTGCGGGTCGGCGGGCACCTGCACGACGTCCGGGCTGACGCCCGCGGCGTTGTGGACTTGCCGTTTCGCCGAACCCGCATCGGCCTCGGCGGCATCGCGCGCGCACGACTCGTCGGGCCGGCGGTCGTTTCCGAGCACGCCCGCCCCCGCGATCTGGGTGGTCGGGGTGACCAGGGAACGGGCCGGCGTCTGACCGGCGGGCTTGTCGGATCCGCAGCCGCTGGATGCCAGGACGAGAGTCGCCGTCGCCGCGGTCGCCGCGGCCAGCCGGGCGGGTCTGATCACGCCGAACAACACGCGTCAGACGCTAACATCCGGCCAGTTCGGCGCCGCCGCGCCGACGGACACGCCGCACCGGTGAGTCATTTACGACAGTTTGTAGGACCAGCCCTGACGTCGCCATGATCGACGGCTAAGATTCGTCTCAATACCGATTTTTGGGCCAGTGTCCGATCTGGATGTTTGGAGAAGCTGTTGACAGCCGAAGCGCCCCCGTTGGGAGAACTCGAGGCCGTTCGTCCGTACCCGGACCGCATGGGCCCCAAAGGGAACCTCGTCTACAAACTGATCACCACGACCGATCACAAGATGATCGGCATCATGTACACGGTCACCTGCTTCGCCTTCTTCTTCATGGGCGGGCTGATGGCGTTGCTGATGCGCACCGAGCTGGCCGCCCCGGGGTTGCAGTTCCTGTCGAACGAGCAGTTCAACCAGCTGTTCACCATGCACGGCACGATCATGTTGCTGCTGTACGCGACCCCGGTGGTGTTCGGCTTCGCCAACCTGGTGCTGCCGCTGCAGATCGGCGCCCCCGACGTGGCCTTTCCCCGGCTGAACGCCTTCTCGTTCTGGCTGTTCCTGTTCGGCGGGCTGATCGCGGCGTCCGGCTTCATCGTCCCGGGCGGGGCCGCCGACTTCGGCTGGACCGCCTACACGCCGCTGTCTGACGCCGTTCACTCACCCGGCGTAGGGGGAGACCTGTGGATCACCGGCCTGATCGTCGCCGGTCTGGGCACCATCCTGGGTGCGGTCAACATGATCACCACCGTGGTGTGCATGCGCGCGCCCGGCATGACGATGTTCCGGATGCCGATCTTCACCTGGAACATCCTGGTGACCTCGATCCTGATCCTGATCGCGTTCCCGATCCTGACCGCGGCGCTGTTCGGGCTGGCCGCCGACCGACATCTGGGCGCCCATGTCTACGACGCCGCCAACGGCGGCGTTCTGTTGTGGCAACACCTGTTCTGGTTCTTCGGCCATCCCGAGGTGTACATCATCGCGTTGCCGTTCTTCGGCATCATCACCGAGATCATCCCGGTGTTCTCGCGCAAGCCGGTCTTCGGTTACACCACGCTGGTGTACGCCACTCTGTCGATCGCCGCTTTGTCGGTCGCGGTGTGGGCGCACCACATGTTCGCCACCGGAGCCGTTCTGCTGCCGTTCTTTTCGTTCATGACCTATCTGATCGCGGTGCCGACCGGAATCAAGTTCTTCAACTGGATCGGCACGATGTGGAAGGGGCAGATCACTTTTGAGACGCCCATGCTGTTCTGCGTGGGCTTCCTGATCACCTTCCTGCTGGGTGGTCTGACCGGCGTGATGCTGGCCAGCCCGCCGCTGGACTTCCACGTCACCGACAGCTATTTCGTGGTCGCGCACTTCCATTACGTGCTGTTCGGCACCATCGTGTTCGCCACCTTCGGCGGGGTGTACTTCTGGTTCCCGAAGATGACCGGCCGGCTGCTCGACGAGCGGCTGGGCAAGCTGCACTTCTGGCTGACGTTCATCGGGTTCCACACCACCTTCCTGGTGCAGCACTGGCTGGGCGACCTGGGCATGCCGCGCCGCTATGCGGACTACCTGCCCAGCGACGGCTTCCAGCCCTACAACGTCGCCTCGACGGTGGGCGCCTTCATCCTGGGTGCGTCGATGTTCCCGTTCGTCTGGAACGTCTTCAAGAGCTGGCGGTACGGCGAGGTCGTCACGGTCGACGATCCCTGGGGTTACGGCAACTCCCTGGAGTGGGCGACCAGCTGCCCGCCGCCGCGGCACAACTTCACCGAGCTGCCCCGAATCCGTTCGGAGCGCCCGGCATTCGAGCTGCACTACCCGCACATGGTGGAGCGGCTCCGCGCCGAGGCGCATGTAGGCCGCCATGCGACGGCTTTCGAATCACCGAAGGGATTCGGCCCGCGGACGGAACCCGATCGCTCGACTGCTAACCAGTAACGGCGGCTGTCGGGAGTGAACCCACCACCCAAGGTGTCGGTGCTGATCACCGTCACCGGCGTGGATCAACCGGGCGTGACGGCGACCCTGTTCGAGGCGCTGTCACGGCACGGGGTCGAGCTGCTCAACGTCGAACAGGTGGTGATCAGGCACCGCCTGACGCTGGGCGTGCTGGTGTGCTGCCCGGCCGAGGTCGCGGACAGCGCGCAGTTGCGCGACGACGTCGAATCGGCGATCCACACGGTCGGTCTCGATGTCACCATCGAGCGCAGCGACGACGTGCCGATCATGCGGGAGCCCTCGAGCCACACCATTTTCGTGCTGGGCCGGCCCATCACCGCCGGCGCGTTCGGCGCGGTGGCCCGCGAGGTGGCGGGCCTGGGCGTCAACATCGACCTGATCCGCGGCGTCTCCGACTATCCGGTGATCGGCCTTGAGCTGCGTGTGTCGGTGCCGCCGGGCGCGGACGGCGCGTTGCGGACCGCCCTGAACCGGGTGTCCAGCGAGGAACAGGTCGACATTGCGGTCGAGGACTACAGCCTGGAACGACGCGCCAAACGGCTCATCGTGTTCGACGTCGATTCGACCCTGGTGCAGGGCGAAGTCATCGAGATGCTGGCGGCCCGGGCCGGCGCCGAGGGCAAGGTCGCCGCGATCACCGACGCCGCGATGCGCGGCGAGCTGGACTTCGCGCAGTCGCTCGAGCAGCGGGTGGCGACGCTGGCCGGCCTGCCCGCCAGCGTGATCGACGAGGTCGCCGAGCAGCTCGAACTGATGCCCGGCGCCCGCACCACGCTGCGGACCCTGCGGCGCCTGGGTTACGCCTGCGGCGTGGTGTCCGGGGGCTTCCGCCGGATCATCGAGCCGTTGGCCGAGGAGCTGATGCTGGACTACGTCGCGGCCAACGAGCTGGAGATCGTCGACGGCACGCTCACCGGACGGGTCATCGGCCCCATCGTCGACCGGGCCGGAAAGGCTACGGCGCTAAGGGAATTCGCGAACCAGGTCGGGGTGCCGATGGCGCAGACCGTCGCCGTGGGCGACGGCGCCAACGACATCGACATGCTGGCCGCGGCCGGACTGGGGATCGCGTTCAACGCCAAGCCGGCGCTGCGCGAGGTCGCCGACGCGTCGCTGAGCCACCCCTACCTGGACACGGTGCTGTTTCTGCTGGGCGTGACCCGCGGCGAAATCGAGGCCGCCGACGCGGTCGACGGCGAGGTCCGCCGGGTCGAGATCCCGCCCAACCCGTAGCACCGCCGGGCGCGGCGACCCGGCAGGTATTCGAGCGCTGCGGTACGGCACGATGGTCGGGTGCCCGAAAACGGAAGCGAGTCAGCCGACCCCGATCTGCTGCTCGACTTCAGGCAGGTGTCGCTGCGGCGCGGCGGCAACGTCTTGGTCGGGCCAGTGGATTGGGCGGTCGAACTCGACGAACGCTGGGTGATCGTCGGGCCCAACGGCGCCGGCAAGACCTCACTGCTGCGGATCGCCGCGGCGGCCGAACATCCTTCGTCCGGCGTGGCTTTCGTGCTCGGCGAGCGGCTCGGCCGCGTCGACGTGACCGAGCTGCGGTCCCGGATCGGGCTCAGCTCCTCGGCTTTGGCGCAGCGGATTCCGACCGACGAGGTGGTGCGCGACCTCGTCGTCTCGGCCGGCTACGCCGTGCTCGGCCGGTGGCGGGAACGCTACGAGGACGTCGACTACCAACGGGCCATCGACATGCTGGAAAGCCTGGGCGCCGAGCACCTCGCGGAGCGCACCTACGGCACGCTGTCCGAGGGCGAGCGCAAGCGGGTGCTGATCGCCCGCGCGCTGATGACCGATCCGGAGCTGCTGCTGCTCGACGAGCCCGCCGCCGGCCTGGATCTGGGCGGCCGAGAGGAATTGGTCGCCCGGCTGGCCGACCTGGCCGCCGACCCCGACGCGCCGGCCCTGGTGTTGGTCACCCACCACGTCGAGGAGATTCCGCCCGGGTTCAGCCACTGCATGCTGCTCTCGGAGGCCGAGGTGGTCGCCGCGGGATTGCTGACCGACGTGCTGACCGCCGAGAACCTGTCCACCGCGTTCGGCCAAGCGATCGCCCTCGACGTCGTCGACGGGCGCTATTTCGCGCGGCGAGTCCGCACCCGCGCAGCCCACCGGAGGCCGTTATGACGTCACCCGACGAACCCCCGCTGGTCGCACGGCCGGCCGCCACCGTGATGCTGGTCCGCGACGACCCGGGCGGCATCGCGGTCTTCCTGATGCGCAGGCACGCCCGAATGGAGTTCGCCGCGGGCACTGTGGTGTTCCCCGGCGGCGGTGTCGACGACCGCGACCGCAACGCCGACATCGCGTGGGCCGGTCCGCCGCCGCAGTGGTGGGCGCAGCGGTTCGGGATCGAACCCGACCTGGCCGAGGCACTTGTGTGCGCCGCTGCCCGCGAGACGTTCGAGGAGTCCGGGGTGCTGTTCGCCGGGCCGGCCGGTGACCCGGACGGCATCATCGGCGACGCCTCGGTGTACGGCGATGCCCGCCGGTCGCTGGCCGAACGGTCGCTGTCCTTCGCCGACTTCCTGCGCCAGGAAAACCTGGTGCTGCGGTCCGACCTGCTGCGGCCGTGGGCCAATTGGGTCACCCCGGAGGCCGAGCGCACCCGCCGCTACGACACCTATTTCTTCGTGGCAGCGCTGCCGCAGGGGCAGCGCGCCGACGGCGAGAACACCGAGTCCGACCTCGCCGGATGGATGGCGCCCCGGGCCGCCATCGACGAGTTCGAGGCCGGCCGCTGCTTCCTGTTGCCGCCGACGTGGACGCAGCTGGACTCGTTGGCCGGGCGGACCGTGGCCGAGGTGCTGGCCGTCGAACGCCAGATCGTGCCGGTGCAGCCGCGCCTGGAGATCCAGGGCGACAACTGGGTGTTCGAGTTCTTCGATTCCGACCGCTACCACCAGGCGCGGGAAGCGGGCGGCCTGGGATGGCGGCATTGAGCGAGTTCGTAAGCGTCGTGGTCAGCGACGGCACGCAGGACGCCGGGCTGGCCCTGTTGCTGCTGTCGCGGCCGCCGACCAACGCGATGACCCGCCAGGTCTACCGGGAGGTCATCGCGGCGGCCGAGGAATTGGGCCGGCGCGACGACGTCGCCGTGGTGATCCTGTTCGGCGGCCACGAGATCTTCTCCGCGGGCGACGACATGCCCGAGCTGCGGACGCTGCGCGGCCCCGAGGCCGAGAGCGTGGCGCGGGTGCGGCAGGAGGCCGTCGACGCCGTGGCCGCGATTCCCAAGCCGACCGTCGCCGCGATCACCGGCTACGCGCTGGGCGCCGGGCTCACCCTGGCCCTGGCCGCCGACTGGCGGATCAGCGGCGACAACGTGAAGTTCGGCGCGACCGAGATCCTGGCCGGCTTGGTGCCCGGCGGCGACGCGATGGCCCGCCTGACCCGGGTGGCCGGCGCGAGCAAGGCGAAAGAGCTGGTGTTCAGCGGACGCTTCTTCGACGCCGAAGAGGCCCTGGCGCTGGGCCTCATCGACGACATGGTGGCCCCCGACGACGTGTACGACGCCGCCGCCGGGTGGGCGCGCCGATTCCTCGACGGGCCGCGGCACGCGCTGGCCGCCGCCAAGGCCGGGATCAACGACGTGTTCGATCTGGAACTGCCCGAGCAGCGCGCCGCCGAACGCCGCCGCTACGTCGAGGTATTCACCGCTGCTCAGGGCGGTGGCGATCGGGCGGATCCCGGCGGCCGTTAGGCTGCCCTGCATGACCAGTTCGACCGACGCCCTTCCGACGCCCCACGCCACCGCCGAGCAGGTGGAAGCCGCCCGGCACGACAGCAAGCTGGCGCAGGTGCTCTACCACGACTGGGAAGCCGAGACTTACGACGACAAGTGGTCGATCTCCTATGACCAGCGCTGCATCGACTACGCCCGCGGCCGCTTCGACGCCATCGTGCCCGACGAGGTGCTGCGCGAGCTGCCCTACGACCGGGCCCTCGAATTGGGCTGCGGCACAGGGTTTTTCCTGCTCAACCTGATCCAGTCCGGGGTCGCCCGGCGGGGATCGGTGACCGACCTGTCGCCGGGCATGGTCAAGGTCGCGACCCGCAACGGCCAGTCGCTGGGCCTCGACATCGACGGCCGCGTCGCCGACGCCGAGGGCATCCCGTACGAGGACAACACCTTCGACCTGGTCGTCGGGCACGCGGTGCTGCACCACATCCCCGACGTGGAGCTGTCGCTGCGCGAGGTGATCCGGGTGCTGCGCCCCGGTGGCCGGTTCGTCTTCGCCGGCGAGCCGACCAGCGCCGGCGACGTCTACGCCCGCGAGCTGTCCACCCTGACCTGGCGGATCGCCACCAACGTCACCAAGCTGCCCGGCCTGGGGAGCTGGCGGCGCACGCAGGCCGAGTTGGACGAATCCTCCCGGGCCGCTGCGCTGGAGGCCATCGTCGACCTGCACACCTTCACCCCGGGTGATCTGGAGCGGATGGCCGCCAGCGCCGGCGCCACCGAGGTGCGGACCGTCAGCGAAGAGTTCACCGCCGCGATGTTCGGCTGGCCGGTGCGCACCTTCGAGGCGTCGGTGCCGCCCGGGCGTTTGGGTTGGGGCTGGGCGAAATTCGCCTTCACCGGCTGGAAGACGCTGAGCTGGGTGGACGCCAATGTGTGGCGCCGCGTGGTCCCGAAGGGCTGGTTCTACAACGTGATGGTGACCGGGGTCAAACCCTCCTGAGTGTCGGGCTGCGCTTCGGCACCGACGACGTCGGCTATCTGCGGTCGCACACCGGTGCCGCGGCGCTGGAGGCGGTCGCCGAACTGGAACTGACCGACGCCACCCTGGTCACCGATGTCGCCGCGGCGCGCGCCCGATTCGGCGACCGGGCCGCGGTGCTGGTGGAGACGGTGCTGTTGCGCCGCCGCGCGGTGGAAAAACTAGGCGAGCTGGCAGTGTCGGATTGGCTCTTCACCGAGGAGGCGCTGCAGCAGGCCACCGCGGCGCCGGTGGCGTTGCACCGGGCCAGGCGGCTGGCCGGCGACGGCGGCGTCGTCGTGCACGACGCGACCTGTTCGATCGGCACCGAGCTCGCGGCGCTGAGCGCCTGCGGGATCACCGCGCTGGGCAGCGATATCGATCCCGTACGGCTGGCGATGGCGCGCCACAACGTGGGGGAGTCGGCCTGGATATGCCGCGCCGACGCACTGCGCCCGGTCACCCGCGACGCCGTGCTCGTCGCCGACCCGGCCCGGCGGGTGGAGGGCCGGCGGCGATTTCGCATCGACGATTACCGGCCCGGCCTCGGCTCGCTGCTTGACGCCTACCGCAACCGGGACTTCGTCGTAAAGTGCGCTCCCGGAATCGATTTCGATGAGGTGCGACGCCTGGGCTTCGACGGGGAGATCGAGGTGACGTCGTATCGCGGCTCGGTCCGGGAAGCCTGCCTGTGGTCGGCCGGACTGGCCCGGCCCGGCGTGCGGCGGCGGGCGACCCTCCTGGATCGCGGCGAGCAGCTCAGCGACGACGACCCTGACGACTGCCCGGTGCGGCCGGTCGGGCGCTGGATCGTCGACCCGGACGGTGCGGTGGTCCGGGCAGGGCTGGTGCGCCACTACGGCGCGCGGCACGGGCTGTGGCAGCTCGATCCCGACATCGCCTACCTCTCCGGCGATCGGCTGCCCGCGGCGGACCGCGGGTTCGAGGTGCTCGAGCAGCTGGCCTTCGACGAACGCCGGCTTCGCCAGGCCCTGTCGGAGCTGGACTGCGGTTCGCTGGAGATCCTGGTCCGCGGGGCGCGGGTGGACCCGGACGCGCTGCGCAAGCGGATGCGACTGCGCGGGAGCCGATCGCTGTCGGTGGTCATCGCCCGCATCGGTGCGCGCAGCGCCGGCCGGGCGGTGGCGTTCGTTTGCCGCCCCTCCCGATAGCGCCGGGTACGCTGGCGGCGTCACTTCTCCGGGTCACCGGCCCTGGCCAATTTGCGAGGACAATTCCACGATGCGTTACCTGATAGCCGCTGCGCTGTTCGCGGCGGCGGTCTTGGTGGGCTGGCCGGCCGCGGCCGACCCACCGTCGTGCGCCGGCCTGGGCGGCAGCGTCGAGGACGGCCAGATGTGCCGGCTGCGCGCCACCGGCCCCAACTACACGTTCAACCTGGCCTTCCCCGCCGACTATCCGGACGAGCAGGCGCTGACCGACTATGTCACCCAGAACCGGGACGGCTTCGTCGCCGTCGCGCAGAGTTCCGGGGGGCGCGACCAGCCCTACCAGCTCGAGGCCACCACCGAGCAGCGCTTCGCCGGGCAGCCACCCCACAACACCCGCAGCGTCGTGCTCAAGTTCTTCCAGGATGTCGGGGGAGCGCACTCGTCGATCTGGTACAAGGCGTTCAACTACAACCTGGGCACCAAGCAGCCCATCACCTTCGACAACCTGTTCCCTCCGGGCGCCACGCCGCTGGACGCCATCTTCCCGATCGTGCAGCGCGACCTGGAACGCCAAACCCCTTTGGGCGCCGCGGTTCTGCCGTCGACGGGACATGACCCGACGCATTATCAGAACTTCGCCATCACCGACGACCAGCTGATCTTCTACTTCGCCCCGGGCGAGATGCTGCCGGCGTTCGGCGGGCCGTTGCAGACCCAGGTGCCGCGCAACGCGATCCCGCCGCTGGCGATCTAGTGGCGATCGCAAGCGCGGCGTAGCCAGGCGCAGCGGGTCGCCACCATCGGACTGAGTGGCGATCGCAAGCGCGGCGTAGCCGGGCGCAGCGGGTCGCCACCATCGGACTGAGTGGCGATCGCAAGCGGCGTAGCCGGGCGCAGCGGGTCGCCACCATCGGACTAGAGACTCTCAGACCGGGCCGGCCTGCAACTCCATGGCCACGGCGCCCAGCACCAGGGCCACCTGCGCGATGCAGCCGATGAGCGGGACGAAGAACGCCCGCCGCCGCCGCACCAGTAAATACACGGCGACGACGATGTCGACGACCAGAAGGGCGGCGCCGCCCCAGGTGCCCAGGTTCATCGCCCGATCGATCCAGGCGGGATCGCCGCATTTTCGGGACCCGCAGGGATCGGTGCTCATCACCAGCAGGCCCAGCACCACAAAGCTCGCCGCGTAGAGGCCGCCGTGGATGACCAGCAGGACGGACGTCGCCACGATGTCGGCGGTGCCGCCGCGCGGGCTTGCGGTGGTCTTGGCGGTCGCGGCGCCTGGCGCCGCGGGTTCATCGATCGGCACTACACGAGTATGTCCCGGTCAGTCCGGCGCAAAACCGTAAACCTGGCCATCGCTGGTGGCGGCCACCACCCGGCGATCGGTGCCGACCGACACCCCGACCGGATACCCGGTCGCCGCCGGCATCGGGTAGCTGCCCAGCGTTCGGCCGCTGCCCGGATCGAAGATCAGGAGCGACATGCCGGGGGCGCCGTTCGCCGGGGGCCCGCTGGCCACGGTGTAGCCGACGCCGGTGCCGGCCAGGCTCGAGGTCGATAGGGGCAAAACGTCGTCGCGGCGCCACACCTGATCGGCGTGATCGCCGGCGTCCTTGAACGCCGCCAGCTTCGTGTCGGGCCCGCCTCCGGTGACGATCAGCCCCTGCGGGGTGACCGCGGGCGGCGTCTGCGCCAGGAAGCCCAGCGGCACCGACCATTTCACCTTCGCGTCGCCGGCGCGCAGCGCCCACAGTCGTTGGTCGCGGCCGTTGACGTAGATGGTCGACCCGTCGGCCGACAGCACGGGGCTGGCGATGACACCGGCGCTCACGGCGTCGCTGGTCCACTCGCGGGTCAGCAGCGGCGTCTGCCCCGGGTGGTACTTGAGCCCCACCAGACCCGCGGCGGGAGCGCCGGGCTGCCAGACACCCAGCACCACCATCCCGTTGGCCGCCGAGAAGGCGGGCGCGGCGGCGACGGGGCAGCCCTGCCGCGCCGGCGCGCAGTCGCCCAGCCCGCGCGCGGCGTCGGTGGGGTCGACGCCGTCGACCAGGTCGAGCGGGCTGCCCGATACCTGGCCGCGATGGGAGTCGAAGACCAGCACCTGTCCCAGGTGCGTGGCCACCAGCAGCGCGCCTTGCCCGACGAATCGCGGCGTGGTGGGCATGCCGATCACCGGTTGGCGCCACCGCGTCCACTGGGTCACCGGGAAAGACAGGATCGCTCCGGGCTGGCCGACGTAGACGTTGTCGAATCCGTCGAGCAGCGGGCCGCCGAAGCCGCCGCCCTGGGCCAGACGCACGCACCAACGCTGCCGCCCGTTGTTGTTGTTCTCCCATTCCATCAGCGAGCATCCCGCCGAGGTTTGGGCGTTGAGGACCAGATAACCCCGCGCACTCAGCGCCGGTCCGGCGGCCAGGCTTCCCTTGACCGACCGGGTCCACTGCATGGAGAGCTTGGCGGCCCCGTCGGTGGCGGTGTAGCTGCTGTTGGCGGCGTCGGCGTACTGCGCCGGCCAGCCCTGCGCGGCCGAGGCGTCGACCCAGGAGTCGGTGTTGCCGCAGGCGCCCGCCCCGATGGTGATCACTGCCGCCAACGCGACGGATGACGAACGCCGGAGCCCACTGACGAGTTGTCGGGCAAGCACCTTCGGTTTTCCCAATCCTTCTCGCGTGGCGGGCCGCGCGCGGGCGGACCCGGCCGTTGGGCGGCAATCGAGTACAGGTGAGGGTAACCCGTGGCGGTTCGCGGGCTTACGATTGACCGAGTTAGGCTTTCCGGCCATGACATCCATGTGGGGTGCCCCGGTCCATCGTCGTTGGCGTGGATCGAATCTGCGCGACCCGCGCCAGGCCAAGTTCCTCACGCTGGCCTCGCTGAAATGGGTGCTGCGTAACCGCGCTTACACCCCGTGGTACCTGGTGCGCTATTGGCGGCTGCTGAAGTTCAAGCTGGCCAACCCGCACATCATCACCCGCGGCATGGTGTTCCTCGGCAAGGACGTGGAGATCCACGCGACGCCCGAACTTTCTCAGCTCGAGATCGGCCGGTGGGTGCACATCGGCGACAAGAACACCATCCGCGCGCATGAAGGCTCGCTGCGGTTCGGCGACAAGGTGGTGCTGGGCCGCGACAACGTCATCAACGCCTACCTCGACATCGAGCTCGGCGATTCGGTGTTGATGGCCGACTGGTGCTACGTCTGCGATTTCGACCACCGCATGGACAACATCGACATGCCGATCAAGGACCAGGGCATCGTCAAGTCCCCGGTGCGGATCGGGCCGGACACCTGGGTGGGGGTGAAGGTGTCGGTGCTGCGTGGCACGTCCGTCGGGCGCGGTTGCGTGCTGGGGTCTCACGCGGTGGTCCGCGGGGTGATCCCGGACTACTCGATCGCGGTCGGCGCACCGGCCAAGGTGGTCAAGAACCGCCAGCTCGCCTGGGAGAGCTCGGCCGCGCAGCGCGCCGAACTGGCGGCCGCGCTGGCCGACATCGAACGCAAGAAGGCCGCGCGCTAGCCGTTTGCGCCGGGTTGTCCACCAGGGCCCACCAAGGGCCACCCGTGCCACAGCATTAACGGCTACGCACCAGGAACCCCTTTTCGAATCCGCTAGCGCGGGCGCCAGCGGATTGCCAAGGGCGGACATCGGTTCGCGGTGCCGGCGGCCTTGCGGGCATGACGAATCGCGATCAAATGCTCTGATAGCGCCGCAGCGCCTCGGTGCGCTCGGCGGCGTGGTCGACGATGGGCGCCGGGTAGCCGTCCGGCCGCTCACCCTTGCGCAGGTGTACGTCGTCGGCCGAGCGCAGTTCGGGTACCCAGCGCCGGACGTAATCGCCCGACGGGTCGAACTTCTCGCCCTGGGTATTCGGGTTGAACACCCGGAAGTAGGGCGCGGCATCGGTACCGCAGCCCGCGCACCACTGCCAACCGTGCTGGTTGTTCGCCATGTCGCCGTCCACCAGCTGGTCCAGGAACCATTCGGCACCCCATTGCCACGGCAGGTGCAGGTCCTTGACCAGGAACGACGCCACGATCATCCGCACCCGGTTGTGCATGAAGCCGGTGTCGCGCAGCTGACGCATGCCGGCGTCGACGAAGGGAAACCCGGTCTCGCCGGCTTTCCACGCCTCGAAGCGGCGTTTGGCCTCGGCGCCGGTGTCGGTCTGGATGCCGTCGAACGCGCTGTTCCAGTTGCGCCAGACACTGGCCGGCCAGTGGTGCAGCACGTCGGCGTAGAAGTCACGAAAAGCCAACTCCCGCAGGAAGGCTTGCGCACCGGCGTTGCGCAAGTCCAGGTCGGCGACCAGAGTGCGGGGATGAATGGCGCCGAACTTCAGGTGCGCCGACATGCGGCTGGTCCCGGTCAGGTCTGGTCTGTTGCGGTCCTCGGCATAGCTCTGTAATCCGTTGTCGACGAATGACTTCCACTGCTTACGTGCCGCCGCCTCGCCGGCTGCCACCTCGAGAGCCGCCCCGGGATCGGGGATCTCGCATTGCTCGATCCGCAGCTGCGCCGGATCCAGCCAGCGTGCGGACTTTGCGCCCGATTTCGCCGGTTCGCGCCAGCCGGTCTTCTGCCACTGACTCAGGAACGGGGTGAACACCTTGTAGGGCGACCCGTCCGGCTTGGTGACGCGGCCGGGTGAGACCAGATACGGCGATCCGGTTGCCATCAGCGGCACCGAACCCAGTGCCGCGCTGACCTTCTCGTCGCGGCGCTTACCGAACGGTGCGAAGTCCTCGGAGATGTGCACCGACGACGCATCGATTTCCTTGGCGATGCGCGGAATCTGCGTGTGGGGCTGCCCGCGGGTGACCAGCAGCCTCCCGTCGAGGTCGTCGCGCAACCGCCGCAGCGAATCACCCAGGTACTGCAACCGGCGTTGTCCCGACGACTTTTCCAGGCGCGGATCGAGCACGAAGCAGGCGAGCACCTCGTCGTGCTCGGCCGCGGCGACCAGCGCCGGATGGTCATGTAACCGCAGATCGCGGCGAAACCACAACAGTGTCGGCATGATCTAGTGGTTGAGTCGCCAGATGTGGGTGGACAGGATGGTCGCGAAGCCACACCACAGCGGGTAGGGCAGCAACGCCAGCCCGCCGCGTGGCGTGGCTTGGGCCGTGCGCCTGACCAGATCGGCGCTGCTGGCCGTCAGCGCGGCGGCGCCGACCGCGCTCGCGCCGAGTTTGTGGTACCCGAAGAACAGCCAACTCCATCCGGCATTCAGGAGCAGGTTCGCCGCCAGCGCCACGGCGTAGTTGCGTGCCTTATCGTGCTGCCCGGCCGCGCGAAACCGGTCGATGGCCACCGCCGACGTGCCGGCGATGTCAGCGTAGAGCGTGGTCCACACGGTGGGGAAGGCGGCGCGGGGCGGCTGGTAGGAGGGCTTGCGAAGCCGCGAGTACCACCGGGGAATGGCGTTGCTGCTGGCGATGCTTCCGGTGCCTGCGGCCGCGGCGACGGCCAGGCCGGTCGCGGCCAGTGTTGACCTGTTCACGGTGTGCTCCGTTCTGGTTGTTTCCGGTCCGCTTGTTGCTCAACGGCTTTGGTGTGGGCAGGGTTGGTGGGCCACCAGATCCGGTCGCCGATGAGGGCGAACAGGGCGGGGATGACCAGCGTGCGCACCACGAAGGTGTCGAGCAGGATGCCCAGGCCGACGATGATGCCCAACTGGGTCAGGACGATCAGCGGCAACACCGCGAGCACGCAGAACACGGCGGCCAAAACGATTCCCGCGCTGGTGATCACGCCCCCGGTGGCCGACACCGCCCGCACCATCCCGTCGCGGGCACCGTGCTGCGCGGCTTCCTCGCGGGCCCGGGTGACCAAGAAGATCGTGTAGTCCACGCCGAGCGCCGCCAGGAACAGAAACGCGAACAGCGGGGTGGTGTTGTCCAGAGCCGGGAAGCCGAAGACGTGCATGCTCGCCCAGCCACCCATGCCCAGCGCGGCCAGCGCACCCAGAATCGTCGCGGCCAGCAGCGTCGGTGGCGCAAGGGCCGACCGCAGCAGCACGTAGAGCACGATCAGGATGACGGCCAGGATCGCCGGGATCAGCAGCACCCGGTCATGCGTGGCCGCGTCGCGAATGTCCAGGGCCTGTGCGTCGGCGCCACCCACCAGCGCGTGCGGGTCGGCGGCTCGCGTCGAATCCCGCAGCGCGGCAACGATGCCGAACGCCCGCGCTGACGACGGCGGTGCGTCGATCACCACGGACCACTTCGTCAGCCCCGACCGGCCGGACTCGGTCGCCGAGACCACGCCGGCGGTGGACGTGATCGCCCGCTGCACGGCTGCGGCGTGGTCGCCTGCGCTGACGATCAGCGTCGGATTGACCAGGCCGGCCGGAAAGTGTTCGGCCACAACGTTGTAACCGATGACCGAGTCCGCGCGGACGCGGAATTGCTCGGTCTGTGACAAACCGATCCGGGTTCCGAAAAGGCCGGCGCCAAGGGCTGCCAGCACGGCGATGGCGACCGCGGCGACCAGTGCGGGGCGCCCGCCCACCCATTCGGCGACGCGATGCCAGCCGCCGGAATCCAGCGTTTCGTCGTCTCCGGCGTGCGGGACGAACGGCCAGAACAATCTCCGGCCGCACACGGCCAGCAGCGGGGGCAGGATCACCAGCACCGACATCGCGGCAACCACAAGGCCGCAGGCCGCCAGGGCGCCCAGGCTGCGGGTGCTCGGGGTGGACGCGAAGAGCAGGGTGAGCAGCGCCAGCACCACGGTGGCGTTGCTGGCGACGATGGCCGGCCCCGCCCTGCGCACGGCATGACGCAGCGCGACGCGGTGCGCGGACCGGCGCCGGAGCTCCTGGCGATACCGGGAGATCAGCAACAGCGCGTAGTTGGTGCCGGCGCCGAAGACCAGCACGCTGGTGATCCCGGAGGTGGCACCGTCGAAGCTCAGCCCGGTCAGCGATGCCACCGAAGTGCCGGCCGCGGCGGCCACCCGATCGGCGAACCCGACCACGAGCAGCGGGACCAGCCACAGCACCGGGGAGCGGTAGGTGGCGATCAGCAGCAGCGCCACCACCGCCGTCGTCACCGCGAGCAAAGTGATATTCGCGCCGGTGAAGGCGCTGGCGATGTCGGCGCCGAATGCCGGGCCGCCCGTCACGTGCACCTGCAGCTGCGAGGGCAGACCGCTGGCAGCGGCCGTGCGCAGCGTGGCGACGGCGTCGCCCAGGGCGAGCCCGGACAGGCTGGAGCTGATCGGCACGACGCCGAGGACGGCTTTGGAATCCTGCGAGGGCATCACCGGAGCCCCCGCGATGGCCCCGGACTGCGCTGCCGCCTGCACCCGATCGCGGGCGGATTGGGCCGCGGCGATATCCGACGTGCTCAGGACCCGGCCGTCGCTGCGGCTGACCACCACGATCAGCGGGGCTTTGTCACCCCCGGAAAATTGCTTTGCCAGCGCGTCGAGCTGGGCGGATTGGGCCGCTACCGGAACCGACTGCGGGGACTGGCCCGCGGCCGCGTTGCCGCCTACGAGAACCATGAATGCGACACCCAGCAGGGCCGTGACCAGCGCGAGCAGCCATGAACGCCGGCCCGTCACAGCGGCGGCCAGGGAATCCCACACCACGGATACAAGCCTTTCAGTTTGTTAAACATTAATCAACTGAAATGACGCATCGCCACGCGGCAACGCCGGCGCTACGCAAGAGGGGGCACTATGGACATTATGAACGCGGGGCGGGGTGCAGTGTCGGACGCGAGGGGGTACCTGCGATGACCGCTGACCGGGGGGAGATGACCACTCGCAAGCGGCGCCACATCGACGTCTGCCTGAACGAGCCGGTCGGCTACGACGGCCTCAGCACCGGGCTGGACCGCTACGCATTGCCCTACAACGCGCTGACTCAGACGAACCTAAGCGACATCGACTTGTCCACCGGCTTTTTCGGCGCCGACCTGCGGTCTCCGATACTCATCGGCGCGATGACCGGGGGCGCCGAGCTGTCCGGGACGATCAATCGCAATCTGGCGGCGGCCGCCCAACAGCTGGGACTGGGCATGATGCTGGGCTCGCAGCGGATCATGCTGGACAGTGCGCTGGGGGAGCGCGCCGCGGACAGCTTCACGGTGCGCGACGTCGCCCCGGATGTGTTGCTGTTCGGCAACATCGGCCTGGCGCAACTGACGAAGACCGCCGTGCCGGATCTGGCCAGGGCCCTCGACCGGGTGGGCGCCGACGCGCTTGCCGTGCATACCAATCCGCTTCAAGAAGCCATGCAGCACAACGGTGACACCGATTTCTCCGGGTCGCTGAGCAGGCTGCGCGAAGCGGCCGACAGCATCGGCTATCCGGTGCTGCTCAAGGAGGTGGGGCACGGCATCGGCGGCGCGGCTGCCGCGGAACTCGTTGCGGGAGAGGGCGAATTACCGGTCGCCGGAATCGACGTCGCGGGCGCCGGTGGCACGTCGTGGTCGCGGGTCGAGCAGTTCGTGCGGTACGGCGAACTGCGCTATCCGCACCTGGCCGATTGGGGCATCCCCACCGCCCGCGCGATCGTGGAGGTGCGTGGGGTGCTGCCGGCGATCCCGTTGGTGGCATCCGGCGGCATCCGCACCGGCATGGATGCGGCCAAGGCGATCGCGCTGGGCGCCGATGTGGTGGCGGTAGCGCGGCCGCTGCTGGCCGCCGCGATCGAATCGACTGCGGCCGTGGTCGATTGGCTGCAGCCGTTCATCGACGAGCTCAGGGTCTGCCTGCACGGCTGTGGCGCCGCGAAGCTGGCGGATCTGCGCGATGTCGACCTCATCGGCGTGGCCTAGGCCCGCGCGACGTGGCCGTCATCTTGGCGTACGGTTCGCCGGCCCTGGGGCATCTGCTGCCGACCGGGGCCCTGCTTGCCGAGCTGGTCCAGCGCGGCCATGACGTCCACCTGCGCACCATGTCGGCCGGCGTCTCGGCGATGCGATCGGTCGGCGTGCACGCCGAGCCGGTCGACCCGGACATAGAGGCTATCGCAGGCAACGACTGGCAGGCGCGAAACGCTCTGGGAGTGCTGAGGTTATCGATCGACGTGCTGTGCCGCCGGGCGGTGCTGGAGGTCGGCGACTTTCGGCGGGCGGTGGACGCGGTCCGACCGGATGCGGTCATCGTGGATGCGAATTGCTGGGGGGCTTTATCGGCCGCGGACGCCGGCGGCATTCCGTGGCTGCTCTTCTCGCCGTTCACCCCGTACCTGCGCTCCCGCGGCGTGCCGCCGTTCGGTCCCGGAATGCGTCCGTTGCCGGGCATTGCCGGCGACATCCGGGACGCCGGAGTGCGCGCCGTCGTAACGCACTTGTTCGACCGGCCGATGTTGCCCCGCATCAACGCCATTCGTGCTGAGCTGGGCGTGCCTACGGTGACATCGGTGGACGGCTTCGTGCGGCGCGCGCCCCTGGTGCTGGCCGTGGGTGGCGAGCCGTTCGAGTACCCGCATCCCGGATGGGCCGGTCTGGTGCACCACATCGGCGCGTGCGTGTTCGAGCCCACACCGACTCCCACACCTGAGTGGATCGACGCCATCGATCGTCCGATGGTGCTGGTGAACACCTCCTCGCTACGGCAGGCCGACGAGGCCCTGGGGCGAATCGCCTTGCGCGCGCTGGCCGACGAGGACGTTCATGTGGTGGCGACGTTCCCGGCCGGTTTACCCGCCGATCTGCCGAGGCCGGCGAACGCGACCGTATGCCGGTTCATGCCGCACGCCGCCATCCTCGCCAAGGCCGGCTGCGCCATCACGCACGGCGGCATGGGCACGACGCTGAAGGCCCTCGATCGCGGCGTGCCGGTCTGCGTGGTGCCGTTCGCCCGCGATCAGGCCGAGGTGGCACGGCGGGTCGAGGTTGCGCGCTGCGGCACCCGCCTGCCCGCGAAGAAGCTCACCGCCGCGCGGCTGAGGGCCAAGGTGCGCGAGGCGATGACGATGGCCGCCGGTGCGCGCCGGGTGGCGGCCGGATTCGCCGCAACGGGGGGTGTGGCCCGCGGTGCCGACCTGATCGAGCAGCGGCTACTGGGCTGCGCGGCCGAGTGGCCGGTTCACTAGACGCCGCGTTTCACCGGGCTGCCACGGGCTCTGGCCGGCGCACGCTTCGGTTCGGGCGCCGGCGCGTTGGGACCCGGTGCGACGAGTCGGGATTCGAAGCTCGCCATCGCCTCGATCATCGACGTGAACACCCGATGTGCCGCCGCCAGGTCGCGATCGGGCAGGGCGGCCAGCGCGGTACGCAGTTCGGCGCCAAGGGGAGTGAAAAACGACCGGGCCAGCGCCATTCCCGACTTCTCGTAGCGGAGCAGGGTTTTGCGCCGGTCCTGGGGATCGGGCTCGCGCCGGACGTGGCCGGCGTCGATCATGCGATCGACGAGGTAGGTGATAGCCGCCGGCGACACGTCCATGCGCCGTCGCAGCTGTGCCGCGGTCAACGGTTCTCCCGCGGTTTCGGCGACCATGATGTGCAGCAAGGCGTGGAAGTCGGTGCCGCTGACGTCGTTCTGGCGGGCGAAGTGGCGGCCGATACGGTCGGACTGCGCAGTGATCGCCCGCATGTCGGCCGACATCAACTTCTCGAGTTCGGCCCGGTCCAATCGCCGGTCAGCGGCGGCGCGCTTGGTCACTTACCCGCATCCTTCTTGCAAGATACGCCGGCCAGCGTATCGGCGACCGCTGATCGCGGCCGGGCGAAACGCTAGGGCGTTTCTCTTTTTGTAGCCCATTGCGGACCAACACCGAGAGCAAACACGCCCCGCAGCGTTCCCGCTGCGAGCGGTGGCCATCAGCCTACGGCACCCGCGCGGCGGCTCAGCCGCGGCCGGCCGGCGTTATCGGGACTTCGCGGGGTCGTGGCCCCAGTTCATCAACGAGTATCGCCACGGGCTCTCGTCGATCTTGCCCTCCGGACGTTGCGCCAGGTGGCGTTTGGCATAGCCGACCACCTTTCGCATGTGCGCGTAGTCGGCGTCGGTGAGGTCGGCACGTTTGGCCTTGAGTATCTCGACGATGTGCCTGCCACTGGCGTGGCCGGTGGACTCGCCACCGTCCTGCTTTTGGCCGACGCCCTTGGATTCCTCGGTGCCGAGCCACTTTTCCAGCTCGCGTGCGGTCATGTTGACGGTGTCCTGGAAGCGATCCCAGGTAACCTGTCGGTCGTCGGCCATGGTCAGTCCTCGTGAATTCTGTTCACGCGCATCACTTTGCGCGCCGCAGCGCCTCCGGCTTGTGCACCGCGTCCGCGCCCGTTTTGTCGCTGCGCACCTTATACTGCGGCTCGTCCTCGGACGCCCGCACCGTGCGTCCGGCGGCTTCGGTATCGGACGTGATTTTGCCTTCGACCGTGCCCCGGACCGTGGTGCCGTGGCTTTGCCACTCCACCTTGTCGCCCTTTTTGAATTCGTTGTCGCTCATCGGGAGTCACCTTTCGCCGATTCATCACCGGGAGAAGCGGTGTGGGCCGGGTCTCCGGCGGTGCGGCGCCGCTGTTTCAGCGCCATCTCGTGGACGTGGCGGCGGCCGTCGGTGAGCCGGGACCGCACGAGCTGTTCGATCTCTTTGAAGCAGCGGTAGTAGCCGTCGTCATACTCCTCGACGACCTGAAAGCTCCACCGACCCCGCAGAACATTGCGCCCGATCAGCTCGTTACTGATTTGTCGCGCCAGATCGGCCCGGCCGATGTCATTCAACCGCGCCACCGCCTCATCGAGCTGCAAATCGGCGCGACCGGTGAGCTGATGGAAGGAATACAGATGTCCGCGAGCGCGCTCGATGGTTTCCAGCGCCTCGGTCACTCGCCCTACCGCCTGCGCCACGTCGTCAACATCGGCACTCGCCCCGTCGCTCATTCGCATTCCTCCCCGCGTTGGCATATGGCATTCCCGCCGCCAGGGGGACCGAATCCTCGGATTCAGCGATTCATTTATTGAACAGTCAAGGCATTGAGGCCGGCCGTGTGCCACGGCGCGAGGCGGTTTGAACGCCTGCGCCCCGGGTATCTGGTGTGACGATGACTGTGATCGAGACTTCCCGGCGCCTGGGCCGCGCGGAGCGCAAAGTGATGCGCCTGCAACGGCGTTTGTTGTTCGCGCAGCTGGCCATGTGGCCCACCGTGATCGTCCTGGCGGTCCTGCTCGTGGGCGGCGTGCTTTGGGCGGTGCGGCGGCGGAGGTCAACCGGTGGTCGGCATGCCGCGGCCCCCGCGACCAACGCCCCGGCGGGCGAATACAGCCCATGAGACGGCCGCGGCGGAGAAGGCGAGCGCCTGTGCGGCGCCGATGCGGCCGGGCGGCACGAAATATCCCGTCACGTAACGGTCGATGAATCCGGACGTGGGCAGCGGATCCATCTGCGCGCGACGGCGTGCCCACGATTCCACCGACGTCAACGGGCAGCGCAGCCTGAGCACCACGACCGCGACGCCCCAGGCCACCGCGGGCACGTGCAGCACGATGGTCCTCGGCCAGCGCAACGCGAGGAAGCCCCCGCTCGGCACGTACAGCAGGTACGCCAGGTGAGCGCCGACGGTCGCCGCGACGACAGCGACGTAGGGCCTGCGCACGGTTGAATTCTCCCATGCGGGTAGCCCGACGCCGGGCTACCGGAGTCCGGCGCGGACCTGGTAGCGGCGTTCGGCGTAGGCGAGGTCGTCGCGCCAGAGCTTGGTGGCCGCATAGCGCATGAGGGGTGTGATCAGCGGCGCCACCCGGGAGGCGTGCGCGAAGCCGGGCCGGTCCGAATGCGCGAGGGTGGCTTCCAGGACGGCGGTGCGGGGCCGGCCGTCGGGGTCCGAACCCATTGGCGTCGCGTGGGTTTCGACGACGCTGCCGGTTCCCTCTCCGTCCACGATGCGCATGACGATGGTGCGTGCCTCCGGGCAGCTGAATTCCGCGACGACGGGCACTCCCAGGCGTCCCATCCGGAACGTCACCGCCACCAGGAATCGGTCGACCTGTTCGGTAGGTGTAGTGAGCACGTCGAGCCGGGTGAACGAGTAGGGGTGAAACCACGCGCCGTGCCAGGGATCGAGCCGGTTGGCGATGATGTCACTCGGCTCGCACACCCCCTCCAGGCGGGCGACCGCGCTCAGGGTGTCGCCGGCCGGCCGTTGCGGAAGCACCGGCCGGTCCAGCGGTTCCTCCTTGCCCACCGCGTCGAGCCGCACCCAGGCGAGGACCCCGTCGTCGTGACTGGGCAGCGGACTCCAGCCGAACTCGCGAGCGTGTCCGTCGAGCGTCAGCCCGTGCCAGCGGCAGATCAGCGTGCCCCGGTGCACGGTGCCGGTCGCGAGGTCGGCGCCCAAGTGGGGACAAGTGCGCGGCCCCACGCACAGCCGGCCGCGTTCGTCACGCCAGGCGACGACGTCGACACCGGCCACCCGCGTGCCGACGGGACGCCCGGCGGGCACCCGATCGCTGGCCGCGAACGCGTACCAGTTGCCGGTGGGTTTGCGCTGCGAGCGTCGCAGCGCACCCTCGATGATGGCGGGCTGTGCGTCGCGATACGTCGGGTGCTGATAAGCCCATGACACGCGCGGGATCACCTGCACCGGCCAGCCTTTGGCCTGGGCGGCGGACAGGCATTGTTGAAGCTGTTCGCGAATCCTCATGATCGGGTGGCTCTTTCGCGGGCGGCAAGCCATCGCAGTAGTGGTGACCGGCCTTGGGTGGGTACCGTAGCCAACGGGTGTCCGGCTAGTCCCCATCGTTGCAGGAGTTGGTTGGCGGCGCACCAGCCGGTGGTGGCGGCCCGCTCCATCAGTGCCACCGGCAGGTCGATGCGGATGGCGTCGCCGGCCAACAGCAATCCCGGTGTGGGAGTGATGATCGGGGGGCGGTGGGGGTAGGAGCCGGGCGAGAACAGCGGGCAGTCGCTGCGATGCAGCAGCCTCTCGTGGACGATCTGTGCCTCAGCGGTCTCCGGATATATCCGGTGCAGTTGTCGTAGCGCGGCGGCGCGCGACGGTGCGGAATCCAATGCGTACGAGTGCAACTCGACGACCGAGCCGCGGTGCGCGGCGGCCCAGTTCCGCGCCTCGCATTCGTAGCGCTCCAGCACGCTGATGTTATCGAGCGGTTCGTGGCCGGCCGTGCCCAGGAACGCCGGCCGGTGCGCCGCGACCGGGCGGTCGAGCCACAACCGGTGCACGGCGAACGGCGGCGCGGTGCGCAGCCGCGCTATCTGGGCGCGCCAGTCGTCGGTGCCCAGGTCGCTGGATGCCGTAACGATCCGCTGCAAACCCGCGATGTCGGTGGCCAATACGACGGCGTCGACGTCGCAGTGGTCGTCGGAATCGGTGTGCACCCGGAAGGCCTTCGCCGCCTCCGTGTCGATGCGCAGGACCTTGGTGGCGAGCCGGAACCGCACGCCCCGCCCTTCGAGGTAGCCGCGCAGCGGCTGCCACAACGCGCTGTCGTAGTTGGCCGACGGGACGTCGAAGATCAGGCCTTCGGAGGACCCCAGGAAGTAGATGTGAAACATGGTCGCCAATTCGGCCGCGGAAAGCTCAGCGGGATCGGCGAAGAAGCTGCGGGAGAACACCTCGAACGCCAGATGCCTTGCCGCCTCAGGGAATCGGATGTCCTCGAGGAACGACGCGGCGTCGGTGTGATCCAGGCGCTGGTAGGTGCCAGGCACCGATACGGCGGCCAGCGGTGCGGCCGCGCGGGCGTCGATGCGGGTGAAGTCACGAAGCCGGAACGTGGGACTGCGCGCCGCGAAGACCACGGCGTTCCATGGTGGGGTGCGCGGCAGCCCGCGGAAGCTGTCGCGCCGGCCGGCCCCGTCGATCAGCGGGTAATCCTCGACGGGAATGAGCATCCGCAATTGCGGGTCGATCCGGCCCAGCAGGGCGCGCAGGTTGTAGTACTGGCGGAAGAACGCGTGGAAGCCGCGGTTCATCGCGAGCTCGACACCGCCGTCCCGCTCGGTCCACCCGCCCACCCGGCCGCCGAGATAGTGCTCGCTTTCGATGACCTCGACCGCGACGCCGCGCTCGGCCAGCCCGGTGGCGGCGCTCAGCCCGGCGATCCCGCCGCCGACGACGGCCACCCGCGGGCGCGACTCCAACGCGACGGCGTCCGGCAATCCCGTTGGCGCGGCGAATGTTCGGCGACGCCGATCGACGCTCATCGCGGCGCATCCGCCAGGAAGGTGTGCACGATGTTGGCTTCCCAGCCGGGCATCGTCTCGCTGTGCACCGAGGTGAAGCCGGCGTCGGCGAGCCGAGCCCGAAATCGCGCGGCGCCGTCGAACGCCAGCACGCTGCGCCACAGGTAGCGGTACAGCCCGGCGTCGCGGGTGCGCCACCACCCGAAGGGGATGATGATGCCCCAGCACACGGCGTGCCAGATGCGGGTGGCCGCGGGGGAGTCGCGCACCGAATATTCGTGCACCGCCAACGTGCCGCCGGGCCGCAACAATCCGCAAAACCTGCGCAGCTGTGCGTCGCGGTCGGCGACGTTGCGGATCAGGTAGGCGGCCAGGATGGCGTCGAACGGTCCGGTGATCCCGTGCTCGGCCAGCTGTTCGACCGGGGTGTGCACGAAGCGCACCGAGGCGGGCCAGTCCTTCGCGCGCGCCGCTTCGAGCATGCCCCGCGACGCGTCGACGGCGACGATGTCGGCCTCGGGAGCGACGGCGAGCAGCGCGGCCGTCGAGGCACCCGTGCCGCATCCGGCGTCAAGCAACCGTAACCCCTTGCCGCGGTTCGGAATCCGCATCCGTCGTGCCGACAGGGACAGCTGCGCGTGGTAACCGGGGCTGGCACCGACCAGGCGATCGTAGGCCGGCGCACCCGCGTCGAACGCGGCCGCCAACTCGCCGGGCCCCGCATCATCGACGCGCACGTTGCCGCTCCCACAGCAGCAGCACCGCGGTGACCAACGCGAAGCCGAACAGGAAATCTTCGACCGGGATGTCGAACGGGAAGCGCACGCCGCTCAGCTGTTTGTCGTCATAGATGACGATGGGGGAGCTGAGTTTGGTCAGCCAGCCGTCCACCGGGATCTGGAACCCGAGCA
Organism: Mycobacterium senriense; assembly: GCF_019668465.1. Classification (NCBI taxonomy): domain Bacteria; kingdom Bacillati; phylum Actinomycetota; class Actinomycetes; order Mycobacteriales; family Mycobacteriaceae; genus Mycobacterium; species Mycobacterium senriense. The sequence goes on along the minus strand of NZ_AP024828.1, from coordinate 31,385 downwards.
CGATCAGCATCGACAGCCAGTACGCCGGCCGCCGGAAGAGCCCGGTCCGCAGCACCGCCAATTCCAGTGTGCAGACCAGCAATACCGCCACCGCGGCCGGCAGGGTATAGCCGAGGCCGGTCATCGGCGATGCACCTTCTCCAGGATGGTGGTCACGGCGTTATAGGTCAGCAACGCGCACACCGGGATGACGAGGAAGAACAGCACCTCTTCGATCGGCACCCGGAACGGGATGCTCAGGCCACCCAGATAGTTGCGGTCGTAGGTCCAGACTTGCGCGGCGACCGCGATCTCGTCCCAGACCAAAAAGACCGCGGCCACCGGCACGACCGCCTTGATGACCCGCCGCCACTGCCGGTAGACGCCGGGGCCGAAGATTTCCAGCGGCGCGGTGATCACCAGGCATGCGGCGAGCACCGCCAGGTATTGCCACCGATCGCTCATGCGGCCCCCGATTGACGAACGCCCCGCGCGCTGTTCCGCGCCCGCCACGACCGTATCAGCCCCGCGCCGGCGACCCGAAGGCGTCGCGCCGTGCCGACGGTGGCCCGGTGATCGAACACCGCGAAGTCGCTTCTTTCGATGCAGTCCAAGATCTCTGAATACAGTGCCGCCGCGGTCGCCACGCACGGCCGCGAACGACGGGCGAGCGTGGCGATACCGTTCGCGGCGAATCGGTAGGTCTGCCGGGCGATTTCGTGCTGAGCGATCAGGGCCCGGCGCACCCGCGGATCGGTGCGGCGCTGCGCGTGGCACCACATCAGCAGCTCTCGGTCGACGCCCTCGGCGGCCAGCTCGTCGGCCGGCAGGTAGACCCGCCCGCGCTGCAGGTCCTCGTCGACATCGCGCAGGAAATTGGTCAGCTGAAACGCCCGGCCCAGCGCCGCGGCGTACGGCGCGGCCTCCTGCACCGGCGTCACGGTGCCCAATATCGGAAGCACTTGCAGCCCAATGGCTTCCGCGGAGCCTCGCATGTACTGGTTGAGGGCGTTGCGGTCGGGATAGTCGGTGACGGTGAGATCCATCCGCATCGAAGCCAGGAAGTCCTCGAACAGATCCGCGCTGATCCGGTAGCGCCGCACGGTGTCGGTGACCGCGGCGACCAGCGGATCCTCCAGGTGGGCTCCGTCGGAGAAGAAGCGCTCCGAGAGCTGCTGCAGCCGCCGGCCGCGGGCGTCGGCGCCGACCTGCGGGTCTAGGTCATCGAGGATGTCGTCGGCGTAACGGGCGAAGCCGTACAGCGCATGCACGGGCGGCCGCTGGTCGGGCGCGAGCAGCCGGGTGGCCAGGAAGAAGGTGCGGCCGTGCGCGGCATTGAGTTGGCGGCATCGCCGGTATCCGTCGCGCAGCCACGGATCGTCGATTCCGGCCGCGGTCAACTCGCCGCGCATCACGGCAGTCCGGCTTTCATGTCGATGTGCGCGGCCGATCGCGCGGTGGTGCCGGTGATGCGGTCGGCGGCGAGCCGCCCGGAGATCAGCGTGGTCGGCACACCGACGCCGGGCACCGTGGAGGACCCGGCGAGCACCGCGTTGTCGATGCCGCGCACCATGTTGCCCGGCCGGAAGGGGCCCGTCTGACCGAACGTGTGGGCGAGCGCGAACGGACTGCCGGCCGCCATGCCCTGCCGGGCCCAGTCGGCCGGTGTGACGACATCCAAAACCGTTGCGTCGTGCGGCAAACCGGGCAGCAGCCGGTCGGCGACGAGCGAGATCATGTCCTCGACGTAGGCGCCGCCGGTGCCGGCCCAATCGATGTTGCCCCGCTCCAGGTTCGGCGCCGGCGCGAGCACGTAGAGCAGGTCGCGTCCCTCGGGAGCCAGGGTCGGGTCGCTGGCCGTCGGCCGGGTGACCAACAGGGACGGGTCCCGCATGAGCTGTCCGTCGTCGACGATGTCGGTGAAGGTCTGATCCCATGCCTCGCCGAACAGGATGGTGTGGTGGGCCGTCCCGGATGCGACGGCGGGACAACCCAAGTGCGCGACGACGGCCGAGGGTGAGGGCCGCAGCCGCACCGCGCGTCGCGGTGTGCGGCCCAGCAGCGCGTAGGTCTGTGGCAGCTCGGTGGTCAGCACCACCGCGTCGCAGGCGATGCGCCCGGCCTGCTCGGTGACCACCGCGCTGACCCGCCCGCCGGTGCGTTCGAGCGCGGTAACGGTTGCGCCGTAACAGAATCGGACGCCGGCACCGGCGGCGGCCGCGGCCAGTGCGTCGGGCAGCGCGCGCACGCCCCCGCGCGGAAACACCACACCCGAGATGGTGTCCATGTAGGCGATCACCGCGTACACCGCCAGCGCATCGCGCGGCGCTACGCCGGCGTACAGCGACTGGAAGGTGAAGATCCGCCGCAGCCGTGGGTCGCTGACGTACCGCCTGACCATCCGGTCCCACTTGCGGAAGCCGCCGATCGCAGTCAGCTGCGCCAACTGCGGGGTGAGCAGCGACAGCGGGGAATCGAAGTTCGCGGCGATGAAGCCGTCGAATTCGGTGCGGTACAGCCGCGTCAGCCACTTTCGCAGCCGTCGGTAGCCCGCTGCCTGCCCGAAGCCAGCGAACTCCGCGACAGCGTCGGCCATCCGATCCTCGTCACTGTGCACGTCCAGCGCGCTGCCGTCGGCGAACACGGCGCGGTAGGCCGGGTCGAGGGCCAACAGCTCCATGCGGTCGCGCAGTCGCTCGCCCACGGCCGCGAACGTCTCGTCGATGATGTCCGGCATGGTGAGCACCGTCGGCCCGGTGTCGATCCGGTAGCCGTCGATGTCGAGACGACCGGCCCGGCCGCCCGGCCACGGCTCGCGCTCCACCACCGTGACCGCGCGCCCGCGGCCGGCCAGGTGCAGCGCCGCGGAAAGTCCGGCCAGCCCGGCGCCCACCACCACCACGTGATCTCCGCGACCTTCGATGGTCCGCATGATCAACAGGCTCCCCGGTCTGTGCTACTCATTCGGCGCGTTTCGTGCAGACGGCCGCCATTTCGGCCAGCGCGGTGCGAACGGGCTCGTCGATCGACAGGTCGCTGAGGTGCTCGCGCGCGGAAGCGACGCGGTCGCCGATCATCTCCTCGATCAGTTGCACGGCTCCCGTCTCGACGATCAGCGCTTTCCACCGGTCGATCGCGTTGTCGTCGAGGGTTTCACGATCCGCCAGCTCGATGAGTTCACGCCGGGTCGGCGCATCGGCCAGCTGGTGGGCGGCCACCACGACGCTGGTCGCCTTGCGCTCCAGCAGGTCGCCGGCGCTGGGTTTGCCCGTCACCGCCGGCGAGCCGAAGACGCCGAGCACGTCGTCGCGAAGCTGGAATGCCTCACCGACGGCGGCGCCGTAGCGGCCCAGTTGGGACAGCGTCCGACCGTCGCACTCGGACATGGCCGCGCCGATCTCCAGCGGCCGGCGCACCGTGTAGTTCCCCGACTTGCGGCGCGCCACGTCGAGCACGACTTCCAGTCCGGGCATCTGCCGCGCATCGTTGGTCAGGTCGGCGAATTGCCCGACGGCAAGCTCGGTGCGCATGGCGTCATAGCGTGGCCAGGCGCGTTGCAGACGCCTGGGCTCGACGCCGCTGTCGCGCATCATCTGTTCGGCCCAGATGAGGCAAAGGTCGCCCAGCAGGATGGCGGCGGATTCACCGAATCGCCGCGAGGAGCCGCACAATCCGCGCTCGCGATGCCATTGGCCGAATTGCCGATGCGCCGACGGGCGGCCGCGCCGCTGGTCTGAACCGTCCATGACGTCGTCTTGCAGCAACGCGAACGCGTGCACCAACTCGAAGCTGGCCGCGGCCCGCAGGGCCGCGTCGTCGGGCGGCGCGCCGCACAGCCAGCCCAGGTACACGAACGTCGACCGCAGGCATTTGCCGCCGGAGACGAACTGCATCAGGATGTCGCCTGCGGCATCGATGCGCGCATCGTCGAGTTCGCCGGCACGTCGCGCGACGATGAAATCGGCGACATCGCCCAGCACCATGCGCCGTACGTTCGACCGCCATGCTTCGAAATCGTCAGCGCTCAGCCAACCGATCGCCACCGGCGGCGATGCCGTGGCCGGTGAAAACGACAAAGCTCCCATAGTGCCCAAGCGCTCCCTTCCGGACGGCGTGGCATGCCCAGCCCCGTCCGGCCCAAACACCCGCGTCATACCCGCCGATGAGGCGGGCAAAACCACAGCGCTGACCGTCAGACACACCCTTGCGCCGACCGCTACGACATACCACCTCGTTCAATAACTTAAACATTAATTTAATGAACTTCATCGGTCGGCGCCAGCCGGGGCGGATCCACACGGTCGTGGTTGTCGTCCGGCGCCGGCGCGGAGCTGCCACGACCCCGGCTGAAACATTAAGTAACTGAAATGTCATCGCAATCGGCGATATGCTCGCAGCGTTATGGACGCCGATGCGCAGTGCTGCGGCCGCGATGAGCTGGAGTCGCTGATCTCGGCCGATCTGCGGGAGCTGTCAACCGAGTCCGACCAGATCGGCCGGTTGTTCGCGCTGATACATTGCCTGCGGCCCAACGATTTCCGCGCCCTGCTCTACATCATGGTGGCGGAGAGCGGTGGGCGGCCGATGACGTCGAGCGACCTCAGCCACCGGATGGGGCTATCGGGTTCGGCGATCACCTACCTGGTGGACCGGTTGATCGACGCCGGCCATATCCGCCGCGACAACCACCCGGTCGACCGGCGAAAAGTCGTGTTGCGCAACGATGAAACCGGCCTTGCCACCGCCCGGTCGTTCTTCAGTCCGCTCAACGCGCACACCCACGTCGCGCTTGCCGGCCTACCGGATGCGGACCTGACCACCGCTCACCGGGTTTTCGCCGCGCTCCTCGACGCGCTGCGGTGCTTTCAGGACGAATTGGGCGAAGCGCCGAAACCCTTCCCACACCGTTCGACGGGTGTGGACGCCTGACGTCTTCGTTTTCCGGCTTTTTCGCAACCCACGATTGTTCGCTAGCCGGCCGGGCCCAAGCCGGTTTGGCCCCATCGGAGGCGGGTATACGCACGTTCAACAACAAAACGCGGTGAACCCCCTGATGGACGTGAGGGGTGATGCGTCCCAATGGAAGAGCTCGGACGCCGGTGGTGCCGGCTGGCGATCGCATCCGCGGCCACGACGATGTTTTTCACCGCACCGGTCCAGGCCGTCGCCGACCCGGGCGCCACCGTGTTTCCCGGAATGGAGATCCGCCAAGGCGGTACCGTCTGCATGTTGGGCCTGGTCGAGCTGCGGCTACGGGTCGCGCTGACCAGCGGCCAATGCGATGGCGGCCAGTCGGTGGTGACCGACCGTGACCGCAAACCGATCGGCAACGTGGTCCTCGGCCGCCGCCAGGTCGACGCGGACTCCGCCGCGGACACCTCGATGCTGCCGGTGGAATACGAGGTCATTGCGATCGCGCCGGAGGTGACGCCCACCGATGTGCTGCCCACGGGGCGCCATCTGAGCTCCGCACCCGGAACGCGCGCCCAGACCGGGATGCCCGCGTGCCAGCTGCGCAGCGCGACCGGCCAACGATGCGGCTCGGTCAGCTCGGTAGGCAACGGGCGCTTCGCCATCACGGATATGGCCTCCGACAGCCGGGACTTCGGCGGTCCGGTGTACACGCTGACCGCTGACAACAATGCCGTGATCGTCGGACTGGTCGAGGGCACCTGGCGATCCTCGCCCCAGATCGAGTCGTGGCAGGCCGTCATGGCACAGGTCTATATCGACAGCCACACCTACAGCCCGCAGCAGCCCCCGCCCAGTCTGCGAATGATCGGCTGGCGCACAACCGGTTTTGCGTCACGGTAATTTTCACGCAGCGCCGCGGCGCGACGGTGTCGCACGCCCTTGTTTCCCCCCGCCCAGAATGGGAATCCGCCGCCGGTGAACGTTTTGGAACTTGTGGCGGTGCCCTTTCAGTGGGGCTCTGCGCTCCGGGGCAAACGGTTCTTCCATCCGACCGGGGTGCTGGCCGAGGGCCACATCGAACGCGTTGCCCCCGCGGCGCAGGGCTTGCCGATCCCATCCTCGGACATTGTTGCGCGCGTGTCGAAGGCCACCGGTACGCCCGGGGCGCTGCCCGACTTCATCGGGTTGGCCCTCCGGCTGCCCACGCCCCAGGCCGCGGACAAGCCGTGGGACATCCTGCTTGTCTCGTCCGGGTCAGGGGTGCTGTCCCGCGCGCTGGCGTTACGGCCGGCCACGTCGTGGAACGGCCAGACCCTGACCACGCTGATGCCGTTGCACTATCAGGGCAACAACTGGTGGCTGCGGGCCCAGACCTCGAGCGAGATCGGCGGCCCGGGGTTGTCCCTCGACTCGGTCCGGTCAACGCTCGAGCGCAGCAACATCGAGGTGACACTCGACCAAGCCTGCGGCAGCGGCGATTTCACACCCGTGGCCCGCATCACGCTGACCACCGCCCTAGATCCCGAACGCGACCACGACGTGTCATTCGACCCGGTGCTCAACACGGCGCCGGGCCTGAGTTTGCACCCCCGGTGGCTGGCCGATCTGCGCGCCCGCGCCTATCGGCACAGCCGCGACGGCAGAGATGCCGAAGAGTAGCCGTGCTGCATTCCCGATCGTTCGTCGAGGCGATCAGCCGGGATGTCACCGCCGGGCCACTCACCGTTCGTCGGGTGCCCTGACAACCGTCAGCCGGTGCGCCCCAACAGGTGGCGCAGCGCCGCGTCGAGGTCCGGCGCACGGAACCGGTGTCCGGCGGCGGCGAGCGCGGCGGGTGCCACCCGCTGGCTCGCGCACGCCAGTTCGCGGGCGCCCTGGTCGCCCAGCAGCCGCGGGCCCAGCGCCGGCACCGGCAGCACGGCCGGCCGGTGCAACACCCGCGCCAGGACGGCGGTGTACTCGCTGTTGTGAACCGGTTGCGGTGCAACGGCATTCACCGGGCCGGAGAGTGTGGCGTCCCAGAGCGCACGGTGATAGATGTCCACCAGATCGTCGATCCCGATCCAGGACAGCCATTGTCGCCCGTCGCCGAGCCGGCCGCCCAGTCCGGCGCTGAACAGCGGCCGCATCAGCTTCAGCGTGCCGCCGGCCGGCGATTGCACGATGCCGGTGCGCACCCGCACCGCGCGCACCCCGGCCTGCTGCGCGGGCGTGGTCGCCCGCTCCCAGTCGGTCACCACGTCGGCCAGGAATCCGTCGCCGCGATCGCTGTCCTCGGTCAGGGTGTCGTCGCCCCGGTCGTATCCGTAGTAGCCGATCGCCGACGCCGAGATGAGCACTGCCAGCCGGGGGGCCGCGCGGCCCAGCAGTTCGGCCAGCCGCCGGGTGGGCTCAATCCTGCTGTCGCGGATGGCCTGCCGGTGTTTATCGGTGAACCGGCCGGCGATCGATGCTCCCGCCAGATGGATTACCGCGTCGACCCCGTCGAACAGCCGCGGGTCGGGATCGGCTGTGTTCCAGCGTCGCTCGTCGTCGCCGCGTGGCGCGTGCCGGACCAGCTGGATAACCCGATGGCCACCGGTGCGCAGGAAGGCGGTCAATGCCGAACCGACCAGCCCCGAGGATCCGGTGACGGCGATCGTCAGCCGCCGCAGCCCATTCTCGGCGGCCAGCCGGTGTGCGGCCAGATCGTCGGCCAGCTGCCGGTGCCGGTAGTCGAACATCGGCCGCAACAGCGGCCCGGGCACCGGGGTGTCGACCCGGTCGATCACCCTGGTGCGGTTGCCGCCGAGGTCCTCGAATTCGTGGGTGTGGTTCCAGCGCACGGCAATTCGTGTCGGCAGCGTGGCCAGGCCGTCGCCGCCGATGGCGTCGACGAAACGTCGCGGCGGGTCGTAGCCGTCGGGCTGATGGACGGCGACCCAGCGCAGACCCCCGGGCAGCGCCAGCGTGGCCCTCCCGTCCTTCAGCGAGGCGGCCTCGGTGATTAGCCGCATCGGCTGCCACGGGGGCGAGAGCCGGGCGAACGCGCCCGGCCTGGCATGCCAATCGAAAACATCGGTGATGGGAGCGTCCACGACGCTCGAATAGTCCAGGCCCATCCCTGAAACGTTAGGGAGGGTGCTACCGGTCCGGCAAGGCGTGTTCGACGATGGGCAGCCGGGCGTGCGGCTGCCGCACGCCACGCTTGGCCGACAGGTACACCTGCGCGGTCTTGTCGGCCACCGTGCGCCAATCGAAATCGGCGGTGAGTCGCTCGCGGGCGGCGTGGGCGCGCTGCTGTGCGGCATGCGGGTCGTCGAGCACAGTGCGCACCGCCGCGGCCAGCCGGGCCACGTCGCGCGGCGGGCACGACACTCCGGTCTGGCCGTTGATCACCGCCTCGCCCAGGCCGCCGATGTTCGAGGTCACCAGGGGAGTGCCGGCCGCGGCCGCCTCCAGTGCGACGATCCCGAACGGTTCGTAATGGCTGGGCAGCACCGCGGCGTCGGCGCGATGCAGGACGGCCAGCAGCTCGGCGTGGTCGAGGTGCCCGACGAACCGGACTGCCTTGAGCACCCGGTGTTTACGGGCCTGCTCGATGAGCCAGCCCAGTTGAGTACCCTCGCCGGCGATGGTCAGTGTGGTGCCGGGGTGGCTGCGCCTGATCCGCGGCAGCGCGGCGATGACGTCGTGCACACCCTTCTCGTATTCCAGCCGTCCCAGGTAGAGCAATTCGGCGGGTCCGGTGCGCGGCCGGCGCGTCGCGAACGGCCACCGCGCCGTCTCGATGCCGTTGCAGATCACCGTGATCTCGGCCAGGCCGGGACCGAACAGTTCGGTGATCTCGTCGGCCATCGACGCCGAACATGTGATCAGCGAGTCGGATTCGCGCACCAGCCAGGATTCGACCGCGTGCACCTGGCGGCTGATCGCGCCGCTGACCCAGCCGGAATGCCGGCCGGCTTCGGTGGCGTGGATCGTGGAAACCATTGGTGCATCGTAGAATTGGGCGAGGGCGATCGCCGGGTGGGCCACCAGCCAGTCGTGGGCGTGCACCACGTCGGGCCGCCACGCGCGGTTGCTGCCCGGCTTTGTCAGGGGCAGCCCGGCGCGAATCATGGAGTGGCCCATCGCGAGCGTCCACGCCATCATGTCGGTGCCGAAGGAGAATTCGTGCGGATCCTGGGCGGCCGCTATCACCCGGACGCCCTCGCTGATGTGGTCGGACGACGGATGGCTGCGGGGATCGGTTCCGGTGGGACGGCGCGACAGCACGACGACGTCGTGACCGGCGGCGGCCAGCGCGGTGGACAGGTGATGCACGTGCCGGCCGAGCCCGCCGATCACCACCGGCGGGTATTCCCACGACACCATCAGGATTTTCACGCCGCGGCCCGCCTCATCGAGGCAACCTGCGGGCGTCGAGGGCGCCGAACAGTCCGTCGGCGCGGTTCCATCCCTCCGCCAGCCGCTGCGCGGTGTCGCGCCGGCCCGACGCCAGCGCGTCGGCGATTTCGCGGGTGGCGTGCGCATGCAGGTGGGCGCGGTAGCGGGCATAGTCGGCGGCCGAATCCTTGCTCACCATGAACGGCCAGTCGCTGGACACGGTGAGCAGCGTTTCGCGCAGGATCTGATCGGCGACGTGGTCGCGGGGGATGGGCCCGTCCAGTGATGCGGTCTGGGACAGCGCCTTGTCGACGGTGCTCAGCGCCATGTCGACGATCTCGCTGTTCAGCGCCACCAGATCGGCGACCTGGTCGCCGGCCCACACCTGCCAGTCCTTGCCCGAGCCCCACGAGCTGGGCGGCAGGGCCACCGGGTTGCCGACGAAGCCGTCGGCGATGGCGTCGCTCAGCGTGCCCACCCGCACGCCGGCCTCGGGCAGTGCGCGCAGCACCCGCTCCAGCCATGTCGGCCCCTCGTACCACCAGTGACCGAACAGCTCGGTGTCGAAGGCGGCGACCACGTGGGCGGGTCGCCCGATGCGCTCGGACTCCGCGAACAGGCGGTTGCGGACCACGTCGACGAAATCGGCGACGTGCATGTCGACCGCGTGATCGGCGCGCTCGGGGTCGTAGGGCGCCTTGTCCTCCGAGGACACGTTGCGGCCCGTCACCCGGGCCGGCTTGAGTCCGGTGAGGTGATCGTAGGTGTGGAAGTCGCGGTACGCGGCGTGCCCGGGGTAGCCGGATTTCGGTGACCACACCCGGTAGCTGACCTGCAGATCGCGCCCGAACGCCACCACATCGGTGTCGCCGACCGGCCGGCCCAGCGCGGTGTCGCCGTGCAGCGACGGGCCGTCGACCATGAAATGGGTGACGCCGGCGGCCGAATAGTCGTGTTCCATGCCGGGCGCGTAGGCGCACTCGGGCGCCCAGATCCCGCCCGGGCCGTGCCCCTTTCGCGCCCCTAGCCGGTGCGCGGCGTCGGCCAGGCCCTCGCGCAGCGCGAACTCGCGCAGCCGCGGCGCCAGCAGCGGTTGGAACGGGTGGGCCAGCGGGCCGCCGAGCAGCTCCAGCGTGCCGGCGTCGAGCAGGCTGCGCAGCAGCGGGCTGCCACCGTGCCGCCACAGGGTGGCGAAGTCGTCCAGCGCCCGCTGTGACTCGGCGGACTCACGAATCCCCAAGGCGCGCAATGCTTCCGGCGTGCATGACGGGTAGCCGGCCGACTTCGAGCGGGGCGCGGACCGCACGCTGGTGGCCTCCAGGCCGCGCAGCCGCCAGTTGGCCAGCCAGTGATGCATGCCGTCCAGGCAGTAGGGGTCGTCGAGCTGGGCATTCACCACCGGCGTGACGCCCAGCGTGATCACGCCCTGGCGGTCCTCGCCGGCCAGCGTGTGCAGCACGCGCATCAGCGGCAGGTAGGCCGCCGCCCAGGATTGATACAGCCATTCCTCGCCGACCGGCCAGCGGCCGTGGTGGGCCAGCCAGGGCAGGTGGGTGTGCAAAACCAGGGTGAACAGGCCCGGAACCCGGTTCTGCGGCGTGCTCACGGCGCTACCGCGATCGCGATCAGGTCGAGGCTGTCGTCGATGTGCCGGCCGGTGTCCGCGCCGGCCTCGACCATGTCGAAGTCCCCGGTGGTGACCGCCGCGACGTCGGCCGCCAGCTCGGGCGGCCACGGCGCGTCGGCGACGGCCCGCGCGATCTGCGCGTCGATGATCGAGCCGCCGTGCCGGGCATCCATTTCGCGAAGCCGGGGGCCGTGGAACAGGCCGCTGACCGAAACATCGGTAAAACCGCCGTCGACGAGCAGCTGGGTCAGCTCGGCCGCGTTGAGCTCCCGGGTGTGGAAAGGGTTGATCGGGGTGTCGCGGCCCGGCGAGAAGGTGATGCGGTTGGGCGTCGACATCAGCAAAAGACCGGACGGGCGCAGCACCCGGGCGCACTCGACGACGAACTGTGTTTGGTCCCACAGGTGTTCGATCACCTGGAAGTTGACCACAATATCCACCGACGCATCGGGCAGCGGCAGCTGCGCGAGGTTGGCCTGCATGACGTCCACCCGGGGGTAGCGGCTGCGGACATGGGCCACCGCGGCCTCGTCGTAATCCACCGCGATGACGCGGCGGGCGACACCGGCGATCAGGTCCGCACCGTAACCCTCGCCGCAGCCGGCCTCGAGCACGTCGGCCCCGACGCAACGCTCGGCCAGTCGCTGGTAGACAACCTCGTGGCGACGGAACCAGTAGTTCTCGATGTCCAGGCCCGGGATGGTGCGCTCGCCCGTCAGCATCATCACCGCGTCACCCGCCGACGCGGTGTCGCCGGGGGTGTGCTGCGGGACGTCAGGCACGAGTGCGCTCATTGCATAGGCAGGCTAACGCGAAGTGTCGGATTCGCGAACCGGGGAAGCGGGGGCCCGCTCCGCAAGCGGCGGACGGGCTGCGAGAACGTGCACTACGACCCGCTATGGTGTGAATGCATACCGCACAAAGTTACCGGGTAGTAACACGGCCGTGCGTTGCGAACACGCGTACCGAGGTTTCGCAGTCGAATGCTGCGAGCCCCCTTCTAGGAGGACGAACCACACTCATGACGAACATCGTGGTCCTGATCAAGCAGGTCCCAGACACCTGGTCGGAGCGCAAGCTTTCTGACGGCGATTACACGTTGGACCGTGAGGCCGCCGACGCGGTGCTGGACGAGATCAACGAGCGCGCGGTGGAAGAGGCGCTGCAGATCCGTGAGCGCGAGGGCGGCGAAGGCTCGGTGACCGTGCTCACCGCGGGTCCCGAACGCGCCAACGAGGCGATCCGTAAGGCTCTGTCGATGGGCGCCGACAAGGCCGTCCACCTCAAGGACGACGGAATGCACGGCTCGGACGTGGTCCAGACCGGATGGGCGCTGGCGCGTGCCCTGGGCACCATCGAGGGCACCGACCTGGTCATCGCCGGCAACGAGGCCACCGACGGAACCGGCGGCGCGGTGCCGGCCGTCATCGCCGAGTACCTGGGCCTGCCGCAGCTCACCCACGTACGCAAGCTCTCCATCGAGGGCGACAAGGTCACCGGCGAGCGGGAGACCGACGAGGGTTTGTTCACCCTCGAGGCCACGCTGCCCGCGGTGGTCAGCGTTACCGAGAAGATCAACGAGCCGCGCTTCCCCTCCTTCAAGGGCATCATGGCCGCCAAGAAGAAAGAGGTCACCGTGCTGACCCTCGCCGATATCGGCGTCGAGAGTGACGAGGTCGGGCTGGAAAACGCCGGCTCGACCGTGCTGTCGTCGACGCCCAAGCCGCCGAAGACCGCGGGTGAGAAGGTCACCGACGAGGGCGAGGGCGGTAACGACGTCGCCAAGTACCTGGTTGCCCAGAAGATCATCTGACCCGAGTTCCTCAAGACGAGAAGAGCGAAATAACCCATGGCTGAAGTACTGGTGCTCGTCGAGCACGCAGAAGGTGCGCTGAAGAAGGTCACCTCCGAACTGATCACCGCCGCCCGCGCGCTGGGTGAGCCCGCCGCCGTCGTGGTGGGCGCTCCCGGGACCGCCGCGCCCCTGATCGACGGGCTCAAGGAGGCCGGCGCCGCCAAGATCTACGTCGCCGAGTCCGACGACGTCGACAAATACCTGCTCACCCCGGTGGTCGACGTGCTGGCCTCGCTCGCCGAGTCCAGCTCACCCGCCGCGGTGATCCTGTCGGCCAACGCCGATGGCAAGGAAATCGCCGGCCGGCTCGCTGCCCGGATCGGTTCCGGCCTGCTGGTCGACGTGGTCGAGGTCAAGGAAGGCAATAAGGCGACCTACTCCATCTTCGGTGGCGCGTTCACCGTGGAGGCGCAGGCCAACGGCGACACCCCGGTGATCACCGTGCGCGCCGGAGCCGTCGACGCCGAGCCGCAGGCCGGCGCCGGCGAAGAAGTCAAGGTCGAGGTCCCGGCCCCGGCGGAGAACGCCACCAAGATCACCGCCCGCGAGCCGGCGGTCGCCGGTGACCGTCCGGAGCTGACCGAGGCCACCATCGTCGTCTCCGGTGGTCGCGGTGTCGGCAGCGCGGAGAACTTCAGCGTCGTCGAGGAGCTGGCCGACTCGCTGGGTGCGGCCGTTGGTGCGTCGCGCGCCGCCGTCGACTCCGGCTACTACCCGGGCCAGTTCCAGGTGGGCCAGACCGGTAAGACCGTCTCGCCGCAGCTCTACATCGCGCTGGGCATCTCCGGTGCCATCCAGCACCGCGCGGGCATGCAGACATCCAAGACGATCATCGCGGTCAACAAGGACGAAGAGGCACCCATCTTCGAGATCGCCGACTACGGCGTGGTGGGCGACCTGTTCAAGGTCGCTCCGCAGCTGACCGAGGCGATCAAGGCACGCAAGGGCTGATTTCTCGGCCTCAAGCCCCCGGCGCCGCGGCGCCGGGGGCTTTTGCGTTCGGTGCGCATCGCACCGTCTCTGCGCACCATCCGCCGATCTCCGAATCCGTTAGCGCCCGTGCTAGCGGATTGCGGAGTCGTACAACGATTCTGGCGTCGGCCGTCGACCCCCGCTAGGCGCCGGTCAGCATCGCGTCAATGCGGCGCACCGCGACAGAGCACACCGTCAGGTACGGCGCGGACCACCATGGCACCGAGATGCTCACCCGCGCGCCGCCGTCCACCGGGTCCACCCGGTGTCGGGTCGCCGGCACGCCGGCCACCTTCCACGCCCAATGGCGCCCGGGCTCGAACTCGGTGACTTCGAACGGCACCGCGACCAGCAGGGAGGTCTGCACCGTGCCGGTGGCGTGCAAGGCCAGCTCGGTGTGCGGGGGGTCCAGCCGGGCCCTCCGAATCGTCGGGCCCCACCTCGGCCACGCGTCCAGGTCGACCAGCAATTTCCACACCGCCGCCGGCGGCGCCGCGATCCTACGATCGGCGGTCAGCATCACGGCGGGGCCTGCCCGAGCCGGCGCTGTTGTTCGACGACGTCGTCGAGATCGGTGAGCCGCCGCAGACCCGCCAACGGCTGGGTCATGCGCCGGTTGCCCTGCAGAGTTCTCCTGTTGCGGTTCAGGAACGACCAGTAGCCGCCCGTGAACGGGCAGGCGCGCTCACCGACTCGCTCGGTGGGGCGATACGAGCAGTGCCCGCAATAGTCGCTCATGCGGTTGATGTAGGCGCCACCCGCGGCGTATGGCTTCGTCGCCATCAGCCCGCCGTCGGCGTGCTGCGACATACCCACGACGTTGGCGACCATCACCCACTCGTAGCCGTCGACAAAGCACCGGTGGAACCAGTCGGTGACTGCGGCGGGATTCCACCCGCGCTGCAACGCGTAGTTGGACAACACCATCAGTCGCGGGATGTGATGCGCCCAGCCGTGGTCGCGCACCTGCGCCAGCACGTCTTTCAGGCAGCGCGCCTCGACCGCGTCGGCGTCGAGGTCGGCGAACCAGTCCGGTGGCCCCGCGCGCGCCCGGAGCGCGTTGCGATGGCGATACTCGGGTCCGAAATGCCAATAGACGTGCCAGATGTAGTCACGCCACCCGATCAGCTGGCGGATGTAACCCTCGACGCTGTTCAGCGCTGCCTCGCCGGCCCGGTAGGCGTCCTCGGCCGCGTACGCGCAATCCAGCGGGTCCAGTAGGCCGAGGTTCATCGGGGCCGACAACAGGCTGTGCGCCATGAACCGGTCGCCGCTGAGCATGGCGTCCTCGTGAGGGCCGAAGTGCGGCAACCGATCCCGCAGGAACACCTTGAAGGCGGACTGCGCTTCGGTTGCGGTGACGGCGAATTCGCGCGGCCCGTCGCGGCCGACAAAGGCGACGGCGCCGTCGCGTTCCCAGCGGTCCAGGTCGGCGCGCACTTGCTCGTCGATGTCGTCCTCGTCGGGACGCCAAGGCGCGGGCACCTCCAGCGTTGCGGTGTCCTTCGGCGCCGGCTCGCGGTTGTCGGCGTCGAAGTTCCACCGCCCGCCCGCGGGCTGGTCACCGTCCATCAACAGGTCGAACCGGCGGCGCGCGTCGCGGTAGAAGTTCTCCAGCAGTAGCGTGCGCTGCCGCTTGGCCCACTCGTCGAACTCAGCGCGGTCGGTGCAGAAACCGCGTGCGGGTAACACGTCGATCGTCGGGTTCGACCGCACGAACTCCTCCGCCGCCCAAGTGGTGGGCTGACACACGCTGATCCGCTCCTGCACCTGTTCCAGGGCTTCCCCATACGTGCGGGTTTGCAGGAACTGCGCCTGGTCGCCCAGTTCGGCCGCGCGATGGCGCAGCGCGGACAACACGAGGTGGGCCTTACGGCGGTGGAATCGGCGGCGTTCGAAGATCGCGCGGGACTCGATGAGCAGCACCGGCTGGTCGGGGTGATCCAGGAAATGCGGACCCAGTTGATCGGCAAAACACCAGCGGCGCGCGCCCGCGCTCGTACCCGCGTCCGAGGTGTGGTTCAAGACGAAGTCCGCATCGCCGAAGGATTGGTTACCTTGCACGACCTACCCGCGGCGGTCCGTGCTCAACCGCGGCAGGCGGCAACGCCGCGTTCATCCCGTTGTTGCCCACGCTGTGTGAGCTGCGTCGCACCGCGGGACCCGGGACCCGTCCGCGCCCAGTTCGTCATCTCACGTGCACCGACACGTCACAGCGTCGATGCCGACTAGCACATCGACTACGCCACGTTGGGCTTCATGAGCATTGCTTCAGTCCTCATACCCAGCGATAAGTCGACCGGTACGGCCACCAGCTCGTCGGCCGCACCTCGCTACTCCCTGTTGCTGTCCACCGACCCCGCCATGATCGAAGCGGCGCAGCGACTCCGGTACGACGTATTCACCAGCACGCCCGGTTTCGCACTGCCCGCTGCCGAACAGGACGGACTGGACGTCGACAGGTTCGACGAGTTCTGCGACCACCTGCTGGTGCGCGACGACGACACCGGTGAAATGGTCGGCTGCTACCGCATGCTTGCGCCGGCGGGGGCCATCGCGGCCGGCGGGCTCTACACCGCCACCGAGTTCGACATCCGCGCGTTCGATCCGCTGCGGCCCTCCCTGGTGGAGATGGGACGCGCCGTGGTGCGCGACGGCCATCGCAACGGCGGCGTCGTCCTGTTGATGTGGGCGGGCATCCTGGCCTACCTGGACCGCTACGGCTACGACTGCGTGACCGGGTGCGTATCGGTGCCCATCGGGGGCGAATCCGACGTTCCGGGCACGCAGCTGCGCGGCGTCCGCGACTTCATCCTGAGCCGGCACGGGGCCCCGCCGGAATACCGCGTCTACCCGCACCGGCCGGTGGTGGTGGACGGGACGGCGATCGACGACATCGCGCCGCCCGCGCGGCCCTCGGTTCCGGCGCTGCTGCGCGGTTACCTGCGGCTGGGCGCCCAGGTGTGCGGCGAGCCCGCGCACGACCCGGACTTCGGCGTCGGCGATTTCTGCGTCCTGCTGGACAAGGCGCACGCCGACACTCGATATCTCAAGCGACTCCGCTCGGTCTCGGCGGCGTCGGAAATGGCGGGCGGCGAGCGATGAACGCCCCGGCGGGCACCGGGCACTCCTGGCTACCGCGCGCCTCGTGCGACGCCGGCTGTGTGGGTGCGGGCGACGTCATCGCGTCGCGACCTCTGCGCAGGGCGCTGCGGGTGACGCTTCGCCTCATGCTGGCGCTGCTGCTGGCGCCGGGGCTGCCGCTGCTGGCGGTGCCGCTGCCGGGCCGCACCCGCGTGCAGCGCATCTATTGCCGCTTGGTGTTGCGTTGCCTGGGCGTCCGAATCACCGTGACGGGCAACCCGATTCGCAACCTGAGCGGCGTGCTGGTGGTGAGCCCGCACATGTCCTGGGTCGACGTCTTCGCCATCGGTTCGGTGCTGCCCGGGTCGTTCGTCGCGCGGGCCGACATGTTCACCGGCCCGGCGACCGGGATCGTGGCCCGCATCCTGAAGATCATCCCGATCGAGCGGTCCAGCCTGCGGTGCCTGCCCGGTGTGGTGGACGCCGTCGCCCGCCGGCTGCGCGCCGGTCAGACGGTCGTCGCTTTCCCGGAGGGCACCACCTGGTGCGGCCGGGACCGCGGCGCCTTCTATCCGGCGATGTTCCAGGCCGCGATCGACGCCGCCCGTCCGGTGCAGCCGCTGCGGCTGACCTACCACCACGTGGACGGCACCCCCTCGACGGTGCCGGCCTTCGTCGGCGATGAGACCCTGCTGAGCTCGATCCGCCGGCTGCTCGTCGTGCCGCGCACGCTGGCAAGGGTGCACGTCGAGTCTCTGCAGCTCCCCGGGACCGACCGGCGCGCGCTGGCCGGCCGGTGCCAGTCCGCGGTGGGTGCCGGAACCGACCGGCGCGCTGGTCACGGGCACGTGCTGGTGGCCTGAGCAAACGGGCGGGCCGGTATCGTGGGTCGCGTCATGGTCTACCTGGATCACGCCGCCACCACCCCGATGCACCCCGCCGCCGTCGAGGCGATGACGGGTGTGCTGGGCACGGTCGGCAATGCGTCCTCGCTGCACACCAGCGGCCGCGCGGCGCGGCGCCGCATCGAGGAATCCCGCGAGCTGATCGCCGACCGGCTCGGCGCGCGGCCCTCGGAGGTCATCTTCACCGCCGGCGGCACCGAGAGCGACAACCTGGCGGTCAAGGGCATCTACTGGGCCCGCCGGGACGCCGAGCCGCGGCACCGGCGCATCGTCACCAGCGAGGTGGAACACCACGCCGTGCTGGACTCGGTGAACTGGCTCGTCGAACACGAGGGCGCCGAGGTCACCTTGCTTCCGACCGCCGCGGACGGGTCGGTGTCGGCGGCGGCGCTGCGCGAGGTGCTCACCCGCCACGACGACGTCGCGCTGGTCTCGGTGATGTGGGCCAACAACGAGGTCGGCACCGTGCTGCCGGCCGCCGAACTCGCCGCCGTCGCGGCCGAATTCGGCGTCCCGATGCACAGCGACGCGATTCAGGCCGTGGGGCAGCTGCCGGTCGACTTCGCCGCCAGCGGTTTGTCGGCGATGAGCGTGACCGCGCACAAGTTCGGCGGCCCGCCCGCGGTGGGTGCGCTGCTGCTGCGACGCGACGTCGCGTGCGTGCCGCTGGCGCACGGAGGCGGGCAGGAGCGTGACATCCGTTCGGGCACCGCCGATGTCGCCGGGGCGGTCGGAATGGCGGCGGCGGCCCGGATCTCGGTCGACGGGCTCGAGGTCAACAGCGCCCGGCTGCGGGCGTTACGCGATCGGCTGGTCGACGGGGTGCTGGGCGGCATCGAGGACGTCACCCTCAACGGGGCACGCGATCCGCTGCGCCTGCCCGGCAACGCGCACTTCACGTTCCGCGGCTGCGAGGGCGACGCGCTGCTGATGCTGTTGGACGCCAACGGAATCGAGTGCTCTACGGGGTCGGCGTGCACCGCAGGCGTCGCTCAGCCCTCGCACGTGCTGATCGCGATGGGCGCCGACGCGACCAGCGCCCGCGGGTCCTTGCGACTGTCGTTGGGGCACACCAGTGTCGACGCCGACGTCGACGCGGTGCTGCGGGTACTGCCCGGGGCGGTGGACCGCGCCCGTCGCGCCGCGCTGGCCGCCGCGGGGGCGTCCTAAGTGAAGGTGCTTGCCGCGATGAGCGGTGGCGTCGACTCGTCGGTCGCCGCCGCCCGGATGGTCGACGCCGGACACGACGTCGTCGGCGTGCACCTGGCGCTGTCCACGGCGCCCGGCACGCTGCGCACCGGCTCGCGGGGATGCTGCTCGAAGGAAGACGCCTCCGACGCGCGCCGCGTCGCGGATGTGCTCGGGATCCCGTTCTACGTCTGGGATTTCGCGGAGAGGTTCAAGGCGGACGTCATCGACGAGTTCGTGTCGTCGTATGCGCGCGGCGAAACCCCCAACCCGTGCGTGGTGTGCAATCAGAAGATCAAGTTCTCGGCGCTGTCTGCGAAGGCCATTGCGCTCGGGTTCGACACGGTGGCCACCGGCCACTACGCCCGGCTCTCGGACGGCCGGCTGCGCCGCGCCGTCGATCACGACAAGGACCAGTCCTACGTGCTGGCGGTCCTGAGCGCCGAGCAGCTGCGCCACGCGGCGTTCCCCATCGGGGACACCCCCAAGCCGCAGATCCGGGCCGAGGCCGCCCGGCGCGGCCTGACCGTCGCGGAAAAGCCGGACAGCCATGACATCTGCTTCATCCCGTCGGGCAACACCCGTGCCTTCCTGGGCGAGCGCATCGGGGTGCGCCGCGGTGCGGTGGTCAACGCCGACGGCACCGTGCTCGCCGAGCACGACGGCGTGCACGGGTTCACCGTCGGGCAGCGCAAGGGGCTCGGCATCGCCGGGCCGGGACCCGACGGCCGTCCGCGGTACGTGACCGCGATCGACGCGGAGACTTCGACCGTGCACGTGGGCGAGGCGGCCGACCTCGAGATACGCGAAATGGTCGGCCGGACACCGGTTTTCACTTCGGGCGTCGCGCCGTCCGGCCCGGTGGAGTGCGCGGTTCAGGTGCGCGCGCACGGCGAAACGGCCGGCGCGATAGCCGAACTGGTCGACGACGAGGTCTTCGTGCGGCTGCGCGCGCCGATGCGCGGCGTGGCCCGCGGCCAGACACTGGTGCTGTACCGGCCCGATCCCGACGGTGACGAGGTGCTCGGCAGCGCCACCATCGCCGGCACCACCCGCTGAATCCGGGCTATCGCGGCATGTTCGCGGAGATATTCGTCATCACGATGTCGGACACCGATTGCGCGAAGCCGCAGAAGGTGACCTCCAGCATGGCCACCGACAGGATCCGGTAGTCGCGGCCGCACCCGCCGGGCCGCAGGTGCAGCGAGCTGGCGTCGGCTTTCCAGTCGCCGACGTAGAGCTGGCCGCTCGAGCCGTTCGCGCAGTCGCCGACGGTGCCGACCAGGGTGCCGAAGGCGCGCCGGGCGGCGTCGGCGTCGCGATAGGCCGCGGCGCCTTCGGAGATCAGCGCGCCGTCGGGTGGGTCCTGAAACGTCGTCTTGTGGAACGCCTCGAGGTCGCGCCCGAAGGTCGCGGTCTCGGCGTAGATGAACCGGCACTCGCGCGGTGCGGTGTCGGCCAGCGCGTCGATGTCCACCGGGCTGGTGCCGTCCATCGACGGGATGATCGTCAGATGGTCACCGGCACCGGTGATCGCGCGCATCCGCGACTGATCCAGCAGGATCGTGTCGACGTCGACGCCCTGCACCACCCTGCGGTTGGCGCCCGATCCCGCCACGGCCGCCCCGTCCACCACCCGGGTGCACGCCGCCACCAGCGCCACCACGGCGCACAGCACCGGTAGCCACGCCGATTTCGCCTTCTGCGACACGTTTCGCACCCCTTTTCGCGTTGAACCTACCCGCGCCGTCCCGCGGCACACAGACCCCTGCCGACCGGCGCGTAGTGCGACGTCGAATACGGTTGCCCGGTGAGTGTTTTCACCCATCCTTTTGCCAACGCCAGCGGTGTCGGATCGTGGCCCGGCATCGCCGCGCGCCAGGCCGCCGAAGTCGTCGTGGGTGAACTCGCTGGCGCGCTGGCGCACATCGTGGAGCTGCCGGCGCGCGGAGTGGGTGCCGACCTGCTCGGCCGGGCCGGCGCGCTGCTGATCGACGTGGCCATCGACACGGTGCCGCGCGGCTACCGGCTCGCCGCCAGGCCCGGTGCGGTCACCCGCCGCGCCGTCAGCCTGCTCGACGAGGACATGGACGCGCTGGAGGAGGCCTGGGAGGCCGCAGGCCTGCGCAACGACGGCCGGGTGGTCAAGGTGCAGGCGCCGGGCCCGATCACGCTGGCCGCCGGGATCGAGCTGTCCAACGGCCACCGGGCGATCACCGATCCCGGGGCGCTGCGCGACCTGGCGGCGTCGCTGGCCGAGGGCGTCGCCGCGCACCGCGCGGGGCTGGCGCGCCGGCTCGAGGCGGAGGTGGTGGTGCAGTTCGACGAGCCGTCGCTGCCGAAGGCCCTGGGCGGCGGGCTGACCGGGGTGACCGCGCTGAGCCCGGTGGCGCCGATCGACGAGGAGGTGGCCGCGGGCCTGCTCGACGGCTGCGCCCAAACGGTGGGCGGTGAGGTGCTGCTGCACTGCTGTGCCCCCGATCTGCCATGGGATCTGTTGCAGCGCAGTGCCTTTCGAGCCGTCTCGGTGGATGCAGGCGTGCTGAGCGCGGCCGATCTGGACGGTGTCGCCGCGTTCGTGGAGTCCGGCCGCACCGTCGCGCTGGGGGTGGTCGCCGGCAACGCCCCGCCGCGCCGGCCGTCGGCGGAGGAGGTGGTCGCCGCGGTGGTCGCGGTGACCGATCGCCTCGGCTTCGCCCGTTCGGCGCTGCGCGACCGCATCGGCGTCACGCCCGCGTGTGGTCTGGCCGGCGCGACGCCGCAGTGGGCGCGGACCGCGATCGAGCTGGCCCGCAAGGCGGCCGAGATGTTCGCCGAGGATCCCGACGCCATCGGATAGGCAACCAGCAGGTTGCGCTTTTGGGCGCGCCGTGCTGAAGTGATAGGCAACCAGGAGGTTGCATATGAAGATCGAGAAGCACGTGGTGCTGCGCGCGCCGCTGGAGCGGGTGTGGCGGGCCATCAGCGACGCCGAGGAGTTCGGTCGCTGGTTCGGGGTGCGCTTCGACGGGCCGTTCGTCGCCGGGACATCGGTGACCGCGGCGATCTGCCCGACCGTCGTCGACGGTGAGGTCGCCGAGCGTCAGGAGGCGCACGCCGGAGTGCGCAGCACCTGGCAGATCGTCGCCCTCGAGCCGCGGCGCCGGTTCGCCTACCGCTGGCATCCGTTCGCCATCGACCCCGACGTCGACTACGACCACGAGCCGACCACGCTCGTCGAGTTCACCCTGTCCGAGCAGCCCGACGGCGTGCTGCTGACCATCACCGAATCCGGTTTCGAGGCGATTCCCGAGGCGCGCCGCGGGGGAGCCTTCGGGGCCAACGGTGAAGGCTGGGCGATCCAGACCACGCTGGTGCGCAGGTACATCGAAGGCGCCAGAGTATGAGCGGACGTGTCGCCGTCGACGCGCCGCTCTTCGACGCGCTGGGCGATCCCAACCGGCTGCGCATCATCGTGCGGCTCTGCGATCAGGGACCGAGCTCGACATCGCAGGTCACCAGCGTCATCCCGGTTACCCGGCAAGCGGCCAGCAAGCACCTGCAGCTGCTGGAGTCCGTCGGGCTGGTGACGAGCAGCCGGCGGGGCCGCGAGCGGGTCTGGACGGTGCGGACCCAGCCGCTGGCGTCGGCCAGCGAGTACCTGAGTCAGCTGTCCCGGCGGTGGGACGCCGCGGTGGATCGGTTGCGCGCCTATGTCGAGGACTGAGCGCGCGCGGTTTCGCGTCGGTATCCTCGGATAGCCTGCCAAGGTGAGCGCAGCAGAAGCCGATTCGGTATCGCCCGAGGTTCGCCGGCAGTGGCAGGACCTCGCCGAAGAGGTCCGTGAACATCAGTTCCGCTACTACATCAAGGACGCGCCGATCGTCTCGGACGCGGATTTCGACGCGATGTTCAACGAGCTTCTCGCGCTGGAGGAGCGCCACCCCGAGCTGCGGGTGGCCGATTCCCCGACCCAGTTGGTGGGCGGGGCGGGTTTTGCCACCGAGTTCGGCGAGGCGCAGCACCTGGAACGGATGCTGAGCCTCGACGACGTCTTCGATCGCGACGAGCTGGTGGCCTGGAACAACCGCGTCGAGACCGAGGTCGGCAAGGAGCCGTACTACCTGTGCGAACTCAAGATCGACGGGGTCGCCCTGGCGCTGGTGTACCGCGAAGGCCGGCTGGAACGCGCCGCGACCCGGGGTGACGGCCGGGTCGGCGAGGACGTGACGCTCAACGCGCGCACCATCGACGACGTCCCCGAGCGGCTGTCCGCCAGCAAGGAATTCCCGATTCCGGCTCTGCTCGAGGTGCGCGGCGAGGCGTTCTTCCTGCTCTCCGATTTCGAGGCGCTCAACGCCAGCCTGGTCGAAGACGGCAAGGCGCCGTTCGCCAATCCGCGCAACAGCGCCGCGGGGTCGCTGCGCCAGAAGAACCCCGCCGTCACCGCCCGCCGCAAGCTGCGGATGATCTGCCACGGCATCGGCCGCACCGAGGGGTTCGCACCGAAGACCCAGCACGAGGCCTACACCGCGCTCAACGCCTGGGGGCTGCCGGTGGCCGAACAGACCGCGCGGGTGCGCGGCCTCGCCGCGGTGGAGGAGCGGATCGGCTACTGGGGTGAACACCGTTACGATCTCGAGCACGAAATCGACGGCGTGGTAGTCAAAGTCGACGATGTCGCGCTGCAGCGCCGGCTCGGCACCACCTCCCGCGCGCCCCGCTGGGCAGTCGCCTACAAATACCCGCCGCAGGAGGCGCAGACCAAGCTGCTCGACATCCGCGTCAACGTCGGGCGCACCGGCCGCGTCACCCCGTTCGCCTTCATGACGCCGGTGAAGGTGGCCGGGTCGACCGTCGGGCTGGCCACCTTGCACAACGCCGCCGAGGTGAAACGCAAGGGTGTGCTGATCGGCGACACCGTGATGATCCGCAAGGCCGGCGACGTGATTCCGGAGGTGCTCGGCCCCGTCGTCGACCTGCGCGACGGCTCCGAACGCGAATTCGTCATGCCCACCACGTGTCCCGAGTGCGGCACCACGCTGGCGCCGGCCAAGGAGGGCGACGCCGACATCCGCTGCCCCAATGCCCGGTCGTGTCCGGCGCAGTTGCGGGAGCGGGTGTTTCACGTCGCCGGTCGCGGTGCGTTCGACATCGAGGGACTCGGTTACGAAGCGGCCATCGCGCTGCTCAAGGCCGGGGTGATCGCCGACGAGGGCGACCTGTTCACCCTTACCGAGGACGACCTGTTGCGCACCGAGCTGTTCCGGACCAAGGCCGGCGCCCTGTCGGCCAACGGCAAACGGCTGCTCGACAACCTGGACAAGGCCAAGAAGGTGGCGCTGTGGCGGGTGCTGGTGGCGTTGTCGATCCGGCACGTCGGGCCGACGGCCGCGCGCGCCCTGGCGACCGAGTTCGGCGATCTGGACTCGATCATGTCGGCGTCGACGGAGCGGCTGGCCGCGGTGGAAGGCGTCGGGCCGACGATCGCGGCGGCGCTCACCGAATGGTTCACCGTCGACTGGCATTGCGCGATCGTCGAGAAGTGGCGCGCGGCCGGCGTGCGGATGGCCGACGAGCGCGACACCAGTGTGGCGCGCACGCTGGAGGGGCTGACGGTGGTGGTCACCGGGTCGCTCAACGGCTTTTCCCGCGACGACGCCAAGGAGGCGATCCTGGCGCGCGGGGGCAAGGCCGCCGGCTCGGTGTCGAAGAAGACCGACTACGTCGTGGCCGGCGATTCGCCGGGGTCCAAGTACGACAAGGCGATCGAGCTGGGGGTGCCCGTCCTCGACGAGGACGGCTTCCGCAAGCTGCTTGACGAGGGCCCGCCCGAAGCCCCGGCGGAGTGAGCCGATGAGCAGCCGGTACGGTGACTCCACTCGGAGCCTCAAAGCCATTGACGTCGAGGCGATTTCGGGTCATCCGGTGGCGCCGCAGGCGGTGCTCGCCGCCACCTATCACCTGGCCGCCGACGAATCTGGTGGCTCAGACAATTACGGCCGCGGCTCCAATCCGACTTGGCGGCAACTGGAGTCGGCGCTCGCCGAGCTGGAGGGGGCCACCGGCGCGCGGGTGTTCGGCTCGGGCATGGCGGCCGTCAGCGCCGTGCTGCGCGCGCTGGCGACGCCCGGATCGACGGTGGTGGTGCCGGCCGACGGCTACTACCAGGTGCGCCGCTACGCCCGCGAAGACCTGGTGCCCGCGGGTGTGACGGTCGTCGAGGCGTCGAGTGCGCAGCTCTATGACGCCGCCGCGCAAGCCGACGTGGTGCTGGCCGAAACGCCGACCAACCCGGCGTTGGACGTGATCGACGTGCACCGGCTGGCCGGCATCTGCCGGGATCGCAACGCGCGCTTGGTCGTCGACAACACCGCCGCCACGCCGCTGGGTCAGCAGCCGCTGTCGTTGGGCACCGACGCGGTGGTGGCCAGTGCGACCAAGGCCCTGTCCGGTCACGGTGACCTGCTGGCCGGCTACGTCGCCACCAGCCAGCCCGAGCTGCTGGCCGCGGTGGAGCGACACCGGCTGCTGGCCGGCGCCATCCTGGGTGGGTTCGAGGCGTGGCTTCTGTTGCGCAGCATGGCAACTGCCGGATTGCGCTTCGAACGGCAATGCCAGAACGCTCGGGCGCTGGCGACCATGCTGGCCCGCCACCCGGCGGTGCGGTCGGTGCGCTACCCGGGATTGGCCGACGACCCGGCACATTCGGTGGCCATGGCCCAGATGCGCCGGTTCGGGGCGCTGGTCTCCATCGAACTGGCCGACGCGGCCGCGGTGTACGCGCTGGTGGACCGCAGCGAACTGCTGATCGCATCCACGAGTTTCGGGGGCCTGCACACCTCGGTGGATCGCCGGGCCCGCTGGGGAGACCCGGTCGCCGACGGATTCGCGCGCATCTCGCTGGGCATCGAAGACACCGACGACCTGCTCGCCGACATCGAACGCGCGCTGATGTCCTCCCGCTGACGAATTCACATTCGTGGGGCCGACTGCGCCGAAAGTGGTCCGCAACACCCGACCGGCTCTATCGTGGGGTCTATGACCCAGACGGCCGACCGGTGTGAGCCCGCGTCGCCGTGGTCACCGCGCGAGGCCGAGATACTGGGCGTGACCCTGGCCCTGCTGCAGGAACACGGCTATGACCAGCTGACGGTGGACGCGGTGGCCAACGCCGCGCGCGCCAGCAAGGCCACGGTCTACCGGCGCTGGCCGTCCAAAGCCGAACTGGTGTTGGCGGCCTTCATCGAAGGCGTCCGGCAGGTGGCCGTTCCGCCGAACACCGGCACGTTGCGTGGCGACCTGCTGAGCCTGGGGGAGACGATCACCCAGGAGTGCGGGCAGCACGCCGGCACCATCCGCGCGGTGATGGTGGAGGTGTCGCGCCACCCGGCGCTAAACGATGCCTTGCAGCATCAATTCCTCGACCAGCGCGAGGCGATGCTCAAGCATGTGCTGCAGCAGGCCGTCAACCGGGGCGAGATCGCCGAAGACGTCATCAGCGACGAGCTCTGGGACTTGTTGCCCGGCTATCTCATCTTCCGGTCGATCATGCCCGGACGCCCGCCGACCCGTCGCACCGTGCAAGCGTTCGTCGACGGGTACCTCATCCCGGGCCTGACCGGGACCGTCGGATAACGCGCGGGCATGTCGGAGCCGGCAGCCCGTCGAGAATATATACGCGCGCGTCTCTTGTACAGTACGGTCCCGTACCGTACTGTCGTAGCTGTCGATCACACTCACGGTGTTGGCAGCCGTGTTTGGCTTGAGTGGAATCTTATCGCCCGATCTTCGAAAGGCTAACGGGTGAAAGGCTTTTCGATCGCGTCCCTGGTGAAGCGGGGGTGGATGGTGCTCGTCGCCGTGGTGGTCGTCGTGCTTGCCGGATTCGGAATCTATCGCCTGCACGGAATCTTCGGTTCGCACACCAGCACGTCGGCCAACAGTGGCCTGTCCAACGAGATCGTCCCGTTCAACCCCAAGCAGGTCGTGCTCGAGGTCTTCGGTGCACCGGGCGCGACCGCGACCATCAACTACCTCGACGTCAACGCCCAACCACAGCAGGTCAAGGACGCGCCCCTGCCGTGGTCGTTCACCATCACCTCTACCGAGCCGGCGGTCATCGGCAACGTCGTCGCGCAGGGCAACGGCGACACCCTGGGCTGTCGCATCACCGTCAACGGAGAAGTGAAAGACCAACGCACCGTCAACAAAGTCGACGCCTACACCTTCTGTCTGGATAAATCTGGATGAGCAACGATCAAGAGTCGCGGCCGTTCGTGCCGCGCACCATCCGCCGGCTCGCGTTGCCGATCCTGCTGTTCTGGGTCGCGCTCGCCGCGCTCACCAACATCGCGGTGCCGCAGCTGGAAGACGTGGGCAAGACCCACAACGTGGCGCTGAACTCGCCAGATGCGCCGTCGCTCAAGGCGATCAAACGCATCGGTGAGAAATTCCACGAGTTCGACACCGACAGCTCGGCGATGATCGTGCTGGAAGGCGACAAACCCCTGGGCGCCGACGCCCACCGCTTCTACGACGAGATGGTCCGCAGGATCGAACAGGACCACAAACACGTCCAACATGTCCAGGATTACTGGGGCGACACCCTGACCGCGGCGGGATCGCAGAGCAGCGACGGCAAGGCCGCCTATGTCCAGGTGAACCTTGCCGGCAATCAAGGCTCGGCGTTTGCCAACGAGGGCGTCGGGGCGCTGCGCGACATCATCGAGCGCATGAAGCCGCCGCCCGGCGTCAAGACCTATGTGACCGGTGCGGCGCCGCTGATCTCCGATCAGTTCGACGTCGGCAGCAAGGGCACCGCGAAGGTCACCGGGATCACCATCGGGGTGATCGCGCTGATGCTGTTCTTCGTGTACCGCTCGGTGCTCACCACGCTGCTGGTGCTCGCCACGGTGCTCATCGAAATGTCAGCCGCCCGAGGCCTTGTCGCGTTTCTGGGTAACGCCGGAGTGATCGGTCTGTCGACGTATGCGACGAATCTGCTGACGCTGTTGGTGATCGCGGCCGGAACGGACTACGCGATATTCTTCGCCGGGCGTTATCAGGAGGCGCGCGGCACCGGTGAGGATCGCGAAAAGGCCTTCTACACGATGTATCACGGAACCACGCACATCGTGCTGGGCTCCGGGCTCACCGTGGCCGGCGCGGTGGCCTGCCTGAGCTTCACCCGGTTGCCGTACTTCCAAAGTCTGGGCATACCAGCGGCATTGGGTATCCTGGTCGCGCTGTTCGCCGCGCTCACCCTGGGACCCGCGATCCTGACCCTGGGTGCCATGGTGGGCATCTTCGATCCCAAGCGGGCGATACGAACCCGCGGCTGGCGGCGCATCGGCACCGCCATCGTCCGGTGGCCGGGTGCGGTGCTCGCGGCGGCGTGCGCGCTGGCCCTGATCGGCCTGATCGCCCTGCCCGGCTACAAGACCAGTTACGACACCCGCCCCTACATGCCGGCCAGCGCGCCGGCCAATATCGGCTACACCGCGGCCGAGAAGCACTTCTCGCGGGCCCGGCTGGAGCCCGAGCTGCTGATGGTCGAAACCGATCACGACATGCGTAACCCGGAGAGCATGCTCGTGTTGGACAAGGTGGCCAAGGCGGTGTTCCACGTTCCCGGGGTCGCGCAGGTGCAGACCATCACCAGGCCGTTGGGAACCCCGCTCGTCCACAGTTCGCTCGCGTTCGTGGTCAGCAATTCCAGCGCGGCGCAGCAGGAAAACCTGACGTACCAACGAGATCGGGCCGACGACGCCCTCAAGCAGGCCAACGAACTGAGCAAGACCATCAACATCCTCAAGCAGCAGTACACCCTGCAGCAGCAGCTCGCCGGAACCACCCACGACGAGACGGTGAACTTTCACGACACGCTCGCCACGATCCAGGATCTGCGCGACAAGATCGCGAATTTCGACGACTTCTTCCGGCCGGTGCGCAGTTACTTCTATTGGGAGAAGCACTGTTACGACATTCCCGTCTGCTTCGCATTCCGATCGCTGTTCGACGCGCTCGACGGCATCGACCAGCTCACCGAGAAGTTCGAGAACCTCACGGCCTCGCTCGACAAGCTCGACGCGCTGCAGCCCAAACTGACGGCGCTGATCCCGCCGCAGATCCAAAGCCAGCAGACCAATCGCGATCTGACACTGGCGAATTACGCCACGCTGTCCGGCATCTACGCGCAGACGGCGGCCGCGATCGACAACGCGACGGCGTTGGGACGCGCCTTCGACGCGGCCAAGAACGACGACACCTTCTATCTGCCGCCCGAGGTGTTCAACAACCCCGACTTCAAGCGTGGACTGAAACTGTTCCTCTCGCCGGACGGCAAGGCCGTCCGGATGATCGTTACACACGAGGGCGATCCCGCGACGCCCGAGGGCATTTCGCACATCGATCCGATCACCAAGGCCGCGCACGAGGCCCTGAAGGGCACGCCCATGGCCGGGGCGGGCATCTACGTCGGCGGGACGGCCGCGACGTACAAGGACATCCAGGATGGCGCCAAATACGACCTGATGATCGTGGCGTTCGCCGCGCTGAGCCTCATCCTGCTGATCATGATGATCATCACGCGCAGCCTGATCGCCGCGCTGGTGATCGTCGGCACGGTGGCCCTGTCGCTGGGGGCCTCGTTCGGCCTGTCAGTCCTGGTGTGGCAGTACATGTTCGGCATCCAGCTGTACTGGGTCGTGCTCGCGCTGGCGGTGATCCTGTTGCTGGCGGTCGGATCCGACTACAACCTGCTGTTGATCTCCCGTTTCAAGGAAGAGATCCATGCCGGGCTGAACACCGGCATAATCCGGGCCATGGCCGGCTCCGGTTCCGTCGTCACCTCGGCCGGCATCGTTTTCGCCGTCACCATGTGTGCGTTCGTGTTCAGCGGTTTTCAGGTGCTCGGTCAAATCGGGACGACGATCGGGCTCGGCCTCTTGTTCGACACGCTGATCGTGCGCTCGTTCATGACGCCTTCTGTCGCAAGGCTTCTCGGGCGGTGGTTCTGGTGGCCGCAACGGGTGCGCCCGCGCCCGGCCAGCACCATGCTGCGGCCCTACGGTCCGCGCCCGGCGGTTCGCCAGCTGCTGCTGTGGGACGACGACGACCCGGTGGCGACTTCATCAAAAGCTGGTTGATGTAGTTCCCTCGGGCCGCGTCCACCGTACTGGCGCGGGCCCGGATTTGTCGTAGGTGGCTGCGATGATGGGGTTATGTCTTCGATCGCATCTGCTGGCGCTGTGGTGGTGAGTCCTGGTGAGCGTCTTGGGGTGTTGTTCGAGGAGTTGGCGGAGTTGACCGGTCAGCGCAACGCGATTGATGGGCGCATCGTGGAGATCGTGGCCGAGATCGAGCGAGATGAGCTCTGCGGGGTCACCGGGGCGCGGTCGGTGCCGGCGTTGGTGGCCTGGAAGACCGGCTGTTCGCCGGCAACCGCGCACACCATCAGCACGATCGCGGGCCGGCTCGAGGAGTTCCCGCGCTGCGCTCAAGGGATGCGTGAGGGCCGGCTGTCGCTGGATCAGGTCGGCGTCATCGCGGCACGCGCCGGTGCGGGGTCTGATGAGCACTACGCGGCGTTGGCGCGCTGCGCCACGGTCACTCAGCTGCGCACCGCGGTCAAACTAGAACCGCGACCCCAACCCGAACCCGGACCTGGGCCCGAGTTCGAGTGTTCGATCACCACCAGCGCCAACGAGCACGGCAGCTGCTACCGGATCACCCTGGCCCACCATGACGCGGCGAAGTTCGAGGCCGCCTTGGCGTCGCATCGTGATGCGCTGCTCGCCCAGTGGCGCCACGATCACCCCAACGGCACGGCCGCGTCAGCTCAGCGGCCCCCGGTGCCTGGCACCGCCGCGGCGTTTATGCGCCTGGTCGAGGCGGGGTGGGACGCCGAGGCGGCGCGGCGCCCACACGGGCAGCACACCACCGTGGTGGTGCATGTCGACGTGGAGCAGCGTGTTGCGGCACTGCATTTGGGTCCGGTGCTCACCGACGCCGAACGCCGCTACCTGACCTGTGATGCCACCGGTGAAGTCTGGTTCGAACGCCACGGCGAGGTCATCGGTGCCGGCCGGGCGACCCGGCTGATCAACCGGCGGCTTCGCCGCGCGCTAGAGCATCGCGACCGCACCTGCGTGGTGCCCGGCTGCGGGGCCACCCGTGGTCTGCACGCCCATCACCTGCGGCACTGGGAAGACGGCGGCCCCACCGAGTTGGCCAACCTGGTGCTGTTATGCCCCTATCACCACCGGTGCCACCATCGTGGCGTGCTCACCATCACCGGACCCGCACACGCACTCGTCGTCACCGACAACACCGGCCGATCACTGAGCCCGGGATCGCTGGCGCGCCCACCCACTCAACCCCCGCCCGCGGTGCCACCCTGCCCAGGACCTACCGGCGAACGCGCCAACTGGTGGTGGTATGACCCCTTCCAACCCCAACCACCACCGACAAACAACTAGCCCGGCCACCACCGGCAACCCGTCGAAACTCA